>CAVVMK010000005.1:0-352227 GCA_963749425.1 uncultured delta proteobacterium
CAGAGAACCGCAGCTGCCGGCAGAAAGCCGGCAACCGCAGCGGCCAGGGTCGATTATCGCCGAAACTGTCGAAAATGCAAAGAACTTATGGTCTGCACGAAAGAGGCCCCTGCGCTTGCTCTGCCGGTTGCAGCATCGTTTTTCCCGTCTGTCCGGTTAAACTATGAGCATCTTGCCGCCGGCAACCACCAGCAGCATGGCCATGGTCTTGAGGATCGCCGGCACCGGCAGGTGACGGCTGCCGCCCAGGGCCCCGATAGTGCCACCGGCCAGGGCCATGACCGCCAACAGCGGCGCATAATCGGGAACCTGCCGCAGGCTGTTGACGTGACCGAGCAACCCGGCAATCGAGTTGACCAGGATGAACAGGGCGGCGATCCCGGAGACTTCGCGGACCCGCGCCCAGCCGAGCAGCACCATCAGCGGGCTGAGAAAGATCCCGCCACCGACCCCGATCAACCCCGAAGCAAAACCGAGCACCGCACCGACGGCCATGGCCACCGGCAACCGCGGCGGACCGCCTTCCCCGTCCTGTCGGTCGGTGCGGACGAACAGTCGCCAGGCGGCAAAGAGCAGCACGACCCCCAGGGCCGGACGGTAGAGATGCGGCGGCAGATTGAAACAGCCGCCCAGATAACTGGCCGGAATGGACGTGATGGCAAAGGGCCAGAAGATCCGCCAGGAGAACTGTCTTCGCCGAGCAGTACAGCCAGGTGCCGACCCCGGCGACGACGATATTCAGCAACAGGGCCGTCGGTTTCAACGCCGCCGGGGCAAGGCTGAACAGGGCCATGACTGCGAGGTAGCCGGAAGCGCCGCCATGGCCGACACTGGCATAGAGCATGGCGACCACGAAGATGCAGACGGCGAGGAACGGGATAAGTTCTGCAGACATTTTGCTAGCCTTTCCCGTTGATTAAGACGCTATCGCTGAGAGCTTGTCGAGGTCGAGATCCTGTCCCACCACTCCGGCGGCATCGGCACGGCACTGCTTGCAGTGACGGGCCTGGGAGAGGATCAGTTCGGCCTGGTTGCGCACCATCTCCATCAGGGCCGCGGACGGCGGCTCGACCTCCCTGAACAGGCCGATGGGAATCACCGGGATGATGTTCATCATGGTGGCGCCCAGGCCGCGCACCTTCACCGCCAGGTCGAGGGTTTCGTGATCGTTGACGCCGGGGATGTAGACATGGTTGATCTTGACCAGCAGCCCGGCCGCAGCCGCCAGCCGCACCCCGTCGAACTGTCGCTCGAGCAGCAGGCAGCGGCCGCTTCGCCTTCCAGCCGCCGCCCGTCGACCTTGATCCATTCGTAGACCTGGGCACCGGTTTCCGGGGTCAGGGCGTTGATGGTCACGGTCAGGCTGTGCAGGTCGAGTTCCTTGAGGGTGTCGATCATCTCCGGCAGGCGCAGGCCGTTGGTCGACAGGCACAGGGTCATCTCCGGGAAACGCCTCCTTGACCAGGCGGAAGGTCTCGAAGGTGCGCGGGTTGGCCAGCGGGTCGCCGGGGCCGGCGATGCCGACCACCTTGAGCTGCGCCCCGCCCTGCTTTTCCATGTGGCGTTTGACCAGGCGCACCCGCTCCACCGCCTGTTCCGGGGTGAGCACCCGGCTGGTCACGCCGGGACGGCTCTCGTTGGCGCAGTCGAACTTGCGCTCGCAGAAGCCGCACTTGATGTTGCACCCCGGCGCCACCGGCAGGTGGATGCGCCCGGCCTTGCTGTGGTCGCCACCGAAGCAGGGGTGCTCGGTCGCCGTTTTCATCGTCATCATCGGACAGCCGCTGGCCATCGTATTTGCTCCTTTCACGCACAAAGGCGCCCCCGGTCGTTGCCGGAAGCGCCTTTGCCCTTGACGGAAACGCCAAGCCCCGAAGCGCAAGTGGCGTTTCGGGGCGGCATTGCCTGGTTCGGTCGGTACCACCTTGTACCGGATATCGGGTCCTGCTGACTTCTTACTTAAGCATCAGCCGTGCCAATCGTATACATCCCGCAGAACAGGATTGTTTGAGTCCTTTCGGCGACGAGGCTGCCCGCGTTTTCGGCAATGGTTGTGGCGATGGCTACTTGTTGGGCAGCAGCATGCTTCAATTCCCACTACTTGTCCGGGCGCGGCACCACGACGATTCCCGATTCCGTCACCGTATACCCCCGGCGCCGGTCCTCGGCGTGGTCGTAGCCGATCACGGCTCGTCCGGGATCACCACATTCTTGTCGATGATCGCCTTCCGGATCTTGACGTGCCGGCCGACGATGACGTTTTCGAAGAGGATCGAGTCCTCCACCAGGCTGTAGCTGTTGACCCGGCACAGGGGACCGAGGATCGAGCGCCGCACCGTGCTGCCGCTGGTGATGCAGCCGCGCGCAGACATAGGAGTCGATGTTCTGGCCGCGGCGGTCGTCGTCGTCGAAGACGGTCTTGGCCGGCGGCAGGTTCCCCTGGTTGGTCAGGATCGGCCACTTGTAGTTGTAGAGGTTCAGCTGGGGCGAGACATTGATCAGGTCCATGTTGGCCTCGTAGTAGGAATCGATGCGTCCCCACATCCTTCCAGTAGCCGCGCTCCTCGGCCTTCATCCCGGGGATGACGTTGTCGTTGAAGTTGTAGGCGAAGACCCGGTCGCCGCTTTCCAGCATCATCGGGATGACATGCTTGCCGAAATCGAGGTCCTCGTGATGCTTCTTCCCCTCCAGCAGCACCTCGATCAGCTTCTTGGTGGAGAAGATGTAGTTGCCCATGGAGGCGAAGCAGGTCTCGCGCCCGGGGATCGTCTCCGGGACCTCGGGCTTTTCGGCGAAACCGGTGACCCGGGCGTCGTCGTCCACGGAGAAGACGCCGAAGCGGCTGGCCTCTTCAAAGGGCACCTCGAGGGCGGCGATGGTGATGTCGGCCCGGTTCATGCGGTGGCTGGCTGATCATCTGGGTGATGTCCATCTTGTAGATGTGGTCGCCGCCGAAGATCGCCACGTAATCGGCATCCGAGGACTCGACGAAACGCAGGTACTGGAGGATGGCATCGGCGGTCCCCTTGAACCACTCCTCGCTCTCGCTGCTGGTCTCGGGGGAGATGGCGACGTAGAACTCGCCGAGGCCGGTCCACTTGCCCCACGATTCGCGGATATGCTTGTTGAGGGAGTAGGCCCGGTACTGGGTGAGGATGTAGACCTTGCTTGATCCCCGAGTTGAACAGGTTGCTGAGGACGAAGTCGATGATCTTGTACTTGCCGCCGAAGGTCACGCTCGGCTTGGCCCGGCGCATGGTCAGCGGGCTGAGCCGCTCCCCCTTGCCGCCGGCCAGCACCATGGCAATGGTACTTCTGCCCACGTTGTCGAAGACGTACATGTGAATTCTCCTCATGAAACCCGGTTGCGGTCAAGCCTGCCTGTTCAAGTTTGACCAACAACCGCCCTTAATGCAAGTGGGTTCCATAAGAAAAGACGGGCAGGCCCTTGCGATCGACAGGCCTGCCCATAACATTGGCACTCCGCGCTGGCCGCGCGAACCATTGCCTGTCGTTATCGCTCGCCGGTCCTGACCTCGGCAGCGACTGCCTGGCACGGCTTGACGTCACGGCACTGACAACCGCATCCGCAAACCTGGCCGTGGGCGAACTCGAGAGCCGCCTCGATCGGACCGGAGGCATCGACGTGCACCATCCCGGCCTTTGCCAGCTCCTGGCGGGGAAATTCGCCGATCATGGCGGTGATCACCGCCCGGCAACCCTGCAGCGCCTCGACGATCGCCTGGAACTGCGGCTTGCGAAAGGCATGGTCCGGATCGTAGGAACAGTACTTCTCCACGGGAACTTCCCTGACCAGCTGCGGCTTACCGGCGACACAGTCGAAGACCAGGAAGCGCTCGGCATGGCCGAAGTGCTGGTCGACCTCGGTGCCGGACTTTGATGCAACGGCAACTAACATCGATTGATCTCCTCGATAACGACAGGTTGGGTTCAGACTTCCATGGTGGTGAAGGTAAAACACTTTTTCGGGCAGGTGACCCCGCAACCGACGCAACCGATGCAATTGTCCGGGTTGACGATGGTCATGACCATCCGGGTCGAATCGGTTTCCTCGTCCACCAGGTCCTCCGGCCCGAGCACCTTGCGGGAGCAGGCTTTGAAGCAACGGCCGCAGCCGATGCACTTCTCGTGGTCGATAGCGTCGGCAAAGTTTGGGGTCCAACTCTTCCCGCCGCGGGTAAGTCCGGTCAACAATGGCATGTTCGTTCTCCTTTCAGCATGGCTTTCTTCAGCCAGGGTGGCGGGTTATTACGCAAGACTTCCTGCAGTTTCTCAACGACGCCGGTAATCGGCTCCGGCTCCCTGCTCTTGATCGGATGAATCTTTTTCGCCACCAGCCGCGCGGCCGCCGGGACCGCCGATCTGCAGCACGTAGACCAGGGCGCAGTCGGCCAGCACGCTGCTGCGCGCCTCGATGCGGTCCTCCTCGTCGGCCCCGTCGGCCTTGACCTCGACCATCCCCGAGAAGCTGGCGGCGTCGGGACCGACATCCCAGATCAGGAAGCGTTCGGCCCGGCCGAAGTGCTCGTCGATATGCACCTTGTCGGTGCTGGCAAATGCAACTTTCATGGAGAGTCCTTTCGTTGGCTCGCTGACGATATGCAACCGCCTGGTTCTGATCATCAGTTTCCCCGCATTGTTTTCGTTGTGTCCCCAGCCGCTGGTCATGATTTGCGGATGGGGAGCGAGCAATTTTTCGTCAGATCAAGGAAGCCCAGAAATCACGCGGAGGCGTAGCGCCGCTACGCCGCACAAGGAATTACGCCGGCTGACGCCGAACTGGCGGAAAAGAGCCGCTCCCCGCCGAAAATCTAGCGCATCATTTCAAACCACTGGTCTTCACAGGTCTCATCCTTGATATCGAGGAACTTGTTGGCGATCATGGTCAGCATGTTGACCGCTCCCTGGTAGCCGATCACCGGCGAGCGGTGCAGGTTGACCCGGTCGATGATCGGGAAACCGATGCGGAACAGGGGGATCTTGGCGTCGCGGGCGGCCCACTTGCCGTGGGTGTCGCCGATCATGCCATCGACCGGATCGGTCATCAGCAGGCTGACGCATGTGCCAGAGGTCCTTGTTGATGTAGATCTTCCCCTGTGCGCCGAAGGGAGAGGTCGTCCAGCAGCGCCTGCATCTCCTTCTCGAACTTCTTGGTGGTGCGCGAGCAGAGGATGTGGTACGGGATCGCGCCCATCTCCAGCAGGAAGGAGACGATGCCCATCAGGTAGTCGGGGTCGCCGTAGATGGCGAACTTCTTGCCGTGCAGGTACTGGTGGGCATCGGTCATGGCGTCGACGGCCCGGCCGCGCTCGGCCTTGAGTTCCTGCGGGGATCGGCTTGCCGAACAGTTCGGAGAGCTTCATCAGGAACTCGTCGGTCTTCCTGATGCCGAAGGGCATCGGCATGACCACCTTCTCGCCGTTGTACTCGTCTTCGATCCACTTCATGGTGTTGACCGTGGAATATTTCTGCAGGGCGATGGTCGCCTTGCCGTTGATCGACTCGGCGGCATCTTCGAGCTTGGTGCCGCCGGGATAGAGGCGGTAGGTGCCGTCGCAGGGGGAATCGAAGACCTCGGAGATGTCGGCCATCAGCGTGTAGGGGATGCCGAGCAGGCGTCGAGAATCCGCTTGTACTCGCGGAAGTTGCCGGTGTTGCCGTCGAAGCCGGGGATCAGGTTGAGCTTGCCGGTGCACTTCCCTTCGACCTTCTGCCCCTCGGTGAGGTACTGCAGGATGCCAGCAGCATCGAGTCGTAGCCGTGGATGTGGGTGCCGTTGAAGCTCGGGGTGTTGGCGTAAGGGGTCGGCAGACTCCTCGGGGATAAGCCCTTTCTGCTTGGCGTTCGTGATGAACGCGGTCAGGTCGTCGCCGATGACCTCGGGCATGCAGGTGGTGAAGACCGGCATCATCTTCGGCTTGTAGAGGGCGTAGGCGTTCTCCAGCCCCTCGAAGAGGTTGTTCTGACCGCCGAACACCGCGCCGTCCTCGGTCATGGCGTCGCAGGTCGCCGGCGGCCGGCTCGCGGAAATGGCGGTTGAAGGTGCAGCGGAAGTAGGAGGCGCACCCCTGGGAGCCGTGGACGAACGGGAGGCTCCCTTCGAAAGCGGTGGCCACCATCTGGGCGCCGAGCGGCTGGCAGGCGTGGGCCGGGTTGATCACCAGCGCCTCGCGGGCGAAGTTCTTTTCCTTGTACTCTTCGGTATTGATCCAGGCCTTGACCCGTTCGATCTCTTCGGGGGGTTTCGGTGACCAGTTTGACGGCGGCAGAGTTTGCCATATCGATTCTCCTTCGGGGAACGGTTCTTTTCCGCGATAACGGCGTCAGCCTGCGCGGCGCCTTGTGCGACGTACCTTCCGGTACGCCTCCGCGTTGCCGCTTGCCTTCCTTGTTCTCACGAAAAATTCCTCGTTCTGGTTGATGATAGGTTGCTCCTAAGGCGTTCGATTTTGATGGCAGATCGGTGGCGGCCAAGGGCTCCCGCGGAGGCGTAGCAACGCTACGCCGCACAAGCGGAGACCGCAGGCCAACGCCGAGCTGGCGCAAAAGCGGGCGCCACCTTGGCGGAAAAGCGGCGCCTCCCACTAAAATGGTGATTTCACCAGCTTCCAGGTGGGCGAGTTTATCGCCATGTCGACATCGCGGGCGAAGATCTTGAACCCCTCATAACCGTGATACGGACCGGAATAGTCCCAGCTGTGCATCTGCCGGAACGGGATGCCGATCTTCTGGAAGACGTACTTCTCCTTGATGCCGCTGCCGACCAGGTCGGGCTTGAGCTCGTCGACGAACTTCTCCAGTTCGAACTCGGAGACGTCGTCGTAGATCAGCGGTCCCCTTGGCCATCTCCGGGGCGGTACGGTCGTAGTCGTCCTGGTGGGCGAACTCGTAGCCGGCGCCGGTGATCTGCATGCCGAGGTCCTCGTAGGCGCCGATGGTGTGGCGCGGGCGCAGGCCGCCGACGAACAGCATGACGTTCTTGCCGTCGAGGCGCGGCTTGTACTCGTCGATGATCGCCTGCATGATCGGCTTGTACTTCGCGATGACCTTCTCGACGTTCTTCCTGGATCTGTCTCGTCGAAGCGCTCGCCGATGGCCCGCAGGCTCTCCCCGATCTTGGTCGGACCGAAGAAGTTGTACTCCAGCCAGGGGATGCCGCACTTCTCTTCCATGACCTTGCACATGTAGTTCATGGAGCGGTAGCAGTGGATCAGGTTGAGCTTGACCGTGTGGGTGGCGGCGATCTTCTCGACCTCGCCGTCGCCGGTCCAGACCGACTTGACGTTGAGGCCGATCTCTTCGAGAATCGGCTTGGCCGCCCAGACGTCGCCGCCGATGTTGTAGTCGCCGATCAGGGCGATATCGTAGGGACCGGCCTCTTCCTTGAACTCGCACTTGCCGATGATGTAGTCGCGGATCGAGTCGTTGGAGATGTGGTGGCCGAGGGACTGGGAGACGCCGCGGAACCCCTCGCAGTTGCAGGGGACGACCAGCTTGTCGAGTTCGCCTTCCACCTTCTTGGTGACGGCGTTGATGTCGTCGCCGATCAGGCCGACCGGGCACTCGGAGAGGACCGAGAAGCCCCTTGGCCAGCGGGAACAGTTCGTTGGCCTCGTTCAGCAGTTTCTCCAGCTTCTTGTCGCCGCCGTAGACGATGTCGTTCTCCTGGAAGTCGGAGGTGAAATCCATGGGGAAGGAGGTGACGCCGGGGATCCCCTGCATCAGGTTGCGCCGGGTTCCCCAGCTGTAGACCACCGCAGCCGACCGGGCCGTGGGAAACGTGGACCATATCGCGGATCGGGCCCCAGACCACCCCCTTGGCGCCGGCGTAGGCGCAGCCGCGCTGGCTCATGACGCCGGGGACGATCTTCTTGTTGGACTTGACGGCGCAAGTCGAGGCGCCCGGCTCGTTGGCACCGAGGTGCGGGGCGCGCTTCTTGCGGGCCTTCTCCGGCATCTCCGCCAGGGTCTCGTCGATCAATTCGCTCGGTTTTTTCCTTGGTCATGCCCGGGACGGGCTTTCTTTCGGCCATTTTCAAACTCCTTTGGAATTCAGGAGTCAGCAGTCGGAATCCAGAAGAACCTTGCTTTCATTCTGAATTCTGCATTCTGACTTCCGTATTCTTGGTTATTAAGCCGCGCTCTCCACCTTGCCGACGATGCTCTCATCCTCCGCTTCCATGATGCCGAACTCCATCAGCAGTTCTTCCAGCTCTTCCATCTCCAGCGGGGTCGGCACGACCAGCATCTTGTTGTCGGCGATCTTCTGGGCCAGGGTGACGGTACTCCTCGGCCTGCTGGTGCTCCGGGGAGTACTCGATGACGGTCATGCGGCGCAGTTCGGCGCGCTGCACCTGGTTGTCGCGGGGGACGAAGTGGATCATCTGGGTGCCGAGCTGCTTGGCCAGGGCCTCGATCAGTTCGGACTCGCTGTCGGTCTTGCGGCTGTTGCAGATCAGGCCGGCCAGGCGGACGTTGCCGGAGGCGGCGTACTTGACGATCCCCTTGCAGATGTTGTTGGCAGCGTACATGGCCATCATCTCGCCGGAGACGACGATGTAGATCTCCTCGGCCTTGTCCTCGCGGATCGGCATGGCGAAGCCGCCGCAGACAACGTCACCGAGAACGTCGTAGAAGACGAAGTCGAGGTCAGGGGTGTAGGCGCCCTTCTTCTTCGAGGAAGTTGATGGCGGTGATGACGCCGCGGCCGGCACAGCCGACACCCGGCTCGGGACCGCCGGACTCGACGCACTTGACATCGCCGTAACCGACCTTCAGGACATCTTCCAGTTCCAGGTCCTCGACGGTACCGAGCTCGCGGACCATGTCCATGACCGTGTTCTGGGCCTTGGCATGCAGGATCAGGCGGGTGGAGTCGGCCTTGGGGTCGCAGCCGACGATCATGACCTTCTTGCCGAGGGAGGCAAGGCCGGCGACGGTGTTCTGGGTGGTGGTGGATTTGCCGATGCCGCCTTTGCCGTAGATGGCGATCTGACGAAGTTTTTTCTCTGCCATGACAATGTTCCTTTCTTTTCCGTAGTGGTTTTGTGACTGCTCCTGCTTGAGGCGGCATCCCCGTTGATTCGCCACAAAAAAACCCCGCCCGGTCCATCCGGGTGGGGCCACACTGCCCTGGCCCTGCCATCGTGGCGGGGCTATTTGATTGACGCGGTGCTGTCAATAAAAAAACCCGCCGGTTGCATAATGAACCGTGCGGGCGTCGTTGCCTTCCATCGCGTTGAGGCACATCGGCGTGCCTCTCGCGTCACCTGTTATTAAAGCACGGGGCGTGCCAAGTTCAAGACGGCGGCATAATAAGCCAGATTCACTGGATTCACCAAAATTAGCAACGAGCCTCTACCGGCGGATGTGATCAGGATTTAGGCAATAATGCAGAAGGAGTGAGCAAACCGCTTGCCTTGGTGGGCGACGCTCCGGTCCTCTCCTGCGCGCAGGGTGTCCCGACAACAGCCGCAGGTCAACGCCCGTCAAGCACTCCGCGCATGACCGCCACCAGGCAGTCGAACACCTCGTCGCGGCTGCGGATGAAGCCGGGCACCTCCATGACCATCACTTCCTCCAGACGGTTGAGGACCCGGCCGTCGTTGCTTCCCAACGCGTTCATCACCGCCTCGAGCATCGGGATCACCTCGTACAGGTCCTCGCGGTCGAAGGGGTGCGGGTCTGGCTTGCCGGTGAATTTCGGCACCTCGCGCGTGGCCTTTTTGCGTGGATAGCGATAGTACAGGTCGGATGGTTTGATCGCGATCCCCATCGGTTCCTCCCTTTCCCTGGTCAGACACCGCGCCCGCTCAGGCACACGAGCCGCAGCCGCCCGCGTGCCTTGCGCAGGCACTCCGGCACACCGCCGGCGCGTTGCCCGCGAGGCGCCGGCGCAACAGCTCACTCAAGCTGCGCGTCTCAACCTGCCACTGACCGTCGATCTCTTCGCCGACCAGCAGGCCGCGCTTGATGTACATCAGCACGTTGAGGGGGGTACTGCCCAATTCCTCGGCAACCCGGGCGATGGGCACCCAGCCAACTGCCGCCGTTTCAGTCATGCTCGCAGGCATCATCGACTCCTCGAAAAAATAGAATGGCCCACCGGCAGAACCGCCGCGGACCCCGTTGCGTGTCGAAGCAGAGACGCCAGCGTCACCTGCTTCATCATTGAAGCAAAGCATAAAGCGCGCCAACCACACGCCAATGGCGCCGTCAGGCAGCGCTGCCGGCGGTCCAGAACGGCGAGCGCCTGATCAGTTCTTCGGCAGCCGTGGTCACCTCGCTACGCACTGCCGGGTCGAGGCGCTTCACCCATGCGGAAGGGACCGCCGCTTCACCGTAGAGAGCCCCGGCAACCATTCCGGCAATCGCCCCGGTGGTGTCGGCATCGCCACCCTGGTTGACCACCCCGACCAGACACTCTTCGAAAGAACCGGTGGCAAAGAGAAAATGGAACACCGTCTGCAGGGTTTCCACCACGTAACCGCTGGCCCGCCCCTGGTAGTCGTTGAACTTGAACGTAGGATAGCGAGTCACCAGTTCCCGGGTCTGGGCGTGCAGAGCAAAGCGGTTGCCGCCAACAAGTGCGGCCTGGACCATCCGGCCGACGGTCAGACAGGCGGCGTCGGAAAACGGGTGGTTGTGGGTCAGGTGGGCCTGGGCGATGGCCAACTCGGCAAACAGCCGGTCGTCCCCGAGGGTGTACAGGGGCACCGGAACCAGGCGCATCACCGCGCCGTTGCCGGCATCCCAGTCGTTGGGCGGGGACTCCAGCTGGCCTTTCAGCAGGTAGTCGCGAATTCCGCGGCGCACTGTCGAGCCGATGTCCACCGGCTTGGAGCGCATCCAGGCAAGAAAATTATTGGCCACCGCCGTCAGATTCCACACCTCTTCTTGCAGGATGGCGCGGGCGAGGCACAGGGACATCTCGGTATCGTCGGTGACCCGCCCCGGCTTGAGGTGCAGCCAGCCGCCGCCGACGATCTTCCTGTGCACCCCGAACTTGGCACGAATCTCGGCGGGGGTCATGAACTCGGTGGTCGCCCCCAGGGCATCGCCTACCGCGACACCAAGGAAGGCGCCGCGAGCCCTGGCGAGAATGGCGGCTTCATCGCGTTTCACCATACTCTCTCCAGAGGGCTGATCAAAAATGCCCAGGTGCAAGGTGCCCGCGACCAGAGAAACGAGGCGTACCGTCAGGTACGTCGCAGCGACAAAGGCAAGGGCAACGCCGCAGCTGGGCGTTTTTGATCAGCCCCCGATGAGAACTTCGACCTCGTACTCGCCGCCGATCACCATCACCTCCCCCTCCCCCTTGAGCAGCGCCGCCGGCAGCAGGTCGCCGCAGAAAAACACCTTGGGAAGTGGCACGTCGGCCTGCAGCACCTTGGAGCCGAATTCCCAGGCCCGCTCGTAGTCGGTAGTGAACGAGACCAGGTTGTTGAGCCGCACCAGGTGGCATCGCCCGCCAAGTGTCTCGAGGATACGCTGGTCGTGAAAGTCGTGAATCCCGCGCCACAGGCGCAGGTGAGTCGGCACCGGCTTGCCACGGCGCAGCTCGCTCTGGACGAACTCGTAGAGCAGGTCAAACTGGGACATCAGGGCGCTGGTCCGGGCCACACCCTGCATGCGCTCAGCCAGGTAGGCCTGGTAGGCGTCGCCATGCAGATCATCGATGGCGACCCGATGGAAAGTCGGCGGCAGCCCCAGGCGGCTCTCCACCCAGCCTTTCAGCACCGCCCCCTCCCGTGAATTGCTGTCGAACATCCAGCCGCGCAAAAAGCGCAGATAGCTGTTCTTCAGGCTTTTCCGGCTGCTGCTGGTATCGGCGCTTTCCCACTGGTGCAACTGGAACAGCACGTCCATGTAATCGTGGAACTGCTGGCCGCGCGCCAGGCGCGACTCGATCCGGTCAAGTGCGTCGAACAGTCGCTGGTGACTCTGCCGGGTCCCCTGGATCTCCAGGGGCTGGGGGTGCCGGTTGAAGGTCCGCGAGGCGATCGCCCAGGGCGGCAGGTTGCAGAGGTTGAACGGGCTGGCCAACATCGCGACATCCCTTGCCGAGCGAAAAAAACGGCCGCCAGCCCACAATGGTCTGGCGGCCGGCTCGTCAGGAGGCAATTCTGACGAACGACATGCGGCTGTTCGTTTAGAAGCTCATGGAGACAGTGAGACCACCGAGCATTTCGCTGTCGATGTTCTCCTTGGCGTCGTCGCTGATGGCCGAGGAATAGACAAACGACGGGGTGATCGAAATCTGATCGGTCACCGCGTAGGCCAGGCTCGCGCTCAATTCGTAGTTGTGCCAGTCGTTGTAATCACCGACAAAAGGGCTCTCGTCGTTGTAATTGGCCGCGGCACCGAGCCCGAGGGCGAGGTTCTCGCCGAGATCGAAACTGTGGCTGACGCCGACGGTGTAATACAGGCCGTCCATATCCAGGTCATTAGCCAGGTCCCAGTCGTAGTAAACCTTGACGGTCGGTGAGAGCAGCACGTTGCCGGTAAGCCCCAGGTAGAGTTCGTGGGTGCTGCCGGGGACGTTGAAGTTGTAATAGATGTCGCCGACACTCATTTTGACCGGGCCGAAATCGTGGGAATAGTCGAGGGTGATGTCGGTTTCGGTCACTTCGTCGCCATCCAGCCAGTCAATGGCATCGTCGGCGCCAGGAGCCGATTCGGGCTTGTTACCATTTGACAACTGCACGTTGCTCCAGTAGCTCAGGGTGAACCCGCCGGCACTCAGATTGATACCGCCCTGGGCCACCGGCTGGCCGTTGCTGAGGTCGTAACCGCGCCACAGGTACTTGTCGAACACGCCGACGTAGGCGCTGCCGCTGACTTCGATAGCGGCCAAGGCGGGGGTGGAGACAGTTGCGGCCAGAACCAGGCTTGCCAGGATTACACTCAATTTCTTCATCACGCTTCTCCTTTGGGTGTGTATGGTGCGGGGCCGATAGCGGCCCCGCGGGATCGTTGTCGTAAATTTATCAGTGCTGACCGGCCGGTTTGCTCGCCGACATGTGCGCCACCGACATGGAGGCACCTGCACCTGGTGCTCCGCTGCCGCCGCCAATGTTGCTCCGCTGGAAGTCGGGGTAGGCTTCCAGGCCGATCTCGGCGAGGTCGAGCCCCTTGTACTCGTCTTCTTCGGAAACCCGGATGCCGACCGTGTACTTGAGGGCCAGCCAGACGATGGCCGTGCCGACCACGGTGAAGGCGCCGATTGAAATCACGCCGATGAACTGGGTGAGGAAGCTGGCATCGGCCTTGGTGAAGGGGACAGCCATGGTTCCCCAGATTCCGCACACCAGGTGAACCGACAGGGCGCCGACCACGTCGTCGATCTTGAGCTTGTCGAAGAACGGTACCGCGAAGACCACCAGCACGCCGCCGACCGCACCGATCAGGGTGGCCGCGCCGAGGGACGGGGTGGCCGGTCCGGCGGTGATGGAGACCAGGCCGGCCAGGGCGCCGTTGAGGGCCATGGTCACGTCGACCTTCTTGTAGAGAAGTTGCACCATGATCATTGCTGCGATCATCCCGCCGCAGGCCGCCATGTTGGTGTTGACGAAGACATTGGACATCTCGATAGCGCTGGCGGCGCTGCCGAGGGAGAGCACTGAACCGCCGTTGAAGCCGTACCACCCCATCCACAGGATGAAGGTGCCGAGGGTCGCCATGGGGATGTTCGAGCCGGGCATCGGATTGATGCGGCCGTCACGGCCGTATTTGCCTTTGCGGGCACCAAGGATAATGGCGCCGGTGAGGGCCGACCAGCCGCCCACCGAATGGACCAGGGTCGAACCGGCGTAATCGGTGAAGCCCATAGCCGTCAGCCAGCCGCCGCCCCACACCCAGGAACCGGTGATCGGATAGAGGAAGCCGGTCAGCACCACGCAGAAGGCCATGAACGACCAGAGCTTGATCCGTTCAGCCACGCAGCCGGACACCACCGAGCAGGCCGCCCCGCAGAACACCATCTGGAAGAACCAGTCGGAGGCGGCCGCGTATTTGCCGGCGTAGTCGCCGCCGAGGGCCGCCGCGTCATCGGCGCCCCACAGCCCGAAGGAACCGAAGAAGCCGCCATTGACGCCGTTGTACATGAGGTTGTAGCCGACCAGGTAGAAGAGGATGCCGGCCACGCCGAACAGGGCGATGTTCTTCAGGCAGATGGTGGCCACGTTCTTGGAGCGGACCAACCCCGACTCGAGCATGCCGAAGCCGGCGGCCATCCACATGACCAGCACGCCGTTCATCAGGAACGAGAAGGTGTTGAGGATGTAGGTCATCTCCGAAACAGCGGGAGCATCCTCGGCCAGGGCCAGGGCCGGGATGGCCATCAGCAGGCCGGTGAACAGGGTGAGGCGCAAGGTTTTCATGGGGTCTTTCTCCTTTAGTCCTTGACAGATATTCAGAGGGATTCGAGACCGGTCTCGCCGGTACGGATACGGACGGCCTGTTCAACATCGGAGACGAAGATCTTGCCGTCACCGATCTTGCCGGTACACGCCTCGCGCTGCACGGTGGCGACGATCGAGGCCACCTGGTCGTCCGACACGACCAGGTCGATCTTGATCTTCGGCAGGAAGTCGACCTGGTACTCGGCGCCGCGATACAACTCGGTGTGGCCTTTCTGGCGGCCGAACCCGCGCACCTCGCTGACCGTCATCCCGGTAATACCCAGCCCGGTAATGGCGCTCTTGACATCGTCCAACTTGAACGGCTTGATGATGCACTCGATCTTTTTCATGACTGACTCCCTGGCTGGATTGGACAACAAAAAAACACCGGCCTCTCCTTTTGCGGAGAGAGCGGCGCCATTGCCTTAACACCTGTTCAGGACTCCGTTGTCCCGCCGGCGGTTATCGTCTTTTCTGTGCAGAGCGAACGGTTCAATGGAAGCCGCCCTGACGCTCTCCACTAATAGCACACCGCGTGCCAAAAAAAATTAATCAGCTATTTCAATGTGTTGAGAAAGAAGGTGCCCTCCACCAAATATTTTCTGAACAATTATTGTGCATATATTTTATGCAGCAGCTACGACACGGGCAGGCGGATAGTGAACACCGTACCGCCTGCCGGTGGGCATTCCACGGCGATTTCGCCACCATGCTCCTTGATGATATTGCGACAGATGTAGAGGCCGAGACCGGTTCCCTCCCCTTCCGGCTTGGTGGTAAAAAACGGCGTGAAAATCCGCTCCCGGTACTCTTCCGGGATCCCCGGCCCGGTATCGCTGACGACGAGTGCTACGCTGTTTCTGCCGCGGGGCACGGTACGCAGCCGGATCGTGCCGGTACCGTGCATCGCCTGGACGGCGTTCATCACCAGGTTGATCACGACCTGCTTGAGCTTCCCCGGGTCGGCGGGGATCAGCGGCAGCTCGGCGAATTCCGTCTCCAGGCAAACCGCCTGACGCTGCAGCTCGAAACGGACCAGGCGCAGGACATCATCGATCAGGTCGTTGAGGTTGAGCAGGCGCGGATGCCCCTCGCGGCCACTGGAGAAGGAGAGCAGTCCCCCGGTCAACGTCTTGAGACGCTCGACTTCCAGTTCGATCTTTTCCGCCATCTCAACCTGGAACGGCAGCAACTCCCCTTCCCGCCTGAGCAACTCCATGGCATAGGCGATGATGGCGAGCGGGTTGTTGATCTCGTGAGCAACGCTGGCGGCCAAGCGGCCGATCTCGGCCAACTTTTCCGACTGGATGGTCTGATCAAGCAACCGCTTGAACTCGGTGATGTCCTCGACGATGACCACCACGCCGATCACCTGATCATCTTCATACAGGGGGGCCAGGCGGCGCTTCTGAAAACGCACCACGCCTTCGAGACTGCGGTGAGTGACCCGCAGCTTGGCCGGCGTGCCACTGCTCAACACCGCGCGGATCCGGTCGATCACCCCGTCATCCACCAGGTTCGGGAAGAGGTCCGGCAGGATCGCGCCGAGGGCGGTTTCGGCGCTGATTCCGCTCAGGTCGGCCATGCGGCGATTCCAGGAGGTGATGCGCAGGTCGTGGTCGACGGTATAGACCCCCAGGCTGATGCTGCCGAGAATCCGCTCGTTGAACTGGTGGAGGCGCTGGTGCTCTCCGGAGAGGGCACGCAGCCGGCCGTAGAGCCGGGCGTTGTCGATGGCGATGGCCGCCTGGCGGCCGAGAGTCAGCAGCGGCTCCACGTCCTCGGCGGAAAAGGCCCCGGGACGCGGGCTTTCGACGTTGAGCACCCCCACCAGCTTGTCGCGGCAGATCAGCGGCACGGCCAGTTCGCTGCGCGCGCCGGGAATCCCCGGCACGTAATCCGGCAACGTCCGAACGTCTTCGATGAGGATCGGAGTCCCGGTCGCCGCGGTTCGGCCCATCACCCCCTGGCCGAGGCGAATGGTACGCCGCACCGCATCTTCGGCATAACCGTAGGCGGCCACCGCCACCAGGGACGCGCCATCGTCGTCGAGCAGACGGATGATGGCGTTTTCGAAACGGAACACTTCGCGGGAGATGCGCAGCAGCCGTTCGAGCAGTTCCTCGAGGTCGATGGTCGAGGAGAGTTCCTGGCCGATCTCGACCAGGGCCTTGAGCAGGCGTGCTGACTTGCTTTCGGACATGAGAGTACTCAAGGGAAAAAGGGTTTGCCTTTCCCTAAGGCACAAGCCGTGCCAGCCGCCATGTGAATTTTATCTTTTGAATACGAGCTGTTACCGCGGGAGACTAAAAGGGGGTTCGATTTTTCTGCTCATTTTGCGTCGTGGCATGCCGATATTTTAGGCAGATATGGGGATCGCGACACTGGAAATCGTCCTTGAGTCCGCGGGCCTTTTTCTCTATACTGTGGATGCCTGAAACGGATGTGCTCTCTACCCTGCAGGTGTGGTTGCAACGCCCACGCGGAATAGCTCCTGACCGGGTAGGCTTCAAGAACGTGGTGAGCCAGCCCACCGTCGAGTGGGACGCCTGAAGCGTTCATAAGCCCGCCCACCTGTTTGGCCGTCGACGTGAGGCCACGAACCCACGGCAGGCGTGGAGAGCCGACGATAATGAGGCGCCGGTCAAATCCGGCGTCTTTTTTTGCGACAGCCCGACAACGGACGAAACCATTGACTGAAAGCCCAAGCAACAACGGTATCCGCCGCCTGACAGCTCGACGGACGGGAGATCGTCCTGGTCGGAACCGCCCATGTCTCGCAGGCCTCGGTAGAGATGGTCCGCGCAACGATCGCCGAGGAGAGCCCCGAGACCGTCTGCGTCGAGCTCGATACGCAGCGTCACCGCGCGTTGCGCAATCCGCGCCACTGGGAAGACCTCAACCTGATCGCGGTGATCCGCCAGGGACAGGCGCCGTTCCTGCTGACCAACCTGGCTGCTCTCCGCCTTCCAGAAACGAATGGGGCTGCACACCGGAGTCCGGCCGGGAGCGGAACTGGCCGCCGCCGCCGAAGAAGCCGAACAGCGCGGGCAGGAACTCCGTTTGATCGACCGGGAGATTCGGACCACCTTGCTGCGGGCCTGGCGCAACGCCGGCTTCTGGAAGAAGCTGAGCCTGATGGCAACCCTGCTGGCAGGGATGTTCGAGAAGCAGACCCTCGACGAGGCGGAGCTGGCGCGTCTGCGCGAAACCGACACGCTGTCGGCCATGCTCGACGAGCTCGCCGCCGTGCTGCCGACGATCAAGACCATCCTGGTCGACGAGCGCGATCTCTACATGAGCTACCGAGATTCGCCCTGGCTCCCGGGAGCAAACTCGTGGCCGTCGTGGGCGCAGCGCATCTGCCCGGCATCTGCGCCCGCCTGGCCGGCCCGCCGCCGACGGCAAGCGAGATCGCCGAGCTCAGCGTCATCCCCCAACCGGGGCGCCTGGCCCGGATGCTGCCCTGGCTGATCCCGACTGTGGTGATCGCCGTGTTCGCCGCCGGCCTGCTGGCCGGCGACCTGTCAAAGCTGTCAAGCGCCGCCATCGCCTGGACCCTCGCCACCGGCTCCCTGGCGGCGCTGGGCACCGCCGCGGCCCTCGGTCACCCGCTCACCATTCTTGCGGCCTTCGTGGCCGCACCGATCACCACCCTGCACCCGGCCATCGGCGTCGGCTTCGTCACCGGACTGGTCCAGGCCTTCCTCGCCTCCCCCACGGTCAAGGACATGGAGCGCGCCGGCGACGACATCGTCACCGTCAAGGGGTGGTGGCGCAACCGCATGACCCGGGTGCTGCTGGTCTTCTTCCTCTCCAACCTCGGCGCCGCCCTCGGCGTACTGCTGGCCTTCAAGTGGCTCAAGGACCTGCTCTAGCAGGGGAGCACCCCGGTGACGGTCCGCCGCTGCGGCGTGCCGGACAGCAAAGCAAAGAGCCCCGCGGCATGCCGCGGGGCTCTTTGCGATCGCTCGGGTGCGAGATCCGTTTAGATCACGCGCACCTTGGCCGACTGCAGGCCTTTTTGCCCCTGGACCACGTCGAAGCTGACGCGGGCCCCTTCGGCAAGGGTCTTGAAGCCGTCACCCTGGATCTCGGAGAAGTGCACGAACACGTCCGGGCCGTTGTCCTGCTGGATGAAACCGAAACCCTTCGCATCGTTGAACCACTTCACGGTACCTTCAGCCATTTTCCTGATCTCCCTGTCCCCTTGAAGGGACGTCCTTTGTTGTGTAAATCCAAGCGCCTCAAAATGAAAAACACGCGACCAAGAAGGGTCTGCGCGTTTTGTTCCTCAACGACACCTTGTCTATCGAGCGGCAACAAAAAATCTACACAAACTTGCTTAGTGCCTGTTAAATACCAGAAAGAAACCGGCCAATGCAAGCATTCTTTTTGCGGGCATTGGCCGGTAGCGGCAAAACCCCGCCGGTTTCAGCGCGGCGCCTGCGCCAACGGCCCAGAATCTGGTAAAATGACTAGTAACACCGGCTTGCACGGCGCCTCTCGGCCGCGCCGTCGTAACCCGGCGTCTCCCGTCGCCGGAGGAAGTGTCCGTGAAGAAATCAGGATTGCTGCTGGTTGCCGTCATGCTGCTGAGCAGTGCCCCCGGGTCGGCCCTGGAGATCACCGCAGTCGCTCCGCAACGCGCGCTTCCAGCAACCGAGGTGACAGTGAACGGCGGACCGTTCTCGCCGCAGACGCAGCTGTTTCTCGGCGAGCAAAGCGTTCCGCTCAGCCGGGCACAGCCCGGACGCCTGGCGTTTATCGTGCCGGCCCTCCCCCCGGGGAACTACACTCTGGCCATCCACGACCAGGGCCAAAGCGTCTTTGCCCATTTGATCTTCGAGGTTTTGGCCCCCCCTCCGGAAATCGCGGCCATCGCCCCGGACAATCTCGACGTCTGCATCGATGACGCCGAACGCATCGTCCAGGTCAGCGGCAGGCATTTTCTGGCGGACAGCAGACTGCTTCTCGACGGCAAGATCGTCGACAGTCATTTCATCGACGCCGGCACCCTGGAGTTCAGTGTTCCGGCCCTGCCTGCAGGAGTCTACGGAGTCGAGGCCCGCAACCCCGACGGCACCGCGTCTCTCCCCCACTCCCTGTGGATCAACAGCATTCCGGAAATCCTCAGCGTCGAGCGGGGTGAGGACCTGGTCAATAATTACGACATGATCCTGCACGGCAAGAATTTCTTTTACAATTCGATCCTGCTGATCAGAGAACCGGAGAACCCGGCGACCGGCCGTGGCTATCGTGTATCGACCTTGCAGGCCGGGATCGGTGATCTCTCACAACGCAGCAACGCGATGTCCATGCCGGGCGAGAGCCTGCTGTACGAAAACTGCGAAACCCTCGTCTACCGGCGTTATCCGCTGAATATGCAGGACAAGGAGTTGCAGCTCCAGGTGATCAATCCCGACGGCAAGAAGACCGTTCCCTTCACCGTGACCCTGCCTTAACCTCCCACGTCGACCAGGAAAACAACGCGGCGGAAAGCTGCCGGTCATCAGTCCGGTCACCCGGCCCGTTCCAGATCGCCAGCACGTTCGAGCAGAAAATCGACGGACGAACGGTCGACCAGAGCCAGGCACCCGTCGGCTTTCCAGCCAAGGTGCAGGGACAGAACGAGCAGCGGGGCAAACGATTACAATATATTTTACTTATAGCCGAGAGAGGACTACCTTATCCAGCCAGGAGATCGACGCATCAGGGAGGCACCAGGAGATGTCCGTGAACGGCCGGATCGAGCGCGGTACCAGCGCATACCGACGCGCCAACCTGGCCCTGTTCATCGCCGGTTTCGTCACTTTTTCGACCCTGTACACCGTCCAGCCGCTGCTGCCCCTGTTCGTCGCCGAGTTCCAGGTGGTACCGGCCACGGCCAGCCTGGCGCTGTCGGTATCGACCTTCGCCCTGGCCTGGACGCTGCCAGCGTCAGGAACCCTCTCCGACGCTCTCGGCCGAAGAGTCCTGATGGGCATCGCCCTGGTCGTGACCTCCCTGCTCTCCCTGGCCACCGCCGCCAGCAGCACCATGCCGGAACTGCTGGCGGTCCGCCTGGTGCAGGGGGTGATGCTCGCCGGGGTTCCGGCCGTGGCCATGGCCTACCTCAACGACGAGATGTCCTCCCGCGCCATCGGTGCGGCCATGGGGCTGTACATCGCCGGCAACGCCTGTGGCGGCATGACCGGGAGAATCCTGACCTCGGTGCTGGCCGACCATCTTCCCTGGCGCGGCGCCATCGCGGTCATCGGAGTGATCGCCCTGCTGCTGAGCGTGCTCTTCTGGGTGGTCATCCCCCCCTCGCGGCATTTCCAGCGCCAGACGTTCCGGATCAAACCGCTGACCCGCTCGCTGCTCGGCCACCTGCGCGAACCCGGGCTGCTCTGCCTCTTTACCCTGGCTTTCCTGCTGATGGGCGGCTTTGTCACCCTGTACAACTACGTGACCTTCTACCTCCTCGCCCCCCCTTACGCCTTGAGCCAGTCGCAGGTGGCGCTGATCTTCCTGGCCTATGCCTGCGGGGCCTTCGGTTCGAGCATCATGGGGGGGCTGGTCGAACGGCTCGGACGGGCGCGGATTCTCTATGCCGCCCTGGCGATCATGACCGTCGGCGTGCTCCTTACCCTGCTGGCGCCGCTGGTTATGGTCGTCACCGGCATCGTCACTTTTACCATCGGGTTCTTCGGGGCGCATGCGGTCGCCTCCGCCTGGGTCGCTACCCGGGCCGTGACGGCACGCGCCCAGGCATCGTCCCTGTACCTGCTCGGCTACTATCTCGGCTCGAGCATCTCCGGGACTGGCGGCGGTTTCATCTGGAGCCTGCGGGGATGGCCCGGTGTGGTGGGGCTGGTGGTCGGGCTGCTGCTCCTGGCGGGGCTGGTCATCCTCCGGCTGACGACCCTTGGGCCACGCCCCGACGGGGGTTGTGAAGGGCCGCCGACTCCGGCGCAACTGGGACCGGTGGCGGAATAGCGTCCGCAACAGCTAACGCAGCAGATCAAGCCGGTACCGCAAATTCAGAAACTCCTGGAACGTCTCCACCCCCTCCAGCGCCAGGCGCAAGTGCCCTCGCTCCGTCCGGCTGAACTGCTCCGGATCGATGAAGTTGTTCGGTGTGCGCCCCTCGCGAATCGCCGCCACCTGGCTGCGCAGACGGAAATAGACCAGGGTGCTGTAGCTGGTTTCGAGATCGTCCGCACGGGCCCGGGTGAACACCCCGGCGGCCACCAGGGCCGCGAGCCGTTCGTAAGTCCCCCCGTTCACGATCCCGGCCTCCAGGGCCAGCACCTTGATCCCCTCGGTCAGAGCGAAGATCCCGGCTTTTTTGACATCGAGGCAGCCGATATGATCCCCTTCGGTTTCGACCCGGAAATGCCCGAACCACCCCAAGGGCGTCTTGAAGCGCAGTACATTGGCTGCCGCATAGCGAAGGAACATCGGCTCGAATTGCAGCCGCGTGAGGATGTGTTCCTTCAAGGACTTTTCCAGGGAGGGGTCGCCATACAGGGTACGCAGATCGAAAAGCATGCTGCCGGCCAGGACGTGTTCGGAGGTCGGCGTGCCCAACCACAGGTCAAGGGCTTCTCGCCATCCCGAGAGGCTCCGGCGCCACTCGATGTTTTTCGCCATGATTCCTCCCGGACAAGGAGGCACACCGATGGCGATCAGGCCGTCGATCAGTTCGCGGGAAAACTCCTCAACCAGCACGACTTCGTCGGCGGTCAGGTCGTCGGCATAAATGATGGCGTTGTCCTGGTCAGTGGTCAACGTCTGCTCGCGACGGCCTTCGCTGCCGAGCACCACGAAGGCGAATCCTGCGGGCAAATCCTGGAACCGGTTGGCGCGCAGCAGAGCAATCAGGCGCAGCAGGATGCGGTCGTTGAGGTGGGCTATCAGGCGGCCGAGGTCGCGCGTGGAGACTCCCGCTCCGACCAGGTGCAGGACCAGGCCTTCGACCCGCGTATGCAACTCCTTGAGATCATCGATACTTCCCGCTCCCTCGATATCCCGCAACAACTGCTGGGGAGAACGGGTCTGCAGCCGCAGGATATCCGAATCGGTAATGATACCGACCAACTGGCCGCTGCTGTCGACCACGCCGACCCGGTGGATGCAGTGTTTCGACATCAGGTAGAGCGCTTCGAAGAGGAACTCCTCCTCGCCGACCGTGATCAGGGGGGCATTCATGACCTCCCCGACCGTCAGTGACGCCGGGTCGAAGCCGTTGGCGACCACCTTGTTTCGCAGGTCGCGATCGGTGATGATGCCGGTCGGCAGGCTGCCGTTAGTGACCACGACGCTGGAGATATTGCGGCTGCGCATGAGACTGGCCACGGCGACCAGCGATTCGCCGACACTGCAGGTCACAACCTCACGACGACAGAAGTTGCCAATCGGCTGAAACAGTGTGTTGGCTTCGGGCATGTCAATTCCCCGGCGTTCAGGATTACGAGCGATCGCCTTGTCGGCAAGGGACGCTGTCGTCAACAACCGCCGTCAGCATCCAGGGTCACCATCGATCATGGTCTGCTTGCGAAACGGCGGAGGGCGCAGCTCGAGTTGCTTGCGCTGATAAAAAGGTTGGTTCCCGCCGGCTTTACCACAAGGCTGCAGTGGCCATGGTTCATCTTAGCGGCTTCACTCGGGGGAGTCCAGCCGTGAGCGAAACGCACCGGTCCGCTCAGCACTCTTGATCAAGAGCAAGCCCCGGCACCATCCGGAGCACCTCGCGCACCGCCGTCACCGACAGGCTGTTGCCCAGCAGCTGCCAGCGCTTGCGCAGCGACACCGCCGCAGGGAAGTCAAACCCAGGAGGAAAGCCAAGCAGACGGGCAAGCTCGGCCGGGGCGAAACGTCGCACGCCGGCCTGGGTCTGCAGGTAGGAGCCGGCATGCATCAGGGACTTGCCGTAGCCGGCGGTAAAACAGGTGGTATAGGCGGCGGCATCGTGCGGGTCGAGGATGCGCAGGCCGTCGCCGAAACGGGCCAGTGCCTGCGGGTCAACCAGCAGTTCTGCGGCGCGAGCGTCGCTCATGGCAGGATCGAGGTATGCGAGCAGGGGGCGGGGCCGGCCGGCGGCCGGCCGGGGTTGCGCCCAGCCGCCCCGGGAGGCCAGCAGGTAATAGCGGGGGCGGCGCGACGGCACGCCGAGCTCGGTCGGGCAGAGCAGCCGTTCCCGCAGCTGGTAGCCCCGGAAGGCCAGCAGTTCCACCAGGCGGGCACGGGCCCGGGATGAGGCGAAGCCGGTCACGTTTTCCAGGGCCAGGTAACGCGGCAGGCTGACCTCGGGCCATGCCGAGAACAGCTCCAGCAGGCGTGCCAGGCTGCGCGCCCGGGGGTCGGCCAGGTCCCGCTGCCGTCCGCGCACCGAGTAGGGTTGGCAGGGGGGCGACAGCCACCACAGATCGGCGGCATATGCCGCCAGCTTCTCGGCGCTTATCTTCTCGAGATCGGCCTGCCCTGCCGGGTGTCCCGGAAAATTTTGCCGGTAGACGGCCAGGGATATCCCGCTCTGGTCCAGGGCGCCGGCCACCTGCACGGCGCTCCCGGCCACTGCCGCCGCGAAACCGCCAATGCCGCAGAAAAGTTCCAGGGCTGTCAGGTGTGCCGACATGGAGCATAATCCCGCGTGGAAGTCGGGGCGCACATCAACCAGGGCCTTCGGTCACTGCATGTCGGGCACACTGGGGAAACGGTCGGGAGGCACATCGACACAGGCAAGGTCCGGAACGGATGCCGTGGTGAACCGCAGGGTGATCTCGCGGAAGGCCTCGGCGTGACTCAGGACCAGTTCCACGAGCGCCGGTTCGAAATGTCCTCCGGAAGAGTCCCGCAGATAATCGAGGACCTGGTCGAATTCAAGGGCCTCCTTGTAGGGTCGCCTGGACAGCAGGGCGTCCATGACATCGGCCAGGGCAACGATCCGCCCCCACAGGGGGATGCTGTTGCCTGCCAGTTGCGCGGGATAACCGGTGCCGTCCCATTTCTCATGGTGGGACAGGGCAATGACCTGGGCCAGTTTCATGACCTGCGAGGTCGGTTCGGAAAGGAGCTTGGCCCCGATCATGGTGTGCTGCTCCATGACCTTGCGTTCTTCGTCGGAGTAGCGGCCAGTTTTGGTCAAGAGGGCGTCAGGCACCCCGATCTTGCCGACATCGTGCATGAGACTGGCATGAAAAAGCGCCTCGGCATCTTCCTCGGCAGCACCGTGCAACCGGGCGATTTCCCGGGAATAGTGCGAGACCCTGCTCAGATGGGTGGCGGTATCGCGATCCTTGTATTCCGCCGCCATGGCCAGCCGGTACAGGCTCTCCAGGTGAGCGCCCTTGAGGCTTTCATTGAGCCGGTGGGTGTTCTCCAGGTATTCCCGCATACTTTCCTGCATCTGCCGAAAAGCGGCAAAGGTGATGTCGATCTCCACGAAGTGCGTCTGCACCGCCAGACTTTCATCGAACCGGCGCTCGCTGATTCTCATCGCTGCCTTGCGCAACTTCTCCATCGGCTGTGCCACGGCACGGGCGCAAACCATCCCGGCCAAGGTCAAGCCCGTAATGATCGCTACCGAAAAGAGCATGATTGTCCACTGGCTTTGGACCAGCGGCGCGAACAGTTCGCCATCGGGAATCATCAGTCCGATGCTCAGCGGGAGGCCCTGGATGGCCAGGGATTTGAATTGGGCATGGAAAGTCTCCCCCCCGAGCTGGACGGTGTCGAATGCCCCTTCCGAATCCTCCCGGCCGCGCAATCGAGCAAATGTCACTGCTAGTTTGTCGTCGAAACGCTTGAGGGTGAGATCATCGTTACCGGCCGTTTCTTGCGTCGCCACATTCTTCGCAGGATCCGAGAAACCGATAATGTGCTGGCTGGCGTTGACCACGAAGATCCGGCTGCGCTCTGTCGGGAGAATCTGCTTGAGATAGTGGGAGAGTGATTCGGTTTCCAGGTCTACGGCACAGACGGCCGCAAGCGCGCCCTCTCGATGGATGGGAACCGCGTAAGTGATTCCGGGCTTGCGGGTGATGTAGAAGACATAAGGCTCGGACCAGGCGGCATCCTTCTGCCCGGCCACCAGCAAGTACCAGGGACGAACTCTCGGGTCGTATTCATCATCGGCGAGGTGCTTCACCGAAGTGGCCTGGGCGCCGTCGGGAGTAAACCAGGTTTCCGTCACTTGCCGCCGCCCCTGCTCCAGCCTGATGGTGCGCAGGAAAAACCCGGTCTGATGCGGAGCCTCCGGTAGCGGCCGCCGGCCAACGAGAAAGAATTGACCGGTGCTGTCGGCCCAGTAGACCGAATAGATATTGGGCAAGTCCTTGAGTTTTTCTACCAGAAAGCGGTAGGAAACGTGTTCCTGGTTCAGCGGGTTGCTGGTCCGCCTGGTCAGATCGATGATCGCCGCGGCAAGGATCGGTACCGGCTCGAGGAGTAGCCGCGTCTGCTGTTCGACGTTGCGGGCATGGGCCTCCATGATGATGCGGGCATTGGCGACGAGTGCCTGGCGGGAAGAATAATAGGAGTAACCGCTGATGGCGACCACCGAGATTAAAGAGGCGATAATCGCCCCACCGGCGATGGCGCGAGCAAGACTGACCTTCATTCGGCTCCCCGTGCGACGTCAAACAGCAGCGACGTTGATGCAGCCTGCTTGTCTTGCCGCAACATATAACATACCCGCAATCGTCCACGGAAGCCTTGGTAGCGCTTGAATTATCCAGCCTGCGACCCGGCGCATGATAAACCTGCGCCACTCCCTGGCGGGCCGACCGTTAGCCACGGCTGGCGAGGGCTGCCAGGGCTTCCTCTGGTTCCGGGCGGCAGGTGTAGTCGATGTTGACCGAGGCGTAGCTGGCGGCGACCCGGCTCGCGTCATCGACGAGAATCTCCGGTTGGGACGGCTCGGCTCAGCGCAGCGTTGCGGCCAGATACTCGGTGAAGCGCTGCCACGACTTCCGGTCGGCATCCTCGCGGTAGCGGTCGCCGCCGAACACGGTGAAGGCGTGGGGCGCGCCGCTGTAGGTGATCATCTCGTGGGAGACGCCGGCCGTCTCCATGGCGACGGCGAGAGCGGCGAAGTCGGTCATGCTGACGCTGGCGTCCGCCGTGCCGTGCAGGACCAGGACCGAACCTTTGACCTTGCTGTAATCCTGTCCGGGCGGGAGATCCAGGCCGCCGTGGAAGGAGACGAACCCCTTGAGGTCGGCGCCGGCACGGGCCAGTTCCAGCACCGCCGCACCGCCGAAGCAGTAGCCGGCGGCAACGGCGTGGTCGATCCGCGCCCCCTGCTGCTTCGCCGCCGCCAGCGCCCCCTGCAGCAGGGCACGCAGCCGCGGCCGGTCGGCGTAAAGGGCGCCGGTGCGCTGCTTTCTTTCGTCGATCGTCGCCGGGCGGATCCCCTTGCCGAACAGGTCGGCGGCAAACACCGCGTAGCCAAGAGCGGCAAGCATCTCCGCGCGCTTGACCTCGTAGTCGCCGAGCCCGTCCCAGTCATGGATCAGCAGCACCAGCGGGGCATCGGCCGCCGCAGCCACATAATAGCCTTGAAAGGCGACGCCATCGACCTGATAATCGACCGTGCCCCCCGCCGCAAAGGCGCTGGTGGCCAGCAACAGGGAACCGAGCAGGGTGACAAGTTTCATGGCGAGACTCCTTGACGAAAAGAGTGGAGAGCGGGAACTTTCTTATATCAATTTACCACCACCCGTGCCGCCGGCAACTAAGCCCTCTGCTATACTGTCAGCATGGTTCAGAACCGAAACGGCCCGACCGGTGATCGCCAGGCTGGACCGGTCGGTGTTCTTGTGAAGGTACGCTCAGGAACACGGGCGTTCCCTACTCGAACTTTCGCCCGGCAGTCCAGAAAGTGATATCATCTCCCGAAGATTGCGCTGACATCAGATCCAGAAACCGTGAAGGCACCATGCGAATTTTGGTCATTGAAGATCAGGAAGAAATCCTCCGGAACATCGCAGACTATCTTCACCTGCACGGCTTCACCGTGGATTGCGCCAGAAATGGGCTCGGCGGCCTGCATCTGGCGGTCACGCTCCCCTTCGACCTCATCATCCTTGACATCATGCTTCCCGGCATGGACGGCTTGACCCTGTGCCGGAAACTGCGGCAGGAGGCAGGGCTGCACACTCCCGTGATCTTCCTGACGGCGCGGGACAGCCTTGAGGACAAGCTGGCCGGCTTCAAGGCCGGCTCGGACGACTATCTGGTCAAGCCGTTTTCACTCCCCGAGCTGCTCGCCCGGGTGGAAGCGGTGCTGCACCGCAGCCAACCGGCCCAGGGCAACCGGCTGCAGGTCGCCGACCTGACTTTCGACCTGGCGACCCTGCAGGTCAGCCGGCAAGGCAAGAAGCTCAAGCTCAGCCCCATCGGCCTGAAACTGCTCGAAAGGCTGATGAAAAGCAGCCCCCATGTGGTTCGGCGCGAGATCCTCCAGGACATCCTGTGGGGTGACGACGCCCCGGACAGCGACAGCCTCCGCAGCCATGTCCATCTGCTGCGCCAAGCCATCGACAAGCCCTTTGCCATACCCCTCATCCATACGATCCATGGCATCGGCTATTGCCTCAAGGCAGACGACGATGCGCTTTAGGTCGCGGCTGTCGCAACGCATTATCCTTTCCGTGGTCCTGCTCACCGTCCTGGTGAGCAGCTTCTTCGCCATCGTCCTGACCGCTACGATTTATTATGTCGAAGAAAGCCTCGTCGCGAACGAATTGCAGCGCGATTTTGCCAGGGTCTTCGATGCCTACAGGAATGGCCGGGACCTGCGCCTGGATGAAGGATCGGCTTTTTTCCCGGCGGGTCCGACCCTCCCCGACTATCTCCGGTCCATCCCGACGGGCTACTCGGAAATCGTCCTTGATGACCGCGCGCGCGCCTATTACGTCTATCACCTGGTGGACGGGGAAACCTCCTATTTTCTGGTCAAGGACCAGACCTCCTTCGAAAAAGCGGAAATCCTTCTGCATCGGGCGGTTCTCGGTGGTTTTGTCCTGTGTGTACTGGTCTCCTGCGTGCTTGGCGTGGTCATGGTCAAGCAGGTCATCGCCCCGGTCCGCAAGCTGACTCGGCAGGTGGCTGACCGGGGCACCCTGGAGACCCTGAACGACGAACCGCTCCCCCTTGCTTTGGCATATGCCGACGATGAGGTCGGCGCCCTGGCCGAAGCGTTCGATGCTGCCTTCGCCAGGCTGCAGCAGGCCCTGAGCCGGGAAGCGCTCTTCACCAGCGACGTCAGCCATGAATTGCGCACCCCGCTCATGGTCATCCAGAGTGCCTGTGATGTTCTGGTCGCCAGGAAGGATCTGGACGGCTACTCCCTGCAGCGGATCGAATCGATCCACCGGGCCGCGAAGGAGATAAAGGCGCTGGCCGAAACATTTTTGGCGCTGGCCCGCGGCAAAGACCATCACACGGAAACAGCCACCCTGGACACGATCGTCAGATCGGAGTTCCCGGCCTGGGAGCAACTGGCGAGACAGAAGGGAAATCGCCTGCTTTTACAAGAGGAAGAGAGAAATCCGGCGCAACCGGACCTCGAGTACCCCACCGTTTTGCTGCGCACAGTCATCGACAACCTGATCCGTAACGCCATCCAGCACACGGTCGGAGGCGACATCGTTCTGGTTTTGAAAACCGGCGGGTTTGTTCTGCGCGATACCGGGTCGGGGATCGCGGCCGACGAGATGTCCAAAGTCTTCAAGCCGTATTACCGTGGCACGGCATCCCACCGCGAAGGACTGGGACTGGGTCTGTCCCTGGTGCAGCGGATCTGCGAAAGGGAGCATTGGACAGTTACCCTCGAACAGAACCAGCCACGCGGCTGCCGTTTCCGTGTCGATTTCGCATGAAATGGATATTTTCACGTTTTTTTGATCTTTATTTCACCTTTCAAAGACACCTGAACCTCTAAGCTGCCTGCATCTCAACTTATCTGGGGGTCGCAGGCGTGCATCCTTTCATCACGGGCAAATTCCGCCGGCCATGCGTCAGCACGACCGTCGCCGCACTATCAGTGGCCCTGTTCATCGTCCTGGTGGACAACCGCCTCTTCTGGCGCACGTTTACCACCCGACTCGGCATGAGCAGCTGGGACCACTGGGCTTTTGTTCTCGCCGTGGGCGTGGTGTTCACGCTACTGCTCAACATCTTGATTTCGCTGTTCGCTTTCCGCCCGGTCTTCAAGCCCTTCCTGATCGTCCTGCTGTTGGCCGCGGCCACCATCAGCTACTTTTCCGACACCTTCGGCGTGGTTATCGATAAACCGATGATCCACAATGTTCTTGAGACGGACGTCAACGAAGCCTCCGAACTGCTGACCTGGTCGTTGTTCCAGCACCTGCTGTGGTTTGGTGCCGTGCCCGCCGCCCTGGTCGGCCTGACGCGTATCCGGTCCGGTTTCAGAACAAGAGAATTGCTGGTTCGGTGCGGTGTTGTCCTCGGCAGCCTGGCCCTGCTCCTGGGGGCCGGCATGATGCAATACAAGCAGTTCGTCCTGTTCGGTCGAGGCAACCGCGACCTCCAGGTTTACCTGAACCCTTCCTACCCGATCTATTCCCTGCAAAAGGTGCTTCGCAAAAAATACCTGGCGCCGGCCGAGGAACCGCTGCGCGTCGTGGCACCCGATGCGGTCAGAAGCAAGACCGGGCCCAGAACGGTCGTGGTTCTGGCGTTGGGTGAAACGGCCCGCGCCCGGGAGTTTTCCTTCAACGGCTACGAACGCGACACCAACCCGCAGCTCGCCACCCGGGATGTTATTAATTTCACCCAGGTGCAGGCCTGCGGCACGTCCACCGCCGAATCGCTCCCCTGCATTTTCTCCGCTCTCGGGCAGGAGGACTTCAGCCGGGACAAAGCTGCCCGCCAGGAAAACCTGCTCGACATCCTCCAGCGGGTCGGAGTCACGGTTTTGTGGCGGGACAACAATTCGGGGAGCAAGGGCATCGCCGATCGCATCGCCTACGAGGACCTGTCCCGGCAGAGCGACACCGAACTCTGCAGAGACGACAACTGCTTCGATGAAATCCTGCTACGCGACCTCGATCGGCGGCTGGCGGACACCACCGGGGACATGCTGATCGTCTTGCACATGAAAGGGAGCCACGGACCCTCGTACTACAAGCGGACACCGGCTGCGTATAAGGTCTTCACCCCCGAATGCACTCTGGACAACATCCAGGACTGCCCGCAGCAGACGATCGTCAATGCCTACGACAATACCATCGTCTATACCGACCATGTCCTGGCGAAGCTCATCGACCTGCTGCGCTCGCAGGATTTTGCCACCGCGATGCTGTATGTCTCCGATCACGGCGAATCGCTGGGCGAAAACGGCCTGTACCTGCACGGCCTCCCTTATTCGTTGGCCCCTGCGGAGCAGAAACAGGTCCCGATGGTTTTCTGGGCCTCGGACTACTTTCTCGCCCAGAAATCCCTGGACATTGAAGCTCTTGATGCCCATCGTACCGCCCCTTACAGCCATGACGTGATCTTCCACAGCATGTTCGGGCTGTTCGACATTGACAGCGACCTTTATCGACAGGACCTCGACATGTTCTCCGCTTGCCGTAATCCTTACCGGGCAATTCCGTCAATATCGGAGGCTAAAGAATACGAGCCCGCTCATGCCGGCAAGATTTAACTGCGTGGGGAACAAGACTTGCGGCACGGCCGAAATCGTAAAAACAAAAAACCCCCGTCCGGGAGCTCCCGGACGGGGGTCGTGGATCACATCAGCGCCTGATCAGCCTACGCCGACTTCTGGTACTCGTCCATCTCGTCGAACTGCAGGTACTGGTAGATCTTGTCGCCTTCGGGCTCGATCTTCTCCTTGTAGACCGCCAGGTACTCCTTCGGCGTCGGCAGTTTGCCGAGATTGACGGTTACCGCGCCGAGTTCGGCCGAGCCGAGGAACACCTTGGCGCCGTCGCCGATGCGGTCGTCGAAGTTGCGGGTCGAGGTCGAGAACATGTTGACGCCGTCGGGCACGCGGGCCTGGTTGCCCATGCACAGCGAGCAGCCGGCGATCTCGATGCCGGGCGCCCATGGCGCTGAAGACCGAGAAGTAGGCCTCGTCCTTGAGCTTCTGCTGGTCCATGCGGGTCGGCGGGCAGATCCAGGTACGGACAGCCGGGTTGAACTTCTGGCCGCGCCAGATCTCGGCGGCGGCGCGGAAGTGACCGATGTTGGTCATGCAGGAACCGAGGAAGACGTCCTGGATCGGCGGTGCCGGCGACTTCGGAGAGGAGCTTGACGTCGTCCGGATCGTTCGGGCAGGCCAGGATCGGCTCGGTGATGTCCTTGAGGTCGATCTCGATCACCGCCGCGTACTCGGCATTCTTGTCGGCCTTGAGCAGGGCCGGCTTCTTCAGCCACTTCTGCACGTCCTTGATGCGGTTCTTCAGGGTGTTCGCGTCCTGGTAGCCCTCTTCGATCATCTTCTTCATCAGGGCCACGTTGGAGCGCAGGTAGGTGGCCACGACTCTCTTCGGAGAGCTGGATGCAGCCGGCAGCGGCGGAGCGCTCGGCGGCGGCGTCGGTCAGCTCGAAGGCCTGCTCGACGGTCAGGTTCGGGGAGACCTTCCATCTCGAGGATGCGGCCGTTGAAGATGTTGATCTTGTTCTTCTTCGGCACGGTCAGCAGCCCCTGCTTGATGGCCCAGTAGGGGATGGCGTTGACCGCGTCACGCAGGGTGATGCCGGGGTTGAACTTGCCCTTGAAGCGGACCAGCACCGACTCGGGCATATCCAGCGGCATGAAGCCCATGGCGCCGGCGAAGGCCACCAGGCCGGAACCGGCCGGGAAGGAGATGCCGATCGGGAAACGGGTGTGGGAGTCGCCGCCGGTGCCGACGGTGTCGGGCAGCAGCAGGCGGTTCAGCCAGGAGTGGATGACGCCGTCGCCGGGGCGCAGGGCCACGCCGCCGCGCTCGGCGATGAACTTGGGCAGGTTCTTGTGCATCTTCACGTCGGCCGGCTTCGGATAGGCGGCGGTGTGGCAGAAGGACTGCATGAACATCGGCGCCTGGAACTTGAGGCAGGCCAGTTCTTTCAGCTCGTCGGCGGTCATCGGCCCGGTGGTGTCCTGGGAACCGACGGTGGTCATCTTCGGCTCGCAGGCGGTGCCGGGGAGAATACCCTTCACGCCGCAGGCCTCGCCGACCATCTTCTGGGCCAGGGAGTAGCCCTGCCCTGCCTTGGGCGTCGGGTTGTCCGGCAGGGTGAAGACGGTGGTCGGCCCCAGGCCGAGGGCCTTGCGGGCCTTGTCGGTGACGGCGCGGCCGATGATCAGCGGGATACGGCCGCCGGCGCGGAACTCGTCGGCCAGGGTGTTCGGGGCGATGGCGAACTTGGAGAGGACTTTCCCCTTCTCGTCGGTGATCTCACCCTTCTTGGTGTTGATGACGATCACGTCGCCGGTCTTCATGGCCGGTGACGTCAGCCTTCAGCGGCAGGGCGCCGGAGTCCTGGGCGGTGTTGAAGAAGATCGGGGCGATGACGCCGCCGATGATCACGCCGGCGGTCTTCTTGTTGGGGACGCAGGGGATCTCCTGGCCGATGTGCCCAGAGCACGGAGTTGCAGGCCGACTTGCGGCGAGGAACCGGTGCCGACCACGTCGCCGACGAAGGCCACCTGGAAGCCGTCCTTGCGGAACTTGGCGATGGTCTCCAGCCCGTCCTTGAAGCGGGTCTTGCCCATGGCCAGGGCGTGCAGCGGGATGTCCGGACGGCTCCAGGCATCGCCGGCCGGGGAGAAGTCGTCGGTGTTGATCTCGCCGTCGACCTTGAAGACCTTGACCTTGATGGTGTCGGGCACCCCCTTGCGGTTGGTGAACCACTCGGCATTCGCCCAGGAGGTCAGCACCTTCTTGGCAGCGGCGTTGCGTCTTGGCCAGGGCGGCGACCTCGTCGAAGGCGTCGTAGACCAGGGTGATGCCGGAGAGGGCGCAGGCGGCCTCGTCGGCCAGTTTCTTGTCCTTCAGGGCGGCGACCAGCGGGGCGACGTTGTAGCCGCCGATCATGGTGCCGAGAATCTGGATGGCCGCCTTGGCATCGACCAGCGGCGACTTGACCGTGCCGGTCGATGATCTCGGCCGAGGAACTCGGCCTTGACTTCGGCGGCCGGATCGACACCCGGGGAGATCCGCTCCTTGAGCAGGTCGAGCAGGAACGTCTTCCTTCCCCTTCGGCGGCTTTTGCAGCAACTGGCAGAGTTCCTTCGGTCTGGTCGGCGTTCAGCGGCAGCGCCGGGAATGCCTTGGGCGTTGCGCTCTTTCTCGTGCATCAGATAGGCGTCGATCATCTCTCTCCTCCGTCAAGTTTGGCGGCGGCAAAAGGCCGCCGCGCCGGAATAGTTGCGTTTTTCTGGGGAAGTCGGAACCGGAGCGGTCCCTGAAACTTGCATACTGTATACGATAAACCGCATGTGGTCAACGAGTTGGCGGGGATTTTTCTGAGCTTTTACCTGCAACGGCAACAGCCTCATCTACGCGAACAGCGTGACTTATTGTGTCACACAGGGAGGCAATAGATAGCAGCCAAGAGCCAAGGAGGCGATCGAAATGCCTTTTGAACTGGTTATGCTGATGGGATTTTTCGGCGCCGCTCTGCTCGGCATGCTTCCGGCGCCGCCGGCGCGAATGGCCGACGAGAACTTGCGCAGATCACCACATCACCGCCCTCCCGGCAGGGGCAGAGACCGAACCGCACGACGGGGACGGATCAATTTGGGTCGCAAGCCAGGGGGCGTGAGACTGGAGGTACCTGCGCCTGAGCGACCGGCAGCGCGTCACCAGGACATCGCCTGACCGAGAGTCGTTCAGAAGGGAGAGGTGATCGCTGGAGCAACCAGCAGGGGGAGCCAGAGGGTCACGGTGGTGCCTTCGCCGGCCTCGCTCTGGTAGTCGACGCCGCCACCGTGGTCTTCCATGATATTGCAGATGATCGGCACGCCGAGACCGACACCGAAGTTCTTGGTGCTGAACAGGGGCTCGAAGATGTGCTCTCTGATCGCCTCCGGGATGCCGATGCCGCTGTCGCGCACCACGATCAGGCAACGGTCGGCTTGCTGCAGGGTACTGATCTCGAGAACCTGCTGGTTACCCCCCTTCTCCTCGAGGGCCTGCAGGGCATTGGTGATGACATTGACCATCACCCGCCGGAGCCGTTCCGGATCGGCCTGAACGGTGGCTCCGCTGGTCAATCGCCGGGAACAGCGTACCTGCACAGGCCAGGACATTTCGTCAAGGGTCTCGGCCAGCCAGCGATCGATTTCAAGCGGCTGTTTCTGCGTTTCACGCCGGCGGGTGAAGTCGAGCAGCTCGCTGATGATGCCGTCGCAACGCTGCACGCTGCGTTCGGCGAGCGCCAGGGGACGCTCGACCTTGGCGAGGCATTCGACGTCGAGCATCTCGTGCATCACGAACAGGGCGTTGGCAACCGTCCCCAGGGGATTGCGGATTTCGTGGCTGACGGTAGCCGTCAGCTGCCCCAGCACGGCCAGGCGGCCCTTTTGCACCAGCTCATGCTGGGCGGCCTGCAGCTCCGCGGTGCGCTGCGTCACCAGCTCTTCGAGATGGAGCCGGTAAAGCTCCAGTTCCGCCTCGACCTGTTTGTTCAACGTGACATCGATCATGACCCCGAGCAACCGCTGGGGCTGGTCGCCATCACGGATCACGGTCACCAGGTCGTTGACCCACAAGGTCCGACCACCTGCCGTCATGAACCGGTATGACACATTGTGCCGGTCCTTCCGGACAAGTTGGCGACGGCCTCCGACCGCAACCCGGTCCAGATCCTCGGGGTGCACGCAGCTCGACCAGAAACCGGGATCGTCCAGCCAGCGTGCCGGTGGAAAACCGAAGAGCACGGCCGACTGCTCGCTGACAAAAAGGTAGCGGCCGTTGGCATAATCCATCTCCCAGACCACCCCATCGATGGAATTGACCAGGTCTCGAAACCGTCGTTCACTGTCGAGCAGCGATCGCTCCCGGTCGCGAACTGCCTGCGCCATCTTCTGGAAGCTTCGGGCAAGGCTGTCGAGTTCGATGAAGCCCGATGGACTCGGGCGAAAATCGTAGCGGCCGTCACTGATCTGGCTGGTCTGCCGGTCCAGGATCGACAGGGGGTCCATCAGCCGCCGGGAATCAAAGAGCGCGACAAAAGCAGCAAAGGTCAGGGCGACGGCCACGATGCCCGCCAGCAAGTCGCGCACCTGATTGACCGGCGCCATCTTCTCGGTGAGGTTTACCCCGACCCAGACAATCCAGTCGGTGCTCGGAATCCGCGCGGTGCTCTCCAGCAGGGTAAACTCTTCATGCTCTTCCACTGCGGTTTCCGCGCCATCATGCAGGGCGCGTTGAATCACGGCATGCTGGCTCAGGTTGATCCGCTGCATGGCCTCGTCGACCTTGGAACTGGCCACCAGGGTACCGATATGATCGACGATCGCGTAGTGATCATCCGGACCGATGCGATATCGGCTGATCATCTCGCTGAGAGCCCGCAGGTTGACCACCCCCAGCAAAACTCCGTCACGGGTCGGCATCGCCAGGGTGACGGAAGGTTCGCCGGTCGTCAGGGAGACAAAGGTATCGCTCCAGACCGGCCCCTCGATCCGGGGATGTCTCTGAAAAATCACGTGCCGAGAAAAATCGGCGCCGAGGTAATCGTCACGACGCAGGTTGAGCGGGCTCACCAGCCCGAGGCACCTGACATGGCGGGTGTCGTCAATGAGTAAAATTGATTCGAAGCATTCGGACTTCTGTACGAATATCTCGAGCAGACCGTCAACGGCATCGGCATGGACGAGGTTGTTGCGGGCAAGGGCCTCTGCCAGCGTCGCCATGCTCCGCTCGGCCTCCCGGAGAAACAGCTCGGCATTGTCGGCAATCGTTTCGGCAAGCTGCTGGTTGTTCCGGAACACTTCTTGACGCAGATGGCGATGCAGCAGGCTGGAGACAATCAGCCCGAGGGTCAGCGTGGGGAGGATGGCGACCAGCAGGAAGTGCAGCGACAGGGTGCGCCGCAAGGTCGCGAGCCGCCGCATTACCGCGCTCTCCGATACAGTCTGCGGTCAACGGGAAGGAGAAGCATGAACGACACGACGGTTCAGGGGGTTGCCGCTGAGCCCGCAACCGGGGGACAGGCACTCTCTCTCAGCCGGTCAAGGTATCCAAGCAGTTCACGCATGCGAAACGGCTTGCGCAAAATGTCCATGGCCCCGGCCTGCAGGGCCGAATCGAGCACCGCGGCTTCGCTGTAACCGGTCATCATCACGATTTTTGCCGAGGGGTCGACGGCAAGAATGGCCATGAGGCTCTGCACCCCGTTCATGCCGGGGAGCTTGATGTCCATGAAAGTGATATCGTACCGGTTGTCCTGAAACAGGCGCACGGCCTCCTCGCCGGTACCGGCGACATCGGTCTGGCAGCGGCGGGTACCGAGAACGATCACCAGGCTTTCGGCAAAATCACGGTCATCCTCGACGATCAGGACTCTGGTCGCGTCTGCCATGGCGGCACCTCCGCAACGGGAAATGAGATTACTGTTATCAATACCCATTTAGCCATAATAGCAAACATTTCCGGATCGCCAAGCAATGGACGTCTCGCCTGCGGGGAACAGCCGACCTTGCCGCAGCCCCCCATGCAGGCCAGCAGGGCTTCCGCAGGGAGGCGAGCCGGCGCGCCTAGGGGGCGGTGACGAATTTGCCGTCGCGGATCACGGCCAGATGGGTCTGTCGTTGCGGATCACCGAAACGGTCGAGGATAACCTCGCCCTGCAAGCCGGAAATCCTGCCGATGCCCTGCAGGGTTTTCTGCAGACCGCCTCGCTGCGGGTTGTGCTTCAGCCCCTGGAACAGATAGGTGGCGGCTTCGTAGGAGAGCACGGCGGCGAAGGACGGTTTATAGCCGAACCGCTCCTCGAACCTGGTCAGGAAACCCAGGTGACCGGGTGACTGGCTATCGGGATCATATGTGACGAATGACATCAGCTCTTCCGATGCACTGCCGCCGAAATTGATCACGTCGCTGGTAAAGGCCCACTCCGAAGCAAACAGTGGCAACTTGCACCCCAGCTTGCGCAATTGCTGGGCCATCAGCGCCGTATCCATGGCGCCGGAAAGGAGCAGGACCGCATCGGGAGAACTCCTGAACAACCGTTCCGCCAGCGGCAGAAACACTTGTTTCGCGCCCGAGGCATATCGTTCCACGAAGACGACTTCCCCGCCGCGGGCTTGCAGGGAGTCTTGAAAAGCGCTGAACCAATCCTCGGTGAACGCCGCATTGGCCGTATCAATACTGACCGCAAAGCGCTTCAGGCCGCGGGCCAGGGCATATTCCACGGTCTTGTCGGCATTCACCCGGAGTGGGACGGTCATCCGGAAGAAGTTGTCCTCGGCACCGCTCAGGGAGGTAGTGGTCACCGTGGGGCTGACCAGGACCAGTCCGTACTGTTCGGCCGCCGGCCGGGCAACGACGGCCATGGAACTGGTCATGGGGCCGATGACCGCGACGACTCCCGCCTCGGCCAACTCTTTCACTGCCTGCCTGGCCGCCTCCGGGTCCTGCCGATCATCCTTGGCCACGATTTCAACCCGTCGGCCCCCGATCCCCCCGGCGCGATTGACCTCCTCAACCGCCAGAATCACCCCGTCGCGACCGGCGACACCCAACCCCGCCACCCGGCCGGTCAGGCCGCCGATGAAACCGACCAGCAGCGGCGACTGTGCCTTGTCGCAGGCAGCAGTCACAATCAGGCCGACCAGCAGGAGGCCACCGACCATGCAAGGCAAAACATTCAGCAGCGGCTTCCGCAGTATCCTGTTCACTCCGCACCTCCCGAAAAGAGAATGCCAGTCTGCGATGAATATAGCAAATTCCACGAATTCCTCAGGATTCCCGGATCATCGGCACCCTGGCAGCAACCGGACCGGCCCTGCGCCGGTGCGCCTTGAGCATGCTCTGCTAGCGCGACGGCAGCCTGATGCCGCACCGGGCATCGATCAGCCGGTTGAAGCGGACGAAATCCAGAGAAGCCGGCCGCTCATCGAAGCTGTGCGACAGGATCGGCCGAGGCCTGCCGGCAGCATCGCGAGCCACGACCAACGCCTTACTCGATGATCTTGATGCGCTGGCCGGGGTGCAGCCGGTCGGTGAGACGCAGTTCGTTCATCCAGGCGATCCGCGGCCAGAGCGCTGTAGCGACCTTGAAGCCGCGCAGCGTTTCTTCAAGGCTCGCGTCCCGGGAAATGCTTTTGACCACGACGCGCTGCGGCTGGCGGTTGAGCAGTGCCCGGTCGGTGAGCGGCGCCAGGCTCGCGGCGGGTGTTTCGAGGGTCGCGGCAAGCCGCTGGAATCCGGCGGCGTCGGCGACGCCGTGAAAGGCGAACACCTCGCTCCCCCTCTGGAAAAAGTGCGATACGATCCGGATCTTTTGCTGACCGCTGACGGCACTCGTTTCAAGGCGCGTGGCCCGCATGCCATTGATGGTCTGCATGGAGGAACTGTGCACGGTGGCCTTGATGGCCGCGACAAACCCCCGGGCAATCTGATCGACCGTCCCCTGCTGGATGCCGAACAGCACGACGCCGGCTTTTTGCGGATGGGCCATCCGGATCTGGCTCCCCTCACGCTCGAAGGTCCATCTGGACGGAATGCGGAACTGGAGCTGGTACTGCGGCAGGCAGAACAGTTCCCCTTCCCTGAACCCTTGGCGCGGATCCTCACCGTAAACCAGGCCGTCGATCCGGTCGAGATAGACGTCACGGTTGACCCGATAGCTCTGCCCGGGCAACTTGCTTCGCCACTGCGCCGTCTGTGCGCGCACGGCCGCTTCGCGGTCGACCGGGCTGGGGTGGGTCGAGAACCACTCCGGCAAGCCGCCGCCCCGTTCTCCAGCCAGCGTCTCCTGGCGCTGCAGGGTGACGAAGAAGTCGGCCATGCGATTGGCGTCATAACCGCCTTTGGTCGCGTATTCCACTCCCAGGGCATCGGCCTGGCGCTCATCGTCGCGGCTGTACTTGAGGAAGAGCAGACCGGTCCCGACCTCGAGCAATGGTCCAAGGACTTCGCCATAATTTCCGGCCAGTGCCGTGCCGAGCTGCAGGCCGAGACCGGCGAGCAGCGACTGGCTGTAGTTGCGCGCCGAATGACGGGCGGTGACGTGGCCGATCTCGTGGGCCAGCACCCCGGCCAGTTCGGCCTCGTCGTTGACGGCGGCCAACAGTCCCCGGGTCACGAAGATGTAGCCGCCCGGGGCGGCAAAGGCATTGATCACCGGTGAATCCATGATCTGGAACTGCCAGGCGAGGTTTGGCCGATGCGACAGTCGCGCCAGCGGCTGGGCGATGCCGCTGAGATAGCTTTGCAGGGTTGCGTCCCGGTAGACCCCGTACTCGTCGACAACCGACTGCTCGGTCTGCCTGCCGAGATGTTGTTCGTCCTGCTCGCTGAGCAGCATCAACTCGCTTTGGCCGGTCACCGGGTTGACGGCACAGCCCGAACCGACCAGCAGCAGGATGGACAGCAACCCGCCGGCCAGCCGTGACACTTTCCTGGCGATCATCGCGACAGCCTCCTTCCCGGAAATCTCCGGCCAGAACCTGACATTTATCATAGCGGCTGAGTGCCGGCCGGCCAACCGCTAAATCCGCACGCGGCCCCTAGGCATCGACTTGATATCGTGTTATAAGAAAAATTCATATTGCAATGTGATTGTTTTTTGGAGGGCTTGTCATGCGCACCCATCGTTCCGGCCTTGCTGTTCCCCCTGTTGTTCCCTGATCGGCCGTGGCTCCCTACTGGATCCTTGCCGCCTACGCGGTCGGGATCGGCCTTACGGCATGGCTTCCGGCGACCGGTCCCGGTCCCGTGTGCATCGGGGCCGGCTGCCTGCTCCTCTGGTCGCGCTTTCGCCGCACCCCCTGGTCGATCCTGCCATTGGCCGGCGCCCTGGCCCTGGCCGGCTTCCTCTGGGCGCACCAGTGTCTCGCCCCGCCACGGCGCGGCGATCATGTATACCATCTGAGCGGTGCGGAAACCGTCGCCGTCACCGGCCGGGTCCAGCAGGGCGAACGGCTCTGGGACGGCAGCACCCGGCTCGATGTCGCTGTCGAGCAAGTCGGCACCGGCAGCTCTTCGCTGAGCGCCAACGGGCTGGTGCGCCTGACCATCCGTCGCGGGGAACTGACCGTATGGCCGGGCACCCGCATCTCCTGGCAGGGGCGGCTGCGTCGGCCGACGCTCTTCGGGACACCGGGTGAGTTCGATTACCCTCGCCACCTTGCTGCCCGGGGGATCTACGTCACCTCGTTCCTCGAGCGGAGCACCGACCTGGCACAGCAGGCCGTTCCGGAAACGGCCGGGCACCTGTGCGAGCGTCTGCGCACGGCGATTGCGCAGCGCATCGCCCGGGCAACTTCAGGGGACCATGCCGGACTGCTGCAGACCCTGATCGTCGGAATCGGTGGCGGCATTGCTCCGGAGCAGCGACGCTTGCTCAGCGATGGCGGCCTGGCCCATCTTTTTTCGATCTCCGGGTTGCATTTCGGCATGCTGGCCATGCTTGGCTACGCTGTCAGCCGCTGGCTCTACAGCCGCAGTTCGCGCCTGCTGCTGTACTCTCCGCCACGACGCATCCTGCCGCTGGTGCTGCTGCTCCCCCTGTACGGATACCTGCTCCTTTCCGGCAATGCTGCGCCGACCCGCCGTTCCTTCGGGATGATTGCCCTGGCAGCCTGCCTGTTCAGCTGTCAGCGCCGGACACCGCCGCTGGCACTGCTGGCCACGGTGGCTTTCGGCATGCTGGTCGTCTCCCCCCTGTCACTGTTCGAACCATCATTGCAACTCTCCCTGGCCGGGGTGGCCGGACTGATGATCTGGCTGCCGGCCTGGCGGCGCCACCTGGTCGGCAAAGCGTCCTGGCTGCGCGGCAGCGGCCTGCTGCTGATGACCACGCTGGCAGCCAGCCTGGCGACCATGCCGATCGTTCTCTGGCATTTTCATCAGATCGCCCCCGCCGGCCTGGTGACCAACCTGACCGCCGTCCCATTGGTCACCTGGGGCGCCGTCCCGGCCGGACTGGCCGGGGCGGTGCTGATCCCGATCAGCCCCCGGCTTTCCGATCTCTGCTTCGTCTCCGCCGGAATGCTGGTCGACCTGACCATGGCCATGACCGAATGGTGCCTGGCCCTCCCCGGCCTGCAGGCCATCACCAGGCACGTGACCTGGCACGCGGGGCTGGCCGCTCTGCTGTTGGCGGCAACCCTTCTCCCCGGTCTCGAGCGCAGGCGACGGCTGGTCGTGCTCGGCGCGGCAGCCTTGCTGATGCTGCTGCCGGCCGGGAGCGGCACCCGCCTGCAGGTCACTGCCCTGAGCGTCGGCCAGGGCGACGCCACGCTCCTCTCCCTGGCGTCCGGCCGTCACTATCTCATCGATGGCGGCGGCTTGACCGGTTCCACCGTCGACATCGGCGAGCGTCTGGTCGCCCCGGCACTCGGCCGGCTCGGCGCAACCCGTCTGAGCGGGGTCGTCCTCACCCACGACCACCCCGACCACAGTGCCGGGCTCCCCTATATCCTGGACCATCTGAGCGTCGCAGGCTTCTGGTCGGCACTCCCCCTCGAGCAGTTGGCACCGGAGATCGCCGCCGCCCTGATCCGCCGGCAGATCCCGGTCCACCGCCTGCCGGAAGGGTGGACCACCATCGACCACGGTCCCGGCACGACCTTCACCCTGTTTGTGCCGCCTCAGGATGTCGACGATCCGAACGACCGCTCGATCGTCGTCCACGCAACGAGTGGCGGCGCCGGAGTGTTGCTCACCGGCGACCTGGCCGTCCGGGGATTCGAAAATCTCTGTGCCGCCGGGTTGCCGCAACCGGTCAATCTGCTCAAACTTCCCCACCACGGCAGCCGCGGCTCCCAGCCGGAGCAGTTCCTCGACCGACTGCAGCCGAACCTGGCCTTTCTCTCGGCCGGCCGCGACAACCCTTACGGACTGCCGCATCCATCCAGTATCGCGGCCTGCCGCGACCGCGGCATTCCGCTTTACCGCACCGACCTTCAGGGGACGCTGACCTTCTTATCAGACGGTGGTCCTTGGGAAGTCCGCCGCCACCGTCCCGGAGATTGACGGCCGACAGCTCATCTGCTAGGTTATTGGCCAATTTAGGGGAATTGACCGCATGTCCAGACCGACCATCCTGGTAGTGGACGACGAAGCCTTTTTCCGGCGTCTTTTCTGTGACATCCTCAAAGCCGAGGATGTCTACCAGATCGAAGCCCTCGCCTCCGGCGAGGAAGCGCTGACCCGTCTTGCCAAGGGCGGCGTCGATGTATTGCTCACCGATATGGTCATGCCCGGCATTTGCGGTCTGGACCTGGTCCGCCGCGCACGGGCCGGCGCCACCCCCCCCGAAGTCATCCTCGCTACCGGCAATGCCACGATCGAATCCGCCATTCAGGCCCTGAAGAACGGCGCCCGCGACTATCTTCTCAAGCCGTGCAATCCGGAGCAACTACGCCATATCGTGCGCACCTGCATCGAGCAGCGGCGTCTGCTCGACGAGAACAGCCTGCTCCGCAGCCAGTTGCGCCTTTATCAGCAGGGTCAGCAACTGTCCTCCCTGCTCGACATCGACACGCTTCTCCATGAATCCCTTGCCGTTTTTGCGCGCGAAATCGGGGGCCCCGTTCGCAGCCTCGCCTTTGCGGCCGCCGGGGACGTTATCAGCCGCGTCGTTTCCGGCGGCGGCATGACCGAGGTGCAGGCCAAGGCCTTGGCGGAACAGCTCTTGCCCCACCTGTCGAGTGCCGGCCGGGGGAGACTGCTCGACGCCACGCAGATCATGACAACCGGCATGCTGCGCGACGACCTGCACTCCTGTTGGCTTTCCCCCCTGCACGCCGACAACGGCATGCGCGGAGCACTCGTGCTGTGCAACTCCTCCGGGCAGGATTTTCCCGAACCGTTTCCGGGAAACGCCCTGCAGTTTCTCGGCGAGCAGACCGCCCTCGGCTTCCGTACCGCCTGCCAGTTTCAGGGGGTCCAGGAACTGGTCTATACTGACGATCTGACCGGCCTGTACAATCATCGCTACCTGCAAATCGCCTTGGAACAGGAACTCCGTCGAGCCGAACGCTACGGCCTGGAATTCTCCCTGGCCTTTATCGATCTCGACCTGTTCAAGCTGGTCAACGACACCCATGGTCACCTGGTCGGCAGCAGTGTCTTGCACGAAGTCGGCGCCATCCTGCGCGGGTGCGTGCGCGACACCGACCTTTTGTTCCGCTACGGCGGCGACGAATTCACCGCCCTGCTGGTGGAAACCGATATCACCGGGGCCAAGACTGTCGCCGAGCGGATTCGCAAGGGAATCGAGGACTATCGCTACGATGCCGGCCAGGGACAAACCTGCCGGGTCACGGCGACAGTCGGTTTTGCCACCTACCCGGTTCATACGACCAGCAAGCAGGAGATGATCGATCTTGCCGACCGGGCCATGTACCAGGGGAAACTGTTGCGCAACGTCACCCGCAGCGCCGGAGAGCTCCTGGATCCATAATGCAGGCAACCGGCATTTCGGACGGTCGCCAACATCCTGCCGCCATCACTCCTTCCTCCACGCCAGCTTTCGGCATGGCCCCGGCAATGATTGCCGGGCGGCATCGTCCGAACCGGTTGACGCCGGGCCGGCGAGCAGGTAAAAGAGTGACGCCCGCCCCTGCGAAGGGGCGGAGCTAACTTCGACGACGGAGCCCAACCAACGTGAGCATTACCGGAATCAAGGGGATGAACGACATCCTGCCGGGAGAGGTGGAAACCTGGCAGTTTCTGGAAGAGCGTGCCCGGCGCGTCTTCGGGGCCTTCGGCTATCGCGAGATCCGCGTGCCGATTCTGGAAAAGACCGAACTGTTCTGCCGCTCGATCGGCGAGACCACCGACATTGTCGAGAAGGAAATGTACACCTTTGCCGACAAGGGCGGCACCTCGATGACCTTGCGGCCCGAGGGGACGGCCCCGGTCATTCGCGCCTTCATCGAGCATCAAGTCTGCACACTCTCGACCCGGTCAGCAAACTTTATTATCTCGGGCCGATGTTCCGCCATGAACGGCCGCAGAAAGGCCGCTATCGCCAGTTTCACCAGATCGGCGCCGAAGTCATCGGCCTTGACGACCCGAAGATCGATGCCCAGGTGCTGGCCATGCTCAGCCATTTCTTTGTCGCCGTCGGCATCGACGGCGTCGCCCTGCAGGTCAACTCCCTCGGCTGTCCCGAGTGCCGGCCGGCCTATCGCCAGGCGTTGCTCGCCTTTCTCCAGGAGCGCACCTCGGCCTTGTGCGCCGACTGCCAGCGCCGCGCCGCCACCAACCCGCTGCGGGCCCTGGACTGCAAGGTGCCCGGCTGCCAGGACGCTACCGTCCGCCGCACCCGCGGTGATCGATCACCTCTGTACCGGCTGCGCGACCCATTTCAAGTCCGTCCGGGAGCACCTCGATGGCCTCGCGGTGCCGTTCACGGTCAACCCGCGCATGGTCCGCGGCCTCGACTATTACACCAAGACCACCTTCGAGATGGTGACCGACCGCCTCGGCGCGCAGAGCGCGGTGGCCGCCGGCGGCCGCTACGATCGCCTGGTCGCCGACCTCGGCGGCCCGTCCCTTCCCGGCATCGGCTTCGCCATGGGCGTGGAGCGACTGGCGCTGCTGCTGGCCGGACGGGAGGACGCCGCCCCGCTGTCCAGCCCTGTTCATCGCCACCCTCGGCGACGCCGCGGAGACGCTTCGGCTTTCGCCTGCTGACCCGCCTGCAGCGGCAGGGGATCTTCGCCGAGATGGAGTACACCGGCAAAAGCCTCAAGGCCCAGTTGCGACGCGCCGACAAGCTTGGCGCGCAACAGGTGTTGATTCTCGGCGGCGACGAACTGGCCCGCGGCTACGCCCAACTGCGCGACATGGCCGCCGGCACCCAGGAAGAAGTGCCACTGACCGACCTTGAACCGTCGACTGGGCTTGTCGGTTGGCGAAGATCTTGACGGCCTCGAACCGGGCGCTCTATATAATACCGAGTTGCTCCGGCCAGACAGCCTGACGATCAACCTTCCCGAAGGAGTCCTTCCCTTGAGCGATACCCTCGGCACCTGGAAACGCACCCATTTCTGCGGCGAACTGCGCAAGGAACAGATCGGTCAGGACGTCATCCTGATGGGCTGGGTCCTGCGCCGCCGCGACCATGGCGGGCTGATCTTCATCGACCTGCGCGACCGCAACGGCCTCGCCCAGCTGACCTTCGACCCGGACCTGTGCGCCGACGCCCATCAAGGTGGCCGAAGAAGTGCGCAACGAGTTCGTGCTGGCCGTCAAGGGGAAGGTCATTCCCCGCCCGGCCGGGACGGTCAATCCGAACATGAAGACCGGCGAGGTGGAGATCCAGGTCACCGGAGTGCAAACTGCTCAACCGCTCCAAGCCGCTGCCGTTCACGCTCGACGAGTACAGCGAGGTGGCCGAGAACATTCGCCTCAAGTACCGTTATCTCGACCTGCGCCGTCCACAGCTGCAGAACAACCTGATCCTGCGCCACCAGGTCTCCCAGGTCACCCGTCAGTACCTGACCGAAAACGGCTTTTTCGAGCTGGAGACGCCGTTCCTGACCAAGTCGACCCCGGAAGGTGCCCGCGACTTCCTGGTGCCGTCGCGCATCAACCTCGGCAATTTCTACGCCCTCCCCCAGTCGCCGCAGATCTTCAAGCAGATCCTGATGATCTCCGGCTTCGACCGCTATTTCCAGGTGGTGCGCTGCTTCCGCGACGAGGACCTGCGCGCCGACCGCCAGCCGGAGTTCACCCAGATCGACTGCGAGATGTCCTTCGTCGACCGCGACGACGTGGTCCGGGTCATGGAGGGGCTGATTGCCCGGATCTTCAAGGAGGCCAAGGGGTCGATGTCGAACTGCCGATGCAGCGCATGACCTACGCCGAAGCGATCCGCCGCTTCGGGGTCGACAACCCCGACCTGCGCTTCGGCCTGGAACTGGTCGAGCTCTCCGACCTGGTGAAAGGCTCCGGCTTCAAGGTCTTCGCCGACGTCTGCAACGGTGGCGGCATGGTCAAGGGGCTCAACGCCAAGGGGTGCGCCCGCTTCTCGCGCAAGGAGATCGACGAACTGACCCAGTTCGTCACCATCTACGGCGCCAAGGGGCTGGCCTACGTCAAGATCGAGAACGGCGAGTGGCACTCGCCGATCGCCAAGTTCTTCAGCGCCGACGAGATCAGCTGCCATGAACCAGGCCTTCGGCGCCGAGGAAGGGCGACCTGCTGCTGTTCGTCGCCGACAAGCCGAAAGTGGTCAACGACTCCCTCGGCCGCCTGCGCAACCATCTGGCCAAACTCCTCGGTCTGACCGACAAGGACGACCTTCCGCTTCGTCTGGATCACCGACTTCCCGCTGCTCGAGTGGGACGAGGACGACAAGCGCTGGTGCGCGGTCCATCACCCCTTCACCGCACCGATGGACGAAGATGTCGAACTGCGTCGAAACCGACCCCGGCCGCTGCCGGGCCAAGGCCTACGACCTGGTGCTCAACGGCAACGAGATCGGCGGCGGCAGCATCCGTATCCATCAGCAGCAGGTCCAGGCCCTGATGTTCCGCATGCTCGGCCTGTCGGAGGAGGAGGCCCGGATGAAATTCGGCTTCCTCCTCGACGCCCTGGAATTCGGCACCCCGCCCCACGGCGGCATCGCCTTCGGCATGGACCGCCTGATCATGCTGCTGACCGGGTCGGACTCGATCCGCGACGTCATCGCCTTCCCGAAGACCCAGAAAGGGCACCTGCCTGATGTCCGAAGCTCCCAACGCGGTGGACGACAAGCAGCTGCGCGAACTGGGAATTCGCCTCGCGGTGAACGCCCAAGTGATCCTGGCCCATGGCTAGACTTCGCCGCGTTTCCCGTGGCCCGACGACTCATGCCATCCGCTGGCTGACCATTCTCGGTATCATGCTGATCTGCTGACGGCGTGTGCCAAACCGCCGCGAACCAGGAACTGGACGCCACCGAATATCTGGTGGCTCGCGCCTACGCCTACCAGGCTGCCGGCCTACGCCGCCGAAGAATACCAGGCCGCATTTGCCGCACTCGAGGATGGTCGGCAGCTGCTAGCCAAGGGCGACTATCGCGGCCGCCCGGGCTTCTCTGGCATTTGCCCGTTTGCACGCCCTGCGCGCCTACAGCATCACCGAAACGGCCAAGGCCCGGGAGGCGGCTGTCGAGGCTGAAACCAGGCGCCTGGCCGAGGAGGAGGCCCGCCGCCTGGCCGAGGAAGAGGCCCGCCGCCTGGCCGAGGAAGAGGCTCGCCGCCTAGCCGAGGAGGAGGCCCGCCGCCGGTCAAGGAGGAAACCCGAAGACCACGGAAGTTCGCAGCGTTTACCAACTATCAGGTCAGAAACGGCGACACTCTTGCCAGTATTGCCGCCCTCCCGCACGGTCTATGGCGACCCCCTGCTCTGGCCGCTGCTCTACCAGGGAAACCGCGATCAGATCAAGGATCCCCGCCAAATCTACGTCGGGCAAATCCTCAACATCCCGCGTGGGCTGATGGCCAGCGACCTCGAAGCGGCTCGGCAGAAAGCGCGCGAAGCCGGGATTTTCGAACTCCCCGGTAATGGCGAGAAGCCTTCTCCACCCCGCTAGAATGCGTTTCGCCTACCGGCGACGCCGAAGGACGGAAACCCCCTCTGCCGCACGACAAATTCCCCCTTGACACCTTTCTCGCTGTTTGTATACTGTATACACTTTGACGGGCGCATTGCCGCTCCATATCCAAGGCCTGCGCCACGAAGCTGACGATCGCTTGCATTATAATCGGCGAACCCCTTGATAACGATGATCTGTTTACCCGATCTCCATGACCGGACAAACATGTTTCTATAATTTTCCGCCGAGGCGCACAGTTTGCTAACGCCTGCCACTCAGCCTCAAGGCGTCTATCCATGGATAACCATCAAGGAGAGAACATGAGCACGACACAAGATCATCTGGTCCGAAATCGACGAAGCCCCCGCATTGGCCACCTACTCCCTGCTCCCGATCATCCAGGCCTTCACCAAGGGCACCGGGGTCGAGGTCGAAACCCGGGACATCTCCCTGGCCGGCAGGATCATCGCCAACTTCCCCGAGTATCTGACCGAAAGCCAGCGGATCCCCGACTATCTGACCCAACTTGGGCGAACTGACCCAGAAAATCGAAGCCAACATCATCAAGCTGCCGAACATCAGCGCCTCCGTTCCCGCAGTTGAAAGAAGCGATCAAGGAACTGCAGAGCCAGGGCTACAAGCTTCCCGACTATCCCGAGGAGCCGAAGAACGCCGCCGAAAAAGAGATCCAGGAACGTTACTCCAAGTGCCTGGGCAGCGCCGTCAACCCGGTGCTGCGCGAGGGCAACTCCGACCGCCGGGCGCCGCTCGCGGTCAAGGAATATGCCCGCAAACACCCCAAGACCGTGCCGCTGAGCCCCTGGGAGCCGGGTTCCACGGCCCATGTCGCGCACATGACCGCGGGTGACTTCTACAGCAACGAGAAGTCGGTGGTCATGGACAATGGCGGCGATTTCAAGATCGAGCTGGTGGCCGGCGGCAAGACCACCGTCCTCAAGGACAAACTGACGGCCTCCAAGGGGGAAATCCTCTCCGCGACCTTCATGAGCAAGAAAGCCCTGCGGAAATTCTATCGCCGACCAGATCGAGGAGGCAAAGAAGACCGGAATTCTCTTGTCGCTGCATCTCAAGGCGACCATGATGAAGATCTCCGACCCGATCATGTTCGGGCATGCCGTGACGGTCTTCTACAAGGACGTGTTCGACAAGCACGGTGCCACCCTCAAGGAGCTGGGCGTCAATCCCAACCTGGGCCTGGGCGAACTCTACAAGAAGATCCAGAGCCTGCCGGAAGCCAAGCGCGCCGAGATCGAGGCCGACATCAAGGCGGTCTACGCCAAGCAGCCCGGCCCTGGCCATGGTCGATTCCGACAAGGGGATCACCAACCTGCACACCCCCAACGACATCATCGTCGACGCCTCCATGCCGGTCGTGGTTCGCGAAGCCGGCAAGATGTGGAACACCGAGGGGAAACTGCAGGACACCAAGGCGATGATCCCCGACCGCTGCTATGCCACCATGTACAAGGAGATCATCGAGGACTGCCAGAGAAACGGCGCTTTCGATCCGGTCACCATGGGCTCGGTCCCCAACGTCGGCCTGATGGCCCAGAAAGCCGAAGAGTACGGCTCCCACCCCACGACCTTCGAGATCCCGGCCGACGGCACCATGCGCGTCGTGACGGCCGACGGCAAGGCACTGATGGAGCATGCTGTCGAGGAAGGCGACATCTGGCGCCTGTCGCGGGTCAAGGACATTCCGATTCAGGACTGGGTCAAGCTGGCTGTGAACCGCGCCCGCGCCACCGGCGCACCGGCAGTCTTCTGGCTCGACAAGAACCGGGCCCACGACACCAACGTCATTGCCAAAGTCGAAAAATATCTGAAGGACCATGACACTAAGGGCCTTGAGTTCCATATCATGGCACCGGTGGATGCCATGAAGTTCTCCTTGGCCCGGATCCGCAAGGGGCAGGATACCATCTCGGTCACCGGCAACGTGCTGACGCGACTACCTGACCGACCTCTTCCCGATCATGGAACTGGGCACCAGCGCCAAGATGCTCTCCATCGTGCCGCTGCTGGCCGGCGGCGGCCTGTTCGAGACCGGCGCCGGCGGTTCGGCGCCCAAGCATGTGCAGCAGTTTGTCAAGGAAGGCTACCTGCGCTGGGATTCTCTGGGCGAATTCTCCGCCTTCGGCGCCTCCCTCGAGCACCTGGGCGCCACCTTCGACAACGCCAAGGCCAAAGCTACTGGGCGAGACCATGGACCAGGCCCTGGCCAAGTTCCTCGACAACAACAAGTCGCCGGCCCGCAAGGTCGGCCAGATCGACAACCGCGGCAGTCACTTCTACTTTGCCCTGTACTGGGCGGAGGCCCTGGCCGCGCAGAACAAGGACCAGGAACTGAAAGCCAAGTTCGCCAAGGTGGCCCAGCAACTGGCGGACGAATGAGGCGAAGATCAACGAGGAACTGCTCGGCGCCCAGGGCAAGCCGGTCGACATGGGCGGCTACTATCACCCGGACAAGCAGAAGGTGGCCAAAGCCATGCGTCCCAGCGCAACCCTGAACGCGATCATCGACAGCATCTGATCCAACACGGGCGGGACGGAGCCAGGCGGCTCCGTCCCTATCCTATTTTCCAACTTCAAGGAGAGAGACAATGGCAAGACCGAAAATTGCGTTGATCGGTGGTGGGCAGATCGGTGGCGTGCTGGCGCAGCTCTGCGCCCTGCGCGAACTGGGCGACGTGGTCATGTTCGACGTCGTCGAGGGAATGCCTCAGGGGAAGATGCTCGACATTGCCGAGGCCGCCCCGGTTGACGGCTTCGACGTCAACCTCAAAGGCACCAACAGCTACGAGGACATCAAGGGCGCCGACGTCGTCATCGTCACCGCCGGCCTCCCCCGCAAGCCGGGGATGAGCCGTGACGACCTGATCGAAGTCAACTCCAAGATCATGACCTCGGTGTCCGAGGGGATCAAGAAGAATGCTCCCAAAGCCCTCGTCATTGTCATCTCCAACCCCCTCGACGCCATGGTGACCCTCTGCCAGAAGATCACCGGCTTCCCCTACCATCGCGTCATCGGCCAGGCCGGGGTGCTCGACTCGGCCCGTTTCAAGGCCTTCATCGCCTGGGAACTCGGCGTGTCGGTGAAGGACGTCAACGCCATGACCCTCGGCGGCCACGGCGACGACATGGTGCCGCTGATCCGCTACGCCAGCGTCCAGGGGATTCCGGTCATGGAACTCCTCGAGAAGAAGTACAAGTCCAAGAAGAAAGCCCAGGACGTCATGGACGCCATGGTCAAGCGCACCCGCGGCGCCGGCGGCGAAGTGGTGGCCCTGCTCAAGACCGGCTCGGCCTTCTACAGCCCGGCCTCCTCGGCGATCGCCATGGCCGAATCGTTCCTCAAGGACCAGAAGCGCGTGCTGCCGACCTGCGTCTACCTGAACGGCGAATTCGGCGTGAAGGGCTACTACGTCGGCGTGCCGGTCGTCATCGGCGCCAAGGGTGCCGAGCGCATCCTCGAGTTCAAGCTCGATGCCGCCGAGCAGGCGATGATGGACAAGTCGGTGGCCGCCGTCAAAGATCTGGTCGGCAGTCTCAAGTAACCATACCGAAACCCCGGTCGAAGGAAGGGCAATGGTGACATTGCCCTTCTTTTTATGCCGCGGCTGTTAAAAAAATATGCGCAAAATCGCATTTTTAGTATGGCGCTCGACTATTGTTTATGCTAACGTTTCGTCGTTTTTCCGTATACTTCAAAGAGCCGGAAAAGTTTCAGCCAAACTAAAAAAAGGAGATCAACCGGAATGAGCAGTGCCAGACTTGAAGTGATCGAACGCAACTGCAAGGGGTGCAGCATCTGCGTCGAGTTCTGCCCGAAAAACGTCCTGGAGATGGATGTCTTTCTGGTCAAAGTCGCGCGCCCCGAGGACTGCATCAAGTGCATGCAGTGCGAACTGCTGTGTCCTGACTTTGCCATCAAGGTCCACGACGCCTGATACCGATCCATTTCCCATACATACAAGGAGAGTGAACGTGGCTAAAAAAGTTGCTCTGTTACAGGGGAACCAGGCCTGTGCCGCCGGCGCCATGTATGCCGGCTGCAAATTCTTCGCGGGCTACCCCATCACCCCGTCGACCGAGGTCGCCGAGGAGTTGTCGAATGACCTGCCGAAAGTCGGCGGCAAATTCATCCAGATGGAAGACGAAATCGCCGCCATGGCCGCGGTCATCGGCGCCTCGCTGACCGGCGCCAAGGCGATCACCGCGACCTCCGGCCCGGGCGTCTCCCTCAAGCAGGAGCTGATCGGCTACGCCTGCATCGCCGAAGTCCCCTGCGTCATCATCAACGTCATGCGTGGCGGCCCCTCCACCGGGATGCCGACCGGCCCCGGCCAGTCCGACGTCATGCAGGCCATGTGGGGCACCCACGGTGACCACGCCGCCATCGCCCTGGTGCCGAGCTCGGTGCAGGAGATCTTCACCGAGACCGTGCGCGCCTTCAACCTGGCCGAAAAGTACCGGATGCCGGTGCAGGTGCTGTTCGACGAAATCGTCGGCCACATGCGCGAGCGCATCGTCTTCCCCGAACCCGGTGAACTCGAAGTAATCGACCGCACCCCGCCGACCGATCCCCCGGCAACCTACAAACCTTTCGACGCCAGCAAGGGCCAGGTGCCGCCGCTGGCCGCCTTCGGTTCCGGCTACAAGTTCCACGTCACCGGCCTGAACAAGGCGTCTGATGGCTTTCCGACCACCAAGGCCGAGTACGTCGATGCCGAGGAGCGCCGCCAGGTCAACAAGGTCAAGGACAACGCCGCTGCCATCGAGAGCAACGAGGAATACCTGACCGAGGACGCCGAAGTGCTGATCTGGGCCTACGGTTCCACCGCCCGCTCGGCTCGCTACGCGGTCAACGAACTGCGCAAGGAGGGGATCAAGGCCGGCCTGTTCCGCCCGATCACTCTCTGGCCCTTCCCCGAAAAGCGCACCGCCGAACTTGCCAAGCAGTGCAAGGCGATCGTCGTCTCCGAGATGAACCTCGGCCAGATGATCTTCGAAGTCGAGCGCGTCGCCAAGGGGAACTGTCCCGTGGTCGGTGAGTTCCGTGTCGACGGCGACCCGATCACGCCGGGTCAGATTGCTGCCAAAGTCAAGGAGGTCATGTAATGGCTTACGATTATGAAAAATCGATCCGCCCGGGCAAGCTGCCGCACATCTGGTGCCCCGGCTGCGGCCACGGCATCGTCATGAAGGGGCTGATCCGGGCCATGGACGCCTGTAATCTCGATCGGTCCAACACCGCCATCGTTTCCGGGATCGGCTGCGCCAGCCGCCTCCCCGGCTACCTCGACGCCTGCACCCTGCACACCGCCCACGGCCGCGCCGCGGCCTTCGCCACCGGCGTGAAGATGGCCAAACCGGAGATGACCGTGATCTGCTGCGGCGGCGACGGCGACGGCACTGCCATCGGCGGCAACCACTTCATTCATGCCTGCCGGCGCAACATCGACATGACCTACGTGATCATGAACAACTACATCTACGGGATGACCGGCGGCCAGTTTTCGCCGTGCACCCCGACCGGCGCCAAGGCGTCGACCACCCCCTACGGCAACCCCGATCCGATCTTCGACATCTCCAAGCTGGCCATCGGCGCCGGCGCCACCTTCGTGGCCCGCACCACCGCCGCCCATCCCCGCGAGATCGACAAGCTGATCACCATGGGGATCAAGCACAAGGGGATGGCGATCATCGAGGTGCTTGACGACTGCCCGACCACCTATGGCCGCCGCAACAAGTTCCGCTCGGTGGTCGACATGATGAAGCAGCTCAAAGCCAATGCGGTCCCCGCCGTGGCGGCGTCGAAGATGACTGCCGAACAGCTCGCCGGCAAATTCTTCACCGGCGTGCTCTTCCAGGAAGAGCGCCCGGAATATTGCGAGCAGTACGCCGAAGTCATCAAGAAGGCGCAGAGCGCCTGATCACCCGCACAAGGAGATTTCATCATGGCTGAACGTTACGAACTCCGCTTTTCCGGTGCCGGTGGCCAGGGTCTGATTACTGCCGGGATCATCCTCGCCGAGGCGGCCTCGATCATTGAGGGCAAGAGCGCCGTACAGTCGCAGAGCTACGGGCCGGAAGCCCGCGGCGGCGCTTCCAAGTCGGAGGTCATCATCTCCGACGAGCCGATCGACTACCCGAAGGCCACCATCGTCGACGCCTGCCTGGCGATGACCCAGGAGGCCGCCGACAAGTACGCCAACGGCATCAAGGCTGGGGGTATCCTGCTGCTCGACGCCGACTTCGTCAAAAACACCCCGCAAGGGAACTTCAAGGTCTACCACCTGCCGATCATGCGCATGGCCAAGGAAGACATCGGCCGTGAAATTGTCGCCAACGTGGTCGCCCTCGGCGCCATGGTCGGCATGACTGGCGTCGTCTCCCGCGAATCCGCCGAGCAGGCGGTCCTGCGCAAGGTGCCCGAAGCTTTCAAAGACCTCAACAAGAAAGCCTTCAACCTCGGCTTCGAAAAGGGCAAGGAACTGCTGAACTAGCCGTTGTTTCTGCAGCATACAGGCAAAAGGGCCCGGCAGGTTTCTGTCGGGCCCTTTTGCTTTCCGGGAGACTCGGTTGACAGTTCAAGCGGCAATGCTTACTTTCAGGGAAAACCCACAGGGGAGTCCCATGCCCGTCTACGAATTCTACTGTGCCGATTGCCATACCATCTTCAATTTCCTTGCACGCCTGGTGAATCCCGACAAACGGCCGGCCTGTCCGCGCTGCGGCCGGCCGGAACTGGAACGCCGGGTGTCACGCTTCGCCATCTCGAAAAACCGCCCGGAGGACGAAGCCGACGGACTCCCCGCCGGGATGGACGAGGAACGGATGGAGCAGGCCATGCTGGCGCTGGCCGGGGAAATGGAAGGTGCCAACGCGGATGACCCCCGGGCCCTGGCCCGTTTCCTGCGGAAATTCTCGGAAATGTCCGGAATGCCCCTGGGCGACGAGGCTCAGGAGGCGATGCGGCGACTGGAGGCAGGGGATGACCCGGAGCAGATCGAGGCGGAGATGGGCGACCTGTTCGGCGACGCGGGAAACCTCGACGGCTTGTTCGGCCAAGGGAGGCTGGCCGGAATCAAACGCCGGCTAGCCCCTCCGGAGCACGACGAGACCCTTTACCCGCTATAGCTCCGTTTAGCCAATTCACCGGGGGTCACGGGCTCGTGCCGCACTCTGCCTCGGCGATGCAGCGCTCCGCCAGCGCCACGGTTGCCTTGCTGCCGATGAACACCGGAGCCCGGCATTCGATGCTTTCCGGCTTCAGGTCGAGAATCCTCCCACGCCCGGTGGAGGCTGCGCCACCCGCCTGTTCGACCAGGTAGGCCATCGGATTCAGTTCGTAAAGCACGCGCAGCTTGCCGTCGGGCGCATCGTTCAGATGCGGGTACATGAAGACCCCATTGCGCTTCATCAGCACCTGGTTGATATCGGGCACAAACCCTCCGGAATAGCGCAGCTTGGCCCCGCTGGCCTCGATCTGCCGGGTAAACTGCTCGGTGCCGGGAGTATACTTGCTGCGCAGGCCGCCCGGCGAGTAGATCTTGGCCGGAGCGTTGGTCATGCGGATATTTTCACAGTTGAGCGTGTACTCCATCAGGCTGTTCATGGCGAACTCGTGCACGCCGTGACCGGTCGAGTAGACCAGGGTAGTGCGCGGTCCGTAAAGAATGTACATGGCCGCGACCTGTTCGCGCCCGGGACGCAGCACATCGCACCCCTTGTAGATCGACACGATGGTGCCGACCGCCAGGTTGACATCGACCAGGGATGAGCCATCGAGGGGATCGTAGGCCACCGAGTACTTGTGTTCGCAGTCGGGGTCGATCTGCTGGATTTCCCCGCTCTCCTCCGAAGCGATGCAGGCGACCACCCCGGAATGATGCAGGCGCTTGCGGATGATCCGGTCGGAGAGCACATCCAGCGCCAGTTGCGCCTCGCCGTAGAGGTTGGAGGTGCCGGCCATGCCCAGGTCGCCGGTGCGGATGGCGTTGATGATGTACTTGGAGGCATCGGCGATCTCGCAGATCAGGCGGGTGAGGTCACGGTCCTCGTCGTGCTCGCGCAGGTGGCGACGCAGGTCGACGTGCAGGGGGGTGGCTCCGGCTTGGCGCATGGCTGGCTCCTTCGCATCACTCATGAAATGCTTGACAGACGGCAGTGTAGTGCAATTCGGCCGCATCGGCAAGAGTGCCGGTGCGCTTCCCTGTCAGTCGGCGGCGGGCCTGGCGAGTTCAGCCTCAAGCCGCGGCCAATCGTAGCCGCACGGGGTATAGGCCTCGGCAACCGCCTCTTCCCAGGACAGACCGTTGCCGAGCTGACGCAACAGCTCCCCCAGGGCCGGCCAGCCGCACAGATCGGTCATGCACTTGACCCGCGCGCGGCTTTCGGCATAGGCAATCGGCACCAGCTCATCGGACAGTTCAGTGAACGGCCGCTCCAGAGAGGCTGCCGTCAGCAGCTCCTTGCCGGCAGGCTTATCGATCAGGGTTTCCTCGCGGCCTTCGGCCAGTTGCGCGATCCCCTCGTTGAGCCAGACCGGCACCCGCCCCTTGCCGACAAATCTGACCAGAGCATGGGCGTATTCGTGGCGCAGCAGCTCCCGCAATGGTGGCGACATCTGCGCCACGCCGCCGAGCGGCACCCTGATCTTGCCATCATAGACCGCTCCCGCCCAGGCCGGCGAACGGGTTACCGCCGCAAAATCCTCATGGGCATAGAGCAGGACCGGGATATCGCCTTCTGGGTAGTAGCCAAGTTCCCGGCCGAGATCATGGTAAGCGGCCTGCAGCACGTCAAGAACTTCATCGGCCAGCGCCGGGTTCACCTCCGGGGCGTAGGCGAGCGTGAATCGCCCCCCGAGGCTGCGGGTCATCTCGTGTTCCGCAAGGATTTCACGCTGCAGCTTTTCCAGAAGCGGCCCCGCGCTGCCTGCGCCGCTCCGCAACGCCTCCGTCCAGGCAAGCTTGGCGTCTTCGAGCTCTCCCAGGGCGTGGTAGGCTCGGCCAAGCAGCAGGAACGACTCAGGGTCGGCGGGAGCAAGGGCCAGGGCTTCCTGCAGAGGCGCCAGCGCCGCGGCCGGCTGCCCGGCATGCAGCCAGGAGAGCGCCGTGGCCTGCAGCGGGCGGGGATCGTCAGGCAGGTAGTGGCGGGCCGTAAAAAATGCCTCGCGCGCGGCTTCGTCCTGGCCCCGGTTCATCTGCTGCCAGCCGGCTTGCAGATATCCCGTCCCGAGCAGGGGCCAGACCACCCGGGGGTCGGGGAGCTGTTGCTCGACGTCATGGAGCAGGACCAGGGCTTCGCCAGGTCGGCCGGCATCCAGCAGGGCGGTTGCCCGTGCGAGTGCCTCGTCGGCGCCGGCATCTTCCGACCCTGCGTGAAGGACCAGCAAACCGAGCAGCCCCAGGACTAGGCCCCGGCACTTATCGGCCATCACCGCCTCGAGCAAGGATGGCCTGCATCGCCGTGTGCAACCGGCCGTTGCTGGCGAGGATCTCGCCGCGGTCGAGCGGCATCGGCGCGCCGGCATAGTCGCTGATCCGGCCGCCGGCTTCCTCGACCAGCAACACCCCGGCCGCCACGTCCCAAGGCTTGAGCTTCAGCTCCCAGAAGCCGTCGAAACGCCCGGCCGCCACGCAGGCCAGGTCGAGGCTGGCCACCCCGGCCCGGCGCACCGCCTGGGCGGTACGCTGAAACTTCTCGAAATGGGCATAGTTGTTGTCCGGGCACTGTTTATGATCGTAAGCGAAGCCGGTCGCCAGCAAGGCCCGTTCCAGGTCTCCCGTTGGCGACACCCGCAACGCTCGGCCGTTGAGGGTCGCGCCGCGGCCGCGCTCGGCGACGAACAGCTCCTGGTTGTGCGGGTTGAATACGGCGCCGAGCCTCACCTCGCCGCGCACCTCCAGGGCAATCGATACGGCGAACCACGGAAAACCATGGGCGAAGTTGGTGGTGCCGTCGAGGGGATCGACAATCCAGCGCCATTCGGCGCCGCGGGTCGGATAGACCCCCTCCTCGGCAAGGATGTCGTGATCCGGATGCCGCTCCCGCAGGATGGCGACGATGGCCTTTTCGGAGGCATGGTCGGCATCGGTTACCAGGTCGATTGCCCCCTTGTAGGCGACGGTCACCCCGGAGGCGTATTTTTCCATCAGGATCCGACCCGCCTGGCGGGCGGCAAGCAACAGCGTATCAAGCATCGATGCGACCTTCCTCTCCACCGGAACCGGCGAGCGACATCACCCGGCGACACTGTTTCCACTTCGACATGGAAACTGGTTCTTCCTTTCGAAGTTAGCACAGCTTGCCTGTTCTGCTCCACCCTCGCTCAGGATGTGCCGCTTTTCCGGGCAGCAGCTGTCAATTCTTGTGCAGCAATTGCCGCCAACGTTGCGAAGTGCCTCAACACGTTCGCTAAACACCTACGATATTAGAATATTACAAATCGGCACGCGGTTTGTATTGGAAGTGTCAGCCGCGGACAGAGTCGTCCCGGCAAACGACAAGGAGGTCGCTCGCCATGGATAATGCCGTCCAGTCCCTCGCCCGTTCCGGGGACGTCCTGTTCCTGATGCTCGGTGCGGTCATGGTCTTCGCCATGCACGCCGGCTTCGCTTTCCTCGAGGTCGGCACCGTCCGGCGCAAGAATCAGACCAACGCCCTGGTCAAAATCCTCACCGACTGGTCGGTGTCCACCGTGGTCTACTTCCTGATCGGTTACCCGATTGCCTACGGAGTCAGTTTTCTGGTTCCGGCCGGGCAACTGCTCGGCGAAAACCAGGGGTATGAGCTGGTACGCTTCTTCTTTTTGCTCTGCTTCGCCGCCTGCATCCCGGCAATCATCTCCGGCGGGATCGCCGAGCGCACCCGCTTCTGGCCCCAGGTGCTGGCCGGGGCGATCTTCGCCGGCCTCACCTATCCGCTGTTCGAATCGCTGATCTGGGGACAAAACAGCAGCGGCCTGCAGGCCTGGTTCAAGGGAGCCTTCGGTGCGCCATTCCACGATTTCGCCGGCAGCGTGGTGGTGCACTCCATGGGCGGCTGGCTGGCCCTGCCGGCGGTGCTGCTGCTTGGTCCGCGCATGGGTCGGTGGGTACGCGGCAAAAGTCAGCCGATCCCGATCAGCAACATCCCGTTTCTGGCCTTGGGGAGCTGGATCCTGGCGGTGGGCTGGTTCGGTTTCAACGTCATGAGCGCCCAGTCCCTGACCGGCATCTCCGGGCTGGTGGCAGTCAACTCGTTGATGGCCATGGTCGGCGGCGTGCTCTTCGCGGTGGTCGCCACCAAGGCCGACCCCGGTTTCGCCCACAACGGCGCCCTGGCCGGGCTGATCGCCATCTGCGCCGGCTCCGACCTGGTCCACCCGATCGCGGCCTTCTTCATCGGCGGGTTGGGGGCGTTGATCTTCGTCTACGGCTTCCAGTGGGAGCAGGAAAAGCTCAAGATCGACGACGTGCTCGGCGTCTGGCCGCTGCACGGCATGATCGGCAGCTGGGGCGGGATCGCCGCCGGCATCTTCGGCCTGCCGGCCCTCGGCGGCATCGGCGGCGTCACCTTCCTCTCCCAGTTGACCGGCAGCCTGCTGGCCATCGGCTATGCCCTGGTCACCGGCTTCGCCGTCTACTTCGTCATCATCAAAGTCATCGGTTTCCGCCTCGACCAGGAAGAGGAGTTCCGCGGTTCCGACCTGGCCATTCACCAGATCAACTCCTACCCTGAAGACGCCGTGTCGCGCTGACGCCAGTCTTCCGGAAGTAACGCAACGCGAACGGCTCCCCGAGGGGAGCCGTTCGCGTTGTCATGGACATCAGTCGCGCGCTACAGAAACTCCTCGAAGTAATCGAGATCCTTGTGAAAGGTCTCTTCCAGCCGCCACAACGAAAAGAGCGCGACCGCCAGGCACAGGGCGCCGACCGCCAGCGCCCCTCTTTCCAGCCCGAGGAATTGGCGGCAAAGCTGGAAAAGCATGGTGATCGGCACGGTCATGCCGCGCACGAAATTGGGGACGGTGGTGGCCACGGTGGCGCGCAGGTTGGTGCCGAACTGCTCGGCAGCCACGGTGACGAAGATCGCCCAGTAGCCGATGCCGAAACCGAGCAGACCGCAGATTGCGTAGAAGGTACCGGCACTGACGCCGTCGGCCAGGAAGTAGGCGCCCACCGCCGCCACGGTCAGGAGCAGGAAGAGCAGCACCGCCTGGCGCCGGCTCTTGAGCAACTGGCTGAGCAGGCCGCTGGCCAGGTCGCCGGCGACCAGGCCGATATAGCAGTACATGACGGCGTTGCCGGCACTGACGGTCCCCCGGACCCCCAAAGCCCTGGCAAATTCCGGGGAGAACGTGATCAAAACGCCGACCACGAACCAGGAAGGGACACCAATCAGAATCGAATGCAGGTAGCGGGTGAAACGTCCCCAGTCGGTGAACAGGGCCAGGAAATTCCCCTTGCTGACCCGGATGGCCTCCATCTGCCTGAACATGCCGGATTCGGCCACGGAGATCCTGGTGATCAGCAACAGCAGGCCGAGCACTCCGCCAATGACGAACGCCATCCGCCAGTCGAAGTTGCGGGCCACCAGATTGGCAAGGATTGCTCCGGAAACGCCGACCGAGGCGACGATCATGGTGCCGTAGCCGCGCACGCTCTTGTGCAGGACCTCGGCTACCAGGGTGATGCCGGCCCCCAGTTCGCCGGCCAGACCGACGCCGGCCACGAAACGCAGGGCCGCGTAGGCCGGGAGCGATGTGACCGCGGCGTTGGCCAGGTTGGCCACCGAGTAGAGGAAGATCGAGGCGAACATGATCTTGAGGCGCCCCTTGCGATCGCCGAGCACCCCCCAGAGGATGCCGCCGAGGAGCATCCCGGCCATCTGCATGTTGAGCAGGAACACCCCTTCATCGATCAGCGCCTGCCCCTCGAGGCCAAGGGCCTTGAGACTCGGCACCCGGACGATGCTGAACAGCACCAGGTCATAGATGTCGACGAAGTAGCCGAGCGCGGCGACGATCACCGGCAGGGAGAAGATGTTGCGCAGATGCCTCGAATCGCTCATGGCTTGCAGGCTGCCTCGACATCGTCCGGCTTGCCGGCCAGCACCAGGATGTCACTGTCGCGAATCAGGCGCTGCGCCGGCGGCAGCGCGGTGAACTCCTCGGTCAGCACATCGCGGATGCCAAGCACCGTCACTTTGTAGCGGTTGCGCAGGTCGAGTTCGACCAGGCTCTTGCCGATGAACTTGCGGGGTGGCGACACCTCGGTAATGGCAAAATCGTCCCCCAGCGGGATGTGTTCGATGATGTTGGGTGCCGACAGGGTCCGTGCCGTGCGGATCGCCATGTCCTTTTCCGGGAAGATGATGTCGGTGGCCCCGAGTTTCTCCAGGATGCGGCCGTGGTCTTCGCTGATCGCCTTGACCACGATGCGGGCCACCTTGAGTTCCTTGAGATAAAGGGTGATCAGCGTGGCGATGTGCGAGCGCTCGCCGGTGGAGACCACGACTGCCGCCAGATCGGCGAACCCGTGGGTGACCAGGAACTCCTTGTTGGCAGCATCGCCGACCAGCGCCACCGTGGTGAAGTCCTTGATGCGCTGGACATGCTCGCGATCCGCGTCGACCGCGATGACTTCGTGCCCTTCCTCGTAGAGAGTTTTGGCCACGTGATGCCCGAAATTGCCGAGTCCGATGACACCGAAGCGCGCCATAGCCGTTCCTTTCAACCGATCATGATGTTTTCTTCAGCATAGACGGTACCATCGCGACCAGCCTGCTTGATCACGATAAAGGCAAAGGTCAGCAAACCGACCCTCCCGACGAACATGAGCAGGGTAATCAACAACTTGCCGGCCACCGTCAGCTTCGGCGTCACCCCGAGGGACAGGCCGACCGTGCCGAAAGCCGACACCACCTCGAAGAGGTAGTCGAGCAGCGCTCCATGGCTTTGCGAGAATTTCGTGCCGGGAACCTCGACGACCAGGACGAGAAAGGTCATCAGGGCGATCCAGAGGATGGCCAGCACGAAGAGGGTCACGGTTTTCGAAACCGTTTCACTGGGAATGGTGCGCTTGAAAACGCTGGCCACCCGATACCCTTTGAGCCGGCTGTAAAGCGCTACCAAAAAGACGGCCAGGCTGGTGGTCTTGATCCCGCCGCCGGTGGAACCGGGCGACGCACCGATGAACATCAGCACGATGATCATGAAGAGAGTCGGCACGCTCAAGGCGTTGAGATCGATGGTGTTGAAGCCGGCGGTGCGGGTGGTTACCGACTGGAAGAGGGCGACCCACACAGTCTCCCCCAGGCCGGCACCGCGGAAGGTGCCGTTGCCCAGTTCGAGGGCGAGGATCATCAGCCAGCCGGCGACAATCAACAGTATCGAGGTCAGCAGCACCAGCTTGCTGTGCAGGGAGAGTCGCCAACGCACCCGTTGACGGCGGCGCTGCCAGATATCGTGCAGTTCGCGCATCACCAGGAAACCGATACCGCCGAGGATGATCAAGGCCATGATCGTCAGGTTGACGACCGGGTTGTCGCGATAACCGACCAGGTTGTCGCTGAACAGGGCGAAGCCGGCGTTGCAGAAGGCCGATACGGAGTGAAAGATCGCGTACCAGCTCCCCTGCAGCCAGCCGAACTGGGGAACGAAGACCAGAGCCAGCAGCCCGGCGCCAACGGCCTCGAGAACCAGGGTCAGGTGGATGATGGCGCGGACCAGTTCGCTGAGAGAGCGTACCGGGGTATGCATCATGGTTTCCTGGAGCACCCAGCGGTCGCGCAGGCCGACCCCGCTGCGGGCATAGAAAAACAGATAGACCGAGAAAGTGGTGATCCCCAGGCCGCCGAGCTGGATGGTGGCCAGGATCACCAACTGGCCGAACGGGGAGAAGGTTGTACCGGTGTCGACTACGGTCAGCCCGGTGACGCACATTGCCGAAGTGATGGTGAACAGGGCGTCGATGAAACCGACCGCCGTGCCGGTGGCCGCCCACGGTGTCATCAGCAGTCCCGTGGCAACCAGGATCGCGAGGGCATAGAAATTGATCAGCGTCGCCGCCGGCGAGAGGTTCTGCAGTCGATTTTTGAGGGTGGGTGATTTCATGCCGACCGGGGGCCGCAGGATAGAGCAACGTTACGAATAATATCACAAACCGCGATCGAACTGTACGAAATTGTTCCAATCCGCGCGGTGGACCCGACCGACGACGGACCATGCGCTATACTGGACGGTATGCCCCCGGAGGAGCCATGACCGCCCTGCGCCTGTTCCACACCATCGAGCCGTATTGCTGCGCCGGCCTGCTCGACGACCCGCTGCTGCTGGTCCGGGTCCGCCCCACCGGCCGCAGCCTGCTGTTCGACTGCGGCCAGCTGCATCACCTGGCCAAGCGCACCTTGCGCTCCATCGATACGGTCTTCATCAGCCACGCCCACATGGACCACTTCATGGGCTTCGATCACCTGGTGCGCCACACGCACGTCGCGCCGCGCCCCCTCGACCTGTACGGACCGCCGGGGATCGCCGACCGGGTGGGGCACAAGCTGGCCGGCTACGACTGGAACCTGGCCGAGGCGTGGTGGCGGACCATTCGCGTCCACGAGGTCTTTGCCGACCGCATCGAACATCACCAATTCGTCGGGGCACGCGGTTTTGCCGGAGAACGGCTCGACAGCGAACCGCGCAGAGGAACAACGATCCATGCCACGCCCTTCGTCACGGTCGCGGCGCAGCTGTGCGACCACGGCAACCTGCCGGTGCTGGCCTTCCGGCTGACCGAAGAGGACATCTTCAGCATCGACCCGCAGCAGCTGGCAGCCGCGGGGCTGGTTCCCGGACCGTGGCTGCGCGAGTTGAAGGGGCGCTGGAAACGCGGAGCCCTCGGTCCCGATCCGTTGGAAGTGCTGCGCACGACGGCCGACGGTCCGCAACCGGTGTCGATGACCGATGCGGCGGCTCTGTACGCCCGGTTGCGCGCCGACCGCCCGGCCGCCAGTCTCGGCTACGCCACCGACATCGGCTTCACCGCCGCCAACCGGGCCGGACTGCGACAGCTGCTGGCGAACGTCAGCCTGCTCTGCTGCGAGTGCACCTTTCTGGCCGCCGACGAGCACAAGGCCCGGGCCTCGCACCACCTGTGCAGCAGCGATCTCAACCGCCTCGCTGCCGACCTGCAGCCCAAAAGCTTGCTGCCGATGCACCTCTCCAAGGCCTACGCGCACACCCCCCTGGCACTGTATGCCGAACTGGCGCCCCCGGAGGGGACCCGCCTGCTGCGGCTGCCGGATTACGTCACGCCGCGGCCACGGCTGCTTACCGAACTGCCGCCGTCGACCGTGTAACCACCAAGGAGCCCGCCGATGCCTTTTATTCCTGTGTTCGACTTTTCCGAGCCCGCCGCCGCCCGGGGCTGGCGGCCGATCGACGACCGCATCATGGGTGGCAGTTCGCTCAGCCGTCCCGAATTCATCGACGGTGGCGGCCTGCGCTTCCGTGGCATCGTCTCCCTCGACAACGGCGGCGGCTTCGCTTCGATCCGCTCGCCGGACGCCGACTACGCCCTGGATGGGTGCACCAGTCTGCGGCTGCGGGTGCGCGGCGACGGCAGGCGCTACAAACTCGGCCTGCGCACCGACCGGTTCTTCGACGGCATCAGCTACCAGGCCGAATTCTCCACCACGGCCGACGAATGGCTGGAGGTCGTGCTCCCCTTCTCCGCATTTGCCGCCACCCACCACGGCCGGCGACTGACCACGGCAGCGCCTCTCGATCCGGCGCACATCCAGAGCTTCGGGTTGTTCATCGCCGACCGCCAGGCCGGACCGTTCCGGCTGGAAGTCGCGGCGATCGGTGCCGACCGGGACGGTTAGCGGGGAAGATCAGATCAGACCGCGGCTGGAGAGTTCATCCTTGACGTAGGCGTAGAAGACCGGCGCGGCGACCAGGCCGCGAAAGCCGAACAGCGACTCCATGACCAGCATTGCCACCAGCAGCTCCCACGCCTTGCAGCGGATGCGCGTGGCGATGATATGGGCATTGAGGAAGTACTCCAGCTTGTGGATCACCACCAGGAAGATCAGCGAGGCGACCGCCAGCGGGAACGACTTGCTCAGGCTGACCACCACGATCACCGTGTTGGACACCAGGTTGCCGATCACCGGCAGCAGCCCGGCCATGAAGGTGACGCCGATCAGGACGTTGGTGTAGGGGAGTTCATAGCCGAGCATCGGCAGGGCGATGCCGAGGTAGAGCCAGGTCAGGAAGGCGTTGATCCCGGCGATCCGCACCTGGGCGAAGACCACCCGCCGGAAGGAGTCGCCGAAACGGTCGATCCTGGCCAGCAGGGCTTGCGCCAGCGGGGCCATGCCGCTCTCCCGGGGGAGAACTTCGCGCAGCGAGAGGATTCCGCCGATGACCATGCCGATCAGGATGTGCACCACGGCCCGGATCAATTCGTGGCCGACGATCTGCAGGTCGCCGGCATGGGCCCGCAGCCACTCGGCCAGAGCCAGCTTCAGTTCCTCCACGTTCTGCGGAACGTAATCCTCGAACCCGGGCGGCAGCAATTCCCGGGATTTCTCCAGGATCTCGGCCAGGGTGGCAACCAGGTTCGGCAAGGCCGCCGCCCCGCCCCGGATGAACGCCGCCGCCAGGAAGGTGCCCACCGTCAGGAGGGCGATGATCGCCGCCGCCAGCAGGGCCACGGCCAACAGCTTGGCCCACTTCCCGGCCAGTTTCTGCAGGCGCAGCAGGTGCACCAGCAGGTAGACCAGCTCATAGACCACAAAGCCGGCGAAGGTGGCCGCCAGCAGGTGGAACTTGACGATGATCAGCAGCAGTCCCCCGGCAACCAGCCAGGAAGCGATGTCGTATCGGGAGACGCGCTGCTCGATCAGGGTCATGCCAGGGAACCGTTTCCTTGCTGAAGAATGGACAGTCAACCGGATGCCGGAGATGCAAGGAAAATCCTTAATGAGAGCGGCAGGATTTGTCAAGGAAAACACTCTGTGCACGGTGCCATCTTGACAGGCCGCCTCTCGATAGTTACCATAAGGTAACTTAAAGGAGCCGTTATGCCCCCCCTCACCCACCGCCAGCGCCAGACCTACAGTTTCCTCGTCAGCTACCAGCAGAGCTACGCCTGTCCACCGACCCTCCAGGAGATCGCCGCCCATCTCGGCATTTCCGGCAATCTCGGCGTACTCCGCCACTTGCGGGCCCTCGAGCGTGCCGGACTGCTTACCCGTCGGCCCGGCCAGGCACGGGGACTGGTGCTGGCCGCCCGCGCCGGGGCCGAGCGGGCCGTGCCGGTGCCGGTGGCTGGCGCAGTACGCGCCGGGGAGCCGACGCTGGCGGTGGAGAATATCGAGGAGTACTGCGCCACCGATCCGAGCTGGCTCAAGGGCGAGGGGTGTTTTTATCTGACCGTCAAAGGGGACAGCATGATTGGAGCGCACATTCTCGACGGCGACCTGGCGTTGATCCGCCCCCAGGACCATGCCGAGAACGGCGACATCGTCGTCGCCCTGATCGACGGCGAGGCGACGCTGAAGCGGTTTTTCCGCGAAGGCGATGGCCACGTCCGCCTCCAGGCCGAGAACCCCGCCTATGCCCCCATTGTGCTCGCGGAAGGGGGCACGGAGGCGGTGCTTGTCGGCAAACTGCTGCGCACGGTGCGCCGCTACGCCTGATCATCATGGTGGTCCGCCGAGAGAGAGTCCGGGTAGCGGCGATCTTCGAGCCGGGCAAGCGTCTCCGCCCGGTCTGGTTCGAGCACAACCGCCGCCAGCACAAGGTGGTGGAAACCACCTACAGCTGGAGCGACCGGGTCGGCGACACGACGTTCCTCCACTTTGCGGTCAGCGACGGCGAAGCGCTCTTCGAACTGATCTACAACCTCAAGGATGGCAGCTGGATCCTGGAAACCCAGCAGGCGACGTCATGAACGGCTGGGACCGCGTCATCCTGCATATCGACATGAACGCGTTTTTCGCGAGCGTCGAGCAGCAGACCGATCCGGCCCTGAGGGGAAAGCCCATCGCAGTCATCGGCACCGGGCGCACGGTGGTCACCACCGCCTCCTACGAGGCCAGGGCTTTCGGCGTGAAGACCGGGATGAATACCTGGCAGGCGCGGCAAGCCTGTCCGCAGATCATCTTCGTGGTCGGCGACAACCGCAAGTACACCGACACTTCGACCCGCATCGTAGCGATGATGCGCGACTATACCCCTCTGGTGGAAGTCTTCTCCATCGACGAGGCGTTCCTCGACGTCACCGCCTCCTTAAGTCTGTTCGGCAGCGCCGAGCGGATCGCTTATCTGCTCAAGGCCCGCATCCGCCATGAGTTCGGCCTGACCTGCTCGATCGGCATCGCCCCCAACAAGCTGCTGGCCAAACTCGCCAGCGAGATGCAGAAGCCCGACGGGCTGACCATCATCGCCCCGGACCGGGTCGCCGCAGTCCTTGAGCAGATGCCGGTCAAGGAACTGTGCGGAATCGGCAGAAACGTCGAGAAGCAGCTGGCCGGTTTCGGCATCCTCACCTGCGGCCAACTCGGCCGCTACCCGGCGGCGGTCCTCAGGCGGCGTTTCGGCGTCAACGGCGAACGGCTCGGCCGGATGGGACGGGGGATCGACGACGCCCCGGTGGTCCCGCCCGAGGAGGAGCAGGCGGTCAAGTCGGTCGGTCACAGCATGACCCTGGCCCATGACGTCGCCGGCCGTGCCGGTCTGCTCAAGTACCTGCTGCAGCTGGCCGAGATGGTGGGAAGTCGGGCACGGGGCTACGGGGTGGCAGGCCAGACCGTGCACCTGACCTTGCGCTACGACGACTTCACCACCGTCGGCCGGCAGCTGACCCGCCCTGCACCGACCAACCAGAGCGAAGCGCTCTACCAGGATGGCCTCGCCCTCCTCGACACTTTCGACCTCTCCCGGCCGGTGCGCCTGCTCGGCGTGCGCATCACCAACCTGGCCCACCGGGGCGACCAGCTGCCACTCTTCGAGAACGAGCGCCGTGCCGCCCTGGCCACTGCCGCCATGGACGAAGCCAACCGCCGCTTCGGCGCGTTCGCCGTGACCTATGCCAGCGTGCTGGAGACCGAGGCAAAGGGCGCCCGGGTCATTTCGCCATCCTGGCGGCCCGACGGGATTCGACGGGTGGAGGTGAAATAAGTGCGGGGAGGAGCTAGAGAGCCTCGGTCACGATCTCCTCGTCGTCCCCGCCGGCGTCGAGTTGGATCAGGCTGGGCAGTTCGAGGCGGGCGAGGAGTCCGGAGCAGTTCCTGATGCCGGAGCGGCACACCTCGACGAGCCGCGCCGACCAGGCTTGAACCGCGTCGTAGGCGGAGACGCTCCGGCCGGTTCTGGCCACCGCCCTGGCGACACTGGTTCGACGGCCACTGCGCAGCAGGGCGTGAGTGCGCGGATTGTCGGTGCATTTGCGCAGTTCCTGGATCAAGGCCTTGTCGGCCACAAAACTGGCCGCCGCAACCCGTTCGGGGTGCTTTTCGAGCAGCTCGATCAAGACGTGGTTGGCCGTGCCGATGGCGATGACCACGGCACGACCGATGCCAAGCTGATTCATCGCGGCGATGACCTGCGCGGTGCCGTTGTCAATGGGGGCGACCAGCCCGACAACCACCCGCAGGTGCGAAGCGGACAGCGGCGAGCAGTCCCTGAGCAGGGCTTCCTGTTTTGCCGGCGTGTCGTGCAGGACGAGGATCGTCGGTCCCTTGCCGGCCTGGTCGAAGTGCATGCCGTTCCCCTGGAGATTAGCGATCATGAGGTCGAACCTTTCGAGTGGAGGAGATGACAGGATTTCTAGCAATGTGTATACCAATGTTCTAAAAATCTTGACCAATTATATAAACCTTTTATTTTCAACAAGTTATGCGTGCATTCGTCAAATCTTGCAGTCTTATGGTTTTGCAGGTTTGCAAAAGGCCACAGAGGTTGCGGCCGGCAAGAATCATCCGCTCACTCATAATTGGTCGTAAAATTGGTTTGTTACAGGCGTTGCCAGCGGCCGAGGGGGCCTTTTGCATTTATGCAAAAGGTCGGAATTGTGGAGTCGCTAGAAAGAAAAACCCCCGGTTGGGAGCGGGGGCGGCACCATTTATCCTGCTGGACTGGCAGCGTTAACTCTGGGGACGGTCCTCAAGCCGAATGCCTTCCTCCCTGGCCTTCTGGCAGGCGCTCAAGCCGACGGCTCTGGCCAGGGTATCAAGGGTTAGAGCATCGAAGTTCATCGCATTGATGATTTCCATGATGGCCTCGAATTGCCTGGCTTCCCCCATCTTCTCTCCCATGACCGGCCTCCCGTGGTATTGAATGGACTGCATCACCAGCTATCCTATCTGCGAAATTTTATCTATTCAACAGAAAAATCTTTCTATTTCAACTGGTTAATCGAATTTAACCTGTATCCTTCCAGGCTATTGGCCACCGGCTTGCCGGGCTACGCCTTTCCCGGGCGACCCATGATCTGCAAATGGCTGATCGAGGCTTGGACCTTTGCCGGCGACAGGCCCAATGCGCGTCCGGCTATTTGTGGCCGACCCGGCAATTTGCGGAATGGCAGGTGGAGCGATTTTTGGGCAGGAAGTGGCGCATGCGGGCGAAGCTGCGATAGGCGCGCCGGGCGAGAAAGCTGATCAGCGGCAGGTTGACCAGCAGGGCGAGGGCTCTGAGCGGGAACGCATCGGGGAAAGCCAGCCAGATTGCCCGGAAAGCCTCGATCCCACGGTAGACCGTCCCCTGCCGGTCGATGGCGTGCAACTCGTACTGGAATGCCTGCCGGGAAATCCCGTAGAGGCGCGGGTCGAAATCGGGATGGCTGATATCGATCGGCACCAGTCGACCGGCCCGGTCCCGGCGTCGGTAGCGCTCGATTTCGCCGGCACAGACCATACAGGCACCGTCGTAGAAAACCTTGAGCGGGAAGGTCGGGGCGGGCGGCATGTCGGCACCTCCTGTTTCCACGATCGAGGGAACCAGCCCCGCTCCGTAAATATGTCGCGACCGCTTTCCGGAATCAGGCGCGGCGGATACGCGGGTCAGCCAGCGCATAGCCGATATCGGCCAGCAGGTTGCCGACCAGGGTCAGCACCGCGCCGATCACCAATATCCCCATGATCAGCGGATAATCGCGCATCATCACCCCGTCGTAAAAGAGCTTGCCCATCCCGGGAATGGCGAAGATCGTTTCGAAGATCACGCTGCCGCCGATCAGTCCCGGCACCGACAAGCCGAGGATGGTGATTACCGGCAGCAGGGCGTTGCGCAGGGCGTGGCGGTAGATGACCTGGGTCTCCGGCAGGCCCTTGGCCCGTGCCGTCAGGATGTAGTCCTGGCGAATGACCTCGAGCATATTGGAACGCATGTAGCGGGAAAATCCGGCCAGCCCGCCGAAGGCCGAGACGAAGACCGGCAGCATCAGGTGATGGATGACATCCCACACTCTGGCTGAAGAAGCCGAGATATTCGTAGACCGATCGATTTCAGCCCGACGATCGGAAACAGCCCGAACCTGCACACCGAGATAGTCCATCAACAGCAGCGCCAGCCAGAAGGACGGCATGGCGAAACCGGTGAAGACCAGCACGGTGGTGATCCGGTCGAATACCGAGTTGCGCCGGACCGCCGAGAACACGCCCAAGGGGATCGCCACGACCAGGATGGCCAGAATCGACAGGACATTGATCAGGATCGTCACCGGCAACCGCTCGACAATCTTGGTCGAAGACCGGGCGGCGGTCCTGGGCGAACGATTCGCCGAAATCGAGGCGGGCCAGCCGTCCGAGCCACTTGCCGTACTGCACGTACAGCGGCTTGTCGAGGTCGTAGCGCTGGCGCAGCTGTTCGCGCATTTCGGCACTGGCCTTGGGGTTGAGATCGGTCTGCAGATCGGTCGGCTCGCCGGGCGCCAGGTGAATCACCACGAAGCTGATCAGGGTGATACCGATCAGCAGCGGCACCATCAGCAGCAGGCGCTTGGCGAGGTAAGTCAGCATAAGCAGCGGGTTGGGGTTGAGGAACGACCTACCTGGCATATTTCTGCTCCCCCCCCGGCACGTACCACTTGATGAAGTTGTAGGTGATCCCGGCCGGCGCCGGCTCGATGCCGCGAAACCGGCGCGCCACGGCCGGCAGGGCTTCGCCGACGTAGAGAAAGGTGTACGGCTGCTCCTCGGCGAGAATCTCCTGGAAACGGTCATAGATCTTCTTGCGCTCGGCCTGGTCGAAGGTACGCCGGCCGCGCTCGAGCAGATCGTCGACCTCGGCATTGTGGTAGTGGATGAAGTTCAGGTCACGCGGGCCGGTCTTGCTCGAGTGCCAGATATTGTACTGGTCCGGCTCCGGCCCACCGGTCCAGCCGAGAATGGTGGCATCGAAGTTGCCGGGAAAGATGAATTCCTTGAGAAAGGTGGCCCACTCGACGATGCGGATCTGGACGTCGATGCCGACTTCCTTCAGGCGACGCTGGATGATCTCGGCGCTCTTGGCGCGCAGGTCGTTCCCCTGGTTGGTGACGATGGTGAAGGCCAGTTTCTGCCCGGCTCTGTTCGCGGACCCCGTCACCGTCGGTATCGCGCCAGCCGGCCTCGTCGAGCAGGGTCTTCGGCCCTCGCCGGATCGTGGGGGTAGCTTCTGACCTTGGCATTGTACACCCAGGTATCCGGCTTGTAGGGGCCGGTGGCCGCCTGGCCCAGGCCGAGCAGCACCCCGTCGATGATCTCCTGCTTGTCGATGGCGTAGGCGATCGCCTGGCGCAGGCGCACATCCTGGAAGAGCGGCTTGCGCAGGTTGTAGCCGAGATAGCTGTAGCCGAAGGCCAGGTAGCGGTACTTGTTGAAGTTGCGGCTGAAGGCCGGGGTGTCGGTCTGGGTCGAGTACTGGATCGGCGTCAGCCCCATGAAGTCGAGGCCGCCCGACTGCAGTTCGAGAAACTGGGTGGAGCTGATCGGGGATGATCCGGTAGAGCACGCGGCGGATGTAGGGCTTCCCTTCGAAGTAGTCGGGATTGGCCTCGAGCACCAGCTTTTCCCCGGCCTTCCATTCGACGAACCGATAGGGACCGGTGCCGACGGGAGCGCGCGCCAGCGGGCTCTTGGTGACATCCTTGCCGTCAAGCAGATGTTTGGGGTGAATCTGCAGTCCCCCAGCTCTCCAGCGCCGGTGCATAAGGCCGGGGATAGGTCACCCGGAAGGTGTGGGGATCGGGCGCTTCGGCCTTGAAGCGACCTGCTTGATAATCTTCGGCGTAGGACGTCGGCACCTTCGGGTCGATGTACATCTGGTAGGTAAACAGGACGTCGGCGCTGGTGAACGGCGCGCCGTCGTGCCACTTGACCCCCTTGCGCAGATGGAAGGTGATGGTCAGATTGTCGGGGGAAATCTCCCACGATTCGGCCAGCACCCCTTCGAGGCGCAGGTTCTTGTCGTAGCGGACCAGCCCGTTGTAGACCAGGCCGTTGATGTCGGAGGAAGCGGAGTCGGAAGCCAGCACCGGCAGCAGGGTGCTCGGTTCGCCGATCGAGGCCTCGATAAAGGTATCCCCGTAGGCCGGCTTGCCGTTCGAGCCGTTTTCCGGCACGACGGGGTCCTGCGCATTGCAGCCGGCAAGAACCAGCATCAGCACGATCGTCAACCAGGCACGGATCATGGGACCTCCTGCTGAGCCCGGGGGCCGCCGGCGGCAGGGCTCGCGGTCTTGCCGTCGTCAGCTTCAACCGCCGGATCCGCGTCGAGATCGACGGTCTGCCCCCCGCGGGCGGTGACAGAACGAACTTTTCCGCCGGGATCTGGCGATTGGTCGCCAGTTCAATGAAGGCAAGGCTGGCACGGGTCTGCTGCAACGGCAGTTCCAGCTCGATCCGGCGCGGCACCCCCGGCAGCAGTTGATCGGGTTCAGCATAGACCACCTGCAATTGCAGCACCCCGTCATGCAGGTAGCGCACTTCGACCAGCCGCCGCGCCGTATCGAAAACCAGCTGCTGCCGCCGCGGCCCCGCCGCCAATTCGATTTGCCACCCCCCCCCGGGGAGCAGGTAGGTGGCGACGTCCTGATAGGCCAGCAACGGCGGGCGGGCGAGTAAAATCCCGACCAGATCGGCCAGCCGCAGGGGCAGGCGCGTAAACCTGCCAAGATTCTCCGGGAGTTGCCGTACCATGGTAAAACCGGTTGTCTCCCGGCAGCAGCACGGCAAGTTCGGTGTCGTTGGCGGCCATCACCAGCAGCGGCGTACCGAACGGGCTCAGCACCTCGGCGCGCAGGCGGGCGGGCGCCTCGGCCAGCAACACCTGGGTAGCGCTGACCGAGCGCTCCGGAGTCTCCACCCGGATCTTGGCCAGCCCTTGCAGGGAACGCGTGCCCCTGCTCGTGGCCTGCCATTCGTTCAGTAGCACCAGGCCGGTTTCCCCACTCACCGGCGTGTCGCGGGGAACGGACGGCAGGGTCGCACAGCCGCCCGCAAACCAGAGCAGCATTACCAGAACCGGCCAGGCCAACCGCTGTCGCCCGGCGCCAGGACAGGCAACCGTCATTCCGGCTGGCCCAGTTGCTGCAGCTTGTCACGGGCGCTCTGGTTGTCCGGCTTCAGTTCGAGAGCCTTCTGGTAGGCCGCTCGGGCCGCAGGGACCTTGCCGAGGGCCCGCAGGGTGTCGCCAAGGTGTTCATGCACGACATCGTCTTCGGCGAAGCAGGCGGCTGGCCTCCTCGAGCGCCTTGCGCGCCTCCTCGAACCGCCCCAGGCGGTAGTACACCCAGCCGAGGGTGTCGAGAATATGCCCGGCCGGCTTGAGAGCCACCGCCCGTTCGGCCATCGCCAGGGCTTGCGGCAAGGTCACGATTTTCGTCCGCCAGGTCATAGGCCAGAAAGTTGAGGGCCTCCGCGTGATCGGGATCCGCGGCAATCACCTGGTGCATGACCTCGCGGGCCTGCGGCTTTTCGCCGAGGCGTTCGAGGGTTAACCCCTTCTCGTAGAGCAGGTCGGCATCGTCGGGATAGCTGTCCAGCCCTTGATCAAGGACGGTCAGGGCCTTGCGCTGATCACCGGCGCTGAGGTGCAGTACCGCCAGGTAATAGTAGATTTGCGGACGGGCTTCGGGCTTCTGCAGGCGACTTTCGAGCAGCGCAACCGCCTCGGCGGGCTGGCCGGTTTGCACGTAGATGTAGCTCATGTGTGCCAGCGCATCGTCGTAAATCGGTGAATCGGTGCTCGATCTGCGCAAAGGCTTCGAGCGCGGCGGACCACTCTTCCTTGCGCTCCAGGGCCGTGCCGAGATAATAGCGAACCGGCTCGAGATCCGGTTGCACGGCCAGGATTTCGCGAAATACGCCGATGGCTTTGTCCCATTTCTCCTGTTCCAGATAGATCAGGCCGATTTTGCGACGGGCATCGAAATCCTCGGGATTCAACTCGACGATGGTCTGCAGTTCGCCGATGGCATCGGCATAGCGCTTCATGCCGACGTAGACCCTGGCGAGATGGTGCCGCAGGGAGAATTCGAGGGGGTCTTTGGCCAGGGCGGCGCGAAACACCTTCAGGGCGTCGTTCCATTGCCGGCGCTCCTCGTAAAGCAGCCCCAGTTCCAAGGAAGCCTGAGTCAACTCGGGGTGACGCTCGATCAGCAGCCTGGTACTGCTCGATGGCCAGGGCATCGAGCTTGGTCTCCCGGTAAAGCCGTGCCAGGGCCAACCGTCCCTGTTGGGAGTCAGGATTGAGTTTGAGCAGTCCCTTGAGCTCCTCGATGGCCTGACCGGCATCGTTCGCTCTGGCATAGGCAATCGCCAGGTGCAGACGCACCTGCTCGTTGTCCGGCTCCAGTTCGAGAATCTTGCGGAAATGCGGAAGCGCCCGCGACGGCTCGCGACTCCGCAGGTAGGCATTGCCCAGCCGCAGGTGTGCCTTGATCGAATCGGGGTTACGGATCAGGATGTCTTCGACAGTCCTGACCGCCTGTTTCACCTGATCGAGGGCAATATAGACTTCCGCCAGTTCGAAACGCAGCTCCTCGTTTTCCGGATCAAGGCGGATCGCTTCCTGCAGCGCCGCCACCGCCGCTTCCTCCTCACCCTCCGCCAGCAACAGGCGATACCTGCCGTAATGGTAAAGCGCCTTGGCCTGCGGGTCATCCACCTGGGATACATAGTCGAGCCCGGCGGGCTCAGGTTCCGGAGGAATGGCACATCCAGCCACCCCGAGCAGGCAAAGCCCAAGCAACCACAGCAAAGGATAACGCATCAGCATCTCCACCAAATCGATTAACTCTTAACCAATAACGTTAAAAGTAGCACAAGCACCCCTGCCGGTCAATTCGCACCCCTGCCGGCAGCCCGCCTTTACAGCTTGCCTATCCTCTGGTAATTTAAGAATGAATTGAAGAGCAGCAGGAGCGGCCGACTTGATGGCTTTCGAGGAACTGCATCGACCAACTGCTCGACCCGGCCACCTACCCGGAGCCGACCAAGAGCGTGGAATTTCGCGAAACCCATATTTCCCGCGTCTACCTGACCGACACCCATGCCTACAAGTTCAAAAAACCGCTCGACCTCGGCTTTCTCGACTTTTCGACCCTCGAGCGCCGCGGCTTCTTCTGCAGCGAAGAAGTTCGTCTCAACCGCCGCTTTGCCCCCGATACTTATCTCGGGGTTGCCGAGTTGCGGGTCGATCGCGGCAAACTCAGCGATCGACGGTCGCGGCAAACTGGTCGACTTTGCCGTGCGCATGCGCCGCCTTCCCGACGACCCGGATGCTCGACCGGTTGATCGAAGCGGCCGCGCCCGCCCTGGACGGCGAGATCGAACGCCTGGCCCGCCACCTGGCCGTGCTGCTCGCCACGACCCCGGCCTGTCGTGAGAGACCCCGGCCGGCAACCATGCGGCGATCGTATGGACCAATTGCCGGGAAAATCTCGTCCAGACGCGGCCGGCCATCGGCCGGACGCTGAGCGCCGAGGCGCACCGGGCCATGAGCGAGACTGACCAGGACCGAGTTCGAGCGACTCGCCCCGCTGTATCACCGCACGCGAGACGCAGGGGTATGTAGCGCGACGGCCACGGCGATCTGCATGCCCGCAACATCTGCATGACCGACCCGGTTCAGGTTTACGACTGCATCGAATTCTGCCGCCGTTTCCGGGTCGCCGATGTTGCCGCGGAACTGGCCTTTCTGCTGATGGATCTCGACATTTCGCGGCCGTCGTGATCTGGCCGGGCGGTTCCTCGCCACCTATCAGCGGCAGTTGTCGCCGACCCGGACCTGGACCGGCTGTTGCCCTTCTACAAGAGCTACCGCGCCTGGGTCCGCGGCAAGGTGGAGACTCTCCTGGCCGGCGAGACCGAGGTTGCCCGCGGATGCCCGCCGGCAGGCAGCGACACGGGCCCGTCGCTACTTCAACCTGGCCCTCGGCTATCACGTGCCGCCGATCCTGCTGTTCACCGCCGGCCTGATGGGCATCGGCAAGACCACCCTGGCATCCGCCCTGTCCGAGGTCCTCGATGCCGTGCTGCTGCGCTCGGATGTGATCCGCAAGCAATTGGCCGGCAACCGACCGGACCGACCTGGCCGGGAGGCCTTCGGCGAGGGGCTCTATGCTCCGGAAATGTCCGCGCTGACCTACCGGAAGATGCACCGGTGCGCGCAACAGGCCCTGGCGCGCGGGAAAACGGTGATCGTCGATGCGTCCTTCACCAGAGCCGACCGACCGTCGGGCTTTTCTTCGAACTGGCGGAGCACGCTGCAGCGGCAGGCCCGACTACTCCACTGCAGTGCGACCGGGCGCTCGACTCTGGCCCGGCTCGACTCAGCGCCAGGCGGCGGGCCGGGATGCCTCGGACGGGCGCCGTGAATTGCTCGAGGAACAGGCCGCGTCTTTCGAGGCCTGCCCCCGGCGATCCCCGCGTGATCAGAATCGACAGCTCCGCCGCCGTCGATTATAATGTGCAGAGAGTGCTATCTGCCGAACTGCTGTCCAGCTGAACGGCTCATGAACATGCGAACCAAAAACCCGCTGCAGCCTGCGCGAAGCCTGGGTCATCTTTTTCGTGCCTCGGCCTGGTCATGCTCAACTTCCCGTTTCTGCACATCTTCAACAAGAATACCAGGTGCTGGGCATTCCCCTGATCATTCTCTATCTGCTGGTCGGCTGGCCGCTGTCGATTGTCGTCGTCTTCTCTTTTCACGCCTGCTTGCACGACAACGAACGCCGCCGCGGACGAAGTCCTCCGCTTCCGCCCCGCCGCAGGATCAGGCATGATCCCGTTCGGCATCGTCGCATCCCTGTCCCTGCTCTATTTCGGGATGCTCTTTGCCGTGGCCTATTATGCCGACCAGCGCGAGCCGGACCGGCCGCAGCCTGATCGACAATCCCAACGTCTACTCCTTTTCCCTGGCGGTTTACTGCACCTCCTGGACCTTTTACGGCAGCGTCGGCCGGGCGGCCACCAGCGGCATCGATTTCCTGGCCATCTATCTCGGCCCGACCCTGATGGCCTTTACCTGGTGGTTCCTGCTGCGCCGGATGGTGCGGATCAGCAAGGAGCAGAACATCGCCAGCATCGCCGACTTCATGTCCAGCCGCTACGGCAAATCGGCCGTGCTCGGCGGCATCGTCACCCTGTTCGCGGTCCTCGGCATCATGCCGTACATCGCCCTGCAGCTGAAGGCCGTGTGCACCACACCTTCGAGCTGCTGACCATCCCGTCCAACAAACTCGCTGCATGGCCGGCATTGACCTGCCGATCGTCGCAGCAGCTCGACACCGCCCTGGTGGTCGCCCTGCTGCTCGGGCTGTTCGGCGATACTGTTCGGTGCCCGCCACCTCGATGCCACCGAACGCCACGAAGGGCTGGTCGCAGCCGTCGCCCTCGAATCGCTGCTCAAGGTCATTGCTTTCATGATGGTCGGCATTTTCGTCACCTACGGTCTGTTCGACGGCTTCACCGACATCTTCACCCGCTTCCAGGACACGGTTTCCGGAACGCCATCAGCTGTTGATGCTCGACACCGCGCAGATCATCCTACCCGCACTGGTTCTCCCTGACCTTCATGGCCATGATGGCGGTCATGTTTCTGCCCAGGCCAGTTTCACATCATGGTCGTCGAAAACTGCCGCGAGGAACATATCAGCAAGGCGATGTGGCGCTTCCCCGCCTACCTGTTCCTGATCACCGTGTTCGTCATGCCGATCGCCCTGGCCGGAATCCTGCACAACCAGGGCGACACCACCAATGCCGACTTCTTCGTCCTGCAGACTCCCCCTGGAAACCGGCCACCCCTGGCTGGCGCTGGTGGTCTTCATCGGCGGCTTTTCCGCGGCGGCCGGCATGGTCATGGTCGAATCGGTGGCACTCTCCACCATGATTCTCAACCACCTGATGATGCCGGTGATCCTGCACTTCTATTCCGGAGCCCGCAACCTCTCCCGGCTGCTGATCAACCTCAAGCGGCTCGCCATCATCGGGGTCATCCTGCTCGGCTATTTCTATTACCGACTGCTCGGCGAAACGGCGGCACTGGTCAATATCGGCCTGATCTCGTTTCTGGCCGCCACCCAGTTCGCTCCGGCGATCCTCGGCGGCATGTACTGGCGCGGCGCCACCCGGCGCGGGGCGACCGTCGGTCTGATCCTCGGCTTCATCGTCTGGTTCTATACCCTGGTCATCCCCGGTTTTCGTCGACGCCGACTGGATCGGCCGCGCGATCCTTGACGACGGCCTGTTCGGCTTCGCGCTCCTGCGCCCCACCGCCCTCTTCGGCCTGGTCGAGTTCGACATCTGGACGCATGCCCTGTTCTGGACGCTGTTTTTCAATGTCGGTTCTTTCGTGGCGATTTCGCTGCTGACCAAGCCGCGGCCTGCCGAAGTCGAGCAGATCGACAAGTTCGTCGACGTCTTCAAGGCACGCACCGAAGTGCCGCAGCTGCGCAGGATCAGCAAGGCCCCGACGATCATCGAGTTCGTCGAGCTGATGGCCAAGTTCATCGGCGAGAAGCAGGCCCATACCGCCATCAGCCAATACCTCGGCAACCGGGTGATCGATGAGAAGGGGAGCCTTTCCGAGCAGGAACTTCCCCAACTCAAACGATTTACCGAACTGACCCTGGCCGGCTCCGTCGGCACCGCACCGGCGCGCATCATCATCGAAAATTACCTGGCGGCGCGTGGCAGCGAGATGGAAGATGTGTTCGACGTGTTCGGCTCGGTGAATATCAGCCGCACCGCCAGCCGTGAACAGCTCGGCGTCCTCTACGAAGCGGCCCGGGTCGCCTCGAGTGGCGCCGACCTGCAGACCGTCCTCGACGAGATCCTGAAAATCTTCACCGACCAGTTCCGTTTCGGACTCTGCGTGATCCGCATTCTCGATCCCGACCGCCAGACCCTGTCCGTGCGCAGTCAACGCGGCATGTCCTCCTCGCATTTCGGCGACTCCGACCGCGACTTGACGATGGACACGTACATCGGCGAGACGTTCCTCACCAACCATGTGATCGTCGTCAACGATACCGACACGATCCGCAAGCAGAAGACCGCCGAAGTCACCCGGCGCGAAGGGATCCTCTCCTTCGCCCATGCGCCGATCAGCGTCGAGGGGGAGCCGATCGGCGTGCTTTCGGCCTTTTCCCGGACGTCCAAGGGGATTTTCACCGACGAATTCATTGAACTGTTCGGCAGCCTGGCCGGCCAGGTCGGTGTCGCCTGGCGCAACACCCAGCAGACCGAGCGCCTGATCGCCGCCCGCGAACAACAGCGCGAGCTGGATATCGCCAAAAAAATCCAGCTCGGCCTGCTGCCTACGCACAATTCCGCAAATTGCCGGGATCAACCTTGCCGGCATCTGCGTTCCCGCCAAGGACGTCGGCGGCGATTATTACGATTACCTGCTGCAGCCGCAGGGGACGCTCGGCCTGGTCATCGCCGATGTTTCCGGCCACAATGTCGGCGCGGCGCTGCTGATGGCCGAGACCCGCACCATGATCCGCGCCCGTAGCGGACCAGTCGCATGTCTCCCCTCGAGACGTCCTGGCCGAGCTCAACCGCTTCTTTTACGAGGATCTGACCCGCGCCGAACTGTTCGTCACCATGTTCGTCATGGAGTACCACCCGGAGAGCGGCCGGATCACCTATGCCAGCGCCGGCCATCCGCCACCGCTGCTGCGCAGGAACGACTCCGGGCTGTGCGAGCGACTCGATGCCGAGGGACTGATCCTCGGCGTTCGCCGGGAATTTCCCTACGAGCAGGAAGCAACGGATCCTGCAGCCGGGTGACGTACTCCTGCTCTACACCGACGGCGTTATCGAAGCCGCCAATGCGCATCCGAGGAGCTGTTCGGCGAAGAACGCCTGGTGGAATTGCTGGTGGAGTCGCCCCGGCTGACTCCCGAGGAGCTGATCGAGCTGATTATCCAGCAGGTTCGCCTGTTCACCGGCTCACACAGCTTCGACGATGACGTCTCCCTGGTGGTTCTGGAGATCCGGGGGGTGAAGGAAAACCGTGCGATGTCGGCATTATCGTGATAAAATGACGCTGCTGAGCCCGTTTCGGTATCGTGATCATACTTTCAAGGAGACCCTCATGAATCTGCAGATCGAGCAGAAAGGCACCGTGATGTTGCTGACCGTTCAGGAAGAGCGTCTCGATGCTCATAACAGCGGCGAGTTCAAGGGACAGATGGTGAAACTGTTCGAGGAGGGGAAGAAAAGACCTGGTGGTCGATTTGCAGGCGGTGCGCTTCGTCGATTCCTCGGGTCTCGGCGCCCTGGTTTCCGGTTTCAAGAACGCCAGTTCCCGGAGCGGCTGCCTGAAACTGGCCGGCTTGCAGCTGCAGGTCAAGTCGATGTTCGAGCTGACCAGGCTGCATCGGGTTTTTGAAATCTTCATCGATGCCGACGAGGCCTTGGGCAGCTTTTCCTGAATCTGCGAACTCCCACTGTGAATCGTTGCGGAAAAGCGCACGAGAGCAGGAGTGCAACGATGGACAGCGACCGGATCGAGGTTGACATCAAGGTTCCCAATCAGACGCGCTATCTGTGTCTGATCGGCCATATCGGCGAGAACATTGCTCTGGCCCTCAGGCATTATGGCGGCGACCGGGAGAAGCTGGCCTACGAGCTGAATCTGGTTCTCACCGAAGCCATGGCCAACGCCATCGTGCATGCCAACGAAGGCGACCCTGCCAAGGAAGTCCACATCGAAATCGGCATCGCCGAAAAACGTCTGACCATTCGTGTCTATGACACCGGACAAGGGTTCGATATCCGCCAGTTCGCCGAACACCGGCACACCCACTCGACGAACATGGACGCGGAATCTACCTCATTCACAGCATCATGGACGAGGTCGTCTACCGTCCATCCGCATGCGGCCACGTCCTGGAGATGACCAAAAACCTCCATTGACACGGCCTGATGAACGGGCGGTGCCTGATAACCCCGGCCGACCGCTGCATCTGCCGGGGTTTCGCTTCAATCAAGGGCAGAGAGTAGTGCGAGCAATTGCTGGTGACTGGCCAACCGCAGGTCAGCGGTCAGGTTGTTGCGGTAGGCGGCGAAGCGAATGCCGGCAGCGGCAGCCGCGGCCTGGTCCAGCTCCGAATCGCCAACGAAGAGGAGCTGCTCCGGCGCCAGGGAAAGCTGCCGTGCGGCTTCGAAGAGCATGTCGGGGTGAGGTTTCGGGCGCGGCACGTCCCGGCTGGTGACAACCGCCTGAAAATAGCCGGCAAGCCCGAAATGTTCCAGGATCTCGTGCATGCTGCTCCCCCGGTTGGTCGCCACGGCCAGGGGAAAGCGCCGAGACAGTTCGGCAACGGCGACGGTCATCCCCGGTTCGGGCTGCAGTTGCGGGATGAAGTTCCGGTAGTCGAGCAACCGTGCGGCCTCGAGGGCCGCCGCCGAACGCTCCTCGCCGAGCAGGCAACGAAAGACTTCCGGACTCGCCGCGGTATGGCACAGATGGGCCCGGCCGAAATCGGCGGGATCGACGGGATCTTCACCAAAAGCGACCAGGATGGTATTGTAATAGGCCAGATTGGCGGCGCGGCTTTCGAACAGCACGCCGTCGCAATCGAAAACGATTCCGGCGATGTTGTTCATGAGCTCTGCCGGCGGCGGCGTAGCCAGAGCAAGCCGGCCAGGCCGAAGATGATCATCGGTATCGAGAGCAACTGCCCCATGGTCGCCCCCCCCCAAAGGAAACCGAGGTGAGTATCGGGCTGCCGCACGAACTCCACCAGAAAACGGCAAAGCCCGTAGCCGATGAAAAAGCAGAAGAACGGCACCCCGTGGCCGGCCTGACGGCGATGCAGCCAAAGCAGCACGATAAGCAACAGCAACCCCTCGAGAAACGCCTGATAGAGCTGGCTGGGGTGGCGGGGCTGCGGTCCCGCACCGGGGAAGATCATTCCCCAGGGCAGGTCGGTGGGCCGACCCCACAATTCGCCATTGATAAAGTTGCCCAAGCGACCGAATCCGAGCCCGACGGTAGCGGCCGTCACCAGGATGTCGCCACATAACAGGATCGGCAGGCGCCGGCGATGGCAAAAAAGCCATGCCGCCAGCACCACGCCGAGCAACCCGCCATGAAAGCTCATCCCCCCCTGCCAGATGGCGAACACATCCACGGGATGGTCGAGATACCAGCGAGGGTTATAAAACAACACGTACCCCAGCCTCCCCCCGGCCACGACGCCGATAGCACAGTAAAAGAGCAGATCGACGGCAGCATCGCTGTCGAGCGGCAGGTCACGGCGCTTTGCCAGAGAACGGATCAAAAGGTAGGCGGCCAGAAAGCCGAGCAGATACATCAGCCCATACCAGCGGATGGCCAGGGGGCCGAGGTGGATCAGGACCGGGTCAATCTCGGGAAAGGTCATAACTGGCACCCATCAACTGCCAAAGGTGGTGAAAGGAGCCGGCGGAACGGTCAAGTCGCCGTGGCGCAGTGCTGGTGCACGGCAGCAAAATCAGCCGGCAGGGGCGACCGCAAGGCCAGGGGAGAATCGCCGACCGGGTGCGTCAACAGCAATTCACTGGCATGCAGCATCTGGCGCGGGATCATCGCACCACAGCAGGTCGCCGGACCACCATAGGCAAGATCACCGAGGAGCGGATGACCGGCTTCAGAAAAATGCACGCGAATCTGATGGGAGCGACCGGTGGGAATTTCCACCTCGACCAGGGTGGCTTCAGCATGGCGCGAGACCACCCGGAAGCGGGTCACCGCCGGCTTGCCGCCACGCTCCACGGACTTCATGAGGTTGGTTGCCCGTCGTCGTGCCAGCTGCGTGCGGATTTCCCCGGTATGCTCGTGGAGGTGCCCGGAGACCATTGCCAGGTAACGCTTGACGACGCGATGCTCGCGGAAAGCGGCGGTCAACCCCTTGTGTGCGCGCGGGTGAATGGAGAAGACCATCGCGCCGCTGGTGTCACGGTCCAGGCGTTGCACCATGCCAATGCTGACTGTGCCGCGGTGCGCCAGAAATTGCTGCAAGACCGCATACAGCGTTCCCCGGTAACGCGCCGGGGTCGGCTGCGTGGCGATCCCCGCCGGTTTGTCCAGGGCCAGCAGATAGCGGTCTTGGTAGAGAATGTGTCGCGGTTCGAGTTGGAACTCATCGAGCGGCAAACCGTCGACATACAGCTCGACATGTCTGGCCCGCCGCCATCGGCAAACTGCAACGTCTCGCCCGTCGTCCGTCGACTATGCACCCCGCCCAGATCGATCAGACGCCGGATCAAACCGCGCGAGGTCTGGGGCATCTGCTGGGACAGAAACTGGTCAAGACGTTGACCGGCCGCGTGTTCGGGGACCAGAAAGCGATAAACTCCCGGGGCCAGGGTACCGTGACTCACGATGCGGAAAGTCCAGACTGAAGATTGGAAAATTTTCAAGATTGCCGCTTGACAGACTTGATCGTCATGCTAACATGTATCTCAAGTTCGACCAAGTTCTTTGACAATCTCTGGAATGATCGACAGTTGCCACCCACCCCGGCCAACCAAAGCATCGTTCGTCCCCAGGCACGGCCGCGGTGAGCCAGCCCGCCCACGAGCGGGACGCCTGAAGCGACCTCCCGGGGCATTATAGCCACATGAGGCCGGAGAGAAGAAATTGTCGGCATTCCGGAGATTGCATTTCGCTTGGTATTGCACGGCACACGCAGGATCGTTGTATCCGCCCGACAAGTTAGGTGTTGCATGGCAGGAATGCCGGTCGGGCAAACGGTGACACGTGCAATACCAATATCGCAGAGACTGAAAGCCCCGTGCTCAGGCACGGGGCTTTCAGTATTTTGCGGGGCCATCCGGAAGCGGCCTCGCGACGACGGGCCGGTTCTGCCGATAACTGCGGCGGGCACGAGGCCTGAACCGGCTGGACCAGACAAGCGGTCACGCCGGTTCAGCCGCAATGGGTCAGTCGGCGATGCCGCCGTTGACCCGCTCGCGCAACTCCTTGCCGGTCTTGAAAAACGGCGTTTTCTTGGAGGGAATTTTCACCACCGCGCCACTCTTCGGGTTCCGCGCCTCACGGGCATCGCGTTCGCGGACGGTGAAGGAACCGAACCCGCGAATCTCCACCCGGTCGCCACTGGCCAGAGCCTGGCCGATGCCGTCGAAGATCGTGTTGATGATCACCTCGGCCTCGCGTTTGTTGAGAATCTCATTGGTAACCGTCAACTGTTCAATCAGTTCGCTCTTGGTCATGTCCTGTCCTCCTCAATTAAATCCCGTCCATACGTATTGCATCCCGCCACCCGGCTGTTGCCACTCGAGCAGGAGCTGTCGTAACCGGACGGAGGTTTCCTGGATCAGAAAAGTCGATCAGCTTCGGTTTGTCGCTGGGCGGATAGACCACATTCGGCTTGCCGTCGATGCCGGACAGTTCCCCGGCGCTTGCGAATGGCAGCCTCAAGGCCGCCGAGTTCATCGACCAGTCCGAGCTCCCGGGCCTGGCGGCCGGTGAAGATCCGTCCATCGGCAAAAGTCCGGACCTTTTGCACCTCGAGCTGCCGGCCGGCGGCAACCGAATCGACAAACTGGGTGTGAACATCATCGATCAGTGCCTGGAGCAACGCCCGGTCTTCTTCGGTCATCGGCCGAACCGGCGAACCGATATCCTTGTGTTTGCCGCTTTTCACCACCTGGCTGTGCAAGCCGATCTTCTCCAGCAGCTCCTGGACGTTGGTAAACTCCATGATCACACCGATGCTGCCGGTGATCGTGCCGGGATTGGCAAAGATGACCCGGGCGGGAGCGGCTATGTAGTATCCTCCCGATGCCGCCACCGACCCCATGGACACGACGACGGGCTTGTCGGCATCGATGCGCCGGACTTCGTCATGAATTTCCTGCGACGGTCCGACCCCGCCGCCAGGTGAGTTGATGCGCAGCACGATCGCCTTGATCGACCCGTCTTCATGGAAGTCGTCGAGCTGCTCGATGATCTTCTTGGAATCGACGATGACCCCTTCCACCTCGACGACCCCGACCTGATGGTGCTTGATGAAACGGGCCGGGCGATCAAGAAAATGCGACACCGCGAGAATCAGCGCCAGGAAAAAGGCGAAGATTCCGCCGAGGAGGGCCAGGGCAATCAGGAACGGACGTTTTTGCATCGTTACGGGAGATGCCGCGCCCCCGCCCGAAAGCGGGGGCGCGGCAGAAGGCTCGCATTATCGCGTCAATCGACGATCAGCTGTTTTCGGAGCCGTTGCGATCCATGGCCCCCTGCAGCAGGGCACCAAGGTTGGAGGTGGCCTCTTTCTGGGCACCGAGGAACTCGCGCACTTCTGCGTTTTCCTTGTGTTCGTCAAGATGCTTGATCGACAGGGCAATCTTGCGATCGACGCCATCGATGCTCAGCACCACCGCCTCGAGCAGGTCACCGGGCTTGGCGAAGTCGCGCGGACTTTCGACTTTTTCCCGGCTCAGTTCGGAAACGTGGATCAAGCCCTCGATCCCCTCCTCGATCTCGAGAAACACCCCGAAATCAGTGACCGAGGTAACTCGACCGCGGATGATGGTTCCCGGTGCGCACTTGGTCGGCAGGACGCTCCAGGGATCGGGGCTGAGTTGTTTGATGCCGAGGGAGAACCGCTCATTTTCACGATCGATGTTGAGCACGACCGACTTCACCATATCGCCCTTGCGGTAAAGCTCCGAGGGATGCTTGACCCGCCGGGTCCAGGACAGATCGGAAATGTGCACCAGTCCGTCGATCCCTTCGTCGACTCCGACGAAGATACCGAAGTCGGTAATGTTCTTGATCTGTCCCTCGATGATCGTCCCCACCGGGAACTTTTCACCGATCTGCTCCCACGGGTTCGGCTCGATCTGTTTGAGCCCAAGGGAGATCCGCCGGTTGGGGATGTCCAGCGCCAGCACCACGGTTTCCACTTCGTCACCGACATTGAGCAGCTTGTTCGGGTGCTTGACCCGCTTGGTCCAGCTCATCTCGGAGACGTGGATCAACCCTTCGACCCCCCCTTCGAGCTCGACGAAAGCGCCGTAGTCGGTCAGGCTGACAATTTTCCCCTTGACACGCTCGCCGACCGGATATTTCCCTTCGACATCGGTCCAGGGATCGGGAATGATCTGCTTGAGACCAAGGGAAACGCGCTCGCGTTCACGATCGAACTTCAGGACCTTGACCTGCAGCTTCTGGCCGACGGTCAGCACGTCGGCAGGATTGTTGACCCGCCCCCAGGACATGTCGGTGATGTGCAGCAGGCCGTCAAGCCCGCCGAGATCGATGAAGGCGCCGTAATCGGTGAGGTTTTTGACCACCCCCTCGACCACTCTGCCTTCGACCAGGTTCTCGAGGGTCTGGCCGCGCATGGAATCGCGCTCCTCTTCGAGCAGCACCCGGCGGGACAGGACGATGTTGCCGCGACGCTTGTTGAGTTTGATGATTTTGAACTTGAGAGTTGCACCGAGCAGCTTGTCCAGGTTGCGCACCGGGCGGATATCCACCTGGGAACCCGGCAGGAAGGCGCTCACCCCGATGTCGACCGTCAGGCCGCCCTTGATCCGCCCGGTGATTTTCCCTTCGACCACCGATCCCTCTTCAAGGGTGCCCCAGATCTTCTGGCGATCCGCCTTGGTTTTGGATAGCGAAATAAGGCCGCTTTCATTCTCGCGGCGCTCGAACAGGACGTCGATCTCGTCTCCGACCTTGACCTGGAGTTGACCGGCCTCGTCCCGAAATTCCTCGATCGGGATGACCCCTTCCGACTTGTAGCCAACATCGACGACGACCGTGTCTTCGTTGACCTGGACAACCGTGCCGCGGACGACGTCTCCGACATGCAATTCTTGCAGACTGCTTTCGAACAGCGACTGGAAATCCTGTTCGTGCTCCATACCATCTTGTTGTTGGTTGTGGTTGTTTTCCGACATTAACCCGTTACCCCCTGACAAAGTCTGCCGCGAGGCGGCAGTATGGCCCTAGCCATGGTCGTTGAACCTAGCACAGCAACAAGGGAAAGACAAATATTTATTTATCGGTGGCTTTCCCCGCAAGTTCAGCGACCCGGCTGACGACTTCGTCAATCAACCAGCGCGGCGTCGACGCCCCGGCGGTAATCCCGACGCGCTGCACGCCGACGAACCAGCCTTGCTCGATTTCCTCCGCTGTTTCTATATGATAGGTCGCAGGAAGGAGTTCCCGGCAGATGTGCGCCAGGCGCGAGGTGTTGGCGCTGTTGTAACCGCCGATCACCAGCATCACGTCAACCCGCCGGGCGATTTCCCGCGCTTCGTTCTGCCGGACGGTGGTGGCATCGCAAATCGTATTGAAGACTCGCAATTCCTGGCATTTTTCCAGACAGATATCCGCAACCTGGCGCAGGTTCTCGAAGGACTGGGTGGTCTGGGCGACGATGCCGACCCGGCCGAGTCGAGGCAAGGCTTCCGCCTCGGCGGCGTCGGCGACCACCCGCACATTGCCGTTGGCGGCATAGGAGACGATCCCCTGCACTTCGGGATGCTCCGCCTCGCCGACGATGACCACGCTGTAGCCTTCGGCGGCCAGGCGGGCGGCATACTTCTGGGCCTTCTTGACAAAGGGACAGGTCGCGTCGACCATGGTCAGGTCACGATCGAGGATCGCCTGCATTTCCCCGGCGGCGACCCCGTGTGAACGGATAATGACTGCCCCTGCCGGGATATCCTCGACCTGCTCGACCACCTCGACACCGCTCTCGGCCAATTTGTTCACCACCTGTGGCGAATGAATGATCGGCCCGAGGGAACAGATGTGGGAATACTCCTCGGCCGCGTCGAAAGCCATCTGGGTGGCTCGCTTGACACCGAAACAAAACCCCGCGCTTTTGGCCAGGATGATCTCCATCGGCTATCCCTCTCCGGCGCCGCCGGAGTTCAGGCGACGAGCACTGACGACGCGCAGCATTTCCGCCAGCACCTGGTCGATACCCAAGCTGCGAGGTATCGATCACCACGGCGTCGGCGGTTGCCGGAGCGGGGAATGGGCGCGGCCGCGGTCAGCCGCATCACGGGCTTCGACCTCGGCGACCGTCCGCGCCAGGTCGACGGCCAAACCCCTGGCCTGCAGCTCGAGAAAACGCCGCCGGCCGCGCTCGGCGGCACTGGCCGTCAGGAAGAACTTCACCTCGGCATCAGGGAAGACGACCGATACCGATGTCGCGCCCTTCCAGCACGACCCCGCCCTGCGCTCCGAGCACCCGCTGGCGGGAAACCAGGGCTTCGCGGACCATCGGGCAGGACGAGATTTGCGAGGTCAGCAGGCTGATCTCCGGAGTACGGATCGCCGCGGAGACATCTTCACCGTCGAGCAGCACCCGGTCCCCGCCCGCATCGCGGGCGAAGGTGATGGTGACCGCTGCGGCCAGTTTGCCGAGGGCCGCGTGATCGTCGGCGGCGATGTCACGCTGACGGGCCGCCACGGCTACGGCCCGGTACATGGCACCGGTATCGAGATACAGGTAGCCAAGCTCCTGGGCCAGGAGCTTGCTGAGGGTGCTCTTGCCGACTCCCGAGGGACCGTCGATGGCAACTATCGGTTCGCGCATCGGCTCAGCCGCAGGAAGACGCTGACGAGAACCGGGGGAGCCATCTAGTGCCGAACTTCATCCAGCAACTCCCAGAACCCCGGAAAGGAGGTCTCGGTACAGGCGGTGTCGATGATCGTCACCGGGGCGCAGGCAACCAGCGAGGCGATCGCACAGCTCATGGCAATCCGATGGTCACCGTGAGATGTCACCGTGCCGCCGTGCAACCGCTCCCGGCCCGAAATAATCATGCCGTCCGCAGTCGGTTCGACGAGCGCGCCCAGCTTGCCCAGTTCGCTGACCATGGCGGCAATCCGGTCGGTTTCCTTGACCCGCAACTCCTCGGCATCGCGGATTGTCGTGGTCCCTTCGGCGAGGGCCGCGGCGACGCTGACCACCGGGAACTCGTCGATCGCCCGCGGCACCACGTTCACCGCCGATCTCGATCCCCTTCAGCGGCTGTGCCTGCACCAGGATGTCGGCCACCGGCTCACCGGATCAACTCCGCTGATTGAACAGTTCGAGGTGCCCACCCATGGCCTGCAGGATGTCGATGACGCCGCTGCGGGTCGGGTTGACCCCGACGTTCCTGACCAGCAGTTCGGCGCCGGGGGTGATCAGTCCGGCCACCAGGAAAAAAGCCGCCGAGGAGATGTCCCCGGGGACGATCATGTCGCGGGCCAGCAGGTTCGGCCGGCCGGCGACCGTGACGCCGCCGGGGAACGGGCGGACGTCGGCACCGAACCAGCTCAGCATCCGTTCACTGTGATCGCGGGAGAGATGCGGCTCAAGCACGGTGGTTTCCCCTTCGGCATACAGACCGGCCAGCAGAACCGCCGACTTGACCTGGGCGCTGGCGATCGGCGATGCATAGCTGATCGGCTGGAGCGGGCCGCCCTGGATGGCCAGCGGGGCCAGTTCGCCACCGCACCGCCCGAAGATGCGCGCCCCCATGGTCGACAAGCGGCTTGACCACCCGCTTCATCGGCCGGCGGCGCAGATACCGGTCGCCGGTCAGTACCGAGAAGAACTGCTGGCCGGCGAGCAGGCCGCTCATCAGGCGCATGGTCGTCCCCGAGTTGCCGCAGTCGAGAACGTCGTCCGGTTCCTGCAGCCCGTCGAGGCCGCGCCCCTCGATCACCAGTTCACCGCGGGCCGGTTGCCGGATCGGCAATCGCCCATGGCCTGGAAGGCCTTGAGGGTCGAGAGATTGTCCTCCCCGGTCAGGAAACCGCTGACCCGGGTGACCCCTTCCGCCAGCGAGCCGAACATGATGGAGCGGTGGGAAATCGACTTGTCGCCGGGGATGGCCATCTCGCCGCGCAGGCTGCGGGCGGGAGAGAGGGTGCGGTCAACTGCTCATAGAGATTGCGTCCCGACTTTCCTTCGACCTGCGAAAAAACTCGAACAGACGCGCCGTATCCCCTTTTCCCACATCATCTTTCAGTTCGCCGAAGAACGTTTCGAACTGCTCCATCATCTCGATCAGCGCGTCCCGGTTGGTCAGGGCGATGTCGCGCCACATGGTCGGATCGGAGGAGGCAATCCGGGTAAAGTCGCGGAAGCCGCCGGCCGAATATTCGAGGATGTTTTCCTGGTAGCGGTCATAGGCACCGACGGCATTGACCAGGGCATAGGCAACCATGTGCGGCAGATGGCTGATCGCCGCCAGGACCCGGTCATGCTTGTCGACATCCATCGCCACCACTTCGCAGCCGGCCGCTTCCCACATGGCGCGGACCGGTCGCCAGAGCCGCCGGCGCGGTCCGCGCGGTCGGTGTCAGGATGCAGCGCCGCCCCTGGTAAAGGGACGCGAAGGCCGCTTCGGCACCGCTGAACTCGGTGCCGGCGATCGGATGCCCGGGGACGAACTGCACATCCTCGCGCAAGCAGGGCTCAACCTGGTCGATCACCGCCTGCTTGACGCTGCCGCCGTCAGTCACGATGGCTCCCGCCTTGAGGTGGGGCATCATCTGACAGGCCACCGGACCGAGGGTCAGCACCGGCGTCGCCAGGAAAACCACATCGGCATCGGCGACTCCGGCGGCCAGGTCCGTGGTCACCCGGTCGACCACTCTGAGTTCCATGGCCTTGTCGAGATTGGCCTGACCGCGACCGATGCCGATGACCTCGCCGACCGAACCGCTCGCCTTGAGGGCCAGGGAGAGGGACCCCCCGATCAGGCCGACCCCCACCACCGCCAGTTTATTGATGTAAAAATCAGTCATATTCTCGGTATCTTCACCTTGCTGTCTGCAGATTTAACTTGATAGCTGCCCGACGACCGTCCGGCTTACTTCGCCTTCGGGTAGGAACCGAGTACCTTCAGAAATTGACAGCAGCTCCGCAACTCCTCGATGGCGCCGGCAATCTGCTCGCTGCGAACGTGGCCTTCCATGTCGAGGAAGAAGATGTATTCCCAGGCCCGCCCTTTCATCGGCCGGCTTTCAATCTTGGAGAGATTGATGCCGCGCTTGGAGAACGGCTCGAGCATGCGGTAGAGGATCCCCGGCTCGTCGCGGACGCTGAACATGATCGAGGTTTTGTCGCGCTCCGCCCGGCTCCGGCAGCTGTCGGCCGATCACCAGGAAGCGGGTAAAGTTGTTCGGATTGTCCTCGATGCAGTGCTTGACCACGCGCAGCCCGTAGAGCGCGGCCGCCGCCTCGCTGGCGATCGCCGCGGCGCTTTCGTCCTCGGCGACCTGCTGTGCGGCCAGGGCGGTGCTGCCGACATCCACCAGCGGCACATCGGGAAGGTTTTCCTCCAGCCAGGCCCGGCATTGGGCGAGGGCCTGGGGATGGGAAACCACCTTGCGGACATCCTCGATCCGGCCGCTGCGATTGAGCAGGTCGTGGGACACCTCCACCAGCACCTCGGCAATGATCTTGAGGTCCGACTCCATGAACATGTCGAGGGTGTGAGACACCACCCCTTCGTTGGAGTTCTCTACCGGCACCACCCCGTAGTTGGCCCGGCCGCGGCTGACCTCCTCGAAGATCGACGGGATGCTCTTGATCGGCACCAGCTGGGCGGAAAACCCGAACTGGTGCATGGCGGCAACATGGGTGAAGGTCGCCTGGGGGCCGAGGAAGGCCACCTTGAGCGGTTGCTCCAGGGAGAGTGAAGCGGAGATGATCTCGCGGAACACCCGCCGAATCCCCTCTTCCGGAAACGGCCCGGGATTGGCCGCGAGCAGCCGGGCATAGATCGCCTGTTCGCGGCTCGGCACGTAGAAATCGTCGCTGGCCCCGGATTTGGCCTTGCCGACGGCGATTACCATTTCGGCGCGCCGGTTGAGCAGGTCGAGAATCTGGTCGTCGATGGCGTCGATCTGCTGGCGCAATCTGCGAGAGTTCCTGTTCGGCCACGGCCGTCTCCTTCCCTCGATTTCCGGAGCTGCGACTCTAGCGGAAACAGGGGGAAAAGGCAAGCTGCCAAAAGGTTTTTCACTGACGTGCCGACAGCGCTTGACCGCCCTTCCCTGCACGGCTAAACTCCGGCAATCATCCGTGCAGAGCAAGGAGTCCCCATGTCGATTGCCATCAAGGTCCGCAGCGCCATCGAACGCTCATCCTGGATCCGCCGCATGTTCGAGGAGGGTGCCGCCCTGACCGCAAGGTTTGGCGCCGAGAACGTCTTCGACTTCACCCTCGGCAATCCGTCCGTCGAGCCGCCCGAGGCATTCCGTCGCGAACTGCGGCGCCTGGCCGAGCACCCGGTGCCCGGGATGCACCGCTACATGAACAACGCCGGCTACGAGTTCACCCGCCAGGCGGTGGCCGAATTCCTCAGCGAACAGACCGGGGTGCCGGTCCGCTCCAGCCACGTGGTGATGATCTGCGGCGCCGGCGCCGGCCTGAACGTGGTGCTCAAGACCATTCTCAACCCCGGCGAGGAAGTGATCATCCTCACCCCCTACTTCGTCGAGTACAAGTTCTACGTCGACAATCACGACGGCACCACCGTCGAGGTCTGGACCGATCGGGAGACCTTCCAGCCCGACGTCGCTGCCATCGAGGCGGCCATCGGCCCCAATACCCGCGCCCTGCTGATCAACTCGCCGAACAACCCGACCGGCGTGGTCTACCCGGCCGAGACGCTGGAAGCTCTCGGCCGGATGCTGGAGCGCAAGCAGCGCGAACTCGACCGGACCATCTACGTGATCTCCGACGAACCGTACGCCCGCCTCGCCTTCGACGGGCACAAGGTGCCGCCGGTCTTCCGCCATATCCGCAACAGCATCGTGGTCACCTCCCACTCCAAGGATCTGGCGCTCCCCGGCGAGCGGATCGGCTACCTGGCCGCCAATCCGGCCATGGACGACTGCGCGCTGTTCATGGAGGGGGCGATCTTCTGCAACCGGGTGCTCGGCTTCGTCAACGCCCCGGCCCTGATGCAGCGCCTGGTGGCCGGGCTGCAGCGCGAGAGCGTCGATGTCGGCGAATACCAGCAGAAGCGCGACCGGCTCTACGACCACCTGACCGGTCTCGGTTTTCAGATGGTCAAGCCCGGCGGCGGCTTCTACCTGTTCCCGCACTCGCCGCTGGCAGACGACGTGGCCTTCGTCCGCCAGGCCCTCGAGCACAACATCCTGCTGGTCCCCGGCAGCGGCTTCGGCGCCCCCGGCTACTTCCGCATCGCCTACTGCGTGGCCATGGAGGTCATCGAGCGCAGCCTGCCGGCCTGGGAGAAACTGGCCAGGGACGTGGGACTGTAATGGACCAGCGCTTCCTCTCCCCGGCCGAGACCACCCGGCTGATCACTGAGAACGGCCGGCGGGTGCTGACCCAGCCGCTGTCGCGGACCATCCTGCTCAGCCTGCTCGCCGGCTTCTACATCGCCTTCGGCGCCGAACTGGCCACGGTGGTCACCCAGGACGCCGCAACCTACCTGGGCGCGGGCGTCAGTCGCCTGCTCGGCGGCAGCGTCTTCTCCCTGGGGCTGATGCTGGTGGTGGTCTGCGGTGCGGAGCTGTTCACCGGCAACAGCCTGATGGTCAAGTCCGCCCTGCAGAAAGAGATTTCGTGGTGGAGGATCGCGGAAAACTGGGCGGTGGTGATCGTCGGCAACCTGGTCGGATCGCTGTTTTTCGCCTGGCTGATGTTCCGACTCGGAGCTGTGGCGGTCCGGGCAGATCGCCGAGCACGCCGTCAATATCGCCGCCACCAAGTGCCAGCGCTTCCCTTCTGATGTCGCCCTGGTGCGCGGCATCCTGTGCAACTGGCTGGTCTGCCTGGCGGTGTTCATGGCCACCGCGGCCCGCGACGTCGCCGGCAAGATGCTGGCCTGCTATGCGCCGATCATGGCCTTCGTCGCCAGCGGCTTCGAGCACTCGGTCGCCAACATGTACTTCATCCCCACCGGACTGCTCATCACGGAGGAACTCGGCCAGTCCGCCGACGGGCCTCACCTGGGGGAATTTCTTCCTCAGCAACCTGGTGCCGGTCACCCTCGGCAACATCATCGGCGGCGTGGTCTTCGTCGCCTTCGCCTACTGGTACGTGCACCTCAAAGGTGGGAAAGCCGGCCAGTAGCCCCCTTCCCCTGCCTACGGAGTCCCTCCGCCCTGATCGAAAATCAGGTGCGGCAGGAACAGCACCAGGTCCGGCCAGTAGGTGTAAAGCAGCAGCAGCGCGATCTGGATGACCAGGAACGGCATGACCGCCCGGACGACGTAGAGCAGGTCGCGATCGACCGTCGAGCAGGCGATGTACAGGCTGACCCCGAGCGGCGGGGTGCAGTAGCCGATACCGAGATTGACGGTCATCAGCAGGCCGAAGTGCATGGTGTCGATACCGTATTTGCTGAGCAGCGGCAGGAAGATCGGCGTCAGGATCAGGGTCGCCGAGATGATGTCCATGAACATCCCCACCACCAGCAGCAGCAGATTGACGGCCAGCAGGAAGACCCAGGGACTGGAGATGCATCTCGACCACGGCGTTGGCGACCTTGTCCGGCACCTGGGCGAAGGTCAGGTATTCGCCGAACACCGAGGCGCCGGCGACGATCATCAGCAGGGCCGCCGAGGTCACCGCCGAGGAGACGATGACCTTCTTGACCTCGGCGAATTTCATGTCCTTGTGGATGAACATCTCGACGAAGAAGGCGTAGAAGCAGGCGACCACCGCCGCCTCGTTGGCGGTGAAGATGCCGGAGTAGATGCCGCCACTGATCAGCACCGGCAGCAGCAGCGCCCAGATGCTCTCGCGCAGGACCTGGCGGCAAGATCCTGCCAGCGTCGGCCGCGGCTGGCGGCACCAGCCCCTGCTTGCGACAGGCCACCCAGCAGTACAGCGACATGCAGACGATGATCAGGATACCCGGCACGTAGCCGGTGAGAAACAGCGCCTCGATCGGGTCGTTGGTGACCATGGCGTAGAGGATCATCGAGATCGACGGCGGGATGATGATCCCCAGGATCGGCGCGGTGGTCATGGCACCGACGCTGAAGCTGCGGGTCGTAGCCGTTTTCGACCAGTGCCGGGATCATGACCCCGCCGATCGCCACCATCGTGGCCACGGTCGAGCCGGAGATCGCGCCGAAGAAGCCGCAGGCCAGTACCCCGGCCATGGCCAGCCCGCCGGGGAGAAAGCCGACCATGCACGTTGGCGGTGTTGATCAGCTTCTTGCACGATGCTGCCGGTGGTCATGATGTTGCCGCACAGGACGAAGAACAGCACCACGACCAGGGCGAACTTGTCCATGCTGCGGTAGAGGACTTCGATGACGATCTGCGGGTCGATGCCGGCCCCCCAGATCAGTCCGGCCAGCCCGGCGAAGAACAGGGCCATGAACACCGGCACGGTGGCCGCCATGCAGCCGAGCAGCAGCGCGAGAATGGCCAGGACACCAGAGCCCACGACTCAGCCCTCCCTGTGTCCGAACCACTCCTCGCAAACCAGCAGGAGCGTCCTGATGCACATCATCGCTCCAACCAGCGGCAGGAGCGCGTAGAAGTACCACTCGGGGATCTGCAGCGACGAGGTCTTGGCATAAGGGTCGGCGTAGGCCATCATCGTCATCCCCCAGCCGAGCCAGACCATGCAGCCGGCGAAGGCCAGGACAGCAAGGTGGTTGACCAGGTCGAGGGGCTTCTTCAGTGCCTTGACCATCTGCGGCAACACATCGATGCGGATCAGCGCCCGGCTGCGCACCGCCGCCACGCACCCCATGTAGGTGGTGAAGTAGATGACCTTGCGCACCACCTCGTCGGACCAGTAAAGGCTGTAGTTGCTGGTCTTGCGCAGGATGATGTTGATCATGGCGACGACCAGGGCGACAGCCACCGACAGCAGCAAAGACCAGTCCTCGACGATGGCGAGCAGGCGGTCCAAATGTCGCAGAAAATTGTTGGACATGTTGCTGTTCCTGTATTCACGGAACAGCCCGCTCATCCCGGCAGCAGGCCAGCCGTAAAAGTTGGATTATCGAACAGATCAAGCAAGCGGGGCCGGCGACGGCCCCGCCACTAAGTTGCCGGACAGACAAATCTCAACCATGAAACAGCTTGTACTGGACGATGTAGGCAACGATTCCGCCGAAATAGCCGACCAGGGCCAGCGGCGCTGATCCGCTTGACATACCAGAAGAAGTGGATCTTCTCCAGCCCCATGGCGGCCACCCCGGCTGCCGAGCCGATGATCAGGATCGAGCCGCCGGTGCCGGCGCAGTAGGCCATGAACTCCCAGAGGAAGCTGTCGGTCGGATACTGGGCCAGGCTGTACATCCCCATGGAGGCCGCCACCAGCGGCACGTTGTCGACAATGGCGCTGACCAGGCCGATGATGGTGACGATGACGTCCTGCGCGGCCGACGGTCTGGTCGAGCCAGCCGGCCAGGTTGGTCGAGGATGTGGGTATGCTCCAGGGTCGCCACCGCCAGCAGGATGCCGATGAAGAAGACGATGGAACTCATGTCGATCTGCTTGCAGGGCACGCACCAGGGTCAGGTGTTCCTTGTCCTCGTCCTCCTTGCTGCGGTGGAGCAGTTCACCGACCAGCCAGAGGATGCCGAGACCGAAGAGGATCCCCATGAACGGCGGCAGGTGGGTGACGGTCTTGAAGATCGGCACGCAGATCAGGATGCCGAGCCCCATGCGGAACATCAGTTTCTGCTCAAAGGGGGTGGTCTTGGCCGATGGCCTTGGCAGCCGCTCGACCGGACCGGGCTGACCACCTCTCGCCCCCTGAGGAAGTAGCTGGTGATGGCCAGCGGCACGATCATGTTGACCATGGAGGCGAGGAAGACCCCCTTCATGATCGCCAGGGTGGTGATCTGGCCGCCGATCCAGAGCATGGTGGTGGTGACGTCGCCGATGGGGGACCAGGCGCCGCCGGCATTGGCGGCAATGACGATGATCCCGGCGAAGAAGAGCCGGTCGTCGTGCTTGTCGAGCAGCTTCTTCATCAGCGAGATCATGACGATGGTGGTGGTCAGGTTGTCCAGCACCGCGCTGAGGAAGAAGGTGACGAAACCGACCAGCCACATCAGGGTCGACAGCTTGGTGGTCTTGATCCGCGAGGTGATGACCTCGAAGCCGTTATGGGCATCGACCACCTCGACGATGGTCATCGCCCCCATCAGGAAGAAGACGATCTGCGCCGTCCCCATCAGCGATTCGCCCAGCTGCTCGCTCACCAGATGATGATCGCCGGTGGACAGGGCGTAGATCGTCCAGAGCAGGCCGGCGCCGATCAGGGCCGAGGCCGACTTGTTGACCTTGAGCGGGTGCTCCAGGGCGATGGCGGCGTAGGCGACGACAAAGATGATGACAAGGCGGTGAGCATGGAGGTCTCCTCGAACTGAAAAATGGCGGCTGCCCATGCGGACAGCCGCCGCGATCAAGATAACACTGCAGTCAGACTGTTAAATGCATCAGTGGCTCGACGCCGGCGGCACGTGCTTGCCGGGGTAGCGGAGGCTGCCGACCAGATCCTGGATCTCCTGGGGCGGCTCCGGGGTGAACTTGCTGACCACGTACATGACGATGAAGTTGAGGGCAGCGCCGACGGTGCCGATCCCTTCCGGCGAGATGCCGAACCACCAGTTGGCGTCAACGTTGTTGAACGCCGGGTTGACGAACTTGAAGTAGATGATGTAGGCGGCGACGAAGACGATGCCGACGATCATCCCGGCCATGGCCCCTTCCTTGTTGGTCTTCTTGTTGAAGACCCCCATGAGGATGCACGGGAAGAAGGAGGCGGCGGCCAGGCCGAAGGCGAAGGCCACCACCTGGGCGACGAAGCCCGGCGGGTAGATGCCGAACAGGCCGGCGATGCAGACCGCCACCGCCGGCGGCGAAACGCGCCCAGAGGAGCTCGGCCTTCTCGGACATGTCCGGGGTGAGGATCCCTTTCATCAGGTCATGGGAGATGGCGGCGGAGATGACCAGCAGCAGGCCGGCCGCGGTGGAGAGGGCAGCGGCCAGACCGCCGGCGCCGACCAGGCCGACGACCCAGTTGGGCAGCTTGGCGATTTCCGGGTTGGCCAGCACCATGATGTCCTGGTCGATCTTGACTTCGTTCGGTGCTTTCGGCCTTGTCATAGTTGCCCTTGGCGATCTGCATGATGCCGTCGCCGTTCTTGTCTTTCCAGGCCACCAGCTTGGTCTTTTCCCAGTTCTTGAACCAGGACGGCGCGTTGGCGTACTCGACGTTGTGGATGGACTTGATGAAGTTGGTGCGGGCAAACACCGCGACCGCCGGAGCGGTGGTGTAGAGGAGGGCGATGCAGATCAGCGCGTAGCCGGCGGAGGAGCGGGCGTCGCGCATCTTCGGCACGGTGAAGAAGCGGATGAGGATGTGCGGCAGACCGGCGGTGCCGATCATCAGCGACATGGTGATGAACCAGACGTCGATCTTCGGGCGCACGCCGGCGGTGTAGGCGGCGAAGCCGAGATCCTTCTGGATGCCGTTGAGAACGTCGAGCAGGTACTTCCCCTGGGAGGCCGGGTCGTTGAGCAGCTGCGCGCCGTCGGCGGTGATCGAGGAACCGAGGCCGAGCTGCGGGATCGGGTTGCCGGTGAGCTGCAGGGAGATGAAGATCGCCGGGATCAGGTAGGCGACGATCAGCACGCAGTACTGGGCGACCTGGGTGTAGGTGATCCCCTTCATGCCGCCGAGGGTGGCGTAGAAAAAGACCAGCGCCATGCCGACGATAACGCCCGATGTTGATGTCAACCCCGATGAAGCGCGAGAAGACGACGCCGACGCCGCGCATCTGCCCGGCGACGTAGGTGAAGGAGACGAAGATCGCGCAGAGCAGCGAGATGACGCGGACGGTGTGGGAGTAGTAGCGGTCAGCCATGAACTGCGGGATGGTGAACTTGCCGTACTTGCGCAGGTAGGGGCCGAAGCAGCATGGCGAGCAGAACGTAGCCGCCGGTCCAGCCCATCAGGTACAAGGAGCCGTCGCGTCCCATGAACGAGATCAGGCCGGCCATGGAGATGAAGGAGGCGGCCGACATCCAGTCGGCGCCGGTGGCCATGCCGTTCATGTAGGGGGAACCGACTGCTCGGCGGCGTAGAAGTCGCCGGTCGATTTGGCCTTCGCCCAGAAGGCGATGTAGATGTACAGGGCGAAGCTCGCGCCGGCGATGATCCAGGTCCAGGCAAGAATACTCATAATGTCCATCGTTTATCAGGTTAGTGGTGGCGTTGTCAGTCCTCGTGAACGTCGTACTTGATGTCCAGCTGGTTCATCAGCGAGACGTAGATCCAGATCAGGATGACGAAGATCACTTCGGAGCCCTGGTTGGCGAACCAGAAGCCGAGCTTGAAGCCGCCGATCCTGATGGCATCGAGCTGGTCGACGATCAGGATGCCGCACAGGAACGATACCACGAACCAGATCGACAGCAGGATGACGATGTAAGTGAGATTCTCTTTCCAGTACGCCTGCAGCTTTGCCTTGTCTTCCATAACTGACACTCCTTGCAAAGGTTATTGATCCCCCAGCCTCAACCCAAAACAGAAGATCCGCCAACCGCACCTCCTTTCCCCAGTCGTATTTTTGTCGGCCTGTTGTGAGAAGTCATGGGGCCTTCCCCGCGGCAGCCACGTCTCGCAACAGATCCTTTCCTACTGCACGCTGAGCATCCTTCCCGTTCACAAACGAATCCTCCCCGAATAAGGCTTGAGATACCCAAGCTTCGACGAGATCGCGTCGCTGGCATCCTTCAGGAGCGGCCAGAACTTCGCGTCGATCTGAATCTCGGGCATACGAAAGGTCGGTCCGATCACACAGAGGGCTCCGGCAACGGCACCAAAACTGTCGAAAAACGGTGCCGCCAGAGAACAGACCATGTCTCCCAGGCCGCCTTGCTCGTGGTGATACCCCTTGCGGCGGATTCCCTCTGTGGCCGGGCCGACACCTTGAAAATCGGCAGGATCATAGGCCAGCAGCACCTGTCCGGGAGCGGCTCCGGTCAGCGGGAAGCGCCTGCCGACCAGTGAGGCGATCTTCACCTGCTGGGCGCTTTCCACAAGGTCGATGAAAAGGAACTCGCCACCACGCCGGATCGCCAGGTAAACCGCTTCATTACAGCGGCGACAGAGATCTTCCATTACGGGGCGGGCCTGACTTAAAACGGTCATGCGTGACAGTAGTTTGCGGCCCAATTCAAACGCGTTCATACCAATCCGGTAAAATCCGGACTGCTCTTGACGTTCGACATAGCCGCGGCTCTCGAATGTTGCCAGGAGGCGGAACACCGCCGCCTTCTGCAGGCCGACCCGGTTGCTCAATTCGGTCACGCCCAGGTCCTCGCTGCCAGTGGCATCATGGCCATGCCCGGCACAAATTGCCTCGAGCAGATCGAGGGCTCTGGCCACAGAATGGATTTGATACGCATTTTTGGCGTTATCGTGTTTGGCGGCAGCATCCATTGGTTTTTGTTTTCGTGACTTGGTACGCCCGGTCGGCTCTTTGCGACGGGTCGCAAGCGTATTGCTGACAACGGCTTTTTCCATACCGCTTCTTCTCCCGGTTAAGGTGCCAGTGTCACAACCTGACATATATTATTGCAATATATGGATAGTCTGACTTGTCGCTGCACACAGCAACAGTCATCCACATACAACGCTGCTTTTGCAGGGAATCGATGCCCCTACGAAGCAGCCTTCAGCATGTCAGGTTCGGGATGGTGAAACGCGGACAGGGGACCCATTCCCCGCCAGGGCTATGCCTGGTCGGAGAAAAGTGGTGGTGGCCGAGGTGAAAACAGGGTTCTGCAGGGGGAAGTAGACGGCAGAGAGGAGATTTCGAAAGAGAAGGAATGCCATGACGAGCCCAGGAGCCCATCAAGTTCGAATTGATGACGGGCACTCTTCAGTTGCAGGTTAGGCGGGCTGGTGGTCTCCGTACCTTTGCGGCCAGCGCGTAACTCCCTGTTCTCGACTGGAGTGGAGAACAGGTCGTGATTGTCGGCAAGAGAGAAAAGATCCGTGGTGGTCTGTTGCCTGGAACGATGCTCAACATCCAATTCCACGTGGGCAGATGCAATGCTGACAAGCAGCAACACCAACGAGAGCAGCAGCGGAAATGATTTCACTCCGCGCTTGCGCAGCAGCTGAAAAAACCAAAAGCCGTTATAGGAATAACGTTTCAAGGGTTTTCCCGTGATAAAAACCTGCGTACTCCGCGAGACCGAAATTACTTTTAAGAGAGATGGAAGATCCTTGTCTGAATAATCAGTAACACAGCGTTTTAGAATTGTCAACAGCATTATAAAGACGGTCGTACCTCCCTGATCCTGAGCTGCACCGTTTCCCGGCCGTTGTAGCGGTTGATCTGCGGCGACACCAGCAGGTCGATATCCCCCTGGAACTCGTCGCGACGCTCCCCCATGCCGAAAGCGATCGCCGGCAGGGAATCGCCCCCCTGGCAGGCGATGCAGCGCAGGTGCCCGTTGCCGAGCAACTGCAGCTGCCGCGCCCTGATCTTCTCCAGGAGCAGGACCGGCTCCGGATTGCCCATGCCGAAAGGCGCCAGCCGCTCGAGAGCTTCGACCTGTGCCTGTGTGAGTTCCTCCAGCAGTACCGCCCCGTCGAAAAGCACCACGGGAATCAGCTGTTCCTCGCTCAACGCCGAGCGGGCCGTCGCTTCGAAGGCCTGGGCAAAGGCCGCGACCTGGTCGCGCGCGAGGCTCAGGCCGGCAGCCATTTCGTGACCGCCGAAAGCCAGCAGATGATCGGCACACGCCTGCAGAGCGTGGTACAGGTGCAGTCCGCGAATCGAGCGACCCGACCCCTTGCCCCCGTCGCCATCGAGGGCAATCAGCACCGTTGGCCGGTAGAACCTCTCGACCAGGCGGCTGGCCACGATACCGATCACCCCGGCATGCCAGTCCTCGCCAGCCAGCACCAGGGTATGCGTATGTTCTTCCGGAAGCTCGGCAACCCTGGCGATGGCGTCTTCCAGGGTCTGCTGCTCGATTTGCTGGCGTTCGCGATTGAAGCGGTCGAGCAGATGGGCGGTCGTCAAGGCTTTGGGAAGATCCGGTTCGAGCAGCAGTTCGACCCCACGGGCGGCATCCTCGAGACGTCCGGCCGCATTCAGCCGCGGCGCCAGCTGGAAACCGACCACGCCGCAGTTGACCGTCTTGATGCCGGCGACCTCCTTGAGGGCCCGAATCCCCGGCCGCGCACCGTTGTCGAGCAACGTCAGGCCGATGCGGGTCAGGGTGCGGTTCACCCCCTGCAACGGGACCAGGTCGGCGATCGTGCCGAGGGCGACCAGGTCGAGGAGCTGCCGGATATCCGGCTCTACTCGCTCCGCAAACCAGCCGGACCGGCGCAGCTCCCGGCGCACGGCGGCGAGCAGGAAAAAGGCCACGCCGACCCCGGCAAGGTCCCGGAACGGAAAGCGGGAATCCGCGCGCTGCGGGTTGACCACGGCAAAAGCGGCAGGGAGTTGCGGCGACGGCTGGTGGTGGTCGGTAATAATCAGGTCGAGGCCGAGTTCACCGGCCATGCGGGCTTCGTCGTGGGCGGAAACGCCGCAGTCAACCGAAATGACCACCCTGACCCCGTCAGCCGCAGCGGCGACGAGGGCTGCAGCCGACAATCCATAACCGTCCCGCAAGCGCAGCGGGATGTGATAGTCCACCAACGCACCGCAAGCCCGCAAGCCTTCGACCAGCAGGGCCGTGCCGCTGATGCCGTCAACATCGTAGTCGCCGTGCACCGCAATTTTTTCATTGCCGGACAAGGCCCGGACAATTCGCCCGGCAGCCCGGGCCATGTCCGGCAACTGCACCGGATCCGGCAGCTCGGCCAACCGACTGTCGAGAAACTGGGAAGCTGAGTTTCCCGCCAGCCCGCGAACCGCCAGCAAGCGTGCCACCAGTGGCGTGAGGCATAACTCCCGCGCCAGCTCGGCGCAGGTTGCAGCGGCGGGCGGAATCCCGCGTGGCTGCCAGCGGCGAGCGGTGACCGGCTTCATCTTTGGCCGACCGTGGCAATCCGGTCAACCGGACAACCTTCCATCGACAGGCTCCGGGTTATTGAGGGCAGTTGGGTCGACGTGGCAGTCATGCGGCGGGGACTCGTGCCCAAAATGCTGCGGGCCGGGGATTGCCCGGCCCGCAGTTCTCAGGGTTTGTTCATGGCTGGCTGGGACTTGATGAACTCCAGTTCCTGGCGGGCCCGGTCGGAACCGGGACCGCTGGGATTGACCTGGAGGAATTTGTTCCAGGCAACTTCGGCCTTGGCAAAGTCCTGGAGATCGTAACGATAGACGATCCCCAGGTTGAACAGACTGGTCGCGTGCCTGGGATCGAGCTGGGACGCTTTGCTGAAGTTGTCGATCGCCCGGTCGAACCAGCCCAGGCGGCGGAACATCACCCCCTGGTCGGTCAACACGTTCGGATCCTCACTGTTGAGATCGAGAGCCTTCTGGTAGGCATCGACCGCTTCCATCGGCCGGTCGGCATCGAAGTACTCATTGCCAAGCGTCACCCATGCCTGTCGGTTCTTCGGGTCGCTGGCCACGATTGCCTTGATCTTGTCGATCTTCTGCTGGAGACCGGTCTCAGACTGTGGCGCGGGCAACGCTCCGGGCGCGGCACCCGGTACGGGGCTGGAACTTTTCTGCCAGACCATCCAGCCGATGATCAAACCGGCGACCAGGACGACGACGATGATCAGGATGGTGTCTTTTTTCATTGATCCTCCAGCAGGTTATACCGCCTTTTTAGTGGCCCGGAAGCTCTCCCAGAAGATCAGGACCGGGCTGGCGATGAAAATGGACGAATACGTCCCGATGATAATCCCGACCATCAGCACGAAGGAGAAGTTGTGGATGACACTGCCGCCAACGGTGTAAAGCGCCAGCACCGACAACAGGGTCAGGCCGGAGGTCATGATGGTTCTCGACAGGGTTTCGTTGATACTGCGATTGATCACCGCGGTCAGCGGCTGGGTGTGCAGTTTCCCCAGATTCTCGCGAATCCGGTCGCAGACGATCACCGTGTCGTTGACCGAATAGCCGACCAGTGCCAGGAACCCGGCGACGACCGTCAGGTCAATCTCCAGATTGAGCAACGACATCAATCCGAGGGTGATCAGGACATCATGGAACAGGGCAATGATCGCGCCGACCCCGAAACGGAACTCGAAGCGAAAGGTGATATAGACCAGGATGCCGATGATGGCAAAAAAGATGGCCTGCGCCCCCTTGTTGCGCAGGTCCTTGCCGACTTGCGGGCCGACCATCTCGGTCCGGCGGATCTCGGACTTGCCGGTCCCGTAAGCCTTGCCCAGGGTCGTCTCGATCTGCCCGGCGAGGGCTGCCAGATTTTCCCTCGACTCCTGCACGCGGACCAGGAACTCGTTGGCGCTATCGTCCCCCACCTGCTGGATGGTAAGCCCGGGCAGGTCGAGTCCGCCCAGGGTCGAGCGCAGTTCCCCGGCCGTGGTGCTTTCCGTAAATTTGATCTGCACCAGCGCCCCGCCGGCGAAATCGATCCCGTAGGACGGGCCGCCTTTAATGACCAGAGAGACGATGCCGATGGTCAGCACCACCAGGGAAGCAATAAGGGCAATCTTGCGCTTGCCGACAAAATCGAGATTGATATCAGGTCTGATGATTTCCATGGTCGCCCCCCTAGATACTCAGCCGCTCGACATGGCGGCGGGACATGTAGGCATCGTAGATCAGGCGGGTGAGGAACATCGCCGTGAACAGCGTGGTCACGATGCCGATCGACAGGGTGACGGCAAACCCCTTGACCGGGCCGGTACCGAACTGGAAGAGAATCAGTCCGGCCAGCAGGGTGGTCAGGTTCGAATCCATGATCGTCCAGAAAGCCTTCTCGTAACCGGCCTCCAGGGCCGCCCGCGCGGTCTTGCCGAGGCGCATCTCCTCGCGGATCCGCTCGTTGATCAGCACGTTGGCATCCACCGCCATCCCCAGCGTCAGGGCGATGCCGGCGATCCCCGGCAGGGTCAGGGTCGCCTTGAACAGGCTGAGCAGGGCAAGCATGAAGAGCAGGTTCAGGCCCAGCGCCACGGTGGCGACCACGCCGGCAACCCGGTAGTAGATGACGGTCACCAGCACCACCAGAATGACGGCGACGATCACCGCCAGCATCCCCTGATTGATCGAATCACGGCCGAGGGACGGACCGACGGTGCGGTTTTCGAGGATCTTCACCGGGGCGGGCAGCGATCCGGCACGCAGGACAATGGCCAGGTCGGTAGCGGTCTGCTCGTTGAAGGAGCCGCTGATCTGGGCGCTCCCGCCGGAGATCCGTTCACGGATGACCGGCGCCGAATAGATGGTGTCGTCCAGCACGATCGCCATGCGCCGGCCGACGTTGGCGGCGGTAATCTGGTCGAAGCGCTTGGCACCGACCGGGTTGAACTCGATGGCCACGTACGGCTCGTTGAAACGATTGTCGATGCGCACCTGGGCATCGGCCAGCAGATCACCGGTCAGGCTGGTCTTGCTCTCGACCACCATCGGCGTCTCGGTCACCGCACCGCTCTGGCGATCGATCTGCTTCTCGAAAAGCAACTGCCCTCCCGGCGGCAGGATCCCCTTGACCGCATCCTGGGGGTTGGCGTTTTCCATCACCATCTTGAATTCGAGACGCGCGGTCTTGCCGAGCAGGTCGATGGCCCGCTGCGGATCCTTGACCCCGGGGAGCTGGATCAGGATGCGGTTGTCGGCCTGGCGTTGCAGGGTCGGCTCGCTGACGCCGAACTGGTCGACGCGGTTGCGCAGCGTCTCCAGAGCCTGACGCACGGCATATTCGCGCACATTGTCGGTCTCGCTGGCGCTCAATCGATAGCCCCGGCTGAAAATGCCCCCCTCGTCACCGAGGGCTTCGCTCTCGATCCCCCGGAACTGTTCGCTCATCAGGGTGTCGACCTGCTTGGCGGCCGCCTCGTCATAGACGGTCACCACCACCAGGTCTCCCCCCTGGCGGCTGACCCGTTTGAAGACGATATCCTTTTCCCGAAGCGCCTGCTCGGTCTGGTCGGCAATGGTATCCAGCCGGCTATCCAGGGCCTTGTCCACTTCGACGCCGAGAACCAGGTGCATGCCCCCCTTGCAGATCGAGACCAAGGTGGATCGGGTCGAACCAGCCCCGCCACCAGTCGGGGAGGCTGTCGCGGGCGATGGTCGGCGCCAGGGCCGCGATCGCCAGCACGACGCAGAAGAGCACCGTCAGTGCCCTCAGTTTGATGGTATTGGCCATGAGCCTTAACTATCTCCTTTCAAGGATTCCTCTGCGGAACCCGTCATCTGAACCGTCACCCTACTCATCCTGCCCGGTCGAGGCGCCGGCGATGGAGACCCGGTTGACCTTGACACGCACCCCGCTGGCGATTTCCAAGGTCACCGCCTTGTCCTGAACGGCCACGATCCGGCCATGAATGCCGCCGGCCGTCACCACCTGGTCGCCAGCCTTGAGCGCATCGATCATCGCCTTGTGCTGCTTGGCCCTTTTTTGCTGCGGCCGGATCAGCAGGAAGTAGAAGATGGCGAACATCGCCAGGAGCATGAAGATCCCTTCGAGGCCACCCGAAGCACTTCCCTGCTGACCAGTGGCGTTGCCACCCATTGCATAAGCGATACCTGTCATCATTTCAGCCTCCTTGCGAATGATTTTTCATTATGGTCGTCGGGCTGCCCCAACCGGCAAACGGAACCGGTGAGCGGTCACGCTTCACCGGTTGCCTGGCGGCCGGCAAAAAAATCGGCCCGAAAGTGTGCGAAGGTCCCGGCGGCAATCGTCTCCCGCATCCGACGCATTAGTTGCTGATAGTAATACAGGTTGTGCCATGTGTTCAATACCGAAGCGAGGATTTCATTGCTCTGGTACAGATGGCGCAGGTAAGCCCGGGAAAACCGTTGGCAAACCGGGCAGTCGCACGCCGGATCGATCGGCTGCAAATCCTCGCGGTAACGGTTCTGCTTGATGCTGAGCTTGCCGAAACTGGTAAAGAGCACGCCGTTGCGGGCATTTCTGGTCGGCATTACGCAGTCGAACAGGTCGGCGCCGCGCGCCACCGCCTCGACCAGATTTTCCGGCGTGCCGACGCCCATCACGTAGCGCGGCTGCGCCTCCGGCAGCAGCGGCAGGGTCCATTCCATGACCTGATACATCATCTCCGCCCCTTCACCGACCGACAGCCCGCCCAGGGCATAGCCATCGAAACCGATCTCCAGCAGTTGTTCCACGCTCTGGCGCCGCAGGTCCTGCTCCATCCCCCCCTGGACGATGCCGAACAGGGCCGCCGAGGCATCGCTGCGCGCACGCCGGCTGCGCTCCGCCCAGCGCATCGAGCGCGCGGTCGAGGCCGCAACGTAGGCGCGCTCCGCCGGATACGGGATGCACTCATCGAAGACCATCATGATGTCGGCCCCCAGAGCCTCCTGGATGGCAATGGAGTTTTCCGGGGTCAGACAGGTGCCCGCTGCCATCGAGATGCGACTGGAAGCGCACCCCCTCCTCGCTCGATTCGCCGCAGGTCGCCCAGGCTGAACACCTGAAACCCGCCGCTGTCGGTCAGGATCGGGCCATCCCACTGCATGAAGCGGTGCAAGCCGCCGAGTTGCCGGATCAACTCGTGACCGGGGCGCAGGTAGAGATGATAAGTGTTGGCCAGCAGGATCTGGGCACCGACTTCGCGCAACTGTTCGGGGAGCATCCCCTTGACCGTCCCCTGGGTGCCGACCGGCATGAAGGCCGGGGTATCGATCACCCCGCGACGCGTGTGCAGCCGGCCGCGGCGGGCCGAAGTGGTATCGTCGCTGGCAAGGAGCTCGAAGATTGCGGGCAAAATCTTACTCATGAGTCACTAATCTGTCTCGCTATAGATGACGTGTCAATCGTGAGCATCATTGCACCACGGTGACTAGGCCGAGCAAAAATGCCCAGATGCAAGGCACCCGCAGATCAAGGAGCGAGGCGTACCGAAAGGTACGTCGCAACGACGAGATCAAGGGTAACACCGCAGGTGGGCGTTTTTCATCGGTCTACAGAATCAGCATGCAATCACCATAACTGAAAAACCTGTAGCGCTCCGCCACCGCCTGCCGATAGGCCTCGAGGATCAGTTCCCGGCCGGCAAAAGCGGCCACCAGTACCAGCAGGGTTGATTTCGGCAGATGAAAATTGGTGATCAGGGCATTGGTCGCCTTGAACCGGAACCCCGGGCGGATAAAAAGATGCGTGACTGCACTCCCGGCCTGCAGTTCACCCCGGTCATCGGTGGCACTTTCCAGGGCACGGGTCGTGGTGGTCCCGAGAGCCACCACCCGGCGCCCTTCACTGCGGGCCCGGTTGACCGCCGCCGCCGTTGCCGGGGGAATCGTGAAGCGCTCCCCATGCATGCGATGTTCGTCAAGCCGCTCGGCACGAACCGGCTGAAAGGTCCCCGGTCCGACATGCAGGGTCAGCCCCTGCACTTCGACGCCGCGAGCGGACAATGCGGCGAAGGTCGCCGCAGAGAAGTGCAGTCCGGCGGTCGGCGCCGCAACCGCCCCCGGCTCGCGGGCATACACGGTCTGGTAGCGGTCGCGGTCGGTGGCCGCCGGCGGCCGCTGGATGTAGGGCGGCAACGGCATTTCACCCGCCGCTTCCAGCCGGGCCAGCAACTCGCCGCGACAATCGAAGCGGATGCTGCGCCAGCCGTCGCCGAGATCGTCGACCACCTCCGCCGTTATCCCCGCGGGGAACTGCAACCGGCTGCCCGCGCGCGCTGGCTTGGCGCTGCGCGCCAGGCAGCGCCAGAGTGCCCCGTCACCGGCCACAGGCTCGACCAGCAGCAGTTCGATGTTCCCGCCACTCTCCTTGCGGCCCCGCAACCGGGCAGGGATGACCCTGGTTTCGTTACGGACCAGCAGGTCGCCGCGTTTCAACCATTCAGCAAGGTCGGCAAACCGGGCATGGACAATCTCCCCGACATCACGACGGATCACCAGCAGGCGCGAAGCTGCTCGTTCGGCCAGCGGCTCCTGTGCGATCAGTTCGGAAGGTAGTTCAAACTCGAAATCCTTCAGCATCGGCATCTCAGGCATGGTCAGCAGTAGGTTAACACCATTGAGATCACGGCCACTTCCCCTGGCGACCAGCGGTCCTAGCCCTTGACCAGATAAACCAGCAGGAGACCGCCAAGCATGCAGGTCAGGCCGAGCAAGCGCAACACCAGGTCACTGACCGGGAGCAGTTGCAGCAACAGACGCTTGTATGATCCCGGCGCAAGGAACCAGGGGATCCCTTCGACAGATCATTACGACACCCAGGACAACTAGGAGAAAGTCCATAGAAAAACCGCTGGCTGCTTCCAGAAGAAAGCGTCTGGCAGGCTGTTGCATTAAATCAGCTGTGGGTATGACACCTCTGCGGTTCGGCCAGTTTTTGCGGAAATGGGCAGCACGGCATGCTAGAGTCTTGGGCCAAAGCTGTCAAGCTGCACCCTGACATCTCCGGCAGGAAACCGTGCATGGGTTTTTGATTCGATTCCGCCTTTTTTCCTGAGGCAGGACGTTAATCTGACGTTGTCAGGCGGGCATCCCGGCAGCAGCACGGCAATGAACTCTCTGAAATTGAAATTTCTCGGATTGACCGGACTGATCCTGGTGACCGCCATCATCGGGACCACCTGGTACAACCTGCAGATTCAGCAGGCGATCCTCGAAAAGGTGGCCGCCAAGCACGCCCGCCTTGTTGCCGATACGGTCCGCAACAACATCCATGCCGACATGACCAGTGGCCACCGGGCCAGCTCGGCCAACACCCTGCCCAAGATCGATGGCGAGCCAATTGTCGACAGCCTGCGGAATCTTCGACGAAACCGGGCTGATTACCATCGCCGACGATCCGGCGCAGATTGGCAAGCTGGTGGCAACCATCGACCTGCTTGCCTTCCGTAACGGGGATTACCACTTCACCGAGGACCGCGGCGACCACCAGCATTACAATTTCATCATCCCCTTCGAAAATGGTCCGGCCTGCAGCGCCTGCCACTCCGCGGGCAGGAAACTCCTGGGGGTCCTCAGCGTCAAGCTCTCCCTCGATGATTTCTCCCAGATGCAGGCACGCAGCCGTAACGCGACCATGATCGCTTCGGGTGCCATGCTGCTCATCCTGGTCCTGGGCATTACCACCTTTTTGCTCTTCTATGTCGACATCCCGATCCGCAAACTGGTGACCGCCATGGAACGTGCCGAAGAGCGGCGATTTTCAGGGAGCCCGGACCCAGGTGACCAGTTCCAAGGAGATGACCCTGCTGTCCTCGAAGTTCAACGCGATGATGCTGCACCTGCGGGAATTGATGGACACCACCGTTCGGCACGAGCGGGAGATGGCGATCAGCCAGGAAAAACTGGCCCACGCCGAGGAGTTGCAGTCGCTCAATGCCACCCTCGAGGGACGTCTTGGCGAGATCGAGGGTCTCAACATCAATCTCGAGGAGCGAATTGAGGAAATCGAAGAGGCCAACTACCGAATTGCGGATCTGGCGAGCGAACTGGAAGAGAAGAACTACCGGCTGTCGCAGGCGGTCGAACGCCTGCAGGCCCTCTACCAGATCGGGTTGGCCGTCAACGCCGTACTCAACCTGCCGGAGCTTTTTGACCAGCTCTGCAGGCAAACCACCGACAACGCTCAAAGGACAGTATGGTTACATTCTGATGTACGACCGAGCCACCGAGACTCTGCGGATTGCCGGGGCCTCCGGACTTGCCGAGGGGTGTGATCGCGACATGGCAGTGCCATTCAAGGCCGGGGGCGTTTCGTTCGAGGCGATCACCACCAGTCGCCCGATTCTCATTGAAGACATTGACCAGAACCCGGAATACAGCAAGCAGAGCCGGCTCGGCTTCCTCCGCCGGTCGGTGATCTGCGCACCGCTCGACCGACCAGCATGAGGTAGTCGGCTCGATCACCATTGCCAACCCGGTCGATGGCTCCAGATTCAGCAGTGAAGATCTCGAGTTGCTGTCCACCATCGCCGCCCAGGCCAGCGTGGCGATCCGCAATGCCAATCTTTACGATGGAGCAGGAGCAGACTTATATCAGCACCGTACAGGCTCTGGTTTCGGCGATTGAAGCCAGCGATGCCTATACGCGCGGCCATTCGGAGCGGGTCACCCGCTACAGCATGGCCCTGGGGCGGCGGATGGGGCTCTCCGAAGTCGTCACTGAAAAACCTGGAGCGTGCCGCCGCGCTCCACGATATCGGCAAGATCGGTATCGACATCAACATCCTGCATAAACGCGAGAAGTTGACTCCGGCCGACATCGAGGTTCTCAAACAGCACCCGATGATCGGGGTCCGCATTCTCGAGCCGATTCACTTCCTCGGCGACGTGCGCAAGATCATCGAACAGCACCATGAACGCTACGACGGGCTGGGCTACCCGCTAGGGCTCAGCGCCGACGAGTGGTGGCCGGAAGCCAAGATCCTGGCGGTCTGTGACACCTTCGACGCCATGACCTCGGATCGTCCGTATCGCAACGCCCTTACCACCCAGGTCGCCCTCCAGGAACTCCGGGATCAGTCCGGCAGCCAGTTCGATCCCGAGGTCGCCGTCGCATTTGTCGACATGCATGGCGAGGATGCGCCCGGTTAGTCGGGACTGGTCCATCGGGCTTTTCTGAACGACGGACCCACGATCAGGCTTCTCAGGGGAACAGTGCCGCGCTACGCAAACCCACGTCCTCCCGCAGGCCAAGCATCAGGTTCATGTTCTGCAGCGCCTGGCCCGCCGCCCCCTTGACCAGATTATCGATGGCCGCGACCGCGATGACCCGCCGCGTACGCGGATCGACCGCCACGCCAATGTCACAGAAGTTGCTGCCGCGTACCTGGTTGATGTTCGGCAGACGCCCCTCCGGCAGCACCCGCACGAACTGGTCAGCGGCATACCGCTGCCGGTAGAGCTCCAGCAACTGTCGCCGTCGAGGCCTGTCCGCCGCCAGCGTCGCGTAGCAGGTGCTCAGAATGCCGCGGTTGGCCGGCACCAGGTGCGGCGTGAAGCTGACCGTCACCGGTCGGCCGGCGACTTCGCTCAGGGTCTGCTCGATTTCCGGCGTGTGCCGATGCCGGGGCAGACCATAGGCCTTGAACCCCTCGTTGACTTCGCAGTAGAGGGTGTCGACCTTGGCCGCCCGACCGGCACCGCTGGTTCCCGACTTGCTGTCGATGATGATCGTTGTCCGGATCGATCAGCCGGTGTTGCAGCAGTGGCGCCAAGGCCAGGGCGGCGCTGGTCGGGTAGCAGCCGGGGTTGGCGACCAGCCGTGCTCCCCGCACCCGTTCCCGGTACAGTTCGGGAAGTCCGTAGACCGCCTCGGCCAGCAGTTCCGGCGTCTGGTGCGGTTCGTACCACTCGGCATAGACGGCGGCATCGTGCAACCGGTAGTCGGCGGACAGATCGACCACCCGGCAGCCGGCCGCCAGCAGTCCCGGCACCATCGCCATCGCCGCCTGGTGCGGCACGGCGGTAAAGACCAGATCGGCACGACCGGCAAGGGCCGCCGGTTCGACGGCCTCGAAGGTCAGGTCGAAGATCCCGGCAAGCGACGGAAAGACGTCACCCAGCGGCTGGCCGGCCTGCTGCCGCGAGGTCACGCAGGTGACGGTCACTGCCGGGTGCCCGGCCAGCAGGCGCAGCAGTTCCACCCCGGTGTAACCGCTGGCGCCGATGACGGCGACTCTTGTGCATGGCAAACTCCTTTGGCCCGACCAAAGTCGGGAGGACGGGTCTTTCGCCACGCGGACCGATGACCCGAAGCGGAGCAATTTTTTGGTCCGCGCAAACAAGGCCCGGCGTCCCTGCCGAACACGCCTGAGCAACACCGGACGGTGGCGCATGAAAGCACAACAGGAAAAGGGGAACCCGCCCGGGCTCCCCTTTCCGGCAGCTGACTTCTCCCTCGCGGGGGAAGTTTAACGCTTGGAGAACTGGAAGCTGCGGCGCGCAGCGCGCTTGCCGTACTTCTTGCGTTCCTTGATGCGGCTGTCGCGGGTGATGAACCCGGCCTTCTTCAGGGCACCGCGCAGATCCACATCGACCTCCAGCAGGGCCTTGGTGATGCCGTGCTTGATCGCCCCGGCCTGACCCGAAGGACCGCCGCCGCAGACATTGACGAAAATGTCGAACTTGCCGACATTGTCGGTCAGTTCCAGCGGCTGGCGGACGACCATCTTCGAGGTCTCGCGCCCGAAGTACTCGTCGATCGGCTTCTGGTTGACGACTATGTTGCCATTGCCCGGCTTCATCCAGACACGGGCCATGGAGGTCTTGCGTTTACCGGTGGCGTAAAATTTGTTTTCGGCCATCATCATTCATCTCCTGGAATCCCTTAAATCTTCAGTTCACGCGGCTGCTGTGCCTGATGCGGATGCTCGGCGCCGGCATAGACCTTGAGTTTGCGGAACATCTGACGGCCGAGCTTGTTCTTCGGCAGCATCCCCTTGACCGCCTTGCGGATCAGCTCTTCGGGAGCTTCTTCTCGATCAGCTTGCCGGCGGTGATCGCTTTCAGACCGCCCGGATAGGTGCTGTGGCTGTAGTACATCTTCTGGTTCATCTTGTCACCGGTCAGCCGGACTTTCTCGGCGTTGAGCACGATGACGAAATCCCCGGTGTCGACGCTCGGGGTGTAGATCGCCTTGTGCTTGCCGCGCAGAACCCGGGCAATTTCGGTCGCGGCCCGGCCCAGCACCTGATTTTCCAGGTCGACCACGAACCAGCTCTTCTGCAGGTCGTCCTTCTTGGCAGTTAAGGTACTCATCGAATCCTCTCTTGACGGTTTCCGTGATGGTAACGGGGGCTCACAGAAGTCGAGAAGTTACCCAAATTCCCGCGGGGTGTCAAGCATTATTTCCGCAAAATTCGCCGTCTTAATCAGGGGACTGAAACGAGATGACTCGCGTCGTGATCCGCGCGACAGAAGGCGGCGAGCAACTGCACCGTCCGCTGCAGATCGTCAAGGTCGAGGACTTCGACCGGGGTGTGCATGTAGCGCAGCGGCACGCTGATCAGAGCGGTGGCCACTCCGCCGCGCGCCAGCTGCATGACATTGGCATCGGTGCCGGTGGCGCGCGGAATGCCCATCACCTGGTAAGGGAGCTATCCTCGGCGCGGGCGGTCGCCACCAGCAGGTCGAACAGCGCCGGGTTGATGTTCGGGCCGCGCGCCAGGATCGGACCCTGGCCGAGCTTGATCTCGCCGGCATGCTTGTGATCGGCATCGGGATAGTCGCTGGCGAAGCCGACTTCGACGGCGATACCGAGATCGGGCTTGACCCCGTAGGCACTCGCCGTCCCGCCGCGCAGACCGACCTCTTCCTGGACGGTACTGACCCCGACCACGGTCACCTGCTGGTCGCCGCGCCGGCTGCACCTCGCGCAGCACCTGGGCGACCACGAAAGCGCCGATCTTGTCGTCGAAGGCCCGCGAGGTGATGCTTGCGATCCCTGCAGACGCTCGACACCGACCGCGAAGGTCACCGGGTCGCCGATCGCCACCAGGTCCTGGGCGGCAGCCTTGTCGGCCGACAGCCGATATCGATGAACTGGTTCTTGAACGGCATCACCTTGTCGCGCTCGGCAGTTTCCAGTTGATGGATCGGCCGGCGGCCGACCACGCCGGGGAGCGGCCCGGATCGCCGCATGCACGGTCACCCGCTGCCCCGGCACCAGGTGGGCATCGACCCCGCCGATCGGCGCGAAGAAGAGAAAGCCGCGCTCGTCGATGTACTTGATCATGAAGCCGATCTCGTCGCAGTGCCCGGCCAGCATCAGGCGCGGCGCCCCGGCCGGGACCGTTGACGGTGGCGATGACATTGCCGAGCACATCGGTGCGCAGTTCGTCGACCACCCCGTCGAGAGCCCGGCGAATCACCCGCTGGGCCGGCTGCTCGAACCCCGAGGGGCTGGGCGCTTCGACCAGCTCTTTGAAAAATTCGAAGTCCTGTTCGGTCATTGATGGACACCGTTGATCGGCTGAATGGTTAAGGTGTCGTGCGAATCCTTGAATGACTCAACGACTCAACACCGCGACGATGTTTTCTCCCTCCCCAGCGCCCTCGCCACCAACTCTTCCGAGTTGCGCCGGCACTGCTCGAACTGTTCCTCGCTCAAGCCGGCGCCGAGGGCGACTTTGCGCGCCATCTCCAGCGGCACCAGGTCGCCCGGGGCATGGGCGTCGGAGTTGACCACCAGCTTGGCCCCGGCGGCCAGCGCCGTGCGGGCGACGTGGCCGTTGCTCAGGGAGTGCCCCTTGCGCGCCGACAGCTCCAGGCAGATGCCGCGCTTGGCGGCCAGCCGCGCGTCCTCGACGCTGAGCAGCCCCGGATGGGAGAGGATATCGATATCGGCCTCCAGCGCCGCCCGGTTGGTTCCCGGCGCCACCGGTTCGACCAGCGTCTCGCCGTGGCAGACGATGATCTGGGCACCCAGCGAACGCGCCTCGGCGGCGGCCGCGGTTATATCCGCCGGCGGGATATGGGTCAGCTCGATCCCGACCAGCACTGTCAGCCCCCAGGCCCTGCCGAGTTCACCGGCCACCCGGAGCGATGCGCGGAATGACCAGGTCGAACATGGAGCGGTCGGCATGATCGGTAATGGCAATAGCCCGGTAGCCGGCCTGGGCCGCACGACGGGTCAGCTCGGCCGGGATCAGCTCGCCGTCGCTGAAGAGGCTGTGGGTGTGCAGATCGATCATGGAATCCTCCTCTGAATAAGGGCACATGCATGTACCCAGCGGAACGCGTAGGGGCGACGCATGCGTCGCCCGGGGCAAGGCATGCCTTGCCCTTACGATAAATCAACCCGTCGCCAACTCCCCCAACTGCGAATTGCGGTACGATTTGGTGACCCGCACCGGCACCAGTTGCCCGACCAGTTCCGCCGGGCCGCTGAAGTTGACGATCCGGTTCCAGGTGGTGCGCCCGAACAGCTGGCCCTGCCCCTGCCTGCTCTCGCCCTCGACCAGCACCTCGCGCACCTGGCCGACATCCTGCGCCCAGGCCGCCTTGGCGATCTCGTTCTGCGGGCCAGCATCCGGTCGAAACGCTCCTGCTTGACCGCCGCCGGGGTAGTCGTCCGGCAGTTCGGCGGCAGTCGGTCCCCCGGCGTGGCGAGAAGAGGAAGGAGTAGATTTCGGCGTAGCGCACTTCCTCGAGCAGCGCCATGGTCGCCGCAAAATCGTCCTCCGTTTCGCCGGGGAAACCGACGATGATATCGGTGGTCAGGCGGATCTCCGGGCAGGCCGCACGCAGTTTTTCCACCAGTTCCAGGTAGCGGGCCCGACCGTAGCCACGGTTCATGGCCGCCAGAATCGCGGTCGCTGCCGCTTTGCACCGGCAGGTGCAGGTGCCTGCAGAGCTGGTCGATGCTGCCGAAGCAGGCGATCAATTCGTCGGACAGGTCTTTCGGGTGCGAGGTGGTGAAGCGGATGCGGGCAACTCCCTCGATCGCCGCCACCTGGCGCAGCAGACCGGCAAAGTTCGTTTCCCCCGCAACACCGACGCCGTAGGAGTTGACATTCTGGCCGATCAGGGTGATCTCGCGCACCCCCTGTGCCGCCAGGTCGCGGACCTCGTCGAGAATGTCCGCGCTGGGCCGGCTGATCTCCCGGCCGCGCACGATCGGCACCACGCAGAAGCTGCAGAAGTTGTCGCAACCCTGCATGACCGTGACGAAGCGGGTGACCGCTTCGCTGCCGATGCGGCTGGGAAAGAGCTGCAGGCGCGTTTCGCGATCGAGAAAATCGACCGCCGCCGCCTTGCCGCGACGCACCTCGATGTCGTTCACCAGTTCCGGCAGACGGTGGACGTTGTGGGTACCGAACACCAGGTCGAGGTAGGGGAAGTCCTTGAGCAGCCGCTCCCCTTCCTGCTGGGCAACGCAGCCGCCCAGGCCGATGATCAGCGCCGGGTCGGCATCCTTGAGCGGCTTGAAGCGGCCCAGGTGGCCATAGGCCTTGCGCGCCGCCTTGTCGCGCACCGCGCAGGTATTGAGCAACAGCAACCGGGCGCCGCGCGGCTCTGGCACCTGGCGGTAGCCGATGCCGCCGAGCAGGTCGACGATCCGTTCGGAATCGACCACGTTCATCTGGCAGCCGAAGGTTTCGAGGTAAAAGGTCTTGTCCATGTCCTTTTCAGGGAGCATCGCCGCTCCTGGTCCTGATCGCCCGTTCCAGCAACTCCGCCGGGCGGCGCGGATATTCGAGGCAATGCAGCAGCAGCACCGCATCCCCGTCTTCGCCGTGGATGCGCAAGGAGCCGAGCTCCTCGCCGTGCGGCTGCAGGCGGAACCAGGTGACCCGTCCCAGCGGCAACTCCGCCTGGCGGCGGCCGCAGCAACCCACCCCTGACGACAACGCGCCGGTCGGTCACCGCGTAGGCCACCCGGGGCCATTCCAGCCGTGCGGCCAGCAACTGGCCGCACGCCAGCCAGCCGGCGTAGAGGAGAAACGGCAACGGCACCCAGGCCAGCCACGGCCACCCCTGTTCCGCCGCCAGCTGCCACCCCGAGCCACGCCCAGCCGGTGCAGATTGCCGTCAGCACAACACCGAACAGGGCATGCCGCCAACGGCGAAAGGTATAGCAGCGCGGCGCCGGGCGACCTTCCCAGGCGCAGCGTTTCGCCGGGCAGCAAGGAGGGCCAGGGGCGCGCACGCTCGAGCACAAGGGGTTTGCCATCATCAGCCATAACATATAAGAATAGGTGAATCCGTATTTTTCATGCAAGAGAATCCCGGCGATCGGACATCCCCCCCTTGCATTTTGCCGACGGGGGAGTATGATGGGCGCCCCGAAAACCTATTGAAAGAGAACCTCATGGCCGAAAACATTCGCAACATCGCCATTATCGCCCACGTCGACCACGGCAAGACCACCCTGGTCGACGCCATGCTCACGCCAGTCCGGGGTGTTACCGCGAAAACCAGATCGATCACCGAACGGGTGATGGACAGCAACGACCTGGAAAAGGAGCGCGGCATCACCATCCTCTCCAAGAACCTGTCGATCCACGTCGACGGCCGTGAAGATCAACATCGTCGACACCCCCGGCCACGCCGACTTCGGCGGCGAGGTCGAGCGCGTGCTGAAGATGGTCGACTCGGTGCTGCTGCTGGTCGATGCCTTCGACGGGCCGATGCCGCAGACCCGCTTCGTTCTGAAAAAATCCCTCGACCTCGGCATCAAGCCCGATCGTGGTCATCAACAAGATCGACCGCCCCGGCGCCCGCCCGGAATGAGGTCGTCGACCATGGTCTTCGACCTGTTCTGCGAACTGAACGCCAACGAGAAGCAGCTCGACTTCCCGGTGGTCTACACCAGCGCCAAGCAGGGGTATGCCAAGCGTACCCTCGAAGAATCCGGCGACCGGTATGCAGCCGCTCTTCGCCATGATTCGCGAGCGGGTGGCGCCGCCGGTGGTCGACCCGCAAGGCTCCGTTCCAGATGCTGGTCGCCAGCATCGACTACAACGACTACATCGGCCGCATCGCCACCGGCAAGATCTTCACCGGCAAGCGTCAAGGCCGGCGAGACCGTGGCCCTGGTGCAACGCGACGGCACGATCAACAAGGGGCGCATCAGCAAGCTGCTCGGCTACGAAGGGCTCAAGCAGGTCGAGATCGAAGAAGCCATCGCCGGCGACATCGTCACCATCGCCGGCTTCGACGATGTCGGCATCGGCGAGACCTTCGCCGCCGCCGACCAACCCGGTGGCGATCCCCTACGTCTGCCATCGACGAGCCGACCCTTTCGATGAACTTCATCGTCAACTCCTCCCCCTTCGCCGGCCGCGAGGGGAAACTGGTCACCTCGCGCAACATCCGCGAGCGCCTGACCAAGGAACTGCGCACCAACGTGTCGCTGCGCGTCGAGGACACCGACAACACCGACACCTTCAAGGTCTCCGGACGCGGCGAGCTGCACCTGTCGATCCTCATCGAGAACATGCGCCGCGAAGGCTTCGAACTGGCCGTCTCCAAGCCGGAAGTCATCAGCCGCGAGATCGACGGGGTCAAGTGCGAGCCGATGGAGTATCTGGTCGTCGACGTCCCCGAGGAGCACCAGGGGACGGTCATCGAAAAGCTCGGGCCGCGCCACGCCGAGATGGTTTCCCTGCACCCGATGGACGGGATCAACCGCCTCGAGTTCATCATCCCGGCCCGCGGCCTGATCGGCTTCCGCACCGAGTTCCTGACCGATACCCGCGGTACCGGCGGTGATGACCCACACCTTCCACGAGTACGCCCCCTGGAAAGGGCCGATTCCCGGCCGCAAGAACGGCGTGCTGATCGCCATGGAAGCGTGCGAGACCGTCGCCTACGGCATGTTCAACCTGCAGGAGCGCGGCATCTTCTTCGTCGGTCCCGGCGTCGAGGTCTACGACGGGATGATCGTCGGCCAGCACGCCAAGGACAACGACCTGGTGGTCAACGTCGGCAAGGGGAAGAAGCTGACCAACGTCCGCGCCTCGGGCTCCGACGAGGCCGTGCGCCTGACCCCGCCGCGCCTGCTGACCCTGGAGCAGGCCCTGGAATTCATCGACGACGATGAACTGGTGGAGGTGACGCCGAAAAACATCCGCCTGCGCAAGCGCTACCTCGATGAAAACGAACGCAAGCGGGCCGAGAAAAAGAAAGGTTGAACGTTTGCCCTCAGCCATCGCCCACCCCCGGATTACCTTGAAAAAATTGCCGGCGGCCACTATCATGAGGGCGTTTGCAGACGACGACTTCTTATCTCCGCTGCTATGTCAGGAGGCCGTGTGGAAAAGGAACTGAGTGCTCATGAGCAGCAGGTTCTGTTGGAGATTGCCCGGCAGGCGATCATCCGGGGGGTTCTCACCGGCGAGGAGTATATCGAGCCTCGCGAAGAAAAGTCCCTCAACCGGCGCAGCGGCTGCTTCGTGACGATCAGGCAGAGCGGCAAGCTGCGCGGATGCATCGGCAACTTCCAGTCGGAACTGCCATTGTTCCGGGAGGTCGCGCGCATGGCGCTGGCCTCGGCAACCCGCGACCCGCGCTTTTACCCGATGAAGGAGGCCGATCTCGAAGCGTTCGACGTCGAGATTTCGGTCCTGTCGCCCTTGAGCAAGGTGGACAGCACCGAGGAGATCGAGGTCGGGATTCACGGCATCTATATCGAGAAGGGATTTTATCGGGGGGTTCTGCTCCCCCAGGTCGCCACCGAGCACGGCTGGGACCGCGCCACGTTCCTCAAGCAGACCTGCGTCAAGGCCGGCCTGCCGACCAACGCCTGGGAAGCCGATGATGCCGAGATTTACGTGTTCAGTGCCCAGGTGTTCGGCGCGGCCGTTAACTGAACACCTTGTGGAGTGCCGGGCGGGCCGCCCTCGTGACGCAGCTAGAAGACCGGCTTGCCCCCGATGGTTTTTTGTTCGATAACCTCGACGGGCGCGCCGATCGCCACCAGGGTATCCTTGAAAGCCCTGATGCCGGATGAGGTCGTGTCCCGCGCCAGGACCAGCGTCTCGCCACCTTCCACCTTGGCCTTCCATTGGACAAAAGTGGTTTCCGGCCACATCTCGGCCAGCTTCTTGGCCGTCACGTAACGCAACCGCGGGTCGTCAATCATCTTGAGGATCAGGACGTATTTGCCTGTGCCGCTTGAAGTCATGGGCGCAACACCTCTCCTTGGGATCAGCTTTTCCAGCGTCCGCAGCTTATGCCGCCGGGTCTTGCCATGTCTCGCGGGTTGCGAGGCACCGGATATTCCGCCAAGGCCTGACTGGCTGTCGGCGGGAGCAACCCCCGCCGCGCTGCCTCACAGTTGCCGACAATACACTTAAATATCCTAAAAATACAGCACATTATGTTTCCCGACCAAGGGTCAGCCATCACCATTCCCCACAGGCGGCAAGTCGCGCCGAGACCATGCGCCGGTCACCCGCGGGTGAGACGACGGTGAGAGTCACGCTGTCCCCCGGCGACGCTTTCCGGACTGCCGTCAAGAATGGCTCGAGGGCGAGGACCGCGGTCCCGCCCAACGCAACGATCAGGTCACCACCGCCTACCCCGGCGCTGGCCAGGGGGCTCCCCGGCAGCGTATCGATGACGTAAAGGCCAGCCAATTGCGAGGAAGCTCGCGAGAGGCCGTCGGGCGACCACTCCCAGGTTTCGGCAAAACGGGCGCCCAGAGAGGCGACCGCCATCGGCTGGCGGCTGGCCACGAAATGACGCACGGCCGTCAGCGGACTCATGAAGGCAAGTCCCGCAAGGCTCCCCTGCTTTATCATCATCCCGCTCTGCACCCCGACCAGGTGGCCGCGGTCGTCGACCCAGGGGCCACCCGACAGCCCTTCCGGGGTCATGGCGGCAACCGGATGGATGGCGGTATAGCAGCGGTTGACCGCGTTCCATTCGTACTGCCATGCCGCCTTCGCCACCACCCCGGGGAGCAGCAGGCCATGGCGATTCAGGGCGCTGCCGTACAGGTGGAGCGGGGTTCCGGCCCCCGGCTCTGTGTCTGCAAGCACCAGAGAAGCAAACAACCCGCCTTGGCGGTCCACCTGGAGCAGGGCCAGATCGTGACCCGGATCGGTGGCCACCACCCTGGCATCGAGCCGCCCTAATTCCGTCGTGAGCACCTCGATCCGTTTCGCCCCCTTGACCACGTGGGCCGCGGTCAGGGCCAGGCCGGCAGGGCTCACGAAACAACCGCTCCCCACCAGCCGACCGTCGGCCAGGACCTCCAGCGACGTCTTCCGCAACTGGTCAGCCAGTCCGGTGACGGTGACGGTGACGGTGACGGCGTCGGCGCCACGACACGGCCCTGCCCCGACTAGAAACATCATCACCGTGGACAGCAGCACGATCATCCTGCCTGGCCTTGTGAGGAACCGGCCGTGCATGGTCACAGCCGGGTGATGGCAATCCGGCCGGTGGTCGCCGACTGCACCCCCACCCGGTAGTATCCGGTCACCGGCGGCCCCGAGGCCAGGATACAGATGCTGTTCTGGATTGCCGTACCGTTGGCATTGAAATCGAGGTTGAGGGCCGTATCCACCGAACAGTCGCCGCCACCACGCAGGAGAGTGTCCGCGCTCAGCACGGTCCAGTCCTTGATGACCGTGGCAAAGGCCGTGCTGTTGATCGCCCGGTCGCCACCGAGGGTTCGATAGCGGCGGTTCGCCAGGTCGAACTCGACACGCTGCTGGACGTTGCTCGACAACGCCTGGGCACGTGCTTCGCGCAACGTCGAGGCGATCGCCTGGGATGTTTCGTTGAAGCGGGCGCGGGTTCGCCAGGAGACGTATTCGGGCAGGGCGATCGCCGCCAGCAGACCGACCAGGACGATAACCACCATCAGTTCCAGCAGGGTGAACCCTTTCATGGACGCCATCAACTCACTCCCCGGGTCGCAGTTCGAAGGAATACTCCTGGACGGCAGACAGTCCGGACACATCGGTCGCCACAATCTTCACCCGGAAGTTGCCGAGAGTTGCGGGCGTGATCGCCCAGCTCACCATTCCGCTTGCGGCATCGACGGCCATCCCCGCGGGACCTTCTTCCAGCCGATAAGCGATCTGCTCACCGTCGGGATCGACCGCCCTCGCCTGATAGCGGTAATCCCTGGTCTGGAACGACTGCGGCGGCTGGCTGACGAACCGGGGCGGAACACCGCTGACCGTGAATGGCAACCCGTTGTACGGGGGCCCCGGATCGATGCCGTCGGTGGGCGTAACCCGCACGTAGAACTGCCGGTCACGTTTGACAAAGCTCCCCGGCAGCGCGGCATCGGTCACCTCGACCTCGACGCCGTCGACAAACCATTGATAGGCATAGTCGACCAGGTCATCATCGCGATCGACCGCTTCAGGCACGGCGACCACCGGCCGGCCGGGAACCACCACTGGATCCTGGAACCTGACTGCGACGACCTCGGGAGGGCTGTTCGCTACGCTGGTCGTTGCCCTTGCCGCGGCTCCGCCGCAGCGGGCCTCGACCGTTACCTCGTCCCCGCGGCGGAAGTGCTCCGCACCGAGCCGGTTGCCGACCACACCGGCGACCGGCGCCCCGTTCACGCTCCAGAGGTAGTCCCCCCCCCCGCGCAGCCGGAGATGATGGCCAGGGCCGGGCCGGTCGATGGCAGCCGCTCGGGACGGATGACCACTTGTGGGGCGGTGGACCGGACGGCAGAGCCTGAGGCATCGGGCGGCTTCGCCTCGCTGCCGGCAGGCAGCGGAGGGTCGGAGCCACAGCCCGTCATGGCCAGGAGGCACAGGAGCACCAGTAGCGTCTTCACCATGGCGGGGCTACTCCAGCATCCAGTAAACCGGGATGGCCAGCCCCCCGGGCGGCACCGGGGAGCCGCAGAGTCCGCCACCGCAGCCGGCCAGCGCCCCGGCATTGGCTCCACCGCTGGAACTGTCGTACTGGATGTAGACCACGACCCCCGACGGAATCCCCGATCCCAATGCCAGGCTGCGGTCGGAACGGCGCAGGACGACGTCGGGGGTGCCTTTGACCATCGCCCGTTCGTTGCTGTCGGGATCATATTCGGCATCGTTCCCCACGTCGTAGTTGAAGACCGCCTCGCCGGTCTTGTAATCGACCGCGTAGATGCGCCCCTGGCCAAGGTTGCCTACCAGGCAGGGATCTTCCGTGACGATGTTCGGCGTGAAGGTCGTATAGTAGGCGACCTTGTTGAACACCACCGGGGGCGACAGCACCTTTTCGCCGGCGTGCTGGTTGAGCTTGATGAACCAGCCGTTGTAGCTCGGGCTGTTCAGCCGCTCGAGGGTACACTTGATCGAGTTGTCACTGTCGGTGCACGTGCCGCTGAAGGCCGGCGGGGTCGCGACCTGCAGGTAGTCCTCGGTGAGGTTGACCAGGTTCGCTTCGGTTTTCACCGTCGGGGTCGCCGACTTGTAATCCCGGTCGTAGAAAGCGTACATGCGACTGGTTACCCCCTTGTTCAGCGGGTGGGCACGGTCGCCGGTGCCGAAGTAGATGCCGTTGTAGCCGGGCTCGAAGACCACCGACGGCGCGTCCATGATCTTGCGGCCGTTGGTAACCGGGCTCTCGCCGCTGATCGGGTCGCTGCTGGGGTTGGCGTTGAAGATCTTGCGGCCGAACCAGTGCCCGGTAGTATCCTGGCTGCTGATATCGAAGCGCCACAAACCGCCGCCGGTATCGCCGGCATAGATCAGGTCGACCAGACCGTCGTAGTTGCGATCGAGCGGTGTCAGATCGGTCGGGAACGAGAAAGCCGGGTTGTCGGCCGTGGCGCGCGGCGGCACCAGGCTGTCCGGTGCGGCGACGTGGGTCCATTCCCACAATTTGACCGGCGTCGAGTGGAAGGTCGGGATACCGTAATTGTCGATGGTGGCCAGTTCGATCAGGTAAATCCCGCGCCCGCGCGGATTCCACTGCGGCAGCGTGCCGGGGCTGACCAGCAGGGCGGCGTCGTCGGCCCGCAGCGTGGTCTCGGTCTGATCGCACAAGGCCATGCTCGCGGCCGAAGACTGGTCGGCGCAGCCCGGGAAGGTCTGGGTATTGCCGAAGCGCAGGTCTTCGTTGGTGTCGTAGCCGGCGCCGATGAAGGCGACCAGGCGGTCGCTCCCCCCTACCCGCACCTGGCCGAACTCCGCCGCGGACCAGGTTTCACCGAGTTCGCCGAAGCCCGCCGTGGTCGACTTGAGCTCCCACATGTACTTGGGCGCCAGGGGGTCGGTCACGTCGATGGCGAAGAAGGAGCCGCGGCTCGGCAGTGGTGCAAGGGTGTCGATCCCGCCGCCGCGACGCATGCCGATGAGCATGATCACCTTGTCATCGGTGCCGGCGTCGAGCCCCAGGGGGTCGAGGTCCCCGGCGGCGGTTTCGGGACCGGGACCGATGTTGCCGTCGCCGTCGCGGTCGAAGGCCAGGATCCGCGGACTGCCGTCCATGAAGTAGTTGTGGATGTTGTTGCCGAGCAGCTGCAACTGGGGGAGCACGGTCGGCGGGATGAACGACCACAGCTCCTTGCCGTCGGCGTCACGGAAGGCGTGGATCTGGCCATCGTTGCTGCCGATGAAGATGACCGAGCTGTTCTTGGTGATGTCGGCTTCGTCGGCCAGGGCATAGTTGCTGTAGGCCTGGACGGCCGGCTTGGAATGGAGGATGTCGCCGAGGATCCATTCGCGCTTTTCGGCGGCGTTGCCGTCGGCGTCGGCATCGTAGGCGTCGAGACCGTGCACATAGTTGATCAGGGCGGTGCGCGCGTCGGGGGTCGCGACCTGGAGACTGGCCATGGTCAGGGCGGCGTTGCCGGTTGTGAACTGGTTGCTGACATGGGTCAGGTCGCTCTCGGCACCGGTGTAAGTGTAGATCAGGCGCGGATCGGTGCTGAAATCCCGGCTGGCCAGCAGGTCGCCGACCCCGCCCTCGTCGACATTGCTGCCGTCGGGCGTGACCGACCAGTAGGAGGTGGCGGTGGAGAGGAAGCGGCCGTTGGCGTCGGTGGCCGCGACTCCGTTCTTGTCCTCCACGACGCCGCCGTAGCCAAGCCCGAACTTCTTCAGATTCCCCTGCCAGTCGTTGTTGGTGATCGGCTTGAAGAAGCCGAGGTAGACGCGCTTGCCGCTGTAGGTCTTGTTCTCCGGGTTGGTCGGCACCACCGGGGCGACGAAGGCAGAGTTGACCTCGAGGATCTGGCCGATGATCGAGGTCAGGGCGCCGGTCAGCGCCTGGTAGTTCTCGGCCAGGTAGGCGTTGCCGCCGCCATTGGCCGCGGTTCTCTCGAGCAGGTCGACGGCATCGTCACTGCCGCCGCCCAGCCCGAAGCCGATGGTGAAGGTCAGGACATTCTGGGTACCGGCATAGGTGGTCGACAGATCCCGGTCGTGCAGGTACTTGGCGACGTCGTCAAGGTAGTGGGAGCCGTTGTCGGGGAAACTGCCCGGCTCGGCATGGTCGCCGTCGCAATCACCGCTGGAACAGATGGTGGTCAGCACATTGGCACGGTCCTGGGTCGACATGCCGTCGGTGATCAGGATCACGTAGGTCTGCTGGCAGCTGGCCGTGATCGGCGAGGGATAGCTGCCGGTCCAGGTGCTGAAGGCGCTGCTGCCGCCGGTGAAATAGCGCATCGATTCGTAGAGGGTCTCGGCGAGCGGCGTCCAGGAATCGGTCGGAACGTTGCGGACGATCTGGATCAGGGCATCCTGGTTGGTGGTGGTGCCGGTGTGGATGGCGCTCATGTCCTTGATGGTCGAGGTGTAGTTCGCGCCCCCGACGCTGCGGGTGACGAACTTGCCGCCGTTGTCGCCGTTGAAGTTCATCAGGCCGAAATTCACCCCGCTGGTCGAGACGATCAGATCCTCGACCACCTCGCGGGCAATGCTGTTCTTGCTGCGCCGCACCGTGGTGCAGATCATGGGGCCGCTGGTGGCGCTGGTGGTCGCCGCCAGGGCCGCGGGCTCGCCGATCGACATGGCCGGCGCAGCGGGCGCCGGCGGTGCCGTCGCATAAAGCTCGTCGACCGGTGCCGATTCGCGCAGCGTCGTGCCGCCGCTGGTCAGGTTGTACCAGACGATCCAGTTACCGGTCGCGTAGTAGCGGGTACTGTCGTCCCGGTCGCAGTCCCAGCGTTCGATGCGGCGGGTGCCGATGTACTGCCCGGTGGTCTCGAGGCTGTCCTCGGGGCGAGCGGGCCAGCATTCTGTCTGGTGAATATCGTCGGTATCGTTGAGCACCCGCCGCCACTCGCTGCAGGTCCCATCGTGCCAGCGGCTGGCCCGGCAATAGTAGACCGCATCCCGGCGGCAGCGCTCGTCGTCGCCGTCACCGTCGCCGCAGTAGCGGGTGGTGATCCCGGTGGTGTAATTGACCCGCGGATCGTACCCGCCGCTCGGTCCGCCGCCGGGGTCGGAGTCGCAGGCATCGCCGATCCCATCGTCGTCGTCATCGGCCTGGCTGGCATTGGCATCGACAGGGCAGTTGTCGCAGAGGTCGCCGATATCGTCGCCGTCGCCGTCGGCCTGGTCGGCGTTGGCCACGGTCGGGCAGTTGTCGTCCTGATCGCGGTGGCCGTCGAGGTCCCGGTCGGTAAAGGCGTCGCAGACATCGCCGACCCCGTCACTGTCGCCGTCGGCCTGGTCGGCGTTGGCGTCGAAGGGACAGTTATCGCTGCCGTCGAGGATGCCGTCGAGATCGTAGTCCGGGTTGGGGACGCAGACCTGGGTCTCGATCTCGCCGCTCATGCTCCCCGAAGAGTCGAAGACGATCAGCACGTTGGGCTTGACCAGGGCGGTCTCGCCGCCGTAGATCGCGGTGTCGCAGATGAAGTCGTCCGGACCCGCGAAGCACAGGGCGGGAGCAGCCAGGAGCAGCAGCGAAAGGTAAAGGGCGTGGCGTTTCATGGGCGTCATCCTTTGAGCTCTGGAGATGCGGAATTATCCGGCGAACTCACTCCCGGCCCGAGCCGGCACCGTTAGCCTTGAGCAGAAAATTGAGATAGTTCCCGGTGGCCCAGCGGGGGGCCTCGCTGGTGCCGGCACAGGCTCCGGCATCGGTCAGGTTGCCGACCCATTCGCCCTGGTCCGCCAGGGTGCTGCGGGCCTCGAAGCACGCCAACTGCCGCCAGTGCGTCAACCTCTGGCTGGCATACCAGGTGACCCTCAAAGGGTCTAACTGATAGAGTCGCTCAGCCTTGTAGGGTCCCTGGTAGTCGATACCGCCCTGGTACCCCTTCGCGGCGCGAGCATTCTCGGGGGCGGCGCCGGCGCTGGCGGCAAAGCCGATGGTCAGCAGGATGAGCAGGGTGATTGCACGCATGTCAGGCTCCTTCTCCTCGCAAGCTACTTGATAACGATCTTGGCAATCTGGGCGCGGATCGCAACCCGCGCCGGGTTGGCGGCATTGACCGGCGCGACGGCGGCCACGCTGATCACGAAATTACGGGCCTTGAACTTGTTGGCGTCGGAGCCGATGCCGATCGGCGGCGCGCCTTCGCCGTTGAAGGTCACCGTGTTCTGGTCGGCGGGCGAGGATGCCGTCGGCGCCTGGAGGCCGCTGTTGCCCACGGCGATGAGGTCGCGGTGCAGTGCGTCGGGATCGACGCTGGTATTGGTGTCGGTATAGAGATTGACCGTGTCGTTGGTGGTGGCGGCGGCATTGATGGCGTATTCCATGGCCCGGTCGGCAGCCAGGTAGGCCTCCTGCTGAGAGCGGTAATTCCCGGAAAGCTGCATCTCCGAGGTCGATACGGAAAGCAGCGTGATCCCGAGAACAGCCATGATCGCCAGCAGGGAGATGGCGATGATCAAGGCCGCGCCGCGCTCTCCGGCGCGGGGAGCGGCGCCGGCACCCGTTGCCGCCAGTGGTTGCAGTATCCGTAAACGGGACATGGTCAGGAGGCTCCTCAGCGGTTCATGATGCGGACGACACTGGTGATCCTGCGCTGGCGGTCGGCCTGGTCCAGTTGGTTGGCCGCCGTCGCGGTAACGGTGATGCGCACCGCGGCAATCGACTCCCGGTCAGCATCCGACAGCGGGAAGTCGGTGAGGGCGTTCCCCTCGTTGTCGAGGTAGGCGAACTCCAGGGCATTGACATTGGCCGCGATGATTTGCGGGGCGGCGCCGTTGACAGTGCGCTGCAGGCTGCCGGCATTCAAGTCCCAGGTGATCATCTCCGGATCGGCTCCGCCATCGGTCACCAGGGTAATCAAGTCGCCGCTTACGTAGCTGATCGGGTTGGCGTTGATGAACCCCGCGAGGGTGAGCGAGCGGGCCGTACGAGCCGCTTCGCGGGCCGCCTGACCGGCGAGCTTGGGGACGGTCAGGTCCGCGTCGAACGGCTGACCGCCGTCCTGCGGCCGGATGATGCGGACCGTGATGGTGCCGGGGTTGGTATCCTTCATCAGCTCCAGGAACCGGTCCATCATCACGTCCTGGGCCACGGTAAAGGTCGCTGTTCCGGCGCCGCCGGCCACGACCCGTTCACCGAGCAGGCGGGCGAAGGCATAGTTGCCCGAGGCGGTGTTGATCACCAGGGCGGTGGTGGTCGAGGCTTCATTGATGCCACGCGTAGCGGCCGGAACCACGAAGCCGGCCATGCGGATGTCGTGGCTGAGCGAGTCCATGGCCACGCGCAGGCTCTGCTGGGTATCGATGATGTCTTCCTGGTTGTAAGTGGTCTGCTGCATGTTGAGGTAGATCGTGAACATGGCGGTGGTGAGCAGCCCGACCAGAACCATGGTCACCAGCAGTTCGACGAGGCTGAACCCCGCCTGCCGGCGACGCCCGCAACAGTGATTCATCAGGAGACGGTCGTTCATTCGAACCTCTTGTAGCCGGTCAGGACGGCGGTGCGGCCACGCGGACCGGTGACCGTGACTACAACCCGGGCAACCTGGTTGACCGGGTCGTCGGTGGTGACATCCCAGGTGGCGTTGTAAGTGCCGGCTCCCGGGATATCCAGGCTGGTCGCGGCCGAATCCGGATCGAGATCCCAGACCATGCCGGTCGTGGTCGCCTCGAAGATGTTGTCTTTCTCATCGAGGGCCAGCACTTGCTCCATGACCCCCTGGGCCAGGGAGACGGATACTGACCGGGTGTTCGAACTGGCATTGTGGCTGATCGAATCGACCTGGACGCTGGCGATGGCCATCATCCCGAAGACGAAGACACTGATCGCCACGAGCACTTCGATCAGGGAAAAACCGGATTGTGATGAGTTACGCTGCCGCATCGGCACCTCCGGAGGAGGGGAGTTTTCCTCGTCGCCATTCAAGAGCAGCAAACTTCATACCAATCGCTCGCCAAGATCTGAACACTCAACAACCTGAAATTACTAAATAAAAATTCAACACCGCAAGGCAGACCACCCAGCAGTGCCCGTATTCACGCAAACTTTGCATACCTGGTACGCAAATTGTTGCGAATGCTCAGTTGTGCAGCCCGTATTCCTTGAGCTTGTAGAGCAGGTTGCGCAGGGAGATCTCCAGCAGCCTGGCGGCCTGGGTGCGATTGCCGCTGGTGGCGGACAGTGCCCGGCAGATGTAGTCGCGCTCGAGCTCGGCCACGGCATTTTTCAGGGAAAGCTCGGAGGGAGCGACGGAGGGGGGAGCGGCCGGTGGCTCGTTCAACGCAATGTCGCCGGCACCGATGGTCTCTTCGTGGCACAGGACCAGGGTCTTTTCCAGGACGTTGACCAGTTCGCGCACGTTTCCCGGCCAGGGGTGCTGCTCGAGCAACCGCATGGCCTCATCGGCCATGGCCGGTACCGGCCGACCGAGTCGGGCGGCCAGACGCGGCAGGTAGCTGTCGACCAGGGGAACGATATCCTCGGGACGGCTGCGCAGCGGCGGCAGTTCGACGGTGACCACCGCCAGGCGGTAGAAGAGATCCTCGCGGAAGGTCCCGGCAGCCACCGCCTGGCGCAGGTCCGCGGCGGTGGCCGCCACCACCCGCACGTCGACGCGCTGCGGCTGCGTTGTCGCCGACCCGGCGGATCTCCCCTTCCTGCAGCACGCGCAGCAGCTTGGGCTGCAGTTCCAGCGGCAGGTCGCCGATCTCGTCGAGGAACAGGGTGCCGCCGTCGGCCGCGCCGAACAGGCCGGTACGGGCCCGGTCGGCGCCGGTGAAGGCTCCGCGGACATGTCCGAACAGCTCGCTCTCGAGCAGGCCGGCCGGAATGGCGCTGCAGTTGATCGCCAGAAACGGCCGGTCGCGGCGCGGGCTTTCGCAGTGCAGGGCGCGGGCGACCAGCTCCTTGCCGGTACCGGTCTCCCCGGGATCAGCACCGGCACCGGGCTCGCCGCCGCCTTGCGGACCGTTTCCAGCAGCGCGGTCATGACTTCGCTGCGATGGATGATGGCCGCCGTCCCCTGCGGCCGGCCGCTGCGGCGCAGGTCGTCGCGCAGCTTGACAGGTTTTCCTGGCGCAGCTGCAGGCGCTCCTCGGCCTTGCGCACGGCGAGCAGGATCTCGTCGGGACGGAACGGCTTGGAGATGTAGTCGTAGGCCCCCTGCTTCATGCACTCCACGGCCGTGTCGATGGTGCCGTAGGCACTCATCATGATCACCGTGCCGCCGAGTTGCGCCGTGCTCCTTCGCCTTGCAGGAAGCCGAGACCGTCGAGTTCGGGCATGCGGATATCGCAGAGGACAAAATCGAAGGCGGCCGACTGCAGCCGGTCGAGCCCGTCGCGGCCGCTGGCCGCTTCACTGACGAGCGTAGCCGTCGCGCTCGAGGACCAGCCGCAGCATGTGACGCATGGCCGCCTCGTCGTCGATGACCAGCACCTGACGCGCTGCTGTCGCCATCAGGCAACCTCCTGCACGACCGGCAGACGGAGACGTGAAACATGCTCCCCTGCCCCGGCTGCCGACTGTACGTCAAGCCGCCCGCCCGCCTCACTGATCAGGCGCTGGCAGACGGCCAGGCCGAGGCCCCGCCCCTTGCCGGGATCCTTGGTGGTAAAAAACGGCTCGAAGATCCGCGGCAGCATCTCCGCCGGGGATGCCAGCGCCGGTGTCGGCCAGAGTCAGCACCACGTCTCGCTGCCGCAGCGGCGGCGTCAATGGTGATCTCGCCGCCCGTCGGCATGGCATCGCGGGCATTGAGCAGCAGATTGACGCACACCTGCACGAAACGACTGCGGTCCATGTGCACCCGGACGGGAGCCAGGGAGCACGGTCGACCACGGCGACCCCCTCGAGGACCCCCTGGTTGATCAGCAGGTCCACCGCATCGCGCAATGCCGCGAGCGGGTCGAATCGCTTCGTCCGCACGCCACCGGCGGGAGCAGCGAAGTCGAGCAGACTCCCTGACCAGCCGATCGATGCGTCCGGTTTCCTGCAGCGAGCGCTCGACCAGGTCGTTCTGGGCCGGATCCCGCAGGTCGGTTTTCATCAGGTTGAGATAGCCGATCACGGCAGCGAGCGGGTTGCCGATCTCATGGGCCATGCCGGCGGCCAGGTGACCGACGGAGGCCAGCTTTTCGGCACGCACGACTTCGTTGCGTGCCTGCTGCAAGGCCCGGTTAGCCTCTTCCAGGGAGTGGATTTGCGCTGCCGTCTCGGCACGGCTGGTCTGCAGGGCCGCCATCATCTTGTTGAAATCCTGCGCCAGTTCGCGGATCTCCCCCGGCCCGCCGGGACGTCGAGCGGAGAGAGATCGCCGCTGGCGATACCGGCGGTGGCAATGCTCAGGCGCCGGACCGGCTCGACCACGTTGCGGTTGAGCACGAAAATACCGAACAGGCTGAGCACCAACCCGTACAGCACCACGTAGACCAGCATCAGGCGCTGAGCCCGATGCACCTTGGCCACCAGGGATTCCAGGGAAAACCGCAGGTGCAGGATCCCGCCGGGCTTCGCGCCGCTATGCACGACCAGGTCAAGATAGCTTTCCGAATCCGTCGTGAACGGATTCCAGGTGGAGGAATAGGCAAGCCTTTCACCGATCTCCCCGACGTCTAGCGGCACCGGCGGCATGACCGCGGGTTGCAGGGCCGCCTCGGAAGAGAAGGCCGCCAGCAGCACCTGTTCGGCGGAGAACAGCTGCCAGGCCACCAGTTCGCCATCGCGGGTTAACGGCAGGAGCAGTTCCGGCAGGGCGGCCGGAGCCGGCTCGGTTGCCGCCACGAGCCGGGCGGTACGCTGCAGCGCGAGCCGGCGCTCTTCGAGCAACTCCTGTTCGGCCAGCTTGATCAGCAGAAGACCGGCGAACAGCAGGGCCGCCCCGAGGAGCAGGACGGTACTGATGACGATTTCGGTGCGCAGTCCGGTCTTGTTCACCATGATGGGTCACAGTATAAGATGCCCGGCCATCCAGGTAAACAGCAACAATTGCTGGTTTTCGGCCGACGGCCCTGTTATGATTCTCCAACTTACCCCTACGGAGGCTCGGCCATGGCGAAGGTGCCGGCAGTGGATGCCGATTGCTGCATCGGTTGCGAAGTGTGTACCCAGGTCTGCCCGGAAGTTTTCCGCATGGGCGGCGACGAGCATCACAGTCATGCCCATGGCCACGATCACAAGGCCGAGGTCTACGATCCGACCGGCGCGCCGGACGCAAAGATCGAAACGGCGATGGACAGCTGCCCGGCGGCCTGCATTTACTGGGTTTAAACCCAATGAACAGTTGAAACGTGAATTGTTGAATCGATGTCTTCGGGACGTGACGACCAACGTTTCAACGATTCAACGCGCGCGCGCAACGCAACGATTCAACCAGTGCAAACCTCCCCCTGCTCAACGCCTTCGCCTTTCTCAAGATGGCTCTCTTCCCGATGGCCATCATCACGCTTTTCTGGAAAGACCAGATCGGCCTGACCCTGAGCCGACATTCTCCTGCTGCAGGCGATCTTCTCGGTGGCCACGGTGGTCATGGAGTACCCTTCCGGCTATCTGAGCGACCGCCTCGGCTACCGCCGGGCCCTGCTGCTCGCCTCGCTGCTCGGCCTCTCCGGCTGGCTGACCTACACCCTGGCCGGGACGTTTCCTGACGGTCTGCTCGCCGAGATCCAGCTCGGCATCTCCTATGCCTTCATCAGCGGCGCCGACAGCGCCCTGCTTTACGAGACGCTGCACGGCCAGGGGCGCGAAGAAGCCTACCTGCATCATGACGGACGCATGACCGCCTGGGCGCAGGGCGGCGAAGCCGCCGGGGCGATCGGCGCCGGGGTGCTGTATACCTGGTTCCCGCTGCTGCCGTTTCTGCTGCAGGTCCTGGTCTGGGTTTGTGCCTGGCTGATCTGCCGGCGGCTGCGGGAACCGCCGGAGCATCTGCCGGATCCGATCGTCTCCCACTGGCGCGAAGCCCGCGGCATCGCCCGGCGCGCCCTGGCTGGACGCGCCGGCGCTTGCGCCGGACCCTGCTGTTCGGCGCGACGCTCGGTCTGGCCTCGTTCTTTCCAGTCTGGCTGATCCAGCCGTACATGCAGCAGCACCAGCGTACCGCTCGCCTGGTTCGGCCCGATCTGGGCCGTTGCCAACCTCAGCGTCTCCCTCGGCTCGGTACTCAGCGCCCGGGCCCTGTTTCACTTCGGCACTCGCGGAGTCATCTGGCTGTGCCTGCTGCTGATGGCCGCCGGCTACGGCGGACTGGCCGTTACCCAGGCCGTCTGGGGCTTTGCCTGGTACTTGCTCCTGACCCTGATGCGCGGCCTGCAGGGACCGCTGGTGCGCATGCACCTGCAGCGGCGCAGCCGTCGGGGCGAGCGCGCCAGCATCCTTTCCCTGAAATCGCTGCTGTTCCGCCTCGGGTTCATTGCGGCGGCTCGCCGCGGTCGGGGCACTGGCCGACCGGGCCGGACTGGCGGCAACCTTCCTGGCCCTGCTGATCACCCTGCTGCTCCTGCTAACCCCTCTCGCCCTGACCTTCCTTGCCAGCATGCGGCACCCGCCTGATAATGCTGTCGAAGGTCCGTGGCGATAAGGTATAATGCCACTATCGATGAAAGCCACCATGAATCCGCTGGAACTGATTGCCCGCTACTACGCCCCCGGGAGCCTGGCCTACCGGGTGATGGTCGCCCATGGCCGGGAGGTCGCCGACCTGGCCACGACCGTTGCCGGGCGGATCGCCCGGAGCGAACCGGTTGATGGCGGGTTTGTCGCCGAAGCCGCCTGGCTGCACGATATCGGCATTGCTCTGACGGCAACCCCGCGGCTCGGCTGCCACGGTGAAGCGCCGTATATTGCCCACGGCCTGCTCGGTGCCGGCATACTGCGCCAGGCCGGCCTGCCGAGGCATGCCCTGGTTTGCGAGCGACACATCGGCGTCGGCCTGAGTATCGCCGACATCGAATGGCAGCAACTGCCGCTTCCGCGCATCGACATGCGCCCGCATACCCTCGAAGAGCAGATCGTCGCCTATGCCGACCTGTTCTTTTCCAAAACAACCGATGGTCCGGGGGGGCCTCGCGAGGTTGCCGCGATTCGGGCCAGACTTGGCCGGTTCGGGGCTGAAAAAGTTGCAACCTTTGATTCCTGGCACGCCCGGTTTAGCCCGGAACGGGAGTGATCTGGTCGAGATGGAAAGCTGGTTCAAGGAGCTCCTCGCGGTTATTCCCGATGGACCGCTGTTTGTAGCGGTGATCGGGATCCTGGCCCTGATCGAGGGGCTGGTCGGCCTCGGCCTGGTCGTTCCTGGCGCGATTCTCACCGTGTTCAGCGGGTTCCTGGTCTATCACGGCAAAAGCAGCCTTGCCGCCGTCATGGCGGCGGCCATAACCGGTGCCATCGTCGGCGACCTGATCAGCTACCTGCTTGGCGCCCGTTTCGGCAGCCGTCTCTGGGGACGCGGCCTGCTGCGCAGGCATGTGGACCTGCTGTTCAAGGCGCAGAGCTACTTTTTCGATCATGGCGGGAAAAGCGTTTTTTTCGGACGCTTTATCGGGCCGCTGCGCGGGTTGGTGCCATTCATCGCCGGCGCTGCGCACATGCGCCCCCTCCCTTTCCTCGGTTGGGCGATGATCAGCGGTTTGCTCTGGGGTGGGGGATACCCTTTGCTTGGTTACCTGGGCGGGTCCAGCTGGGAAATGGCCCGGACCTTGAGCGGCGGGGCCGGCCTGTTCATCGGACTGCTGGCGCTGCTGGTCGCCTTTTTCGTCTGGCGCCGTCGCCAGCTCACTCCGCCGCCGGGCCGGCACTGACCGCTCCGCCAGCCGTGCCGATTGCATCACCCGGTGCTTTCCATTAGGATGGCGCCCGCAATACGGCACAGGATTACTCAGTCGCCAGGGATCATGAACCTGCTTTCCGACCATAACTGGCGCGCCTTTGAAGCGGCGCACGTCTGGCACCCCTATGCACCCCTGCAGGGTGCGTCCCCGCCGCTGCCGGTGCGCTCGGCGTCCGGCGTGCGCCTGGTGCTCGAGGACGGCCGGCAACTGATCGACGGCATGTCCTCCTGGTGGTCGGCGATCCACGGTTACAACCATCCGGCTGCTCAATGCCGCAGCCCGCCGCCAGCTCGAGGCCATGGCCCATGTCATGTTCGGCGGGCTGACCCACCGCCCCGCCGCCGAACTGGCTGCCCGCCTGGTGCGCGATCACCCCCGAGCCGCTGCAGAGCGTGTTCCTGTGCGATTCCGGATCGGTCAGCGTCGAAGTGGCGATCAAGATGGCCATTCAGTACTGGCACGCCCGCGGGAATCCGGAAAGAACGCGGCTGTTGACCATCCGCCACGGCTACCACGGCGATACCACCGGAGCCATGGCGATCTGTGATCCGGACACCGGGATGCATCATCTGTTCACCGGCATTCTGCCGCAGCATCTTTTTGCACCGGCGCCGAATTGCCGCCACGATGGCGAATGGGATGACGCCGACATCGCCCCTTTCGCGGAGCTGATCGAACGGCACCGGTCGGAACTGGCCGCGGTCATTCTCGAACCGATCGTGCAGGGCGCCGGCGGCATGCGCGTTTATGCCGCGGAATACCTGCGGCGGGTGCGGGCCCTGTGCGATCGACTTCGACGTCCTGCTGATCGCCGACGAGATCGCCACCGGCTTCGGCCGCACCGGCACCCTGTTCGCCTGCGAACAGGCCGGCATCGCCCCGGATATCATGTGTCTCGGCAAGGCACTGACCGGCGGCTACCTGACTCTGGCGGCCGTGCTGACGACCACCGAGGGATCAGCTGCGACGATTTCAGGCACTCCGCCCGGAGCCTTCATGCACGGACCGACCTTCATGGCCAATCCGCTGGCCTGCGCCGTCGCCTGCGCCAGCATCGACCTGCTGCTCGCCACAGCCCGTGGCAGCAACGGGTCGCGGGGATTGAAGCGGCCTGCCGCCGCCATCTGGAAGCCATGCCGGAAGTGGCCGGGGAGTGGCCGACGTGCGCGTCAAGGGCGCCATCGGCGTGCTCGAACTGGCGCAGCCGGCCAATCTGCCGTCGCTGACCGCGGCGCCTGGTCGACCACGGCATCTGGCTGCGACCTTTCGGCCGGCTGGTCTACCTGATGCCGCCTTACCTGATCAGCGCCGCCGACCTCGAATCCCTGCTCGGGGCGATGACCCTGGCCGTCCGTGAGGAGTTGGCCGCTTGATCCTCAACCAGGAGCAGCGCACATGACCGACGGTCTGCACTTCCTCTCCCTGCCCAATGCTCCCGCCGCCAGCGCTAACGTGCTGGTCCTGCCGGTCCCCCTGGAGCGTACCGTCTCCTTCAAACCGGGCACCGCCCGGGCCCCCGCGGCGATTCTCGGGACCACCGACCAGCTCGAATTTTACGAAGAGGACGCCGGCTGGTCGCCCTTCAAACATCTGACCATCAGCGTGCTGCCGGCCTTCGGCGACGACCCGGCGCTCCCCGCCGCCGAATGGCATGCCGCCCTGGAGCGCTACGTGGAGAGCTTGCCGCAGCACAATCTGCTGGTGTCCCTGGGCGGCGAGCATTCCCTGACTCCGGCACTGGTCGCGGGGCGGGTGCGGGAGCCTGGGACGGTGGTGTTTCTCGACGCCCATGGCGACATGCGCGCCAGCTACGAAGGTGACCGCTTCAGCCATGCCTGCCCGGTCTTTCGCCTGCTCGAGCAAGGGCATCGGGTGGTTATGGCGGGGGTCCGTTCGCTCTTCGAATCGGAAGTCGCACTGGTGGCTCGCGAACCGCGCATCACCCTGTTCACCGATCGGGACTTGCGCGGGCAAGGTCAGTGGCAGGCATTCCTCGACACGGTCCGCTCCCTCGACGGCCCGCTTTATCTGTCCATCGACATGGACGTGTTCACTCCGTCGCTGGTGCCGGGAGTCGGCACCCCGCAGCCCGGCGGCTTCTCCTGGCCGCAGATGATCGAGACGCTGGAAGCCCTGTTCAGCCGGCCGCGGCTCAATCTGCGCGGCGTCGACCTGGTGGAGCTGGTCCCCGAGCCAAGCCGGGTCTCGGAGATGGTCGCCGCCAAGCTCCTGCAGAAGGTTATCTCCTTCTGGGGAAAGGCCCACGGCTTCGACCGGAAAGCGTTGAACGGCAGCCAGCTGCAGGTGGAGTATGATTGAGGCAGCCACTGCCCCGGTTATGGTTTGACTGACGGCGACTTCGGTGCTAAATTTAATGCGGTTAATGAAGCGTCGGCTCGGATTCGACCAGGCGCGACGGGATCGGGTCGAGGCGGGACCCGTGAGGGGCAGCCCGGAACCGATCGCCGCACTCGCAGCTCTTCTCTTTTGATTTACGCATGGAGCCAGGGGAACTGCCGGGATCACCATTGATGACCAGCAAAACCCTCAAGAGCTGGCTGACTCCTTTCAATATCGCCCTGGTCTATACGGTACTCGGCGGCATCTGGATCTTTTTCGCCGACCTGATCATGGCGCAGCAGTTCCCTGCCCCCGGCAACCTCACCCGGGTCAAGATCTTCAGTCAATGGGCCTTCATCGTTGTCTCCGGGCAAGCGCTCTACTGGCTGCTCAGGCATCGCGAAGCCGCCGTCGAGAATTCCCAGCAGAAGCTTTATCGGGTCAATCGGGCGCTGCGCTTCTTCAGCGAATGCAACAAGGCCATCACCTGGGGGCGTTACGAGCCGGAACTGCTCAGGACGATCTGCCGGATTCTGGTCATGCTCGGCGGCTACCGCCTGGCCTGGGTCGGTTTCGCCCAGGAGGGACCGGACAAAAGGGTACTCCCGGTGGCTTCGTGGGGCCACGATGAGGGCTATGTCGCCAATCTCAAGGTCAGCTGGGACGACAGCCCGACCGGCCAGGGGCCGGCAGGGACCTCGATTCGCACCGGGCAGACCATGGTCGTCCAGCATATCGGCACCAACCCCAACTTCAAACCCTGGCGCGAAGAAGCCTTACGGCAGGGGTTCAATGCGGCCATCGCCCTCCCCTTGCGGGACGGCAAGCAGGTGTTCGGCGCCCTGGTGATTCTGGCTAACGAATCCGATGCCTTCAACAGCGACGAGATCGGCCTCCTCGAAGAGCTTGCCGACGACCTCTCCGCCGGCATCACCAACATCCGCAGGGAAACGGAGCAGGCCAAGCTCAAAGAGGAGCAGATGCTGCTGGTCGCGGTCATTGCCCAGGAGGCCGAGGGGGTGATGACCTTCGACCGCGATGGTACCGTGCAGTACGTCAATCCCGCCTGGGAGACGCTCAGCGGCGTGCGTGCGGAACAACTGGTCGGCAGCAGCCTGCACGACCTCGAGTGCGTCCACCGCTGCCCGGAGCTTTACCGGACCATGACCGAGGTCATCACCTCGGGGGAAACCAGAACCGGGCTGTTCCGCTGCCTGCGACCGGATGATTTTCACTACGAGATCGATGCCAGGGTCTCGCCGGTCCGCGGGTTCGCCGACACCATCGTGCGTTACGTTGCTGTCATCCGCGACATCACTCACGAATTGCAGCTCGAGGAACAGCTGCGCACGGCCCAGAAGATGGAGGCCATCGCCACGCTGGCCGGCGGCATCGCCCACGACTTCAACAATATCCTCGGGGCGATCATTACCAATACCGAACTGACCCTCGATGATCTCGACGAGCACTGCACCGAGCGTGAACAGCTTGGCATCGTGCTGCAGGCCGCCCTGCGCGGCAAGAACCTGGTCAAACAGATCAAAACCATCAGCCTGCAGACCGCCACGCTCCAACGGCTGCCGGTGCAGTTCGAGCACGTCATCACCGAATGTCTGCTGCTGCTGCGCGCCTCGCTGCCGGCGACCATCGAGATTCGCAAGCACATCGCTGTTCCGGCCGGGCTGGTCTCGGCTGACCCGACCCAGCTGCACCAGGTGATTCTCAACCTGTGCACCAACGCGGCCGAAGCCATGCAGGACGGCAACGGCATTCTCGAGGTCAGCCTCGAGTCTTTCCGGCACCACGCTGCCTACGACTCCAACTATCCCGGCCTCCCCACCGGCGACTTTCTGCGCCTGACGGTCAGGGACACCGGGCATGGTATGGAGCGGGCGGTCATGGAGCGGATTTTCGACCCCTTCTTCACCACCAAGGGACAGGGCAAAGGAACCGGACTCGGCCTGTCCGTGGCGCATAGCATCATCAAGAGCCACGGCGGGACCATCACCGTCGAGAGTGAGCCCGGCAAGGGGACCAGCTTCCAGGTGTTCCTCCCTTGCCTCAACCACGTCGGCACGCCGGCAGAAAAGGTCCCTGCCCGCCCCCTGCGCGGCGGCCACGAATCGATCCTCCTGGTCGATGATGAAACGGAACTGGTCTTTGCCGGCCGCAAGATGCTTGAACGGCTCGGTTACCAGGTGGTCACGGCCGGCAACGGCCGCGAGGCCTTCGCGCGGTTCATTGCCGAGCCGGAGCGCTTCGACCTGGTCATCACCGACCAGACCATGCCCCACATGACCGGTGAAATGCTCGCCAGGGAGATACTCAGGATCAGGGCTGACCTGCCGATCATCCTCTGTTCGGGGAACGGACCGGGCAGCGATGGCGAACCGTCCCTCAGTCGCGCCAGAGAGATCGGGATTCGCGAACTGGTCGCCAAACCTTACGAACGCGAGGAGATGACCCAGGTCATCCGCCGCCTGCTCGATTGACATGCCTTCACTGGATTGCCTGCAATGGCCAAGATCCTGATCATCGACGACGACCCGCTGATGTGCGACACCATGACCCGCATGGTCAGGCGCCTGGGGCACGAGACGCTTGCGGCCGCCACGCTCAAGGCCGGCCTGGAACTGGCCGCCGCCCATGACCTCGACGTGGTGTTCCTCGACGTCAGGCTCCCTGACGGCAACGGTCTCGACGCACTGCCTGATCTCGAGGCCTGTCCCGCCCGCCCCGAAATCATCATCATGACCGGATTCGGCGATCCGAACGGGGCTGAGCTGGCGATCAAGAGCGGCGCCTGGGACTACATCGAGAAGAGCTGTTCGGTCAAGGAGATCACGCTCTCCCTCGAACGGGCCCTGCAGTACCGGGAGCAGAAGACCGCCGTGGCCCGCAAGCGGCCGGTGGCCGCCCTCAAGCGCAGCCGGATCATTGGCAACAGCCCGGGGCTGAACGCCTGTCTCGACCTGGTCGCCCAGGCCTCCGGGAGCGACATCAACATCCTGATTACCGGAGAGACCGGCACCGGCAAGGAGCTGTTCGCCCGAGCCGTTCACGAGAACAGCGAGCGCGCCCGCGGCAACTTCGTGGTAGTCGACTGCACTGCTCTTCCCGAAACCCTGGTCGAGAGCCTGCTGTTCGGCCACGAGAAAGGAACCTTTACCGGTGCCGAAAAGTCCCGCGACGGCCTGGTCCGCCAGGCACATTGCGGGACCCTGTTCCTCGACGAGGTTGGCGAATTGCCCCTGGCTTTGCAGAAATCGTTCCTGCGGGTTCTGCAGGAACGCCGCTTCCGCCCCCTGGGCAGCAGCCATGAGATCGAAAGCGACTTCCGGCTGGTGGCCGCCACCAACCGCAACCTCGACGAGATGGTCGAGCGCGGGCAATTCCGCGAGGACCTGCTCTTCCGGTTGCGTTCCTTCATCATCGACCTGCCCCCGCTGCGGGAGCGCCCCGAGGACATCCAGGAGTTGGCCAGACACTATGCCGACCGCTTCTGCGAACGCTACGGCCTCGCCCCCAAGGGATTCTCGCCGGAATTTGTCAAGACCCTGCTGATCTACGCCTGGCCCGGCAACGTTCGCGAGTTCGTCAACACCATGGAACGGGTGCTGGCTTCGGCGCGGCTGGAGTCGACCCTCTTCCCCAAGCATCTGCCGACCGGCCTCCGCGTCAAGGTGGCACGAGCCGCCGTCGATCACGAGGGGGCCTTCACCCTCTCCCTGGGCGAGAACGCCGTCCAGTCCCTGCCCAAGCTCAACGACTTCCGGGAAACCGTCTATCTGGAAGCGGAGAAGAACTATCTCGGCGACCTGCTCATGCTGGCTGGTCAGAACATCGCCGAAGCCTGCCGAATCTCCGGGCTTTCCCAGTCCCGGCTCTACGCCCTCCTGAAGAAGCACGAGCTCACCCGCAGCCACTGACCTCCCGCAACCTCTCCCGACATTCCACCCGGGCAGGACACTTTCTTGATCGGCAGGAAAATAGTTGCCGTCTCCAGCCGCACCGATTTCACGTCATTCTTATAACTCATTGTTATTATAGGTTTTTATTTCATACCGTTAGTTGGCACAAGTTCTGCTTTGATAAGAGTCAACACCTGTTGTCTAACCGAGTTGGACTTGCCCATGGAACTATCGGCCATCAAACCTACCGCACCACCGCCAGCCGCGGCCAGCCGCCGTGCCCTCGGCTTCGGCCGGTACCAGGGCACCGACATCGCCCCGGAACCACTGCCCAAGCTGCGTGAGTTGCGGGAAGAAGTATTTTTCAGGGCCGAGCACCTCTACCTGCTCAAACTGGTCAACCTCACCGGCCGCAATATTCACAAGGCCTGCGAGTTGTCCGGCCTCTCCCGTTCGCGCCTGTACACTCTGCTCAAGAAGTATCAGATCAACCACTCCATGAACGAATTTTGCCGGTAGCAGTAATTCCTGCTTTGCAGGAAACACTTTTGCCTGACAGGACGATTCCTGCAAAACAGGAATCGTCCTGTGCAGACCGGCTTCGGCCCGCCTATGTAACCTGTTGATTTTACACATCATGAAGCGAGAGGTCGGGTTGGTATGCCGGTTGCTCTTAGGTTAGGTCAGCAGACACAAACTTCACGAGGAGGCCGCCATGAAAGACAAATACCTCAACTCCGTGATCCTGGTCGTGGTCGCAACCGGAACCGCCCTGGTCGCCTTCGTCGGCGACGCCTCCCGCGGCTGCCGAGCCGCTGCAGACCGCCTTCATGGCATTTCTGGCCGCCATCATCGCCATCCAGGTAGTCCCCGCCATGGTGTTGTTGGCCGGACTGCTCAAGTCCCTGTTCAGCAGTTCGGTCAAGGAGTTCGAACGGTAACCAAAGGAGTCCTCCCATGAAAACCAAAGCCCCTGCCATACTCCTGGTCATCACCCTGCTGGCACCGACGGTGCAGGCCCTCGCCGCAGCCGGTCCGCGCGAGGACCACAGTTCCTACCTGGCCTGGGCCTTTCTCGGCATGTGCGCCCTGATCGTCATCGTCCAGCTCATGCCGGTCGTCATGGTCGTATGCGGCCTGGTCAGGGGCCTCGTCCGGGGGAAAGCGCTGCAGCCCCAGGCCGAAGTCGCACCGGACAAGCAGGGCTGAGGTGACTGCCATGAAACTCGGACGCACCCTGATCATTCTCTGGATGGCGAGCCTGGTCCTGTTCAGCGCGACGCTGCTCGTCAGCCTGGCGGCACCGGAAATGCTGAGCGGCGTGGCCGGCCTGGCCCTCCGCTTCCTGCTCGGCTACTGCGCCATCATCGTGGTCGCGCAGACGCACTCGGCGCTGGTCGCGATCCGCAGGCGGTCCGAGGATCTCTCAACAAAGCAACCCGTATCGGCCAGCTTCCTGCTGCCCTGAACCTGCAACCGTCACTCACTTACCAGGGATGGGATCGATCATGCGCACTTATCATGGAAAACTCTTCTGGCTGATCCTGCTGCTGGCCGGGCTCGCGCTGCCGCCGGCCGCCGTCGCGGCGGACAACGCCGACTGCCTCGGCTGCCATGCCGATGCCGATACCGTCGGCAGCACGTTCCAGATCAACCCGGTCACCTTTGACACCACGGCCCATGCCGAGATCGGCTGCCAGGATTGCCACGCCTCGGTCACCGCCAACCATCCCGATGACGGCGACACCCCGTCCAAAACCGAGTGCCTGGAATGCCACGACACGGTCGGCGCCGAATACGCCCGCAGCGGCCACTTCGAGATGGCCGCCTGCAAGGACTGCCACAATCCCCATCGGGCGCGCGGGGCCACCGAGGTGTCCGGCCAGGAGATGAACGCGATGTGCGCGACCTGCCATGGCGGTCTGGAGACGGCGCTCAAACATGCCGAATGGCTCCCCCAGGCCGACCTGCATCTCGAAATGCTCCCCTGCATCTCCTGTCACACCGCCTCCAAGGACAACGTCATCACCCTGTACGTGATCAAGCGCCAGGGCACCTCGCCCTTCGGCGACTTCGACCTCGCCAGCCATGCCGAGCTCAAGGCCCTGGCCGGCGACAAGAGCATTCAGAGCCTGATCGACCGCAACGAGGACGACTACATCTCCCTGGCGGAACTGCGCATGTTCAACCTCGACTCCGCCAACGAGTCGCTGCGCCTGCACGGGATGATCACCCCGGAAACGGTCAGCCACGATTTCCGCATCCTCGACAACCGCTGGGACTGCACCTTCTGCCACGCCTCCGGTCCCGCCGCCCGCCAGACCAGCTTCATCGCCCTGGCCCGGGAGGACGGCAGCTACCAGCGGATCGCCACCGAACAGGGTGCGGTGCTCGACGCGCTCTACGGCACCCCGGATTTCTACATGGTCGGCGCAACCCGCAACAAGGGGCTCGACTACCTCGGCATGGTGATCATCGCCGGCGGCATGGTCATGCCGATCGGGCACGGCACCCTGCGCTTTCTGACCCGCAAGAACCGCCAGCGCCGCGAGGAGGACTAGCCATGGCCACCACCACAAGATCTACCTGCAGCCGACCCCGGTCCGCATCTGGCACTGGCTCAACGCCTTCGGCATCGTCACCCTGACGATCTCCGGCGCCCAGATCCGCTTTCCCGAGTATCTCCCGCTGTTCGCCAGCTACAAGTCGGTGGTCCTGCTCCACAACACCGCCGGGCTGGTGGTGGCGGCCTCCTTCTCCCTGTGGTTCTTCTACTACGGGCTGGTCGCCCGCAACCTCGGCAAGACCTACGTGCCCACCAGGGACGACCTCCAGGCCGGCCTGCTCCGCCAGGCCAAGTTCTACCTGCTGACCTACTTCCTCGGCTGGCCCAACCCCCATCACCCGACGCCGCAGAACAAGTTCAACCCGATGCAGAAATCCGCCTACATGGCGATCATGTTCGTGCTGATGCCGCTGATCGCCCTCACCGGCATCCTGCTCACCAACGTCAGTCCGCTCCGGGAGCTGGTGATCCTGGTCGGCGGCCTCAAGCTGCTGGTGGCCGCCCACTTCCTGCTGGCCTGCTGCCTGGTCGCCTTCCTCTTCACCCATGTCTACCTCGCCACCCTCGGCAAGACGCCGATGGCCTACATCAAACCGATGTGGACCGGCTGGGAAGAGGTCGACGCCCACGACCAACCCCATCACTCCCCCTGACCGGCAACGCGGCAGAGCTGCACCCGGCTACGACCCGTGGCAGGGGAATGCCGCCGGAAGATGGCGGCCCCGCAGTACGGATCCGCACCATCGGTACGGCAGCGGCAAACGCCAAGGGCCACCCTCTGGAGGTGGCCCTTGGCGTTGCCGGGGTGCGTGTTGCCGGCGGCCGCGTCGCAGCCGGAAGCCGTCTCTGCTTCACAACCCCATCGGCAGGAATGCCGCGGAGGAAAGCGCCCCCTGAACGACCCGGGAGATGCCGCGATCGACCTTGCCGGCAAGGATGAAGGCCAGCAGGTCCTGTACCGCGATCATTCGCCCGTAGAGCCGTTCGAAGCTCAAGTTTTCCTCTTCGCCCGGGCGGCTGTTGGTCAGCAGCAGCAGGCTGCCGCCAGCATCGCGGCGGTTGCTCAGGCGCCAGGCGAGGATCTCGAGGTTGCGGGCGGAGTTGAACAGCTGCTGGGGGTCGAGGGAATCGAGCAGGAACTGCTCCTCCTGCCAGTTGTAGCTGCTGCGTACCATGCTGACCAGCCCGGTCATGACGGCGAACACCCGGTCGCCCCGGAAATCCTCCGCAAAAGCCAGCTCCAGCGCCGCCGTCCCCTGGCGGCTGTCCAACTCCTCGAAACGCAACGGACCCGGCATGGCGAAGAGCTGCTGGCGCCGCTGTTCGACGGAGAGGGCTGCCGATTTCTGCAATTCACGCGGGTTGCGCTTGTAGAGCTTGACCAGCAGCGCTTCCATCAGGCGGTTCATTTCGCGCAGGTGGACGTCGGCGACGAAGTCGATGTCGGTCTTGACCAGATTCTTCAGGAGGCGATCGTCGCCGGCGCAGCCGGCCAGCAGCGGCACGCAGGCAAACAGGACCGTCAAAAACCGTAGCAGGCGCATGGCCAAGGGTGTCATGAAAGGGGTTGGCTGTAAACGGGATTAGTCATTGCAGCAAAGTGGTGCCCCGGGACCGGGATCGAACCGGTACGGCTCCATGGAAGTTGGTGCCGTTCGGCATCTGTCCGCGGTCAGTGATAATCCTCTTCCCGCTGATGGCGAACGGCGAGGATCGTGACGAGGCCGTCTCCTTCGACCTCGAAGAGCGCGACGTAGCCCCGTGCACCGAAGGAGATGACCATCTCGCGCAGAAACGGGTTGTCGGGATCGGCCTTGCGGCAAGTGAACGGAAAATCCTGCAACAGAGCGATACTCTTGCGGATCGTTGCCAGCGCGTGCCGGGCCGCCACCGGATCGCGCTCCGCCAGAAACGCGAAGAGCCGCAGGAGATCGTCTCGCGCGGCCCTCGTATAGCGAACCTGGAAGCTCATGGGCGCAGCATGGCCTCGGCCCGCGCCAACAGCTGCTCCATTTCGTCCAGAACCTCATCGGCGCCATAGTATTCGCCGGTGGCACGCGCTTCGTCGCGCGCCGCCAGCCCCCTGGCGACGAATTCACGTTGGGCGCGGCGAGCGCGGATACTGGCCCGCAACGCCTGTTCCATGAAGCCCGACAGGGTCTCCCCTTCGCGCAGGACGCTTTCCGCATCGTGACGCAGCTCAGGATCGACGCGCAGTGACGGCATGCTGGCAGTTTTCATCGCCCGCTCCTTGCGTTGCATTTGCAATACATTATAGAAACAACGGGCAACAATAGCAACCGTCACTCATCGCCTCGGTCATGCTCCCCATATCATCACGGAACAAAACGATTTCAAACTCATTATCCCGTCCGTAACCGGCCTCTTTGAATGTCTCTGCCCGCCAGTGAACGACGACACGATCAGGCTGCTGGTCGTCATAGCCAACGAAGACCCCGCCGTGATAGTAGGAACTGAGGTCGGTGTTCCAGGCGGCGATCACGGGACCGGTAGTAGCGAGGGGGAAGGTGTGCCCGCCGGGCGTGCCGAACCAAATGTTGCCGTCGGCGTCGACCTTGATTTGTTCATAGGCGGTGCCGTAGAAGCGGAAGTTCCAGGGGAGGGTGTAAGTGACGAGCGCGTCGTCGCCGTAGTCGAACTGGTAGGAGTCGGGGGTTTCCGGCAGCAGGCGGTCGGCCGCCGTGCCGTCCCAAACGGACGTGGTCGCGCTTGATTGGTAATAGCCGTCCGTTGCTGCCTGCACCAAGGGAGCCGACAAAACCAGTATTATCACTAAACCCAACAGAACCCGCATAAAATTAAAGGCTTTCATCAGATGCCCCCTGCTTTTCCGCTAAATAAAATAATAATTGATATTCAAATACAAAAAGCACTCTGAGCTTTCTTGTTGCTGAAATTCCCAGGTATTGCCAGATGGGTGAGTTAGTAAAGAAATCTTTTATCAGTTCTTATAGTATGAATAAGTTAGAGCTACGCCCGAAGCTAAACCTAAAACATACAAACAGTTGTTAACATCGATAATCCATGATGGACCACTATCGCCGTACCCAAGAACAAAAATCCTGAAGGCAAGCCAGCAAAATTGGAAAATAGCCGTTAGTGTGACAGAAAACATAATACCTACACCTATCATTTTCAGATATTTCATTGTCTGCACTGACCCTCTTCTGTAAATTAATAGTTTACTTCGTTAATGAAGATTTTTATATATTTAATTGACTCAATTTGAGTCATGATTGCTGCTTTATTGTTCCTTGTGTCATACCATTCGTCATACCATGACGGATGGGGGTTAATCCCTACGAACCCTGGATCCCAATCGTGATGAGCATAATAATCTTGAAGGCTATGGAGTCCCTTTCCTAGACGTCCAAATGCTGCTTCACATTCCCCCTGATTATAAAGTTCAATTGCTCTTTTATATTCTAAGCTAGCGTAGTACAATCGAGAATCACTGTAAGTGGCCGTTGAAAATCTATTAAAATGTCGCGACTGATTTGAAGCGGGCGGCCACGGACTAGCCCACAGAACTTTATCAACAGAAACATTTCCTATTGCAACCCTTTGAGCTAACGATTCCGACAAACCTGCCTGCCTAGACCAAGTGTAGGTGCCATAGTTCGAATTACCAATTCCAGAATGGACATCATCACCCCATAATCCTGTAGAATCCGTCGAATTAACAGGGCTCCCCCAGACATACCGATATAGATTCACATCCCCACCCTCAAACCCAATCGGGTCTTTACTGATAAATCTCCCTTCCATTGCATCGTAATACCTGGCTCGATAGTAATACAATCCAGTCTCTCTATCATATTCCCTGCTGGTAAAGGTGTACGGATTCTCGAACGCAGGGTTGCTCGCCGTCAGCATGCCGAAGGATTCGTACGTGTAGCGCTGCACGAAGGCTTTGTTGCTGTCGCTGATCGCCACGATACTCCCCAGCCCATCGGCATGGTAGAAGTAGTTCTGGCCGCTTCGAACTAGGGCCAGCGGCTCGTCGATGCCGGGGCCATGGACGTAGTGGGTCGAGATGGTCGTGGTACCGTCGCTCACAGTTTCGAGGATGATATCCTCGCCGTCGTAGACGTAGGTGTGCGTCGTCGTGGTCGGCCCTTCCGTCACCTGCTTCTCGATCCGCCGGCCGAAGGAGTCGTGCTTGAAGGTCACCGTGCGGACGATGTTTTCATTATCGACCAGCACCGCCTCACTCATCCGGTTCTCGCCGTCCCACCGGTACTCCCAGTACTTGCTATGGGCGGCGTCCAAGTAGCGGAAGCGCAGGTTGCCGCGGTCGTCGTAGGCGTAGTCGAACTTGCGCCCCTCAAGCATCCGGTTGGCGGCGTCGTGTTCGTAGGCGGCCGCCGGGGTATCCTTGACCGTCGGCCCGCTCTCGCGGTTGCCGACCGCATCAAAGGTAAAATTCTCCTCGCTCGCCCCGGTCTTGGCCTGAGTGAGCTGGTAGGTGTCGTCGTAGGCATAGCTGGTGACGATGCCGTCCTCGACCCGCTGCTTGCGGTTGCCGACCTTGTCGTGCGCGGGATAGTCGAGGTCGAGGAGCACCGGGCCAGCGACGCCGTCCGTGTAGTCGATCCCGGTCAGCCAGTCGGTCTGGCCGTTGTAGCCGTAGGTCGCGACCATGCCGTTCGGGTAGGTAAGCGTTGATCGCCGCCCCCAATCGTCGTAGCCGAAAGTGAAGGTGCCGGCGGCGCTGACGATCTGCCGGAGTTGCTTGGTCGCCGGATCGTAGCCGTAGTCGAGACTGGCCAGCGTGCTCTGGTCCTGGTTCAAAGTCACCGTGACCAATTCGCGACGCCCGGCGGCGTCGTAGACATACGTCACGGTGCGGACGTCGTCATCGACGCTCTTCAGCCAGCCGTTGTCGTAGTAGGTGAAGGTGTAGTCGATGGTCGGGCTGTCAATGGATTGCAGCCGCCCGTTCGGAAAATAGTCAAAGTCGGTGACCTGGTTGACGCCGGCGGCATCGCGCACCGTCTTGGTATCGAGTCGTCCGTCGGGGAGATAGGTGTAGGCGACCAGCACCTGGCCACTGGTCTCGTCGATCTTCTGCTTGAGTTGGCCGCTCGGGTACCAGGTGTAGACGAGCGCCTTGCCCAAGGGATCTTCCTCGCGCTCCAGGTTGCCGGACTGGTCGTAGTGGAAGGAGGTCTTGAGGGGCTCTTCCTCGCCGACCTGGTTGGCATCGATCACCGCCGTCAGCTTGTCCACCCCGCCGCCGCAGTTGCTGCACCCGGCCCCGCCGTATTCGAGGACGGTGTCGTGCAGCAGGGCGTCGGTGATCCTGGTCACGTCGCCACGATAATTATGTTCGAAGGTGGTGGTCCGATCCTCGGCGTCGGTAACGGAGGTGCGGTTACCGACCAGGTCGTAGTCGAAGCGGGTCGGCAGGGTGACCACGCTTGCGCCTTCGTTCAGCACCACACCGGGGCGGGACACATCGGTAGGGCGACCGAGAGCGTCGTAGAAGATGTTGGTGATACGGTCAGCCTGGCCACTCTTGCTGATCTTGACCGTGCCGGGACGACCCAGGGCGTCGAATGGCTCGAAGCTGGTGACGATGCCACTGGTTTCGTCCGTGATCGACTGCGGCAGTCCGGCAGCGTCGTAGGCATAGCTAGTCACCCGACCGAGGGGGTCGGTGACCTGGCGGAGTTGGCCGTCGGCACGGTAGATCAGTACGGTCTGCGGCCCGTTTTGATCCTCGGCATTGACCTTCGGAGCGGCGACGGTGACGATCTCCTCACCATTGTCGAGAGCATAGTCGAGAGTGACCGTGGTGCCGGCAATATTTTCCGTGACGCTGGTAATGCGATCATAGCTCCCGTAGCTGTAGATCAGGTGCCGGTGTAGCACCTCGGCGCCGCCGCCGGCCGGGCGCGACAAAATCTTGACCACGGTGGGGTTGCCATAGCTGTCATAGGCCTCGGTACGCTCCACGAGAACCGTCGTGGCGTCAACCGTGGAGACAATCTCCTTTCGCAGGCCGGGATATGCTTCGTTGGCCGCATAGTAGCCGTAGCTGGTCATGCTGCCGTCGGGAGCGATCTTGGCGGTCAGCACCCCTTCGTTGGCATCGTAATGGTAAAGCCACTGCCCGCCGTCTTTCTCGGTAACGGTGATCTGTCCGGCAGCGGGGACATCGTACTGCAAGGATTTGCTGTGCAGCGCGACATCCTCAGCCTCGCCCCCGTTCATGTCGAGCACCCCTTCCGGGTCGACCTGACGCGTCACCTTGCCGTTGGTGTATCCGTACTTGCTGATATGTCCTTCCGGATCGCTGATGTATTCGAGGTAACCACCGCTGGCGGTGTAGCGGTAGTCCCAGCGTGGACGCACCGTCGGGTGAGCGGCTTCGGGGGCAGGAGAAGTGACGCTTTCGAGCTTTCCGGTGGTGGCGTGGTAAGTGAAGTCATATTGCCGTTGCGCTGGGTCTTTGATCCAGTCGATCTTGCCGTTGCTGTAATGGATCGTCGCACTGCGCCCGGCCGGGTCGATTACCGTGGTGGAAACGACCGCACCGTTTTCTATGGTGTGAGAAACATGAACCGTGTTGCCGTAGCGATCAATTATCGCAGCAAGCTTCCGGTCGGTACCAAAACGATACTGCAGCCCGCTGCGAAAGGTAACGGTCCAGGTGTCGTCACCGTTATGCACCAGGATCGAGGAATCACCGAGACACGTCTGATAGCCACTGCCATCGACGAAATAAAAATGCTTCTCAATACCCCCGGTCAACACGATGGTTCCATCGGAGTTCCGGTGCAGGTAGATGTCATAGCTGTGACTCCACCCCGCTCCCAGTACACCCGAAATCTTGTCGAGGCTGTTGTACATCAACTCGATCCGGAGCGGCAGGACGCCACCCTGGGCAGCGAAAAGCGTTTGCCGGTGCGACACGTTGCCGGAGAGCAGGTTCATCCCGGCCAGGGCTGGGAGGGACCAGGTCAACAAGAGCAACAGAAAGAGAAATTTTTTCATGGCCCCCTGTACGGCAGATCACACGATCTCAAATAGCGCAGTGTCAGGCTATAACCATCTCAGGACACACTGTTGTTTTTCCGAAGATTTTCCAAATAGATAGAAACAACAGATTCATAGTCAAGTTCATTTGGATATAGTGTATCTTGATTTTTGGCACAACCATGTAGTTTTGTAAAAATTGCCCAGTCCATTCGTTCCAAATCAAGATTTTTTAGCTTGTAAATCTTATTTAATATCTCATCATGAACCATTATAAGTTCATGGCATCTAACACCGCCGTTGTCCAATAGTATTTTTTCGCTTACATCTATTATTATTGGCCAATATGACAATGCCTCATTGTAGAGCTTTTTAATTTTCATAATTTACCTAACACTCCCATCTGGCCTAATTGATTCTCTGTTTTTTTCCCTTCTTCTATCCCTTTCATTCGGCCACCGCTTCCATTTACTGCCACCATGGCCATCTCTATCTTTTTCCCATATTGAGCCATCATCATTCTTCAGACGACCAGGAGCACCTGAAGGTCTAAACTTTTCAGGGACATCATCCGGGGTTTCACCAGCATATGGACGTGGCCGATCACAAGTATTACCATCATCACTGTTATCTTCATTTCGATGAATATAATCATATATGGCGGCACCCGCTATGATAGCTCCACCAATAATATCTCCAAATGGTAATAATGGGCCATCAGCAGTAGCAAAGCCCACACCAATTGGCAATGCTGGCGTTAAAGCACTCAAGCCCCAAGGATCAATCCAGTTGACAGGGTCGTTGCCGACCCTCCGATACAAATTCGCATCCCCACCCACGAACCCGATGGGGTCTTTCGAGATGTAGCGTCCGCCCATCAAATCGGCATACCGGTTGCGTTCGTAGATCAGCCCGATCTCTTTGTCGTATTCCCTGCTGGTATACGTGTACGGGTTCTCGAAGGTGGGGTTGCTCGCCGTCGGCAGGCCGAACGACTCATACTTGTACCGCTGCACGATGGCTCTGTTGTTGTCGCTGATCGCCACGATGCTCCCCAGCCCGTCGGTATGGTAGTAGTAGCTCTGCCCGCTTCTGACCATCGCCAACGGCTCGTCGATGCCGGGGCCGTGGACGTAGTGGGTGGTCGTGGTCGTGCTGCCGTCGTCGACGTATTCGAGAGCGATGTCCTCGCCGTCGTAGAGGTAGCTGTGTGTCGTGGTGACCGTCCCATCCACGGTCTTCTTCTCGATCCGCTGCCCGAAGGGGTCGTATTTGAACGTGACCGTGCGGAGAGTGGCGCCGTCGTCGACCAGTTTCGCCTCGGTCAACTGGTTTGCGCCATTCCAGGTGTAGACCCACTCCTTGCCCGCCCCCATGATCCGTTTGGTCTGGTTGCCGAAATCATCATATTCGTAGTCGACCTTGCGCCCCTGTGTCATCCGGTTGGCCGCGTCGTGTGCGTAGCTCCCCGGCACATCCTTCACCGTCGGCCCGCTCTCGCGGTTGCCGACGGTATCAAAGACAAAGTTCTCCTCGCTAGCCCCGGTCTTGGCCTTGGTGAGTTGATACGTGTCGTCGTATGCGTAAGTGGTAGCGGTGCCATCTTCGACCCGTGACTTGCGATTGCCGACTGCATCGTGCTCCGGGTAGCCGACGGTGAGGTTCAGGTTCTGGTAATCGATCCCGGTCAGCCAGTCGGTCTGGCCGTTGTAGCTGTAATTCGCCGTCACCCCGTTGGGATAGGTCAGCGTCGCCCGCCGCCCCCAGGCATCGTAACCGAAGGTGAAGGTGCCGGCAGCACTGACGATCTGCTGGAGCCGCTTGCTGACTGGATCGTAGACGTAATCGAGGGTGGCTAGGACGGCTTCCCCCTGCCTGATCGTGACCAGATCACGACGGCCGGCAACATCGTAAAGGTACTCGGTGGTGCGGGTCCCGTCACTGACCGTCTTCAACCAGCCGTTGTCGTAATAGGTGAAGGCGTAGCCGATCGTTGGGCTGGCCACGGTCTGCAGGCGCCCCTTCGTGTCGTAGCTGAAGGTAGTCGTTTGGTTGCTGCCGGAAGCGTCGCGCACCGTCTTGACGGCCAACTTGCCGTCAGGCTCATAGGCGTAGGCGACCAGCACCTGGCCGCTCTGCCCGTCGATCTTCTGCTTGAGCTGGCCGCTTGGTACCAGGTGTAGAGCAGCGCCTTGCCCAGGGGGTCTTCCTCACGCTCCAGGTTGCCAGAGTGGTCGTAGTGGAAGGTGGTCTTGAGCGGCACCTCTTCGCCGACCTGATTGGCATCGACGACCGCGGTGAGTTTGTCCACCCCGCCGCCGCAGTTGCTGCAGCCGGCCCCGCCGTATTCGAGGACAGTCTCATGCAGCAGGGCGTCGGTGATCCTGGTCACGTCGCCACGATAATTATGTTCGAAGGTGGTGATCCGCTCCTCGGCGTCGGTAACGGAGGTACGGTTGCCGGCCAGGTCGTAGTCAAAGCGGGTCAGCAACGTGACCGGACTGCCGCTATCGGAAAGCGTTACGCCAGGGTGGGCGAGATCGGTCGGGCGGCCGAGGGCGTCATAGACCAGATTGATGACCCGGTCGTCTTGGCCGCTTTTACTCAGCTTGACTGTGCCGGGGCGGCCCATGGCATCAAACGATGCGAAGCTCGTCACGATGCCGCTGGTGACATCTTGAACGCTCTGCGGCACGCCGTTGCCAGCGTAGGCATAGTTGGTCACTTGCCCCAAGGGGTCGACAACGTGTCGAAGCTGTCCGTCAGCGCGGTAGATCAGTACGGTCTGCGGCCCGTTTTGATCCTCGGCATGGATCTTCGGGGCGGTGACGGTGACGATCTCCTCACCATTGTCGAGCGCATAGTCGAGAGTGATCGTGGTGCCGGCAAGATTGTCCGTGACGCTGGCAATGCGATCGTAGCTCCCGTAGCTGTAGATCAGGTGCCGGTGCAGCGCCTCGGCGCCGCCGCCGGCCGGGCGTGTGAGCGTCTTGACCACCGTCGGGTTGCCATAGCTGTCATAGGCCTCGGTACGCTCCACAAGAACCGTCGTGGTGTCAACCGTGGAGACAATCTCCTTTCGCAGGCCGGGATACGCTTCGTTGGCCGCATAGTAGCCGTAGCTGGTCATGCTGCCGTCGGGAGCGATCTTGGCGGTCAGCACCCCTTCGTTGGCATCGTAATGGTAAAGCCACTGCCCGCCGTCTTTCTCGGTAACGGTGATCTGGCCGGCAGAGGGGACATCGTACTGCAAGGATTTGCTGTGCAGCGCGACATCTTCAGCCTCGCCCCCGTTCATGTCGAGCACCCCTTCCGGGTCGATCTGACGCGTCACCTTGCCGCCGGTGTATCCGTACTTGCTGATATGCCCTTCGGGATCTTTGATGTATTCGATGTAACCGCCGCTGGCGGTGTAGCGGTACTCCCAGCGCGGCCAGCCGGCACCGGCGACCGGCTCGGGGCAGGTGACGCTCTCCAGCATCCCGCTGATGGCGTTATAGGTAAAATCGTACTGCTGCTGGGCCGGGTCCTTGACCCAGTCGATCTTGCCGCCGGCATAGTGGATCACCACACTCCGGCCGGCGGGATCGGTCACCGTGGTCTGCCCGGCCACCGCGTTATCGACGGTTACGGTGTTACCAAAGCGGTCGACGATGGCGGTGAGTTTCCTGTCGGTGCCGAAGCGGTACTGCATGCCGCTGCGCAGTGTGATGGTCAAGCTGGTGTCGGCGTTCTTGACCAGCGTCGAATAATCGCCGGTGCGCGCCTGGTAGCCGGCGCCGTTGACGAAGTAGAAACGCTTCCCCACCCCGCCGGTCAGCACCATGGTGCCGTCGGAGTTCTGGTGGAGATAAATATCGTAACTGTGGCTCCAGCCGACCCCCAGCACCCCGCCGAGCTTGTCGAGGCTGTTGTAGGTCAGGTCGATGCGCAGCGGCATCGCCCCGCCCTGCGCGGCGAACAGTTCCTGCCGGTGCGACACGTTGCCCGACAGCACGTTCATGCCGGCCAAGGCGGCCAATGGCCAGAGAAGCAGGAGGAACAGAATGAGGAGTTTTTTCATGACCCTATGCGTGAGTTATGACAACAGCCGGTGCGGCAATGTCAGGTGGATACTATCTGTACAGTCAATGTGTAGACCTGACACTCAGCGCTCCTCTAACTTACAAAACTTACCTACGTCCCCCATGGCTCCCCTAATTAAAAAAGTAGCCTGTCCCCTTTATGCCATCTGTCCCCTCGATTGATGACGTGATACCAATGGCCGTCCGCCAACCCCCGCGCAATCCTCGGCATCCTGGGTTCGTATGCTCAACCATACAACCACTCAAAACCTGCAATATCTTTTAATCCGCCTACTAGCAGGCAGAAAGCGATGTCAATTTCTGCCTCAAGCCGAGATCTGCCCGATATGCTCGGGCGATTCTGCATTATCCATTTCCGAACAGCGTTAATGTTCAGCAGGTCAGACAGATTCCATCGTTTCTTATCTTCGAGGGTGTGAATAAAAATCTCTGCGTGATATTCGGCAGGACCACATCGTAGTTCAACCCAGCCGCCAAGGCCTATCATTTTTGCTGTGATAATAAAACCATCTCTCTTAAAGATTGGATTGGCTAAATGCAATTCCGCTTGATGCCGTTGGAAATAACCATCAACTAAGCGCTCGAATTCGTTTTGGGTTGCTTGGCTCATGGGATCACCTTGGCACATAAGCTCCGCTGGAATCCAGCATGAGCCCTTTGTTGTTCAAAATGTTTCTCTCTGCACCAAGGAAACTTTGCCCCACAGTCCGGTCGGGGCGCAACAGTGTCGGGACGGAAAAAGGGGACAGGCTACTTTTTCGTCCCATCTTTCCTGGGTCGCCCCCGCGGACGCAATGTCGCCTCCAAACCCAACCGGCCAGCCACCGCCTCCTGCCAGTTTCTTTCACCAAACGGCCTCTGCCGGTCAACGCTCCTCTGCAGTCGTTCCTGCTCCAGCGGAGTCAACGCCGCATCGACAAACTCCGTCCAACCCTCCGGCAAGGATAGCGGCAAAGCGTCGGTCAATCGCCGCGGCACGATGCCACTCGTCTCGCCATGCGACGACCAGCGCCAGTTGCTTGCGGACCCGGTTAATCCGGCCCGCACCGGGTTCCCCTCGATGTAACGAGCCACCGTCAGCAGGTGCGCATCCTCCTGCACGACGAAACTCTTGTATCGCCCCTGCCACACGTGGCCACTGCTCCGATGGCAACCGTGATAGCGCCGCACATGACTGGTCATCAGCCATTGCATGCCCCGGCTCAAGTCATCACCGTGATCCGGCCTCATCAGCAGGTGGAAATGGTTCGGCATCAGCACCCAGGCGCCGATGTGCAAGCCATGACGATCGCGGGTCGCCGACAGCAGATCGACAAAGGCCTGATAGTCGCCGTCCTTGTGAAACACTTGTTGCCGCCCGTTGCCACGATTGATGACGTGATACCAATAGCCATCAACCAACCCACGCGAAATTCTCGGCATCTCCCCTCCCCCATCACAATCCGGGGACTGGCTCCACCTGGCGCAGCCAGTGGTGCCTGTCCCACTCATAACAAGATCAACAATGCATCAAAAAAGTAGCCTGTCCCCTTTATGTGTCCCGCGCAGGTGGACGTCGGCGACGAAGTCGATGTCGGTCTTGACCAGATTCTTCAGGAGGCGATCGTCGCCGGCGCAGCCGGCCAGCAGCGGCACGCAGGCGAAAAAAACTGTCAGAAACCGTAGCAGGCGCATGGCCGAGGGTGCCATAAAGGGGTTGGCTGTAAACGGGATTAGTCATTGCAGCGGAGTGGTGCCCGGGACCGGGATCGAACCGGTACGGCTAAAAGCCGAGGGATTTTAAGTCCCTTGCGTCTGCCAGTTCCGCCACCCGGGCATTTTCCGTAAAGTTCGCTATTATTGGATGCCAGGAAAGATCCTGTCAATGGAGGGATGCATGCATGAACACCTGATCTGCCCGGAATGCGGCGCCAGGGTGGTCCGCTACCGCAACCCGGTTCCGACCGTCGACATCATCATCCGCGACGACGGCGACCGGATCGTCCTGATCGAGCGGCGCAACCCGCCCACCGGCTGGGCTCTGCCGGGAGGCTTCGTCGACTACGGCGAGAGCCTGGAAACGGCGGCCGCTTCGCGAAGCTCGCGAGGAAACCGGGCTGGAACTGGGCGACCTGGAGCAGTTCCGCGCCTACTCCGACCCGGGCCGGGATCCGCGCCAGCACAACATTGCCATCGTGTTCACCGCGCGCGGCAGTGGTGACCTGCGCGCCGGCGACGACGCCAAGCGGGCGCGCTGGGTTTCCCTGGACGCACCCTCCCACCCCCTTGTGCTTCGACCATGCGCAAATTCTGGCCGACTACCGGGCGACGCTTCCCGCTGTCCGCGCCCTGAGCTCGCATCGCTAAGTTGCTAATCGACAAACCGCAGCTCCGGCTCCTCGGCGAGCAGGCCGTGCTTGACGCACAGCGAGAAAAACCGCCGCAGCCCGGCGAGATGCTGCGGGGTCAACGTATAGGAAACCGCTCGCCAGTAATCCACCAGTTCCGCTGCGTCAAGCGGGCCGTTTTCCGCGACCTGCGCCGCCATCCCCGGCAAGTCTTCGAAAGCCAGCCCGAGAGCCTGCCCCAGCTGTCGCTCGAAATGCCGGATCGCCTCGCGCTGAGCCTGCCAGGCCGCCTGGCGCACGATCCATAAACCGAAGACAAACGGCAGACCGGTCAAGCGTTGCCACAGCTCACCCAGGTCGAAGACCCGGACGTCGACCGGCCGGTGGCGCGCCATGAGCAGCGCCCGGTCGCCGATCAGCAGGGCGCTGCCGCCGGCAGCGACAATCTCTTCGATCGGCGTGGCGGGAACGCTGCAGATGACCCGCTCGCGCCTGGCCGCACTCCTTCAAAAGCACCTTGAGCAGGTTGACCGAGGTGGCCGATTCCCCGGTCAGGGCAATCTCCCCGTCGGCAACCCGCGCCAAGGGCAGACGGCTGAACAGCAGCACACTGTGCACCGGGCCGCAACTGCTGATCGAATAGTCGCGAAGCAGCAGATAGTCGCGCCAGTGCAGGGCATACTCGAAAGAGGACGATGGGCTCAGGTCGAGTTCGCCGGCAGCGAGGCGGGTGTTCAGCTCCGCCGGCACGCCATCGATCACGCGATCGGACGAAGCCGGTGCGGGGGAGACAGTGGAAGAATGGAATGGCATTGACGTAACTGATCCGGCCGACGGTTAGGGTCATGCGTTATCTCCCCAGAAACGACAAATGCGGAGTTGCCCCCGCATCGGTCGGTTCTCTTGTGCAACCATGTCAGGGAAATTCGATCCGGGCGATATCGCGGGCCTTGATGACAAAAGCGCCATACCCGGTCGAACCGTAGAACAGGGCGCGGCGGCGCAGTTCGAGATCCATGGTCTCACCGGACTTTCAGCCTGACCTGTACCGCGACCAGGTCACCACTGACCTTGTCAAAGACAATGGCGTCCAGCTGCTGAAAAGGCGATTGTCAACTGACCGCTGCCGCGCAGGGCATCGAGATAGGTTTTGCCGTTCATGGAAAAGCGGTTCAAGACTGGTTTCCGTCCCGGACCGGTCGACAACCGTCGCGCTAATCGTTCACATCGGTTTCCGGAACGGTTCCTTCCGGATTGTCCGCCCAGTTCTCCCATGCCCAGGCAGAACAGCAAGGCCGGCAGCAGCAGTCCCAAACCAGCGAGTCGTTTCATGCATCCCTCCAGGACTTCGGTAAATCAATCGTGACAATTCTAGCATGCCCTCCATGACCGTTCAATCGCCAAGGACGTCAGTTCCCGTGCCGCCCCGCCCGGGTCCGTTCATCGTCCAGACCGGATTGCCATAGCAGTTCGCACGGAGGCTTTCCGCCAAAGCCAGCTCTTCGGTCGATGGCGAGCTCATCGGCTCGAAGCGAACGCCGAGATTGCCTGGCAAAGCAGGCCACCAGTGCGTCTTCGACCTGATCGACCGTCAGCGGCGCCGCTGGAAAACCGCTGCAGCCAGCCCACGGTGGCGAAGCGTTCGCGCGGCCGAAGCCTCCCCGGTGCACGGGCAGAATGCGGTGCAGCACATCGAGGTCCAGGTCGAGGGGGATCGAGCCATGCTGCAGGAATGAGCCGTTGCGGCGTTTCTGGGCGCACCCGGCCACCTTGCAGCCGTCGATCAGCACTTCATGTTGGGCCGGGGCGGTGAAACAAACCGCACGGCCTGCGGGCCCGCGCGATCGGCCGGGGACCAGTTCGGCCGGCAGGCCACACGACTTGCCAAGACCTCGCGCAGGACCGCCGCGATGACCCGGTAGCTTTCGGCAACGGTCTTCCCGAAGGGGGGGCCGATCGGTGCAATGACTGCGTAGGTGACTTCACGGTCGTGCAGGACCGCGCGGCCGCCGGTGGGCCGCCGGACCACTGCCACGCCCGCCGCGCGGCAGGCGTCCAGGTCGATGCCGGCATCGACCGGTCTGGGCATAGCCGATGGTCAGGGTCGCCGGGCGCCAACGATACAAACGCAACATCGGCAGCGAACGACCCTCGGCCACCGACTGCAGCAGGGCATCGTCGAGGGCCATGTTCAGGCTCCCGGCAGGGGCCCGGAACGGATCAGCCGCCAGGTTGCCTGGGTGGGCATCGTCACTCCAAGAAAAGGGCCAGGCTCAGGCCGGCCCCGAAGTTCAGAGCTTGATTCGTTCCAGGAAGCTGGTGTCGACGTTGCCCTCGATGAAATCCTTGTTGTTCATGATCTTCTGGTGGAACTCGATGGTGGTCTTGATCCCGCCGATGATGTACTCGTCCAGGGCTCGCGCCATCCGCTTGATGGCCTCTTCGCGGTTGTCGGCATGGACAATCAGCTTGGCGATCATCGAGTCGTAGTTCGGCAGCACCGTGTACTGGTCATAGACCGCGCTGTCGATACGCACACCCAGGCCACCGGGCGGATGGTAGCCGTCGATTTTCCCGGGACAGGGGGTGAATTTCACCGGATCCTCGGCATTGATCCGGCATTCGATGGCATGCCCCTGGAACTTGATGTCACGCTGCTTGTAGCGCAACGGCAAACCGGCAGCCACGCGAATCTGCTCCTTGACGATATCGACCCCGGTAATCATCTCGGTGACCGGGTGTTCGACCTGGATGCGGGTATTCATCTCCATGAAGTAGAAGTTGTTGTCCTTGTCGAGCAGGAACTCAATGGTACCGGCACTGCGGTAACCGATGGCCTTGGCCGCGCTGACCGCACAGTCGCAGAGTTTTTTGCGCACGCGCGGCGGCAGGACCGGACAGGGCGCCTCCTCGATCAGCTTCTGGTGCCGGCGCTGAATCGAGCAGTCACGCTCGCCGAGATGAATCACGTTGCCGAACTTGTCGCCGAGGATCTGTACTTCGACGTGGCGCGGCCGTTCGCAGTACTTCTCGATATAGACATCCGGGTTGCCGAACGAGGCGTTGCGCCTCGGCGCGGGCCATGGCGAACTGGTTGGGGAGCGACGCCGGCGAGTGCACCACCTTCATCCCTTTGCCGCCGCCGCCGGCCGTTGCCTTGATGATGACCGGGAAACCGATCTTCTCGGCGATCTTCTGGGCCTCGTCGACGGTTGCCACATTGTCCTTGGTGCCGGGAAGGATCGGCACACCGACCTTGGTCACCGACTGGCGGCCGGCGATCTTATCCCCCATGATGCGAATGTTCTCCGGGGTGGGTCCGATAAAGGTCAGCCCGCAGTTCTGGCAGATTTCGGCAAACTCGGCGTTTTCGGAGAGGAAGCCGTAGCCGGGATGGATGGCTTCGGCATCGGTCACCTCGGCGGCGCTGATAATCGCCTTCATGTTGAGATAGCTCTCGCTGCTCGGCGCCCGGCCGATGCAGATGCTCTCGTCAGCCAGCTTGGCGTGCAATGCATCCTTGTCGACATCGGAATGCACGGCCACGGTGCGGATGCCGAGTTCCTTGCAGGCACGAATGATGCGCAGGGCGATTTCGCCGCGATTGGCAATCAGGATTTTATGAAACATCGAAATACTCCACGAGTGATGACGAAGGTTGAAACCATGAATTGCTGAACCGATGCGCGTTGGCCCCGTGGGGCTCGCGAACTGCAGTTCGCGATCACCACGGCACGCCGCTAAAGCCGCTCGACTTTGAACAGCGGTTCGCCGAATTCGACCGGCGCTGCGTCGTTCTTGAGAATTTCGATGATCTTGCATTTGAAATCGGCCTCGATCTCGTTGAACAGCTTCATCGCTTCGACGAGGCAGACCGTCTGCCCCTGCTCAACCAGGCTGCCGACCTCGACGAACGGCGGCGCCTCGGGACTGGCCTTGCGATAGAAAGTGCCGACGATCGGCGAGGTGAGGGTTTCGTACTTATCGTCAACCACAGGGGTCGAAACCGGAGCCGGGGTATGCGCCGGCGCGGCGGAAGGCATCATCGGCAGACCGGCCGGAGCGGGCATTGCAGCCGGCGCGGCCACTTGGATGAACTGCCCTGAGGTGCCACGCTTGATGATAATTTTTTCGTCGGCATTTTCCATTTCGAATTCAGTGATATCGGTTTCGGTAATCATCTTGACAAGATTTTTCAAATCCTTGACGTCCATAATTCTCAATCCTCCCGAAGTCGCGCCGGTCGATGCCATCGACCGCGCCGTGATAGGCCCACTGTCAGACAAGAAGGTTGCGATAGTGTTTGGGAATGCGCGTGATGACTCTTGCTCCCGTCACGGTGGCCAGAACCATGTCCTCGATTCTTACCCCTCCCGCTGCCGGGGAGGTAAATCCCCGGTTCAATGGTAAAGACCATCCCGGCCTGAACCACCGCTTTGCTGCGCGGCGACACGGCGGGAGCTTCATGAACCTCGAGGCCGACGCCATGGCCCAGGCCGTGGCCGAAATAGTCGCCGAAGCCGGCCGAGACAATCAGCTCGCGGGCAATCCGATCGATCTCGACCAGCGGCACACCCGGTGCAACCGCGGCCAGCGCCTGGTCGTGGGCGGCCAGCACGATTTCGAAGATTCGCCGCATTTCCGACGAGGGCTCGCCCACGGCGACGGTAACGGTTTCATCGGCATGATAGCCGTCGACGCGACAGCCGAAATCGATGGTTACCAGTTCATCGGCCAGCAACTGCCGACGACTGGCCACACCGTGCGGCAGCGCCCCTCTGGGGCCCGGACGCAACGATGAAGTCGAAAGCTTTCTCCTCGGCGCCACGTCGCTTGAGAGCAAACTCGAGGGCCAGCGCCAGATCCCGCTCGGCGATCCCCGGCCGGATCAGCGGCTCGACTTCGCAAACGCTTCAAGCATTAAGTTGCGCCGCGGCTTCAATGGCCGCAACTTCCGCCGCTGACTTGGTTAGTCGTAAACCGTCCAGCTCTTCCCGGAGCGGCAACCACGTCCAGGTTGCCTCCCCCGGCTGCGCAGGTCGCTGACTTTACCATAAGCAAGGTTCGACTCGAAACCAATTCTTTGCCGCGCCGACTTCGCGCAGAATGGCGGCAACCCGGTCAGCCTGGATCTGATACTCTTCGATCCGGTCGGCAGTTACCTGTGCCTTGGCCTGGGTGGTGTACCGGGAGTCCGTCAGGAATACGCTGACCGTCGCGGTCAGCAGCAAGACCCCGTCGCTGCCGGTGAAACCGGACAGGTAGCGAAGCTGCTCGCGCGAGCACAGGAGCAGCGCATCGAGTTGCTGTTCGGCGAGGAGCGTGACAACCCGCTGCCGTCGTTCGTTTATCATGATTGTTGTGAACAGCCGTTCAACCGTTGAGCCGGGCAACCAGTCCGCGCAGGGCCAGGGCGTAACCGGCGGCACCGAACCCGGCGACCTGGGCAACGACCACCGGAGCAATGTCGGGAACGGCGGCGGAACGATTCGCGCGCATGAATGTTGGAGAGGTGGACTTCAACCGTCGGGATGGCAACGCCGGAGATGGCGTCGCGCAGGGCAATACTGGTATGCGTGTAGGCCCCGGGATTGATCAGCATGCCGTCGACACCCTCGTGCATGGCAAGATGGATGCGGTCGATCAGCGCGCCCTCATGGTTTGACTGGAAGGTTGTCACCACCGCGCCGATCTCGGCGCCGAGGGCAACCAGCGTCCGGTCGATCTCGGCAAGGTGGTGCGCCCGTAGACTTCCGGCTCGCGGGTGCCGAGCAGGTTCAGATTGGGACCGTGCAGGACCAGGATCCGCATAGAAATCAGGAGAGTGCGGCAACCAGGTTGCCGGTTTCACGGGTGAGGAGATAGCGGGCCTTGCCAAAATTACCGTCGTGATTCAAGGTCATGGCGACAAAATAATCGTCAGTCATGATGCGGACCACGATGTGATAATGTTCGGTCTTGATCGAAACCTCCTCCATTGCACCCAGGCTGAGAATTTCCGCGGTGCGGCGGATCTCCCGGAGGACGTTGGCATATTCGACAGCGATCATCTGCAGGTCGAGTTTCTCTCCTGAGCTGAAATACTGCTCGATGGCTATCCCGTCATAACCCATCAGGACGGCACCGATGCATCCGCCACTCTCCTCGACAATGCGCTGCAGAATGTTAATGAACATGGGCTCTCCTTGCATGGATTGCCTGCAGCCAGCTTTCCAGGACTGCCAACGGCTGACGAGGTGGGGATGACGATGAGACAGGAGTGGACGCGGTAGCAGCGGGTTCGCCTGGCGCAAGTGACGGCACCGAAGCCGCGGCGGACAACTCCTGCAGCCGCCGAGCGGCCGTAGCGTTGTGCGGCTCGAGGCGAAGGATCTCCGTATAAACGCGAATCGCCTGCTCGGTGAGCCCCTGCTTGACATAAATCTCAGCCAGGGTTGCGGTTGGAATCGGTTCACCGCCCGGTTGGTCGGCAGGCAAAGCTGCTTCGGCAACTTCACCCCCTGCTGGTGCGGGCTCCTCGACCGGTTGCTGACGGCTCCAGGGACGGGGGAGGTCCAGAGCCACCAGCATGTTTTCGATCATTTCATCCTGGGGATGATATTCAGCAGCCTCCCTCAGGATATTACGCGCCTCATCCCGCTCCCCGCGCACCAGATGCAAACGGGCCAGGCCAACCAGGGCGGATTGTCCCTGACGGTCGATGCTCAGGGCTTTGGCGTAGGCATTCATCGCCTCGTCGATTTGCCCCATCTGGCCAAGGATGCGGCCCAGGGTCGCAAAACCAGGGCTGAAGTGCGGCAGCATGCTGGTGCCGCGGCGTGCCGCCTCCAGGGCATCATCGAGCAGTCCGATCTGCCGGTAAGCTTCGGCGAGCGGGACGAATGCGGTTGAATGAGGATCCTTGCTGACAATCTGCAGATAGCTGCTGATTTTGCCGATCAGGTTTCCACCGCCTCTTGCCTGGATCATGGGCCCTCGCGTTGTTCGATTCACGGCAACAGATCGCGCAGCAATTCCCGTGGTGTTTCGACCTCATGCAGCCCGGCCATGCCGATACCGTGGTTGAGCACCAGCCGAATGCTGCCATCGCGTGACTTCTTATCGTGCCGCATGACGGTCAGATAATCTTCTGCGGGGAACACCGGCGGCTCCACCGGCAACCCGAAGGCCTGCAATATAGCAGTGATGCGGGCAATGTCCGCCCTGGCACCGAAACCGAGCCGGAACGCCGCTTTTGCCGCCATCACCATACCGATCGCCACCGCTTCACCATGGCGGATCACCCCATAACCGGCCAAGGTCTCAACCGCATGGCCGAAGGTATGGCCATAGTTCAAAATTGCCCGTAATCCTTGCTCATTTTCGTCACTTTCTACAACATCTGCCTTGATTTGGCAAGAGTTCATCACTGCGGTTTCCAGAGCCTCCGGCCCACGGGCAGTCAATGCCGCCTGCTCCCTTTCCAGCCAGGCAAAGAAGTTTGCATCGCGAATGATCCCGTATTTGACCACCTCGGCAAGCCCGGCAGCGTATTCACGCTCGGGAAGCGTCGTCAGCAGGGCGACGTCGATATGCACATGGCGCGGCTGGTAGAATGCGCCGATCAGATTCTTCCCCTGCGGGTGATTGACGCCGGTTTTTCCGCCGACCGAACTGTCGACCTGGGCCAGCAGTGTCGTCGGCACCTGCACAAACGGCACCCCCCGCAGATAGGTCGCCGCCGCGAAGCCGGTCAGATCACCGATGACCCCGCCGCCGAGGGCCAGCAGCCCGCAATAACGGTCAAAACGCCAGTCGATCAGGGTGTCGTAGATCTGTTCAAGAGTCGACAGATTCTTGTATTGCTCTCCATCCGGCACCTGAATGACATGCACCTGCCGTCCACCGGCCCGCAAAGCCGCCACGACCGGTTCACCGTACAGAGCCCCCACTGTCGGGTTGGTCACGATACCGACCCGGCGCGGGAACTGTACCGCCTCAAGGGCCGCCGTCAATTCCGGCAGCAGATCATGGCCGATCCAGATCGGGTAGCTGCGCGTGCCGAGGCCCACCTCCACCTGTTTCATGCCAGCGGCTCCTTCACCGTCAGCCTGGCAAGGATTTCCATGACCACGTCGTTGACACGCTTCCGGTCCGTGGCAATCACCAGATCAGCCTCTTCGTACCACGGCAGCCGGCTCTGCCACAACTGCCGGACCGCGCTCCAGCCATGCTGCGGGTCGGCAAGCGGGCGACCACTGCCATGGGTGAGGCGTCTTTCCAGCGTCGTCCAGTCGGCCTGCAGATAGACCACACAGCCAAGCTGCTTGATTAGCTTCCGATTCTCCTGACGGACGACCACCCCCCCGCCGCCGGCAAAGACCGTGTGCTCGGCGGGAAGCTGTTCGCCAAGCACGGCCGTTTCGCAATCGCGGAAATATTCTTCGCCATGCAGAGCAAACAGCTCCGGGATGGAACACCTCTCGCGATCGACAATCAACTGATCGAGATCGACAAATCGATAGTCAATCCGCTGGGCCAGGCGCCGACCGACAGAGCTCTTGCCGGCCCCCATGAAGCCGGTGAGAATGATGTTGTGTGGCCAGGCGGCAGGCATCAGGCAGAACTCCTCGGTGAAGCCAAGATCACGGAAGCGGGACTCTCTACATAACATAACGGCAGCAGCAATGACAGCTTCCCTGTCATTGCTGCTGCCGTCGGAGTGTGGCAACAATCAGGACTGAACGATCCGCGGGGTGATGAAGATCAGCAGTTCGCGGCGCTCCTTGATTTTGGTGGTCGATTTGAACAGGTAGCCGAGGAAGGGGACGTCCTTCAGGAACGGCACGCCGGTATCACCACCGACCTCGCTTTCGACGAAGATTCCGCCGATAACCGTGGTCTGGCCATCACGAACCAGCACCTTGGTCTGGGCTTTCTTCTCATCGATGGCCGGGGCGTCGCCCCCGCCGGCGGACTGGTACACCGTGCCCACCGCGCTGTTGGAGGCTTTGACATCGAGGATGACGCTGCCGTCGGGGTTGATTTCCGGGGTGACCTCCAGTTTCAGTTCGGCGTTCTCGAATTCCGTGCCGGCACCCTGGTCGCTGACCGTCGTATAGGGGATCTTGGTGCCCTGGGAAATGGTGGCCGTCTCGCCGTTGAGAGTAGTCACCCGGGGCGTGGAAATGATCTTGCCTTCCCCGGAGGCTTCCAGGGCGGAGAGCCGCAGGGAGATGTTCAAGTCGTCATCAAGTGCGCCGAAAGTTATCCCGGTGGCAAGGCCGGCGGATGCGATCCCGCCCACCGGCAACGGGATCAGGAACGACCCGCCCATGCCGAGAGCCGCATTCTCGATTTCGCTGTTGCCGTTATAGTCGCTGTTATTGTAAGTAGCACCCCATTTCACGCCGAGGTTGCGGGTAAAATTGGTACTCGCCTCGACGATGCGCGCCTCGATCATCACCTGGCGTTCCGGTTGATCGACCCGCTTGATCATCTCGTTCATCTGGTCGAGGACCAGGGGGACGTCCTTAACAATCAGCTGCTTGTTGCGTCCGTCGGCAATGATCGAGCCGCGTTGCGAACCGAGGTCCGCGAGGAATTTCTTGACATCATCGACCTTGGAGTAGCTGACGGCAAAGGCCCGGGTCTCCAGCACCCCTTCATCGACTTCATCGCGTTGCAACTTCATCGATGCCGTGGCCCGTTCGCGAAGCTTTTCGGCAGGCATGATGCGCATGACGTTGCCTTCCTTGATCTTGCCAAGGCTGGCGGTATCGAGCACCAGGTCAAGGGCCTGGTCCCAGGGGACATCGATCAGGCGCAGGGTGATCTCGCCCTTGACATCGTTGCTGGCAAGAATGTTCAACCCGCTGACGTCACCAATCAGCTGCAGGATGCTGCGAATGTCGGCGTTGTCAAAGACCAGGGAGATCTTTTGACCGGAATACTGCTGTCCCGTAGCCACCGGCACTTCCCCGGTGCCGCCGGCCGGTGCGGCCGCGACCGCGATTTCCTTGGTGGACCGTGCGGGCGGAGTCGCCTCGGCATAGGCGCCATCATCGACCACCAGCTTGACGACCTCGCCTTCATCGACCAGGGTGAAGGGAGCCGCACCTTTCAGGTCCACGGCGATGCGCACTGCCGGCTTGCCATCATCGCTGATAATGTAGGGGGTCACACTGCTGACCGCGCTCGGGAACGCGGCGGCATCGATGGTGCGCCGCAAGGAGCGGCTGATCGTGGCGTTTTTGATTTCGAAGCGAAGGATATTTTCGGCCTGGACCGGCTGAGAAACCTCGGCGGGGGCCGACAACGACACGACAACATAACTGCGGCCGTCGCGGTTCTCGAAGTCGAGCCCTTCCACCGTCACTTGCTTCGTGGAAGGGACCGCTTTCCCTGCCGTTTGCCGGGGCGGCTCGCTGACCGGGGGTTGCGCCACGGGGGCAACATTGCCGGCCGCTGCCGTCTGCTTGCCCCAGATAACAACCAGAGCGTCACCCTGTTTTTCGATCATATGCTCCGGCAAGGCGCTGCCTTCCGCATCGAACACGAAACGGGCCTTGTCGCCATCTGCACCGACGCGAACCTGCTTGAAACCGGCAGACGTCATGAAAGACCGCTGTTTGAAGGCCGGGCGCATGCCGAAGAGATCGACCACCAGACGTGGCGGATTGCCCAGGGTGAACTGCTTATATCGACCGACTTCGCCGTTGGTTACCAACACGGCCCGTCCCGGGGTAAGCGTAACTTCCTCGATGACGGTGGCCTTCGCGGCAACTGCCGGGGCCGCAGCTGGTGCGGATGACGGCGCGGACACAGCAGGCTCCGGCTTGGGGGCGACCGGCGCGGCAACTGGCGCGGTGACCGGCTCGGCGACCGTTGTGGCTGGTGCTGCCGGCACTGGCGCGGCTGCCGTTGCTGGCGGAATTACAGGTGCGGTCCCGGAGACAACTCCCGGGAACACGACCCGCAGGGCCTTGCCATCGACTGCGACCTGGTAGTCGGCGTTGGCAGACAGGACAATTTCGACGCGGGTCAGGCTCCCCGAGGAAAGGTCGAATTTAGCGACCTTAAGGCTCTTCAGCGGCGCTGGACCCGTCGGGATGAGTTCCGGCAGAGTTCCGACCGTCATCCCGGGAAAGTCAATGACGACACGGATCGGATCAAAGGAATCGTAGACCGTGTAGCGATAGCCCACGGGTTCAGCTGTCTGCAGAAGCACGGTCGGCGAGGCAGTGCCTTCCTCCATCGTTACCGCGAGCAACTGATTGGCCGCTTGCGCAGCGATGGCGCCCTCCGCGGACAGCAACAGCCCAAGCATACAGACCAACCCGGTGCCGAAGACTCCGCGCAGAAGGCCCTTGCCAGGGAATTTACCAACCTTGATCTTCACCCCGTTCATCGATCAGACTCCTTCCCGCTTGGGAACTAGGATCTCCTGAATATTCACACGAGTCTTCCCGGATAAATCCTCATAACGCTCTTCAACCAGAATTTTTTCGCGGGTAATGTCACGAACCACCCCATTGCTCTTGCCGATGCGCAAGCCCTTTTTGAGAATGTAGGACCTGCCATCCGGCGCCACGACCATGGCTTTCGGTTCGCCGAAACCGATAACCACGCCCTTCACCTGATACTGGATCAAGTCATAGGCTTCCAGAGGGTTCTCGAATTGGCGACCGAGGGACGCCTTTCCCTTGAGTGCCAGCAACGGCAGGAACGGATCGCGGCGCCCTTCGGTTTGGTATACGAAGCGGCCGTCAGCTGGCGGCGCCTCGCTTACCGAGGCGGGCGGCGGCACCTGCGCCGCGGGCGGCTTGGCCACAGCCTTGGGCTTTTGCGGCGGCGACGGCGACGGGCCTTCCTTGTCGCACCCGGCCAAAACTCCGGCCACGAACATCAGTGCTAGCGTAATCGATAGATACCGTTTCATGCCTGAATTTTCCTAGTTGGAGTCGACAAACCGGAAGGTCATCACTTTGCAGGACACGTCGATGACCGCATCGTTGCCAACATACTTGGCCTTGCCCAGGGACAGGTTGTTCAGGTTGACAATGCGCGGCAGGTCACTTACCGATGCTGCAAACAAAGCCACCTGATGGTAGGTTCCGCGCAGGTTCAGGTCAGCGGGCACTTCGGCAAAAAATCCTTTGACAACTTCGCTCCCCGGCTTGAAACTCTGGACTTCCAACCCGTTGTCCTTGGCCAGCCCCGCAAGGTTGGTCAGCAACGAAGGAATCTCGCTCTTATTGGGGAGCCGTGTCAGGGCTTTTTCCAGTTGCAATTGCATCTTGGCGAATTCCGCCTTGAATTTACCAAGGTTGTTCGCCACCAGCCGTTTCTGGGCAATCTCGCCATCGAGTTTCTGGGCTTCCTGCCGCAACCTGGTCAGCTCCTCGTATTTCGGCAGACCCAGAAACCACACACACAGGCCGATGATGAGCAGCATCAGAACACCCAGGCTGGCCAGGCGTTGATACAATGGCAGGTTGAGAATCTTTTCGATGCGCGGGTTCATGAGGTCGCAACTCCAGTCCGGTTATGTCCCTTATTGTGCCTTGGCCTTGGTGGCTGCCTTAGGACGCTTGCCGCTCTTGACCTGCTTGGCGCCAGCAGCCTCGAGATCGATCGGCTGTTGACTCTCCAGGGCACATTCGAGATCAAATTTCTGGAATTTGACGCCGTCCTTGGCAATCTGCTGGATAACCTTGAGGGTGACATTGGCAAATTGTGGAGAATTCTCAAGATTGCGCATGAACAGGGCGACGGTTTCTTCGTTGACCCCCATTCCCGAAATGGTGGCCTTGCCGCCACTTTCCTTGAACGAATCCAGCCAGAGCTTCTCAGGCATGGCCTTGTACATTTCATCCAGAAGCAACACCGGGCCGCTGCGGGATTTCTCCAGCTTGTCGAGGATATCCAGCTTCGCCTGCAGGTCTTCCTGGCGCTTCTTGTACTCGTTGACCTCGCCGATCGTCTTCATGAGCCTCGTGATCTCGACCTTTTTCGCGCCGACAGCCTCCTCGGCATCCTGGGTCCAAAGGAGCAACTGCAGGTAGGCCAGCGCGCATATCGCAAAAGTGAGCAGCAAAGTGCCACCGGCGACGAACAGCTGCCCCTGCAGTTTCTGCTTTTTTTGCGCAGCCTTGACGGGAAGCAAGTTTATGCGGATCATTTATCTCCCACCCTTCTCATGGCCAAGCCGACAGCAACGGTAAAGAGCGGCCCAACGGCCTGCAGATACTCGGGGTCGAAGTCCTTCTTGCCGCAAGAGATTTGCGACCATGGGTCGAGCAGCTGCACCTCGATACCGAGGCGCTGCGCCAGGGAAACCCTGACTGACGGCACCTTCGAGACGCCACCGGTAATATAGATCTTCCTGGGTCGTTCGTCGGACGACGACGCCGAGAAGAAGTCAAGCGACCGCTGGATATCGGTCGTCAAGACTTCCGTGGCATCCTCGATGATGGCCGCGACGGTCTCCGGCGAGACGCCGCCGAACTCACCACCAAGCTTGATGCTCTCGGCGTCTTCGCTGCTCAACCCGAGACGTTTCTGCAGCTCTTCGTTATAGACGTTTCCACCCAGCTGGATGTCCCGGGTGAATACCGACATCCCCCCCTTGAGGATATTGACATTCACCGAGCTGGCACCGAGATCGATCAGGGCGACACTCTCGGTGTCGGCAACGCCATAGTTGAGTTCATAGACATTGGCCACCGCAAAGCAGTCGACATCCATGACCAGGGGGTTGAGGCCGCACTCCTTGAAAAGAGCCACATAGTCATTGACGAAATCTTTTTTGGCGGCAACCAGGATGACATTCATCTGGGAGGCGTCGTTAGGATCCGGTCCGAGAATCTGTGCATCAAGATTGACTTCCGTAATCTCGAAGGGGATGTATTGCTCGGCCTCCCATTGAATCGATGCCTCCATTTCCTCTTCGGTCATGATCGGCATGAGTATCTTGCGGATGATGACCGAGTGGCCGGATATCGAGGTAGCGACATTTTTTGTCTTGACCTTGCGGCTTTCCACCAGATCGCGGATCACCCCGATCACGGAACTCGGGTCCATGATCGCATTGTCCACGATAGCGTCCGGAGGGAGCGGTGCCATGCCGAGATTGACCAGCTGGTAACCGCCACGCACCTCTTTGAGCTGCACCATCTTCACCGAACTGGAACCGATATCGATTCCGATCAGATCTTTATTTTGCTGGAACACCATCGTTCACCTCGGAACGCCCGGAAATTTACTGCCCGACAGACCCCTGTCCCACATCTCGCCATCTATCCCTAGCAAACTGCATACCACTTTCATCCGGCATCGTCGGGAAACACCTTGTCCTTCTCGGAAAGCTTCAGGCCTAAGGCCAGGATGATTTTTCTCTTGGTCGCCATGCGACACACGGCACCGCCTTCGATCCGGTCGATGGTCACCGGCGAGACTCCTGCCTTGCGGGCAAGCTCCGCCTTGCTCATCAACTGGGCTTCGCGAATTTCTCTGACCTGGTTTGTCATAGTGATGTCCAACGTTAGCAAGGTTTGCACAATTATACGAAATTAAGTGTAATTATTTTTAAATTAAGCTCAATGTCAAGTAATTATATTTATTAAGCTATCGCGAGAAGTTCAATTTTCTCTTTGAAAACAACAGGATCCACAAGATCGTGGGCTACATGGGGGGCTGAAACACAAGATGAAGGGGTGCCGGTACAGAAAAAAAATCTAATGCCGGACAAGATTTGCAGACGACGAAGGTCCGCCAGGGGAAAAAGGGAGTACCGTGGGGAGGTGCAACGAAAAAGCTAGCCGCCGGCAGACAGGGTTCGCCACCAATAGGTCAGAGCCTGACCATACCAACGGGTCAGTGGGTCGATGCGGTGGACAAAGAACAGGTAGATCAGGGCCGCGCTGGCGAGAAACGGCCCAAAGGGGATCGCCAGTTTGCGGCCGGCACGAGTTATCAGCATCAGCGGAACACCGACCAGGGTTCCCATGATCGAGGCCAGAAAGATGATGGGAAGAATCGACGGGGCGCCGAGGAAAGCACCCAGCATCGCCAGCAGCTTGACATCGCCCAACCCCATCCCTTCCTGCCTGGTCAGCCACTCGTAACCGAAAGCGATGGCCAGCAGGATGCCACCGCCAAGCAGAATCCCCAGCAGGGAGGATTGCCATGACACCCAGGGGATCACAAAAGAGCAGAGGAACCCGATAGGAATTCCAGGGAGGCTGATGACATCCGGAATGATCTGGTGATCGAGATCGATGAAGCTGATTGCAACGAGTGCCGCGACGAGCAACCAGGCCACCAGCGTGATCGGGTGAGGTCCGAAACGGTATAGGAACAGTGCGAAGAGACCGCCGGTCAGCGCCTCGATCGACGGGTAGCGGATGGAGAAGGCACTCCCGCAATAAGCGCACCGTCCCTTAAGCAGAATCCAACTGATCACTGGAAGGTTGTGGTACCAGCGGATCGTCGTCTGGCAGCGCGGGCAGCGCGAACGCGGGTGAACCACGGACTCTCCGGCCGGAATCCGGTAGATGCAGACGTTCAGGAATGAACCGATGACGGCGCCGAGGATGAAAGCGGCGGCGAACCAGAGCATTGACACCAGGGGTCTCCTGCTGAGTTAACGGGCACCGAACCCGGTCAGGACGGTGCGGAGCGTCTTTCCCAAGATCCAGAGATCGAGCCAGAAGGAAAAATATTTGATGTAGTAAAGGTCATGTTCCAGCTTGGCCTGGTTCTGGTCAACGCCGGCAGCGTACCCATGCGTTACCTGTGCCCACCCCGTCAGGCCGGGTTTCACCAGGTGCCGATTTGCATAGAAGGGGATTTCCTTTTCAAACTGGAGGGCAAAAGGCACTTGCTCCGGACGGGGCCCGATCAGCGACATGTCACCCCGCAAAATGTTCCACAACTGAGGGAGTTCATCAAGTCGTGAGCTTCGCAACCATCGGCCAACGGGGGTAATCCGCGCCCGCTCGTCGGTGGCGAACCTGGCGCTTTCCCCCGCCTCGCCCTGCATGGTGCGGAATTTGATCATTCGGAAGGGGCGCCCTCCCTGCCCGACTCGCTCCTGGATGAAAAATACCGGACCAGGTGAACTGATCTTTATGCTGGCTGCCGTCACCAACGACAGCAAAAGGGTCAACGGGCTGGTCCACAGGACCAGCGCCATGTCAACCACCCGCTTCAACGAAAGATAGAGCGGCGACGGTCGGAAATCATCCATCAGCCCTTCTGAGAGGTGCGATAGCGAAACCCTGCCGGTAGTCGCCTCGAAAACCACCGCGGCATGATAGACCGGGATTCTTTTCAGACTGCAATTGGAAATAAAGCGCACCCATTCGCTCGACAACTTCTGATGCAGGTCGACTACGACGCCATCGACCTGGCTGCCAAGCGAGCCGCGTTCGAGCACTTCCCATGAAACGCCGGGAAGAGCGTGCAACTCTTCAACCATCCCCCCGGGGATCAATGCCATTTTGGGGAGATGGGTCTTCAGGCACAAACGGTATCCGAGGACCATCCAGGCCAGGGACAGGAGGTAGGCAGTCCCTAGAAAGCTTCGCGAATAGTAGAGGCGAGTCATCGCGAGCACGCCAACCACGCCAAGAAATGCAACCGTTACACAGAGAAACACCAGCCAGAAGTTGCCAGCTTTCGGCACCCCCCCCATCTTGTAGGAAACCATAATGGCGAGCAGGTTGGCCAGCAACACCAGCAAGAGCATCGGCCACGCCGCCTGGAGATATCCGACAATTTTATGGCCCCACGCCACCATGGACGGCAGCGAGAACAACAAGACAACGCCCAAACTGTGCCAGACGGCCAACCGGAAGACGGAGAGGCGACTCTTGACGCCGTCTATTGCAAACTGTGTACTGACCACTCAAACTCCTTATCCTTGCTGCCCGCCAGCCTCGCAGAACGATCGTCAGGGCAAGCTGCGTCGGACCGGCACTCTATCAGCGTCCAGAACTTCCCGGAAGATATTCTCCAGGACAAGGCATAGCCCGGCAATCGCAAAATGATCCTCGACATAGTGACGGCCCTTGCATCCCATCGCCCAGAGTGCTCCGGTTGGGGTTTCCGCAAGGGACTCGACGGCCGCCGCCAAAGCAGGGGCGTCCTCCGGAGGAACCACCAGGCCGGCACCGGACTCGGAAACCGGATTGCGGCATTCCGGCGTTCCGAACACAATCGGCCGGCCGGCCGCAAGGAAATCAAAAATCTTGTTCAAGCTGGTGCCGTAACGATACACTTCGGCGGATCGCAAGGTGACAATAAACGCATCGGCCCCACTCAGCAAGCGATGCATATTCATTTTCGGCACCGGATCGAGAAATTCGACATTGTCGATCTGCTCGTCATGCGCGCGCTTGATCAGCCGCGGCTTTTGCGGTCCGTCTCCGACCAGCGTAAACCTGATGCGATGGCCCTGCCCTTTTGCCTGTAAAATCGCGGCCGCATCCAGAATCGCGTCCAGCCCGTTGGCCAGGCCATGACTCCCGGCATAAAGCACCCTGAATGCATCGGCACCCTGCGGCGGGTTCGGCGCGGGGAACAGAGCGAGATCGACCCCGTTCGGGACCCAGAAGACCTTGTCCGGTGGTCCGCCTCTGGCGACGATATATTCGCAGGCATTGGGCAGGAGGGTCACAATGCCGGCTGCAGACCGGTAGAGGTGCTTCTCGATCAGCGCCAGAGCCTTGACCAACGGGTGACGGCGGGACAATTTCCCCAGCGAAACGAGGGATTCCGGCCAAAGATCACGGACCTCCATGACGAAGGGGATTTTCCAGCGGGCGGCCAGTTTCCGGGCGGCCAGGGCCGCGAACAGGGTCGGGCTGGAGCCGACCACCAGATCCGGCCGTTCGATCCCTTGTCCAGCCAGACGGTAAGCGACCGACCAGGCAAAAGAGAAAATGTTCCTGACCCGTGCCAGCGAATTGCCCCGGTAGGCAGGGGTGCGGAGCCAGAGGAACGGAACGTCCTCCACCATCTCCAACCGCCACGTCTCGTTCGCCCCGAGACGGGTTTCGCGACGAGTCACATGATCGAAACTGGAGGCGACGATCGTCACGCGATGGCCACGGCGCTGCAACTCCCGCGCAAAGGCATAATGGCGGGTGATCCCGGCCTGGGTGGGAGGAACGGCATATTGATTGACCAGCCAAATCTTCAACCCGGGCTCCTAGGCATCGAGACTGCCGATCCAGGCGGCAAACTTCGCATGATTTTTTTCCGAATCAAAACAGTCCTGCTGGCGGCGCAGCGCCGCAGCCCTCATGGCCTGATAACGGGCCTCGTCCGCCAGCAACTCCGTCAGGGACGAAGCAATCAGCTCCACCTCCGGGGTCCTGTCGACCAGGATACCGCACGTCGCGTCGATCATCTCCGGAACGCCCCCCACCGCCGTCGCCACCACCGGGATCCCGTAGCTCATTGCCTCCATGATCGAAACCGGCATTCCTTCGGATTCGCTGAGATTCACGATAAAATGCACCGGCCGGCTCCGGTAGTGATCACGGACCGATCGATTGGCAACTTTTCCCCGGAAGTCGCAACTGACATTGGGTGGCAGGCAAAGGCTTCTGTCAAAACCTGCTTCAGCGAAGGTGCAACCGAAATGCGTCCAGTCAACTCGCTGGTCGCGACACCGTTCGGCCAGGGCGGCAACCAGCTGAGCCACCAGGGAGAGGCGCTTGACCGGCCGGGGATAGGCACAGGTCACGACCCGAATGACCGAACGGTCCGGCAGCGGATTGACGATTGCCGTCTTCGGAACGCCAAGCGGTGACCGGAATATCTTCTCGGCAGGCAGCTCATAACGGTCGAGCAGATACTGCCTGGCCTCATCACCGAGCACGACGAGCCGGTCGAGTCCCGCGACTGCCTTCTTTCGATAAGGGATATACCCCCGGTTACACTCGCGCTCGAGATAGAGGTCATATCCGTGGACCCGTGCAATGCGCTGGCCCTTGACATGCGGGCTGAATACCAGTCCGCTGGCCTCGCCGCAGAACCAGTACGAATAGACGACATCGAACCCGGCGAGCCATCTTCCCAGGCGCTGGACGGCTCCGGCACGCAAACTCTCCTTGAGGAAATGCCGGAGATGCTTCCCGTCCCCCAGGAGGAACCGACGCGCCGCCCAGAGTTCTTCCCAGAAAAACCCGCGGAAGAGACAAGTACAACCTGCCGCGCCCCACGATCCCGCCTGAAAACCGTCGGCCAGCCGCCGCTCCACCGTCACAGGTTCAGGCAGCTCATCGTCCATGGCGGAGCCCAGGGAAGCCGGCAGCAGCACGACGTGATGTCCTGCGGCCAGAAGAGCTCTCACTTCCGGGAGCACAAAAGGTTTCTCCGGGGAATCCGGAGACGGATAACTGTTGGTTATCAGCAGGATTCTCTTTGGCATCAGCGTCCGATACAGTCCGCGAAGAACTTCATCCGCTGCCGCTCCTTGCTGACATGGTCGAGACGCGACACCATCACGTCACGCGGCAGGACCTTGCCGGTCCAGCGGTTGACGAATTCGACGATCCGCGGTAGTGCCAACTCCACGTTGTCCTCGGTATTCCCGATATCAAGAAAACCCTCGACCCCCGCCAAGTCGGCATCGTGATAACCGGCAATGACCGGGAGACCGTGGGCAAGGTATTCACGCGTCTTGAGCGGGGACGCCTCCTGCATGTGCTTGCGATGCAGCGCCAGCGTGCCGATCGCGATATCGGCCCGGCAGAAGACGTTGTCGAGATCCGTTCCGTAAAGCCCGCCGTGGCAGACGACATTGCCGGGAGTGTCACAACGGAAACCCGGCATCACCAGATGGAAGTCGCAGGCCGGCAGCAGCCCTGCGAGGCGCACCACCTTGTCCACCCCCTGCCACGGCTGGTTGGAAGATCCGACAAAGACCAGTACCGGCCGGCGGTTGTTCGGCGGGACCCTGGCGGTGCACTGACTGAAGTCATAGCCGTTCCCGATGACGATACGCCTGGCGGGGACGCGGGGCAGCGACCGGTCGATCTCCTCCGTTACGGAAACCAGCCCCCGGGCCGCACCGAGCAAGCAGTTTGCAGTCGCGGTATGGAGCAGGTATTTCATTCGGCTCACGACCCGATATTCCTGAGCGGTCAGGGAGTTGATCTCGAAAACCAGCGGGGCCACCGACAATGCCCAGACCGATCCAGGCCACCACAGCAGCTGACGCGCATAGATGAGATCCGGGTCGAACTGCCTGAGCATCCCGTGCAGCCGAACCGTTGCCAGGCAGGCCCCGAAATAGGGCTTGAGCCCTTGCGGATAGCCCACGTAATCGCACGCGACCGGGGTGCTTTCACCCGGATTGCCGATGACCACGTTGACAACCTGATGACCGGCCGCGCGCCAGGCGGCGACCTGGGTCAAGATCTTCTTGCCGACACCGGACTTCGGATGCGGTTTCTCGAATGTCACATACGCGATCTTCAAGCCGGCTCCTTCATTTCGCTGCACCACTTGGGGCGGCTGGCATCCCGTACATTGCATCGATACAAGCATTATTGCCTGAGCGCACACCTGGCAAACAGTCCGAGTTGCTCCGCCAAGCTCGCGGAGACACTACCATGCAAGGCCGAGTCCCGAAAGCGTCTCCATATCGAAAGCCCGGCGCGCGAAGAGCGCGCACAGGATGCAAGCCAGTATCGGCCAAGTACCCTGCTCAATGCATCGGGTTCGAAATAGTGCCGATCGCGGTTGGTCCGGGCGATCTTCACCAGCCAGGCTTCCGCGGCATCGAGAGAATACCCGCGAATGTTCAGGGCGATCATGCAGTGTAGTTGGAACTCATCCTCCGACATGTCGACGCCGAACTCCTCGAGGAGAGCCCTTCTGATCCGGTTGCCGGAAGCGGCCTTCAAATCGGATCGTTCACGGGTCACCTGCTGATCGTATTGCCGGTAGTGATAGAGGACCTCGGGGAGGTTCGCCAGGCGGAACCGGTTCATCAGGCGCACCCACAGATCATAATCCTCGGCCCCCGGAAAACCGGGACGGTATTGCAACTGATCGGCAGGCAGCGCATCTCTTCGCAACATGACCGGTGCATGCGGGAACGAATTTTGAAAGAGCATGCGGGCCTTGATCTCGTCATGACCGAGAGGGAATCGCCACACGGCTAAATCCTTGCCGAAGGTCTTCAACCAGGTCCCGCAAGCAGCCACCATCGGGTTGGCATCGAGAAATTCAACCTGCTTCATCAACCTCGACGGATGGCTGCGATCATCACTATCCATCCGGGCGACAAATTCCCCGCCGGCCAACGCCAGACCCCGGTTGAGGGTCGCCGCGATGCCCAAATTGGTTTCGTTGCAAACGAGTCTGATCCTGCCATCCTGGAATCCCGCAACGATTTCTCGGCTGCGATCCGTCGATCCGTCATCGATGATCAGGAGCTCGAAATCCGTAAAAGTCTGACCGAGAATACTGGCAATCGCTTCACGCAAAAATTCTTCGCCGTTATAAACCGGCATCAGCACAGTGACTTTGGGCGGGGGCGTGGTTTTCATGACCCTCTGCAGCCGAAGGAACAGCAATTCCGAGCTATTGCCACCAGGAATATGTGTTGATTATCTTTGATCGCCTGACAGGACTTCTCCCGTTGCTGGTCAATGACCAACGGATGTCGCCGTGCCGGTCGCACCGCAATAACTTCAGCCCGACAGATCACCATCGGCCCATAGCCGTTCTGTTTCCTTCATTCATTTGATGCTCAATATTTTTTTAACCAACCCCGAAACACTCATCCTGATCAATTTTTTTCTGTACCAGCGCCTATATTTCATCAGGGTGAGTTGCTCTTCGCCCGTTGTTTTGCTGATCCATGATTTGACACACCGGTATTCTTCCTTGAAAAACGGCAACAGCCCTGCTGCCGTCTTGGTTGCATCGTGAAGTCTGTACGTTGCGAGCGGGCTAGCAAGACTGAACGGGCGGAAGCCTGCCTGAGCCATCCTCACCCAATACTCAAGATCCATCGATAAATCATAGTGTTCGTTCAGCAAGCCGATGCGCTGAATGACCCTCTTCGTCATGAATGTCGACGGCTGCGGGAACGTCAGATAAGGCGGCCACTTGCTACAGACGAATTCCAGCCAGTCATCGCTTGCCAGATTCGGCTTGATGGTGCGCACAAACTTCAAATCTTCATTACAGTGATTCAGCTCACCTACGAGCCAATCGATAGTCGATTCGTCTGCAAAATTTTGGGCAACAGCAGACAGGCATTGTTTGAGATAAAAATCGTCGGAATTCAGCCATGCATAGATATCACCACCAGCCCTGCGGAATCCTTTATTGATCGCTTCCGTTTGACCGTCATCCCTCTCGCTGACCCAAAAGGAAAGCCATTTTTCATACTTTCTCACGATATCGACCGAACTGTCCGTACTCCCCCCATCAATGATGATGTATTCGAGATTCGGATAGTTCTGCAACAGTACCGAGCGGATGGTCTCCTCGAGATATTGCCCCTGATTGTATGACGGAGTCACAATGCTGATTTTCGGCCAAGAGCGGCCATCTGGCATGGTCGGCGGGAGCGAGTCGGATTCTTCGGTCCACGGCCAGCCGGTCTTCCCGGGAGGCGGTGGGGGGAGTTGGGAGAGGAGGCGTGACATAAGTCTTTTGAATAGTTGGCGTTACCGGTTTGAGTTGGCCGCTGCCAGAACCTGTTGATAAACTTCACGGTAAGCGCTGGCAATCGCTGGTTCACCAAATCGCGCCACTGCCCTTTGCCTGGCCTTGGCCGATACCGCCGCACGACGTGTTTCATCTGCCAGCAACCACTCCACACCTTTCGCCAGGTCGGCAACGTCAAAGGGCTTGGCCAACCATCCGGTCTCACAATGGTCGACAATGTCCGGCAGCCCACCAATATCAAAGGCTACCACCGGCGTGCCGCAGGCTTGAGCCTCGACAGCGGTATTCGGTAGATTGTCCTGTTTGGACGGCACGGCCATCACATCGGCCGCCGAATAGGCCTGTACCAGGATACGGTCATCACGGACCACCCCCAGCCAATGGACGGGGCAAGGCCACTCATCTGAGGCTGGCCGGTTCTGGCCATAAATTATTAATTCCGCACCTACCGACAGCGATGAGGCAAGCCTCTCTACCGCATGGCACACGAGGTCTCCCCCTTTACGCAGGTCGGCAACACCGCCAATAGCTCCCAGCAGAATCAGTTTCTTGTCCGCAGGCAACCCCAGCACCGTGCGTGCTGCATCACGATTGATCGGTCGCCAGGTTCTCTCCGTATCGAGCGGGTTAGGAATAACATACACCGGCAATCCGCTGAACAGTACGCTCTGCCGCGCACACTCAGCGAGCCAGCGACTGGGACTGACCAGGGAAAACGATTGCCGTGACCATTCCCGGCGCTTGGCCTCCCAGGCCTGACGGTTCAGATCCGGACCGGACTCTTCCACGGGCCGATTGTCGGCACGATAACCTTGCCGAAACCTTGCGTTGTCACCATCCGCCACATAATGCTCGCCGCCGCAGAATGCCCACATGTCGTGCAGTGTCCAGACAACCGGTTTGCGTAGCCTCCCGATGTCGGTGACTGACAGCATTCCTGGAACCCAGTGCAGATTAATAATATCCGCATCGCTAGCGTTGAGTGCATCTACCAGGCCGACCCCGATCCGCCCAAAGGAATAAAGACCGGGGTTATCAGAAGACCAGTTGCGCTGTTGTCTCGCCAGCCACCATCGATAAAGTTTTTGCCTGAAACGAATCCCGAGCGAGCGAGGTGCACTCACTGAAACCCGGTCGTCATCCGTCCCACGATGTAAAACCTGCATGCGGCTGTCAATGCCAGAGCCAACCAAGGCACGGTGAAGGCGATAAGCGGCACGGGCCGCCCCCCCGGAAGCATCGGAAAAATTGACGTGCAATATTTTCACGGCTTAATTGCTTCCATATACAGCGAATCCGGCTTGTACACTGTGCCGTCCGGGTCTGTATCGAGATTCTGGCTTGTCCAGTCGGGGAGGTAACTTTCAAACGCGCTACGCTGAGTGATTTTGACAAAACCACAAGAGCCCAGCAGGTACCGAAGCGAATACCGGTCGTACATCCATTGGTGAATCTCTCCCGACAAACGGAAGCGACCGATATTAAGAGCATGATATTCTTTACCAAGCAATTTTATTAATAAAAGCTCCCGCAAAGAAAGAGGTATAAGCTTAATCCGATCAGATATCTTATGAACAAAGCTCTCGGTCTGTGATCGAGTCTTCACGTCGGATCCATCGTCGACTGAAGTATCCCGGCGAGCAGCCTGCCTTAGCTTTCTTGCTTCGAAACCACACCGCTTGAATACGAACTCTTCGTTAGCAATATCTTTCTGCCGCAAATATTCGGCCATCAGACCACCACCATTATTGCGGACGGCCTGATCATACATCTCGATCATCATCCATTCATAATGAGCGTCCCAGTTGCTTTCACCCGCAGCCGCCTTGTTCAATGCTTCCAGATATGTTTGCGCAATCGCCTCGAGATCCGGAACGACGACACGAATAATCCCGCCAGCCTCAAGGACACGATGGCATTCCTTCAAGAAAACCCCCGCGTCTTTCCTGGGGAAATGCTCCAACAGGTGGGACAGGTAAACGAGTTGACTGGACTCGTCCGGCAGAGGTATCCCTTTGGACAAGTCGTGTCCCATTACCCCGGCAGCGGACGACGTGTAGTCAATGTTCGTCCACCCGGATTGGAACCGTTGGCCACAACCGAGATTGACATATTTGTTCATTGCGGAGAAACACATCCCAAGGGTTGCAGGGAACCGATCATCGCCTTGGCCAGAAATACCGATAAACTTTTGCCGCAACGCGTTTTGGCGTCCGCAACAACCGGATGCGCAGTCGCCGGCCGAGACCGCCAAACACATGATCGAACGTATAACGATCGGCCCGAAGGTCCTGTTCTAGCCTGGCTGGATGAGTGATTGGCCCCAGCGGGTACGCCGGCAAACCAGCCTGGTCCTCGCTTGCCACGGTATGGGTCCCTTCAGGTCCAAAGCCGATATTGGTCACCAGATTTACGTTCGGCGTCGCGGTCAGGCCGCCGTGGTACCAGACACTCGCCGTCCAGGGATATGCCCAGGAGTCGATCTCGCCACGGTACACTTTATCAAAAATGCTTGCCCAGTAGTGCTGCTCAAGCCGGTCAGGCGTTTTCTTCAACCAGTCCTTGGAATTTTTCCATTCCAGCCAGAAAGACAAGTCGCCCCGATAGTACTGCCACGCCCTTCGCCACGTAGCCCACCCCCAACAGTGGTTGTATTTGGAAAAGTAGTAGGACGCGCTCCCCCTTCTGCGTCCGCCTTGAAAATTATTTCCCGTAATCACAGAAACACGTTCATCGTCTTCGTAACGCTCCAACAATGTCTCGCAAAAAGGGAAAAAGTCCGGGTGCGGCAAGCAGTCATCTTCCAGCACAATCGCCCGAGCAACCTGATCGTAAACCCAATCCAGACCGCTGCTCACCCTTCGTTTCAGCCCCAGGTTTTCATCCGCATAGTTGCGATGCACCTCGCAAGGCCAGTCGATCAAATCGACAATCTCCCGCACTTCGCGGCAACGCTCGACATCGGTCGGATGCCCGGGGCGCGGACCATCGGCGATAATGAATAATCTGGATGGCCGTTGTGCTCGAATGGCCGAAAAGGTTTCACGAGTATGACGAGGGCGATTGAAAATTATGTAGACGACAGGAGAAATTAGCATTGCGAATCAATCTCGTTTGACAAAAATCACGCTGTTTCCTGTCTTTGCATAAGCCCGGTATCCCACCTCACGGAGAAACGAGACAACCGCGTCTTCAAACAAGACCTCCAAGTCTGTCTTTAGACACTCGGCGACAACATATCTAGGACGGTGTTTGTTCCAGTCGTTAGACTTGAGCACCTGAAGGTCCAAGCCTTCGACATCGACAGAGAACATATCTACCTGAGCACCAGCCGGCAAATACGAATCAAGAATTTGAGCTAAAGGTGCCGTTTTAATTTCTTGTACATTGACTATCTTGTACTGTCTCAGACCATTCTTCTCGTTGGCTATCTCAAAATCAAACGTATTCAGAGCTGGCTCATTAAACATGTAATACTTCAAAACTTTCGGTTCTCCAGACACACCCATTTCAATCGCCAGGTCACGAGGACGCCACCTATTGAACAATGCCTTGGTTCCCGGTAGCGGGTCGATACAGAGACCACTCCAGCCACGACGGTAGAACAAGAATGTATTCGAAAATCTAAATGGATGATGGGAGCCGACGTCAACATAAAAACCGGTTGAGACACCACCCATTAATCTGTCGAGCACAAGGTCTTCACCTTCTTGAGAATAACTCTTTCTCGCCCAATTATTCGAGTAAAGCCAAGGCTCCTTAATCTTACTCAAATATTTACGAAACTTGCCTATCAAAACAGATACCCTTTCAAGATATGTCCCAATACATTATCTAGAAAGCCTGTTCCTGCAGAGAGGTCCATTGCCCCTTCAAAAGCACTGGACCGAGGCCAGAAATCCCCAAAACTGCCACTCCCATAGAAGTTACCTGATTCAACATCAATGGTACCGACATAAGATTTTAGCCAGTCTGATTCCTCTCCATTTACAAGGATCCTCACACTAACAAAATAGCGCCCGGTTGAAAATGGGAAATCATTTATGACACATTTTATCAAACCGTTTGATATTAAATTAAAAGTGACACCCATATAATGGCTATAAAAAACTACCAATCTATCCCCAAGTGAATTGTGAATTGAAAACCCGATAGAAACATTTTTATGTTCCGCCTCTTCCGTACATTCATACCCAAATGCGAATACAAGCAAGTCTCCAGATTTAATTGCAGACACCGGCTCACCACTTGCATTTTCCAATGCAAATGAAGTCAATTTCACCAAGCCAGAACCACTTCTTGCATACCGAGACAGGTCAGCTACCTTTGAGGTCATTTCTAGCTCACCGAGATACATACCGATTGCCGTTTGAGTATCGCCGATGAATTTCACCCCGCCATTTTTCAGAACAACTGCACGCCCACACAATTTTTGGATCGCAGCCATCTGGTGGCTTACAAACAAGACCGTCCGCCCCCCTTTGCCCACCTCCTCCATCTTCCCCAGGCATTTCTTCTGAAACTGCGCGTCCCCGACCGCCAGGACTTCGTCAACAATCAGGATTTCCGGCTCCAGGTGGGCGGCGACGGCAAACGCCAGCCGCACGTACATTCCCGACGAGTAGCGCTTGACCGGGGTGTCGAGGAATTTTTCGACTTCGGCGAAGGCCACGATTTCATCAAACTTGGTCAGTATTTCGACGCGGCTCATCCCCAGGATGGCGCCATTGAGAAAGATGTTCTCCCGCCCGGTCAACTCGGGATGGAAACCCGTGCCGATCTCGAGGAGGCTGGCGACCCGCCCCTTGAGCGAGACCCGTCCGCCGGTCGGCTCGGTGATTCGGCTGAGAATCTTGAGAAGGGTCGACTTGCCGGCGCCATTGTGGCCGACGATGCCGATCCTCTCCCCCTGCTTGACCTCGAACGAAACATCCTTGAGCGCCCAGAACTCCTCGGTGGGCGCCGCGCCTCCGGAAAGCTCAGGCCCGCTGGAAAAGGGCCGGCGAAGTCTTTGCCCGACCGCCTTGGCGTTATTGGTCAGCGCTTCGCGCAGGGTCAGGTAGCGTACTTTCGGCTTGTGACTGAGCAGGTAGCGCTTCGAGAGCTTTTCGACTTTGATGACCGTGCGCACAGCGTCCTCAGATCACATCGGCAAAGCTGCGTTCGGTGCCGCGAAAGTAAGCCAGACCGGAGACAAGGATGAGCAACGACAGGAGCAGGGAGCAAAGCAATCCGGGCAGGTACAGCGGCGAGGCCCCCCCGAGAATCGCCCAGCGAAAACCGTCAATCACCCCGACCATCGGATTGAGGGAATAGAGGAAGCGCCACTGCTCGGGAATGATGCCGCTGCTGAAACCGACCGGCGAGATGTACAGACCCATCTGCACGATGAACGGGACGACATAGCGAAAGTCCCGGTACTTGACGCTCAATGCCGACAACCAGATGCCGGCGCCCCCAGCAACCAGCAAAGCCTGCAGCAGAAAGAGCGGCAGGGTCAGGATGTGCCACCCCGGGGCGAAGCGGTACCAGACCATAAGAACCAGAAGAATGCCGAAGGCGATCAGGAAATCGACCAGGCTGGTCAACACTTTGCTGGTCGGGATGATCAGCCTCGGAAAATAGATTTTTGACAACATGTTGGCATTGGCAATCAAGGAGCCGCTGCTTTCCGTCAGGGCATTGGCAAACAGCTGCCAGGGGAGCATCGCGGCAAACACCAGCACCGGGTAAGGAGCGCCGCTCTCCGATGGGAAATCCGCGAGTTTTCCAAAGATAACCGTGAAGACCAGCATGGTCAGCAGCGGGCGCAGCAGACTCCAGGCAACGCCGATGGTCGTCTGCTTGTAGCGGACCAGGATGTCCCGCCATGCCAGAAAATAGAAGAGTTCCCGGTACTTCCAGATATCCCGCCAATATTGGCCAAGCCCCTTGCCGGGCTCGATGATCAGGTCGAACGGACTGTCCGGTTGGCTGTTCATTGGCACGGCCGGCTACTTGTCCTTTTTGAAGCGGCCGTAAACGTGTCTGCCGACGGCCAACTCGCCGGGAAGCGGCACATCCTCCTCCAGGTCGAGGCAGCGCAGCATGCCCGGTTCGGTTTCCCGGTAGCGCAGACCACTTTCGGGGCAGGTCATGATCCCCTGGTGATCGGCATGACCGAGCCGGTGGCCATGCCGGCTCATCCAGCCGCCGAACCGGGCAGGAACCCCCAGCATCAAGGCGTAGTCGGGGACATCGCTGACCACCACCGCTCCGGCCGCGACAAAAGCGTACCGGCCGATGGTGATGCCGCAGACGACCGTGGCGTTGGCACCGATCGAGGCGCCGCGGCAAATCAGGGTCGGCTCATACAGGGAACGCCTGACGACCTGCGAACGGGGGTTGGTGACATTGGTCAGCACGCAGGACGGTCCGAGAAAGACGTCGTCCTCGATGGTTGTCCCTTCGTAGATGGAGACGTTATTCTGAACCTTGACGTTGTTGCCGATCAGGGTGCCGCCGGCCACGGAGACGTTCTGACCGAAGCTGCAGTTCTCGCCGATCCTCGCCCCGGCGAGAATGTGCGAAAAATGCCAAATTTTCGTCCCCCGGCCGATGATTGCGCCGTCGTCGACATACGAGGATTCATGGACGTAATAGCTCATGGACGGCAAGCCTCTAGGCAGGGATGGCCCTCCCCGGCGGCAGGGGCGACCACCGGGGCACGCCTGATGTCACTGACCAACCGGATGGAAGGGCGGGTAGCGTCGATGCCGAACCCCCTTCCGCCCAGGATTTCCCGGTAAACCGCGCTGTGCAGGTCGGCAAAGCCCCCGGAGAAATCGACTTCCCGGCCGTCGATGGTCAAGGCGCGGAAGGTTGCCTGCCGGGCCTCGCGAGCGGCAACCGGCAGGTCGCTGCGGTCCACGGAGAGAAACCAGCGGACCCGCGCCCTTTCCAGGTGCAGGTAGCCGGCCATCCGCCTGGGGTCGGCAAGGTGGACCCGTTGTTCCCTGATACCCCCGAACACCCACTGCAGCATATCGAAAAAGTGGACGCCGATATTGGTGGCGATACCACCGGACTTCGCTTCGTCACCCTTCCAGGAGACCTGATACCAGTTCCCGCGCGAGGTGACATAGGTCAGGTCGACATCGAAAAGCTTCCCCGGAGGGGCGTTGGCGACGGTCTCGCGCAGCGCGGCGATCGCCGGATGCAGCCGCAACTGCAGTACCGCGTGGACTTTCCGGCCGCTCTCTGCCTGTAACTCTTCCAGGGCGTCGAGATTCCAGGGGTTGAGAACCAGGGGCTTTTCGCAGATGGCATCCGCCCCGATCCGCAAGGCAAAGCGGATATGGGCATCGTGAAGATAATTGGGGGAGCAGATGCTGACATAATGAATGCGCTGCCGATCCCCTGCGCGACGAAGCTTCTCCGCATGGCGGTCAAAGCGCTCGAACTCGGTAAAAAATGCAGCTTCAGGAAAAGAACTATCGAGGATGCCCACCGAATCGGACTTGTCGAGAGCGGCGACCAGGTGGTGTCCGGTCTCGCGTATCGCCGCCAGGTGCCGGGGCGCGATATAGCCGGCAACACCGATGAGTGCGAAATTTTTTGACAAGACCTGGTCGACCATCACCGATTATTTCAACTCCTTGACTGTTGGCTTGCCTTCTTGTGGGGGCGGAACCTCGGCAAAACGGCTGCTGCTGAAGATCCGCCCGTTGCGCATGATCCCCCATTTCCCGCCATAAGGGTCGCTCGGCATTTCACGCAGGTAACCGCGCGCTACGAGTTCATCCAGGGGCTGTGGCGGTCGGCCTTCAACCTTTTTGAACTGTTCCAGCGCCTCTTCGATGGTCACCGCCCGTTCCAGGGCAAGCAGGCGTTTCTCCAACCGGCCGCGCATGACGGCATTATCGGTTTCCGCAATCATCTGCTGCAGAAACAGCAGGGCTGTTTTCGACTTGCCGCCATAGTAGGCGAGACGAGCCGCGAGGGTCTGAAGGTACTCGGGGCTGCCGGGAAGGCGCGCGGCGGTCATGATGTAGTCGGAAGCGGTCGCAAAATCGTTCAGGAAATAAAAATGATTGAAGCCGATAAAAAACGGGATGCGCCAGTCGAAGCGGCGATGTCTGGCTCCTTTTTCGAGGATCTTGTTGGCCTCCTCGGGCATCCCCGCATCCCAGGCCAGCAATCCCTCGGCCAGGAAATATGGATCGACAAAGTAGGGATCGAGATCCGTGATCACCTCGAGACTGCTAATGACATAGTGCCAGTCCTCTTTCACAAGGGGCGTCGTGCTTCCGGCTTTGCCTCCAAAAAAAGTGATCGTCTTCAAAAAGAGAAAATCGGACAGCACCCCCTGGTTTCCCATCGCCAGAATCCTGCTGAATCTGGAAGGGATCACGTAGCTCGCAGGGGTTGCCTTACGGACTTCAGCCCGGTTTTCCCAGACGCCCGCGTGGAACGTCAGATGCAGGGCCACCGCCGCCAGGGTTGCCAGCAGGGCCAGCAGAGTACGCATCAATTGAACTCCCGACGGGAAAAGATCAGCGACGCCAACAACAGCAAAACCGCAATGTACGCAGCAGCATATCCTAACGCGAGGAACAGTCGACTGCTTTCGATCGCAAGTCCGTGCGCGGCTTCCAGGGTAAAATCGAAAACCGACAAATTGGGCAACAGATAAGAGACCCCGCCAATGAAGTATTTCAGAGATGCAGGAATGATGACTTCCTGAGCCGCCAGTTCGGTCTTGAGATAGAAGACCACCTCTTCAATTGTCACCCCGACCATATAGCTGCAGATGGAAAAAATCAGGGTAATGAAGGAGCTGCTGGTGATGGAACTGAAAAAGACGACGATAGCCGAGAGCACCGAGATCTTGATAAAAACAAAGAAACAGGCGATGAAAAAATTGCCCCAGGAATACCCGACAAAATAATCAGGGTAGACATTCAGGAGCAGGGCAATGGTTGCACAGGAGCACACAACCAACGCCACCATCGTGGCCAGAACAAAGAACTGGATCCCGAAAAATTTCCCCCAGATATACTCCCCGCGGGAAATCGGCTTGGAGAGAACCAGATGAATGGTTTTGCGGTCAATATCCTTGGCCATCAGATTGATCCCGACAAAGTAAATCAACAGCAGTCCTGCAAAGGAGATGGCGCTGAGATTCATGTCGACGGTCACTTTGCCGATATCACGCATGAAGAAACCTGCCACGGCAATGTTCAGCCCCAGCATGAAGAGCGCAAGGAGCCCGATCCCGAAGAGAGCCCGGTTGCGAATACCCTCTTTGAAGGTAATTACGGCCAGTGACGAGATACGTTTCACTTCCCCTCCTCCCCGATCACGTTCATAAAGAGCTCTTCGAGAGATATCCACTCGGATCGGCAGCCAAGAACCTCGACACCAAGCCGCCGAAGGGTCTCGTTCAGCTCGAAGTATCGCGCGGAGGAAACCGCAATCAGATGATAATCCGGCTCACAACGTGCATTTACTACCAGCGGTTCAATGGCCTGTTGTTGGCTGAGACTGAGGCGGGTAGTGACCAGATTGACCGTAGCGGCGCTCCCCAGCTGAAATTCCTCACGGGCAAAGTGCTTAACCAGGCGTCCTTTGTTCATCAGGCCGATCCGGTCGCAGAGTCGTTCGACATCGCTGAGGATGTGCGAACAGAAAAATACCGTCCGGCCTTCCTCCTTGAGTTCCATGACCAGATCGAAGACCATCTTGCGGCCGATTGGATCGAGGCCGGACATCGGTTCGTCGAGAATGACCAGGGGGGGATCGTGTAGCAGGGAGAAACAGATTCCGGCCCGCTGCAGCATTCCTTTTGAGAAGGTTCGCAAAGGTCTTTGCTGGGCGTGCAGGAGGTCGAGTTTCTCCATCAGTTCAAAACCGCGCTGGCTTGTTCTGGCCGGATCGATCCCCGAAGCCTGCCCGCAAAAAACCAGAAGTTCCTTGAGCGTCAGGTGATCATAAAGGTAGGGGTTCTCCGGCAAATAGCCGATTTCACGCTGGATCACGGACTCTTTGAGCGACTGGCCGCGAAAAAGGATCGTGCCACGGTCGGGGCGCATCAACCCCAGCAGCAACCTGATAGTGGTACTCTTCCCTGCGCCATTGGGACCGATCAGGCCAAGGACTTCACCGCGCCGGACCTCAAGGCTCAAGTCGCTGACAGCCTGAACTTTCTTCTTGAACAAACCGGGGTTGTAGCTCTTGGAAACCCCCAGAAACTCGACTTCAATCATGCTCAAGCTCCAACTTCCTGAGATCGACCTTGACGCCGTTCGGCCAGAAGTCATCCAGCGGACGGCCGGTCTCCCTTGAGGCCTTCAGCATATTCAGGTAATGCAGGAACCCCTCGGTCCGCTTGTCCAGTGGCATCAGATCGATCGCCCGCTCAATAGCCATCCGCGCTTTCTCTTCCTCGCCGAGTTCCAGATAGATGCGCGCAAGATCATACCATTGCCAGCGCGCACCCTCAAGGGCAGACAGACGCTCATAATAAGGGAGAACCTGCCGAAGCAGGGCATCGTCATCGTTTCGCATACCCGCCTTCAGATAGACCGGCAAAGCCCCACGCATGACCCGATGGGCACTGTAGGGGTGCTCAGCGAGAGCCGAAAAATCTTGAAGAGTCGCAGGACTTGCCTTTTGCGCGATAAATTTCCGCTTGAAAGCACCGAGGGCAGCCTCTTGAGCAAGAAGGACAACAGCGAGAAGCAGCCCTGACATCAGGGCCGCCCGCAAGAGATGCCGCCCCCGCGGCGGGACCTGGATCTCAACCATGCGATAGCGGGACAAAAGCATCCCAAGAAGTGCAAAGAACAAGGCCAGCAGGGGGACGGAACGCATCGGCCATTCGAACATGGAATGAATGACAAACGGGAGAAGCATTAAATGAGCATACAGAAACCGGGGCGCAGAAATTTTCCGGGGAACGACAATTTTCCGCCAAATTTTGACAAGAAAAAGTATCAGCAGAAACCCGACCAATGCGAGCGCAAACACGCCGCCTTCGCTCAGAATCTGCAGAGGTTCGTTGTGCGCCCAGAAGCTACTCTTCATGGCTTCAAAGGGGACAAAGCCGAGAAACTTGTGAGACAGCGGCCCATATTCGTTCATGAAAAACTTGTAATGATCCAGGCCGATGCCGAGCCAGGGGTGATCGAGAAAGATCAGCCAGGCGCTGGTCCAGAAGACAAACCGTCCTGAGGGATTGGTTCCCGTATCACCAAGGGGCCGCACCATGCCCAGTTCAGGAGCACTCTTCCAGGAAAGCCCCTTGAGAACCAGATATGCGGCAGCGACCGCGAAGAGCAAGCAGAGGAATTCGCGCCGCCCGGGCGAGTCACCGGCAAGATAGCGGCCACTGGCGACCAGCCAGGCCAGAAAACCGAAGACCAGACAAAATGATAGCAACCCAGAGCGGGACAGGGTCAGAAAGAAGGCCAGCGCTACCAGGCTGACGGGGAGAAACCGCAACCGCATGAAGATGCGCGATCGCGAGGCCGGCAGGCCGTGAAGGTAGCGATAGAAAAACCCCAGCAGGACAACCGTCAGGAAGAGCGCCAGTTGATTGGACTGCCCGTAGGCGCCAGTGATCCGAACCGATACGGTGGGTGGGAGCAGATAGGGAATAATTGGGGCGCGACTGACGCCAAACGTCGAGAAATGCACATATTCGTAAAGCCCGAGAAGCGCTGCGATCACTCCGAAACAGAGGAGAGCATCGATCAGGGACTCCGAAAATTCAGGGTAACGATAGGCGCTCTCGGTGAGCAGCAGCAGGTAGACCACGAAGACGGCGAGCATCCCGACCTGAAGCAGCGCCCACGTAGGTTCGCGGGCCTGAAGCGCTGAGGCAAAGAAGATGATACCGAGCAATCCGAAAACCATGACGACCGGAGAAGTTGCCAAACCATTGCCGCGGAACGTCCGCCAAAGCGCCGTGCCCAGCACCGCAAAAACAAGGAGAAACATCTTCCCGGCGGCGATACTCTCCGCAGCAGGCAGCATGACAAATTGCAGCAGCACTATGGAAAAAGCCGCGATTGTCAGAAACGGACGCGCTACTCGCATGGACATGTCCCTCTGTTGGACGCCCCGGCGCTAACAGAAAAGCCCCTCATGACGAGAGGCTTTCCGGTGCCGCTGGAATGAGGCAAAAACACTTAGGGGTTCCAGCCGTTCGCAACCCAGGTTTCTGCCGATTCCGGAGTAGCAGGCAGACCGAACAGGGCGGAATCAATCGTCGTTCCTGCCGTAAATGCCTTCTTGTAGGTATTGGTCAGGTCCTGGGCGGTGGAATACATTTCGTTGCCGCCAGGATGGACCGCACCGATGGCATACCACTGCGCAGTCTGGGTGGACGCTCCGTTGGTGAAATAAATGCCCCACACCTTGGGGGAGAGGCCGACCTTCAGGTTCGGACCGGTAAATTCCAGTTCCCCGGATCCGGATTCTTCAAAGGCCATGGCGGACGGGGCGGCAACGATCGCGAGCATCGCAACGCAGGCCAGCAGTTTAGCAAGTTTTTTCATTTTTTATCTCCTCTTCTATCAAGTTAGTTAAATTGTCGTCGCAAAATGGCCTACTGGAACGGATAGTAGTAGTTCTCGGTGAAATAGCCTTCCAGAGAGGTCTTCATGGTTTTGAGGTCGCTCTGGGCCGCCGAGTTGAAGGCCTTCTGCCGGTAGGCGGCGAACTGCGGAATGGCGATGGCGGCCAGAATGCCGATGATCGCGACGACGATCAGCAGCTCGATCAGGGTGAACCCCTTTTCGCCTTTACGGAACTTCTTGAGCATGGTGTGTCTCCTTTCGGTGGATGCGAATGGTCCGGCAACGCATGCCGGACTTGATCGGTATTTGTCTTATTTTGTTTGCAACAGGGATGCCAATTTGAATTTATTGCGCAAACCACCGTAAATCAGCGGTTTTTAGGACAGGACGGGTGGCGCGGCCGCGGCCGCGGCGCCCGGGATGGGCAGGCCGGGTGACAAAAAAGGTCAGGCGACGGGGCGGCAGAGCTATGGCTCGGGGTCTTCCTCGCTCTCGTCGCCGTAGCCGAACTTGGCCAGGCGGTAGCGGATCGAGCGGAAGGTAATACCGAGCAGTTCCGCCGCGCTCTTGCGGACGCCGCCGGTGCGCGCCAGGGCCTTGAGGAGGATCTCCTTCTCGATTTCGCCAAGGTAGGCGTCGAGATCCATGCCGGTCTCGGGGATGTCGGTGAGCGGCGAAACGCCGCCGGCCACCCCGGTGAGCAGGTTCGGCGGCAGGCAGTCGAGGGTGATCTTGCCGTCGGCGCCGAGGATGGTCGCCCGCTCGATGGCATTCTCCAGTTCGCGCACGTTTCCCGGCCAGTTGTAGTCGATCAGGCGGCGCATGGCGTCCTCGGCCACCGCGGCCCCTTTTTGGCCGGTAAACCGCTCCCAGAACCAGTCGACCAGCAGCGGGATGTCCTCACGGCGCTGGCGCAGGCCCGGGAGATCGATGCGGATGACGTTGAAGCGGTAGTAGAGATCCTCGCGGAAGCTGCCGCTGGCCACGGCCTCCTCGAGGCGGCGGTTGGTGGCGGCGATGACCCGCACGTCGGTCTGCAGCGGCTTGTTGCCGCCAACCCGGCGGAATTCGTTCTCCTGCAGGACCCGCAGCAGCTTGACCTGCATCAGCTGCGGCAACTCGCCGATCTCGTCGAGGAACAGGGTGCCGCCGGCGGCGGTTTCGAAGAGCCCCGGTTTCTGGCGGATCGCGCCGGTGAAGGCCCCCTTCTCGTGGCCGAACAGCTCGCTCTCCAGCAGGTTTTCCGGAATCGCCCCGCAGTTGACCGCCACGAACGGCTGGTCGCGGCGCTCGCTCTGGTAGTGGATGGCCCGTGCCACCAGCTCCTTGCCGGTGCCGCTCTCGCCGGTGATCAGCACCTTGGCCGGGCTGGCCGCCACCTTGCGGATCAGGACGATGACATCCTGCATCGCCTTGGACTTGCCGACCAGCCCCTCGAAGGAATAACGCTTCCCCAACTCTTCCTTGAGAGCCAGGTTCTCCTGGCGCAGTTCACGGCGTTCCAGGGCGTTCTTGACGATCAGGCGGATCTCTTCGTTGCGGAACGGCTTGGTGATGTAGTCGTAGGCGCCCTGCTTCATCGCCTCGACAGCCTCCTCGGTGGAGGAGAAGGCCGTGACCATCAGCACCACGGTCTCCGGGGCGCGCTCCTTGATGTGCCTGAGCAGTTCCAGCCCGGTCATGCGCGGCATCTTGATGTCGGAGATCACCAGGTCGTAGGCATGGTCGCGCAGGCGCACCACGGCCTGGCTGCCGTCGACCGCGGTATCGACCTGGTAACCCTCGCGATGGAGCATGATGCTGAGGACTTCGCGCAGGCTCTCTTCGTCATCGACAATCAGGATGCGTGGCTGCTTGGGATCAGTGGCCATGGACAGGCTCCATAAGGGATGGGTGCAGACAGGGTTCGGGGAGATCGATGACGAAGCGGGCCCCGCCAAGGGAACTGTTCTCGACATAGACCCGGCCGCCATGGGCCTGGATGTTGGCGTAAACGTTGGCCAGACCGAGGCCGGTGCCTTTTTCCTTGGTGGTAAAGAACGGTTCGAAGATGCGTTCGCGCACCCGTTCATCGATGCCGGGACCGGAATCCTCCACGGCGACCTCGCCATCGATCGGGTTGACGACGATCCGCACCGTGCCGTCCGGCGACGCGGCGTCGACGGCGTTGAGCAGCAGGTCCCAGAGGGCCTGGCGCAGCTTCTGCCGGTCGATGTTCATCGGCACCTGCTCGGGGTAGTGCGGCACGATGGTGACCTCGCCCAGCTGTCCGCCGGCGCGCAGCAGGTCGACCAGTTCATCGAGCATGGCGGCGAGGTTGACGGTTTCCAGCACCAGCGGCGCGGGGCGGGCAAAGTTGAGGAAGTCGCCAAGGAGCAGGTTGAGGCGATGCACCTCCCTGATGACGATCTCCATCAACCGCCGGTTTTCCTCGCAAATGCCGCTGTCCTCGCGGAGCATCTGCACGGAGCCGCTGATCGAAGCCAAGGGGTTGCGAATCTCGTGAGCCAACCCGGAGGCCAGGCGGCCCACGGCGGACAGCCGGTCGGCACGCTTGAGCTGCTCCTCGAGAGCCTTGATTTCGGTCAGGTCCTGGAAAGCGATCAGCAGCCCCAGGTCGCGGGCCTCGGGGTCACGCACATGGCTGGCGGAGTAGCCGAGGATCAGGCGCTCGCCATGGCGGTTTTTCATCCAGGCTTCACCACGCTGCAGCGAATAGTTCTGGGAGCTTTCGATATGCGCGAAGCTCGGGAAGAAGATCTCCACCGGACGATTGTACACATCTTCCAGCCGGTAGGCGGAAATCCGCGAGGCCGCCTGGTTGAAGGAGCGAATTTTTCCGTCCGGACTGATCAGCATCAGGCCGCTGGTGACGTTGGCGAGAATGGCCCGGTTGAGTTGCTCAAGATCCTCGTAATCGATCTCGCGCTGTTCCCGGGCCGCCTCGCTGCGCCGCAACCGGTCGGCGAGGTAGCCGCAGAGCAGGGCGATCAGCAGGAAGGCGCCGACATGGATGAATACCGCGTAGAAAACCTCGTGGGCGCTGACGCGCGGCGGGAACGCCTGCCCGCCGAACATGGGCAGGTAGCGGTAGTACTGCAGGTCGAGCAGGCTGCCGTAGAGGATCGCCGCTGCCGAAGCGACCATCAGCACCTGTTTGAAGGGGAGGAAGGAGCTGGCGGCGACGATGATCAGGATGAAGAGGAACGAATAGAGGCTCTCCACTCCGCCGGTCAGGTAGATGACCGCCAGTGCGAAGAGCAGGTCCCAGGTCAGCTGGCCATGGATGAAACGGCCGGCTCTCTGCAGTCTTGGCAACAGGACCACGGAGAAGGCGGTCTGCACCCCGGCGATGGCGATCAGTCCGAACAGCCAGGGGACCAGCGGTGCCGCGCCGGGGGTGGTGCGCACATGATAGATGATCGCCCCGCCGAGAAAAAACACGACGACCGCCAGCCTGGCCGCAAGGTACCAGGAAAGCAGTCGTCGGAGTTGCTGTTCGTTTGCCGTAAGCGGCGGCGGCGTCCCCATGCCTCTGCTGGCTAGCCGCCCGCGGCCCCAGCCAGTTTGAAGATCGGCAGATACATGGCGATGACCAGGCCGCCGACCGTCGTCCCGAGAAACAGCATCAGTAGCGGCTCCATCATCGCCGTCAGATTACCGACCGCATCGTCGACCTCGTCGTCGTAGAAGTCGGCGATCTTGTTGAGCATGGTGTCGATGGCCCCCGACTGTTCACCGACCGTGATCATCTGGCAGACCATCGAGGGGAACACTCCGGACTGCTGCAGCGGCTCGGCGATGGTCTTCCCTTCGCTGATGCTCTGCCTGACCTTGTAGATGGCGTTCTCGACCACCTTGTTGCCGGCGGTCTTGGCCACGATATCGAGACCGTCGAGGATCGGCACGCCGGAGGAGATCATGGTGCCGAGCGTCCGGCTGAACTTGGCGACCGCCACCTTGCGAATCAGGACGCCCATGATCGGCAGCCGCAGGAAGAGCGCATCCATCTGCAGGCGGCCGCGCGGAGTTTTGTAATAGCGCTTGAACGCCCAACTGCCGGCCATGAACAAGCCGATGAAGACCAGGATATAGCGCTGCACGATGTTGCTGAACGCAATCACCAGTTTCGTCGGGGTGGGAAGCTCGCCGCCGAAATCGGCAAACAGCTTTTCGAAGGACGGGATGACGAAGACCAGGATGACGGAGATGACCACCACGGCAATGCCGATGATGGTTGCGGGGTAGGTCATGGCGCTCTTGACCTTCTTCTTCAGTTTCAGCGCCTTTTCGATGTAGGCCGCCAACCGGTTGAGAATCGTGTCGAGGATGCCGCCGATCTCTCCGGCCGCCACCAGGTTGACGTACAGTTCGTCGAAGGCCTTGGGATGCTTTTTCAGGGCGTCGGCGAAGGTCGAGCCGGATTCGACGTCTTCCTTGACCTGCATCAGGATCTTCCTGAATGTCTTGTTCTCCTGCTGCTTGCCGAGAATATCGAGACACTGCACCAGCGGTAGGCCGGCATCGATCATGGTGGCGAACTGGCGGGTGAAGACCACCAGGTCCTTCGCTGTGATCTTCGGCTCGAAACCGGGGATCTTGAGCTCAAGATCGAGCCCCTTGCCGCGCTCCTTGACATTGCCCGGCTGAATCCCCTGGCGGCGCAACTGGGCCATGACGACCTCGACGCTGGGGGCATCCATCTCCCCCTTCAGCGACTGGCCGGCTCGTGTAACCCCTTCCCAGGCGAATTTACCCATGATCGATGACCTCGCTGGCTAGGTTGATGTGCGTGGCGCGCCGTAGCATTAGCGTTTCTGCGCACCCGTGACGATGCCGCGCCGCAGGGCCGCCTGCGGGTTGGCAACCATCTCCTTGAACTCCTCCTGGTCCGACGAACGGCTCATGGCATCTTCCAGGGAGATGATCTGCTTGTGATAGAGGGAGAAGAGGCACTGGTTCATGGTCTGCATGCCGTACTTTTCCTGCCCCATCTGCATCTGCGAATAGATCTGATGAACCTTGTCGTCGCGGATCAGGGCTCTGATCGCGGTATTCGGCACCATGACCTCCAGAGCCAGGATCCGCCCCCGGCCGTCACGCTTGGGGATCAGTGACTGAGACAGCACCCCCTCCAGCACGAAGGCCAACTGGGTGCGGACCTGCTGCTGCTGGTGGGTCGGGAAGACGTCAATGATGCGGTTGACGGTCTGCACCGCCGAGTTGGTGTGTAACGTGGCAAAACACAGGTGGCCGGTCTCGGCGATGGTCAGGGCCGCCTCGATGGTCTCCAGGTCGCGTAGCTCGCCGAGCAGCACGATGTCGGGATCCTGGCGCAGGATGTACTTCAGCGCGGCCTTGAATGAGTAGGTGTCCGATCCGACCTCACGCTGGTTGACCAGGCAGTGCTTGTGCGGGTGCAGGTACTCGATCGGATCCTCGATGGTAATGATGTGCTCATGACGCTCGTTGTTAATGGCGTCGATGATCGAGGCTAGGGTGGTCGATTTACCCGAACCGGTGGGGCCGGTGACCAGCACCAGGCCGTTGGTCTTGCGGGTGAGCTCCCGGATCACCGGCGGCAGCCCCAGTTCCTCGAAGGAGAGGAACTGGTAGGGGATCAGGCGGAAGACTCCGCCCAGCGCCCCGCGCTGCATGAAGATGTTGCCGCGAAACCGCGCCAGCCCCTTGACGCCGAATGAGAAGTCCAGTTCATTGGTCTCCTCGAACTTGCGCTTCTGCGCTTCGGTGAGGATGCTGTAACAGATGTGCTTGGTATCGGCCGGCATCAGGATGCGGCTGCCAGGCACCGCGGCCGGGGTCATCTTGCCGTTGACACGGATCATCGGCGTCGTCCCGGTGGTGATGTGCAGGTCGGAGGCTCCGGCCTGGACCATGGTGTGCAGCAGTTGCTGGATCGAAAAAGTTTCCGTACTCATTGTGAACCCCTTAAGCGGGTGATCCTGCCATAAATTTCCGCCCTAGTCGTCGGCAATGGTGCAGCGCAGCACTTCCTCGAAGGAGGTCACCCCTTCGGCCATCTTGGTCAGTCCCGACTGGCGCATGGTCTTGACCCCGAGGCGCATCGATTCGCGCTTGATCTCGGCGGTGTTGGCGCCGGCCAGGATCATTTCGCGCAACTCCTCGAACATCGGCATCACCTGGTAGAAGCCGACGCGCCCCTTGTAACCGGAATTGTTGCAGTTGGCACACCCCTGCCCCTTGTAGCAGACCAGGCCCTCCAGCTGCTCCTCGGTGACGCCGGCCTGCAACAAGGTCTCCGCGGGGAGCTCTTCGGGCGCCTTGCACTCCGCGCAGACCCGCCTGGCCAGGCGCTGGGCCGTGATCAGGTTCACCGCCGAGGCCACCAGAAACGGCTCGATCCCCATGTTGAGCAGGCGATTGACCGTGGCCGGGGCATCGTTGGTGTGCAGGGTGGAGAGCACCAGGTGACCGGTCAATGCGGCCTTGACGCCGATCTCCGCGGTCTCGAAGTCGCGAATCTCGCCGATCATGATGATGTCCGGATCCTGGCGTAAAAAGGCCCGCAGGGCGGCGGCAAAGTTCAGGCCGATCTCCTCGTGCATCTGTACCTGGTTGATGCCGGCGAAGTTGAATTCGACCGGGTCTTCGGCCGTGGAGATGTTTTCGGTCACCTTGTTCAGTTCGGCCAGGGCGGAGTAGAGGGAGACGGTCTTCCCCGAACCGGTCGGCCCGGTGACCAGCACCATGCCGAACGGCTTGTGAATCGCTTCCTTGAACCACTTGAGGGCCTGTGGCTCGTAACCGAGTTTGGTCATGTCCAGCTGCAGGTTCGACTTGTCGAGCAGACGCAGGACCACCTTTTCGCCAAACAGGGTCGGCAGGCAGTTAACCCGGTAGTCCATGTCGTTGCCGCCGGGGAGCTTGATCTTGATGCGGCCGTCCTGCGGCAGGCGCCGTTCGGAGATGTCCATCTCCGACATGATCTTGATGCGCGAGGTGATGGCGTTCTTCAGTTTCATCGGCGGCTTCATCACCTCTTGCAGGACGCCGTCGATGCGGTAGCGGACGCGGAACGATTTCTCGTAGGGTTCGATATGGATGTCGGAGGCGCGTTTTTTGATGGCATCGGTGAGGATCAGATTGACCAACTTGACCACCGGAGCGTCCTCGGTGGCTTTTTCCAGGGCCCCGACGTCGATCTGCTCTTCGTCGTCAATCAGTTCGAGATCGATGTCCTCGATATTGCCGATGACATCGTCGAAGGATGCGCTCTGGTCGTAATACTTGTCGATGGCCGCCTTGATGCTCGCCTCGGTCGCCACCACGACCTCGACGTTGTAACCGGTCATGAACTTGATGTCGTCGATGGCGAAAATATTGGACGGATCGGCCATCGCCACGATCAGCGTGGAGCCGGCCCGGTTGATCGGCACCAGCTGATACTTCCGGGAGACTTCACTGGAGATCAGGGTGATGACCACCTGGTCGATCTCGAATTCGTTGAGGTTGATCGAGGGGACCCCGTACTGGCGGGAGAGAAAAGCGGCCAGGTCCTCTTCCTTGATGTAGCCGAGCTTGACCAGGCTCGCGCCGAGACGCCCGCCGCCGGACTTCTGGTCGTCCAGAGCTTTGGCGAGTTGCTTTTCGTCAATCAGCTTGTTGCGAACCAGAAGTTCGCCAAGTCGGTTGTTGGCCATGGAAAGTTCGCGATCCCCCTCAGCTTGAAATAAAGCAAATCATTCTAGACAACCGGGAGACAGCCTGTCAAGCGGAACACTCCTTGGGAAAACCGGCTAACCGTTGGAAATCAAATTCTATTTTTCAACGGTCCGGGGCTGCAGCGAGGCCCGCATGATTCCCGCCGGGGCGGTCCGGCCAAACCAGAGACGAAAGGCCTCCTCCCCTTGCGCGGCGAGCATGCCGCGGCCATCGGCCGCAGCCAGGCCCGCGACCCGGGCGGCAGCAACCAATGGAGTCGCCTCGGGCGCATAGGCCATATCATAAACCGCTCCCACGGGAAGGACGCACTCTGCCGGCCGCACGGGCAGGGTTTCACCGTGCAGGCCGGCGGCCGTGCTATTGACCAGCAGGTCGACCTTCCCGGCAAGCCGCGCCGGCAAATCCTCCGCCAAGGAGAACACAGCAAAAGCCGTGCCCTGAAAGCTGGGGGCCAGCTCTGCAACCAGTTGCTCGGCCCGTGACGGCGTCCGGTTGGCGACGCCGATCCAGGCCGCACCGGCTTGCGCCAGGGCCGCCACGGCCGCGCGGGCGGCGCCGCCGGCACCCGTCACCAGCACGCGGCGGCCCGCCACGGCCACGCCAAGTTCCTCGTCAATGGCCCGCAACAGGCCGGGACCGTCGGTATTGTAGCCAATCAGGCGGCCGGCCCTGGAGACGATGGTGTTGACTGCTCCGATCAGGGCGGCCATCGGTTCGAGTTCATCGACCAGCGCGCAGGCGACCTCCTTGTGAGGAATGGTCAGGTTGACACCGATCAGGCCGAGCGCACGGATGGCGGCCACGGCATCGCGCAACTGTCCCGGAGTGACACGAAATGGCACATAGACTGCGTCAATTCCCGCACTGCGCAAGGCGGTATTGTGCATGAGCGGCGAGAGCGAGTGCGCCACGGGGTCGCCGAAGATGCCGACGATGCGGGTGGTGCCGGAGATGGGCATGGCCGAGCTCCTGTCGTGATGGGCAATCTGTTCGAGGGTGGCCTGGTTTGATGGTTGAAGCGTCATGCAACCGGCCAACCAACCAGCTATTCAGCGGGGTACGGCTATCCCGCAGTCGAAGGTCTCGCGATAGACCAGAACCCGGGTCTCCGCCAAAATGGTGCGCGCCCGCGCGATATCGTCACGAACCGCCGCCTGCAGTTCCGCCACCGCCGAGAAATATTGCTCGTCGCGCAACCGCTCGACAAAGTAGAGCCGCAGACGTGCACCGTAGAGGTTCCCGCTGAAATCCAGCAGATGAATCTCCAGGGTGGGGCCGGCGTCGGCAAACGTCGGTCGTCTGCCGAGATTGACCACCGCATCGAACAGTTTTCGTCGATAACGGACCTTGACCGCATAGACCCCCTCCCGCGGCAGCAATTCCTTGGCGGTAGCGAGATTTGCCGTCGGGAAGCCGAGCTTGCGCCCCCGCCCGGCCCCGCTCACCACCCGGCCGTCGAGCGTGAAGTGGCGGCCGAGCACGCTGACCACCCCGGCGACGTCCCCTTGCTGCAAGGTCTGGCGGATTCGCGTCGAACTGTAGATTTCCACCCCGGTCCTGAGCGGCTCGATCACCTCGAGGGTGAACCCGTGGCGACTGGCGGCGGCCGCGAGAAAGGCGGCATCCCCTTCACGGTTGCGGCCGAAGGCGTAGTCATATCCGATCACCAGGTGACGGACGCCAAGCTGCCCGACGAGGATCGCATCGACGAACTCGCTGGCCGACAGGGCGGCCAGGCGGCGGGTAAAGGCGAGGATCACCAGCAGGTCGATGCACGAAGCCCTGATCAGGCGAACCTTCTCTTCCGGAGTGTTGATGCGCGGCGGTGCATGCGGCGGCGCGAGCAGGCGCAGCGGGTGCGGTTCGAAGGTGACGACGGTCGCCACGGCCTGCAGCTCGCGGGCGCAGCCGACAACGCGCCGGAAGATTTCGCGGTGGCCGAGGTGGACCCCGTCGAAATTGCCGATGGTGACCACGGTCCCGCCCGCCGGGGGGGTCAGCTGCGACCGGCGCCGCACGATTTTCATGAGCGCTTCCGCCTGGGCAGCGGCCGACGGCGAGGCAGCGACGGGGACAGCACCGGCTCGGCTTCGACCAGACGAAAGTCGATTTCACGGCGGTCGCTGTCCACCTTGTGGACCACCACGGTGACCGGATCGCCGATGGTGAAACGGCGACGGCGGCTCATGCCGATCAGGCTGTGGGTCGTTTCGTCGAATTGATAGTAATCATCGACCAGCGTCGAAACGTGCACCAGCCCCTCGACAAAGATCTCCGCAAGTTCGACGAAACAGCCGAAAGCCTGAACCGAGACGACAAAACCCCGATGTTCTTCACCGATCCTGCCGGCCATGAACTGACACTTCTTGAGACTGACGATGTCACGCTCGGCCTCCATGGCGCGGCGCTCGCAGTGCGACGAACGCTCGGCAATCTCTGCCAGCGCGGCCGGCAGCTTGAGGTCGCGCCCGGCAGGCAGTTGCAGCTGATGACGCAGCAGGCGGTGGACGATCAGGTCGGGGTAGCGGCGGATCGGGGAGGTGAAATGACAGTAGCAGGCCGCCGCCAGCCCGAAATGCCCGCGGTTGTCGACGCTGTAGCGGGCCTGTGGCAGGCTGCGCAGCAGGACGTGGTTGATCACCTGCTCCTCCGGGGTCCCGGCAACGCGCTCGAGCAACTCCTGCAACAGCTTCGGCCGAAGCCCCTCGGCAGGGATCGCCAATCCCTGGTTGAAGTGCGCGATGAACTCCTGGAACGTCGCCAGCTTCTCCTCGCCGGGCGGTTCGTGGATGCGAAAGAGCAGCGGCACCTGCTGCCGCTCCAGCCATTCGGCCACCGCTTCGTTGGCGGCGAGCATGAACTCTTCGATCAGGCGGTGGGCCAGATTGCGTTCGCCCCGCACGATCTGCTCCGGGCGGCCGCGCAGGTCGAGAATGATCTCCGCCTCGGGGAGGTCGAAGTCGAGACTGCCGCGCTCGTGGCGACGGGCGATGCGCAGTTCGGCCAGGGCCTGCATGACTTCCAGCTGCGGAAGCAGGGCGGCGTGAACGGTGCGCAGCGCCGTCTCGCGGTCGACCAGGATCTTCGCCACCACGGTGTAGGTCAGACGCGCCCGGCTACGGATCACCGCGGGGAAAAAGCGCGCCTGCTGGCGATGGCCGCGGCCGTCGAAATCGAGTTCGGCCACCATCGCCAGGCGATCGACCCCGGGGTTGAGAGAGCAGATGCCGTTGCTCAGGCGCTCGGGGAGCATCGGCAGGCAACTCCCCGGGAAGTAGACGCTGGTGCCACGGCTGAAGGCTTCGCGGTCGATGACCCCGCCGCCGGCGACATAGTGCGCGACATCGGCAATCGCCACCCGCAGGCGAAAACCCCGGCCGGGCAACGCTTCGATGGCCACGGCATCGTCGAAATCCCTGGCGGTTTCACCGTCGATGGTGACGAAGGGGAGTGCGCGCAGATCCTCCCGTCCGGCCAGGTCGCCGGCAGCCACCTGCTCCGGGAGGGCGGCGGCCGCGGCCAGCACTTCAGGGGGGAAGGCATGGGGCAGATGAAAACGCTCGGCGGCGACGCGGATTTCCACCGCCGGGTCGTCGGCCGGGCCGAGCACCTCGCTGACCCGGGCGGTGGCTGCCTGGGTTCGGCCGGGATAGACTTCGATGCGGGCGATCACCACGTCACCGGGATGCGCCCCCCCCGCCCCGCCGGGAGGGACCAGGAAGTTCTCCCGCAACTGCGGATCGACCGGCACCAGGCGAGTCACGCCATGGTCGTGCTCCAGGCGACCGAGCAGCGTCGCGTGGGCGCGCTCCACCACCCGCAGCACCCGTCCTTCCGGACGGCCGGTGCGCGGTGCCCGTTCGACAGAAACCAGCACCCGGTCGCCGTGCATGGCCGGGCGGACGAAACGGGCCGGGATAAACAGGTCGCCATGACCGGCGGGCTTATCCGGAGTGACAAAGGCATAGCCGTCACGATGCAGGGCCAGAGTGCCAACCAGGGTACGGCCACGACTGGCCAGGGAATATTTCCCCCCCTTGTCGCGCGTCAGGATCCCGTCACGCTCCATCGATTTGAGTTGACGGGCAAGGACCTTGCGTTCGCCGGCATCCAGGTCCAGGGCAGACTGCAGGTCGCGCAGGCCGAGGGCCTTGCCGCCATGCTGTTCGAACAGGTCGAGAACTTGCTGGAAAGTCAGCATCACCGGCAATTCAGGTCAGGGTCAGGAACCAACCTCTAACAGCGGCGCCCCCGAAATGCGGGGGCGCCTGGCGGAGATCAGGGGGTTGCCGCCGAGGCGGGTGGAGCGGCCGGGGTGGAGCCACGGCCCCACAGATGCTGGCCGAACTTGCGATAGCCCTGTACGTTGAAAAGGCGCTTGTCGACCTTCGGGTCGAGAACCAGCACTTCACCGTTAAGCAGTGGCTGCAGATGCCTGGCCAGCACGGCGCCGCCGCCACCGGTTATGATGATGGCATCCATGTCCCAATCGTCGGCCCAGAGGCGGTCGACCTCGTTGGCCACGGCGGTCGCCAGCTGTCCGAAGACCTGTTCGGTCATCTCCTTGAGATCGTAGGCCTTGCCGCGAATCTTGATGCTGCCACGATCGATCGCCTCGTAGAGGCGGTAGATCTCGATATTGACACCGCTGCTCTCGCGCAGCCTGGCGGCGATCACGTTAAAGGCCCGGGCGATCCCGGAATCGGTGGTGCGGCTGCCGCGCTCGGAATAGCGCATCTGGTCGGAGATGGTATAGTCGGCGGTCCGGAAGCCGACATCGATGATGCCGATTTTTTCGCGCACCAGACGCTTGTCGGTGAGTTCACCGGCCTCGTTGAGCATCTGGTTGAAGAGTGAACCGAAGGGCTGGGGGATGACCCGCACCTTGCTGATGCTGATCGATTTTTCTTCGCGCTTGCCGGCGGCGTCGACCAGCACAACCTGGTGTTCTCCAAGCAGCAGCTTGGCCAGTTCGTCCTTGTGCTTCTGGTAGGAGCCGATCGGCAGGCCGGTGACCAGGTTGACCGGGACGAAACCCTTGACCAGCCTTGCGGTGGCGGCCAGCGCCAGAACCTTGGCGAACTGGCCGATGAACTGGGCCTGGTCGAGGGTAAAAAACCGGACATTGCTTTGCCGCTCGGCCAGACCGCCGACAAAGTACGACTTGCCGTCGATTTCGACCTGCAGATGGTCATCGGCGGCGGCCCCGACGGGGAGCATCTGCTCGCGAAACTGGATGTCAGCGGATTCGCCAAGGAGCGACTTGAAGATCAGCTCCTGCCTGCCGTCGGTTGCCTTGGTAAAACCGAAACCGATATCAATCCCCAGAATCTCCAAATTGCGTCTCCTTCGTCCTGACGGGTGTTAGGTCCGCGGATGGACGGGCAGACCAGCCCAGAACCGCCATCAACTATAGGGAAACGCCAGGCGGGATGCAAGCGGGAAAGCCCCGGCGGCAGACACCCGGCCAGCGGCTACGGCTCCTGCGGGCGGTCCTTACGGACGAAAATCTCGCTGGCCAGCTCCTCATCGACGGCAAACTCCGACTGGCCGACCTTGAAGATGTACGAGGGGTAATTGCGCAGGAGCATCACCGACGTCCCCGGCAGGACGCCCATGCTCATCAGCTTCTGCATCTTGCGCACGTCACCGGCGGCAAGGTAGGCGATTTCGCCGGGATCACCGGGTTTCAGCTCGGAGAGGGCCACCACGCCGACCTCCCCGTCGGCCCGGGCCTGCTCGCAGCAGCTCCCCGGGGGAATCGGCTTGCCATGGGGGCAGGTGGTCGGATGGTTGAGCAGGGTGCAAATCTTGGTGTCAACCCCATGGTGAAGCAGATGTTCGAACTCGCAGGCCCGTTCGTTGCCCGGCGCCCCCTGAATGTCGAGGATATCCATCATCAGCCGCTCGGCAAGGCGGTGGCGGCGGACCGTCAGGCGCGCCTCGTCCCGCCCCTCGTGGCGCAAGCGGATCCGTTCGCCCTGCACGTCCACAAAAGCCAGCTTCAGCAGCTCCGCCAGCCCTTCATCATCACTCTCGATCCCCAGGGCTGCGAAGTCAGCGGTGACGGCCCCCTGCTCTTCGGTGACGATCCACAGCGCCTCGAGAATCTCCTCGGCTTTGGCCGATACTTTCATGGCTTTGATCCTTTCCCCTTGGCAGCGGGATCTTTTTTCAACAGTTTATCCAATATTTCCGGAACCAGGGGGTTTTCCTGCCCGCAATACGGACAATGGATCTTGCGGCAGCCGCCGAGACAGGCGCCGCACCCGGTCTCGCGCAACATCTCGGCAGTCAGCTCGTGTTCGCAAAAAGTACACTTCATCCGAGCACCCCCGTCATCAGCAGCAAGCGGTTGAGCAACCAGCCGACGGCAAATGCCAGGAAGCTCACCAACAGGAAGATGAGCAGCGCGACCTGCCAGCCACGCTCCTTCTTCATGATCAGGAACTGCGCGACACAGGGGACAAACAACGTCATGGTCACGGCGGCCACGGTTAGTTGCACCGGGCTCAGCAGGCCGTTGGACTGCAGGTCGTACAGTCCCGCCGCGCCGAAATCGCGTCGGAAAAAGCCGAAGATAAACGCCGCGGCGGTCTCGGCCGGCAGCCCCAGCAGACGCATGACCGGTTGCATGGCACCGACCAGCCAGGCCAGCGCCCCGCTCAGCTTGCCGGCCCAGAGCAATACCGAAGCGATCATGAACAGCGGGAAGATCTCCAGAAAATACCACTGCATGCGGGTCAGCGTCTTGACCAGCACGTTGCGGGGTTGCGGCAGGCGCATCGGCGGGATTTCCATGTAGAACATCGGGCGCTCTCCCGGCATGATCCAGGCCGCCAGCAGGCCGATCAGCAGGAAGATCACGGTCAGGCTGGCCACCCACACGGCCAGCGCCCCCGGGACCCCCGAGAGCAACGCGAGAATCACCCCGAGTTGCGCGCTGCAGGGGATGGCCAGGGCCAGCAGCAGGGTGGCGATGATCCGCTCCCGGACCGTTTCCAGGGTGCGGGTGACGACGGTCGCCATGGTGTCGCAGCCAAAGCCGAGCACCATCGGGATCACCGCCCGGCCGTTCAGGCCGATACGCTTGAAGACCCGGTCGACCAGCATGGCCAGGCGCGGGAAGTAGCCGCTGTCCTCGATCATGGCGAAGGCGATGAAAAAGGTGCCGACGATCGGCAGCACGATGGCCACGGCGTAGCGCACGCCGAGGGTGAAGAGGCCGTACTCGCCGACCACCAGCTCTCGCAGCCAGTACCAGGGAACGTGCTGCTCGAACCAGGCGATGGCCAGCGGGTTGAGATGCTCTTCGAAAACCATCCCTTCGAGCAGATCGACAACGGTTCCCGCGCCGAAACCACCGACAAACTTGAACAGGCCGAAGTAGAGCACCAGCAACAGGAGCGGCACCCCGGTCCAGGGGTTCATGGTCAGCGCCGAGAGCCGTTCCGCCAGCGCCGGGCGGACCCCTTCCCGCTGGACCACCACGCCGTCGAGCAACCCCTTGCAGATGCGCTTGCGCTCGAGGTTGATGCGCAGGTGCAGATCGACCCGCCGCTCGAAGACCACGCTATTGACCTCGGCTTCGACAGCCTCCGCCTGCGCTCCTTCAACGCTCCGGATGCGCTCGCGCAGCTCCTCGTCGCGCTGCAGCAGCAACAGGGCCAGGCTGCGGTGCTCCAGCCGGTAGCTGCCGTGCAGCAGATCGGTGATGCGCTGGATGTCCCGTTCCAGGTCGACTGCATAGGCAAAGGTGGCCCGCAGCGGCCGGTAATCGGCAATCGCCTGGCGCAATTCGCCGAGACCGCGCTTGCGGCCGATGGCGGCGCCGACCACCGGAATACCCAGTTTTTCCTGGAGCAGTGCGGTATCGATACGCATGCCGACCCGCTCCGCCTCGTCGATGATATTGATCAGCAACAGGACCGGCAGCCCGGCCTCGATCAGCTGTATCGTCATCGGCAGCATTCGCTCGAGGTTGCGGGCATCCACCACATGGATGACCACATGGGGCTCCTCCTCGAACAAGATCCGCCGCCCGACCCGCTCCTCCTCGGTAATCGGCAGTAACGCATACATCCCGGGCGTGTCCAGGACCTGGTATGGTACGCCGGCAACCTGGCAATGGCCGCGCGACACCTCCACCGAGGTGCCCGGGTAATTGGAGACCGTCGTATAGGCACCGGTCAGGCTGTTGAATACCACGCTCTTGCCGACGTTCGGACAGCCGACCAGGATGATGTTCCGCTCGTGGGCGCTTTCTCTATGCAGGATGCTCACAGACGCCGCTCTCTCTGTTATTGATAATCAATTTCACACGCTTCCCCAAAAAATGACCAGCCACCCTTGACGCCGAAGCTGGCGGAGACAGGCGGGTCATCCCGTTTGCACCTTTTCGTCCCGATACGCGAAGCGTTATTTGCAGCAGGTCCGGCAACGCCCGTACAACTCCAGGCGATGTCGTTCGATGCGGAAGCCGTGCTGACGGGCAATCATCTCCTGCAGCGCCTCGATCTGGGGATTTTCAAATTCGACGATCGTCCCGCAGGCGGTGCAGATCAGGTGGTCGTGATGTTCTTCCCCGGCGCTCAATTCATAACGGGTCTGACCGTCGCCGAAATGACGGGGCTCGGCAATGCCGCATTCGGCAAACAACTTGAGGGCGCGATGGACTGTGGCATAGCCGATGCGCGGGTTCTGTTCGCGCAACCGCAGGTACAGCTCCTCGGTCGAGAGGTGCGCGCCGGCCCGCAGGAACTCGTCGAGAATGATTTCACGCTGCCGGGTCGACTTGAGCCCTTGCCGGGCCATGTAGGCATGAAGCGCCTCTTGTGCTGTTACGCTCACCGCACCCCGCTCCTGTTTGATAATGAAAATCAAATTACTCGAGCAGAGGGACCGTGTCAAGTCCTTTTCCCTGGAGGGCACCGCCGTGCAGGCCGCCTGGCGAGGACGCGGCCAGTCGTGGGGACCGGGAGTCAACCGGTGGGGGGGAACCAGCGGAACAGGTAGATGCTCAATTTCCCGACCATGCCGAACATCAGCAGGATGCCGACTACCATCAACAGCGCGCCGGTGATGATCTCGGTCATCCGGATATGCTTGCGAAAGTTCTTGAAGAATGCAAGGAACTGGTGAAAGAGCAGGCCCGACAACAGAAACGGAATCCCGAGGCCGGCCGAATAGATGGCAAGGAGCCAAATGCCGCGCCCGGCCTGTCCGGAGGTGGCGGCAACCATCAGGATCGAGGCGAGGATCGGCCCGATGCAAGGTGTCCAGCCGGCGGCAAAGGCCAGTCCGACCAGGAATGTGCCGAGATAGCCGCTCGGCTTGCTGTGCAGATGCACGCGGCGTTCGCCGAGCAAAATGCCGAAATGGAACAGCCCGGTGAGGTGCACGCCAAAGAGCAGAATCAACAACCCGCCCAACCGCTCGACCCAGACCAGTCCGGCCCGAAGATGTTCCTGGAAGCCTGCGGAAGCCAATCCGACCAGACCACCCAGGGTAATGAACACCGTGGAAAAACCGAGAATGAAGACGAGCGAGTGAGCCGCGATGACCAACCGAACCTTCGCGCTCGGATGTTCCTCCTGCAACTGGCCGAACGAAAGGCCGGTAATATAGGTCAGGTAGGAGGGGATCAGCGGCAGCACGCACGGCGAGAAGAAGGAGAGGACTCCCGCGGTGAGCGCAATCCACGCACTGACATCGGTTCCGGACGGCGACATTCCCTACCCTTTCAGCAGGTCGCGAAAGTAGGCGATGTTCCGGGGGTGAGCCCAGTCGATCGCCCCGATGACTTTGTCGGAGATCACGCCATCCTTACGGACAATGAACGATTCCGGAAACTTGTAGACCCCGTAGCGTTTCTGCACGGTTTCCTGGTCGTCGAACAGGATCGGGAAGCTGTGCGGGTTGTCGGCCAGTAATTTCGGTACCGTTTCCCGACCATTCTTCTCGATGTTGATGGCCAGCAGCACCAACCCTTCGTCGGCAAGCTCGCGATGCAACTGTTCCATGGAAGGCATTTCCTCCCGGCAGGGCGGGCACCAGGTCGCCCAGAAATTGACAATCACCACCTTGCCGCGCAAGTCGGCGAGGGCAACCGGCTTGCCGGCGAAGTCCTTGAGCGTGAAGTCCGGCGCCGCCTGACCGACAGCCGGCGGCCCGCCGGGCTCGACCGGCGGCGGGCTGGAACAACCGGACAGGACGGCAGTCAGCAGGCAGGTCAGCAAGAGAGCCATGAGCTGTCGCATAATCACTCCACGAGTCGAGACCGGATCTCGACGGTATCCTGATGCCTGGTCATGCTCCCTTGTAACGCCGCGCCGGGGGGCGAGTCAACCACCCGTCGACTCGTCGAACCCCTGGCCGCGGGCGATGCGAAATCGCGAGCGGAATTCCGCCAGCAGCGTCCCGGAAGCGTCGTACAGCTCCGCCTCGCCATAAAAATTCCGCCCTTCGGGACCGCGCACGCGGGCGTGCGCAACCACGTGGCCCTCCTGCATCGGAGCCAGAAAGCGGGTTTCCAGTTCGGTGGTGGCGAAGGTCGTGCCCTCGGGGAGCACGCTCTTGATGGCCATGGCCACCGCCGTGTCCGCCAGGGTCACCAGGGCGCCGCCGTGCATCACACCGCCGCCGTTGGCCAGGCAGACCCTGAACGGCATGCTGAGCCGGGCCTCGCCATTGCCGGCGGCTTCGATCGACAGACCGACATGATCTTCGAAAGGCGCGGTGGCGATCCAGCCTTCGAGCTGGAACTGCCTGGTTCCCGGGCGGCGGGGCTGATCGGCATCGTCAAGCAGAATGGCCATGGGAGACTCCCTTACCGAGGATGGGGCATCAGGGATCGGAGATCATGGCTTGTGAATGCCGTACTTCTCCATGCGGTAGAGCAGCACATGCCGGGGAATCCTCAAAAAGGCCGCCGCCCGACTCTGATTCCAGGCGTTGCGCTCCAGGGACTGCAGCACAACCTCACGTTCCAGCGCTTCGAGAGAATAACCGCCCGCAGGCAGCCTGACAACCCCATCCGCACCCGTTGTTTCGCCGCGCAGCTTGGCGGGAAGATCATCGACGTCCAACTGTTGGCCACGCCGCAGGACGATCATGCGCTGCACGACATTTTCCAGCTCACGCACGTTGCCAGGCCATGCATAGTGACTCATCAGTTCCAGGGCGGCGGCGCTGATGGTCAAAGCCGCTCCGCCATGCTTGCCGAGGAAATGCCGGATCAGCAGCGGGATGTCGTCGTATCGCGCGCGCAGCGGCGGCATCTCGACGGTAATCACCGCCAGCCGGTAATAGAGATCCTCGCGAAACTGCCCGGCGGCCAGAGCCGCTTCAATATCCCGGTTGGTCGCCGCCACCACACGCACATCGATCCGCCGGGGATGGCCGCCGACCGGTTCGATCTCGTGCTCCTGCAGCGCTCGGAGCAATTTCGGCTGCAGCACCGCTGGCAGTTCGCCGAGCTCGTCGAGGAACAGCGTACCGCTGTTGGCTCGTTCGAATTTGCCGGCCCGTTCGGCGACGGCACCGGTAAAGGCCCCGCGGACATGCCCGAACAGTTCGCTTTCCAACAGATCGGCGGGGATCGCCGCGCAATTCACCGCCACGAACGGCCCCTTGCTGCGATCACTGGCCTGGTGGATGGCACGGGCCACCAGTTCCTTGCCGGTCCCGCTTTCGCCGGTGAGGAGAACCGTCGCCTCGCTCGGCGCGGCCCGGCGCACGATTTCCATGACCTTGCGCATGGCATCGGAGGTGCCGACCAGGTGGCTGAATTCGACTTGGTGATCAAGCTGTTCGCGCAGCCGGCGATTTTCCTCCTGCAGGCCGAGCAGGTTGGCGGCCTTGCCGACGGCCATCAGCAGGGCGTCACGGCTGACCGGCTTGGTCAAGAAATCGTGTGCACCCTTTTTCATCGCTTCGACCGCCTGTTCGATGGTGCCGAAAGCGGTCATGACGATCACCAGCGCCCCCGGCTGGCCGGCCCGGACCTGCTCCAGCAGGGCCAGCCCCGATAGTTCCGGCATCTGCAGGTCGGTCAGGACGATATCCGGGGAGGCTTCGCGAAACTTGCGCAAGCCGGCCGCACCATCGGCGGCGGTCAGCACCTGGTAACCGGCCTGCTCAAGATTGTATTCCGTCACCCGGCGCAGGGAGGCGTCGTCGTCAACCACCAGGATCTTCAACGGGTTCCTTGGTTCGCGGGGACTTGAAGAGTTGCGCATGTTATCCGGTCCTGACGCTCAGGGGAGCGGAAGAGTCACGGTGAATGCCGCGCCGTTCCCGGGAGAGCTGTTGACAGAGATTTGGCCGCCGTGCGAAGTGACAATCCGCTGGCTGATCGGCAACCCCAGGCCGGTGCCATCCGGGCGGGTGGTGACGAACGTCCTGAAAATCCGCTCCTGCTCGGCGAGGGCGATGCCCGGACCGGTATCGGCGATGGTCACTTCCGCCCGGCTCTCGCGACAACGGGTGGTGACCGTGAGCTGGCCGCCATCGGGCATCGCCTGCAACGCATTCAACACCAGATTGAGGAGAGCCTGCCGCAACTGGCCGCCATCCCCGGCCAGTTGCGGCAGTTCCGCGATTCTGGTGATGACTGCGACCTCGCTGCGTTCCGCCTGGCGGCGGGTCAGGTCGAGCACTTCGCGCACCACGCCGTTGAGATCACAGCGGCCCTGCTCCAAAGGCGCTTGCCTGGCGAAGCGTAGAAAATTTTCGAGCACGTGATTGAGGCGGTCGGCCTCCCGGACCAGGATTTCCGCGAATTCGAAACGCGGGTCGGCAGGATCGACGCCATCCTTGAGAATTTCCGCAGTGCCGCGGATCGAGCCGAGCGGGTTGCGGATCTCATGGGCCATGCCGGCAGAGAGTTCGCCAAGGGTGCTGAGCCGGTCGGCGCGGCGCAACTGCTCCTCGATCTCGAGAATCTGGTCGGCCTGCGCACGCAGGGTCTGATAGCTCTCCTCGAGACGCAAGGCCGCCTGCTGATGCGCCCGCTTCTGCTCGCGTTCGCGGCCGGCCAGAAAACCGGTCAGCCCGCCGATGATGTTGTAAAGCAGGATTTCCAGATACTGCTCGGGCTGGGAGACCGGATGGTGCCCCCACTGGAAGACGACGTGAGGGAGGAAGAGCAGCGAGGCGGCCGCCGCCGTGGCAATGCCGCCGCGCAGAGTGAACCACAGGCCGCCGAGGACGATCGGCACATAGTAAAGCCGCCGGTAGATATCGTGGGCATGCTGCAGTTGCAGGGCGGTCAGGTAGTGCATGGCGCTGATCGTCAGCAGCATGCCGATGATGACCGCGAGGCGCAACACGATGCCACGATCGATACAAGTCCGAGTCAAACCAGCCCCCTGGCTTCTTCGCCATCACCCATTGTTGAATATTATACACCAACGCCAGATCAGGACCAACCGTGTAATTCCACATTGAACCATCTTGGCGCCTGGGCTATCTTGGCGCGATCATGTCGCTTTTCCTGAACATTCTCAACATCGTCCTGCCGGTCTTCGCGGTCATCGCCCTGGGCGCGCTGCTTAAACGCATCGGCCTGATCGATACGCCGTTTCTGCAGCAGACCAACCGGCTGGTCTACTATGTGTGCCTCCCGCTCCTGCTCTTTTACGAGATCGGGCGCGCCGACTTTCTGGCCAACTTCAACGGCAGCCTGGTCATCGGCTCGATCCTGGCCGTCACCATCACCTTTCTGGTCAGCTACAGCTACACGGTTGTCCGCGGCTACCCGGCGGCAACCCGCGGGGTCTTCAGCCAGGGTGCTTTCCGCGGCAACATTGCCTATGTCGGGCTGGCGATCGTCCTGAACGCCCTGGGACCGGCCGGACTGACCCGTGCCGGCATCCTCATGGGCTTTCTCGTGCCGTTTCTCAACCTCTACGCGATCCTGGCCCTGCTCTGGCCGCACCGGGCCAGCACCAGCCAGGGGCCAGTCTTCCTGGTCAGACAGATTGCCCTCAATCCACTGATCATCGCCTCGTTTGCCGGTATCGCCTGGAGCTTTCTGGCCATCCCCACCCCGCTGTTGCTCGAGCGCAGCCTGAAAATCGCCACGGGGATGACGCTGCCGCTGGCCCTGCTGGCCATCGGCGGCGGCTTCTCCCTGGATCGGTTGCGCGGCGACCTGTTCACGGCAACGCTGGCGGCGGGCGCCAAGCTGATCTGGATGCCGCTGCTGGCGGCCGGCATCCTGGCCACCCTGGGCGTCACCGGCACCGACCTGGAGATCGGGGTACTGATTGCCGGCACCCCGGCCGCAACCGCCAACTACATCATGGCCCAGCAACTCAAGGGCGATGCCGAACTGGCCGGCACCATCGTCATGCTCTCGACCCTGTTTTCGGCAGTGACCTACACGCTTGCCCTGATGGTCCTGCGCAGCCAGGGCTTGTGAAACTCCCCGTCGTTTCCATCCTGATGGCAGTGCGCAACGAAGAGCGCCTGCTTCCGGCCGCCCTCGCCTCCCTGTGGCGCCAGACCCTTGGCGACTGGGAACTGGTCGTGGTCAACGACGGCAGCAACGACACCACCGGCAGCCTCCTCGACGCGGCGGCGGCCCGGGACCCGCGCATCCGCGTACTGCACCGTCCTGCCGCGGGGCTGGTGGCCGCTCTCAACGCCGGACTGGCTAGCTGCCGCGCTCCCCTGGTGGCCCGGATGGATGGCGACGACGTCTGCCATCCGCGCCGCCTGCAGGCGCAGACGGCCTTTCTCGCCACCCACCCCGACGTGACCCTGGTCGCTTGCCGGGTGCGCCACATACCGCGCCAGCGCTTGGGCGCCGGCATGCGTGCCTACGAGAACTGGCAAAATGGCCTGCTGGACCACGCCCAGATCGTGCGTGATCTCTACGTCGAAACCCCTTTCACCCATCCCAGCGTCATCTTTCGCAAGGATGCCGTAATGGCACTGGGCGGCTACCGGGATATCGGCTGGCCCGAGGATTACGACCTCTGGCTGCGCCTGGCACGGGCCGGGGCGAACTTCGCCCGCCTGCCGGAAATCCTCTTCTACTGGCGCGACCGGCCCGAACGCCTGACCCGCACCGCGCCAACCAGCACGCTCGCGGCGTTTCGCGCCTGCAAGACACATTATCTACGCGAAGCGTTTTTATCCGACCGTACCGAGGTGACCCTGTGGGGGAGCGGTATCGAAGGGAAAGCCTGGCGCCTGGCGCTGCTGGCCGCGGGCTGTACCGTCAGGCGCTGGGTGGAAGTCAACCCGCGCAAGCTCGGCCAGGTCATCCATGGGGCGCCGGTGGTCGGCACGCACACCCTGACTCCCGACGACGGACCGATTCTCGTCACCATCGGGTCGCGAGGCGCACGGGCGGAGGTGCGCCAGGTTGCCGCACAGCGCGGGCTGGTGGAAGGCCGGGATTTCGTGTGCGTGACGTAACTGACCTGCCTCGTGAAGAAAGAGGACAGACACAGCCAGACGACCGTCGGCCGGGGGTCAAGGGGCCTGGTCGTCCGGCTGCAGGGTCCGGTTCAGGCGCGCGGGGTCATACCCCAGGGGCGCAAGCCGTTCGGTAATCGAACGATAAGTATCCTCGTCAAGGCGGCGGGTCCGGCTGAGGATCCAGAGGTAGTTGCGGCTCGGGTGACCGACCACCGCCCAGCGATAATCCGGATCGAGAGCGATGATCCAGTAACTCCCCCAGAATGGCCGGAAAAAACTGACTTCCAGCTTGGCGTTGCTTCGGGGATCGACGACCCGCGCCCGGCCGGACACCGCTTTGAGGGGACCGTCCAGCGTCTCCTTGCGACATTCGTTGCTGACGTCGATGCGGCCATCTGCCTGCACGGTGTAGATGGCACGCGTGGCAACGCAGCCTTGCTGAAAGCGGTGGGGATAACTGGCTATCTCGTACCAGGTGCCGGCATAGCGTGCCAGGTCGACGCTGGCCACCGTCGGCAGCGGCGGCAGCTTCTGGCCGGCCGGGGCACATCCGGCCAACGCCGTCAGACATCCCAGCAGCACCCGCAGTCCATGTCGGCAGAGCCCTGTCCTGATCATCACGAACCCTCCCTTGCCCCGAGCAACTCCGCCAGAGCCCGATGGCGGAAGCTGAAGATCCCAGCCACCCGCCGCGCGACGGCGGCGCCGGCGAGCAGGTCGCCAAACCGGCCGAAGGGCAGCTGGTAGTGCACCAGGTCGATCATCTCGACCCCCTCGTCGATTTCCCGGAAATGATGCTGATGGTGCCAGAAACGGTAGGGGCCGCTGCGCTGCTCGTCGACGAAGAACACCGGCTCGCGGAGCTGGGTGATCTCCGTTACCCACGGGACGCTCAGGCGGCCGAACGGCCGGACGCGATAGGTGATGATCATCCCCGCATACATCCGTTCCGGCAATGTCGAGGTCACCACGAAACCGAGATCGGGCGGGGTGATCCTGACCAGGTTCTCGGGGCGCGAGAAGAAGTCCCAGGCGCCAGCGGTGGTCAGGGGGAGCCGCTGACGACATTCGAAGCGCCGCAGACAAGCGGTCATCACGTTTTCACCGAAACCGGCAGGGGCTCCGGTCCGGACACGATGCCGGCACCGCTTGCCCGGGCCATGCCGCGCAGCATTCCGGCGAAGACCAGGTTGTGCAGCGGCAGGACGCTGTACCAGTAGAGCAGCCCCAGCAGGCCGCGCGGCTTGAAGCGGGCACACTGGCGGATCTCGGTGGTGCCGTCGACGCACTCGGTCAGCAGCAGCTCCAGAACCGCCTCCCCCGGCACCTTCATTTCCGCCACCAGTTTGAGCCGATGGCCGGGATCGACGGCCAGGACCCGCCAAAAATCGAGAGCGTCCCCCGCCTGGACCGATTGCGGATCGCGCCGGCCGCGGCCGATCCCGGGCCCGCCCAGCAAGCGGTCCATCCCCCCCCGCACCTGCCAGAGCCAGTCGGCGTAGTACCAGCCGGTCTTGCCGCCGATGCCGACCACCGCCGGCCAGCATTGCGCTGACGTGGCCTTAACCAGCATGCGCCGGTCATCGCGGAAGATGGTCCCGCCCGCCCATTCCGGGTCCTCGCTGGTACTCCATTCCACCGGCGCCACCCGGCCGGCATCCATCCACGAACTCTCCACCTGCTGCAGGCGCAGATTTTCCAGGGCCAGGCGGATGGCACGACGGCACCCGCACAACTGCTGGGGGAGCAGTTCGCGGATGCGCGCGTCATGGCACAGGACCGGATTGCGCAACCCCTCGGCCAGCGGTCGGGCCAGGCTGGCCGGTATCGGCGTCACCAGATGGATCCAGTAGGAGGACAATCGCGGCGTGAGCACCGGCACCGGCAGGATCCAGCGCCGCGGGAGCCTGGCTTCCTCGGCATAGAGGCGCATCAGCTGCCGGTAGGTCACCACCTCTTCGGTACCGACATCGAAAGTATCGCCGATCGTGCCGGGACAGTCGAGGCAGCTCACCAGATAGTGCAGTACGTTGCTGACGGCGATCGGCTGGCAGGGGGTGTCGACCCAGCGCGGGGTGACCATCACCGGCAGGCGTTCGACCAGGTAGCGGAGGATCTCGAAGGAGGCGCTCCCCGAACCGATGATCATCGCCGCGCGGAAAATCGTTGCCGGCACGCTGCCGTTCTGCAGGATGGCACCGACCTCGTGGCGCGAGCGCAGGTGATGGCTGAGCTGCGGGGCATCCTCGCCCAGGCCGCCGAGGTAGATGATCCGCGCGAGGCCGGCGGCGGTCGCCGCCGCCACCATGTTCTCCGCCGCCTCCCGATCGGTGGCGGCGAAATCGCTGGTCTGCGGGTTCATCGAGTGCACCAGGTAGTAGGCGGCCTGGCACCCCTGCAATGCTGCTGTCAGCTGTTGCCGATCGAGCACGTCGCCGGCGACCATCTCGATCGCGGGATGACTGGCCCAGGCGCGCCCCGCCAGCTTGGCGGGGTTGCGGCCGATGGCCCGCACGGTCCAGCCCGCCTTGAGCAGGCGCGGCACCAGCCGGGCGCCGATGTAACCGGTGGCGCCGAGCACGGCGATGGGGCGGGGGTCGCGTGGGGTCATGAGCGCATCCTTCTCTTTGGGATTTTACAACCGTAACCCGCATGGCAAAAGGAGAAAAACAAGGGGCGGACCAAATGGCCCGCCCCCGCTGTGTTGCTGGCAGTCGGCTACGTCTTACGGCAGCAGCGCCTTGATGTACTCGCGGTTCAGCTTGGCGATGAACTTGACGTTGATCCCCTTCGGGCAGGCCGCCTGGCACTCGTAGTGGTTGGTGCAGTTGCCGAAACCCCAAGGCCTTGGCTTCGTCAGTCATGGCCGTCACCCGGCGGTCGGCTTCCACCTGCCCTTGCGGCAGCACCGCCAGCTGGGAGACCTTGGCGCCGGTGAAGAGCATCGCCGAACTGTTCGGGCAGCCGGCCACACAGGCACCGCAGCCGATGCACTCGGCAGCATCCATGGCGTATTCGGCATCCGGCTTGCGGAATCAGAATGGCATTACCGTCGGCAACCCCGCCGGTGTGGCAGGAGGTATAGCCGCCGGCCTGGATGATCGTGTCGAAGGCACCGCGATCAACGACCAGGTCCTTGATGATCGGGAAGGCACGGGCTCTCCACGGCTCGATGAAGATGCTATCGCCGTCCTTGAAGGAGCGCATGTGCAGCTGGCAGACGGTGGTACGATCCTGGCCGCCATGCGCCACGCCGTTGACCACCTGCGAGCACATACCGCAGATACCTTCGCGGCAGTCGTGATCGAAGGCGATCGGGTCCTTGCCTTCCTTGATCAGCTCTTCGTTGACATCGTCGAGCATCTCCAGGAAGGACTGGTCGGGGCTGACATGATTTGCCTCGTAGGTCTCCAGTTTTCCAGGAGCGTTCGGCCCTTTCTGGCGCCATACGTGCAGTGTATGAGTGATTCATTATTTGTAACTCCTTACGGCAAGATGGACATTCTCGAATTTCAACGGCTCCTTGTGCAGTTCGGGCTCCTTGCCTGCACCCTTGAACTCCCAGGCCGCCGCATAGCAGAAGTTCTCGTCGTCACGCTTGGCTTCGCCGTCATCGTACTGGTGCTCGACGCGGAAGTGACCGCCGCAGGACTCTTCGCGGTGCAGGGCATCCTTGGCCAGCAGTTCGCCGAACTCGAGGAAGTCGGCCAGACGGCCGGCATTCTCCAGTTGCTGGTTGAACTCCTCGCCGACCACCGGTGACCTTGACGTTGTTCCAGAACTCTTCGCGGAGCTGCGGAATCTCCTTGAGGGCCTCGGTGAGACTCTCCTTGCTGCGGGCCATGCCGACGTTGTTCCACATGACCTTGCCGAGTTCGCGATGCAGCTCGCGACGGTCTTCTTGCCGTTGATCGAGAGCAGCTTGTTGATGTTCGGCCTTGACATCTTCCTCCGACTTCTTGAATTCGGCATGGTCGGCCTTGATCTGTCCCGGCTTGACGGTGGCCAGGTAGCCGCCGATGGTGTAGGGGATGACGAAGTAGCCGTCGGCCAGACCCTGCATCAGCGCCGAGGCACCGAGACGGTTGGCGCCGTGGACCGAGAAGTTGGCCTCGCCGAGGACGAACAGGCCGGGGACGTTGCTCATGCAGTTGTAATCGACCCAGAGGCCGCCCATGGAGTAGTGCGGTGCCGGGTAGATACGCATCGGCCGCTTGTAGCCGTTCTCGTCGGTGATCTTCTCGTACATCTCGAAGAGGTTGCCGTAACGCTCCGCGATGGTGTCTTCGCCAAGACGCTTGATCGAGTCGCAGAAGTCGAGATAGACACCGCGCTCGCCCGGGCCGACACCACGACCGTCGTCGCACTGCTCCTTGGCGGCACGGGAGGCGATGTCACGGGGAGCCAGGTTGCCGAAGGACGGGTACTTGCGCTCCAGGTAGTAGTCGCGATCCTCTTCGGCAATCTGGCCGGCCGGCTTCTCGCAGTCTTCCTTCTTCTTCGGAACCCAGCAGCGGCCGTCGTTACGCAGCGATTCGGACATCAGGGTCAGCTTCGACTGATGGTCGCCGGTCTGCGGAATACAGGTCGGGTGGATCTGGGTGTAGCAGGGATTGGCGAAGTAGGCGCCCTTCTTGGGGGCCTTCCAGTTGGCGGTCACTGAGCAGCCCATGGCGTTGGTCGACAGGTAGAAGACGTTGACGTAGCCGCCGGTCGCCAGACAGACGGCATCGCCCCAGTATGACTCGATCTCACCGGTGACCAGGTTGCGGACAGGTGATGCCGCGGGCCACGCCGTCGACCACGACCAGGTCGAGCATCTCGCGGCGGTGATACATCTTGACCGTACCGGCCTTGATCTGGCGGGAGAGGGCCGAGTAGGCGCCGAGCAGCAGCTGCTGGCCGGTCTGGCCGCGGGCGAAGAAGGTACGGGAGACCTGGGCGCCGCCGAAGGAGCGGTTGTCGAGGTAACCGGCGTAGTCACGGGCAAAAGGAACGCCCTGGGCCACGCACTGGTCGATGATGTTGTTGGACACCTGGGCGAGACGCCAGACGTCGGCCTCACGGGCACGGAAGTCGCCGCCCTTGATGGTGTCGTAGAACAGACGGTAGATGCTGTCGCCGTCGTTCGGATAGTTCTTGGCGGCGTTGATGCCGCCCTGGGCGGCAATGGAGTGGGCGCGGCGGGCGCTGTCCTGATAGCAGAACGCCTCGACGTTGTAGCCGAGTTCGCCCAGGGAGGCGGCGGCGGCGCCACCGGCCAGGCCGGTACCGACCACGAGAACCTTGTACTTACGCTTGTTGGCGGGATTGACCAGCTTCAGATTCGAAGCGGTGCTTATCCCAGGTTTTTTCAATCGGTCCGGTCGGACATTTTCCGTCGAGTATCATTCACCTACCCCCTTACCGTACGATGCCGAAGATGATCAGCAGCGGGATGGACGCATAGCCCACCAGCAGGACCACCCCGAACAGCTTGCTGAAGTTGACCATGACCGGCAGAGTCCGGTCGTTGCTCAGTCCATAGGTCTGGAACATGCTCTGGAACCCGTGGCTGACGTGCAGGAACAGCAGGATCATGCCGAACACATAGATGAGCACCGGCAGGACCTGCTGGAAGCCCATGGTCATCATGACGAAGACATCGACCATGCCGTGGCCCCCTTCGATCGGCACATAGATCTCGGGGTTGGTCACCCGCACCGTGAAGTGCAGCAGGTGATAGACGACGAACAGCGCCAGCAGCAGCCCGCTGACCACCATGCTCTCGGCGGCGAAGCCGGTCTTCAGGCGCTTGACTTCCACGTTCTTGTCCGGGGTGGCGGCCTTGTTCTCCAGGGTCAGCTGGATGCCGAAAAAGATGTGCACGGCGAACACGCCGAGCATCACCAGCCGGAAGATCCAGACCACCGGCCCAAGGCTGTGCAGTTTCTGCGCATAGGCATTGATCGCCGCACTGCCGAAGAAGAGCGACGAGTTGCCGAGCAGATGCACGCAGACAAAAGCGATCAGCATGGCGCCAGTGACGGCCATGATGATCTTTCGACCTACGGAGCTTTGCGTCAGTTGCATGTCATTGTCCCTTGCGATGAGATGTTGAGGTGACTATTCAGTCCGAGGGGGCCGCGTTGATGCGGATCCAGGACAGGCCATCCAGAGCCTGACGTGACTAATCATTGCGGGGCGGACCCCGCCAGCCGGGCGTCAGTCGCATAGAACACCTTGGGCAGAACACGGAAAAAACGGCCTGGCGGCCGCCTGCATGTCTGCATACTGTATACAGATGGAACATTTTAAACGGCGTTCCGGAAAAAATAAAGGGAAAAGTTCAGGATTTTTCATCCGCCTGGGCCGGGCTGGCGTCAGCCCACCAGCGCAGGGCGGCGATCACGCGGCGCAACGCCTGACCACGGTGGCTGATCCGGTTTTTCTCGTCGAGCGACAGTTCGGCCATGGTCTGCGCGAGTTCCTCCACGAGGAACAGCGGATCATAGCCGAACCCATCGGTACCACGCGGGACACGCAGGATTCGCCCCGCAATCCGCCCTTCGAAAAAAACGGTCGGCCGACCGGGGCGGGCCAGGGCCATGACACAGCGAAAGGCCGCCTGGCGCCGAGGCTCGGGAACGTCGGCGAGCTCCCGCAGCAGACGGGCGTTGTTGGCCGCATCATCGCCCTGCCTGCCGGCATAGCGGGCCGACTGGACCCCCGGTTCGCCGTTCAGGGCTTCGACCTCGAGACCGGAATCGTCGGCCAGGCAGGCACGTCCGGTGAGTCGCGCCACGGTTTCCGCCTTTTTCGCCGCGTTGGCGGCAAAGGTTGTGCCGTCTTCATCGACCTCCGGGAGAGCAGGAAACGCATCCAGTCCGGACACGGTGATCCCCACCTCTTCGAGCAGGCGGCGGATCTCCCGGAGTTTGCCGGGATTGCGGGTGGCGACCACCAGTTCGGTCATGGTTGCGACCGAGCCGCGTGCTGTAGATCCGTCAACCGCCGGCAACCGCGGCGGCCCAGTTCACGCAGCGCCTCGAGTTCGGCATCGGTGAACGGTTCATCCTCCGCGGTTCCCTGCAGCTCGACATAGCGGCCGTCGCCGGTCATGACGATGTTCATATCGACCGCCGCGGCGGAATCCTCGCGATAGTCGAGATCGAGCAGGGCCTTGCCGGCAACCACGCCGACACTGACCGCGGCGACGCTGTCAAGCAACGGCGTGCGCACAAGCTTCCCCTCGGCCAGCAGGCGGTCGACGGCATCGGCCAGAGCCAGCCAGGCCCCGGTGATGGCGGCCGTGCGGGTCCCGCCATCGGCTTGCAGCACGTCGCAGTCGAGCACCACGGTGCGTTCGCCGAGGGCTTCGAAATCGATCACGGCGCGCAGGGCGCGACCGATCAGGCGCTGGATCTCGTGGGTGCGCCCCCCCTGTTTGCCGCGCGTGGCTTCACGCGGCGAGCGGGTATGCGTGGCCCGCGGCAACATGCTGTATTCGGCGGTCACCCAGCCTCTGCCCTGGCCGCGCAGAAACGGCGGCACACCTTCTTCCACCGAGGCCGTACACAGCACGCGCGTCTCGCCGAAACCGACCAGCACCGAGCCTTCCGCATAGCGGGTGAAGTTGCGCACGAAGGTGATCGGGCGCAATTGGTCGTGTGCACGGTTATTGCTGCGCGGAGGGGGGTGTTGAGACATCATTGGACTCCTGAAGATCCTGGTAGCTGTTCAGAAAAGTTTCCAGGCCGTCATAAAGCGTCCTGGCCAGCAGTGCCTGGGCAGCCGGGTCACGCAAACGCAACAGGTCGCCTTCGTTGGAAAGGTAGCCCATCTCGACCAGTACCCGGGGAAGATCCCCCTGGCCAAGGGGGAGCAGGGTCCGCTCCTCGACCGGGGCCACCCGGTAGCCGGCGGCCACCAGGGTGTCGCGCAGGATTTCGGCCAGGCGACGGCTGGCGTTGATCCGGCGCGCCCCGGATTGCGTCCCGGCGGCGACGGTGCCGGCATCGACGGCTTCCGGGGCCACGAACAGCGTGATCCCTTCGGCCGCTGGCGAGAAACCTGCCTGGGCGTGCAACGACAGCAGCACGTCGGCCCGCCCCCGGGTCACCGCCTCGACGCGCTGCACCGCGCCAAGCGCATAATCCGCATCACGGGTCATGACCACCGGCGCATCCCGCCGCATTTTCAAGAGTTTGTGAAGCTGCTCGGCAACGGCAAGATTTACCGTCCGCTCGGTCGTGCCATCGTTGCCGATCGCGCCGGCATCCTGCCCGCCGTGCCCGGCATCGATGGCGACCACCCATTGGTTATCGGCGGCAGACTTGGGCTGCTGCTGCAGCAGCAGGGAAAAAAACTCGTCCAGAGGGGATTGCGGTGGTGGCGGGGCGACCGGATCGAGGTCGCGCAGTTGCAGCGACAGCCCCAGGGCAGGGGCCAACTGTTCACTCACGAAGGTTGCGGAGACCCGCAGCTTGCCGTTGATGAAGCGCGGCCGGTGACTGACTTTCATGGACCGTCCGGCCACCCGCAGATACCTGCTGCCGGGAGAGATGACGGCCGCCCCGCCCGGCATATCGATGCGATAAAGATGCGCAACGTTGTCCCATTGGCCGCTCAAGCCATACAGACCGAGGACCTCGTCAATGGCGACAAACGGTTCGCCATCACGCTGGTAGACATCCTGGATGAGCACGGGAGCGGCACCGCCACGACTGATTTCAACGGCAGCAAAGACCGGCTTGCCAGCGAATAGCCCGGCCGCCAGGGCCAGCCATAATCCAGGGAAGAGGAGACCATGCATGGCGCGTCTTATACCGCCACTATCACGGGTGAGTCAATCGGTCATCGGGCCACCGGTGGCAAACTGTCAGCTACCGTCTGTCGTTCGCCCACAGGTCTTCCTGCAGCAGTGGCCGGGGGTCAACGTGATCACGCCCGAGGACCGCCAGCAGGCGGGTGATCAGTTCGGCCACCAGCAGACCCCGCCCGACCGCATCCCGGGGGATGTTCGGAAGCTGGCCGCCGGCCACCTGGCCGTGCCCGCCGGCGGTGCCGAACCCGGTGGTCACAGCCTGGATCAGGCTGCCGGCATTGACCGCCGGATCCCTGGTCCGCAGGGAGAGGATCCCCTCGCCGTCGAACACGCCCATGCCCAGAACCAGCTTGACCTCCTCGGCGCGCAGCAGGATATCGGCCATTTCGGCGATGATTTCGGGCTGATCGACCTCGTCCAGGTTGAAAACCAGGACATCGCCGAAGATGCGCGCGCTTTTCATTGCGGCGTTGAACTTGGCGAAGTACCCCAGCGGCAAAGTGGGGTGTGTAATCCGGTAGAGGATGCGGTTGTTGCTCAGCAAGAGCAGGGAGCGGTAGGCGTCACGATCGGCAGGACTCCATTCCCTGCCGAGATTTTGGGTTTCGGAGATGATCGCGTAAAAGAGAATGGTGGCCAGCTTGGTGGCAATCCTAACCTCCTGGGCCAGCAGGTATTCATAGAGGATCGTTGCCGAGGCGCCGTACTCGGGACGGACGTCGAACCAGCGGGAGGCTCGAGTCAGGTCGCGCAAGGGGTGATGATCGATGACCACATCGACCCGGCAGCCAGGCGACAGGGAGACGTTGCCGGTCGCCGGCTGCGCATCGACCAGGCAGACCACTGCGAACTCATGCGGATCGATGGTGCCGAGCGGCACCGTTTCGATCTCCAGCTCCCGGACCATCGCGCGGTTTTCACTGCGCCCGATGATCCCTTCGAAGGCGATGATGGCTTCCTGGTTGGTCTTGACCAGGATCAGGTGACGCAGGGCATAGGCCGCGGCCAGCGCATCGGGGTCGGGGTGATCGTGCGTGACGATGAGAATCGGTGACTTGCCTCGCAACCACTCGATCAGGCGGGTCGAGCATGCCGCCGAACGGACCAGGTCGAGGCTCATGCAACAGACCTCGAGGTCAGCCCGGCCAAAGTCTGATGCACGGCATCTTCCGCGCTGGAAACCGAAAGGACCCCCGTAAGCGGCGGCGCCCCGGGGAGGGCAACCACCGGTTTCCCCAGCTTGAGGGCGACGGCCATCTCCGAGATCGTGCCGTACTCTCCCTCGACCACGATCAGGGCCTGGGCGGTATGGGCAATGATGACGTTTCGCGCATGCCCCATGTTGGTCGGCACGGCCAGGGTGACGTAGGGGTTGGCCTGGCTGGCATCCGGCCCCGGGAGTATGCCGAGCACCTCCCCGCCGGCACCGGCGCAGCCGCGGGCGGCGCTCTCCATCACACCGCCCAGGCCGCCGCAGACCAGCACCGCATCGTGCCCGGCCAGCAGCCGGCCAACCTGCTCTGCCAGCAACTCCCCGGCCTTCGACGGGCGGGACGCACCGATGACCCCGATGATCAGCCTCTGGTTTCGCGACATAGCGACTCCTCGCCGGCGGCAACCATCAATGTCCACCGCTGTCGCCAGGCGGCGGGCGCAGGTCCTTCCTGAGTTGCTTGAGCTCGCGAGCCCGGCGCCAGGCGGAAGGGATCGCCGCCAGCCAGCCGGCCAGGATGCCAACGGCAAAAGTCACCAGCAGCACCATGACCAGCGGCCCCTCGTAGGTCCAGGCAAAGAACCTCAACTGGACCGGTTGCGCATTCTGCAGGGCAAAGAGCGCGGTCAGCACAACGATCGTCAGGGACAATACGAGAGTGTATCGCAAAGCGATGACCTCCTTGGCTACGGGCAATGAAAGATAGCACGGAACCGTTCCCGCTTCTCCGGAGTTTACCGGAAAACACAGCCGCTGTTAAGAATTGGCAACCGCTGTCGCATCAGGCCACAGGCTCGGGGACCCGGCAGACCGCCCCGGCGAACGCAAAACCACTATGCTGCGGGGCGGGTTCCCGTGGCCGTCCGCTTAAGCAACAAACTGTTGCTGACCACCGACACGCTCGACAGAGCCATGGCCAGACCGGCGAACTCGGGCTTGAGCACCAAACCGAAGGCTGGATAGAGGGCGCCAGCGGCGACCGGGATGCCGACCACGTTGTAGATGAACGCCCAGAAAAGATTCTGACGGATCTTCGCCAGCGTTTTGCGACCGATGTCGATACTGCGCGCAACATCGCGGAGATCTCCCTTGACCAGGACCACGTCACCGGTCTCCTTGGCCACGTCGGTGCCGCTGCCGATGGCGATGCCGATATCGGCCTGGGCGAGGGCCGGGGCGTCATTGATGCCGTCACCGACCATCCCCACCTTGCAACCGCGTTGCTGGTAGGCACGCACCACCGCCAGCTTGTCGCCGGGGAGGACTTCCGCTGTGACCTCGTCGAGATCGAGCCGGCGGGCGACTGCTGCAGCCGCCGCCTGACGGTCACCGGTCATCATGGCCAGGCGCAGGCCGAAACCGCGGAGTTGGGCAAAGGTTTCCGCCACTCCATCCTTGAGGGTATCGGCGAGGGCCAGCGCGCCATGCAACCGGCCGTCCACCGCCACCAGCACGACGGATTTGCCTTCACCGGCCAGGACATCCAGCCGCTCGGCGAGACGCTCGACAGCCACACCGTCATCGGCCAGCAACCGTGCGCTGCCGACCAGAACGCGCTGTCCCGTCACCGTGCAGCGCAACCCGTGGCCACCGATTTCCTCGATATCGGCGGCTTGCGGCAGGCTCAGCCCTTTTTCCCCGGCCAGGGAGGCGATTGCCCGCGCCAGCGGATGGGTGCTGGCACTTTCGGCCGCAGCTGCCAGTCGCAGCAGTTCGTCGTCGGTGCCGACCAGCGGCAGCAGGTCGGTGACAGTGAACTGGCCGCGTGTCAGGGTTCCGGTCTTGTCGAAAAGGATCACATCCAGTCCGGCGATCCGTTCGAGCACCGACGCCCGTTTGAACAGGATCCCCTGCGTCAACGCCACGGCGCTGCCGACCATGATTGCGGTCGGCGTCGCCAGGCCAAGGGCGCAGGGACAGGCGATCACCATGACGGCGATCGCCAGCTTGAAGGCAAACAGGAACGTGCTTGCGGCCAGGAGATACCAGGCCAGGAAGGTCCCGATGGCGATCGCCACCACCGCCGGCACGAACCAGCCGGCCACGGTATCGGCCAGGCGCTGAATCGGTGCCTTGTCCCCCTGGGCAGCGGCCACCATGCGCACAATCTGTGCCAGCACCGTCTCCTCGCCAACCCGCACGGCTTGCACCACCAGTCGGCCGCTGGTATTCACCGTGGCCCCGGTGACCGCATCTCCCGGGGACTTGGCCACCGGCAGCGCTTCACCGGTCAACATCGATTCGTCGACCGCCGCGGCGCCTTCCGCAACGACCCCGTCCACAGGGATGCGCTCGCCCGCACGCACCAGTACCCGGTCGCCGGCCTTGACCCGGCTGGCCGGCACCGGTTCCTCCCGGCCGTCGACCAGCAAGGTGGCCTGGTCGGCCTGCAGGGCCAGCAGGTGGCGGAGCGCGTGGCTGGCTTTCCCCCGGGCTCGCGCCTCAAGCCACTTGCCAAAACGAATGAAGGTGATCAGCATGGCGGCGGTTTCGAAGAAGACTTCACCGGCCGTACCGAACAGGCCAAGCAGCGCGCACACCGAATAGCCGTAGGCGGCGGTGATGCCCATGGCGACCAGCACGTCCATGTTGGCCGCGCGGTTGCGCAGCGACGACCAGGCCCCCCGGTAAAAGGTCAGTCCGGCGGTGAACTGGACGATTGTCGCCATGCCCAGCTCCAGCCAGTGGGTCGCTGGTCCCAACGGTTGCCACCACATCAGGGGCATGAGCGGCAGGGAGAGAAGTGCGGCGAAGATCAGCCAGGAGCGTTCCCGGCGTTCCTCCCGCAGTTCGGCGGCGGGATCGCGGGTCAACTGGGGCTGGAATCCGGACTCCGCGACGACGGCGAAGATTGCTGCCTGGTCGATCTGCGCCGGGTCGAAGCGCACCGTGGCGCTTTCGTCGGCAAAGTTGACCAGCGCGGAGGTGATCCCCGACCGGGAACCCAGCCGCTTTTCCAGGGACTGAGCGCAGTTGGCGCAGTGCATGCCGTGAACGACAAAGGTCAACTGACGCTGGTCGGCAGATGGCTCAGACATCGCTTGGCCGTTTCATCGAGAGGGGACAACCCGGGGAAGAAGCCCGCAGCTGCTTCGCCACCGCTTCTCCGCCCGGGCAACTTCATAACCCGAGGATAACATGCAGGCGAGCCAAGTCCAAAGCCGGCGTTAGCCGGCAGGTGGCAAGCAGTTGACCTCGCAAGCGGTACGAGACCCGTGGCGACTGGCCGGTTTCTCCGTTATTCCGGAATGTTAGACAGCGATACCCGGTTGACTTGGCGGTAAGCCCCTCCTATAGTGCGGCCATGAGAGCGGTATTCCTGGCCGATGCCCACCTGCGTCAACCGACCGATGCCAACTACCGGATGCTGCTGGCGTTCCTCGCCGAACAGCAAGGACGCACCGACATCCTCGCCCTGCTCGGCGACATCTGTGAGTTCCTGGTCGGCATCCCTGACCGCTTGTTCCCCAACTACGTCCCGCTGTTCCAGGCCCTGGAACAGCTGCAGCGCGGCGGCACCCGGTTGGTCTACGTCGAGGGGAATCATGATTTCCTCCTCGCCGACTGCTTCCGGAACCGTTTCCCCTGCCAGATTATGCCGGACGGCGGGGCGCTGGAACTGGATCGTCAACGCGTCCTGCTGGTTCACGGCGATCTCGCCAACCCGGCAGATCGCGGCTATCGCCTGCTGCGCGCGGTCCTGCGCAGCCTGCCGCTGCGCGTGCTGATCCGCACCTTGCCGCCGGCCTGGGTCTGGCGCATTGCCGAACGCTCGAGCCAGGCCAGTCGCCGCAGCAGCGGCAGCAAGCGGCGGCGCTGGCCGGCTCGCGACGTTCTCGTCCCCTACGCTACGGCACGCCTGGCCGAAGGCTACCAGACCATCATCACCGGGCACTTTCATCAACCCTTCCGCGAGCAGTTGCCGGGTGGCGAACTGATTGCTCTTGGCGACTGGATCACCCAGTATTCCTACGCCGTGTGGGAAGATGGCGCGTTTCGACTGGAACGCTACGGGCTCTCGACCGGCTGAACGACCTTCCCCGCCCCCTGTTCCACCTGCTCCATCAGGTCGCGCAGGGACAATCCCGTCAGCGCCGAACTCCCCGCCATGGCAAACTGGTCGATCACGGTAGCGACCACCCCGGCTTCCGCACAACCCGGCGATGGAACATAGCTGTTTCCTTCCCCGGCAATCATGCCAAGGATTTCCGACAGCAACAGTGTGTCCGGGTCCCTGGCGAGAAGGTAGGCGTTCGTATCGTGATCGCCCGCTACTTCGATCACCAGGCCGAAGCGCTGCAGCAAGGCGAGAATATCGTGCAGCAGGCGCGGTGGTATCTCCAGTTCGGAAGACAGAGTCTCGGCGGAGGGTGGCGGCGTGCCGCGATGGAAGCAGCAGCCCAGGTGCAGCAACACCGTCAGAATGACCCGGGTTCGGCCGACGATGCTGACTTGACCGCCGCGCAGGTCCCGGCGCACGCTCTGCAGGTTCTGCACGGCAAAGGTCACTTCCAGCCCGAGCAGCAGGATGGCCCAGGCAAGATAGAGCCAGACCATGAAGATCGGCAATGCCGCCAGCGTCCCGTAAATGGCATTGTAGCGTGCCACGCCGACCTGGAAATCGACGTAGGCCCACTGGCTCAACTGCCAGAGCGTTCCCCCGAACACCCCGCCGATCATGGCGGCGCGGGGTGCCACCCTGGTATTCGGGATAAACAGGTAAAGCCCTGCAAAAACCAACGACATGATCATATAGGGGAGGATGTTGAACAACACGATCAACAGATTGCCGACCAGGGCCAGGTCGAGCAGCCAAAGCACCAGCGTCTGGCTCTCCAGGGAACCGGTCATGGAGATGGCCGCCACCACGAACACCGGGCCGATGGTCACCACCGAGAAGTAGCTGGTGAACCGCCGGGCAATGCTGCGCGTTTCCTTGACCCCCCAGACCGCGTTGAAGGTGTTTTCGATGCCGGAGATCAGGGAGAGCACGGAGACGACCAGGGCCACCAGGCCAATCGCGCTGAGATGGCCGACGTTGGTGTTGTTGATGTAGCTGATGATGGCATTGGCCACCGAGTCCGAGCCGGCCGAAAGGTGTTCGAGCAGCAGCGGCTGCAGGCGGTTCTGGACACCGAAGCTTTTCAGCACGGCGAACATCAGGGCCAGCAGGGGGACAAGAGAAAGGAGCGTGGTAAACGCGAGGGCCGTGGCGCGCAGCAGGCAGCGGTCGGCAGCGAACTCCCGCACGACCAGGGTCCAGAACTGCAGTTGGCGCAGCACGCCCCGCCGCCAGCGCGGTTGCTCGGCGAGCATGATCCGCCAGAGCTCGCTGTCGAAAAACCGGCGGACGCGATCGGGCAGGTTGCGCAGAGGAAAAGCCATGGCGGTCAGCCTGGCGTGCCGCTGCCGAAACCCGAGGTTCCGGCGCTGTCGCCGGTTGCAGCAGCATTGGTCATGGCAGGTCCTCGATCTTCAGGCGCCTGACCGGCAGCCCGAGGGAGTCGAAGGGTGTCACGGTTTCGTCCGGGGCACCGACCACGATGACCTGTTGATGTTCCGGGCGCAGGTAGTCGCGGGCCACGCGCTGCACATCCCCGGCAGAAACGGCGGCAATCTGCTCCTGGTAGCGCTCCAGGTAGTCGGGCGGATAGGCATAGAACTCAAGCTGCATGCGCTGCACCACGACGGCATGGGGGTCGGTGAAGCCAAAGATGAAGGAGTTGACCAAGCTTTCCCGGGCGATCCTCAACTCCCCGGGGCTGACCGGAGTGCTGCGCAGGTCGGCCATGATCCTCCGGATCAGGACCAGAGCCTCGACCACCGAGGCACTCTTGGTCTCGGTTCCGGCCAGCACCGGGCCAGGGAAGCGGCGGCCGATCTGGAACTGCGACCAGGCCGAGTAAGCCAGCCCCCGGTCGGAACGGACTTCCCGCATCAGGCGTGAATTGAATCCGCCGCCGCCGAGGACAAAATTCAGCACCCGCGCGGCATACTGGTCGGGATGATCCTTGGTCAACCCGAGATCGCCGAGCACTACCGTCGCTTGCGGAACGTCCTTGCTCACCACCTGCAGCAGTCCGGCTGACGGCGGCACCAGGGGCGGCAGCGCCGGTGGCTGGATATCGGCCTGCGGCCAATCGCCGAACTGCTTTTCCAGCAAGGGCTGCAACTCGTCCTGGCGGATATCGCCGGACACCGCCAGCCAGAGATTGTCCGGAGCAAAATGGCTGCGGTGAAACGCGACCAACTGCTCACGGGTGACTGCCTCAAGGGAAAGTTCCGTCGGGGAAGCGCCCAAGGGGTGGTCGGGATAGAGCGCCGCCATCAGGAGCCGGAACGCGATCCCCTCGGGATCGTCGTTGCGGCGGCGCACTTCTTCCAGGGCCGCGCGGCGCGCGAGTTCCAGCTTGTCCTCCGCCAAGGCCGGCCGGCGCAGCAGGTCGGCCAGCATGGTCAGCCCCTCGGCCAGATCGTCACGACGCACCGACAGGTCGAGCTGGGTGGCGTAGGGACCCATGCTGCACGACAGGTCGGCGGCGAGCAGATCGAGGCGCTCCTCGAGGGCGGCGGCCGGGATCGACGCGGTGCCGCCGGTACGCAGCGTTGCCGAAAACAGGTCGTCGAACCCGGTAGCCGAGGCCGGCGCCGCCAACGCGCCGGAACCGACCATGACTGTCATCTGCACCAGCGGCAGCTCACTGTCCTCGCGCAAGTAGACCCGCATGCCGTTGGCCAGCTCGAACCTCGCGACCGCCGGAATGTGGAATTCCAGGCGGGGATAGACGAGCTGCTCCGGCCGCGACGGCAGCGCCGGTGCGCAGGCTGACAAGCTCAGCAGCGCCAGCAGGACATAAAGGAAGTTTTTCATCCGCACCTCATTCGCCAAGCTTCGAATACGTTGTTGAATTGCAGCAAACCGACGAATCGCCGCATCACTCCCTGCGGACGGATCCGGAAAACCAGTCAACAATTCGTCCAGTTAACGATGCAACCCTGCCACCCCTGGTGCTTCCCGCTGCACAATCACCACGGTGCGGTTCTGCGGTGACAACCACTGCTGAGCCGTTGCCCGGATATCCCCAGCGGTCAGGGCGTTGATCTGCTCCTCGTAGCTGACCAGGTAACGCCAGTCACCGGCCAGGGTCTGGTAGGTGGTGAGCAGGCGCGCCAACCCCGAGTTGCTGCGCAGGGCTCGCAGGTTGTCGGTCAGCAGCCGGTTGCGGGCCTTTTCCAGCTCCGCATCGCTGACTGCCTCGTTGCGCAGCCGGGCAAGTTCGGCGAGGATCGCCGCCTCGACCTCGGCAGCCGTGTGCGGGTGGCGCGGCACCGCCTCGATCACGAACAGGTTGGGATAGCGGGAGCCGGGCGCGCCGTAGACCGCGACCGAGGTCGCCAACTGCTCGGTCTCGACCAGGCGCCGGTAGAGCCGGGAGGTGCGGCCCTGGCCGAGAATCTGGCTGATCAGGTCGAAGACGTAGTCGTCCTTGCTCGGCAGGGTCGGCTTGTGAAAGGCCATCGCCAGGTGCGGCTCGGCGTCGAAGCTGACCAGCACCCGCTTCTCGCCGGGTTGCGGCGGCTCGACGGCGGCAACCGGGGGGACCGGTTCGCCCGGAGCGATATCGCCGAAATAGCGGGTGACCAGGGCGATGGCCTCATCGGCCCGGAAGTCACCGACCAGGGCGATCGTGGTGTTGACCGGGGCGTAGTAGCGGCGCAGAAAATCCCGGGTTTCCGCCAGGGTCAGGTTGGCGATGTCGGTGTGCCAGCCGATGATCGGGTTGCGATAGGGATGCACCGTGAAAGCCGTGGACACCAGCGTTTCGTAGAGCAGGCCGCGCGGGTCGGTTTCATAGGAGCGGCGGCGTTCTTCGCGGATCACCTCGCGTTCGGTATAGAATTCGCGCAGCACCGCGCTTTTCATCCGGTCGGACTCGAGCAGCGCCCACAGTTCGAGCTTGTTGGCCGGCAGCGACACCAGGTAGGTCGTCATATCCTTGCTGGTGAAGGCATTGAAACCGACGGCGCCGTTTTCGCTGTAGAGTTGCGAGAAAACATCCTTGACCACGAACGGCCGGTGTTGCTCCTGCAACTCCCGGAGGCGAGCCTCCAGGAGGGCGATTCTGGCCGGATCGGACTCCGGCTGGAGGCGCAACCGGTCGAGTTCGCCGCCAACCTGCTCGATCGCGTCGAGCAACGGCCTTTCCCGCGCATAGTCGGTGGTGCCGAGCTGCTCGGTCCCCTTGAACAGCATGTGCTCGAGGAGGTGCGCTACCCCGCGGGTCTCGCTGGTTTCGTTCACCGAGCCGACGCCGATGGTGATGTAGGCCGCCACGGTTGGCGTATCGTGGCGCTCGACCAGCAGCAGGCGCAAGCCGTTGGCCAGGCGATGCTCGATGACCTTGTCGGCCAGTGGCGTGGCCAGCGCCGACAGGGGAAGATGCAGCAGCAGGAGCAGCAGCAATAACCGTTGGCGGATCATCGGCAAACCTTTCGGAACGTTGAGGCGGGCGGCGACCGTCATGTCACCCGCTTCTCGCCAAAATCTGCAAGCAAATGTCATGATGAATATTTATTTAATCATATTGACAGGTTAGGGAAACATGTCAAGCACTGTTGATGGTTTATGCTCGTTTTGACAAAGTCCCGTCGAACTGTTTTACTTGCTGATGCAGTCCTCTGGTCAACACCCTGCAGCGACAAGGAGACCCCCATGAAACGTCTGGCAGTGCTCACCAGCGGCGGCGACTGCTCCGGAATGAACGCCGCGATCCGCGCCGTGGTCCGGACGGGACTGGCCCACGATGTCGAGGTAATCGGCATTCAGAAGGGTTACCAGGGAGTATTCGACCGCCTTTATCAAGTTCTGACCACCAAGGCTGTCAGCGGCAAACTGCAACTCGGCGGCACCCTTCTGCAGAGCGCCCGCTGCCGGGAGATGCTGACCGAGGCGGGGCAGCGCCTGGCGGCGGAGAATCTTCGCGGGCTGGGTATCGAGGGGCTGGTGGTCATCGGCGGCGACGGCTCGCACCGCGGCGCGCTGGCCCTGCAGCAAAACGGCATCCCGGCGATTGCCATCCCGGCATCGATCGACAACGACATCCCGTTCACCGACATGTCTCTGGGCGTCGACACCGCCCTGAACAACATCATTCACGCCGTTGACTGCCTGAAAGACACCGCCTCCTCCCACGACCGCACCTTCGTGGTCGAAACCATGGGGCGCAACTGCGGCTACCTGGCCCTTGCCGCAGCGGTCGCCACCGGCGCCGAATACGCCCTGATTCCAGAGGAACCTTTCGATATGGACGGGATCAGCATCGCGTTGCGGCGGCGTTTCCAGGAGGGGCGCGACAACTCGATCCTGATGGTTGCCGAAGGCGCCGGCAAGGCCATGGACATTGCCGACCAGATCAAGGACCGCATCGGCTTCGAGACCCGCATCATGGTGTTGGGCCACTACCAGCGTGGCGGCTCACCCTCGACCTTCGATCGCATCCTGGCGGCGCGCTTCGGGGTGGCAGCGGTCGAAGCGCTGATGCGCGGGGACCATGGCAAGATGCTCGGATTGAACTGCGGGCAACTGGTGTTTACCGACCTGGAGACGGTCATCGCCAGCGGTCGCAAACCGCTCGACCCGAATCTGCTGAAGCTGGCCAGAGCTCTTGGAAACTGATCCGGCAGTGGCTTGACCTTATCGGAACCTTGCCTGGCGGCCTGCCACCACCGCTTGGCCGAGAGCGAGGCCGCCATCGTTGGGGGGAACCAGGGAGTGAGTCAGTACGGTGAAGCCGGCCCGCTCCAACCGCTCCCGCACCATGGTGGTGAGCAGTGCGTTCTGGAAGACCCCGCCGGAGAGCGCCACCACATCGAGCCCGCGGCGGGCCCGCAGCCCCAGGCAGACCTGGCGCACCATCTCGGCGAGGGTCCCGTGAAAGCGGCCGGCACGCACGGCGACCGGCTCGCGAGAATCGCCGGCCTCGACCAGGGCACGGATCATCGGCCGCGGATCGAACACCAGCTTCTCCCCCTCGATGTCCAACCCGAACGGATAGGGTGCGGTCGCCGTCGGCTCGGCCAGCATTTCCAGTTCCATGGCCGCTTGCCCTTCGAAGCTGGCATGGCTGCGCACCCCGAGCAGCGCCGCCACCGCATCGAACAACCGGCCACAGCTCGATGCCGGCGGTGCATTCACCCCCCTGGTCAGCGCCTGCCGCACCAATGACAATTCTTTTTCCGGGACAGCCGCAATACAGGGGTTCTCCGGCAGTTCCGCACCGTAGGTCGCCGTCAGATAACTGAGGGCCATGCGCCACGGCTGGCGCGCGGCCAGGTCGCCGCCAGGGAGCGGTACATAGCGGAAGTGCCCGACCCTCTCGTAGTTTCCCAGATCACCCACCAAAAATTCGCCCCCCCACCAGGTGCCGTCATCACCATAGCCGAGGCCGTCGAAGATCACCCCGATCGCCGCCTGCTGACAGCCGTTTTCGGCCAGACAACCGGCCAGATGGGCATGGTGATGCTGCACGCCGGTGCAGGGCAGGCCGCTCTCCGCGAGGGCGTAGCGGGTGGCCAGATAGTCCGGATGCAGATCGTGAGCCACGACCCGCGGAGTCACCCCGAGGATGCCTTGCAACTGCTCGATGGCGCCGCGGAAGGCCCCATAAACCGCCAGGCCCTGCAGATCGCCAAGGTGCTGACTGAGAAAAGCCCGGTCCCCGCGCGTCAGGCAGACGGTATTCTTCAGTTCGGCGCCGACCGCCAGTACCGGCGCCTGCTCGGCCGGAAGCGCCACGGCCCGCGGCACGTAGCCCCGCGAACGGCGCAGCAGCAGGGCGCGGGTTCCCAGCACCCGCGCGACCGAATCGTCGGCACGGGTCTGGATCGGCCGGTCGTTGCCCAGGAAGGCGTCGGCAATCCCGGCCAGTTGTTGCGGGGCATCGTCATCACGGAAGACGATCGGCTCGTCGGAGCGGTTGGCGCTGGTCATCACCAGCGCCGGAAAATCAGCGTCGAGCAACAGGTGATGCAACGGGGTGTAAGGGAGCAATACGCCAATATTACGATTTCCGGGAGCGACCTCCCCGGCCAGCGGGAAAGGGCTGGCCTTGGCCAGCAGCACCACCGGTCGCTCGCCTCCGGCAAGCAGCCGCGCCTCGATGTCCGTCACCAGCGCAAACTGGCGGACGGCATCAAGGTCGGCAGCCATCACGGCAAATGGCTTTTCGTCACGCTGCTTGCGCCGGCGCAATTCCCTTACGGCCGCGCCATTGGTCGCGTCGACCGCCAGGTGGTAGCCGCCCAACCCCTTGACGGCCACGACCGCGCCGCCATGCAAGCGGCGCAGGGCACCCTGCAGCGGATCTTCGGACAACGGTCGGCCCGTCGCATCGAGCAGGGCCAGGCGCGGCCCGCAGGCCGGACAGGCAATCGGTTGGGCATGGAAGCGCCGGCTGGCGGGGTCCTGATATTCCTCCCGGCACTCCGCACACATGGGGAAGCCGGCCATGGTGGTCAGCGACCGGTCGTAGGGGAGCCCGGTCACGATGGTGAACCGCGGCCCGCAGTTGGTGCAGTTGATGAAGGGATAGCGGTAGCGCCGGTCGGCAGGATCGCAGAGTTCCCGCAGGCAGTCGCTGCAGGTTGCCGCGTCGGCAGGGACTTCGACCCGGGACGCCCGGGCAGCGTGGCTGTCGAGAATTGCAAATCCGCGGGCGCCCGTGCCGGGGATCTCCGCAACCGCCAGGTGAGTGATGGCCGCCAACGGGGGAACTTCGGCCTGCAGGGCAGCGAGGAAAGCGTCCAGCCGCGATGTGTCCGCCTCGACCTCGATGGTTACGCCGCCGCTGTCGTTGCGAACCGACCCGGCGATGCCGAAGCGGCTGGCAAGTTGAAAGACGAAGGGGCGAAACCCCACCCCCTGGACGACCCCTTCGATGCTGATGCGTTGACGCCGCACGACCGACCCCGCACAAGGGCTGTTGGTCCGACTCCCGGATTGGCCCGGTTTCACTCGGGTTTGACGATCGATGCTGCTTCCCGGGAGGCATCGAGGTCGCCGACCAGTAGCTGCCTGACCATCATCTGCAGTGCTTCCACCCCTTTGCTGTTCAGACGGTCGAACCTGATCGCCACCTCCGCTTCCGCCGCCGAGACGCCCTGGTGCATGCGCACGTAGATGACTTCACCACCTGCCTGCACAACCTGTTCTCCGGGGAGTGACAGCCGGACCTCGACCTCGGTCCCCTTGGGCAACGGTTGCGGCATGCGCACCATGATCCCGCGCTCGGAAAGCGTCACGGCATTGACGAGCTGTGCCACGCCGTCAATGATCACTTCGACCGGGCGACGATAGGGTGCACGCAGGTAGCGGCGGCGCGCATCGGGATAGAGGTTGCAGCGTTGCAGGGCCTGATGCAGGGCCGTCAGTTCGATCGGCTTGTCGAGAACTTCGATGCAGCCGAGCCTCATCGCCTCCCAGACCTGGTGTTTTTCACGATGGGCGGTGACCATGACCACCGGCGTATCGACCAACTCACGACTGTCACGGAGATTCCGCAGGAAGGTCAAACCGTCCGGTGCCGCCAACTGCAGGCTCAGAACGATCGCCCGGGGGCGCATGACCCGGGCCAGTTCCATGGCATCGTCGCCATTGGCGACCGGCAGGACCTCGCAGTGCAGGCGCTCCAGCAATATGGCCAGGCTGCCGAGAAAGGTCCGGTCGTCATCAACCGTCAGTACCAGAGGCCGCTCGCGCATGATCGACTCCTAGCTGCCCGGAATGTCCAACCGCCCGCGGCAGCGAACTTCTCGACGCAGGTGAACTGAAAAGTTGCGGTTACTTGGCTCGCTGGACCACGTAGTCGGCAAGTTCACACAAGGCATCGCGAACCGGGTCCGGCGCGTAGGCGGCCAGATTGACCTTGGCACGGGCAATCAGTTCCCGAGCCCGTTGCCGGGTGTAACCGATGCCGTCGTATCTTTCGATCAGCGAGATGACCAGATCGAGATCGGCCTCGGGAAGTTCGTTCCCGACGATGATCTCCTCGACCCGGCGACGCTCATCATCGGTGCAGCAGCGCAGAGCATGGATCAATGGCAGGGTGACTTTGCCTTCGAGCAGGTCGTGACCACGGACTTTGCCGAACTCGGCCTGGTCGGCCACATAGTCAAGGGCATCATCCATGAACTGGAAAGCAATCCCGAGGTCCATGCCGAACGCCGCCAGCGCCTCCTCCTGCGCCGGCGGGACCCCGCCGAGCAGAGCACCGCATCGGCAGGCGGCGGCCAGCAGCACTGCCGTCTTGTTCTGCACCACCTCGATGTAGCGTTCTTCGGCAAGGTCGAGATCACAGGTGCTGACCAGTTGCAGAACCTCCCCTTCCGCCATCATCGTCGTGGCATCGGAGAGAGCTTGCAGAATCGGCAGGCTACCGCCGCGCACCATGATCGAGAACGCCTTGGCGAAGAGAAAGTCGCCGACCAGGACGCTGGCCTCGTTCCCCCAGACCGCGTTGGCCGAATCCTGGCCACGGCGCAGCACCGCCCCGTCGACCACGTCGTCGTGCAGCAAGGTCGCGGTATGGATGAACTCGACCACGCTGGCCAGACCGATGTGGGCATCTCCCCGGTAACCTGCCAACCGGGCACTGAGCAGCAGCAGCATCGGCCGAATGCGCTTGCCGCCGCTGGCCAGCACATATTCGCCGACCTTGCGAATCAGCGGCACCCGCGAAGCGAGATCTTCGCGGAACTGCAGTTCGACACGATGCATGTCGTCGTTGACCAGAGCGAGAACGCGTTCCATAAGGACCGATCTGTGAATGGTAATCCTGTTTATCCTAAAGAGTTCCCGGGAATCATGTCAAAGCATTTTTCCCCAACATGGCGGAATTGCTGTTGACAGCGGCGGAGGCCTTCCCTATATTGATGACCTATTCTATCATTATTAGATTCCCTTGACTTTGCTGCCCTGCGACCTAAACTGTTTAACGATTATTTCATCCCGACACCAGGAGGCGCCATGGAGACCCCCGCCTACAACTATGCCATCGTCCGCAGCTTCGTCACCTGGAGCATCATCTGGGGAGTGGTGGCGGTGCTGGTCGGCGTGCTGATCGCCTTTCAGCTGGTCGACCCGGAACTGAATTTCTCCCCCTACCTGACCTACGGCAGACTGCGCCCGATCCATACCAACGCCGGCATCTTCGGCTGGGGGATCGGCAGCTTCTTCGCCCTCTTCTACTACATCGTGCAGCGCTCTGCCGACGCCCCTGTGGAGCGACGGGCTGGCCAGATTCCAGCTCTGGCTGTTCAATGCCACCATCATCGCCGCGGCGGTCACCCTGCTGCTCGGCTATCAACACCTCCAAGGAATACCACGAGCTGGAGTGGCCGGTGGACATCATGGTGGTGATGCTCTGGGTGGTCTTTTCCATCAACATCATCATGACCATCATCAAGCGCAGGGAGGAGCAGATGTACATCTCGCTCTGGTACATGATGGCCGCCCTGGTCGGCGTCGCGGTCCTGTACCTGGTCAACGCCGCCGCGGTGCCGGTTTCGCTGTTCAAGTCCTACTCGGCCTATGCCGGCACCAACGACGCCAACGTCCAGTGGTGGTTCGGCCACAATGCCGTGGCCATGGTGCTGACCGCGCCGCCGCTGGCGATCTTCTACTACTTCCTCCCCAAATCGACCGGCGTGCCGATCTACAGCCACCGCCTGTCGATCATCGCCTTCTGGCGCTGATCTTCATGTACCTGTGGACCGGCGCCCACCACCTGCTCTGGACGCCGGTTCCCGACTGGATCCAGACCCTGGCCATGGCCTTTTCGATCATGCTGATCGCCCCGTCCTGGGGGTCGGTCTTCAACGGCTACCTGTCCATGAACGGGGCAGTGGCACCAGATGCGCGACCAATTACCTGGTCAAGTTCCTGATCTGCGGCATCACCTTCTACGGACTGCAGACCCTGCAGGGACCGATGCAGGCGGTCCGCACCTTCTCGGCCTTCATCCACTACACCGACTGGGTTCCCGGGCATGTGCACATGGGCGCCATGGGCTGGGTCTCGATGGTGCTGTTTGCCGCCATCTACTACCTGGTGCCGCGCATCTACGGACGCGAGCTCTACAGCATCCCGCTGGCCAACCTGCACTTCTGGCTGGTGCTGATCGGTCAGCTGATCTACTCGATCAGCATGTGGATCGCCGGTGTACAGCAGGCCGGCATGTGGCACGCCACTCAACCCCGACGGCAGCCTCACTTACACCTTCATGGAGACCATGGTCGAGATGTACCCCTACTGGTGGATGCGCGCCATCGGCGGGGTAATCTACCTGGCCGGGGTGCTGGTGTTCATCTACAACCTATGCAAGACGGTGCGCAGCGGCAAGCCCGCGGCGCAGGCCGCGCTCGCCTGCAGAAAGGAGGACCGACGCCATGTGGGAAAAGAAACCGGTCCTGCTCCTTGTCCTGGCCACAGCGGCGATCCTGGTCGGCACCATCGTCACCATGGTGCTCCCCTTCGCCTGGGTCAACACCGAGGCCGACCGGATCGCCACGGTCACCCCGTACACGCCTCTGCAGCAGGAAGGACGCGACATCTACATCCGCGAGGGGTGCAACAACTGCCACACCCAGACAGTGCGGCCGCTGGTGGCCGACGTGCTGCGTTACGGCGACTACTCCAAGTCCGGCGAGTTCGTTTACGATCGTCCGCACCTGTGGGGTTCGCGGCGCACCGGTCCCGATCTGGCCCGACTCGGCGGCAAGTACCCGGAGGCCTGGCACTACAAGCACATGGACACGCCGACCAGTCATGGTTCCGAAATCGAACATGCCGGCCTATGCCTTCCTCAAGAACAACCCGCTCGATACTGCCGCCATCGAAAAATGATGCGCGTGCTCGACTTCCCTTACACCCAGGCGGAGATCAGCGCTCTGAACGGCAAGACCGAGATGGACGCCATGGTCGCCTACCTGCAGAAGCTCGGCACCGGGATTCCGAAGGCCGCAGCGGCCGCCGTGGTCGGCGACCTCAAGAACCCGTTCCCGAAGGATCCGGCGGCCATGCAGGCCGGGGAGCAGCTGTTTGCCCAGAATTGCGCGGTCTGCCATGGCGAGCATGGCGAAGGGGGGATCGGACCGGAACTCGAACCGGAAAGCTACGATGACGCCGTGCTCTTCGAGCTGATCTACGGCGGCATCACCGACAACGGCATGCCTTCATTCGCCGCGCTCGGCAGCACCAAGGTCTGGCAACTGGTCAATTACGTCAACTATCGCAAAGAGCATTGATGGACTGGGCTTCGATTTTTTACCTTGGCATCACCGGGGGCTTGTTGGCGATCTTTGTCGTCATCGCGCTGCGGACCTACAGCCGGCGCAACCGGAACCGCCTTGAAGAGCCGAAGCGCCGCATGCTCGACGATGACTGACCTACCTGGAGGTTCGCACCATGGCCATGCTCGATGAACACCAGCACAAGCACCCGACCCACAACTTCGACGGCATCGTTGAAAATCGGGTCAATAAGCCGCCGGTCTACTTTACCGTGCTCTTTTACGGGCTGATCGTCTGGGCAGTGGCATTCTGTGCCTTCTACCTGCTGTCGGGGTGGAGTTCCGATGCCGAGTTCCAGGCGCAGATGAAAGCTCACGAAACCAGCAGCCAGAGCAGCTCGACCCCGGTTCCCGGGGCAGAACCCGCCGCCAAGCCGGCCGAACCGGCACCACCACAGCCGGCGACCGCGCCCGCTGCCGTTGCCGCAGCTCCGGAAGCTTCTGGAAAACTCGACGCCAAAGCTCTGTATGCCGGCAACTGCGCGATGTGCCACGGTGCCGAGGGCAAAGGCGGCTTCGGCTCGGACCTGACCGCACCAGCCGACAAGTTCGAATACGGCAAGACTCGCGAGGCCCTCTTCCTGACCATTGCCCAGGGGCGCGGCAACAACAAGATGCCGGCCTTCGAGGGTCAACTCAAGCGGGAGGAGATCTACGCCCTGGCTGAGTACATCCTGACCCTCAGGTAGCCATCCCCCGGGGTTCTCTCCCGCACCGCACAAGGGGACAGAATTCAATTCTGTCCCCTTGTCATCCGTTCAGGCTAATGATTTTGAACCAGAACTCGGCACCCGACAGCCAACATTTGACAAAACCGCGGCTGCTGGGTCCCTGGCGGGCGGCTATGCAATGGCTGCTTTCACTTCTGGTCATCGTCGTCCCCCTGGTCCGGGTCGGGGGCGACAGCCTGTTGCGCCTCGACTTTCCCACCCTGACGCTGCACCTCGGCGGAGTGGCCTTTCCGATCGAGGCGCTGTGGCTCTTCCTGTTGGCCAGCCTGCTGCTGGTCCTGGTGTTTCTCCTGGTCACCCTCGCCCTGGGGCGCGCCTGGTGCGGATGGGCCTGTCCGCAGACCACCCTGGTCGACCTGGTCGAATGGTGCGCCCGCAGAATCGGCGCCAAGGTCGTTGCCGGCGCCATCACCGCGACCCCCTGGCAAAACGGCTGGCTGCAGCTGCTCTACCTGGGGCTGGCCGGGCTGGTCGGCGCCAACCTGCTCGGGTATTTCATCAGCCCTTACGATTTTTTCCCGCAGGTTGCCGCCGGCACCCTGCACTGGGCGGCCTGGCTGCTGTTCGGCATCACCGCGGCGACGATCTACCTCGATCTGGCTTTCCTGCGGCGGCTGTTCTGCAAGGAGTTCTGCCCTTACGGCCGGTTCCAGACCGTGCTGGTCGATGCCGGCACGCTGACGCTGCGTTATCATCCCGACGAAGCGCCCCGCTGCATCCGTTGCGGAGCCTGCGTGCGCGCCTGTCCCACCGGCATCGACATCCGCCGCGGCGACCAGATCGAATGCATCAACTGCGCCCGCTGCCTTGACGCCTGCCGCGAGGTGATGGCCCGGCGCGGACAGCCCGGCATCATCCGTTACACCTTTGGTCTCGAGGGGCGCGGCCTGCGCGCCCTGCTCAACGCCCGCATGCTCCTGGTCGCGCTGGCCTGCCTGGTGATCACCGTGGGACTGGTTGCCGCCACGGTGCAGCGGCCGGCACTGACGCTGAAGATCGCCCGCAATCCGTCGTTGTTGCCACGCGTCACCCCGGAAGGCCGGGTGATCAACTTCTACAGTGCCTACCTTGTCAATCATGCGGAGACTCCCCGCACCATCCAATTCCGGATCAGCGCCGGGCCCTCCGGAGCCCGGTGGCGCGGACCGGTCGAGCCGCTGCCGTTGGCCGCCGGCGAGCACCGCCGGATCGACTTCGGCATCGAAGCCGACCGGCAACAGCTCAAGACGCCCCAGCAGGTGGAGGTTTCCTTGCGCGATCTGGGCGGAGACGACCGTGCCGTCGCCGCCCTGACTCTGACCGCCCCCCTCGACAAACCGGGGCCGGATCGTTCAGAATAGGTGCATCATGAGCAGACCCGGTGTTGCTGACATAACGATCGACCGCTGGCTGCTGCTGATCCTGCTCCTGGTCGCCGGCTTTCTGGCTTTCAGCGCCTGGACTTTCTACCGTGCCGCCCGGGAGTCCAGCGCCGTCATCGACCGCGACTACTACAGTCACGGCCTGCGCTTCAACCAGACCCTGCTCGAGCAGAAGGCCGGCGCCACGTTCGGCTGGCAACTGCAGTTCAGCCTCGCCGGGCGACAACTGCGAAATCATCCTCACCGACCATCAGCAGCAACCGGTGACGGCCGCCCGGGGCACCCTGACCCTCAGCAGCAGTCGCCAGGGAGAACCGTCGCGCCTGCCGCTGACGGCAGCAGCCGACGGCACCTATACCTGCCAGCTGCCTGATGCGCTGCACGGCGAGCAACTCGTTCAGATCGATTTTGACCGCGGCGGCGCCGCCATCCGCAAGCAGCTGCTGCTCGCGCTCCCCTGAGATCATGCCTGCCCCTGTGCCGCCGGCACCTGTCGCCAAACCACCAGTTCACCCTCCTGGGGAGTTGACCTGCGAGCACTGTACCCTCCCGATCCCGCCAGCCGACCTGGTGGTAGCGACCATTGACGATCAAGAACGGCACTTCTGCTGTCAGGGCTGCCGGGGAGCCTATCTGATCATTACCGGCGCAGGCTTGGGACGCTTCTACCGGCAGCGCAGCTGGCATGAGCCGGGGCTCCCCGACGGGGCTTTCGCCAATCCCTACGATGATGCTTACCTGGCCGGTTTCGTCGAGCATGGCGACGACGCCGACGAAATGAGTTTCGTGGTCGAGGGGTTGCGTTGCGCCAGCTGCGTCTGGCTCAACGAAAAAGTTCTCGCCACCCTCGACGGCGTGGAAACCGCGCGGGTGAACTACGCCACCCACCGGGCCCGGGTGCGTTACGATCCGGCCCGTACGACCCCGGCCCGACTGTTCGAAGCCGTGGCGCAGCTTGGCTACCTCCCGCGGCCCTTTACCCGCGATGCAGCCCACCAGGCCCGGGAGCGTGAGCAACGGGTCCTGTTGACCCGACTGGGCGCCGCCATCTTTTTGTCGATGCAATTGATGGGCTATTCACTGGCCCTTTACGCCGGGTACTTCCAGGGGATGGATGCCGGGGCCAAATACCTGCTGCAACTATTTGCCGCCCTGGTTGCCACCCCGGTGGTCTTTTACAGCGGCTGGCCGTTTCTGGCCGGGGCCTGGCGCAGCGTGCGCTATCGCAGCATCGGCATGGACCTGCTGGTCGCAATCGGGATTCTGGCCGCCTGGAGCAGCAGCATGTATGCCCTGATCGCCGGCGGTGAAGTCTACTTCGATACTGCCGCCATGATCGTCACTCTGCTGCTCACCGGCCGTCTCCTCGAAAACGGCGCCCGGCGGCGGGCCGCCAGCGGCGTCGACCGGCTCCTGCAACTGGCGCCGGATACCGCCCAGCGGCTTGACGAAACGGGGGTGGCGACCGCTGTCGACAGCACCCTCTTGCATCCGGGTGAACGTATCCTGGTGCGCCCCGGGGAACGTTTTCCCGTCGACGGCCGGATTCTCGACGGCGCCACCGAAGTCGACTGCGCGGCAGCCACCGGCGAACCGCTGCCCCAGCCGAAGCAGGGCGGCGACCCTGTCCTGGCCGGCACCATGAACCTGGTGACGGCCGTCACCGTCATCGTTGAGAAACCAGCCGCCGATTCCTTCGTGGCCCGGGTGGCCCGCCTCGTCGAGGAGGCCCAGTCCCGGCGGGCACCGATCCAGCAGCTGGCCGACCGGGTGGCCGCCTGGTTCGTGCCGCTGGTCGCCGTCATCGCCGGCGGCACCTGGCTCTACTGGCAGTCGATCGGTGATCCGCAGGTGTCCCCGCTGCTGGCGGCCATCGCCGTCCTGGTCATTGCCTGCCCGTGCGCTCTCGGCCTGGCGACGCCGACGGCCATCCTGGTCGCCAGCGGCGCCGCCGCTGCCCGCGGCATCCTCTATCGCGGCGGGGACATCCTCGAGGCTGCCGCCCGCATCGACCTGGCCGCCTTCGACAAGACCGGCACCCTGACCGAAGGCCGCCCCCGGCTGGTCGCGATCGAAGCATCCGGCTGCAGCGAGACTCAACTGCTGTCCCTGGTGGCCGCGGCAGAAACAGGCAGCAACCACCCGCTCGCCAAGGGGGTGCTGGCTGCTGCACGCACCCGGCGACTGGACATTCGCCCGCTGCCGGCAGTTCGGACCCTGCCCGGACAGGGACTGCTTGCCGATACCCCGGAAGGACCGCTGCTGATCGGCAGCCATCAGCTCCTTGAACGAAACGGTATCGCGATTCCGGAATCACCCCCTGGCCACGCGACCCTGATGCACGTTGCCCATGCCGGTCTTTATCGAGGCCGGCTGCACTTCGAGGACCTGCCCCGTCCTGGCGCCGGGGAACTGGTCGCGGCCCTGCACCAGGCCGGGATCGAAACGGTGCTGCTCTCCGGCGACAACCAGGCTGCCGCCGGGCGGATCGCTGCCCGGCTTGGCATCGTCCGGGCATATGGCGACTTCACCCCTGAAGCGAAGTGTGCCTACCTGCGTGAGCAGCGTGCCGCCGGGCGCCATGTGCTGATGGTCGGTGACGGCATCAACGACGCCCCGGCCCTGACCCTGGCCGACGTCGGCTGCGCCATGGCCGGCGGCACCGATATCGCCCTGGCCACCTCCGACCTGGTGCTGACCCGTGCCGAACCGGAGCTCATCCTGATCGCCCTGCAACTGGCACGGCGCACGTTCCGCATCATCCGCCAGAACCTGTGCTGGGCCTTTGCCTACAACCTGTGCGCCCTGCCGCTGGCGGCGGCCGGCAAGCTGGCGCCGATCCACGCTGCCGCCGCCATGGCCCTCAGCTCGGTGTGCGTGGTGGCGAATTCGCTGCGGCTCGGCAAACGGCAGAGGTGACATGTCCACCTCAACCCTGGCCCTGATCTTTCTGTCGCTGTGCGTGGGCGCCGCTGTCTGGCTGGTGTTTCTCTGGGCGGTCAGGCGCGGTGAATTCGACGATCCGGAGGGTCCGAAATACCGGATGTTCGACGATGACGACGAGGCTCCTCCCCGCCAGGGGCCGTCCCGAGGAGATGCTGATGACCATTGACCACCCTGGAATCCGCCGACTGGCCGTGTTGGCCCTGCTGTTCTGCCTGACCGTGCCGGCGGCTTACGCCGCACCGATCGTCCTCCAGGCCAGGGAAGCTGCCCCCGGCACCGCGGTCCTGGAACTCTACGTCGACGAGCTGGTCACCATGACCCGGGTCCCGTTTCGCCTGATCTTCCGGGATGCCGGCGGCCGACCGGTGAGCGGGGCTCGTGTCAGCTGCGACATGACCATGCCGTCGATGGCCATGCCCGAGAACCGGCCGAAGGTCGCTGAACGTGACGGCGCCTACACCGGCGAGATGATCTTTACCTGCGCCATGGGCGCCTGGCAAATCTCCTGCGTGGCCGAAAAGGACGACGGCAGCCGGCAGACGGCCGTATTCGACATCGACAAGGTGCGCATGAAGTGAACGGCTCCCTGGTGTCCATGGCCTTCGTGACCGGACTGCTCGGCGCCGGTCACTGTATCGGCATGTGTGGCGGGCTGGTCGGCGCCCTGTCGTTGTCGGCCAGCGGTCGTCCCGGCGGGTGGAGCTTTCACCTGCTCTACAATGTCGGCCGCATCGCGACTTATACCGCCCTTGGCGCGCTGGTCGGCTGGCTCGGCTCGGCCCTGGCCTACACCGACCGGTTTCACGCGGTGACCCGCACCCTGCTGCTGGTCTCCGACCTGTTCATCATCCTGGTCGGACTCGGCACTGCCGGTATGTTTGCCGGGTTGAATATCACCAGGCTCGACTTCGCCGCGCCGTTGCGGGCCATGTCCCTGGCGGTGCGGCGCCTGCGCCAGCTGCCTCCGGGGTTGGCCGCGCTCCCCCTGGGTCTGCTCTTCGGGTTTCTGCCGTGCGGCTATCTCTATGCCGTGGCGATCACCGCCGCCCAGAGCGCCGACGCGGCCACCGGTGCCCTGATGCTGCTGGCTTTCGGCATCGGCACCGCACCGGCGCTGCTGGTCATCGGCACCGCCACCCAATGGCTCGGCAGCAGAGCCCGGAGCTGGATGCTGCGCACGGCCGGCCTGTTGGTCGCCGCCATGGGGGTGGTTAACCTGTTCCGTCATCTGCAGCTGATGGGCTGGCTGAACTGACCAGATTTCCAGAAATCTCCGAAAAAACCCTTCTCGTTTTCGATTTTTCAAAAAAAATCAGATATTTTTCCGGAGCATTTCAAAATCGATTTTCATAGCGAGCCACACCTGCCGCTGACGACGGCTCTCCCGTAGCCGCCAGCGGCCGGCCCCTCCGCCAGCCCATCATCGTATCTATCTAATACTTCAAGACTTTCTACAAACCGGCGGGACTCCCTGCGATATCTGTAACATTTTTCAAAAAATGGTTGATACCCGCATTCGGCACTGACCGTGAACCGGTGGTTTCATCCCGTGACCGGGAGGGTCGCCAAACCCTGTTCAGACAATGGTGTTCTATAAAAATCCATTGATTTTCCATAAGTTGCGTGGATAATTGGAAACAACGACGGGATCTTGAACCGCCGATGCCAAACGAGAGGAGACACATGATGGCAATGCTTGGACTGTTGATCCTCATGCTGAGTTTTTACTGGCTGATCCTCGGCTGCGCGGAAGTAGCGAAACATTTCAGCCACATCGACCGCGGCCGGCACCAGCACTAAAGCCTGATGCAGCGCGTGGACGGCAGCTTGAGCTCTGCCCGTGCACCCGCCTGAACCTCTGGAGCAAAGCGACGGGGCGACCATATCGGTCGCCCCGTCGTATTTTCCACCCGGTACTGACTTCCCCGGCTAGGTCATTGCCTGCAGCTTCTCCAGGCTCCGTTCCAGGATCGCCAGCTTCTCCTGCGCATCCGCCAGCTTGCCGCGGTCCTTGGCCAAAACCTCGGCCGGGGCATTGGCGACGAATTTTTCGTTGCCGAGCTTTTTGCGAAAGAACTCCACGTCGGCGTGCAGCTTGGCGATCTCCTTGCCAAGCCGCTGCTCCTCTTCGGCAATATCGACCAGGCCGGCCAGCGGCAGGCAGATCTCCACGTCGCCGGCGACCTGGGTCGCGGCCTGGGCCGGACGGGCCAGTTGCTGGCCGATCCGCAGGTCGCCGACCCGGGCCAGCACCCGGATCGCCCCCTGGGCCGTATCGAGGACGTTCGCCGATGCGAGCGAGCCGCACTGCAGCAGGGCACTGATCTGCTTGCCGGGAGGGACATCCATCTCGCCGCGGATGTTGCGGATCGCGCGGATCACCCCCATGACCAGTTCCATGCGCGTCGAGGCGGCGGCATCGCGCGGCACCGCGGCGGCCGTGGGCCAGGCCGCCAGCATCAGCGAAGCGGTCGGCCGCGTCCCCGGCAATGCCTGCCAGATCTCCTCGGTGATGAACGGCATGATCGGATGCAGCAGGCGCAGCAACTGCTCGAGAACGGTGAACAACACCCCTTGTACCCGGCGCCGGGCTTCCGGGTCGCTGCCATGCAGCGTTTCCTTGCTCAATTCGATGTACCAGTCGCAGAAGCTGTTCCAGGTAAACGCGTAGAGCGTTCCCGCTGCCTCGTTGAACCGGTAGTCACCCAGCGCCTGGGTCGTCTGCTCGATGGTTTCGGACAGGCGGGTGAGAATCCAGCGGTCGGCATCCGACAGCTGCGGATCGTCAAGATCGATGCCGACCGGCTCGAAGCCTTCCAGGTTCATCAGGGCGAAGCGGGCTGGCGTTCCAGAGCTTGTTGGCAAACGTTGCGGTAGCCGGCGATCCGCTCGTCGGAGAGCTTGATGTCGCGACCCATGGCGGCAAAGGCGGCCAGGGTGAAGCGGAAGGCATCGGTGCCGTACTCATCGATGACGTGCAGCGGATCGATGACGTTCCCCTTGCTCTTGCTCATCTTCTGCCCCTGGGCATCGCGCACCAGGGCGTGGATGTAGACATCGCGGAACGGAACCTCGTCCATGAAGTGCAGCCCCATCATCATCATCCGCGCCACCCAGAAAAAGAGGATGTCGAAGCCGGTGACCAGGCAGGAGGTCGGGTAGAACTTCTCGAGAGTCGCGGTCTGCTCCGGCCAGCCCATGGTCGAGAAGGGCCACAGGGCCGAGGAGAACCAGGTGTCGAGCACATCGGTCTCCTGGCGAAGCGTCGTCGCTGCCGCAGTGGGCGCAGTCGGTGGCATCCTCGCGGCGACGGTGATCTCGCCGCAGTGGTCGCAGTACCAGGCCGGAATCCGGTGTCCCCACCAGATCTGGCGGGAGATGCACCAGTCGCGGATGTTGTCCATCCAGTCGAAGTAGGTCTTCTCCCACTGCTTCGGCACGATGCGGGTGCGGCCGTCCTTGCACCGCCTCCAGGGCCCGCTCGGCCAGCGGGCCGACCTTGACGTACCACTGCAGCGACAGGTACGGCTCGATCACCGTCTTGCAGCGATAGCAGCTCGCCGACGACATGCCGTGGTCGTCGATTTTCTCCAGCAGGCCCCGCGTCTTCCAGGTCGGCGACCATCCGTTGCGCGCCTCGAAGCGGTCCATGCCCGTCAATATGGCGCCGCCGTTCTGCGTTGACGATCCCCGATTCGTCGAAGATATTGATCCGGTCAGGTCGTGGCGACGCGCCGACCTCGAAGTCGTTGAAATCGTGGGCCGGGGTGATCTTGACGACGCCGGTGCCGAACTCCCGGTCGACATATTCATCGGCGACGATCGGGATCTCGCGATTCACCAGCGGCAGCAGCACGGTTTTGCCGATCAGGTCGCGATAGCGCTCGTCTTCGGGATGCACCGCCACGGCGGTATCGCCGAGCATCGTCTCCGGACGGGTGGTGGCCACCACCAGGTGCCCGGTCCGAGCCGACCACCGGGTAGCGGATATGCCAGAGATGCCCCTGCTTCTCGTCGTGCTCGACCTCGAGGTCGGAAAGGGCCGTGTGACAGCGCGGGCACCAGTTGATCAGGCGGTTGTCCCGGTAGATCAGCCCTTCTTCAAAGAGGCGTACGAAGACCTCGCGCACCGCTTTCGACAACCCCTCGTCCATGGTGAAGCGCTCGCGCTCCCAGTCGCAGGAGGCGCCGAGGCGCTTGAGCTGCTCGATGATCTGCCCGCCGGATTCCTCGCGCCACTGCCAGACCCTGTCGACGAAGCCGTCGCGGCCGATCCGTGGCGGTCGCTGCCGAGAACGGCCAGCTGTTTTTCGACCACGTTCTGGGTGGCGATGCCGGCATGGTCGGTGCCGGGCATCCAGAGCACCTCTTTGCCCTGCATCCGCTGCCAGCGGCAGAGGGTGTCCTGCAAGGTATTGTTGAGGGCGTGCCCCATGTGCAGGACCCCGGTTACGTTCGGCGGCGGGATGACGATGGCGTACGGGGCCTTTGAAGAATGTTCATCGGCACGGAAGTAGCCCCGCGCCTCCCAGACCTGGTACCATTTGCGTTCGACATCGTGGGGTTCGTACCCCTTGGAGAGTTTCGGCTCGCTGCTCATGCTTTCCTCAAGGTGTTTGCGTATTGTTGCAGGGCTTCGATCCCATGTGCCCGCAAGGAGGCGCTGCGCCCTGGAGAATCCCGGGAGGTCCGGCCGCCGTTCCTGCCCTGAATAGAAATGGGGATTTTCAACAATCCCCATTTCGCAGCCGATGATTGCGGAACCGCAGGAGCGCTGTCAGGCGGCGGCGTCCTTGATCTTGCGGATCTCTTCCTTGATCAGTGCCTCGGCCAGGTCGGGGACCACCTCCCAGGCGACCCGTTCCAGCACCGTCCCCGCCAGTTTCTCAATGACCTTGCCGACAGCCCGCTCGACAATCGCCTCGATCTCCGCCTCGCTCAGGGTCGCCACGCGCTGCTCGACCGCGGCCGGCTCCGGGAATTCCGTCGCCACCGGAGTGGTCGCCGGGACAACCGGGAGCGGCAATACCGGCTCCGCGGGGGCCGGGACAGGCTCCGGCGGGGGCGCGACGACCGGTGCCTGAAGCGGCGGCTCAACGTCGCTGAACGCTTCGAACAGTTCCTCGGCCGGCAGCTCGTCGCGCGCCCACGGCGTCAGCGTCGGCACCTCGCCAAGCGGCTCGAGATCCTCGGCGGCCAGGATGTCGTCATCGCCGAGGGACATGATCTCCTCCCCCTCGTCGAACAGGGCGAAGTCGCTGGCTACCGCCGGCGGCGGCTCAGGTTCGGCAAACGCGTCGTCGCTGAATTCGAAAACCGGTTCGGCAGCCGGTGATGAGGCGAAGGGCGGCTCGGCGGCCGGCCGTGCAGGGGCCGTGGCCGTAGCCGGCGTCATCTCGTTCAGATCGCTCCAGTCATCGGGTGCGGCGCCGGCCGGAACCACGGGTTCCTCAAAGCTGATGTCGGCAAAGGGGTCGTGCGCCGGCGCTGCCGGCTCCGGAATCGCCGCTACGGTCGCGACCGCAGAGTCCGCCACCGACATCACGGCCGGGGCGGCAGCGAGCAGGCTGGCAACCTTGTCGATCAGTGCCTGCGACTCAAACGGCTTCTCGATCCAGGCATCGGCCCCGGCCGCTTTGGCCTTGCCTTCATCGAAGGGCTCGAAGGAACCGGCCAGCAGCAACACGGGCACATGCTGCAGTCCGGGCGTCTGCTTGATGGCGGCACACAACTCGTAACCGTTGCGGCCCGGCATGTAAACGTCAGCCAGCACCAGGTCCGGCAGCTCTTCCCTGGCACGCGCCAGGGCGGTGTCGCCGTTGTCGGTGATGGTCAGCTGGTAATCTTCGTGGGCGAAGGTGATCTGGATCACCTTCTGGATGGTGATGCTGTCATCCGCCAACAGCAGCTTCTTCATGGAATCCTCCTCGGCCCTCCGCGCGGGGGGTGGGTGCGACACAGTGCCCGGGGATCGGCGCAGGATATGCACCGAGGCGCCAGAAAGCTAACACACACCCGTTCGGGGTGTCAAGCGGCGATGGCGGAAATGCCCTGCTTTTTCGTCCCTTTAGAGAGCTTTCCACGGCTGGGGAAGAAACAGCCGCTGATAGAGATTCATCGCGTAGCGATCGGTCATCCCGGCGAGAAAATCGGCCACGGCGATCTCCGGGGCGTCTCGCTCCGGGTGCCGCCCGCCAAATGCTGCCAACTCCTCCGGGTGAGCGAGAAAATAGTGAAACAATTCCCGCAACAGATGGCTGGCCTTGTGGAAATCGGTCGCCACCGGCGGGGCCTGATAGACGGAACCGAACAACCAGTCGCGAAGTTCGGTCACCGCCGTGAGGATCGGCGCCGAGAGCTGGATCACTCTGCAGTCGGCCGCCAGCGAAGCCGTGATCATGTCGGCGACCATGATATTGATCCGTTCACCATGCCGATTGCCGAGCCGGGTGCGTAATGCCAGCGGGACCTGATCGGCATCGATCAGACCCGCGCGGATGGCATCGTCGAGGTCATGACTCAGATAGGCCACCAAGTCGGAGAACCTCACGACCTGCCCTTCCAGGGTTGCGGGCAGATCCTCCTGGGTCCGGCCATCGACGGCGCCGCGCCCTTTGGAATGATGACGGATGCCGTCACGCACTTCCCAGGTCAGGTTGAGTCCGTCACCTTCATTTTCGAGGCAATCGACAACCCGCAGGCTCTGGCGGACGTGGTGGAAACCGCCCTCGAGCAGTTCGTCGAGCACCCGTTCCCCGGCATGGCCAAACGGGGTGTGCCCGAGGTCATGGCCAAGGGCGATCGCCTCGGTCAGGTCTTCGTTGAGTTGCAGGGCCCGGGCGACCGTCCTGGCCACCTGAGCCACTTCGAGAGTATGAGTCAGCCGGGTCCGGTAGTGGTCTCCCGCCGGCGAGAGGAACACCTGGGTCTTGTATTTGAGGCGACGGAAGGACTTGCAGTGCAGGATCCGGTCACGATCGACCTGGAAGCAGGTACGCACCGCACAGGGAACCTCACTGCGCGCTCGGCCGCGCGAGACCCGGCTGGGGCAGGCCCCTGCGACCAGCAGGGTGGTTTCGCGCTGTTCGATCATCTCTCGTATATGCATGGCCAGACTCACACCATTGTCGTCCGAGTGAGGTCAGAAAGCTTCTGTACATCAGGACCAGCACACGTTGATAACTGTCGATCTAAAATAAAAGCCGTGCCTTTCAAGGAAATTTTTCCGAAATCGTGCACCATAAAAAAAATAACTGCAATGTTTTTTACTTGAATAATGGGAAATTCTCTGTATTAGTATCAACAGCAGATGATTATTCCATCTAGAATCACGCAGAACTCAAGGAGGAAAACATGGCGACGCTTCTGGAAATGGCCGTAGAAATCGTAGCGGCACATGCTTCAACCACGAACATGAGCAAAGAAGAACTGATTGCGGAAATTGCCAGCGTTTACCAGGCGCTCTCTGCTCTCGACAAAGGTGAATCACTGCCAACGGAAACGTCCGCGACTGAAACAGCGCCGGCGATTTCGAAGAAAAAAGCCTTTGGTAAAGATCAGGTGCTTTGCATGATCTGCGGCAAGGGGATGAAAACCCTGACGCGTCACATCAAGACTGCACACGCTCTGACTCCCGGGCAATACCGCAAGCAATTCGGCATCCCGCGCTCCCAGTCATTGGCCGCCAGGAACTACTCGGAAAGCCGCCGCCAGATGGCTATCGACCGCGGGCTCGGCGAAAAACTCGCCAAGGCCCGCGAAGCCCGTGGCAAAGGCAAAAGTGCCGCCCCTGCAAAAACTGCCGTCAAAGCCCGCAAGAAATAATCGTACCGGGTTGCGAGGCGCCGCAGGCGCCTCGCAACCCGGTCGTGCGATGCTCGTCCAGCACCTTCGCCCCCGGAACCGGTGGCCGACTCCAGCATGAGCTTTCCTGTGGATTGAGGGTCTTCGTCACTTCGATGAAAAGTCTGCTGCTCGCCGATAACCGCCTCGACCTGCTGGCCACCCTCGAACCCATTCTCAAGCATTGGGGCTACCGGGTGCTGACTGCCACCGATGCGCACAAGGCTCAGGCGTTCCTCGCTTCAAGCTCACCGGCCCTGCTGATGATCGGCAGCAACCTGCTGGGCGACCCGAGGCTGCACCTGCCCGCCCCCCCCCTGCCGTTGCTGGCCATTGCCCACCCCGACGCCGACCGTCCCTCGCCTCTTCCTGACATGACGCTCGGCGTACCGGTCGACATCTTCGCGCTGTTCAGTTTCATTCAGAGTCGCGTGGAGCATCATCCGCGCCGCAACCTGCGCCTGCGGCTGCATCTGCCGGGGATGTATTGCACCACCGGCCGGGAGTTCGTTCTGGCCGACGTTCTCAGCCTCAGCATGCAGGGGCTGTTCTTTCGCTCGCCCCGCCGGCTGGCTGCCGGCGACCGGGTCACGGCGGTCTTCCCCCTGCTTGGCCACGGCAAGGAACTCGAAGTGGAGGGAACCGTCCTTTACGCCGTCGAGGCGGTCCCGGAGAACAATTACACTCAGGGTTTCGGCCTTGGCTTTGCGGAGCTTACCGACCAGCAAGCCGTACTGATCGAACACTTCATCTCCGAGCGCTTCCTCAGCGAGGTTTCCTCGAGCCAGCCGGGAGTCGGCACCTTTTCGAAAGCCCACCTGCAGCGTTGACCCCCGTTCACCGGAGTTCTTGCAGAAAACTCCTCCCGGCCACGGCCGTCACCCCGAAATAGTCCGCCAAGGTGGCACCAAGATCGGCGAAGCTGCTGCGCTCACCCAGCGGGCAGTTTTCCCGTAGCCCCGGCCGCCAGCCGAGCACCGGCACATACTCGCGCGTATGGTCGGTTCCCGGTGTCAGCGGGTCACAGCCGTGGTCGGCGCTGATCAGCAACAGGTCGTGGTCGCCCAGGCGCACCTGCAGCTCCGGCAGCCAGGCATCAAAATCCTCAAGGGCCCGGCCGAAGCCATCGGCGTCCTGACGATGACCGAATAGCATGTCGAAGTCGATCAGGTTCGCCGCCAGCAGCCCGGGGCTGGGGATGGCGGCGAACAGCTTCAGAATACAGGCCATCCCCTCGGCATTGTCGCAGGTCGGCACTTGCCTGGCAATGCCGCGGGCAGCGAACAGATCCGCGAGCTTGCCGACCGTCCACACCGGAATCCGCGCCGCCGTCAGACGGTCGAGCAGCGTCGCGCGCAGTGGCGGTATCGGGAAGTCCTTGCGCCCGGGAGTGCGGGTGAAGCCGTTGATCGGGTCACCGGTGAACGGACGGGCAATGACCCGGCCGATGCGATATTCATCGGCCAGTGCCCGGGTATTTCGGCATAGCTGATAGAGCTCCGCGGCGGGGATGATCGCCTCGTGGGCAGCAATCTGGAAGACCGAATCGACACTGGTATAGACGATCGGGCGACCGGTGCGCAGATGCTCGGCACCGAACCGGTCGAGGACTGCGGTACCGCTGGCCGGCAGGTTGCCCAGGGGCGGGCAGCCGGCAAGACGGGCAAAGCGCCCGATCAGCTCGGCGGGGAACCCCTCGGGAAAGACGGCAAAGGGCTCGGCAAGGGTGACCCCGGCCATTTCCCAGTGACCGGAGATGCTGTCCTTGCCGGCCGCCTGTGCCACCATCCGTCCGTATCCGCTCTTTGCACCGGGTTCGGGGGGGACTCCGGCGATCGTCGCCAGGTTGCCGAGACCGAGGCGCTGCAGGTTGGGCAGAGCCAGCCCCCCGCAGGCCGCGGCCACGTGCGGCAGCGTGGCGGCACCGGCATCCCCGTACAGCTCCGCATCGGGCTGGGCGCCGACGCCGACGCCGTCCAGGACGATCCAGACCGCCCGGCCGCTTCGTCGCCTCACGCCGGGTGCGCCTGGCGCCACTGGTGCATGATCGCCACCCCGGCACTGGTACCGATCCGCCGCGCGCCTGCCTCGAGCAGCGCCCGGCAGAAGGGCCAGTCGCGGATCCCCCCCGAGGCTTTGACCGCTATCCGTCCGGCCGATGCCGTGACCAGATTGCGGACATCGGCCAGGGTCGCTCCGGCAGCGGCAAAACCGGTCGAGGTCTTGACGAAGGCGCCGCCCCCGGCCACCGCCGCCTCGACCAGCCTGGCCTGAACCTGGGCGTCGAACAGGCAGCATTCAATGATCACCTTGACCGGAAAGCCGGCGGCAGCAGCGACGACGGCCCGCACCTCGGCGGCGACCTCGTCGTACCTCCCGGCACGGGCCGCCCCCAGGGGGATGACCATGTCCAGCTCCCGGGCACCGGCCCGGATGGCGACCCGGGCCTGATAGGCTTTGACGGCCGCGGCATCGAAGCCAAGCGGAAACCCGATCACGGTCCCCACCAGGGGGGCCGCGCCGCGGAGCCGCCTGGCGGCGTCGGCGACGAAACGCGGCGGCACGCAAACCGAGGCGAACCCGAACGCCACCGCCTCCTCGCACAGTCGGGCGATATCGGCAGCCGTGGCATCGGGCCTGAGCAGGGTATGGTCGATGGCGGGGGCGGGAGAGTGCATGGGCTCAGGGCGCAGGGAAACGGGCTGCCAGCCGCTTCTTCACGTGACCTCGCCTTGACTACGACCGGTAGTCGGCGTTGATCTTGACGTAGTCGTAATTCAGGTCCGAAGTATAGTACCAGGCGCTGCCGCTGCCGAGGCCAAGGTCGATGGTCACGGTGAACTCGGCCTTCCTGAGCACCTCGGTGGCCCTGATTTCCTGCTCCGGGCCAAGACCGAGCCCGCCGGCGACCAGCGGCACCCCGTCGAAGCAGATGCTGACCCGCGCCTGGTCGAGCTCCACGCCGGCATAGCCGGCGGCGGCAATGATCCGCCCCCAGTTGGCGTCAGCGCCGAAGAATGCGGTCTTGACCAGCGCCGAGGTGGCGATGCTGCGCGCCACCACCAGTGCATCGGCCTCGCTGGCCGCCCCGTCGACCTGGATACGGACCAGCTTGGTGGCACCCTCGCCGTCACGGACGATCATCTTTGCCAGGTCGACGAGGACCGCCTCGAGGGCTGCGGCCAGGCGCTCGCCGTCAGGGCTTTCCGGAACCACGGGAGCCCCTCCTGCCGCACCGCTGGCCAGCAGCAGGACGGTGTCGTTGGTCGACGTGTCGCGATCGACGGTGATCCGGTTGAACGAACGCTCCACTGCCCGGCGCAGCAAGGCGTCGGCGGCGGCACTGTCGAGAAGCGCATCGGTCATCACGAATGCCAGCATGGTGGCCATCTGCGGATGGATCATCCCGGCCCCCTTGGCAATCCCGACGATGCGAACCTCGTCACCGCCAAGCGCGAGGCGCTCGGCCGCGATCTTCGGGAAGGCATCGGTGGTCATCATCGCCCGACTCACCTCCTCAATCCCGTCGGCCGACAGTCCGCCCGCCAGGGGCGCGATATGCTCGGCAAAGCGCTCCATCGGCAGCGGCACGCCGATCACCCCGGTCGAACAGACCGCGACCAGTTCCTCGGCAATACCCAGTGCGTCGGCAACGAGGGCCGCACAACGCTGCGCGTCGCGCAGCCCCTGGTCACCGGTACAGGCGTTGGCATTGCCGCTGTTGACCAAAATCGCCTGGCACAATCCGGAACGCAGCCGGTCGCGGGTCACCACCACGGGCGCAGCCACCACCCGGTTGGTGGTGAAGGTGCCGGCGCAGGGCACCGGCCGTTCGGCGACGATCAGCGCCAGGTCAGGCTTCCCCGACTTCTTGATGCCGGCGGCGCGGGCCGCGTAGCTGAACCCGAGAGGGAGATCGCGACTGGTCAAGCTGGACATTGATTTCCTCCGATCATCCAGGGCGGAATCTGCGTCGGCATCCTGACCGCCGGCTACTGTCCGCAGCACTTCTTGTATTTCTTGCCGCTCCCGCACGGGCACGGCTCGTTGCGACCCACATTGCCTTCGTCGCGCTTGGCCGGGGCCTGGACCGCCGGGGCCGGACCGGCCGAACGGGCCAGGGCGTTGCGCTCGCGGCGCTGCTCCTCTTCCATCCGCACCACTTCCTCCTCGCGGGCCAGCTGCACCCGGAACAACTTGTTGACCACCTCGGAACGAATCCGCCCCATCATCTCCATGAACAGTCCGTAGGCCTCGCGCTTGTACTCTTCCTTCGGATTGCGCTGGCCGTAGGCGCGCATGCCGATCCCTTCCTTGAGGTGATCGATGGAGAGCAGGTGATCCTTCCACTGGTCGTCGATGGTCTGCAGCAGCAGGACCTTCATCAGATGCTCCATCACCGGCGGACCGAACTCCTCGGTGCGCGCCTCCAGTTGGCGCTGCACCTGGATCCGCAGGGCCTCTTCCAGGCCGGCCTGCTGCAAACCCGGGGTCTCCGGCGCGGGGAGTTCGGCGGCAAAGTTGAACTGGTTGCCGAAATCGATGAACAGTCCCTCCCAGTTCCACTCGGTGGCCGGAGTCTTCTCCGGGCAGAAGGTCGCCACCATGTCCTCGACCGTTTCGTCGAGAATCGACTCGACGGTGCCGCGGATGTTCGCACCGGCCAGCACTTCCTTGCGCTGGGTATAGATCACCTCGCGCTGCTTGTTCATGACATCGTCGTAATCGATCAGGTGCTTGCGGATTTCGAAGTTGTGCGCCTCGACTTTCTTCTGGGCGTTTTCGATGGCGCGCGAGATCATGCCGTGCTCGATCGGCTCCCCCTCGGGCATCTTCAGCTTGTCCATGATGAAGGCCACCCGGTCGGAGCCGAAAATGCGCAGCAGGTCGTCGTCCAGCGCCATGTAGAAACGGCTCTCGCCGGGATCGCCCTGGCGACCGGAGCGGCCGCGCAGCTGGTTGTCGATGCGCCGCGATTCGTGGCGCTCGGTGCCGAGAATGTACAGGCCGCCGCTGGCCAGCACCTGCTCCTTCTCCGCGGCACAGGTGGTGCGGTAGCGCGCCAGCGCCTGGGGATAGGCCGCCTCGGGATCCTCGGCCGTGGCCGCCTCGCGCCTGGCGAGCATCTCGGGGTTGCCGCCGAGGACGATGTCGGTGCCGCGGCCGGCCATGTTGGTGGCGATGGTCACCGCCCCCTTGCGGCCGGCCTGGGCGACGATCTCGGCCTCCCGGTCATGCTGCTTGGCGTTGAGCACGTTGTGCGGCACTCCGCGCTTCTTGAGCAGTTCGGAGAGCTGCTCCGACTTCTCGATGGAGATGGTGCCGACCAGCACCGGCTGGCCGGTCTCGTAACGGGCAACGATGTCATCGATGGCCGCCTTGAATTTTTCCTTTTCGGTCTTGTAGATGAGGTCCGCCTGGTCGCGGCGGATCATCGGCCGGTTGGTCGGGATCACCACCACGTCGAGCTTGTAGATCTCGTTGAACTCGGCCGCCTCGGTGTCGGCGGTTCCGGTCATCCCGGCCAGCTTCTCGTACATGCGGAAGTAGTTCTGGAAGGTGATGGTCGCCAGCGTCTGGTTTTCGCGCTCGACCTTCAACCCTTCCTTGGCCTCGATCGCCTGGTGCAGGCCGTCGCTCCAGCGCCGTCCCGGCATCAGGCGACCGGTGAATTCGTCGACGATGATCACCTCGCCGTCCTTCACCACGTAGTCGACGTCGCGGCGGAACAGGGCATGGGCCTTGAGGGCCTGGTTGACGTGATGGAGCATGGCCATGTTGCGCGGATCGTAGAGATTGTCGACCCGCAGCAGCTTCTCGACCCGGGCCACCCCTTCTTCGGTCAACGTCGCCGCCCGCGACTTCTCATCAACCGTGTAGTCGCCCGTATAGGTGCGCGTGGTCCGGCCGATGCTGCCGCCCTCACGGTCCTCCTTGACCTCCCCTTTTTTGAGCAGCGGGATAACCCGGTCGGCGGCGTAGTAGAGTTCGCTGGAGGCGCTGCTCGGTCCGGAGATGATCAGCGGCGTACGCGCCTCGTCGATCAGAATCGAGTCGACCTCGTCGACGATGGCATAGTGCAGCGGGCGCTGCACGTAATCCTCGAGGGCGAACTTCATGTTGTCGCGCAGGTAGTCGAAGCCGAACTCGTTGTTGGTGCCGTAGGTGATGTCGGCGCCGTAGGCCGCCTGGCGCTGACTATCGGTCAGGCCGTGGACGATGCAGCCGACGGTCAGGCCGAGAAACCGGTAGATCTGCCCCATCCACTCCATGTCGCGGCGGGCCAGGTAGTCGTTGACCGTAATGACGTGCACCCCCTTGCCGGCCAGGGCGTTGAGATAGACCGGCAGGGTCGCCATCAGGGTCTTCCCTTCCCCGGTCTTCATCTCGGCGATCTTCCCTTCGTGGAGGAACATGCCGCCGATCAGCTGCACATCGAAATGGCGCATGCCAAGGACTCGGCGGCCGGCCTCGCGGGTCACCGCAAACGCTTCCGGCAGCAGACTGTCGAGTGACTCGCCGTGGTCGAGCCGCTCGCGAAAGGCTACAGTCCTGGCCGCCAGGGCCGTGTCATCGAGGGCCTGTACCTGGGCTTCGAAACTGTTGATTTTGTCAACCAGCGGCTGCAGCCGCTTGAGTTCGCGTTCGTTCTTGCTGCCGACGAGCTTTTTGATGAACGCACCGATCATTGATGGGCTCCGTTTGCGTTTGAATTTTCTGTTGTTCGGACGACTGCCCGACAAAAGGGTAATGTTAGCACACCCAAGGGGGGCTCTCAAGACCAAAGGGGTGTCTCGAGGGCGAGGGGGCCGCGAGATCAGTCCGGCCATGGCCGGGGTCGACAGGTTGGCGTCAGCGTCTGCCATAGTCGTGGCGCAAGGTGCCGATGAGGATGATGAGCGTGCCGAAAACCTGCAGCAAGCCGCCATCGTCAGGCAAGGCGTGCACGGGCAAACCGTGCATTCTGCAAAAACTGTTATATACTGTGGCCTGAACTCTCGCCCTGAAACCGTGCGGCGCAATCAATTCAGTGGGATGGACCGATGCGATTCTCATGAAAAAACCGCCGCCGTCGGCACCCGGCGCCAATGATCAGGGGGGTGCTGCCCCCATCGCGGCGTTGCCGGGGCCGGAGAATCTCCCCTTCCCGATCGTCGGCATCGGCGCCTCCGCCGGCGGGCTGGAGGCGCTGGAGCAGTTCCTGCGGCACGTGCCGGAGGGGAGCGGCCTGGCCTTGCGTCATCGTCCAGCATCTCGACCCGACCCACAAGGGGGTCATGCCCGAACTCCTCCAGCGCGTCACCGCCATGGAGGTTGTCCAGGTCAAGGACCGGATGAAGGTCAAGCCGAACTGCGTCTACGTGATCCCCCCCAACAAGGACATGTCGATCCTGCACGGGGTGCTGCACCTGTTCGAACCGACGGCGCCCCGCGGCCTGCGCCTCCCCATCGATTTCTTCCTGCGCTCCCTGGCCGAGGACCGGCAGGAGCTGAGCATCGGCGTCATCCTCTCCGGCATGGGCTCGGACGGCACCATCGGCCTGCGGGCCATCAAGGAAAAAGCCGGCGTGGTGCTGGTGCAGGAGCCGGCCTCGGCCAAGTTCGACAGCATGCCCCGCAGCGCCATCGATGCCGGTCTGGCCGACCTGGTCGCCCCGGCGGAAGCCTTGCCCGGCAAGATCATCGATTACCTGAAGCACGCCCGCGTCATCAACCGGACCGAGCGCGGTTCTGGAGGAGAAGGACCGGAGCGCCCTGGAGAAAGTCATCATCCTGCTGCGGGCCAAAACCGGCCAGGACTTCTCCCTGTACAAGAAGAACACCATCTACCGCCGGATCGAGCGGCGCATGGGCATTCACCAGATCGACCGGATCGCTGTCTACGTCCGCTATCTGCAGGAGAACCCCCAGGAGGTGGAGCTCCTCTTCAAGGAACTGCTGATCGGCGTGACCAGCTTTTTCCGCGACCCGGCGGCCTGGGAACAGCTGCAGGGCGAAGTGCATTCCGGCGCTGCTGGCGAGCCGACCGGCCGGCGGGGTGCTGCGGGCCTGGTCGGCAGGCTGCTCGACCGGCGAGGAGGCCTATTCGCTGGCCATGGTCTTCAAGGAGGCGCTGGATCAGGTCAAGCCAACGGGCGAATTTCACGCTGCAGATCTTCGCCACCGACCTGGACCGGGACGCCATCGACAAGGCCCGCCAGGGGATCTACCCGGCCAACATCGCCGCCGACGTGTCCGCCGAGCGGCTGCAGCGGTTCTTTCGTCCAGGAAGGGGCCGGCTACCGGGTCGGCAAGGAGATCCGGGAGATGGTGACCTTCGCCACCGCAGAACGTCATCATGGATCCGCCCTTTACCAAGCTGGATATCCTCATCTGCCGCAACCTGCTGATCTACCTGACCCCGGAACTGCAGAAAAAGCTCCTGCCGCTCTTTCACTACAGCCTGAATCCCGGCGGCGTCCTGTTTCTGGGCAGCGCAGAGAGCCTGCAGCACCTTCACCGATCTCTTCACGCCGCTGCACATCAAGTCACGGATCTTCCGCCGTCGGAATCGGTCCAGGCCGCCGAACATTTCATCTTTCCGGCGGCGCTTGCCTCCCCCTCGCCGGGTGTTGCCCAAGGAGTTGACGCATGTCGAAACCCGCCGCCAATCTCCAGGCACTCGCGGACCAGTTGCTCCTGCAGCACTTTTCCCCGCCGGCCGTGCTGGTCAACGATCAGGGGGATATCCTCTACATCAGCGGCCGGACCGGCAAATACCTCGAACCGGCGGCCGGCAAGGCCAACTGGAATATTTTCGCCATGGCCCGCGAAGGGCTGCGTTTTGAACTGGGCAGCGCCTTCCAGAAGGCGCTCCGGCAAAAGGAGGCGGTCACCGTCAAGGGGCTCAGGATCGAAGAACGGCGAGGACACGCAGGCTGTCGACCTCACGATCCAGGCGATTGTCGAACCGGAGGCGCTGCGGGGGATGGTGATGATCGTCTTCACCGACGTGACGGCGTCCGCCGAGACAAGCCGCGCGCCGAACCGTGCCCGGATGCCATCGCGGCAAAACCAGGGCGGTTGAGCTGGAGCAGGAACTCATCCAGTTGCCGCGAAGATCTGCAGACCACCCGCGAGGAGATGCAGTCCTCGCAGGAAGAGCTCAAATCCACCAACGAGGAGCTGCAGTCCACCAACGAGGAACTGCAGTCGACCAACGAGGAGTTGACCACCTCCCGGGAAGAGATGCAGTCCCTGAACGAAGAGCTGCAGACGGTCAACGCCGAGCAGCAGTCCAAGATGGACGAGCTGGCGCGGATCAACAACGACATGCGCAATCTGCTCAACAGCACGGAAATCGTCACCGTGTTCCTGGACAACGACCTGCATGTCCGGCGCTTCACCAGCGGGGCGAACAAGCTGTTCAAGCTGATCCCGGGCGACGTGGGACGGCCGCTGTCCGACATCGCCAGCGACCTGCTCTATCCCGGAGATGATCGAGGAGGCGCGGGAGGTGCTGCGCACCCTGGTCTTTTCGGAGAAACAGATCGCCACCACCGATGGTCGCTGGTTTACGGTGCGCATCATGCCCTACCGCACCATGGAGGACGTCATCGGCGGGGTGGTGATCACCTTTGCGCGACATCACCGCGGCCAAGAAGCTGGAGACGGAACTGCGCGAGGAGAATGCCAGGCTCAAAGGTCTGCTTGAGTCCGGAGGTTAGCCATGGGCAGCGGCAAGGACAAGCGACAAGGACAAGAGCCGGTTGACAGCAACCGCCGAACTGCGCCGTCAGGCGGAAGAGCAGCTGCGCGGGGAATGCACCGGCAGAGCGCCCCCCCGGACCGAGACGGAGACGCAGCGGCTGCTCCATGAACTGCAGGTCCACCAGATCGAACTGGAGATGCAGAATGCCGAGCTGCGCCGGGCCCAGGAAGAGCTTGAGTTGTCGCGGAACAAGTATGCCGAACTCTATGACTTTGCCCCTGTCGGCTATTTCTGCCTGGATCCGTCCGGACTGATCCTGGAAGTCAATCTTCAGGGCGCGCAACTGCTGGGAATCGAGCGACAACTGCTGGTCAACACGCCCCTTGAGCGATTTCATTGCCGATGCCGAGCAGCGGGAGATTTTTTCCAATCATCTCGCCATGGTTCTGCAGCGACGGGCCATGCTCAAATGTGAAATCAGCCTCACGAGAACAGACGGCACGGTGATCTATTGGCAACTTCCAGAGCGTCGCGGTCAAGTACTTGGCGACAAGGCCGGCATGATCCTTTCCTCGCTCATCGACGGCACGGCCCGCAGGCGACTGGAAGATGACGCTGCAAAATGCCCATGACAAACTGGAGTCAACCGTCAGGCAGCGGACCGAAGAGCTGACCACAGGCCAATGCGCTGCTCTTGCAGGAAATCGACGAGCGTAAACAGGCGGAAGAATCCCTTCAGGCTGCGTATGCGGAAATCAAGCAGCTGAAAGACCGGCTCCAGGCCGAAAACGTCTACCTGCGGCAGGAGATTGCCCAGGAGTATCAACTTCGGCGAGATCATCGGTCAAAGCAGTGCCATCTCGTATGTCTTCTTCCGGGTCGATCAGGTGGCGCCCCAGGATGTGACCGTTCTGCTCCTTGGCGAGACCGGCACCGGCAAGGGGCTGGTCGCCCGCGCCATCCACAGCCGAAGCGCTCGCAAGGACCGGCCGATGATCACGGTCAACTGCACGTCCCTGCCGGCGAACCTCATCGAAAGCGAACTCTTCGGGCGGGAAAAGGGGGCCTTCACCGGGGCGCAGCGCCCGGCAGATGGGGCGCTTCGAGCTGGCCGACGGCGGCACCATCTTTCTCGACGAAATCGGCGAAATGCCGCTGGAGCTGCAATGCAAGCTGCTCCGGGTCATTCAGGACGGCGAGTTCGAGCGACTGGGCAGTCCCCGCACCATCAAGGTCAATGTGCGGATCATCGCGGCCAGCAACCGGAATCTGGAAGAAGAGATCCGCGCCGGCAGGTTCCGGCAAGATCTGTTCTACCGGCTCAACGTGTTTCCCATCACCATCCCGCCCTTGCGGCAGCGCAAGGAAGACATCCCGCTGCTCGTCAATTATTTTGTCGCCAAATTCAACAAGAAAATCGGCAAGAAGATAGACACCGTGTCACAAGAGACCCTCGAACGCCCTTCAGGAATACCACTGGCCCGGCAACGTGCGGGAGCTGGAAAATGTCATCGAGCGGGCGGTCATCACCAGCCAGGGGACCGCACTCCAGGTACTGGACCGGTTCGATACGTTCCCGAAGACAGGGGAAGCTGGCCGGGCAGGACGTCAAAGCCCTCGCCGATCTGGAACACGACCACATCCTCCAGGTGCTCCAGAACACCGGTTGGCGCATCGAGGGCGAAAAGGGGGCGGCGATCCTCCTGGGGATCAACCCCAGCACGCTGCGCGCCCGCATGCGGAAATACGGCATCCGCCGTCAATGAAGGCAAAACCCTCAGAGATTGCACGTCATCGCCTCAATGTCCTCCGTCATATTTGGCGGTTATGTGACATGTGACGGATGCCGCTGACGGTTTTGCCTCCGGGCTTTTCCCTCTTCCCTGGCATTTCCCCGCACAATCAAAGCCTTGCACTCGAACCCCGCCCAGCTCCGCGCTGGCCCGTTAGTTGCGATGTAATCTTCTTGGCAGACCGTGCGCACCGGCATGCCTTCCGCCGATTTCGAGCCGTGGTGAGGGGAGGCGATCGCCGGGGATCCTGGGTTGATGAACAAACTGGCAGGAAGCATTCCCTGTGAAGCCAGCGCGAGGGTTCACCGAACGGTTGCCGTCGAGATACAGCCACCCAAAAAGAGCAGAGGAGGTTCCCATGTTGCGCTTATGTGTGAGCATGTTGATTGCAGTGGTGCTGGTGTGCACGACTGGTTGCGAAACGTTCAAGGGGGTCGGGCGCGATGTACAGAAAGGCGGAGAAACGATTGAGGACGCAGCCAGCAAATAGCGATTACGTCCAGGTGGTTTATTGACAGCTGCTGCTGGAACAACCAGTGAGTGTGCGTCCGTTGCTCGTCACACGGATGCCTTGAGCCCTCAGCCATCCCAACGCCTCCGGACTGAGGGCTTTTTTTAGACAGGGGCGGCAACCCTGGCCTGGCCAGGTCCGGATGCGCGACACCCCGTGGGTTGGAGCAAGGAGCCGGTCATAGTCATTAAACCCCTCATATTCTCGACGCGCCCCCACCATGCGCCGCGGCATGACCGGGATACGGAGTTGCTGCGCTCGGAACTGTTCAGCCTCGAGCAGCTGAAGCGTCACGCGCTGACCCTGGCCGGCCAGCATCGCCTTGATCCGCGTCGAGGGCCGGACCGGTTGCTGCCACGGCTGGCCGACAATGCGCGTGTGCTGCTGGCGACATATGACGTGGTGATCGCCGCCAGCAGCACGCCTGGCCAACGAATCGTGCCGGCAGAGGCCTGGCTGCTCGACAACTTTTATCTGATCGAGCAACAGATCGGCCTGGCGCGTCGGCATCTGCCGCGGGGCTACAGCCGGCAGTTGCCGCGCCTGGCCGATGGCCCGTCCGCCGGCTCCCCCCGCATCTACGACGTCGCGTTGCAGCTGATCTCGCATACGGACGGCCGGGTCGACAGTGACACCGCCACCCAGTTCGTCACCGCCTACCAGGGGGTTGAACCGTTAAAGCTGGGGGAATTGTGGGCCTTTCCGATCATGCTGCAATTGGCGTTGCTGGAAAACCTGAGCCGCGTCGGCTTGCGGATTGCCCGCCGCCGTGAGGATCTCGCCGCAGCCAGTCTCTGGGCGGACCGCATGCTCGCAACGGCGGAACGGGAGCCGAAACAGCTGATCCAGTTGCTGGCCGAGTTTGCCAATGCCGATGTGCCGTTGACCGCGCCGTTCGTGGAGGAGTTTTACGCTCGGCTGCAGGCGCAGGGGTCCGCAATGGCCTTCGTGCAAACCTGGGTTGAGCAAAAGCTTCTCGAACAAGGGGTGACGGCCATGCAGTTGTCGGCGGCCGCCAGTCGCACGGCTGCCGCCAACCAGATCTCCATTACCAACAGCATCGGCAGTCTGCGGTTCATCGACGCCATGCATTGGCGGGATTTCGTCGAGTCGCTCAGTGTCGTCGAGCAGATCCTGCGTGACGACCCGGCGGGGATGCACTCCCGCCAGGATTTCGCCACCCGTGACCGCTACCGGCATGTCATCGAAGACCTGGGGCGGGGCAGTTCACGCAGTGAATCGGAGGTGGCCCGCGCCACCATCGGTCTTGCCCGGGCGGCCGCGGAGCGGTTGGATTGCACCGACCGCCGCGCCCATGTCGGCTACTACCTGATCGATCACGGGAGGCAGGGGCTGGAGCGGGTCGTCGGCTATCGGGCGCCGTGGAGCTTGCGGGTTGGGCGCGCCAGCCGGCAGTTGGGCCTGTGGCTTTACCTTGGTCCGATCCTGGTGCTGACCGCACTGGTGACGGCGGTGATATTGTGCTTTTTCGGCGGGTTCGGATCGGCTGACTGGCGTACCTGGCTGTTTGCCAGCACCGGCCTGATCGGCATCTCGGCGCTGGTCATCCCGCTGGTGAACCTGCTGGTGACGCTGGTCTTGCGACCGCGCGTGCTGCCACGCCTGGATTTTTCGCAGGGCATTCCGGAAAGTCACCGCACCATGGTGGTTGTGCCCACCTTGATGAGCAGGCCGAGCGATATCGATGAGCTTCTCGAAGCCCTGGAGATCCGTTATCTCGGCAATCGCGATCCCAATCTGTTCTTTGCCCTGCTGACCGATTTTCCTGACGCGCCCGAGCGGACGCTCCCCGACGATGCCGCCTTGCTCACTTGCGCGCGCGCCGCGGTGCAGGCGCTCAACGAAACCTACCGTGACGACCGGTCGGGCATTTTTTACCTGTTTCACCGCCCGCGGGTGTGGAATCCCCATGAGCGGGTGTGGATGGGCTATGAACGCAAGCGCGGCAAACTGGAGCAGTTCAATGCCTTGCTGCGGGGCGAGGCGCAAACCGCTTTCGCCGAGCAGATCGGCGACCTGTCCATCCTCGGCTCGATCCGCTACGTCATCACCCTGGATACCGACACGCAATTGCCGCGGGACGTGGCCCGGACCCTGATCGGCAACCTCGCCCATCCGCTCAATCGACCGGTGTACGATGCCGCCCGGGGACGGATTGTCGAAGGCTACGCGATCCTGCAACCCCGCGTCTCGATCAGCCTGACCAGCGCCGGGCAGTCACGGTTCAGCAAACTGTTCGCGGGTGAGGCCGGCATCGATCCCTACACCCGCGAAGTGTCGGACGTCTACCAGGACATCTTCGGGGAGGGCTCGTTCATCGGCAAGGGCATCTACGACGTGGACGCCTTTCGGCAGGCCGTCGACGGCCGCTTTCCGGAGAACCTGATTCTCAGTCACGACTTGCTGGAAGGTGGCTATGCACGTTCGGCGCTGGTGACCGATGTCGACCTGATTGAAGAGCATCCGTCCAGTTACGCCGTAGAGGCCAGCCGGCGCCACCGCTGGATCCGCGGCGACTGGCAGCTGGCCGGCTGGCTGCTGCCGCGCGTGCCCGGTCCGCCGCCCTCGGCAAAACGCCAGTCGAACCCCCTAAGCGCCTTGTCGCGATGGAAGCTTTTCGACAACCTGCGCCGCAGCCTGGTCGCGCCGGCTCTGCTGGCCTTGCTTGCCGGGGGGTGGCTGCTGGCACCGGGATCGGCAGGGTTCCGGACCCTGGTGGTCGTGGCGGTGATGTGCCTGCCCGCCTTGATTGGCACCGCGATCGAGCTGGTCCGCAAGCCCGAAGAACGTGACTACCTGGTGCACCTGGTGCTGACCGGCAAAGCCGCCGGCCAGCCCATTGCACTCGCCTTGCTGGCTTTGCTCCTGTTGCCCTACGACACCCTGATCTGCCTGGATGCCATCCTGCGCTCGGGGGGGCGCATGCTGTTCACGCGCCGCGGACTGCTGATCTGGCAACTGCGCGCCTATGCCCGGCGCAACGCCAGGCGGACGCTGGCCGATTTTTTCATCGAGATGTGGATCGCGCCGTTACTGGCCCTGTTGCTGGCCCCGGTTCTGTGGCAAACCCGCGCGCTGGAGTGGTTCTTCTGGGCGCCCGTGCTGTTGCTCTGGCTGGCGTCGCCGCTGGTCGGCTGGTGGATCAGCCTGCCGCTGGTCTCGCCCGAGCCGGATTTGAACGTTGCGCAACGGGCGTTCCTGCGGACGGCGGCCCGGCGCACCTGGCGCTACTTCGCCCGGTTCGTCGGTCCGGATGATAACTGGCTGCCGCCCGACAACTTCCAGGAATATCCGGCCGCGGCCATCGCCTCGCGGACCTCGCCGACCAACATCGGCATGGCCCTGCTCGCGAACCTGACGGCCTGCGATTTTGGTTACATCGGGGCCGGAGAATGCCTGCGCCTGACCGAAAACACCCTGGCGACCATGGAAAAGCTGGAACGCTACCGCGGCCATTTCTACAACTGGTACGACACGCACACGCTGCAACCGCTTCGCCCGCAATACATCTCTTCAGTGGACAGCGGCAACCTGGCCGGCAGTTTGCTCACCTTGCAAGCGGGGCTCGTCGAACTGAAGGACCAGCCGGTGCTGTCTCCCCATGCGTGGCAAGGGTTGCAGGACACCCTGCGCGTGCTTGCCGAGCACCTGCCCGCGTCACCCCTTCCGGATCTTGCGCAAAGGATCGGATTGCTGCAGGACACCCTCCACACCCGCACCTTGAGCGGGCCACCATCGACACCGGCCACCGCCGATCGTTTGCTGGACGAGATGCACCGCCTTGGCGAGGCTCTGCTGGCATCTGCTGCCAACGGATATCGATCTCGATGGGGAGCTGTTTTACTGGGCGCAAGCCTTCGCCCGGCAAGCCGGCGCCCTGCGCGATGAGCTGCGCTTGCTGGTGCCCGATCCACAGCCCTTCGGCACGATCCCGAAGCTGGCGGAACTGGCCGGAGCGGGCGCTGCCGGCCTGGGTGCGCGGTCGTCAGCCGCAGCGCAACGCCTCAGCAGCATCGACGACCTGGTGGCGCGTTGCGGCGAACTGGCGGAGATGGATTTCGAATTTCTCTACGATCCCGCGCGCGGCCTGCTGTGCATCGGCTACGACGTCGGTGAGCGCCGCCGTGATCCAGCCTGCTACGACCTGCTGGCCTCCGAGGCGCGCCTGGCCAGCTTCCTGCTTATCGCTCAGGGGCAGGTCCCGCAGAAACATTGGTTCTCGCTTGGTCGCCTGCTGACCAGTCATGGCGGCGACGTCAGCCTGATTTCCTGGAGCGGCTCGATGTTCGAGTATCTCATGCCGCAGCTGATCATGCCGAGCTACGCCAACACCTTGCTGGAGCAGACCTGCAAGGCCGCGGTGGCGCGCCAGATCGAATACGGCCGGCAACGCGCCGTGCCGTGGGGTATTTCCGAGTCCTGCTATAACGCCACCGATATGCATCAGGTCTATCAATATCGGGCCTTCGGCGTGCCCGGGCTGGGCTTCAAGCGCGGGCTGGGCGACGACCTGGTCATCGCTCCTTACGCCAGCGCCCTGGCGTTGACGGTGATGCCGGGAGCAGCGTGCCGCAACCTGCAGACGCTGGCCGGCAGTGATTTCCTCGGCGCCTACGGGTTCTACGAGGCGGTCGATTACACGCCATCCCGGGTGCCGCGGGGCAAGCATCACGTCATTGTGCGGAGCTTCATGGCGCATCATCAAGGGATGAGCCTGTTAGCCTTTGCCCATGTCCTGCTCAACCGGCCGATGCAGCGCCGCTTCATGTCCGACCCGCTGCTGCGGGCGACGGAGTTGCTATTGCAGGAGCGGGTGCCGAAGAAGGGCGCTACGGTGCACCCGCACGCTGCCGAGGTGAGCGCCGCTGCGCACCCCCCCGCCGCGGAAGCCGCCGGGATCATGCGCGTGTTTACCGAGCCGAACACGCCGGTACCGGAAATTCATCTATTGTCCAACGGCAGCTACCACGTCATGGCCACCAATTCCGGCGGCGGCTACAGCCGCTGGCGCGACCTGGCCGTCACCCGCTGGCGCGAGGACGCCACTTGCGATTGCTGGGGCACCTTCATTTATCTGCGCGACCGCGACACCGGGCATTATTGGTCAAGCGCGTATCAACCGACCCTGCGCAAGGCCGATCACTACGAGGCGATCTTCCTGCAGGCGCGCGCCGAATACCGGCGGCGCGACCAGGCCATCGAAACACACACCGAGATCAGCGTTTCCCCTGAAGACGATGTCGAAATCCGCCGTGTCACACTCGCCAATCATTCGTCCCGCACCCGGCATATCGAGGTGACCAGTTACGCGGAAGTCGTGCTGGCGCCGCTCAATGCGGACCTGGCCCATCGCTGTTTCAGCAACCTGTTCGTGCAAACCGAAATCCTCCCCGATCGGCAGGCGATCCTCTGCACGCGCCGCCGCCGCACGCCGGGGGAGCAGGCGCCCTGGATGTTTCACCTGCTGGCAGCGCCTGGCGCAGTCAGCGACGCGCCGTCTTACGAGACCGACCGCGCCAAGTTCATCGGGCGGGGGCGAACGGCGGCCAACCCGGCGTCACTGGATCACCGTGACAGCCGGTCGAGGTTGTCGAATACGGCGGGACCGGTGCTCGACCCCATCGTGGCGATCCGCCGCACCATCACCTTGTTACCCGACCAGTCGGCGACCGTGCAGATCATCTCCGGGGTCGCTGCCACGCGCGAGGCCGCCCTGGCCTTGCTTGACGAATATTGTGACCGGCACTTCGTCGAGCGCGCCTTTGAAATGGCCTGGTTCCAAAGTCAGGAGGTGCTGCGCCACCTGGGCGCCACCGAAGCGGACGCGCAGATCTATGGCCGCCTGGCCACCTCGGTCGTCTACAGCAATGCCTTGCGCCGCGCCGCGCCCAGCATCATTGCCCGCAACCAGCTGCGCCAGTCAGGGCTATGGCGCTTTGCCATCTCCGGCGATCTGCCGATCGTCCTGCTGCGCATCGGCGACCTGAGCCGCATCGACCTGGCAAAACAGGTGCTGCAAGCTCACGCCTATTGGCGGATGAAGGGTTTGGCTGCGGACCTGGTGATCGTGAACGAGGATTTCTCGGGCTACCGGGCGGTTCTGCAAGACCAGATCATGGGGCTGATCAATGCGGGACCCGAAGCGCAAATTGTCGACAGGCCGGGGGGCGTTTTCGTGCGGCGCGCCGAAGAACTTTCCGAGGACGAGCGGGTTCTGCTGCAGACGGTCGCCCGCGTCGTCTTCAGCGACTACCGCCGAGACCCTGGTCGAGCAGGTGGAACGTCGCGTCTCGGCGGAGCGGGTCTCGGACCGCCTGGAGCCATTGCCGCCACCAGTGGCGGAGCAGGTTTATCCCTTGCCGGCGCGCGAACGTATTTTCTGCAACGGCCTGGGAGGCTTCACGCCCGACGGGCGCGAATATGTCGTCACCCTCGAACCGGGGCAGAACACGCCGGCGCCGTGGGTCAATGTCATCGCCAGCCCGCACATCGGCACGGTCGTCAGCGAGAGCGGGAGCGCCTATACCTGGGTGGAAAACGCGCATGAGTTCCGGCTGACGCACCTGGCACAACGACCCGCTGAGCGACAGCAGCGGCGAGGCACTCTACATCCGCGACGAGGAAACGGGTGCATTCTGGTCGCCGACGCCGTTGCCTGCCCGCGGGCGGTCGGGGTATGTGTGCCGCCACGGCTTCGGCTACAGCGTGTTCGAGCATTACGAAACCGACATTGCCTCGGAAATGACCACCTACGTCGCCATGGATGCGCCGGTGAAGTTCGTGGTGGTCAAACTGCGCAACCATTCGCGGCGCCCGCGGCGCTTGTCTCTGACCGGTTATTGGGAACTGGTGCTCGGTGAGTGGCGACACGCCAACCAGATGCACATCGTGACCCAGGTGGATCCGCACAGCGGGGCGCTGTTGGCCCGCAATGCCTATGGCCGCGAATGCGCCAACCGGGTGGTCTTTGCGCAGGTCAGCGGGCTGGAGCGCAAAGTGACCGGAAACCGTACCGAGTTTATCGGCCGCAACGGCTCGCTGGCCAGTCCGGCGGCGATGCGCCGCAAGCGTTATCGGGCAGGACCGGTGCGGGCCTCGATCCGTGCGCCGCGCTCCAGGCTCAGATCGAACTGGCCGAAGGGCAGGAGCGCGAACTCGTGTTCATCTTTGGCGCGGCCAGCGACGCCGACCAGGCGCTGCAATACATCCAGCAGTTTGCCGGACCGGCTGGCGCGCGGCAGGCCTTGGCCGCGGTGTGGGAACAGTGGAACCGCACCTTGGGCGCGGTGCACGTCGCAACGCCGGATCCGGCGCTGGACGTGCTGGTCAACGGCTGGCTGGTCTACCAGACCCTGTCCTGCCGGCTGTGGGGCTCGCAGCGGCTACTATCAATCCGGCGGCGCCTACGGGTTCCGCGATCAACTGCAGGACACCATGGCGCTGATCCATGCGACCCCGTGGCTCGCCCGCGAACAGTTGCTCCGTTGCGCCGGACGGCAGTTCCTGCAGGGCGACGTGCAACACTGGTGGCATCCGCCCAACGGCCAAGGCGTGCGCACCCATTTCTCCGACGACTACCTGTGGCTGCCGTATGCCGCCTGTCGTTATGTGCTGGCCACCGGCGACACCGGCATCCTCGACGAGTCGGTCCCTTTCCTGGAAGGTCGAACGTTGAATCCGGAAGAGGAGGCTTACTACGACCAGCCGCAACCTTCGCCTGAAGTGGCCAGTCTCTATGAACATTGCGTGCGGGCCATCAAGCACGGTTTGCGCTTTGGCGAGCACCAATTGCCGCTGATGGGTTGCGGCGACTGGAACGATGGTATGAATCTGGTCGGTCGCGACGGCAAGGGCGAGAGCGTTTGGCTGGCATGGTTCCTGTACGAAAACCTGCAGCTGTTTGCCGCCCTGGCGCGTGGACAAGGGGACGCGACCTTTGCCGAGTTCTGCACCGGGCAGGCGGCGCTGCTACGCAGCAACATCGAAGCCCATGCCTGGGACGGCGGCTGGTATCGGCGGGCCTGGTTCGACGATGGCACGCCCCTGGGCTCCTCAGCCAATGATGAATGCCAGATCGACTCGATCAGCCAGAGCTGGGCGGTCATCTCCAGCGGCGGCGACCCCGTGCGCGCCCGCCAGGCGATGACCGCGGTGGACCAGCGCCTGGTGCGCCGCGATGCGCAGCTCATCCAGCTGCTCGCCCCGCCCTTCGATCGCTCCGGCCTTGAACCCGGTTATATCAAGGGTTACGTACCCGGGGTGCGCGAGAACGGCGGCCAGTACACCCATGCCGCGATCTGGGCCACGATGGCGTTTGCCCTGATCGGTGAGCAGGAACGCGCCTGGGAACTCTTCGCCATGCTCAACCCCGTCAACCACGGCAGTCAGCCGGAGACGATCGCGCGCTACCAGGTCGAGCCGTACGTCATGTGCGCGGATCTTTACGCTGCGCCCCCGCACACCGGCCGGGGCGGCTGGAGCTGGTACACCGGGGCGGCGGGCTGGATGTACCGACTGAGCCTGGAAACGCTGCTGGGCGTGCACCTGGAAGTGGACCGTCTGCGCCTGGCACCGTGCATTCCGGCCGACTGGGCGTCGTACCAAATCCACTACCGCTTTCGCGAGACCTACTACCACATCACCGTCAAGCGCGTCGGGGCTGGGCCGGGGCAGGTGACCCGCGTGACGCTGGATGGTGCCGTGATCGATGGCGTCGGAATTCCCCTGGTGGACGACCGCCGGAACCACCAGGTCACGGTGGATTTGGGCGCGGCCCTGCCTCCGGCCGCATTGCAAAAATCCGAAGCGGAATAATTGCCAAGGAAAGCTAACCGTACTTCAATAGAGCTTCCTGTTGTCTGCGTGGGCGGTTAAGCCAAAGGCATCGCCGTCATATATGGCAGCACTGTTGAATGTGACGGCTGCCGCTGGTGGCTTTTCCTCCCCCTTTTCCGGACTCTTTCAACTTTACCTTTTATAATCGAGATCTTGCATTCACAGCACCAGCAGGATGTCGTCGGCACACTCGTTGCGATTGAACATTATCAGCCGAGCATAAGGACGGCCGTGCGTTCCGCCGAATTGGCGTTGGTTTTTCCTCAACCTGTTTGGAGGAAGTGCATTTAACCATCGTCAGCGACTGGAGGAAATTATGAAAACGAGCATCAGGGACAAGGCGGAAGGCGCGTTGCACGAAGTGAAGGGCAAGGTCAAGGAAGTAACCGGGAAGATCACCGACACTCCCAGGATGGAGGCCGAGGGCAAAGCCGAGAAGATCGCCGGCAAAGTCCAAGTGAAGCGCGGTGAGGTCAAGAAGGTTTTTGGGATATAACTGAGAAAGGAGCAGACTATGGGTATCGTCATCGGTGTCTTGGTTATCGTTATTCTGGTCATCGTCATAATGAGATTGACTTAGTCGCAAGCGTGGATTTACAAAAAGCAAGAAAGGAGTCTGTCATGGGATTCGTAATTGCAGTTCTTGTCGTCGTTATTCTCGTTATTGTAATAATGAGATTAACGTAATGCGCTTGAAAATTAACAGGCCATCTTGGTAGGCATCTAGAGATAGTGCTATTTATTAATATTCCAGGTAATGTTTCAGCAGTTGGCAGTGACGTCTTTTCTTTATCTGAATTCGCCTCTAATCGTTCTGCAGCAGACTCTCGGCCATTTTGCAAAGCTGTGAGTCATCGCAGTTATTTCAACCTTAACCATCAATAGGTTCAAAAAATTTATGCAAATAGAAGTCAAGGGATTGACAAAACTCTACGACCATAAAAGAGGGCTTCTGCCTACCAGTTTTGTAGTAAATAAAGGCGAACTGATCGCTGTGGTCGGTCACAACGGCGCCGGCAAATCCACTCTGCTAAAAATGCTGGCAAACTGGATTCTTCCGGACAGCGGTCAAGTCGATGATTGACGGGATCGATCTGAAAAACAGGATGGCGGTCGTCAAAAAAGTGGGTTTTGTTCCGGAAGTTCCCAATCTTTTTGACTTTTTTCAGCGTTGAATACAATCTCAAGCTGTTCGCTTGCTCTCTTTCAAACATCCCTTTCGCGGGTGGATGACGTCTTGAAAGAGTTCAATTTGCTGCCCTTTCGAAAAAACAAAATACAGGTACTGTCAAAAGGCTTGAAGCAAAGGGTGAACATCGGGCGCGCCCTGCTGGCGGATCCTCCGGTGCTGCTTTTTGACGAGCCGACATCAGGTCTGGACTTCGAGATGACAAAAGAGTTCTACCGACTGCTGAACAATATTCATGACGCCAGGAAAACGATCCTTTTTCACCTCCCATCGGCCTGAGGAGATAAAAAGCCTGGCGACACGCATCATGGTTCTGCACGAAGGCCGATTGATCTTCGACGGCTCTCCGCCGGAATATTTTCAATCAGAAGTTCACGAAAGCCTGTACGCGATATGATGAGAAATCTTCTTATCCTCGTAGTGAATGACTTGGCTATCGCCATAAAAAATAAAACCGTCTATCTGATTCTGTTTATTCCTTTCTTTGTTTTCATTTCCTTGAATTTTATCGACCGACCCGACGTGGACGCAGGGACAGTAAGGATCGGTCTCATCCGGAATGACGCCTATGCGCCAGCAATCATGCAGAGCGTCACGGCAGCCGAAAAAATCATCGCGGTTACATGGGTTCAGAATGAAGAAGGACGGCAAACAGCTCCTGAAAGAGAAAAAAATAGACGGGGTTTTGCTTGGGCAATAAAAACGAACCCGGCAGCCTTGCCCTTCTGGTTTTAAAAAACGAGTCATTCCAGACCCTTGCCATCGTAGAAAAGTTTTTCGGCTTTGCAGAAAGCGGCGGAAGGCGGCCGGGAAAGTTGGATCACCGGCATTGAACCGCTTTACGACGGCGGCATCCAAAGACAGACTTTGCCGACCTGGATCTTGATGATTGTCCTGCTCGTCGGTTTCATAATTCTTCCGGCTCAAGTTGCCGAGGAAAAGGAAAAGAAGCTGCTCCTGGCACTTCTGCAGACGCCCATAAGCGAGGTTCAATGGTTGATTGCCAAAGTGCTGACCGGGATGATCTTGATCGTTGTTGCGGTCTCGATTCTCCATCTCTTGGCCGGCTTCGGCGTGGCAAATCTCCTCGACTATGCCGCATTCATTGTCGTCGGTGGTTTCTGCTTCAGCGCCTTCGGGATATTCCTGGGTTTTCTCTGCCGCACGCAGGCAAGCGCCCGCACTCTGGGGGTTATCGTTTATCTGCCGCACCTGCTGCCGTCCGCCCTGTCCGATTTTTCGCAACAATTGACTGCCGTCGCACCGCTGCTGCCGTCCTACCAATTTTATGAACCGCTTAAATCCATTCTGCTGGAAGATGGCAAGATCGCGAACATGCCTTTCGAGTGGGTTTATTTAATGCTCATGGGCTCTCTCACTTTTTACCTTTCCCATGCCTTGATGAAAAGACGCTGGCTGATGAAGTGAGGGCAACGGTGGCATGCTGATCAATGTGCATGTCAGCGGCAGACTCATTAATCGATTGCGGCGACTCTCTCCTCGGCACCTGTCCCGCTCCTTGCCCAGAGGGCCAGGCGAGACGCAAAGGCTGACTCGACGCATTTGTCATATGTGACGGTTCTGTTGCATATGACAGAGACCACCGACGGCTCCCCCCGCCCCCCCACCCGACACCTTTCCGTTTCTACCTGCAGTTTCAGCCTCTTGCACCCGCAGCCTCGTCAGTTCTGCGCTGGCACGTTCATTGCGATTACTATTTAACATGAAGTAGTTTACCAGCGTGCTTTCTGCAATAGACGAGGTATGCAGAGGAGGTCTTTTCATGAATAAGCATCAAAGAAATTGTTACGATGATTTGGAGCGATGCGGTCGGGTCGAAATATATCATCACATCCGAGAGGAGCAGTGAGATGCGAAACTCAACTCTGTTAACAATTTTGGCGATTGTTGGCCTGGTCCTGACTTCGGGTTGCGCCACGATGCAAACCTGGCCGGATTATGAACGAAGTGCCGAGAACAAGATGGTTGTCATCCAGGAGAACATCGGCGACGGCTTGAAGACCGGTGCGCTAACCCCCGATCAGGCCCAGACGTTTCTGACGACACTGAAAGGGATTCGGACCGACTACGAAGCTCTGAGAAACAAAAGCGTCTACCGGGAAGAATGGGACAGCCTGCATAAAAGGCTTGATGCACTGGGCAAGGAGATCAACAGAGCCTCCGCGCAGACCATCAGGACTGAAGAACCTAGGAATGGGGAAAGGATTATCGCGCTCCAGGGGAAGATCGATGACGGCAGAACCAACCGGCGCTGGTCTTCGACCGACGAGCGGGAACTCCAATCGAGACTGGACTCCATCCGGCGGGACTATTTGCAGATGACTGAAGGCGGCAGGTCCACGACTTACGAAGAGCGCGACGATATTGCCCGCAGACTCGATGGATTGGAAACGGAGCTCAAGCGGTATCGGTAGATTTTCCGGGAAGGCACCATGTTTCTGACTTTCCAGGAAAGTGAAGAGCCAGAGAATCCGCTCTGAGAATGAGCTACCAGCAGATTTTCCGTACCGGCAAGCAGAGCGAAAGGAGTTTCACATGTTCAAGCATAAACGGAATGTCGCGATGATTTGTTTAGTGGCTTCTTTCTTGCTCGGGGCCATGTCCTACTCGTTCGTCGTCGTGGCCGAGGAACTCAGCCCGCAACAGCAGATCGACCGCAAGGCCGTTGAGAAGGGGCTGGACGAATCTCTGGGCATGCCGGTTCTGAAAGGCGAGCTTTGGCAAAAGATGACCCACGACGAGAAGGTGGCATTCATCTGGGGGTTCGGACATGTGGTGTCGATCGAACATTACCTGATGGAAAAATTTCCGGAGCTGAAACGAGACAGTTTTGTGGCCAAAGTTGTCGTAGGCATGGATAACACCCCCATGAACGAGGTCGTCGCCAGGGTGGACAGGTACTACGAAATGCATCCTGGCGATCTTGAAAAACCGGTGACGAGCGTGCTCTGGGACACCATGGTCAAGCCGAACATCACAACCGGCATCGCCGGCCAGCCGCTCAAGAACCGGCAATAACCGCAGCACCATTCAGAAAGGCAAAATGTCATGAAACGCACAGCAGCAATTCTTGCGATAGTTGCGGTTACCCTGGCCTCCGGCTGCACGGGGATGTCTTCAAAACAGCAATCGTCGCTGAGCGGGGCCGGCATCGGCGCTGTCGGCGGCGGCGTACTCGGCGCGGCCGTTGGCGGAAGCCCGGTGACGGGCGCACTCATCGGCGCCGGCGTCGGTGGGGCGGCAGGCTACCTCATTGAAAAGTAGGCACGGGCCGCCCGCAGGCATATCCGTGAGCTTGATCGACTGGCAAGGGATCAGGTCCGGTGCCGGGGGCAAGGTTTCTTTTGCAGGGCCAGAAAGGCAGCGGGTCTTGCGGAGTCGAGAATATCAAGACAACTGCAACAACAACTAAAGGAGAAACATGATGAAAGGTTTAAAAGCAATGCATTCCGTAGCGCTGCTGGCCGTAGCTCTGCTGGCGATCAGCGTGCCTGTGCAAGCGTCCGACACGGACGACCGGATCGAATCCTCCGCCAGAGATTCGTATGTGTTCAGGACCTATCTCAAGGGCGATGATATCAAGGTCAAGTCCAAAGACGGCGCCGTCACCCTGACGGGCACGGTCGCCGAGGAAGCCCGCAAGTTATTGGCCGGGGAGACTGTGGCAAGCCTGCCCGAGGTCAAGAGCGTTAATAACAAACTGGAAGTCAAAGGGGATCGCCCCGCCGAGATGTCGGATGCATGGCTGAGCACGAAAGTGAAAACCACGCTCCTGTTTCATCGGAATGTGAGCTCCATGACCAAGGTTGACACCAAGGACGGGATCGTGACCCTGCAGGGCGAGGCAGACAGCCAGGCGCAAAAAGACCTGACGACCGAATATGCCAAGGATGTCGAAGGGGTCAAGGACGTCAAGAATCAGATGACCATCGCCAAGAGCGCGGAAGCAACCCGCACGACTGGCGACAAGATCGATGACGCTTCGATCACCGCCCTGGTCAAGATGAGCCTGCTCTATCACCGTTCGACCAGTGGTCTGAAAACCTCGGTCGCCACCAGGGACGGGGTGGTGACCCTGACCGGCAAGGCCAGCAGCGCCGCCGCAGCGGATCTGGCCACCAAATTCGCCGGCGACGTCAACGGGGTAAAAAGTGTCAACAACCAGATGACCATCGAGTAGCCAGAATCGAAGGTCACGCAGACCGCTCGATCCCACTGCCGGCTGAACCGGACAAGCACAGCCGGCAGTGGGTGTACGGTCAGAAAGGGAGTTTCATATGTTGTGGACCATCGCTGTCATCCTCATCGTTCTCTGGCTGCTGGGGCTGGTAACCAATGCGACCATGGGCGGCTTCATTCACATTCTGCTGGTTATCGCCATCGTCGTGGTGATCGTCAACTTCATCAGCGGCCGCAGATAGATGCCCATTGCCAAGACTTATCCTTGGCGCCTTCTGTACGCATCCCTGCTGAGCCTCGGTCTGAATCTCAGCAGTGGCTGTGCTGCCTTGCCCAATGTCGCTGAAAAGATCGATGAGACGCCGACCACGCAGCAACCTCGACAAATCGCGGCGGCCAAAGGACTGCTGTCTCCCCAAAAAAGCCGGGCGATCATGGAACGCCTGCAGCGATCGGTCGACCCGACGGACATTCTCGGCCGCCACCTTGCCGTGGTTGAATCGGTCACCGAAAGCCCGCTGACGAAGGGGAACAAAGTCATCCTGCTCGCGGATGGCCAGGCGACTTATGCCGCGATGTTCAAAACCCTGGGAAAAGCCAAAGACCATATCAACCTGGAAAGCTATATCATCGAAGATGATGAAACCGGCCGCAGATTTGCCGATCTGCTGCTGGAAAAGCAAGCGCAAGGCGTTCAGGTCAACCTGATTTATGACAGCGTGGGCAGCATGAACACCCCCGCGCCCTTCTTTCAGCGCCTGCGCGACGGCGGTGTTCGCGTGGTTGAATTCAACCCGATCAACCCCATGGAGAACCGGGGAGAGTGGCGACTGGCCCACCGGGACCACCGCAAGCTTTTGCTGGCCGACGGCAAAATCGCCATCGTCGGGGGGGTCAACATCAGCAAGGTCTATTCGAGCCGCCCCTTCAAACGGGAGCAAAACGCACCGGCGCCCATTCACTGGCGGGATACCGATGTCCAGATCGAGGGTCCGGCGGTGGCCGAATTCCAGAAGCTGTTTCTCGACACCTGGCTGAAACAGAAAGGCCCGCCGCTTGCCGGACGGAACTATTTCCCTGAGCCGAAAGAAGCGGGGGAGGCCCTGGTGCGGGTGGTCGGCAGCACCCCGGGAGAGACCAACCGGATCCCCTTTGTCATGTATGTGTCAGCGGTGGTTTTTGCCGAGCACTCGATTCACCTGACCCACTCCTATTTCATCCCTGACGATCAGATCCTGAAGGCGCTTGCTGACGCGGCGGCGCGCGGGGTTGACGTCAAGATCATCCTCCCCGGGACCTCCGATTCGCCGTGGCCACTCCATGCCCAGCGCTATCATTACTCCGCGCTGTTGAAGGCGGGAGTGAAAATATACGAGCACCAGTCTTCGCTGCTGCACGCGAAAACCGCGGTGGTCGACCAGGTCTGGTCAACCGTCGGCTCGACCAACCTGGACTTCTTGAGCCTGTTGAAAAATGACGAGGTCAATGCGGTGGTCCTGAGTCGCGAGTTTGCCGTCGAAATGGAGACCATGTTTGTCGGGGACCTTGCCGATTCCAGGCAAATCCACCGGGCTGAGTGGGAAAGAAGGCCCTGGTTGCCGAGGATCAGGGAGTGGTTCGTGAATTTATTCGGCCGCTGGTTGTGACATGAGAAGCATTCTGCTCCTGCGCGCCATTATGGTGCTGTTTGCCGTCACGTCCGCCTACGCTGTCGAAACGCCCCGACAGGGTGAAGACAGCCTGCGCGATGCCTACGACAGGAACGTGGCCGGATTGGCGAGGAGCAGCTTCGGCGTGCCTCTCGTTCTGGAGTCTGTAGAGCAAGCGGATGAAGTTCATGTGGATGCCTACGGAATCTTCGATTACCCCTTCGGCAGCCTCGTCAACGCGCTCAAGGTTCCGGCAAACTGGTGCGATATCGTGTCCCTCCCCCCCAACGTCAAGGCCTGCACCTACCGGGAATTGTCGGGCGTCTGGCTGCTGACCCTTTACCTCGGCCGCAAAGTCTATCAGCCTCCGGAAGATGTCCTTCAGGTCGTTTACCACTACCGGAATGTGGTGCGGCGGGAAGGATACCTGGACATCGTTCTCAGCGCGGCGGCCGGCCCTTTCGGCACCAGTGACCACCGGATCAGGTTCGAGGCCCTGCCCCTCGATGAAGGCAGGACTTTTGTCCACGTCAGTTATGCCTACCGCGACACGGTGGCCCTGCGCTTCGCGGCGAAGAGCTACTTTGCGACCCTCGGTCGCGGCAAGGTCGGGTTCACGACGACGGAAACCGACCGGAACGGCAACCCCGTCTATATCGGCGGGCCGCGCGGCGCGATCGAGCGCAACGTGGTCCGCTACTATCTGGCAATCCACGCGTTCATGAATTCCTTGCGCTATCCCGCTGAAAGTCGCTTCAGCATGAGAATCAACGAGTGGTACGACCTTACCAGCCGCTACCGGATGCAACTCTTCGATCTGGACAAGCAGGACTATCTCACCTTCAAGACCCGCGAGCATGAGAACCAGGCGATGCTGCAGCAATCGATCGGGACCGTCCCGCCCTGACGCACGGGCACCCCGGCCCTCAGGCAAGCATCTCACCGTCACCGTCACATATGACAGTTATGCTGAATATGACGGAGGCCACTGACGGCTTTCCGGGCGCTGCGGCCGCGCTCTTTGCACTTTTCCCTGCACAATCGACCTGTTGCACTGGCACCCTGGGCAGATCCGCGCTGGCTCGTTAATTGCGATATACCTTCTTAGCAGAGGAGGATGCCATGAACAACCGGATGAAAGAGCTGCAAAAACTCAAGGGGATCGGCGAAGTCCTGTCACGGCGCCTGGTCGAAGCCAGCTATGACACCATTGCCAAGGTTGCGGCTGCGGAAAGCAAGGGGCTGGAGAGAATCGAGGGGATGAATCCGCAAACGGTCCGCTCCATCGTAACCCAGGCGAGGAAACTGATGGGGGCCGCTGAGAAAAGTCAGCACACGTGGTTGGAGGAGAGGAAAAACCGGTAAGGCGTACGGCTGCCACGGGCAGCGGATTCCCCGTCGCCTTGACGGGCAAGGCCGCTAAAGCGCAGGCACCGGGCGGAATCCTCGCTGAGCAAAGGAGAAGCCATGCTAGGCACGATACTGATCGTCATCCTGATCTTAATGCTACTGGGTGCTCTGCCCACGTGGCCACACAGCCGAAGTTGGGGTTACTACCCGAGTGGCGGGCTGGGATTGATCCTGTTGATCCTGCTCATCCTGCTCCTGCTGGGTTACCTCTAAACAAGTTGGAACGTCCGGGGTCGGCGACAGCCGGTGGATCAGGCCCCACGCCGGACAGAGGATAACCGGGAGCGGAGCGACCCTGCCGATTCCCGCTGACGAATAAAGGAGGTGCATTAGCTCATGCCGTTAATTCAGGTGGTACTGGTCCTGATCGTGGTTGGGGTGCTGCTCTGGCTCGTCAACCGCTTCATCCCCATGGCGCGTTCCATAAAGTCGATTCTGAATGCCGTTGTGGTCATTGCCGTGGTGTTGTGGCTCCTGAACGTATTTGGATTGCTCCACTACCTCACCTCCATCAAGGTGGGACAGTGAGTCGCGAAAGGGATCACGGGATAAGCCGATGATTGATGCCACCATCAAACTAGCGACACCAGCGGACAAGCGCAAAGAGATCCTGCAAACCCTAACAGTCATACTCGGTCCGATCCGGCGCGAGCCGGGCTGCATCAGCTGTCATTGCTACGTGGATATCGAGGATCAAAATCTTATTTTCATGAGGGAGGAGTGGACGACCAAGCGGAGTCTGGATACCCATCTGCGCTCCCCCCTGTTCGGTGTTCTGATCGGGGCAATGAAGCTGCTCAACGACGAACCGGAGATCAGCTTCAACTCGGTTGCCCCCAGGGAGGTGAATTGGCGGTAGCAGCGACACAGATGCGCAGCAAGCCAGGCCGTCGCCGTTGCGGTGCGCAGCCGCATTGGCGCGGTACACGGGCGAAATCAACCGGACGTTCCCGGGGAGAGGTTCTCGGGGCCGGATAAACAACCATGTTTAACCAACCACAAGGAGCCCGCATCATGGAAAAACTACAACGCATTCTTAAATTCCTGGTCTGTATCGGCCTGTTCACCGCCTTCCTGGGGTGCGCAGCCACGGAAACCCGCCAAAGCACCGGCGAGTATTTCGATGACACCACCATCACCACCAAGGTCAAAGCCGCAATCTTTGAAGATCCCACGCTGAAAACTCTGCAGATCAATGTCGAGACGCGCAACGGTGTCGTTCAGTTGGCGGGCTTTGTCGATTCGGCGCAGAACGTCACCAAGGCAGAGACGGTTGCCCGCAGCGTCCAGGGGGTCAAATCGGTGAAAAACGACCTCATTGTCAAATAGTCGCGACAGTATACACGTCGTGACAGTGAACGGGCTGCCGGCAGGAGGTTGAAAGTGCCTCGCCGGCAGCCCGTCGCTTCAATGTATGAGTCATCCCTACTTTTTCATATGGAGAAAACCATGCAGAAGATCACCAGGCCAGTTAATCGCTTCCTCGCACTGATCATCGCCGGGCTTCTTGCCGCCCCGAGTACTGCCTTGGCGGAAAAGCCGTCATGGGACGGCGACAAGGGCAAGGGCGTAAAACACGAACAGCAAGACAAGCACCAGAGTCATGAGGGCCGCGACGACGGTAGCCAACGTCACGGGGACGACGGGAGGGCAACCGTCTATTTCAACGACAATCATCGGAATGTCGTACATGACTATTACGCGGAACAGTATCGCTCCGGCAAATGTCCACCGGGGCTGGCCAAGAAACACAACGGCTGCATGCCTCCCGGTCAAGCCAAAAAGTGGCAGGTTGGCAGGCCTCTGCCCCGGGACGTCATCTTCTATGATCTGCCGCAGTCGGTCCTCATACAACTCGGGCCAGCGCCCTCTCGGCATCGGTTTGTACGGGTAGCGTCCGACATCCTGTTGATTGCGGTAGGAACCGGGATGGTCATAGATGCGATTCAGGATTTGAGCGAACTATAGATAACCGAAGACCGTGCCATGAAATCAGACAAGGGCCAGTCAAATAAAGCCGCCGAACTGCGCAGCCGTGCAGAAAAAATACTGACGGCGCCGACCGGGAATTCTCCCGGACCGGGCGATGAGACGCAGCGACTGCTTCACGAACTCCAGGTCCACCAGGTCGAACTGGAGATGCAGAATACCGAACTCCGCCAGGCCAGGGACGCAGTGGAGTTAGCCCTGGCGAAGTATACCGATCTCTACGATTTCGCCCCGGTCGGTTACGTAACACTTGACCGTGACGGCACCATCGGCGATGTGAACCTTGCCTGCGCGCGCCTTCTCGGGATCGATCGCTCACTGCTGATTGAGCGGCGTTTCGGGCAGTTCGTTGCCGTTGATGACCGTTCCGCCTTCACCGCCTTTCTCGCCAGAGTCTTTGCGAATCCGGCCAAAGAAGCCTGTGAGCTGACACTCCTGAAGAGCAAAACGCTCCCGGTTATTGTGAGAATCGACGCGATAGCCACCATCTCAGGGCAGGAGTGCCGCGCCGCCATTATCGATATTTCCGCACGCAGGCAGTTGGAAGAAAAGCTGGAAATTCTGCACGCCAACCTCGCCGCTCGCGCTGCCGACCTGGAAGCCGCGAACATCGAACTGGAGGCATTCAACTACAGCGTCTCCCACGATCTGCGCGGGCCGCTGACGATCATCGCCGGCTACTGCGACGTGGTCGAGACTGTCTACGGCGACCAGCTCGAAGAGAAATGCCGCGGATACATCCAGGCAATTCAAGAAGGCACGTTGTGCATGAACCGGCTCATCGACACGCTCCTCGATTTTTCACGGGTCCAGCGCGTCGCAATGCGTTATGAAATGGTTGATTTAAGCAGACTGGCCGAGGCCTTGGCCATGGAACTCAAAGTGGCGGAACCGGAGCGCCGGGTCACCTTCCGGATCGCCGCGGGGTTGATGGCCGACGGTGATGAAGCGCTGTTGCGGGTGGCCCTGGGCAATCTTATCGGCAATGCCTGGAAGCACTCCTGCAAGCGGGGAGAGACGATCATCGAATGCGGCGAGACGGAGGTTGACGGGAAACCGGCCTGGTTCGTTCGGGACAACGGGCCGGGCTTCGACATGACTCTTGCGGACCAGCTGTTTCTGCCCTTTCGGCGGCTCCCCGGAACGAAGGCCGAAGGACACGGCATCGGCCTGGCCACGGTGGAGAGGATCGTCAGACGCCACGGCGGGAGAGTGTGGGCCGATAGCCAGCCGGGAGAGGGGGCGACCTTCTATTTCACCTTGGGGCCGATCAATCCGCTTCACGGTGCGTCAAACCACGCGACGACACGTTGAACGTCACGGCATGCTCCGGATCCTGTCAATTCTGTCGTCGGTAGCGGGATGAGTGGCGAAAAACCCCCCGCCGCCGCCGCCCGTCGTCTGCTGCAGCCATACCATGGTATCGACCATCATCTTCTTGCCGTTGGGGTGAATTCTGCGCAGGAGCACAACCCCGTGCCGGTCCGCCGCGTACTCATCCTCCCGTCCGTAAGCACGTATCACAAAATTCCCGGCGAACGGAGTCAGCTGCCCGCTTCCCGGGAAAAACTGTTCCAGCAGAACCGCAGCGATATTCAACCCCGCCCCCATGGTCTGGGCCTTGTACACATGATCAAGGTCATCATGGGCAATCTCATGCGCCAGAATCGATTCCAGCTGCACATCATTGGCCTTGCGCAGCAATCCCGTCGTCACGAGGAACTGGCCGCGCCCGGCGCTCCCGGCATTGATCTGCGGGTCGTCAACGACGTTGACCTGAACCTGCCCCGACGCTATCGGGTTGTTCATCACCTGCAGCAGAGGGATCATGAGCCGCTTCAACCTCTTCGTCTGCGCGGCATCGACTTTGCCTCCCGTGGCGGCACCCGTCGGCTGTGGGGTGGAAGCAGGCTCCGCAGGGAATCCGCCGGGGACCAGACAGCCGGCAACGGCAACCAAGAGAAAACCCGCCAGAACAATCTTGATCGCAACCACGGTTCTGTTCATATGGTTTCCTTTTGACCTGACTTAACGATAACCGATGATCGCCAAAATGCAGGGCCTGCAGGGGCACGGCATCCGTCACCCCACAGTCTACCAGACCGTGGCCGACCAGTAGATGCCCCCCCGCCAGGGGAACCCGGCCGGGCTCCGGTCCCGGCCTGCTTTCAGGATTTCGCAGCTATCTCAGGATTGGCGCTGGCCCGGGCCTTGGCTATGCATGGCCACAAAAAACCCCGGCCGGGCCGGGGTTGCGGGTCGCAGGGGGACGAGATCAGAGGTATTTCTTGGGATTGACCGGTGCGCCGTTGAGACGGATCTCGTAATGGACGTGCGGGCCGCTGGAACGTCCGGTGTTGCCGGCGGCGGCCAACTGGTCGCCGCGCTTGACGCGCTGGCCGACCTTCACCAGAATGCGCGAGTTGTGCCCGTAGGCGGTGGAGAATCCGTAGCCGTGATCGACGACCACCAGCTTGCCGTAGCCAGGCTCGGTGCCGACCTCGCGAACGATCCCGGCCGCCGTGGCCATCACCGGCGTTCCGGTGCGGGTGGCGATATCCAGCCCTTCGTGCATGCGGCGCTGGCCATCGAAGGGGTCACGGCGCACGCCGAAGGTCGAGGTGACCCACCCCTTGACCGGCCAACCGCTCGGGCGGGCTCCGGTCAGGGAGCGCTGGTCGTTAAGCACCCCCTGAAGCTCCTCCTGGCTGACCCGGTGCAGATCGACGTCGCGGCGCAGCTTGTCGATCTGGGTCTGGAGACCGGCAAGACTGTCGGCCGGCTCCTCGCCGACCGCCGGGCCGCCGACGCCGCCGAGCGGATCACCCTGCGGCCGGGCCAGCTTGGTCATGACCCGCACCCGGGCATCGTTTTGCGCCATGACCACCACTTCCTTGCGCAAGGTCTCCAGCTTGGCGACCAGCTGCCCCATCTCCTGCTGGTGCAGGCGGGCCTCTTCACGCAGCCGGTCGTAATCGTTGCGATCGAAGTTGGAGCGCAGGGCAAAGGCCGCCATGCCGAACAGCAGCATGGCGCCACAGGCCGCGGCGGCGGCCGCCCACTTGACAGCGGACCGGCGCACGGCAAAGCGGCGCACGCGGTGGGAACCCTCCGGTATGATCAGAACGGTAAAACGCTTCGGCAAATTGCAGCCCTCTTGAAAACAATATCGGCAGGGAACCGCCGCCCCGCTCAAAATCAACCTGTCAGGCAGGAGTGGTCCTTTTAACCGAAATAACCCGTGGATGTCAACCCGGCGGCAGATCGATGCTCAAAGCGATTTCGTCACAATCGGGGAATTTCGCGCATTTCATGCAGTCGCCCCAGATTTTGTGCGGCAGTTGCGACTTCTCGATCACCCTGAAACCGAGCTTCTCGAAGAACACCTGCTTGTAGGTCAGGGCGAAGACCTTGCGGAGGCCGAGACGGCGGGCCTCGTCCAGGCAGGACTGGACCAGTTCCCGACCGACACCACGGCCATTGAAGTCGGGATGGACGGCCAGCGAACGCAACTCGGCCAGATCCTCCCAGCAGATATTGAGCGCGGCCGTGCCCACCACCCGGCCGTCGGCCTCAAAGACGTAGAAGTCGCGCAGCGATTCGTACAGTTCGGCCAGCGAGCGCGACAGCAGCAGGCCGTCCCGCGCATAATCCAGCAGCAGCTTGTGGATTTCGCGGACATCGGGGATCAAGGCTTTGCGGATCATGGCAAGAGCTCCCGGCTAAGGCGCCAGTGCGTCGATATGGTTTTCCCGGCAGGACCACCTGCCTAGTGAACATTATGCCGCATCGGCGAAAATCATGTACGCAAGCCTCGCCGCGCAGCAGCTACCATGCCAGGGCCCGGCCTACCGGTCCGACTCGCCGACCAGTTCCCGGGCATGGGCCAGGGTGCGCTCGGTCACCTGCGCACCACCGAGCATGCGCGCCATCTCCGCCACCCGCCGTTCCCCGGTGAGTCGCTCGATACCGACGACCGTGCGGCCGGCCACTTCGCGCTTGTTCACCTGGAAATGCCGGTCGGCGCCGGCCGCCACCTGGGGGAGGTGGGTGACACACAGGACCTGGGCGGCGCGGCTGACGGCGCGCAACTTCTCGCCGACGGCGGTTGCGGTCACGCCACCGATGCCGGCATCGACCTCGTCGAAGACCAGGGTCACCACCTGTTCGCTCCCGGGAGCGATCCGCTTGAGCGCCAACAGGATGCGTGACAGCTCCCCTCCGGATGCGATCCGCGCCAGCGGCTGCAGCCCTTCGCCCGGGTTCGGGGCCAGCAGGAATTCGCCGCGCTCCAGTCCCGCCGGCCCCGGTTCCGCCAGTGGCGACAGCTGCACCTCAAACCGGGCGCCGGGCATGGCCAGGTCGTGCAGTTCCGCGTGCATGGCCGCGGCGAGCCGGCCGACCGCCGCCCGGCGCGCCAGGCTTAGCCGGGTGCCGGCCTCGCTGAGGTCGGCTTGGCGGCGCTGTTGTTCGGCCTCCAGGGCGGCACGGGCTTCCTCGACATGTTCCAGTGCGTTCAATTCGTCGGCACACGTCTGTCGGAAATCGAGAATCTCCGTAACCGTGGCCCCATACTTGCGCTTCAGGGTGGCCAGCAGGGCAAGCCGGGCCTCGACATCATCCTGCCGGCCCGGCTCGCAATCGATCCGCCCCAGATGATCCCGCAGCTGTGCGGCCGCATCTTCCAGGCCATACAGAGCCTGGCGCAGCCCCTCGGCCAGCACCCCCAGTTCGGCATCGATGCCGGCCAGCGCCGCCAGTTCGTCGGTCACCCGGCCGAGGCGCTCGCAGAGCGCTCCATCGGCGGCATACAACTCCTCGTAGCCACGATTGACGGCGGCTGCCAGGCGTTCAGCATGTTGCAGGCGCCGACGCTCGGTTGCCAGCTGCTCCTCTTCACCGGATTGCAGTTGGGCCGCGGTGATCTCCTGCACCTGGTGGCGCAGCAGGTCGAGCCGCAAGGCGCGCTCGCGTTCGGCAACGGTCAGGCGGGCAAGCCGCTCGCCGACATCGCGCCAGGCCGAGTAGCGGGCCCGGTAGTCATCCTGCAGCGCCTGGTGACCACCGAACGCGTCGACGAACGGCAGATGGGCGTCGCGTCCCAGCAAAGCCTGATGGGCATGCTGGCCGCAGACGGCCACCAGCTTTTCGGCCAGGGGCTGCAGCTGGGCCAGCGTGGCCAGGGAACCGTTGACATAGGCACGGCTGCGGCCGCCGCGATTGACCACCCGCCGCAGCACCAGCTCATCCCCACCGGGGAAGCCGGCGGTTTCGATGAGCTCCTGCAGGTCGGCACGCGCGGCCAGATCGAAGAGCGCCTCGACCGCCGCCTCCTCGCAACCGGCCCGGATCGCGTCGGGGCTGGCCCGGTCACCGAGCAGCAGACCGAGAGCATCCATGACGATCGATTTGCCGGCTCCGGTCTCGCCGGTCAGGACATTGTAGCCGGGACCGAACTCGACTTCGAGCCGATCGATGATGGCGAAGTTGGCAATGGTCAGATGAACGAGCACTACCGCTCCCCCCAGCGCAACTTGGTGCGCAGGATCTGGTAATAGTCCCTGGTCGGGCTGAGGACCAGCAGCGCCGGGTGGATCGAGCGGCGGATTTCCACAACATCGCCGCCGTGCAGCGGCATTCCGATCTGGCCGTCGGCGGTCAGGGCCACATCTTCGTCCTGGAATTTGACCTCGATACGAATCAAGGCCTCGTCGGAGACGATGATCGGCCGGTTGGTCAGCATGTGCGGGCAGATCGGCGATATCACCAGGCAATGCAGGGCCGGGGAGATGATCGGCCCGCCGGCGGCCAGGTTGTAGGCGGTGGAACCGGTCGGCGTGGCAACGATCAGCCCGTCGGCCTTGAAGGTGGTCAGGTAGGTGTCATCGACCCAGGCCTCCATGTCGATGATCCGGGCCAGGGCGCCCTTGTTGATCACCAGGTCGTTGAGCACCCGATGGCGGGCCAGTTCCACCCCGTCGCGACGAATCACCACATCCAGGCGCAACCGCTCGGAAACGGTCAGTTCTCCGGCCATCAGCCTGGTCAGGACCGGCACGATTTCATCGCGGGTGATTTCGGTGAGAAACCCGAGACTCCCCAGGTTGATGCCGAGGATCGGCGTCCGCCGGTCATCCACCAGGCGCGCCACCGACAGCAGGGTGCCATCGCCGCCGAGCACGATGAGCAGGTCGGCCTGGCTGGGGATTTCCGCCGCCGGGCAGCCCAGGGCATCGGGGAGCTCGGCGGCGAGGGTTTCATCGGCCAGCACGGTGATCCCACGAACACTCAGCCAGGCGGCCACTTCACCGGCGACCCGGACCGCATCCTGGTGATGCCGCTTGACGAAAACTCCGACCAGTTTCATGCAAGGCCTCCCCGATGCCGCATCGACAGTCTATTATCATAGCCTCCCGGCAAAGTCCACGCTCAACAGGCACTTAGGCAAGGTCACCGGTTGTCGGTCGTCGGCTCCTGTGATAACGTGGCACAGACTCTCGGAGCCCCGTTATGGACCTGTTTTCTGCCACCGCCGCCACCCGCACCCCGCCTCCGCTGGCTGAGCGCATGCGGCCGCGCGCCCTCGACCAGGTGGTCGGCCAGCAGCACCTGCTCGGCCCGGGGAAGATCCTGCGGCGCCTGATCGAGACCGACCAGCTGACCTCGGTGATCTTCTGGGGACCGCCGGGAACCGGCAAGACCACCATCGCCCAGGTCATCGCCACGACCACTCGCTGCCGTTTTGTCGCTTTCTCGGCGGTGCTGCAGGGGATCAAGGAAGTTCGGGAAATCGTCGCCAAGGCCCAGGAGGAGCGCAGCTACCACGGCCGCCGCACGGTCTTGTTCATCGACGAGATCCACCGCTTCAACAAGGCCCAACAGGACGCCTTTCTCCCCTGGGTGGAGCGTGGCGACGTGATCCTGATCGGGGCCACCACCGAGAACCCGTCCTTCGAGGTCAACTCGGCGCTGCTGTCGCGATCGCGGGTGTTCGTGCTGGAGCCGCTCGCCCCCGCCGAAATCCGCGTCCTGCTGGAGCGCGCCCTCGGCGCGGCGGACGGCTTGGGGGAGAAGCAGCTGAACGCCGCCCCGGAGGCTCTCGATTTCCTGGCGGAGATGGCGCACGGCGATGCGCGCATCGCCCTCAACACCCTGGAGCTGGCGGCCAGTCTCGTCGAGGATGGAGACCTCCGCCTGGCCACCGTGGAAGCGGCCCTGCAGAAGGCCTCGCTGCTCTACGACCAGGGCGGCGAGGAGCATTACAATGTCATCTCGGCTTTCATCAAGAGCCTGCGCGGTTCCGACCCGGATGCCGCCGTTTACTGGCTGGCGCGCATGCTCGAAGCCGGCGAGGACCCGATGTTCATCGCCCGGCGCATGATGATCTTCGCCGCCGAAGACGTCGGCAACGCCGACCCGCGCGCCCTGCAGGTGGCGGTGGCCGCGCAGCAGGCGCTGCACGTCATCGGCCTGCCGGAGGGGCGGATTCCCCTGGCCCAGGCGGTCACCTACCTGGCCAGCGCGCCGAAGAGCAATGCCTCCTACCTGGCGATCGACGCGGCCCTGGCCGAGGTGCGCAAGAGCGGCGCCCTGCCGGTGCCGCTGCACCTGCGCAACGCGCCGACCAAACTGATGAAGGAACTCGGCTACCACCAGGGCTACCAGTACGCCCACGACCGTCCGGCGGCGGTGGTCACCCAGACGCACCTGCCGGAGCCGCTCGGAAACCGGGAGTTCTACCGGCCGAAGGAGAGCGGCTACGAAAAGACCATTCGTGAACGACTGGCCTACTGGGCGGGGCTGCGCGCCGACAGTCGGCGCGACCTTGACCCTAACAGCTGATCCCGATCACCATGGCCGATCTCTCCGTCCTCCGCGAAATCTTCATCCTCCTGACCCTGGCCCTGGCCAACGCCTGGCTGTTCAGCCGCCTGCACCAATCGCCGGTCGTCGGCTATCTGGCCACCGGCCTGCTGGTCGGCCCCTACGGCTTTCACCTGGTCAAGGGGATTCACGAGGTTGAGATCGTTGCCGAAGTCGGCGTCATCCTGCTCCTGTTCACCATCGGCCTGGAGTTTTCCTATTCGCGGATCATGCGCCTCAAGGGGGTGCTGCTCAAGGCCGGCACCACCCAGATCGCCGTCACCGCCGTGGTTGTCGGCCTCGGCACCCTGCTCCTCGGCGAAAGCTGGCACAGTGCCGCCGGGCTGGCCATGGCCATGGCGCTGTCATCGACCGCCATCGTCCTCAAGTTGCTGCTCGAACGCGGCGAAATCGACTCGGCCCACGGCCGGGTGGCCCTCGGCATCCTCCTGTTCCAGGACCTGTGCGTCATCCTCTTCCTCGTCGTCCTCCCCCTGCTCGGCAACACCCCTCAGGCCTTTTCGCTCTGGACGGTGGTTCATGCCGCGCTGATCATGGGGATGCTCTACCTGTTTGCCCGACACCTGCTGACCCCGCTGTTGCGCGGCATTCTGCGCACCCGCTCGCCGGAGCTGTTTCGCCTGACCATCCTGGTCCTGGTGCTCGGCACCGCCTGGGCCACGTTTGAAGCCGGCCTCTCCCTCGCCCTGGGAGCGTTTCTCGCCGGCCTGGCTCTGGCCGAATCCGACTCCTCGCACCAGGTGCTCTCCGACATCATCCCGTTCCGCGACGTCTTTCTCGCGGTCTTTTTCATCTCCGTCGGGATGCTGGTCGACATCCGCCTGCTGCTGGCCAACTGGTGGCAGGTTCTGGTCGGCCTGCTGCTGCTCGGCCTGGCCAAGACCATCGCCGGCACCCTGGCGGCACTGGCCTGTCGCTATCCCCTGCGCACCGCCCTGATCAGCGGCCTGATCACCTTCCAGGTGGGAGAGTTCTCCTTCATCCTCCTCAAGCATGCCCAGAGCCTGGGGGTCCTGCCGATCGCCACCTACCAGCTGGCCCTGTCGATCGTCGCCCTGTCGATGATGTTCACCCCGCTGGTCTTCACCCATGCCGAACGCGCCGCCACCACCCTGGCCGGCTGGCTGGGACGCCCTTACCGGCACACCGGCGAGGAGGAGCGGGAGCGCACCGGCAATCTGGAAGGGCACGTGATTATCGCCAGCTACGGGTTGTCGGCACGCAACGTGGCCCGCATCCTGCGCGAATTTCGCGTCCCTTACATTCATGTCGAGGTCAACGGCGATGCCGTGCGCCGCGCCCGCAAGGCCGGCGAGATCATCCTGCACGGTGACGCCAGCGCCCCGGCGGTGCTCGAGGGCGCCGGGATTCACCGGGCCAAGGCACTGGTGCTGGCCATCAACGACCCGGCGGCCCTGGCCCGCGCCATCCCGGCGGCGCGTGAGCTCAACCCGGGGCTGTACATTCTCGCCCGTACCCGTTATGTGGCCGAAATCGATGAGCTGCTGGCCGCCGGCGCCGACGAGGTGCTCCCCGACGAGTTCGGCGCCGGGCTGGAACTGGCGACCTTCCTGGCCAATCGTCTGCGTGCGAACGAAGGGCGGCTGCTCAAACTGCTCACGGCAATCCGCGACGAGCACCATCAGCGCTACCGGCAGGGGGAAGAACCGCAGCGCCTGACCGGCTACATTTCCGTGCTGGGAGGCAGCGAGGTCGAACTCCAGGCGGTTCCCGACAATTCGCCGCATCTCGGCAGCAGTCTTGCCGAACTCGACTTCCGGGCCGCCACCGGCGCCACCGTGGTCGGCGTCATCCGCCACGAACGGACCACCTATACGCCCGGACCGACGCTGCGCCTGGAAAAGGGCGACACCCTGCTACTGCTGGGCGAACTGGCCGACATCGAAAAAGCCCGGGAATTCCTTCACGGCCATCCGCTGTAGCCGGTACCCGGGCAGCTCGGCCCCTTATCTGCGGGAGGCAAATGGATGGACATCCCGGCCACGATGCGCGCCATGGTCCTGGAAGCGCCGCGCACCCCTCTGCGCTTGCGGCAAGTCGCGGTGCCCCGGCCCGGGCCGGGCCAGTTGCTCCTCCGGGTGCAGGCCTGCGGGGTGTGCCGGACCGACCTGCACATCGTCGATGGCGAGTTGACGGCACCGAAGCTCCCCCTGGTCCCCGGCCATGAAATCGTCGGCAGCGTGGTCACGGTCGGTGCTGGCGTCGATCGTTTTAGCCCCGGAGAGCGGGCAGGAATCCCCTGGCTCGGCTTTACCTGCGGCACCTGCCACTATTGCCAAAAGGGGCAAGAGAACCTCTGCGACAACCCCCGCTTCACCGGCTACACCATCGACGGCGGTTACGCCGAATACACCGTAGCCGACCAGCGCTACTGCTTTCCGATCCCCGCCGGCTACGACACTGCGGCGGCGGCGCCGCTGCTCTGCGCCGGGTTGATCGGCTATCGCAGCTACCGGCTGGCGGGAGACGCCGTGGAGCACCTCGGCATTTACGGCTTCGGCGCCGCCGCTCACATCATCGCCCAGATCGCCGTGCACCGGGGGCAAACCGTCTACGCCTTCACCCGGCCCGGCGATCTTGCTGCCCAGGCCTTTGCCCGCCGCCTGGGTGCCGTCTGGGCCGGCGATGCAGGCCTGACACCGCCCCACCCCCTCGATGCGGCCCTGATCTTCGCCCCGGTCGGCGACCTGGTGCCTGCAGCCTTGCGGGTGACGGCCAAGGGCGGGTGCGTGGTTTGCGCCGGTATTCACATGAGCGAGATTCCGGCCTTCCCCTACCGGCTGCTCTGGGAGGAGCGGATGGTCCGGTCGGTGGCCAACCTGACCCGTGCCGACGGCGAAGCATTGCTGGCCCTGGCACCCACGGTGCCGGTCAAGACCTCGGTCCACCGGTTTCCCCTGGAGCAGGCCAACACGGCTCTGGAGCGGCTGCGCGCCGGGGAACTCGAGGGGGCGGCGGTGCTGGCGATGGAGTGACCTGCAGGCGCGTTTCCCGCACCGAAATCCCCGCCAGCGGTTGCGGCAGGTGCGACCGGGACTGCACTCCTCGATTGACAGCGGCCATCGGCGCGATATCAATGGGTAGGGAAGAAATCTTCTTGTCACCAAAACACCTGGTCAGGAAAACGGGAGGTAACCATGGGCAGCAAGGGACGCGAGATCGTCGGGCTGGACGTTGATGAACTGGTGGGGCTGCTGCGCAAGGCCTTCGCCGACGAGTGGCTGGCCTACTACCAGTACTGGCTGGGCGCCAAGGTCTGCAAGGGTCCGATGAAGGAAGCGGTGATCAGTGAGCTGGAGTTGCACGCCACCGAGGAGCTGAATCACTCGCTGCTGCTCTCCACCCGCATCATCCAGCTGGGCGGCACGCCGGTCACCGACCCCAGGGACTGGTTCACCCTCACCAACTGCGGCTATGACGCTCCTGACGATCCCTTCGTGAAAACCCTGCTGGTGCAGAACATCAAGGGGGAGCAGTGTGCCATCACCACCTATCAGAAGCTGCTGGAACTGACCCGCGACAAGGACCCGGTCACCTACAATATCATCCTGACCATCATCGAGCAGGAGGTCGAACACGAAGAGGATCTGCAGGCCCTGCTCGAGGATTTCGAGCTGATGGCCAGGGCTTTTCAAAAGTAACCGGTCCGGTCCACGGCAACGCCTAAGGGGCTGGCCGTTACGGCCGGCCCCCGCTATTTGTCCGCGGCCCACCCGCCAGGGCGATTATTGTACTCTCCGGCTGCCCCTCCTGCATCCTTTTGCTTGGCCGGAGCGGCCTAAACCTGTACTCTAGGAAGCAACCGCATCCAAGCGAAAGGACTCCCCGATGGCAAGAAAGCCGAACTACTCCTTTGAGAAACGCCAGAAGGAATTGGCGAGACAGGCCAAGAAAGAAGAGAAAAAACAGCGCAAGCTGGCCGGTTTGCCCCCCACCGACGAGGAACCCGCGGAGGAGGAGCAGGCCTAGGCTCATGGGCAAGGATCTTTACGTCAGGAGCATCTCTCGCCGAAGCCGGCGAAGAGGACCTGCGCAAGCTGTTCAGCGTCTGCGGCAAGGTGACCTACATCCACATGGTCAAGGATGACAGGAGCGGCGCTTTCGCGGGTTGCGCCTTCGTCAAGATGTCCAGCGAGGCCGAAGCAAACGATGCCCTGGTCACCCTGGATGGCGCCTTGCTGATCAACCGCACCATCGTCGTGAGTGCCGCGCGCCCACAGCTGCCGAAGGCCCGCCCGGGCCGCGGCGGCAGCCGCCGCGGCAGCAGCCCGGGGAAAAGCGGACCAGGCCGTCCCCGCTAGCAGCGCCTCGCTTTCCATGCCGCCGCAAGTTTCCCGCTCCGCCACCTTGCTGGTCGTCTGTGCCGCGCATTTCCTGATGCCGTTCATGATGTCCGCCGTCGGCGTGGCCCTCCCGGCCATCGGTCGCGAGTTCAGCGCCACCGCCCTGCAGTTGGGGCTGATCGAGACCACCTACGTGCTGTCGGCCTCGATCTTCCTGCTGGCCATGGGGAGGCTGGGCGACATCCACGGCCGGCGCCGGGTGTTCCAGTACGGCATCGTCGTCTTCACCCTCGCCGGCGGCAGCATCTCCCTGGCACCGACCATCGAGGTTCTGCTGGCGCTGCGGTTTCTGCAGGGGATGGGCGGTGCCATGGTCATGGCCACCACCCTGGCCATGGTGGTCGCGGTCTTTCCCGCCGAACGAGCGCGGCAAGGCCCTGGGAATCGCCGTGGCCAGCGTCTACGCCGGCATCTCCTGCGGGCCGTTCCTCGGCGGGATGCTGGTCACGGCCCTGGGCTGGCGCTGGATCTTCTACCTGTGCGTCCCCTTGGGCACCATCACCTTCCTGGTTACCTGCGCCAGGCTGCGCGGCGACTGGGCCGACGCCCGCGGCGAACCGTTCGACTGGCGGGGGAGCCTGATCTATGCCGCGGCCCTGCTGTTGCTGATCGGCGGCGCCTCCAACCTCGACCGGGGAGGCTGGGCCTGGGGAACGGCCGCTGCGGGACTGGTCGGGCTCGGCCTGTTCCTGGCCGTCGAGGCCCGCACCACCTACCCGATCCTCAACGTCACCCTGCTGCGCGACAACCGGGTCTTCGCCTTCTCCAACCTGGCCGCCCTGTTCAACTATGCCGCCACCTTCGGGGTGACCTTCTTCCTCAGCCTGTACCTGCAGTACGTCAAGGGGATGAGCGCCCGCGAGGCCGGGATCATACTGGTCATCCAGCCGCTGGTGCAGACCATGCTCTCGCCGTTCTGCGGGCGACTGGCCGACCGTTTCCCGGCAGCCCGGGTCGCCACGGTCGGCATGGCGTTGTGCGCCGCCGGACTGGCCGGGGCGGCCACCCTGTCGGCCGCCACCCCGCTCCCCCTGGTGATGGCGGTGCTGGCCCTGCTCGGTACCGGCTTCGCGCTCTTCTCCTCGCCGAACGTCAGCGTCATCATGGGGAGTGTGGCCCCTCGCTATCTCGGCGTAGCCTCCGGAATGAATTCGAGCATGCGCACCCTCGGCATGATGACCAGCATGACCATCATCACCGTGATCTTCTCGATGCTCATGAGCAGGCAACCGGTCAGTGCGGCCACCCAACCCCAGTTTCTGCTGAGCATGCGCACTGCCCTGCTGGTTTTTTGCGCCCTGTGCGGCATCGGCATCGCCTGTTCGGCAGCACGCTTGCGCAACTCTGCTACACTGTCCACTGAATAGGAGCTCTGCTGCCGCCAAGGAGATGTTTATGCCCGACACCATTCTGATCACCGGCGCCACCTCCGGCTTCGGCGCGGCCTGTGCGCGGCGCTTCGCCAAGGAGCGGCTGGCAGCTGATCATGACCGGCCGGCGCGCGCGACCGGCTCGACAGGTTACAGGCCGAACTCGGCGTAGCCGTCATCCGGGCACTGCCCTTCGACGTACGCGACCGGGAGGCGGTCTCACCACCCTCGGCGACCTCGAGGTCGACGTGCTGCTCAACAACGCAGGGCTGGCGCTCGGGCTGGAACCGGCCTGGGCGGTCGAATCCGGACGATTGGGAGACGATGGTCGACACCAACGTCAAGGGGGTCATGTACTGCACCCGGGCAGTGCTGCCGGGGATGGTGGCACGCAACCGCGGGCACGTGATCAACATCGGCTCGACGGCTGCGAAGCTGGCCCTACCCCGGCGGCAACGTCTACGGCGCAAGCAAGGCCTTCGTCGAGCAGTTTACCCGCAACCTGCGCGCCGACCTGCTCGGCACCCGGGTCCGGGCCACCTGCCTCGCCCCGGGGATGGCCGAAACCGAGTTCTCCAGCGTGCGCTTCAAGGGGGATGCGAGCCGCGCCGCCAAGGTCTACGCCGGCGCCGAGCCACTGCGGGCCGAGGATATCGCCGAACTGGTCTGGCTGGTGACCAGCCTGCCAGGGCACGTCAATGTCAACACCCTCGAGGTCATGTCGATCGATCAGTCCTGGGGGCACCTGGCCGTGCACCGCCGTTCCTGACCATCCCCGCGCATTGCTCCTCCAGCAGCCGGGCAAAAGCCTGCGCCGCCGGGGAAGAGTCGAGCAGCCCCGGCGCATGGCCAGCCAGAAGTGGCGTTCGATGGCCAACCCGGCCACCTCGATCTTCACCAGTTCACCAAGGGCCAACTCGCGCATCACCGAGAGCGACGAAAGAAACGCCGCACCGCAGCCGCCGGCCACCGCCTGCTTGACCGCCTCATCGCTGCCCAGGCATGCCGCGACCTGTAGCCGGCCGGGATCAAACCCTGCCGACTGCAGGGCACGGGTAACCGCCGCACCGCTCCCCGAACCGGTTTCGCGCACGATCATTGCAGCCCCGGCCAGGTCGTCGAGGGCAATCCCTGCCCGCTCCCGCCAGGGGTGACCGCTGCCGACCACCAGCAGCAGCGTATCGACCGCCAGCGGCACATATTCGACCCCGTCGACTTCCACCCGGCTGCCGGTCACCGCCAGTTCCAGCTCACCGGCAAGCAGGCGCACGCTTACCTCGCGGCTGTCACCGACCAGCATGCTCAGCGTGATCCCCGGATGACGCGCCGCCAGGGCCGGCAGCAGTCGGGGAATCAGGTAGTTGGCCGGGACATTGCTCGCGCCGATGGTCAACCGGGCTTTCTCCAACCCCAGGAACTCGGCCATTCCCTGCCGCAGGGCGGTGCATTCGGCCAGGACCCGGCGGGTATGCAGCAGGAACAGCCGCCCGCCTTCGGTCAACGCCACCCCGTGACCGGTCCGGTCGAGCAGCCGGAAGCCCAACTCGCGTTCGAGGGCGGCGACATGCTGACTGATCGTCGACTGGGTCAACAGGACGCTCTCGGCAGCGCGAGAGAAACTGCCGGACTCGACGACGGCGACAAAGACTTCCAGTTGGCGCAGGTTCATGGCGAGGCGATCGGGAAAAACGATGAGCTGAATGAATTTATCAAAGCGGCAGGGCACTGACCCGCAGCGGCTTTGCCGGGCGCGGCGTCGCGATATTGCGACGGCTGAGAGCCTGCAGGTCGGCCAGGGCCACTTCAAGGTCGAGGTCGCGCTGGTAGAGGTCGGAACGGAACTGGATGGCGCCTTCCCGGTCCACCCAGGCGGTCCAGTACTGGATGTGGGTCGGCACCGGTTCGATGCCGACCTGCATCGGCCTGGTCCGCTGCAGCGACTCCTGCAGGCGCTCTTCACTCCAGCCGGGCCGGTCGCGCAACAGGAAGCGGGCCAGTTCCACCGGTCGCTCGATCCGGATGCAGCCGGAGCTGAAGGTCCGCAGGTGGCGATCGAACAGCCAGCGCTCGTTGGTATCGTGCAGGTAGACGTTAAAGGCATTGGGGAACATGAATTTGACCCGGCCCAGGGGGTTCCACGGTCCCGGGTCCATGCGCAGTTCGCCGGGAAAACGTTCGGCCCTGACCGCGTGCCAGTCGATTTGGGCAAGGTCTTCGGCACTCAGTTCCCGCCCTGACGAGCGAATCACCCGAAAATGATGCTCCCGCAGAAAATCCGGGTTTTTGCGGATCGCCGGCAGTTTGTCCTCGCGCAGGATGGTCGCGGGCACCGTCCAGTAGGGGGCGAACTCGAGATAGGTCATCCTGGCCGAAAAGACCGGAGTTTTGCGGTACGGTGTGCCGACAATCACCGGCATGGACAGCACCACCTCGTTATTTTCCACCACCTCCAGCGAATAGTCGGCGATATTGACCCGGATATGGCGCTTGCCGAGATCGCGGGAAAGCCAGCGCCAGCGCTCCAGGTTGAGCTCGATCTGGCGGATGCGGGCCTCGACCGGCACGTTCATGGCCGCCAGCGTGCGCCGACCGACCACACCATCCGGGTCGAGTCCATGACGCAACTGGAACTGCTTGACTGCTGCCACGGTAGCCGGCCCGTAGGCGTTGCGCTCAAAATCGACACCTTCAACCAGTTCCCCGGTGACCCGCAGACGAGCCCGGACGTAAGGCAGACGCGAATCGATGTCTCCCGGGCGCAGGCTCTCGCCACCGGGAACCCGAGGCCAGCCGCCGCGCGCTGCCAACTCCCGGTAACCGGCCAACGCCGTCATCAACTCCCGGTAGCCTTCGTGGGGAGGGGCCAGTTCCGCCAGCAATCTCCCCATGCTGTCGCCATCCACGGCCGGCGGCAGCAGTTTGGCCAGGTCGATTTTGCGGCGGCGCGCCCGCCAGTCGACATGGGCCAGGGCCGGGTCGACCCGGCCTTCCACCAGGTGCGTGCCGTAGATGAAAAAACCCTGGGTCAGGAGCAGATCGAGAACGGCCGCATCGTAGGCAGGCAGCAGCTCCCCGCGGCGGACAAATTCGCGTACGAAAGGCAAGCGCCCCTTCAATCGGGGTGAGGAGATAATCCTCGCTGCACAGCCCGTGCTCGGCGGCCGAACGCAGACGCTCGACCAGGGCATGGGCAGCGACCCGCATGCCGCTGTCGCTCTGCCACAGGGGGCGATAGTCGCGGGCGCGATACAGCTCGACGACCTCCTGGCCGAGGAGCACCGGCTCCTGTCCTTCCACGGCGGCCGGCAGCGTGGTCGATTTCTCGAGCAGACCGGCAAGCACCTGCCTGACCTCATCGATTTTCACCCCGTCGACAGCCGCCGCCGGCGCCGGCAGCAGCGCAAACGTCACCGTGAGCGCACAGGCCCAGGTGAGCCGGCACAGCCCCGCGGCCAGAGGGCTGCGGCACGGTGGCGCATTGGCCCGGAGAGCGGGCTGGCTTTTGCGGTTGCGGCCTTCGGTCATTGCAGCTCTTCCATCTCGTCCCGCTACTTGATCCAGACCGTCTGGATGTTGACAAATTCCTTGATGCCATGATGCGACAGTTCACGGCCGAAACCGGAGATCTTGACGCCGCCGAAGGGGAGTCGCGGGTCGCTCTTGACCATGCCGTTGACGAACACGGCGCCGGCCTCGATCCTGGCCGCGAAGGCCTCCCCTCTGGCGGTGTCGCGGGTCCACACCGAGCCGCCAAGACCAAAGGGCGTGTCGTTGGCAATGCGCAGGGCATCGGCGGCGTCACTGGCGCGGATGACCGAGGCCACCGGGCCGAACAGCTCCTCGTCGTAGGCCGGCATGCCGGGGACCACATCGACCAGGATGGTCGGCGGGTAGAAGCTTCCCGGGCCGTCCAGCGGCTTGCCGCCGAGCACGAGGCTGCGCGCCCTTGGCCACGGAGGCTCTCGACCTGGGCATGCAGTTCCCGCATCAGGTCGTCGCGGGCCTGGGCACCGACCTGGGTCTTCTCGTCGAGCGGATCGCCCATCACCAGCGCCGCCGTAGCGGGCGATGAACTTTTCCAGGAAGGCCGTCGTAGACCGGGGCTTCGACGATGAAGCGCTTGGCGGCAATGCAACTCTGCCCCGAGTTGATGCAGCGGGCCCTGGCGGCCACCGCTGCCGCCTCGTCGAGGTCGGCATCGGCGAGCACGACGAAGGGGTCGCTGCCGCCCAGTTCCATGACGGTCTTCTTCAGCATCTGCCCGGCCTTGGCGGCCACCTTGCGCCCGGCGATGTCGCTGCCGGTCAGCGTCACCGCCTTGACCGCCGGATGCTCGATCACCTGATCGACCTTGCCGGAGCCGATCATCAGGGTGCGGAACACGTTGGCCGGGAAACCGGCCTTGACGAAGACCTCCTCGATCTGCAGGCGCACAGCGCGGCACATTGGAGGAGTGCTTGAGCAGACCGGCGTTGCCGGCCATCAGCGCCGGCGCGGCGAAGCGAAACACCTGCCAGAACGGGAAATTCCACGGCATGACCGCCAGGACCACGCCGAGCGGGCGGTGGGCCACGTAGGATTTCGACGGCATCGCTGGCGATCATCTCGTCGGCCAGGAAACTCTCGGCATGGTCGGCGTAGAACTCGCAGCACAGGGCGCACTTGTTGACCTCGCCGCGCCCTTCGCTGATCGGCTTGCCCATTTCCAGGGCCATGGTGCGGGCGTAAGTCGTCGATGCGGTCGCGCAGGACCCCGGCAGCCCGCCGCATCAGGGCGGCCCGTTCGGCGAAAGAGGTTTCTCGCCAACTCTGCCAGGCCCGGTTGGTTTGTTCGATAGCCGTAGCGACCGCGGCATCGGTCCACTCGGCAAAGTGCTCCAGTCGTTCTCCGGTGGCCGGGTTGATCGATTCGAGAGCCATCGAGATTCTCCCTTCAAAAGTCCATGGACTGTCACGGCAGGCTTTGCAAATATCTGGTCAGTTTGCCGAATTTCGATGCCAATTGCAAGCCATCAGCGGGCAGCAGCAACCGGTCGCGGTGAAGGTTTGCCAACGACCCCGCGTTGTGTGATATCTTTGCCAACCGTACCGCACCTCCGCGGGTTGGTCAGGGTGTTTTCTGCCCCCTCCCAGCCCGGAACCGGTCCTCCAGGGGACCCAGCAGCGATTTGGAGACAATTATGGATTGGCCGACCCTCGGCGGCAAACTCGGACTGCGCGGACCGCGCTGGCACTGGCGGCTGATGCGCTGGGAACGCGCCTGGCGCGACATGCTCCGCGGCGGGCAGGCCGGCAGCGGCACCCCGGCCACCCGGGCGATCCTGGTCATCAACCTGGTGGCCTTCGCCCTGATGATCCTTCAGGCCATCATGGCCGGCCGGGGATTTCAGCCGCTCTTCAGCCCCGACGGCTACCTGCTGGTTCACGCCGGCGCTCAGTACTGGCCCCTGGTCCTGGCCGAGGGGGAGTGGTGGCGGTGCATCACCTATGCCTATACCCACGGCGGCCTGATCCACCTGGCCTTCAACATGCTGGTGCTCTACCAGGTCGGCCCGGCCATCGAGGGGGAGATCGGCACCCTGCGCTTCGCCACCCTGTACACCCTCACCGCCCTGACCGCGACGGTCGCCGGCTACTTCTGGCATCCGGCCGCTCCGGTGGTCGGCGCTTCCGGTTCCATCTTCGGCCTGATCGGCTTCGCCGTGCTCTACTACCACCGGATCGGCGGTCCCGCCGCCCACCACCTGCGTAATTTCATGTTCCGCTGGGCGGTGTTCGCCTTCGTCTTCGGCCTGGTGGTCGGCGCCGACAACGCCGGGCACCTGGGTGGAGCGCTGGGCGGCGCGGCCCTTGGCGCGGTGCTGCCCTTGGGGATTCGCGGCCGGCAGACGCTGCGGCCGTTCTTCAACCTGCTCGGCTGGCTGAGCATCGCCGTGACGGTCATCAGCCTGGGCCTGCTGGTGCTGTCCTGGTTCGGGCGGGGCTGAAGCCGGCACAGGGTTGCCTGGTTGCATCGTTAAACAATTTAAGCTGGCAACGTCCGGAGGATACGGCCACCGCAACAACGTCATTGACAAGGGCTGCACCATGGGCAAGGAAAAATTTCCCGTCACCCCGGCCATCCGCTTTCTGCGTGACCGCAAGGTGGCGTTCACCGAGCACCTGTACGGCTACGAGGAACGCGGCGGCACGGCGGTCTCCGCGCGCGAGTTGGGGGTTGCTGAACACGCGGTCGTCAAGACCCTGGTCATGGAGGATGATGCCGGCGCCCCGCTGCTGGTCCTGATGCACGGTGACCGCGAAGTTTCCACCAGGGAACTGGCGCGGGCCCTCGGCGTCCGCAGCATCCACCCCTGCACCCCCGATGCGGCCCAGCGCCACACCGGCTACCTGGTCGGCGGCACCTCCCCCTTCGGCACCAGGAAAGCGCTGCCGGTCTGCATGGAGCGGAGCATCCTCGACCTGGAGAAAATCTATCTCAACGGCGGCAAACGCGGCTTCCTGGTCGGTATCGCCCCCGGGGTTGCCTCGCAACTCCTCGGGGCCAAGCCGGTCGAGGTCGGCATCGCGAAGTAGCCCGGAAAGCGGCTGCGGGTTGGGACGCAGGAGGAATCATGGAATTGACGGAGCGATACCACCAGGCAGCCGAGGCAATTCGCACGGCAAAAGCCCTGGTCGTTACCGCCGGGGCGGGGATGGGGGTCGATTCCGGCCTGCCGGACTTTCGCGGCGACGAGGGCTTCTGGAACGCCTATCCTCCCTACCGGCGGCTCGGCCTCTCCTTCGTCGCCGCCGCCAATCCCCGCACACTTCGAGGGGGACCCGGCGTTCGGCTGGGGCTTCTACGGCCATCGCACCAACCTCTACCGCGCCACCGAACCCCACCGCGGCTTTTCCCTGTTGCAGGAGTGGGCCGATCGCTTCGACCAGGACGTCTTCGTGGTCACCTCCAATGTCGACGGCCAGTTCCAGAAGGCCGGCTACCGCGACGACCAGATCCTCGAGGTGCACGGCTCGATCCATCACCTGCAGTGCCTCGCCCCCTGCGGTCCTGCCATCTGGGATAACCGCGAGGAGATCCCCGTCGACCACGCCACCATGCGCGCCGGGCACATCCCCAAGTGCCCGCATTGCGGCGGGGTGGCCCGCCCCAACATCCTCATGTTCGGCGACTGGTCCTGGCTCGCCGACCGCACGCGCGGGCAGGAGATGCGCTTCGACAGCTTCTGCGCCCAGCACCACGGCGAGCCGCTGGCGGTGGTCGAGATGGGCGCCGGCACCGCCATCCCCACCATCCGCTACACCAGCGAACAGCTCGGCCAGTCCCCGCGCGTCACGGTCGTCCGCATCAACCCCCGCGAACCGCAGATTGGCGGCGGCCGGCACATCTCCCTGCCGTGCGGGGCGCTGGCGGGGCTGGAAGGGATCGAACGGGCGCTGGTCAGCTTGTGAGGGCAGTGGTGCTGGCGAACTGCAGCAGGCGGTTTCCCTGGCGGATAAAGCCCAAGAACATACGGGAACAACGTGTTGGATGATTTATGCGATATGTAAAGACCGGCCACTGGGCCGGTCTTTTAAATCGTGACTTCTGAGATTTTTTTACAGCCTCAACGCCATTAGCTGAGCTGCGGACCACCGAAACTGCGAGCGGCTGCGAATTTATCGAGAAGCTTGGCCGTTTTTCCCGTCAGCTCGGCGTGTTGTTAAACGCGATGGTTTCTCGACAAGGCGGCCGCTGACGTACTTGTGAAGAACGCTAGCGATAAGCGTCTGATAAGGAACTCCTTCTTCCAGGGCGCGGGATTGAATATCCCGTAGATCTGGTGAGGAAAGGCGAATGTTCACACGGCGGTCCTTGAGCGAGGTGGCCTGTGCCGCTGCCTTGAACAACGCTTTATCTTCTTTGGTTGGCTTGGTCGATACCAGTTCGCCGTTTTCATATGCTTTCAGGATATCTTTTTCAAACTTGTCAACCTTGCTCATGGCTGTTGCCTCCACCCAAGTAATCCCTGGTGGCCTTGCGGCTGGGGATGATGGTTTTCAGAAAGTAGAAGTCGACTTCTTCGACAAACGGAACCAGATAAACGTAGTCGCGTAGGCAAACGACGAGTATGCGTTGCCCCAGATACTTTCCCAGGTTCGGATGTTGCAGGATGTCGAGGAGCCCATCTTCCTCGATTGCCAGCGTAATTTCCTCGAAAGAAACCTCGCGGTCTATTTTGAGGGCCTCGTTCTTTTCGTGGTTCCAGCGAAAGGCTTTCATGGGAAGAGTATACTGCGGTGTGTGCCTTTTGTCATCAGATAAATGCGGAAGCGTCTAACCATTTAATTATGCGACTTGCGTCGTCTATTTTTTAATCCAACCATTTTTCAGAAGATTCTCAGAAAATCTGTCAAAGAAGCAGGCAAAATGCCCACCTGCCCCCCTTGTTTTGCAACGATAATCCGTCCTGCGTAATGTTATGCAGCATGTCAACATAAGAACGGCCGGAAATTATGTGCCCCTCCCAGCGGGCAAAGATAAAGCCACCTCTGGCAAGTAAAGGTGGCCTGTTACCCATCTCCATGTATCCCCCTGGCAACGCGTCTGTCCTGCACTTAGAACCGATCCGTTCTTGCCTCCCCAACACCCAAATCATTATCAATAACCTGCATAAATAGTAAAGCCTTAATGTTCCCGGGCAGCGGCACCTGGTCGCGTCTCGTAAGTTGTGCCACAGGGGGAGGGCCGAGCCGCAATCGCCGCGCCAGAGTTCTCGGCAACCCTGCCCAACGAGAGCGGCCACCCGGTGATCCAGGTGGCCGCTGTTTTCAGTGTCGCTTATGTAGCGTTCAGTTGGACGCCGGTTTTTTGCCTCAGAACCCGTGAATTGTGACATGTTCCTTTCGTTGATTGTTGATAGTAATGGGGGTTGGCCAGCTAACGCTACCCATCAGCGCCCGCTTCGAAGCGGGCTGCTGGATGGGCTTGTTCGGCGTCACCATTATGCGCTGCAAGATCGCCAGGCAGGCAACAGGGGATGGCTAGGCACAGCATGCTCCATCGCTGAAATGGCCCGGACCTGAGTTGGTTCGTGACGCACACGCAAGATTACCCGCCTAGTGCTCGAAGTCGCCGCCGGCCTCCATTCCCGCCATCACGGACTCCACCGTGCCGGGGGGCAGCAAGTGGCTGCGATCGAGCACGCGGTCGAGCTGGCTCAGCGGGTCCGCGGCCGACGCCGGGCGCGTGCCGAGCACGAATGCAGCGAGTTCCTGTCGCGTGAGCTTGACATGGGTCGGTGACGCGGCGTCGGCATCGGAGATCACGAGCACACCATTGCGCAGTTCGAGCCGCCGAATGCGAAATCTCACCTTCAACCGCAAGCGTGAACGATAGTCTCTGATCCTCGGCCTTGCGCGGATCGACGAGGTAGCGCACGAACTGAAGGTTCCGGTCGACGGATGCCGCGACGAGCCTCTGGGCGGTCGGCGTGCCGATGAAGCGACGGATCGCGTCGATTGTCAGCGACTGACTATTGAGCTGCATTCCGCCTTCCATCTGCAGCGCCTCGGTGATGTAGAACCCCCGCGCGTTGGCCGAGTCGGTGCGCTGGCCGAGGGCGCGAGCCGCCGTCGCGCGAGCTTTCCGCGCGGCCGGGTCGGCGGGATCGAGCTCCAGCAGCAGGGAGGTGAGCTTGAGGCTCCAACGCCAGTTGGCGAGTCCGCCGTCGGCCACCGCCTGCGCGACCATTTTTTCCACGGCCGCGCGGCCCCCCATCGCCTTCACCACGCGCTCCGCTTCTTCCCTGACCGCTAGCGGATTGATTTCGTAGACGTCGCCATCGAACCAGCCGAGGTTGCCGTTGTAGACCTGCCGAACGTGACTCTCGACCTGCCCGTAGCCCTCGCGACGATCACGCAGGTTGCCGGGCAGGTAGACCGTCTCCGCCGCCTCGCGCGGACCCTTGCCGCTGGCGATCAGGCGCAGGGTCTGGTCGTGGATGATCTGCACCGAGTCGACGGAGCGCTCGACCGCCTCCCGCACGGCCTTCTCGCCCTCGAGCGTCGGCCCGTGGATGTCCAGCAGGATATGCGCGTTCTTGGACTCGACCCAGCGGGCGTCATTGACCAGGATCTCGGGATTTCGATACGTGCCGCCGCGCAGCGTGTAGATGTTGAAGATGGTGTCGATTACCAGGAAGTTGGTCACGAGCAGGCGCCGCTGCGGGAAATAAAACGCGACGCTGTCCGTCGTGTCCGTACGAACCGGCGCGACCTGGACCGGCTCGCCGGCGATCACGACGTCCACGACCTTGCCGTCCGCGAATAGTTTCGTCGGAGGTTGGTAGCTCGACACTGCCAGGAACTTCTCTGGCGTGAAACTCATCGCGTTCGGGAAGGCGTCGGGACCCGTCGTGGGATGGAAGACGCCGAACTGCGCGATCGCCCGTGACAGGAGGGCGCCACCCAGGACGTTGAGCCCGCCGGAGGCGCTACGGTTGCGGTCCAGGTGCTCATGCCCCCACACCTCGGTGCCCTCGTCCAGCCAGGCGCCGGTCCCGTCGGCGTAGTGCCAGTGGGTGAGCACGATGGCGGCGACCTTGATCTTCTTGCCGACCGCACGTTCGAGCGTCTCGCGCATTTCGGCCGCGGCGCGGGTGGAATCGCCGGTGTCGACGATGATCCACCCGTTCGGCGCTTCGATCGCGAAACTGTGCGCGATGCCCCAGCCGCGCAGTGCATAGACGCCCGCGGCGACCTGCTCGGCGACTTTCGAATCCGTAATGCCCATCCGCGCGTCGGCGGTGAGCGCTGTGTCGGTCGTGATGGCGCCGTTCGGACCGACGACGGTTTCGCTGCGCAGGGATGGGCTGTGCCAGGATGGTGCCGGTTGGGCCTCGCGTTTCTCTTCGACTGCGTCTGCCGCGTGGGCAAGGGGGCATGCTCCAATTACCAGCGTGGCGATGACACCAACGAATATCAAGGTTCTATTTTGCATAAATTAGTCGCTCCTAATCTGAAGGGTATTGCGGGGGCAACACTCACATGACGCCGAACGCTACCCATGAGCGGCCGCGGAGGAGCGGGCGAAGGCCCGCTTCGAAACGGGCCGCTGGATGGGCTTGTTCGGCGTTACCATTATGCGCTGCAAGATCGCCAGGCAGGCAACAGGGGATGGCTAGGCACAGCATGCTCCATCGCTGAAACGGCCCGGACCTGAGTTGGTTCGTGACGCACACGCAAGATTACCCGCCTAGGGCTCGAAGTCGCCGCAGGCCTTCATTCCCTGTAGCACCGACTCCACCGTGCCGGGGGGCATCAGGTGGCTGCGATCGAGCACATGGTCGAGCTGGCTCAGCGGGTCCGTTTCCGACGCCGGGCGCGTGCCGAGCACGAACGCGGCGAGTTCCTGTCGCGTGAGCTTGACATGGGTCGGTGACGCGGCGTCGGCATCGGAGATCACGAGCACGCCATTGCGCAGTTCGAGCCGCCGGATGCGCGGGTCGCCTTCGACGGCGAGCGTGAAGCGTCTGGCGCAGCCCCTCGGCCTTGCGCGGATCGACCAGGTAGCGCACGAACTGCAGGTTCTCGTCCACGGACGCCGCGGCGAGTGCCTGCGCGGTGGGCGTGCCCAGGAACTTGCGGATCGCGTCGACCGTCAGCGGCTGACCCTTGAACTGCATCCCGCCCTCGATCTGCAGCGCCTCCGTCAGGTACCAGCCGCGGACATTGGCCGCCGAGGTGCGCTGACCGAGCTGGCGCGACGCCGCTGCGCGGAGTGTGCGCGCCTCGGCGTCGCTCGCGTCGAGTTCCAGCAGCAGGGACGTCAGCCGGAGCGTCCACCGCCAGTTGGCAAGCCCGCCCTGTGCGTTGGCGCCGGCGGCGGCCTTCCGCACCGCGGCGGCGCCGCCCATCAGTTGCACGGTACGCGCCGCTTCCTCGTTCCCGGACAGCGGATTGATGTCGTAGACGTCGCCGCCGAACCAGCCCATCGTGCCGTTGAAGACCTGTTGGACGTGGCTCTCGACCTGGCCGTAGTTCTCCCAGTCCCCGCGCTGATGGCGCGGCATGTACACCTGTTCAGCTGCCTGTCGTCCGTCCAGACCGTGCGCGATCAGGCGCAGCGTCTGGTCGTGGATCAGCTGCACCTGGTCGACGGCGCGCTGGACCGCGTCGCGCACCGCGTCCTCGCCCTTGAGGGTGGGGCCGTGGATGTCGAGCAGGATTTCCGCGTGCTTCGACTCGACCCAGCGCGCGTCCTCGATCATGACCGCCGGATTGCGATACGAACCGCCGCGCAGCGAAACGATGTTGAAGATGGCGCCATACGGCATGCAGTTGGTCACGAGCATGCGCTTGCGCGGAAAATAGAAGCCGACGCTGTCGCCCGTGTCCGTCCGGAGGGGAGCGACCTGCACCGGCTCGCCGGCCACGACCACGTCGACGACGCGGCCGTTCTCGAAGAGTCGCGTGGGCGGCTGGTAGCTGGACCCGGCCAGCAGTTTCTCGGGCGTGAAACCGAGCTTGTTCGGAAAGGCATCGGGGCCGCTTTGCGGATGGAAGACGCCGAACTGGGCGGCCGCTCGTGCCTGGTAGGTGCCGCTCAGGACGCTGATGCCGGTCGACGCGCTGCGGTTGCGGTCGAGGTGCTCGTGTCCCCAGACCTCCGCGCCCGCGTCGAGCCACGCCCCGATGCCGTTGCCGTAGTGCCAGTGGGTCAGCAGGATCGCGGCCACCCCGACCTTTCGGCCGAGCGTCTCCTCGAGCTTGGCGCGCATCTCCGCCGCGGCCTGCGTGTGGTCGCCGGTGTCGACGATGATCCAGCCGCCCGGGGCTTCGATCGCGAAGCTGCTGGCGATGCCCCAGCCGCGCATCGCGTACACGCCGTCGGCGACCTTCTCGACCCGCTTCTCGCTGCCGATGCCCCACTTGTCGTTGGCCATCAGCGCGGCGTCGGTCGTGACCGCGCCGTTCGGACCGACGACGGTTTCGCTGCGCAGGGACGGGCTGTGCCAGGATGGTGCCGTCTGCGCCGCAGCTGTGTCGGCTGCGCGGGCAATCGAGAATGCACCGAGCACCAGCATGGCGATGACAACAACGAACTTCAGGTCCTTAACGCTCATGAGTTGGGTTCTCCGATCCTCAGAGGATTGCGGGGTGACGCTCACATGACGCCTACGGCTGTGCACTGAGCGGCGGAGTTGCGCCGGTTGCTCATGCAGGACGTCTTGCGAGCAGCGAGACGGCTTGACCTGTTCGCCCTGGTGCTTTGTCGAGCGCTCGGTCGGCACGGGTTTGATTTCCAGACGACCGCCGTCGGCCAGGGCATAGTTTCGCATGCTTCCTTAAACCCCGTGCGCTTCATGGCCTTCTCGAGGAAGGCCCGTTGACCGTGGAGAATCGGTTGATATTTTTAAAACTTAGCAAATCGGCAACAAGAGTCAAGTTGGCAAAGATGATGATGGGGCTGCGCCCAACGTTGTGGCCGTGCGGCAGCCGGAGCGCAACGCGCGGAGGGTACCGGCCAGCACCGCGGTCGCCTTGAACTCCTCGCTGTCGCGATGGATTGTCCGTGGCTCCGCGATTCTTGTCATTTCCGACACCTGCGTTTGGGTGAGGTGTCTACTTTTTCGAGGCAAGATCCCAGGCGTCTGTGCGGCAATCGATAAATTGAAGGTTATCAAGGGGGTGTTTTGGCTTCCCCGCGGGTTTTTGGGATTTGACAGGGGCCGCAGCGTAAGCTAGAACCTATATGTGGCTGATTTCGTCTGATTTGCCGGTCGCAAAGCGGTCACAGAGGGGAGGATTCGGGCATGACGGCGCAAGCGGCGAAAAGCAAAGTCCTATCACTTGGAGCATTATGACCAATCAATCCAAAACGGCTGCCACCTCACATGATCGGTTTGTATCATGTGGTTCTCTACCGACAGCTGAACTTATACAAGAGACCGTGGAAAAAGCTTACAGCCTTTTCCGATCGAATAAGGATGGAAAAAACTCACAAGTTTATCCAGCCTTGGCCCGAGTACCCGAAGGCTTGTTCGGAGTCTGCGTTGTAGACGTCACTGGGAAAGTATTCTCAGTTGGTGACTTTGAATATGAATTCTCAATCATGAGTGTCTCGAAACCCTTTGTCTTTGCTCTTATATGCGAGCTTATCGGTGTTGAAGATGCTCGCGCAAAGCTTGGCGCAAATGCCACAGGCTACGCTTTTAACTCTCTTGCAGGGATAGAACGTCAGCAGGGCGGAATTACAAATCCGATGGTTAATTCCGGAGCAATCGCCTGCACGAGTTTGGTGCCGGGTGAAAACCGAGATGAAAAATGGAAGTTCCTCCACGGCACGCTCTCGCGTTTTGCAGGACGAGAGTTACCTCTTAACGAAGAGGTGTATGTCTCTGCCTCTGAGACAAATTTTAGAAACCAGAGCATTGCACGAATGCTGCAGAGCTATGGCAGTATATATTGTGACCCAGCAGAAGCAGTGGATCTCTATACGAAGCAGTGTTCACTGAATGTGAGTGCTCGCGACCTTGCTGTTATGGCCGCCACTTTAGCCGATGGCGGAGTAAATCCGATTACGAAGGAGCAGGTTGTAGACTCATCGGTCTGCCACTACGTACTTGCTGTCATGGCAACTGCTGGTCTTTATGAAACATCTGGTGACTGGCTCTATGAAGTTGGGCTTCCTGGAAAGAGCGGCATTGGCGGAGGAATTCTTGCGGTTTCGCCTGGAAAGGGCGGCTTAGGAACTTTTTCTCCTCTGCTTGACAAGGAAGGTAACAGTGTTAAGGGACAACTTGTAGCGAAACACCTCTCGCAACAATTAGGTATGGACATTTTTGTATCAAAGGCGCAGGTATAACGGATGTTTACCTAATTTCCAGTTGTAAACACCTTCAATGTATCACATTTTTGTAAACTTTAAACACGGGAGAGTCGCATGGGTAACACAACACCAACAGAACAACAGCGCATGGATCCTTGGCTACCAATGATTGTGATAGCCATGGGGCAGGCATTGATGTCTTTTAACGTCGCCGGCTTGCCAGTTTCAATGTCTGGCATGGTGGAGAGTTTTGGGGTGCCTCCAACTACGGTTGGAACGGCAGTCATCATGTACTCGATGGGTGTTTCTGGTTTCGTTCTCCTTGGAGCAAAACTTGGGCAACGATTTGGCTCAAAAATATTCTTTCAAGCGTCTGTCACAGCATTCCTGCTAGCGATGATCATAATGGTCATTAGCCCGACAGCCCAAATAATGCTCTTGGGCCAAGCGCTCGCCGGTTTAGCAGGAGCAGCTCTTGTACCAACCTTAGTTGTTTTGATTGCTGGCCACTATAATGGTGCTCAACAGGCCAAAGCTCTTGGATGGCTTGGTTCTGCGCGGGCGATGGCAAGCGTGCTTGCCTTTCTCGTGATCGGGACTTTAGAGCGTTTTGTCGGGTGGCGAGTTGCATTTGCTTTGCTTATTGTTCACGCCGCAGCAATTCTCATAATGAGTTTCAAACTCAAAGCTTCCACACCACGCCCAGAAGTCAAAATTGATTTCGTTGGAGTACTTCTTGCTGCCAGCGGTATTATCATCCTTACATTGGGTGTGAATAATATTCGCAACTGGGGATTGTTTTTTGCAGGACCACGTGCGCCATATAATATTCTCGGCATCTCACCAGCCCCACTGTCTATCGTTGCTGGTATAATCTTGGTTTCAGGATTTTTGGCTTGGACTCGCCGAAGAGAAACTCTCGGCAAAACTCCACTCTTTGCAATGCAAGTGATTAAATCAGGAAGAGAGCGGGCAGCAGTCTTGGCTATGTTTGCCATTGTTGGAATGGAGGCAGCAATTAACTTTTCCGTGCCACTGTATATACAGATTGTACAGGGTCGTAGCGCCTTTGACACCGCCATCGCCATGATGCCATTTAACTTAGCTGTGTTTTTTACCGCAGTACTGGTAGTCAAGCTCTACGATAAATTCACGCCACAGCAGATTGCTCGGTATGGTTTTACTCTGGCCGCTGGTGGTGGCTTCTGGTTGACCTTTGTTGTGACGAACAATTGGAGCTCAGTCCCCGTCCTTATTGGCCTCGTTATTTTTGGTATCGGTCAGGGTGCCTTAGTGACCATTCTCTTTAACGTGCTAGTTACTGCATCGCCGAAAGAGCTTGCCGCAGATGTTGGGTCGCTTCGCGGAACAGCAAACAATCTTGCTGCCTCAGTAGGAACTGCGTTAATGGGAGCTCTCGTCGTTGCTGTACTGAGTGCAGGGGTTATGCGCGCGGTAACTTCGAATCCGATCATTACCGCAGAGCTGAAAAGTCAGGTAGATCTCAGCAATATTAACTTCCTCAGCAATGAGCGCCTGGCTGAACGGCTCAAACAAACTTCCGCAACACCTGAGCAAATAGAAGAGGGTATTCGAATAAACGAGGAGTCACGTTTGCGAGCGCTGAAGGTGGCATTTTTCACTCTTGGAATCATAGCCTTGCTCATGATTTTTCCATGCGGACGACTGCCAGACTATCGCCCTGGCGAACTCCTCTCTCCTGAATTGGGTAAAACGTAAGGGCAGAAAGTAAAATGAGGTACGTATTTCATTTATCCCACAAAAGATTAACGTTCTAGTTACGGCTTGCTCTCTTCATTGGCCTCACTGCTTCAACGCTAGTAATGGCTGAGGTTGACGAGGACAATCTCTCGCTAGGTGATACCCCAGAATCTACTGCTGAGCAAATAGAGGAGATAGAAGAATACGAAGACGGGTACCATGATGAATACGGGACGAATCGTCCTTTGGACCTTCTCTCGAACTCCCTCGATCAACTCTACAACAGTACAGGTTTGCGGGTGTGTTTTGCCAGCACCACGCTAGATTATCGAGGTGTTGTTTTTAGCTTACCCGCCGGGTTTGTGAGTTTGACATGGGCCGTGGCGGAATCTAGAACGGATATGTGGCTGATTTCAACAGATGGGACGTCCGCGGAGGGGAGGATTCGGGCATGTTGGCGAAATCGGCGAAAAGCAAATTCCTATCACTCGATCTCAAGCAGCGGGTGCGCGAGCTGATGCCGCAGTTGACCGATGAGCTATCGGAGTTGGTGGCAATCCCCTCGGTCTCCGAGACCGGATACCCGGATTCGACGCACGAGCAGTTGCTTCGTGCACGTGACTGGATCGTCGAGCACCTTCGTGAGGCGGGTTGCGCCGAGATCAACGAGATCTGCTTGCCCGATACCGCGCCGGTCATCGTCGGCGAAGTGCCGGGACCGCAGGGCGCGCCGACGGTCCTGCTCTACGGCCACTACGACGTGGTGCCGGCAGGCGACGTGTCGTTGTGGGACACGCAACCGTTCGAGCCCACGAAGCGCGAAGGGGCCATCTACGGCCGCGGCGCTGGGGACTCTAAGTCGAACATCGTCGCGATCATCGGTGCGTTGAGGGCGTGGAACGGCCGTCCGCCGGTGGGACTCAAGTTCGTGTTCGAAGGTCTGGAGGAGGTCGGAAGTGGTGCGTTCACCCCGTACCTGGTCGAGTATCCCGAGGCCTTCGACGTCGACGCGATGATCATCGCTGACATGGGGAGCGTCCATCCGGGCGTGCCCACGCTCACCGTCGCCTTGCGAGGCATGGCGAACGTGACCGTCTCCGCCCGTACGCTCGCCTCGGCGAAACACAGCGGTCAGTACGGCGGTGCCGCCCCCGATGCGCTGCTTGCCCTTGTCCGCGCGCTCTCGACGCTTCACGACGCGGACGGCAATGTTGCAGTCGAGGGACTGCTGCGCGAGGAGTGGACGGGCAGTGGCCCGTCCGAGGAGGAGTTCCGGACCCTGGCCGAGGTCGAGGACGGCCAGCCACTTATCGGCACCGGTTCGCTGGGCTCGCGGGTCTGGTCGGGTCCTGCGATCACGGTCATCGGCATCGACGCGCCCTCGGTGGACGGAGCTCTCAATGCAGTCCAGCCGTACGCACGAGCCAAGCTGAACGTGCGTGTGCACCCTCGGCAGGACGCCGCCGAGGCGCAGGCAGCGGTCGTCCGTCACCTGGAGCAAGCGACGCCCTACGGCATCTCGCTCAGGGTGGAGAGCGGACCCACCGGCAACGGTTTCGCCGCAGACACGAGCAGCCCGGTGTTCGGCGCTGCGTGCGAAGCCTGGTCCGAGACGTGGGGCGCGGAAACCATCACAGCGGGAAGCGGCGGTTCGATCCCCATCGTGAGCGCGCTTGCGCAGGCCTCCCCCAAGGCCGTCATCATGCTCGGCGGGGCGACAGACGGCTACGCGAACATCCACGGATCCAACGAGCGCGTCTTGATCGACGAGTTCGAGAAGGCGACGCTTGCCATCGCGGATTTCCTCGGCAGGCTGGCCGAACTGACGGCGGAAGGTGGTGACCAGTGAGCACCAAAACGGCCGCTACGGCCCCCCCGCAGCGTCCCGGCGCGATACAGCGCATCCTCGAAGTCATCGAGCGAGTTGGGAACAAAGTCCCGCATCCGGCCGTACTTTTCTTGCTGCTGTGCTTGGGGATGATCCTGCTCTCGCAGGTGTTCTACTGGCTCGGCGCTAACGCGACCTATGAGGTCGTGAAGCCGGCCCCCGTGCAGGTGGAGCAGCTCGACCTCGCCGGTTCGATCCTGCCCGCGGAGGTACTACCTGGCGAACAGGCCGACGCGACCGACTATCAGGTCGTCACCGAGACGGCTGAGGCGCAAGGCCTGCTCACCGCGGATGGCATCCGGTTCCTGTTCACCTCGTTCGTGGCCAACTTAATGGGCTTCACCGCGATGGGCATCATTCTCATCGTCATGATCGGGGTGGGGATCGCCGAGCTGTCGGGGCTGGTCGCATCGCTCATCCGCAAGCTCGTCGCCGTGTCCTCGGCGGGGATGCTCACCTACATCATCGTGTTCCTCGGCATCATCTCGAGCATCGCCTCGGACGCCGGCTACCTAGTGCTTATCCCGCTGGGCGCTGCCGCGTTCAAGAGTGTTGGCCGACACCCCCTCGCGGGCATGGCCGCCGCGTTCGCGGGCGTAGCGGGCGGTTTCGGCGTCAACCTGCTCGTCACGCCCACCGATGCGATCCTCACCGAGATTACGAACGAGGCGATTCACCTCGTCAACCCGGCGCAGTCGATCGACATCACCGCGAACCTTTACTTCGGCATCGGGTCGACGATAGTGCTCACCGTGCTGCTCTCGGTCGTCACCACCCGCATCGTCGAGAAGCGCCTGGGCGGCTACGACCCCGCGCTTGCGCCGACCGGCGAGCAGAACGCCGATGAGCCAGACGCGTTCGCGGACATAACGCCCGAGCAAGACTCAAAGGGTCTTCGGCTCGCGGGGCTGGGCACGCTCGTGGTGCTGGCGGTGGTAGGCCTGCTGACGTTTCCCGCCGGTGCGCCGCTGCGAGACACCGCGACGGGTGCAATCATCGGCACCTCGCCGTTCATGGGCAGCCTCATCGTGATCATCACGCTCGTGTTCCTCGGCGCCGGCCTGGGCTACGGGTGGGGGGCGCAGACGCTTCGGGGGAGCAACGATCTGATCGGCGCGATTTAGAAGTCCTGGGCGGGACTGGCCGGACTGCTGTTTCTGTTCCTCCTCATCGCCCAGTTCATCGCGTACTTCAACTACTCGAAGCTCGCGCAGATTGCGGCGGTGCGGCTGGGTGACACGATCGAGACGATGAACGTCGGGTCGGCGTGGTTGCTCCTCGGCGCCATCGGGATCACCGTTGTCGTGGGGATCATCATACCCCAGGCCATCGCGAAGTGGGCCTTGCTCGCACCCATCTTCGTGCCGCTGTTCCTTCGTCTGGGGATTGCGCCTGAGGCGGTGCTAGCGGCGTATCGGGTGGGCGACTCGCCCATCAACATCGTGACCCCGATCATGGTGTATTTCCCGTTGATCGTGGTGTTCGCCACCCGCTATGATAAGAAGGCCGGCATCGGTACGGTCATCGCGTTGATGTTGCCCTATTTCATAGTCCTCACTATCGTGTGGACGCTGCTTTTCTTGCTTTGGTACCTGCTGGGCATTCCATGGGGGCCCGGGGCATCTGTCTGATCGGCGGGGCATGTTCTTGCCGAGTCGTAAGCTTCCCTGTCAATTAGACAGTTTAAAAGTAAAGATTTCTGGCAGCCACCATCGATATCTCTAATATTGTGTCACGGTATTTACTCGGATTTTTAATCTAGCTGACGCCACTTCTCAAATTCCCTGCTCACTAAAAACGCCTACCCAGTGACCCAGGCGTGGGGAACTAGCCTTGGCAGGGATGAAGGCGGCAAACTATCTAGCGCCCTGCACGATCGTGACCGGTGATTTCGAGAGTCTCGCCACCGCGGGTGAGGTAGAGAACACCCTCGGTGACGGTGACCGACCACTCGACAACGCGCGCCAGGGTTTCGGCGAGGCGATTAACGAGGGCAGGGTCGAGGGTGAGGACTGTCAGGTTCGTGATCGACGCCAGCTTTGACTGATGCTGGTTGAGCCAGCGCTGTAGTCCGCCACCCCCGGCGACCAAAACCACTCGCTCTGCATGGCGGCTCGCCTTACGCAGTCGCTCGGGGTCGGGGAGGCCGACCTCAACCCACTCCTGCACCCTCCCATCGGGCCGCTTGGCCCATAGATCCGGCTCGTCCCCGGCAGAGATCCCCTTGGTAAAGACCAATCCCTCCTCGTGGCACAGGGCGTACGCCAGCACTCGCAGGACCAACCGTTCGGCGGTCTCGGACGGATTGAATCGCCACCAGAATACTAGCCACTCCTGACGTATACAACGTGACGTCAACGCAAGAGTCTTACGAGTCGCGCTACGAATGGCAGAACAGGCGCAGTAGTAGGCGGAGGCCGATTATCAAATCCCCTGGCTTGTTGGATTTGCAGATTTCCCCCGAGATATTCAAGGTTATCAAAGGCTTGACAATATCCGTCAATGACGTATGATGTGGCCATGGTGACATTCATCGAAGCGCCAATTTTCAGCAAGTATGTCCACGACTACCTTTCGGATGAGGACTATGCTGATTTTCAGCTCTATCTCGCAACGAATCCAGATTCCGGGGATATTGTTCAAGGGTCCGGCGGCATTCGCAAAGTACGTTGGCAGCGAAGAGGGCGAGGGAAAAGTGGCGGCGTGAGGATTATGTATTTTGCCCGCACTGCGGCTGGCGAAATCTGGTTATTGCTGATCTATGCCAAGAGTGCAACCGAGAGCATCCCAGCCCATATACTGAAAGCGCTCAAAGAGGAGATGGAACATGTCTCGAGATGACAAGAAACTGCTGGATCGCGATGCCAAAAGAAATATAGCCGAGGAATTGCTGCAAGCCGTACGCGACGTTAAGGCAGGCAAGATCGGTCGAAAAATAACGGTCGAAGTGCCCCCTGTTGCCGAAGCCCGCGCCAAGGTCGGCTTGACCCAGGCCGAATTTGCCAAGCTTCTCGGAGTCTCTCTGAGGACTCTACAGGAATGGGAGCAAGGAAGGCGTCAACCATCGGGGGCTGCAAAATCGCTCATCGCGATCGCGTTGAAGCGCCCCGAGGTTCTCAGGGAGCTATCGGCAGCATAAGCCAAAACTACTCTGTGCTTGATCGTCAAGGGGTTGGCTTGCCACAGGTGAGGCGACCCCTGCTCTTTTGGAGGTCCTCTGTCAGTCAGAAGATCGTTCTCGGACCTTGATGTCAAACCAAGCGTCAGAGATCGTCAAGAAATTGCAGAAGAAGAATGTCGACCTGGTTGTCATGGACCAAGGGCTCGACATGACCACCATTTATGGCCGATTGCAGTTCAACATTCTGGCCGCGATCGGCGAGTTCGAGCGCGAACTGATCAGGGAACGCTCTCAGGAGGGGCGAATGAAAGCCATTCAGCGGGGCGTGAAGTTTGGGGCCAGACCCAAGCTGTCGGCGCAAGAACTCAAGGAGTTGGTGAGGGATTTTGACGCCCCTGGATGCAGCAAGAGCGAGATCGCCGAGCACTATGGCATAAGTCGGGCATCAGTCTATCGCCTCTACCGCCTGAATCGACAACAGCAAGCATCATGATGTCTGAAAAAGGCCGCCGGGGAAATCCGGCGGCCTTCATGCATTAAAGTTGTAGAGACAGAGTGCGTTATGTCCGGGTCAATCTGAGACGGCCATAATCTGTGTCGGAACACGTGGGTCACAAGAAAAGCCCCCGGTCCGGAGATCGAGGGCTTTCGTGTCCGATAGAAGGTGACATTTTAAATGCTCTATTCATGATATTCTCTAACAAATAATGATCCAGTTCACATTCTGCATCAATCCAACTCCTGAGTGCCACCGCCACTTACTGTAAGCACTTGCCCGCTGATCCAGGCAGCGGCCGGTGAGCAGAGGAAAAGTGCCGCGTAGGCGATGTCAGACGGTTCTCCTAACCGGCCGAGCGGTGTGCGTGTGAGCATTTTCCCCTCAATCTCAGGTGTCAGGACTGAGGCGAGTGCCGCAGTCTTGATTGCACCAGGAGCGATGGCATTGACTCGAATCCCTTGCGGGCCAAGGTCGAAGGCCATGTTACGGGTCAGGTGATTGGCTGCGGCTTTCGAAGATGCGTAGGATGTCATTCGCACATTTTTGTTTTCCCCCGCCATCGAGCTGATGTTGAGGATCGCTCCGCCGCCCGCCTTTTCCATGTGCGGGGCGCAGAGTTGGCAGAAGTGAAACATCGAGAACACATTCAGTCGATAGGCCCACTCGAAGGTGTCCAGTGGCATATCAAACGGCTTGGGACCACCGCCGCCGGCGTTGTTGACCAGGATAGTGATCTTGCCAAATGCGTCCAGCGTCGCCTGAACCAGATCTGCCCGCGCCTGCCCGTCGGTAACGTCACAGGCAACACCGACAGCACGGCCACCCGCTTGATTGATTCCGCTAGCGACTGCGTCAGCCTTATCTTTATTAAGATCGCTCACCGCGACCGCGGCCCCAGCAGCGGCGAACAACTCGGCAATCCCCCGGCCGATCCCGGCCGCTGCACCGGTGACAATGGCAATCTGGCCTTCAAGGCTGAATTTCTGCTGGTATTCATTCATCGTACTTTCCTCCGATCTAGCCTCACTTCGCTTCGAAACATACTGGATGGCATCAGTTTGTTTGGTTCACGGTGATTATAGATAATAAAAGATGACAATTCACCTCCGAAATCGTCGATAGCCAATGGGGGTTCGATGGATCCCGTCATTGCCATAGGGCTGATGGTCGGGGCGTTGTTCCTGCTCGGAGCTGCATAATAATTCGGCCACCCGGTACACCGGGTGGCCGTTGTTTTCTGTGTCACAGATGTGGCCTTTAGTGAGATGGTGGGTTTTGCCTCAGAAGTCGTGAGTTTTGGTCCTTATCAGAAGGGCTTCAACGCGAACCGGTAGGGGGTTTTCGGTCAGATAGTCCATGATCGGCTGTTAGTTGCGATACATGACCATCGGGTTATAATGCGGGGGCTTTCTCGCCGGCCAACAGCCCTAACGGCAGAGGCAGCACAAGCAGGGACAAGATCAGCAACCAGGAACGCATCAGTCACCTCGGAGTTGATTCCACGGAAGAATGGCCGGGACAAAGCCAGGTCCTCGTCACGATTTGCAGGACGCCCCAACACCGAAGGACTTCAAAGCATCGCAAGGCGCTTGCCCCTGGGCAGAAGTCAAAATCTCCGTGGAGAACTTCCGCATGGCACTCATGGCGCCCTTTTCGACCATGTGACCGGTTTCGATTGCCTCGCGGATCAGTTCATCATCGATCCCCAATTCGCGGGCCTTCGCCACGTGCCAGGTCAGGCAGGGCTGGCAATGGGCTCCGACCGATGCGCCGATGGCAACAAGTTCCTTGGTTTTTTCATCCATGACTGACTCCTTGACTTGCGATAGCGCTGACTTGAATGGTCAAAACTTCAACGTCAGACTGAACTCCGTTGTTTCCTTGATGGTATCGTGAGGGCCGTAGCTTCGCTCCAAAAACTTCGCGCGGTTTTTCCGGTCGATGAAAATCAAAGTTGAAAATCGGGTGCCATAACTTCGGTCGCTCACGAAAATCGGGGAGAGCCTTCGCTCCAATTCGATCCCGACACCCGTCTCAGGCAGTCCATGATCCGGAAAAACGTTCCGATCAGTCAGGATGGCATAGTAGTCTTCCGGATTTTCTGATCCTTTTTCCAAGAGACTCTGCAACCTTGATTTCGCGGCTGCCACCTTTGGCCAGGGGGTATCAATCAAGTGATTGCTGAGTCCGTGGACCCCTGTGGCGACAATGCGTATCGCATCGTCGCGATTGGAATAGTAGAAAAGTTTCGACAGATCTCCGAGTAAGAGGTTGAAACCCTGATAGAGATGCCCACGGGATTTAACTTCGGCCAAAAACCTCTCCGGTGACAAATCTCCGGTCAAATAGTCCGCGACCAGCAACCCGCGCGAGAGTGGATTTGGGACGATCCAACGCGGATCGCGGTAGTTGGTGACTGCCGCCAGCCGCCCGCATCTGGTCAGCCCGAGCCAGGTTCCACCGGACTGGAGATCGCGCCCCGCAAGAACGGAGGGATGCTCCGGCCAGTATTCCGCTGGCCGAGTTGGGCGCACGAAATACTCGTCGCGGTTTGCCGCCAGTATCAGCCGGTATTTTTGGTGACACTCATAGGCGAAGACGATCAGGCACATATAATTCGTTCCAACAAGGCAAGCTTTCTGCCCTCCTGGCTATGTGGACAGGTTGCGGATGACGTTATGTCGAACAGCAACCGCCCGCCGGCCAGATGGCTGGCGGGTAGCAGTCGCATGATTCGGCATCGATCAGATTCGCCGCCGCCAAGAGCCCGGCCTTGACAATCAACTCCACCGGGACCACCTCGTGGACCTCGCCAGCCACGGCCGTGGTTCTACAGTCATTCGGACCACAGACCTCGCAGCACTCGCTCTGCCCCGTCTGCGCGCCAAGCCAGTCCTCCAGAAGTCGGCCGTTAATCCAGATTGTATTGGATTGCAGTGTATCCTGCTTGAACTGCTCGACCGACAGCTCACCCTTTTCAAGAACGACGTCGATACTCAACGGTTTAAGCGCTTGCCCAAGAACTGTCACTGCTTTTTCGACCTCGGATTCCGTCGATCCGCAACGTGGGCAGGTCTGCCCCTTGCTCAACAGCCTTTGCCACTTTATCGTCAGCGTCTTCATGCGGATCGTGTCCCTTCTCCGGAAAGCTCAGCCATTATTGCTTCAGCTCAACAGCATTTTGGTCCGCAACCACAGCCACCCATTTTTTTCTGGCCCAGCGTCACTTCGACCCCTGCTTTCTGCAAACGCGCAGCGAGCTGGCCATTGCCTGGGTAACAACCTTTGGCCAGGAGTTCCTCCTCGACAAAAACCAGTGGCAGGCACTGAGGCCCCTCGTTCTTCAGCAGTTCGGCCACAGCAGCGTTGCCCACAAAAGCTTGCGGATCGGTGGACAGGCCGTAACGGTTGACTTCTATAGTCGGCGCCTGCTTCTGAATCTGGCGCAGCGCTTCCTGTATGCGCACCAGTTCCAGATCGACGCTCGGTCCGCAGACTCCGGTTGAACAGCACATGGCAGGGTCAAAAATTTCGATCTTCATTGCTTTCTCTCCTATTGGCAGATTGCTGTGGGTATGACGCTAGTGGTTAGCGACTGGATTGATTCGGCTCGGCTTGCCAGGGGACAAGAAATGTCGGCAGGCCTTCCCGGACAACTTCATCGATATACCTAAACTCACGGGCACGTCGTTGATTCAGGACCGGATCGGTGACGGACAGCGGGGCCAGGCTCTGGTTGACGATCCAGCCTTCCGGTTCGATGCCGGCTCTGCGCAGATCCTTTTGGAGCGCCAGTGCCTCATGGACCGGAGTTGCTTCTGGCAGGGTCACCAGAAAAACCCTGGTGAATGCCGGATCGCGCAAGCGCGGCAGGAGCTGACGTACCGCCTCCGGTATGTCGCTCATGGAGCGTGACACCTCCCGATGATACGACTCGGAGGCATCCAGCAACAGCAGCGTATGCCCGGTAGGAGCCGTATCGATGACGACGAAGCGGTCGGTTCCCTGCGCGACGATTTTCGCAAACGCCCTGAAAACGGCGATCTCCTCGGTGCAGGGTGAACGTAGATCCTCCTCCATGAGCGCCCGAGCCTCGGCGTCAAGAGCCGCGCCGGCAGTGGACAGCACCTCTTTGCGGTACGCCTCGGTCTCTGTCTCGGGATCGATCCTACTCACCTGCAATCCGGCGGGGGCGACACCCAAGGTCTGAGCAACATGGGCCGCAGGGTCGGTAGTGGTCAAGTGCACCTTTTTGCCGCGCCCCGCTAGGGCGGTTGCAATGTTCACCGCCAGGGTGGTCTTGCCGACCCCGCCCTTGCCCATGGTCATGATCACCCCACCGGGCATGGCTGCGAGCATGTCGAGCAGGTTATCCAGTGGCGCCGGCAAAGATGTGGCGTGGGTATCCAATACACTCTTGGTGGGCGGCAGGTCGCTTTCCGGGGAAAAAAACGCCCGCAGCGCCGCAATACCGACCAGTTCCGCGCCGCGCAACGGCAACTCAGTGCGAGGAAGCGGGGTCAGCGCCTGCGGCATGCCAGCCAGGGCCTTCATATCCCTCTCGCGCACGGCGGTTGCTACCGCATCTCCCGGATCGATCAACCGAAGCACGCCGTTGATGACCAGATGCTGATTGGCGACTCCCAGTTCCCGCAGTTCGGCCGAGGCGCGGGCCGCTTCGGCAAGAGGAGCTTGATCCGGCCGGCTGACCACGACCACCAAGGTCTCTTCCGCATTCCCCAGCGTGCGGCGGGTATTTTCATAAAGCTGGTGTTGGGCCTTCAATCCTGCCAATGGTCCAAGGCAGGAGGTACCGCCCGAGTTGGTGTCGATGAAGTCGCTCCAGGCGGCTGGAAGGGAAAGGAGGCGCAGGGTGTGCCCGGTGGGGGCCGTGTCGAAGATGATATGGTCGAACTGGTTTGCGGCGTCCGGATTCCCCATCAGCGCGGCAAACTCGTTGAACGCCGCGATCTCCACGGTGCAGGCCCCGGAAAGCTGCTCCTCCATGCTGCGCAGGGCGGCCTCCGGCAGGAGTCCGCGATAGGGGCCGACCATTTGCTCGCGGTAGGCGGCGGCCGCTTCCTCGGGATCGACGTTCAAAGCAAAAAGATTCGGGACGTCGGGAACCGCTCTGGCTTCTCGGCCCAGCGTAACACCCAGGACTTCATCGAGATTGGAGGCGGGATCGGTGCTGACCAACAGCACCCGATGCCCATAGTCAGCCAAGGTGATGGCCGTGGCGGTGGCGGTTGTGGTCTTACCAACCCCACCCTTGCCGGTAAAGAAGAGGTTTTTGGGCGGGTGTTCCAGATATTCTGGTTGCATGGTGCTCTCTACGCCTTGGCCGGGAACCAGTGGCGGGTGCGGTTGCAGATCGAACAGACCGAGAGCATCACCGGTACCTCTACCAGCACCCCGACCACGCAGACCAGCGCAGCCCCCGATTCCGGGCCAAAGAGGGTGATGGCCACCGCCACCGCCAGCTCGAAGAAGTTGCTCGCCCCGATCAGCGCCCCCGGCGCGGCCACGCCGTAGGGAACCTTCAGCCACTTCATCAGGCCGTAGGCCAGCGACGAGTTGAAGTAGACCTGCACGGTGATCGGCACGGCGATCAGCAGCACGTGGAAGAGCTTGCCGGTGATGTTGTCGGCCTGGAAGGCGAAGATCAGCACCAGGGTGGCCAGCAGCGCCGAAATCGCCACCGGGTGCAGTTTCGGCAGGAAGACGCTGTTGAACCACTCCGCGCCGTGGGACTTGATCAGCGTCGCGCGGGTGACCACCCCGGCCACCAGCGGGATGACGATGAAGACCACAACCGAGGTGAAGAGGATGCCGAAGGGGACCACCAGGTTCGAGGCGCCGGCCACCAGCAAGGTGACGATCGGCGCGAACAGGACCAGCATCAGCAGGTCGTTGACCGAGACCTGCACCAGGGTGTAGCCGGGGTCGCCGTCGGTCAGGTAGCTCCAGACGAAGACCATGGCGGTGCACGGGGCGGCGGCGAGGATGATGCTGCCGGCGATGTACTGGTCGGCATCGGCCGGCGCAATCCACGGGCTGAATACCAGGCGGAAGAAGATGTAGCCGAAGAAGGCCATGGAAAACGGCTTGACGATCCAGTTGACGAACAGGGTGACGAACAGCCCCTTCGGGTTCTTGCCGACATTGAGGACCGAGCCGAAATCGACCTTGAGCATCATCGGGTAGACCATCAGCCAGATCAGCACGGCGATCGGGATGTTGATCTGCGAGCCCGCGCCGAATTCGAGCGAACGCAGCGACGCCACGGCATCGGGGATCAGCTTGCCCAGGCCGACGCCGACCGCCATGCAGAGGGCGACCCAGACGGTCAGGTACTTGTCGAAGAAACTCATCTGTTTTGCTAGTCATGCATCATGCCCTCCAACAGAAATTGGGTCAGGCGTTGCCTTGATTTCATCCCTGACCCGTCGATACTCGGGGAGAACCTCCTCTTCACTCCCCTTCAGCCGCGACGGGTCGTCGAAGCCGATATGCTCCCGCCGTACCCCGCCGAAGAACAGCGGGCATTTCTCGTTGGCGTCGCCGCACAGGGTGATGACGTAATCGAACGGTTGGCCGGCGAATTCGTCCAGCGTTTTGGAACGGTGCGTGGCGATGTCGATGCCGAGTTCGGCCATGACCCTGGCGGCCAACGGGTTGACCCGCGTGGCTTCGGTGCCAGCGGAAAACGCCTGAAAGCGATCGCCGAGGAAGTGGTTGACCAGCCCCTCGGCCATCTGCGAGCGGCAGGAATTGTGGGTGCACAGGAAGAGGACACGTTTTTTCATGATCCGGTTCAATGCTTTATATCCGCATGAGCAGATTAGTAATTCAAAAAAAATCATGCGCAGCGCCCGGGAATTTTTCCGGAACGAAACGCTGTCAGTGCCTCGCGGTCACGCGTGGCCTGGGGGAGGTTGGGCAGGTGTCGCTGAAGCAGTTCGCGCAGTTCCCTGGCAAAGACCTCATCGTCTTTCGAACAGCCGGTAGTACATCCACACCCCTTGTCGGCGGTCCTCCACCCACCCGGCATTGCGCAGGTAGGCCAGATGCCGCGATACGGTTGACTGCGGCAGGTCGAGGATCGCCATCAGGTCGCAGACACACATTTCGTCGACGGACAGCAACGCCAAGATGCGCAGGCGGGTTTCGTCGGAGAGGGCTTTGAAGCGCTGGACAATTTTACGCATGGTGTTAGCCTATCTGCATAAGCGAATAATATCAAGTCCGTTGTCGTTGACAGAACACCACCCACTCCAATCCTCGTCGGCTATAAGTTTGCCGGAGATTATTGCTGCCGAGGCCATCATCGTGTTCAACCGGGGAATCGATGATGGTGCATCACCCGGAGTCATGGAGGTGAACCATGTCACTGGTCAGGTGGGATCCCTTGCGCGAAATGGACCATTTACTTAACCTTTATAACAGAGACCTTACACAACGCGGTATGGGCCTGAATCTCCTGTCTGGGGGAGAATGGGTCCCACGTGTTGACATCGCAGAAACAGACGAGGCGTTCGTCATCAAGATGGAGGTTCCAGAAGTCGACAAAAAAGATGTCAAGATCCAGCTTGAGCACGGCATGCTAAAAGTCACAGGTGAGCGGAAGCAGGAAAAAGAGGAGCAAGGGAAAAGGTTCCATCGCATCGAGCGTAGCTATGGAAGTTTCTGCCGAAGCTTTACTTTACCCCAGAACGTCGATGAAAACAAAATCGATGCAAAATTCAAAGATGGGATGTTGACGATCGAATTGCCCAAGGTTGAAGAGCCGAAAAGCAAGCCGATTGAGATCAAGGTCAATTAGGTGTCTTCACCTGTCGATGTCTGACGGGCGGTGCGTCAACTGGATCCGGCAGGTTGGCCACCGCCTGTGTCGTTATAAACTAACCCGTTAATTTTTTTGGAATGACACGCATTCCAAGTCAGGACTTTCAGCCGAGGCCAGACCCGGCTTGGGCTGAACATCCTTTACCTGCGTTACCACCCACAACAGGGGGCGAAACGACTCGTTGAGCCTGTCGGCCGCAGAGCGGACAGGGCGCCTGTTTCGCGGGAGTTTTCAACAGCTTCTCGAAGGTCTTGTCGCAGGACTGGCAGTGAAACTCGAAGATCGGCATAGCGCTCTCCTCGCTGTGATCAGCGCACCCGGCAGCACCCTGCCCCGCGGTTTACTGTCTGGCCTCTCCCGCCAGCAAGCGGCGAATCACTGTTGCGAAGGCCTCCGGCTCCGGAAAGCTGATGGCGCCCTCAGGACACAGGCGGCCGCAGGTGCTGCATTCGACTACGCAGTTGAAGGGGGCGACGACCATCGCTTTCTGATTGGCTTCGTCAAAGGCAAGGACGCCGTTCTTGCAGAAATCGACGCAGGTGCGACAACCGATGCACTTGCCGGTATCAATGGTCGGATACCAGGGAATCTTCTCACGGGGGATGCCGCGCCACGCGTTCATTCGTAACCTTTCAAGGGTTGTCGGCCGCCAGTTGCTTGATCGCCGCCACCGCGTCCTCGGTGGTCTTGTTGCGGATGTCGAGGGCGATGTGGTGGGCCTTGTCGAAACCGACCGCCTCGAAGGCGTCGCGGTACATCTTGCACTGCATCTGCGGGTCGCAAGCGGCGATGTAGAGCTTTTCAGTTTCTTCGCCGGAGAGCAGCACCTTCAGGAACTCCTCGCCGTCACCGACGCAGAGTTGCGGATGCAGACAGACGTAGTCGAAGATCTTCTCCCGGCGCACGTCGGAAAGAACCCCGAAGATGTCCATCTTGGTGAAACTGGGACAGGTTCCCTGACACACACAGAGGATGAATCCCTTTTTGCCCATGATCGTCATTCCTTTCCGTTGTGTCCTGACATTCTACCACTTTCAGAACGCCTGCCAGATGAACCAGGCGCCCACCGCCGTGATGATCACCCCGCTGATCCGCTTGGTCCAGGCCGAGAAGTTGACCACCCCCTTGGCCTGGACGAAGGCCTCGACAAAGCCGGTGAAGGTGCCGGCCACCAGCATCAGCAGGCAGTGACCGAGGGCATAGACGAACAGCAGGGCGATGCCGTAGAGAACTTCCCCCTTGGTCGCAACCAGGGTCAGCATCACCACCAGCACCGGCGTGGCGCAGGGCGAGGAGACCACGCCGAAGAACAGCCCCAGCAGGAAGGCGCCGACGATCCCGCCCTGTTTCGGCTTGTACTCGCGCTTGATCGGCAGGTGGATCTCGTACAGCCCGGCCATCTGCAAGCCCATCACCACCGCGACCACCCCGGCGGCCACGTACCACCAGCCACCCAGGGTGCCGAACATGGTGCCGAGCAGTCCCGCGGCCGCGCCGAAGGCGGTGAAGGTCAGCGACAGCCCGAGGATGAAGGTCAGCGAGTAGCGAAACGCCTTCCAGCGGTCGCCTTCGGCATAGCCGCCGACGAAGCCGACCACCAGCGGGATGGTGGCCAGCACGCACGGCGACGCCGAGGAGAGCACCCCGGCCAGGAAGACCGCGCCGAAGGCCACCAGCGGATAGGCGGCGATGATCTGCTCGATGTTGTCGAGAAAGGTCACTTCAGCCCCGCAGCCTTCAGTCCCTTGATGAGGTCGGGTCTGTCCATGAAGCCGATGTGGCGGCTGACTTCCTTCCCCTTGGCATCGAAAAAGATCTGGGTCGGGATCATCTGGATGGCGAAGCGTCTGGCGGCGGCCTGGTCCTCGCGCACATCGATGAACAGGACGTTGGCCTTGCCGCGATAGGTGCCGGCCAGTTCCTCCAGGATCGGCGCCATCTGCTTGCAGGGGATGCAGGTGCGGGCACCCAGGTCGATGAGTGTCGGCTGGTCCGGAGGCCAGCGCACGGGTCGCCTCGGCATCGCTGGCCGAGGGGAGTTCGGCGTGGGCCAACGCGACGGTCAGTGTCAGCAGCAGAAGTCGTCAGGCAGAGATTTCACAGCATCCCCCGGATTTCCTCGGGAGTCGCCAGCTTCCCGGAGAACTTGACCTTGCCGTCGATGACCAGCGCCGGCGTGCTCATCACCCCGTACTTCATGATCGAGGGGAGGTCCTGCACCTTGACCACCTCGGCCTCCTTGCCGGCCAGATCCAATGCCTTTTTCACGTTGTCGTAGAGCTGCATGCACTTGGCGCAGCCGGTACCGAGAACTTCGATCTTCATGATCAGTCTCCTTGACCTATGGCGTAGGGGCGACGCAGGCGTCACCCAGGGCAAGGCAATGCCTTGCCCCTACATTGTCGTTCACAAAATCATGTTGAACAGGTAGCCGACCATGACGATCGCCACGGCCACCACCCCGAAGAAGGTCGCCAGCAGCGGCTTCTTCAGGACGTTGCTCAGGATCACCGCCTCCGGCAGCGACAGGGCGGTCACCGCCATCATGAAGGCGAGCACCGTGCCGATGGCCATCCCCTTGGCGGTCAGCGCCTGGACGATGGGGATGACCCCGGCGGCATTGGCGTAGAGCGGCACGCCGAGAATGACCGCCAGCGGCACGGCAAAGGGGTTGTCGCGTCCGGCCCACTTGACCAGGAAGTCCTGCGGCACGTAGCCGTGGATGAAGGCGCCGATGCCGATGCCGATCACGACATAGGGCCAGATCTTCTTCAGCAGCCCGGTGGTGTAGTCGCGGGCATAGGCGCAGCGCTCCGGCCAGCTCTGTTCGGCGATCATCGACATCCCCCACCTTGATCTCCCAGACGTAATCCTGGACATACTTTTCCATCTTCAGCCGGCCGATGACGATGCCGGCAACGATGGCCACCAGCAGCCCGGTGCCGATGTAGATCAGGGCGATCTGCCAGCCGAACATCCCCCACAGCAGGATCAGCGCGATTTCGTTGACCATCGGCGAGGAGATCAGGAAGGAAAAGGTCACCCCCAGCGGCACCCCGGACTCGACGAAGCCGATGAACAGCGGCACCGCCGAGCAGGAGCAGAACGGGGTGACGATGCCGAGCAGGGCCGCCATGACGTTGCCGACGTACTCCCGTTCGTGGGAGAGGATGCGCTTGGTGCGTTCCGGCGGGAACCAGGAGCGGATGATGGCGACGAAGAAGATGATGGTGGTCAGCAGGATGAAGATCTTCAGCGTGTCGTAGATGAAAAAGTGCAGCGCCCCGCCAAGGTGGGACTTGGGGTCCAGCCCAAGCCAGCCAATCACCACCAGATCGGCAAAATATTCAAGGAAGATAAACATGCTAAAGCCTTAACATTGTCTGATCAATTAATCATATATCTTTACAAAAAAAGCGGCCCTTAACTGGCCCGCAGCAGGTCGTTACGCCGCCCCGTTTCGCTCCTCATGATCGCGGCGGCCAGGTCGATGATCGCCAGCACCTCGGGATGCTTGACAGCGTAGAAAATCCGCAAACCATCTTTGCGCCGGGTCAGGATGCCGGCTTTCTGCATCATGTTGAGATGGCGCGAGACGTTGCTCTGCTCCTGGTTGATGGCCGGGAAGATCTCGCAGACGCAGCGTTCGCCGTCGCGCAGCAGCTCCAGGATGCTCAGGCGGGTCTCTTGGGCTATGGCTTTGAGAATCTCGGCTTGAAAATCGTTTGTTGATGCCATGGATCGTCCTTTATGAGCGATTGCGCATATAATGCCACAATTCCCGTCAGGGTCAAGTGTCCAATATGTTGTCTTGCTGAAAATTGCAGAGGGGCATCGCGGCGGGTCTCCAGGTGGCCGCTGTTTTTGGTGATGTAAATGTGGCGTCCAGTGAGACGCGATTTTGCCTCAGAACCCGTGACTTCTGATATCCCTGCTGTAAACTTCTCACTGTTAAAGAACCCGTCGGCACTAGGTTAAACAGACAGCGAGGCATTGACAGCATAAGGAGAAATCGTATGGAAAACATGTCGCAATTCCAGCAGTTGGCCATCACCTATGGGACGGCAATCGTGACAAAGCTCATCGCCGCCATTATTTTCTGGGTCGTCGGCCGTTGGCTGATCCACACGGTGCAACGGATGCTTCAGCGGGTTCTGGAGAAGCAAAAAGTCGACCCCAGCCTGATGCGTTACATCGGGAATTTTGTTGGTGTATCCCTGAACATCGTACTGGTGGTTGCCATCCTCGGCTATTTCGGGGTTGAAACCACCACCTTCGCCGCCTTAATCGCCGGTGTCGGCATTGCCATTGGTGCTGCGTGGGGAGGTCTTCTTTCGAACCTGGCGGCAGGGGCCTTTCTCCTTGTGCTACGCCCCTTCAAGGTGGGCGATTTCGTCACCGCCGCAGGGGTCACCGGAACCATCTATGAGATCGGTCTCTTTGTGACGGCCATCATCACGCCGGACAACGTCATGACGATGGTTGGCAATGCCAAGATCTTCAGCGATACCATCCAAAACTTCACCACGAACGCCTACCGTCGCGTGGAGTTGAAATGCCAGTTGGCAGGCAGTGCCGATCACGTCGCCGCCATGAAGCTGCTGCGCGAGGAGCTCTCCGCCGTGCCGAATGTCCTGTCAACACCGGCGGTCGATGTGGAGATCCTCGAGTTCAACCTCGTGGGTCCGGTTCTCGCCGTGCGTCCCTACTGCCACAATGACCATTACTGGCAGGTTTATTTCGACGGCAACCGCACTATCCGCGAGGCTCTTGCGGCGGCCAAATTTCCGGCGCCCATGCCGGCGCAGCTCGTGATGATCCAGAACCCGCAGAGCTAGGAGTGGGGCGGCGCCAGCGACCCTACCTGAAGCTTAGCTGCGGCAGAATTCCCTCTGCCAGCATCAAAGTCAGCTCACAACCGACACGAGGAGGCAAGCTCATGGGATTACTCGAGGGGATATTGAAGCAGGCGATGGGTGGGCAGGTTGGTGAAGGCGGGTTGGCCGGCCTGATCAGCAACCCTCAGGTTCTCGTAGCCCTGACCGGGCTTCTCAGTACCCGCGACTCCTCAATCGGTGGCAGCGGGGGGTTGGGTGGACTGATCAGCGCCTTTCAGCAACAGGGTTTGGGTGACATGATTTCGTCCTGGATCTCGACGGGTCCCAATCCGGCGATTTCAGCCACTCAGGTGACGGATGTCCTTGGCGAGAACACGCTCAGTCAGTTTGCCAGCAAGGCGGGTGTGCCGAGGGCCGAGGCCGGCTCGCTTCTGGCTGGCCTGCTGCCCGCAGTGGTCGATCAACTCACCCCCGACGGCAAGGTGCCCGAAACCAACTCTCTTGAAAATACCCTGGGTTCGTTGCTCTCCGGGCTCGGGCGTTAGCTTGATAGCTCTACGAGAGTTGATACGCAATCGGCCGTCCCTTGAGGGGCGGCCGTCAAATTTGCAGTAAGGCCCCTGTCAGGCCGGTTTCACTTCCGAAGTGCAACTCGGACAACGGCTGGCCTTGAGAGGAATAGCGGTGTAACAAAACGGGCAATCGCGGGTGGTCGGCTCGGCCGGTGGAGCTTCTTCCTCGCGTTTGAGGCGGTTCATGGTCTTCACCAGCAGGAACACGCAGAAGGCCACGATGACGAAGCTGATCACGCTGTTGATGAATAGCCCATAGTTGATGGTCACCGCCCCGGCGGCCTTGGCGTCTGCCAACGAAGCGTAGGGAGCTGCGGCCTTGCTCCCCTCCTTGATCAGAATGAAGAGATTGGTGAAATCGACGTTGCCCAGGGCCAGGCCGACCGGCGGCATCAGGATGTCGCTGACCATCGAGCCGACAATTGGGCCAAAGGCTCCGCCGATGATGATACCGATGGCCATGTCGATGACGTTACCGCGCATGGCAAATTCTTTGAACTCTTTGAACATATCTGAACTGCCTCTCTAAGTTGAAAATCAGCTCACAGGAAAAAATCGCACACTATCGGCCATTGATCACGCGTAGATCAATTTTGGGGCTATTTCTTAATCGCCCGGTACAGGACCAACAGAACGATTGCGCCACCGGTCGCCAAGAGTATGCTCCCCAGGTTGAACCCGATCACCGGCCCGAAGCCCAGCATCGCCCCAAGATACCCGCCGACGAATGCACCGGCGATCCCGATCAGGATGGTCACGATCAGTCCACCGGGGTCCTTGCCGGGCATGATGAACTTGGCGAGCACACCGACGATCAATCCCATGATGACCCAGGAAAAAATACCCATGAGCAGTTCCCTTTCACAATTTCAACGATGTTAACGAGGTTTGTAGCGCCACCCCTCGGGAAACTGAGTCGGTCAGGCGGTCAGATCTTCGACCTTGGCTTCGGGAGCGTTTTTCTTCACCGACTCGATGCCGTTCTCCATGGCCTTGGTGGAGGAGTAGTATTCACTGCGGCCCACTTCCTGGCCATTGGTCGCCTTCAGGATGAAATAGGGCTCGCCCTTGGCATTGGTCTTGACCTCGAAGGCCCCTTCGCGTGCGGCGTTGTTGCGGACCGATTCGATGCCGTTTTCTGCGCTCGGCTTGGTCTTGTAAAGCTCGCTGGTCAAGATCACCTGGCCGTTGGCGGCTTTCAGGTTGAACATGAACTGCCCGTCTTTGCTTTTCTTCAGCTCAAACTTGCCTGCCATGCTGGATTCCTTTCATATGTGAGGCCCAGTCGCGCGTCACCGCTGGCCCATGAGTGATATTCAAAAGGAATAAAGCAAATTGAAAATATCGCGAGCGGTTTAGCCCGAAAAACGTTCATCAGGCGAGGTAATTGCCACGTTTCTGGCCTCAGTGCGCCGGCTATTTATCCTGCTTCGGCATAGACACTCCTTTTCGCCACTATAGGCTTTTTTGAAGTGTCCGTAAATTCAGGGTATAACCCAAGTGTGGCGGCAGCGTCTACAGTGAGCCGTGAAAGCACGACCTTGCAGATATTGATGCATGTCAAGGCAATGTGAGTGCATACATGCCAATTAGGTGGTCATGAGCATGCTTTGTATGACCATACGGAATGTTGCCGCCATAATGCTAGTGCTCATTCTGATTATGCCTGCCACCGTTCACGCCGATCCTCTGGAAGTGCTGGGAACTGAAACGGCGCATGGGATTGGTGGCGGTGGCCATGACGCAGACGGCGATGCTGATCGTGACTCGACCGGCAATCATCACTCCGATGTCCGCTGCTGCGAACTTGATTCCCATTACATCCTGCCATCCTCTCAGGACCTTACGGCTCCCATCGTGACCGGGATACTTGCCTGCCCTTTCAAGGGCAGGCAACTTGACGGTTATGCCAGAAGGGCATTCAAGCCACCCCGATGACCATATCGGTTTCCCGCAGGGAAAATTCGGAGTCGCACAGACTCCCCTATAACCACAATTCACAGGAGATATTCGATATGAAATCGGTACAGATAGTGAAGACCACATTGTCGGGAATCGCCGCTGCCGTGGCACTTACCTTCGCCATCCCCCACAGTGCGGCAGCCCACTGCGATACGCTCGATGGTCCCGTCGTGGCCGATGCGCGGATAGCTTTGGACCAGGGTGACATCACCCCGACCTTGAAGTGGGTCCGGGCGGCCGATGAACAGGAACTGCGCGAGTCCTTCACGAAGGCGCAGTCCGTGCGCAAGCTCAACCCGGAAGCCAAATCCTTGGCTGAAACCTATTTCTTCGAGACGCTGGTCCGCATCCATCGTGCTGGTGAAGGGGCTCCCTTCACCGGGCTGAAGCCGGCAGGAACTGTCGAACCGGTCATCCTCAAGGCAGACCAAGCGCTGGAAAAAGGTTCCGTGGAGGAACTGGCCAAGGCGATTGCCAGCCACACGGAAGCAGCGATCAAAGAAAAATTCCAGCATGCCCTGGTAGCAAAAAAACATGCGCTGGGGAGCGTTGCCGCCGGCAGGGAATACGTGGAAGCCTATGTGACGTATGTCCACTACGTTGAAGGAATTGTCCAGGCAGTTCACACAACCGCCCACCATGGTAAATCATCGGCACCGTCAGGTCATCAGCATTGACCTTTGTTCGGACCTGCGCATCGATTAGCGCATTGCCAAATGACGCGGCCACCCGGTGATCCGGGTGGCCGCTGTTTTTCGGTGATATAAATATGCTGGGTCAGAAGAAAATCCCCGACCTGATGGGACGGGGCTTTTGAGAATCGAAAAGAAGAACCTATTCTCCGGTTACGCCGCCGGCCTGGTGTGAACCTCGCGCTTGATTTTGCTGCCATTCTTCAACTCCGCCATCTTGAGGTCATAGGCAGACTGCAAGTTCAGCCAAAATTGTGGCGTAGTACCGAAATAGCAGGACAACCTCAAGGCGGTATCCGGGGTGACTGCCCGGCGCTCGCGTACAATGTCATTGATGCGTGGTGCAGGCACTTTCAATTCAAGAGCCAGAGCGTTGGCACTCATTCCCAGTGGGGTCAGAAACTCCTCGCGCAGAATTTCTCCGGGATGGATCGGGCGCATTTTATTCGTCATGGTCATAACTTTCTCCTTCAGTGATAGTCGACGATGGCGACGTCAAAAGCGTCACCTTCGGCAAAACGGAAACAGACGCGCCACTGGTCGTTGATCCGAATGCTCCACGCACCTTTCCGGTCGCCAAGCAACGCTTCCAAGCGATTCCCGGGAGGAACTTTCAGATCCTCGATACTGCAAGCGTTGTCGAGCATCTGCAATTTACGCTCGGCCACCCTGGCAATCGCGTTGAACCGCCTGGAGGATCGTCCCTCGAAGAGGGCTTGCGTATCACGGCATCGGAATGACTTGATCATGGGTGAACTATATATCGTTGCGCGTTAAACGTCAAGCGATAAGATTCTTGCCGCCCCACTATGGTGGCAACAATTCAAGAACACGGGGGAATGTAGGCAGGATACGCAAGGGGCAGTACCACAGGACAGAAGCTCGACGTTCAAATGGATCGCCTGGCGGATTGCGATCGCATCTATCACGAGAAGATGTCAGCCAGCTCTGCCCACACTCGCCCGGAGTTGTCGTGCTCAATCAAAACGCCTACCCAGTGACCCAGGCGTGGGGAACTAGCCTTGGCAGGGATGAAGGCGGCAAACTATCTAGCGCCCTGCACGATCGTGACCGGTGATTCGAGAGTCTCGCCACCGCGGGTGAGGTAGAGAACACCCTCGGTGACGGTGACCGACCACTCGACAACGCGCGCCAGGGTTTCGGCGAGGCGATTAACGAGGGCAGGGTCGAGGGTGAGGACTGTCAGGTTCGTGATCGACGCCAGCTTTGACTGATGCTGGTTGAGCCAGCGCTGTAGTCCGCCACCCCCGGCGACCAAAACCACTCGCTCTGCATGGCGGCTCGCCTTACGCAGTCGCTCGGGGTCGGGGAGGCCGACCTCAACCCACTCCTGCACCCGCCCATCGGGCCGCTTGGCCCATAGATCCGGCTCGTCCCCGGCAGAGATCCCCTTGGTAAAGACCAATCCCTCCTCGTGGCACAGGGCGTACGCCAGCACTCGCAGGACCAACCGTTCGGCGGTCTCGGACGGATGGCGGGCCACGGTCGCTTCAAGGCGGGTGTAGTGGCCGCAGTCGATGTCGGAAAGGTCGATGACGACGCGATGGATGGTAGAGGGAAGAGCCATGTGATCAATCTTCTCCACCGGCAAAGGCGACCGTGTCGATCAGAGCGAGGGCGTAAAGAACTGTCATACGATTTCTCCCAAGAGGGGATCATATCGGCTCGCCGGAGGGAAGGCAATTCGATGCGTTGCGGATATTTTGTAAAGAATGTCCTGCCAAATGAAATGGCCAATCGAATTAACATTTCCAAATATCGCTTCCTTTCGGGAATTGCGGGCCAGAGATTGAACCGGGGTTCAAAGTGCTTTCAACACCTGCCGTGCAGCAGTCTGAACCGGATCCCACACCGGGGAGTAAGGTGGCGCATAGGAAAGATCGAGATAGACCAACTGCTCTGCGGTCAACCCCGCATGGAGGGCGGTTGCCAGTACATCGATGCGCTTGGCGGCCCCCTCGATACCGACGATCTGACCGCCGAGCAAACGACCACTGCCTTTTTCCGCCCAGAGTTTGACGGTGATCGATCCGGCGCCGGGATAATACCCCGCCCGGGTTTTACTGGTGGTGGTGGCGCTGACCCCTTCCAGCCCCAGTTGCCGGATCTCCTTCTCCTGCAGCCCGGTGCGGGCCACTTCGTATTTGCAGATTTTGCTGACCGCGGTCCCGACTACCCCCGGAAAGGTCGCATAGCCCCCCGCCAGGTTGGTTCCGGCCACCGTCCCCTGTTTGTTGGCGATGGTGCCGAGGGCGATGTGCACCGGCCGCCGCGCAACCAGGTGGAACGATTCGGCACAGTCGCCGGCGGCCCAGACATTCTCCGCCGTTGTCTGCTGGCGCGGATTGACGGGGATGGCACCGCCAGCCCCGGGGGTGATGCCTGCAGCCTGTGCCAGGTCGCTGAGCGGGCGGGTGCCCAGGCCGAGGATGACCAGGTCGGCGGGGAGGGTGCGTTGTTCGGTCACCACCGCCTTGACCTGCTCCGCCGTGGTCTCGAAGCCGGTCAGCGACTCCCCCAGGTAGAGGGTGACGCCGATCCCGCGCAACGCGTCGGACACCAGTTTGCCCATGTCCGGATCCAGGGTGCCCATGACTTGCGTGCCGCGTTCCACCAGCGACACCTCCAGCCCCAGCCGGACAAAGGCCTCGGCCATTTCAAGGCCAATATAGCCACCGCCGACCACCACGACGCGCCGCGGTTGCCCCTGCTCCACGGCCTGGCGCACCCGTATCCCGCTCTGCAGGGTCGACAGGCCGAAGATGCCGCCGGCTCCGGCGCCCGGCACCTGCGGGCAGAAGGGAGTTGCCCCGGTGGCGATCAGCAGCTGGTCGTAGGCGGTCCGGCTTTCCCTGCCACTGTCAAGCTCCTTGACCCGCACCCTGGCGCCAGCCGGATCGATCTCCACAACTTCCTGCCGGGTTCGCACGTCAATCCGGTACTTCTCGCGGAATTTCTCCGGGGAGCGGGCGATGAGCTGCTCGACCTTTTCGACCACTCCGCCGATGTAATACGGTATGCCGCATGCCGAATAGGACGTGTGCGGGCTGCGTTCGAAGACCACGATCTCGCGGTCGGGTTCTTCGCGCCGCACCTTGGCAGCGGCACTCATCCCCGCCGCATCTCCGCCGATGATCACCAGTCGGTTTCGTGACACGACTCCACCCATCCCCGGCAACTGCGTTAGCGGAACTTGTCCATCGCCTTGTCGACGGCCTGCTTCAGGTCATCGGCGGCTTTTTCCATGCCGGCCCTGATATCCTTCCAGGCTTCCCCGCCGGACGTTTTGAACTCGTCGAGCCTGCTGCGCAAGGCATCGCGTTTCCGGCGCAACTCATCGAGGTGCCGCTGATACTCAAGCTTCGATTCCGCCTTGACCTGTGCGGCCTTGGCTTCGAGCAGTTCGATCCTGGCCTTGATTTCCCTGAGTTTGGCTTCGAATTTTTCCCGGTAGAGCTCCTTGTCTTCCATCGGTTGTCTCCTTTCGCTGTAGCAATAGTTTACCGGGCCCGTGCCAATCCACAACGGCCGTGGCGAAGCCGGGTCCCGGCAGGGCATCGTTTGCCGCCTGTGCATAGACCAGCCACGCCGGGTTTTCGCGTTCGACGGCCAGCGAGCGCAAGCCGTGCCGGCCATCTTCTGTTGCTTACAGCGGCCAGAAGACGAGCAACAGCGGGATGCTGATCGCGACCACCAAAATCTCAAGCAGCAGCCCAAACTTCCAGTAATCACCAAAACGGAAACCGCCAGGCCCCAGGATCAGCGTATTGTTCTGGTGCCCGATCGGTGACAGGAACGCACAGGAGGCGCCGATCGCCACGGCCATCAGAAAGGAATCAGCATTGACGCCGAGCGCCGTTGCAGTGCCGATGGCGATCGGGCACATCACCGCCGCCGTGGCGGCGTTATTCATCAGGTCGGACAGGAACATGGTGACAACCAGGATCAGCGCCAGAACGACCACGGTGTGGCCCTGCGCCACATTGTCCAGCAGGAAGCGTGCGATCAGGCCGGCCGCGCCGCTGGTCTCCATCGCCCCGGCGACCGGAATCAGCGCGGCCAGCAGGACGATGACCGGCCAGTCGACCGCTTCGTACACAGCGCGCGGCGGCACCGTGCGCAGCACCATCGAGGCCAGCACTCCAATGGCGAAGGCAACCGCTGCCGGCATCAGGCCAAAGGCCGCGCCGCCGATGGCAAAGATCATGATGAGGCCGGCCTCCCAGGCTTTGCGTTTGTTCGGAATGCGCAGTTCGCGTTCGGCCAGCGGTACGCAGCCGTTATCGGCGGCAAATTCCGCGATCGCCTCGGGTGGCCCCTGCATCAGCAGCAAGTCGCCCGACTTGATGCTGACCGCCCGCAGGCGCTTCATCAGCCTTTGCCCCTGGCGTGACAACGCCAGCAGGTTCAGGCCGTAGCGCGTGCGCAGCAGAATGTCGCTGGCCGAGCGCCCGGCCAGCGACGAAGCCGGCAGGACAGCGAGCTCCATCAGTACGATTTCACCCGAGGCCGCAGCTTTGTCTTGGTCCTTGCCATTCGCTTCGTGCTGCTCGCCGGTGCCCTTCCCGTCTTTCCCGCGGCCTGCCGTTGCGCCATCCGCGTCGCTGGCCGCACTCTCCTCCTTTTCGGCCGGCGGCACGGCTTCCTCCAGTTCCAGGCCCAGGGCTGACAGTGCTCCGGACAGTGCCTCGGCCTCGGCTTCGATGACCAGGATGTTGCCGGCGCGGATCTTGCGCCGGGGGCTCGGCGCCATCATCCGGACATCGTTGTAGACGATGCCGATGATCTGGACATCGATCTCGTCGAGCAGAGGTTCGAGTTCACGCAGCATCTTGCCCACGGCCTTGCTGTCTTCGGGCACGCGCGCTTCGGTGATGTAAGCCCCCGACTCGAAGCCCTCGATTCCCGCCGGCTGGCGCACCGGTACCATCCACCGGCCCAGGAGGACGACAAAGACCACCCCGCCCGCGGCAACCGCCAGCCCCACCGGCGTAAAATCGAACATGCCAAAGCTGCCGACGCCGGTCTGGGCGCGGAAACCGGAAACGATCAGGTTCGGCGGCGTGCCGATCAGCGTGGTCATGCCGCCCAGGATAGTGCCGAAAGCCAGCGGCATCAGCACCTGCCCCGGTGCCAGTTCAAGGCGCCTGGCCATCTGGATCGCGACCGGCATCAAGAGGGCCATTGCGCCGACGTTGTTCATGAAACTGGACAGCACCGCCCCCAGCCCGATCAGCGCGGCCATGCTCAACCCCACGCCGGCCCGCGCCGGCAGTACGGTGCGGGTCAACGCATCGACCGCGCCCGAGGTCTGCAGGCCGCGGCTGAGCACCAGCACGCAAGCCACAGTAATGACCGCCGGGTGGCCGAAACCTGCGAAGGCCTCGCGGGCCGGCACCAGACCGGTCAGCACGCAGGCGAGCAGCGAGCCGGCAGCCACCATGTCGTGGCGCCAGCGGCCCCAGAAAAACATCGCTACGGTGATTAGCAGAATGGCGAGGAGCAGGTACTGTTCGTGCATCATGTCTACTGCATCCGATTGGTGGAAAGGACCCCGCAACAATTCTCTGCATTGGCAATCCACTTGGGTTAAGTGGCCGGTCAAAGCAAAAAATCTCAATCAAACCGCGGTATGATCCAGGGCACGGCCATGCCGTGCAGTATAACAGACGTTACGGTGGTTATCCGCTCCGACTTTCGAGTTTGACAGGGGCCGTGGCGAGAGCCAGAGAGGGTGCGCGACTGAGGTAACAATGGCCGCCCGGTGATCTGGGTGGCCATTGTTTTCAGTATTGTAAATGTGGCGTTCAATTGGACGCCGGTTTTTGCCTCAGAAATCGTATGAAATACAGACCGTCAGATTCACTTTGTTCTCGCCGCATCTCCTGATTGCAAACGGAAGTAGTAGGTCATGACAAAGTTGACTTGAAAATCCTTCGGCCCGGAGTTAAACGGCTTCTTGATTGAGAGTCCGAAGCCCACGGGCGGTCCTCCAAGTTGTTTGGCAAGGGTGACCTTTGCCGAGTGCGTCCAGGTGTTGTCGTCCTCGTAATTCACTTTGGCTTCGTAGCGCGTGGTTACTGACCACTTGTCCGGCAGCAAAAATGTCGCCGGGAAGTAAATTTCCAGGTAATGCTGTGGGGCGGCACCGTGCTCCTCCTTGATGGAATGGTTGTATTCAAAGGAGGGACTCAAGGTTAGCCAATGGGCCGCATCCCAGGCGAGGGCCCCGAATTCCTGAACCTTCCATACATTTTCACTGAGTTCGTCTTTGCCGGTTGGCAAGCGCACCTCGACACCGCCGCCGGCACGCCAGGTTTCATTCAGACGCCAAGCGGTGCCAGTCGCCAACTTGAGATCACCGGTTCCATCCCGGTCGTAATCACCGGGGTTATCGCCAGAAAGGTGCCACTTATATGGCAGTTTGAGGCGTAGTGCCCAGTCTTGATGGGATGTTATCCTCCACGCCCACAATACCCCTAGCGTTTCGTCGAGGTTACTGCTGCCATCCCGATATTTACTCCACTCCGTGTCAAGCCATATACGGCGACTGAGAATGGTCGGATCCTCAAGTGCCTTCAAATCGCTGATCAAAGTCGACTCGGTGGCGCAAGTGACTGTTGACCCAGCCGTGCTAGGCGATGAAGCTATGCAACTGGTCACTATCGCCCAAAACATCACGAGAAACAGCCTATTCGAAGATAGTCTTGAGGACACGACATCCATCACTTTCAAACGCGTCATTCAATTCCCACCATAATAGGAGAATTTATCCCGAATGTCTCGACAGAACTCTTGTAGAATGCTAATGACACGGCCACTCGGGTATCCGAGTGGCCGCTGTTTTCCGCGTCGAAAATATAGCATTCAGTGAGACGCCGATATTTGCCTCATAAGTCGTAATATTTATGAAACAACTTGGGCCGGCCCCAAATTGGAGCCGGCCCGAGTATATAGAAACGATGCAAAACCTATTTCCGCGCCTCGTCCAGACGCTGGCGGAAACGCTTGGCCCAGTAGTCGAAGGCGTCCTTGGTGTCTTCCCACTTGCCGCGGAACACCCCCTTGCCGCCCTGCCGCTTGTCGACCGCCGCCGCCAGACGCTCGCCGGTGACGGAATCGAGCAGTTCGAACTCGGTGCCGGCCTCGCCGGTACCGAGGTTGTCGCCGCTGGTCGCCTTGGTCGCCCCGGCCACGATCATTCCGACCGGCACGATGGTTGACAGGGTATTGGTGGTTGGATTGGAGGGATTCAGTTCGGTGATGGCCACCCGCACCCGCAGCACGCCGGGCCCGGGCTGGTCGACGATCATATAGCCGTCCTTGACCGCAGTGAAGACCGCGTTCTGGTAGTAGTCGGTCAACTCCTTGAGCATGGCCGGGTCGATTTCCCGGAACTGGGCGCTGTCGCTGAGCAGCACCACGAACCGGTCGAACATCAGCTTGTTGTAGGGTTTGAGATCGGCGCCCGGCTTAACGTAGTACAGGGCGGAACGGTCATCGCCACCCGGTTTCAACTGGCTGTAGTCACTTAAAAAGCCAGTCTTCTGGACATCCTTCATGCCACTGGCCGCACAACCAGCCAGGAGCAGGGCACCGGCCAGCAGTACCCAGAACCACATGGTGTTTTTCTTCTTCATAAACTCTCCTTTGTCGGCTTGGCCGGTGATTCCTTTTAGGTCGCAACCATCAAGCCGTGTGATTGGAAACCAGGACGAGTCCTTGGGGTTTACGACTTCGTGTGATCGTCGTGGCACAGCAGGCACTCCATGTGCCCCTGCTGGTGGTTCATCCCCTCTTTGGTCTGGAACATGTCGTCCGGACCGTGGCACTGGACGCAATGCTCGATCTCTTTGGACGGCTTCCAGGCCGGCGGTGTCCACTTGCCGTCGAAATACTCGTTGAGCGCCAGCGTGGTGACGTAGGCCACCTCGCCGGCCACCTTGCCGCAACGTTCCTTCTTCGCCTTGGAGGAGACCTTTTCTCCAGCCGCCATCGTCCAGCTCGACACCGAGGTGTGACAGAGCGGCGTCTTGGCCTTGACCTTGACCTGCTTCGGCATCGGCGAGATGTCGTCAAAGCGCTCGGGGGGAAACTCCTGCTCGGCGTACCAATAGAAGAGCCGGTCGATGATCTGCTGATAGATGACGTCCTTCTCCTTGAACGTCACCAGGTTGATGATGAGTGCCGTTCCGCCGAGAGCGCCGCACAGAGTGCCATGCCCGCCGTAGCCGGCCCCGGCGTGGACCATCATCATGTCCGGCATTGTCGTCCACGGATAACCGACCTTCTCACGAAGTTCGCTGAGAAAGGCCATGTAGGTCGCGTGTCCGCACCCGGCGAGGTGATAATTGCGGTAGGCTTTCCGTCCCGACTTCGAGTGGATCGAGTTTTGCCCACTGCCACGGTAGCGGCGGAGGTTCGACGATTGACTTGGCGTCTCTCGCAGGAGCCGTCGCCGCATAGGCGCACGCTGCGCCGCCGAGGGCACCGCCGACCAATAACGCTGCGGAACTGGTAAGTATGCTACGACGTGAGCATGCTCCAGTAGATTCTTCCTCTGTGCTCATGAGGCTCTCCTTTCAATTTGATCCAGCCGATTTCAAATCGGAAGATCTGGCAAGTTCGACCACATCAAGGCCGCCGATGTTGATCACTTCAAAAAACTCGATTTCAGGCGATTGGCACGAGCACTCCATGGCTTCCAGCACCCGACAATACCGGGGAGATCTCAAGTGTCTGTCAAGGGCATCGCGAGTGCTCCATCTTTCCATGTAACACACTGCCCCCCTTTTACCCGATTCAAAGGAGACAGAGCCTCCGAGACAGTCGATATCATATTCATTCGGGTACTTCATGCGCACAAGGACATCGATGACGGCCTTTTTACGGCCTGGAGGGGGATAGATTTTGATCACGGAGAGGTACATAGTCCTTGGTTTTTGCCAAGAGCATGCCACTCACCAATTAGGAGGGATCAGGGCCGCAAGATGCCGTTAGGAAAGGAATTCGTAATTGCTTAGTGGGAGGATAAGACAGGGTAGAGAGAAATGCAGGGTGAGATTTCACCCTTTTGGGTGGAATTTCACCTAAAGTGCTCCGGAGCGGGCAAAAGGAATACCCAATTTGCGCATCCGCGAATATAGCGTTGAAGGGTTCAATTCGAGGAGTTCCGCCGCACCACCACGCCCCTTGATGCGCCCGTGGGTCGCAGCAAGGATATCCTGGATGTGGCGGCGTTCAATCTCTTCGAGGGATGTGTGTTTTCCTCTCTGCCTTTTTTCCGGAACAGACCGCTGCAATTCCAGGTTTTCGCCAAGACTGATAATCATCGCATGCTCGATGATATTGCGCAGCTCGCGGATGTTCCCCGGCCAAGGATAAGCTTTCAGCGCGTCCATGTCGCGTTTGGCGATCCGGCGGATCTTTTTCCCCATCTTTTCATTGAACTCGTTGACAAACTCCCAAACCAACTGGGGGATCTCCTCCTGGCGCTCCCGCAGGGGCGGAAGATGAACAGGGAAGACGTTGAGACGATAGTAAAGGTCGCTACGGAAGCGCCCTTGCTCGACATCGGCAGCCAGATCACGGTTGGTGGCAGCGATGATCCGCACATTGACCCTGATGGTCCGCGGGCTGCCGAGGCGCTCGAACTCGCCCTCCTGAAGCACGCGAAGAAGTTTGACTTGGATGTCTAGTGGCAACTCACCGATCTCGTCCAAGAACAGGGTGGAATTCGTTCGCCATCTCGAATCGTCCTACCTGCCGGCTGAGTGCCCCGGTGAAGGCCCCCTTTTCACGGCCAAACAGTTCACTTTCCACCAGGGCGGCAGGCAGTGCGGCGCAATTGACAACGACCATCGGCCGCTTGCTACGGCTGCTGAGCCGGTGGATGCTTTGGGCAAGCAGTTCTTTTCCGGTTCCGGTTTCGCCTTGAATCAGTACCGTGCTACCGGTTTGGGCCACTTGTTCGATCTTGGACTTAATCGCCTGCATGCTTCTACCGACACCATGCAAGCCGCGCTGCCCCTGATGTGCCGCTACTTCGTTGCGCAGGTAGCTGTTTTCCGCTTCGAGTTGTTCCCGCAGACGCTCGATCTCTTGAAGCTGTTCCTGGACCTGCTGATCCATCCGCTTGCGTTCGGTCACATCGAGGGTCACCCCCATGAACCGACGGCGTCCGAACCTGTGCCCCGTCTTGAGCCGACCCCGGGAGTTCATCCAACGCACTTGCCCATTGGCAGAAATGATCCGGTATTCGATGTTGGCCTCATCCCCGTTGCGACTGGCTTCGTCAATTGCCGCGCTGATCAATGCCCGATCATCGATGTGGATCTCTTTCAAAAAATGCTCAAGAGTTAATTCCAGATCAGGATCGAAACCAAACAACTCCCGGATCTTGTTCGTTACCCAAACCTGACCACTGCTGAGATCAAGTGCCCAAAGCCCAGCGGCTGCGGACGCCGCGGCATGTTCAAGGTTCTCCTTGGAATCAAGCAAATCTTGCTCGGCTTCACGCCGTTGTAGAGCGCTGACGAAAATCTCTCCAAGGAGACGAAGGTGGGTAATCAGTTCATCGGGCCAGTCGCGTTCGGATTGCAACGCATTCAGAAAGAAGATGTGATGGACGCGCTGGCCGATGAAGAGCGGAATGTCCAGGAACGATTTGATGCCCATCAGGGTGCAGGATTGCCGGTCGACTTCCGCCTCGGGAGGGAGTTCGTCGCACTTTGCTATCGTCACGGTCTCGCCCAGGCCAACCAACCGATGGGCCAGCCAGGGGAACAACTCAACCAGGTTGATCTCGCCGGAAATTGGTTCAAGCCCTTCGCGATACCAAAGCGTACGAAAGCTTGACGACAGGGAAATTTTCCAAACCTCGAGCAAACCGCCGTGGATTTACACCGAGCGGCAACAAGGTTTGACGAAGCGCGTTCAGAACTCGGCATTGAGATGCTGCTCGAAGACTTGACTGAGCCGTGCGGAGACTTCTGCGATCAGTCGACTGTAATCAGTTGGCAAAAGTGCGGGCAATTTGATCGCGGAGTCGTTGCCGTTCAGGTCGAGCGGTTCCGAATCGAAGCTCATAGTTTCTCGGATCGGAGTCTCAGTTTAATTCCTAAGCAAGGGGTAACGAACGAACAACCTGGGCCTAACCTCAGGGGTGATATTCCACCCCGGAAAGTGTTCCCTTTATAAGTCAGATCATCAGGAAAGACAAGAGACTGGAGCAGGTTCAACCGAGATTGTCTCATGGATAATTTTAATGAAATGAGGTTTTTGCCCGAACTGGATGAACAGCTTCTACAAAAACCCGCTACCCGATCGATGTTGCCAAGTATACCAAGCAAGTCGAAGTCGCCCACCCACCGTGGTGCGTATCGGGGTGCTGGCGTAGAGCTTGACCGGTTATAACGGTTGACGGGGAGAGCAAGGGTAAACCCGGTCTGGGAGTTTTCCTGCTTGTCATCATTGTGCACCCCATCGACGGTCGTGCGCCCTCCGTGATCGTAGGTGCCACTCAGTGCCGCCCAGATACCCCGGCCAAGATTTTAGGTGGCATGTAATTGGGTGGAGTAAACAGGATCCTGCTGCAAGTTCTTTGCCACCAAAGAAATCATCATTATCCGTGAAGAGATATACGCCACCGGGACAGCTCCAGGGTAAAATCTCCCCAAGCCTTGGAAATCCCGACGTCCGGCTTAACAAACCAGCGGTTGTTGCCCAGGTTGATCAGTCGCTCCTTGTCGTACTGCCCGAGGGGCGCGGACACCTGTACGCTCGCCCCGATGATCAGATCCTGTTGGTAGCTGGAGAACTCCTGCACAGACAGTGCGGGTGCACCGAGAAAGTTAACTGTAAAGCGGAAGCGTGGGTCGAGAAAACCGGATACCTTGCGGGTCCGTGTGTTCCCACCGACGATCGCCTCTCCGGACAACCCGGAATAACCCAGAATAATATCGAATTTTGCCGATTTTCCCCAGAGATCCATGGCCCGTGCATAGGCCAGCAGCCCATTATCGATGGTCACCTCGGCATCTTTGAGCGGTGAAGCGCCGGCGGTTGCCAGGTCACCATCTGTATAGGCATAGCCGCCCAGCAGAAAAATGACTCCGATCGGTGTATTCACGTACGCCCGCGGCTCTACTTCCCCGGCTTCTGCACGTATAGCAATAAATACGAGCAGCAAGAGCAAGAAACGTTTCATCAGGTTCATCAATCCTTGTGATTTCGGTTTGATGTAATCGATGCAGTTCAGCGGGGACGAATTATCTCATAAGTTGCATCACGAAAATAGGCGAATGTAGGTAGCTAGGGAAAGGTAGGGTATCGGATCTCCTGGTATCCGAGAAAATAGGGGAGGAAGATGCCGAAGATTAGCTCAGAAGGTACTTCTCTATGAACGCTCTTGGTTTTAGAATCTCGATCTGCTGGTAGCCAGCACTTGCAGCAGGTGCTTGTCGCCACTGACGATCAATCTCGTAGAACTGGCCAAGGCACAGGCAAGGAACTTGTCGTCGTCAGGATCAATGCAGACAGCCTCAGAAAGCGGTTCTGCATGATGCACTCTCTGCTGCAACGACCAAGCAGTTCAAACAGTGCGTCAAATCAATTGAGGGAAATTGCCCTGAAGTTCTGCCGCGACACGCTGATATTCGTCCAGGATCTAGGGGACAGCACCAGTTTCAGCCGACCGTCACGCCATCCCCTCAAGAAGCTTGGAAGGTGGCCCACCGAAGAAAATCCCCGAGATGAACACATTGGTGTCGAGAATGACTCTCACTTATGTCTCCGCACCTTGGCAATTGCCTCTTCGATGTGTGTTGGTTTGAGCCCAACTGCTTTTGCCTGGCGTCGGGCATCGGCAATGAGAGCATTGAACTCATCCATCGACGGGGCTGAAATGGATTTGAGGATGACAACATCGTTATCGCCGACGACAACGAACTGAGCACCGGTTTTCAGTTAAGGCGCTTGCGAATTTCCTCGGGGATGACGATTTTGTCCTTTGGACGACATCTTGGTTGTAGCCAGGGTTGCCATGGTAACCTCCCGCGTTTGTCTTATTGGTAAGACTATGGGGCTATTCCTCCAATTGCAACCGACTTCGACGGCAACTTCTTGTTTTTTGCCTATGCCGCACTATCCGTATAGTAACCACCCGGT
>CAVVMK010000006.1:0-171272 GCA_963749425.1 uncultured delta proteobacterium
CGGAGTTCGCCTACGACGGCGGCGGCCTCGCCAAGGGCGGGAACGTCACGCTCTACTACGACGGGCGCGCGGTCGGCTCAGGCCGCGTGCCCATGACGCAGCCCATGGTCTTTTCGATGGACGAGACGACCGACATCGGCCACGAGTCGGGCACGCCGGTCAGCCCGGACTACAGCGTGCACGCGAGCAAGTTCACCGGCAAGATCCACTGGGTCCAGCTCGACGTGGGTGTCGACGACAACGACCACTTCATCTCGCCCGAGGAGCGCCTGCGCATCGCGATGGCGCGGCAGTAGGCCAGCCTCACGAATCACCCCTGGCCGCGCCCTGTCTGAAGGGCGCGGCCTGCGGCTTGAGGGCCGCAACGACGTTGCGGCGGGTGACGGGGGCGGAGAACGATTGGCATCCCGCCAGCCAGCCGGGGTCCAGGTGGACACACACACTGTTGACTCCGGGGTAAGGAGAAACCTCATGAGCGTGATCGCAATCAACGTACTGCTCGATCCAGATGCGCCGACCGTTGAGAGGGCACGGGCAGTGAACGCGCGGCTGCGAGAGAATTTCCCGCAGGGGTTCGCCCTCGACGCCAATCACGCGCCGCACATCACCCTTCTCCAGCGGTTCGTGCGGACCGCGGACCTCGACGCGATCGCGACTGCTGTGAAAGGCGTGCTGCGAACCGAGCAGTCGATGAATTGGGAGACCAGGGCGATCGGCCTCTATGCCCTCGTGGAGGGGAGTCTCGGGTTGGCCGGGATCGTCATCGAGCCGACCCCGGATCTGCGACGACTCCAGCAGAGGATCATCGACGCGGTTGCGCCGTTCACCGTGGAGAACGGGACAGGCGAGGCCTTCGCGCCCCGCCCCGACGGCGCGGCGATCGGCCAGGCGACCGTCGACTACGTCAACACCTTCGTCGGACCCCGCACCGGCACGAACTACCACCCTCATCTCACCGTCGGAATCGGGACCAGAGACTTCGTGAACGCGCTCCAGGCGGAGCCGTTCCAGCCGTTCACCGTCCGCGCAGACTCCGTCAGCCTGTACCAGTTGGGGGACTACGGTACTGCCCAGAGGAAGCTCCATGAACTCCACCGCTGCTGATCCGCTTCCCTCCTGGAACGATGGCCAGGCCAAGCAGGCAGTCCTCGCGTTCGTCGCCAGGGTGACGACAGAAGGATCGCCCGACTTCCTGCCCCCGGCAGAACGCATTGCCGTGCTCGACAACGACGGCACGCTCTGGCCTGAGCACCCGATCCCGTTCCAGGCAGCGTTCGCCACCGACGAAGTCAAGCGACGCATCCGTGCCGAGCCCACGCTCGCGTCGGATCCCATGGTGCAAGCGGCCCTGGCCGGCGACCTGGGCAAGCTGCTCGCCGGCGAACACCACGACGGCGTGTTTCAGGTCCTGGCCCTCACGCATGCAGGGATGACGACCGACGAGTTCAGTGCCGCCGTCGAGGCATGGCTGGCCTCGGCCAGGCACCCGCGATACGGCAGGCGCTACGACGAGCTCACCTACCAGCCGATGCAGGAACTCCTGCGGCTTCTTCGGGCGAATGGCTTCAAGAATTTCATCGTGTCGGGTGGCGGCGCCGACTTCATGCGTGTGTGGGTGGAGCGCGTCTACGGCATCCCGCCGGAGCAGGTGGTCGGCTCGACGTCGCGAACCACCTTCGAGCTCCGCGACAGCGGACCGGTGCTGACCAAGACCCTCAACCACCTGTTCGTCAACGACAAGCAGGGCAAGCCGGTCGGCATCCATCAGTTCATCGGCCGGCGACCGGTGGTCTGTTGTGGGAACAGCGACGGCGACCACGCGATGTTGCAGTACACCACGATCAACAACCCGCGCCCCAGCTTCGGCCTCATCGTTCACCACACCGACGGTGAACGCGAGTACGCGTATGACGCCGTGTCGAAGAGCACGGGGAAGCTCGTCGACGCCCTCGAGGAGGCGCCCGAGCGTGGCTGGCTCGTGGTGGACATGAAGCGCGACTGGAACACCATTTTCCGTCAGTGAGGAGTCACTCATGGCCCTGGAGCCTTCCACGTCGCCGGCCATTCAGCACCAGCAGACGATCGCCACTCTTCCTCTCGTGGAGAACCGGGCCACGCCCGAGACCGCGCAGACGCTCCGCGACGAGCTGCTCTACCACCGCGCCACGCAAACGTACCTCTGGGCGTTGCCGCTCATCAACACGCTCGGCATGCAGCGCGGATCCGAGAAGCGTTCGGCGAGGGATACAACGTTCTGCCGGTGTGGAAGAAACGCCTCGACGCCAGGACGCTCGTGACCACGCCGAACTCGGACGTGATCTATGCGATGAGCTACGTCGATCTCGGCAAGGACGGCCCGCTCGTGTTCGACGCCCCGCCGATGTTGCAGGGCATCCTGCTGGATTTCTGGCAGCGGCCGATCCCCGTCGATGGCGGCAAGTTCGCGGGCGACGTCGGCTTTTTCGGGCCGGATCAGGGGAAGGGCGGCAAGTTCCTGCTCCTGCCGCCGGGCTACGAGGGCGAAGTCCCGGAGGGCTACTTCGTCTGCCGCTCGGGCACGAACAACGTGTTCGTGTTCCTCCGGGCCTTCTATGCCGATGCGAGCAACCTGAAGCCGCCGGTCGAGCTGATCGAGAAGACGAAGATCTACCCGCTCAAGGGCGAGGCCAAGCCGATGAAGTTCCCGGATGCCTCGGGCGTACCGGCGAACATGCTCCCGATCAGCGACGCGACCGCCTTCGACCAACTGAAGAAGCTGGTGGACGCCGAAGGGCCGCACCTGGCCGACCCGGACTGGATGGGCATGCTCGCCGGACTCGGCATCGTGAAGGGGGAACCGTTCCAGCCGGACGAACGCATGCGGGGCATCCTCGACCGCGCGGCGAAGTCGGCGTACCAGATGAGCCGCGTGATCGCTTTCGATGAGGTCGTGTCCGGTCGGTCGTTCCGGATGTACCCCGACCGCCGCTGGGTCAATCCGATGGCCGATGCGACGGCGGAGAAGCCGAGCGGCAAGCTCGACCTGAGCTGGCGGCGAGTGGATCGCGGCGGGGCTCTCGATGTCGATTGCCGCCCCTGGTTCTTCTCGAACTACTACTCGGTCAGCCCCGGCATGCTCTCGCAGATTCCCGGCAAGGGAGCGTTCTACGTCATCGCCTTCACCGACGGCGATGGCGTGCCCCTGACCGGCGGGACGAACTACAAGCTGAACATGCCGAAGGACGTGCCGGCCGCGAACTTCTGGTCGGTGACGCTGTACGAAGCCGAGAACGCCTCGGGCCTTGCCAACGGCCAGCCCTTCCCGTCGCTCGGATCGCGCGACAAGCCGGTCCAGAACGCCGACGGCAGCACCGACCTCTACCTGGGACCGAAAGCCCCGGAGGGCAAGGAGAAGAACTGGCTCGCCACGGTGCCCGGAAAAGGGTACTTCGCCGTTCTGCGGCTCTACGGGCCGACCGAACCGGCGCTCACGAAGACCTGGAAACCCGGCGACTTCGCAAAGATGAAGTGACAACTGGTCATCTGATAACAATTCAGGAGAAAATATCATGAACACAGAAAAGCTAACCACACCGATCGGCGATTTTGAATTTGTACTGGATGGGTATCCCACCAAAGAGACCGCCCAAAAGCTGTTTGACGCGCTCGATTTTCAGCGCGCCTGCCAGGCCTACCTTGACTTCATGCCGGCAATGTCGATGTATTCATTGCTCGAGGGGCAGGAAAAGGGCTGGGGATGCAAGGAATGTTCTGACCTGGCTGTCGCCGCCGATTTGCTGCGCGCCACCCCGCTGGTTCTGACCGGCAATACGGAAAGCGTCTATTTTGCCTGCAATGTCGACCTCAAGAAAGATGGCCCCACGGTGGTTGAAATCCCCCCGCAGGTCTTGGGGATGGCCAACGATGCCTATTTCCGGTATGTCATCGACTTTGGCATGGTTGGCCCGGACAAGGGGCAAGGGGGCAAATACCTGCTGCTGCCTCCGGATCATGAAGGCGAAGTGCCCGAAGGTTATTTCGTCGCTCGTTCGCGCACCTATAGAGTCTGGGTCATGGCGCGTGCCAGCCAGAAGATCAGCGGCATGGGCGAGCAGGCCATCAAATGGTATGGCGACAACTGCGCGGTTTACCCGCTGAAGGATGGCCACAGAAAGCCCAATATCAGGAATTGCGGAAGCGTATCGGCAGATACCATCCACCCCAATGATTTCCAGTACTTTGTCAATCTCGACAAGGTGATCCAATACGAACCCACTGAAGCCTTCAACACGGAGCAGTTGGGGCTGTTGAGAGCACTTGGCATCGAGAAAGGCAAGCCGTTTGCCCCCGATGGGCGCATGCGGAAGATTCTCGACACCGCCGCCAAGACAGGTTTTGGCATGGCCCGGGCGATTGCCTATCAATCGCGCGAACCGGAAGCAAGGGTGTATCCCGACCGCAACTGGGAATATGTCTTTGTGGGCGGCAGCCATGAGTTCTTGAGGAACGGCGTCCGTAACCTGGATGCCAGAACCCTCTTCCACTTCACCGCGATTTGCGTCACCCCGGCCATGGTCAACAAAGTAGTGGGCGCCGGGTCTCAGTACCTGGCCGCCTATGTCGATGCGGGTGGTGATTATCTGGATGGCGGCCAAACCTACAAGCTTCACCTGCCGCCGAACATTCCGGTCAACAACTTCTGGTCGGTGACGCTTATACGACCCCATGACGCGCTCGTTGCTGCAAAACGGCATGCCCAAGCCCAGCGTCAACAGCTTTGACGGGCCGGAACAGAATGACGACGGTTCTTACGATGTCTTCTTTGGTCCGGAAGCGCCCGCTGGAAAAGAAAAGAACTGGGTCAAGACCGTTCCCGGCAAAGGTTGGTTTACCTACATCCGCCTGTACGGGCCGCTGGAGGCTTTCTTCGATCAATCATGGAAACCGGATGATTTTGTCAAGCTTGGGTAGTTGACGCGAAGGCAACGGAGCAAGCTCTGCTGCATATCGGAGCGACGGCTCGCGGCCCGTTCTCATCGATAGACTGAGTTTCGCAAGGAGAACTCAATGCAGAACGACACGACACCAGCGCAACCCCTGCCCATGACTGGCACGATCGATTCCCGCATCGGGCCACTGGCGTTCGAGGGTGGCTACCCGACCGACGCCACCGTCACCAAGCTGTACGACGAGATGGACTTCCAGCGGGCCACGCAAGCCTACCTGTGGGCGATCCCCATCGTCTCCCTCGCCAAATGGCTGGAGCAGTACGAGAAAGTGTTCGGCCAACAGGACGGCGACCTCGTGCAGATGGTGAGCTCGCGCGACAAGATGGGGATGCTCACCCCGAACGACACCACGCCGTACCTGCTCGGCTTCGTGAACCTGGAACGAACCGGCCCGCTGGTGATGGAGTATCCGAAAGGTCCGACAGCCGGCGGCCTCCTCGACTCATGGCAGCGTCCGATTACCGACGCGGGCCTGAGTGGCCCCGACAAGGGCGAAGGGGGCAAGTACCTGTTACTGCCGCCCGGCCAGAAAGCCCCCCAAGGTGCCGAGGGCTACCGCGTCTTCGAGTCTCCCACGAATAACATCGGGCATGGGTTTCGCGTGCTGGCCACGGACCCGAAAGAGGCGGAAGCCCTCAAGGGCGCCTATCAAGTGTATTCGTACGCCAAACGGGACAATCCCCGCAAGACGCGGATCATTCCCGCGGAAGGGAAGAAGTGGACCGGTTGGCCGGAGAGCGGCCTCGAGTTTTGGCGGCTCCTGTCCAAGATGCTCAACGAGGAACTCGTCCACGAGCGCGACCGGATGATGGTGGCCATGCTCAAGCCACTGGGCATCGAAAAGGGCAAGAAGTTCGAGCCGGACGCGCGGCAGAAGCAGATTCTGGAACAAGCAGCGGTGGTCGGCGAGGCGATGGCGCGGGCGCACAGTTATGCCAAGCGCCAGAAGGAGGCCGAGATCTGGGCCGATTCCCACTGGAAGAACGCCGTTCTCCTGGAGGCCGATCAGGAGACCAAGTACCACACGGCTCTCGACGAACGCGCGGCTTGGTTCTACGAGGCCATCACCCTCACCGCCGGGATGACAACCAAGACACCCGGACTAGGGCAGGTCTTCCTCGGCATCCAGAAGGATAAGGCCGGGCAATGGCTGCAGGGCGGCAACAACTACAAGCTTCGCGTTCCGCCGAACGCCCCTGCGAAGCAGTTCTGGGCGTTGACGCTGTACGACGCCGAGACCCGCAGCTTCATCGAAACGAAGCACGACATCGTCGGGCTGGATTCCCGGAAAGACCTGGTCAAGAACGACGACGGTTCCGTGGACTTGTATGTCGGTCCGGAAGCACCGCAGGGCAAGGAGAAGAACTGGATTCCGACGGCCCCCGGTCGTGGCTGGTTCGCGTACTTCCGCCTCTACGCACCGACCGAAGCCTACTTCGATCGGAGCTGGACACTGCCGGATCTCGTTCGCGTCAAGTGACTCGTCCGCCGCGCTCCGGAAGCGACGCGAGAGTCGCTTCCGGACTACGTTGCCAGAGTCGATCTTCGTACTGAATCTCTGCACATCGAAGGCCGAGATTCCCAAGAACAGCATATGGGAGGTGTCGCAATGACCGTTCGGCAGCAACCGAAATACGCGGCGAAGGTCCCCGAGTCGATCCAGACTCCCGGACGTGGTCGAGACCTCCCGGCTCGGGCGGCTCGAGTTCTTCGATGGGATGCCCTCTGACGAGACGGTGCGCAAGGTCTACGACCAGCTCGACTTCTCGCGGGCTGTCGAGACCTTCCTGACCGGCTGTCCGGCGGCCTCGATCTACGCCTTCCTCCAGGGCATGAAGCAGGCCGGGATGGATACCTTCAGCATGGGCATCACCGAGCAGCTCCTCGATGCGCGGACCCTCTTGCTGACGCCCAACACCACGACCGTCTATTGCTTTGCCGAGATCAACGTCGAGCATGGGCCGACGGTCGTCGAGGTCCCGCCCGGTGTCCTCGGGCCGGTCGACGACGCCTGCTTCCTCTGGGTCACCGACGTCGGCTTCACCGGTCCCGACCGCGGCCAGGGCGGCAAGTATTTGTTCCTCCCGCCGGGCCATGAGGGCGACGTCCCGGACGGCTATCACGTCGTCCCGACGCGCACTTACCGCAACTGGCTGCTGATGCGCGCCTTCGTGATCGACGGGGATCTCGCGAAGACAGCCGCGCACGTCAAGTCACACTCGCGTCTCTATCCGCTGGCGGAAGCGGCGAGCCCGCGCGAGCCGCACTTTGTAGACCTGAGCGGCGCCCAATTCAATACGATCCACGCCAATGACTTCTCGTTCTACGAGGAGCTCAACGCCGTGGTCCAGTGCGAGCCAGCCGAGGCGTTCAACCCCGAGCTGGTCGGTTTGTGGGCCTCGATCGGCATCAAGAAGGGCAAGCCCTTCGCGCCGGACGAGCGCATGAAGCAGATACTCACCGAGGCTGCGGCCGTCGGCAATGCGACGGCGCGGGCCATGAGCTACCGCCCGCGGGGCCGGGAACCCTACTTCTACGAGGGCCGGCAGTGGTACACGTGCTTCGTCGGCGGCAGGCACGACTTCATGAGCAACGGCGAGCTCATGCTCGACTGCAGGACGATGATGCACTACATGGCGACCGGCATCACCCCGGCGATGTCGCATTCCGAGGTGGGCAAGGGATCGGCCTACGCGTTCACGCCCCACGACGCGCAGGGTCGCTTCCTCGACGGCGGCAAGACCTATCGCGTGACGCTGCCGGCGCCCGTCCCCGTCGCGCAGTTCTGGTCCTTCGTCGTCTACTCCGGCCAGCACCGCAGCCTGCTGGAAACCGACCAGCGCAGCGCCGGCGTCGACAGCCAGAGCCCGGACCTGAAGGCCAATCCGGATGGCACCTACACCGTCTGGTTCGGCGCCGACCGCGCCCGCCGGCAAGGAGGGCAACTGGGTGCAGACCATGCCCGGCAAGAGCTGGTCGGCCCTGCTGCGCCTCTACGGGCCGCTCGAACCGTGGTTCGACAAGTCGTGGAAGCCGGGTGACTTCGAGCTGGTGAAGTAGCAGTGGTCAAGACAAGGAGAAACCACATGAAAACGACCAGGGTGACCCCTGAAACCTACATCCGTGCCGAGACCGATCGGCAGTTTGGGGTGGTCGCCAAGATGGCGGGAGGCGTGAATCGGTTCTATCATTTCCGCCGTCCCACCCCGCTGGATAAACAGAATGTCGTGCGCATGAACCGGGACACCCTCTACTCGATGGCCGTGGTGGATACCTCGAAGGGCGCCACGATCACCGTGCCTGAACTCCCGAAAGATCGGTATGCATCCGTCTATCTCGTGGACAACGATCATTATTGTCCATTCGTCATCTATAGCTCCGGCACACACGAGCTGCCCAGGGACACCCAATACCTGGGCGTCGGGGTGCGCATCCAGGTCTTCAACCCGCAAGACGAAGACGAAATCGCTCTGATCAACAAGTTGCAGGATCAGTTCATCACCAGGGCCAACAGCGCCGAGCCGCTGCCGGAGTTCCAGTGGGACATCCAGTCGCTGAAAGCCCTCACGGGCCAGTATGAAAAAGAGTCGACCCAGTACAGCAGTTGGCAGGGAATGATGGGGCCGCGGGGCCAGGTGGACGAAAAGACCCGCCATATTGCGGCGGCCGCGGCTTGGGGGCTTTTCCCGGAGTGGGACGCCACGTATCTAAATTACAGCGGCGGCCATGATTACCGGGTCTGCCACGAGGCGACCTATCAGGTTCCGGAAAACGGGGCTTTCTGGTCCATCACCGTGTACGGCAGCGACGGCTTCATGAAGAGCGACAATAACATTATCAACTCCTCCAATGTAGAGCTGAACGCCGACGGCACGTTCACCGTGTATTTCGGGTCGGCCGAGACCTGCGGAGTTGTGCCCAACAGGTTGGATACCACGGAAGGCTGGAACTTCCTGATGCGTATCTACCGTCCAGGCAAATCGGTGTTGGATGGGGCGTATATACTCCCTGCAGCCAGGCCCGTATGAAGCGGGGGATCTGGACATGAGTCCCTACCAGAAAAGGAAAACACTACCTATGATCGCGATCAACGTCCTGCTGGATCCGGATGCGGCCACGGTTGAGAGGGCACAGGCGACGAACGCCCGGCTACGAGAGAACTATCCGGGCGGTTTCGCCCTCGATGCCAACCACGCGCCGCACATCACCCTGCTCCAGCGGTTTGTGCGGACAGCGGACCTCGACGAGGTCGCGCATGCGGTGGCCGCAGTGCTGCGTGCAGAGCAGTCGATGAATTGGGAATGCCGTGCGATCGGCTACTATGCCCTGGCCGACCAGGATCTCCGGTTGGTGGGCATCGTCATCGAGCCGACCGAGGATCTGCGCCGACTTCAGCAACGGATCATCGACGCTGTTGCCCCGTTCGCGGTGGAGCAGGGGACCGGCGAGGCCTTTGCGCCCCGCCCCGACGGCCAGCCGATCGGCCAGCCGACCGTGGACTACGTGAACAACTTCGTCGGTCCCCGCACCGGCCTGAACTACCACCCTCATCTGACCGTCGGGATAGGGACCGGTGACTTTGTGGACGCTCTGCAAGCGGAGCCATTCGAGGCCTTCACCGTCCGGGCCGTATCCGTGAGCCTCTACCAGGTGGGGGATTATGGCGTCGCACAACGGAAGCTCTATGACCTTCACTGTATTGATCCGCTGCCTTCCTGGAACGATGGCCCCGTCAAGCAGGGAATCCTCGCGTTCATCGCCAGGGTGACCAAGGCAGGATCACCCGACTTCCTGCCGCAGGCCGAACGCATTGCCGTATTCGACAACGACGGCACTCTCTGGCCGGAGAATCCGATGCCGTTTCAGGCAGCCTTTGCCATCGACGAACTGAACCGGCTCATCCTCACTGAACCCGAGCTCGCTGCGGATCCCATGGTGCAAGCCGCCTTGGCCGGCGACTTTGCAAAACTCCTGGAAGGCGAACACTTCGATGGCCTGATGCGGGTCCTGGCACTCACCCATGCAGGGATGACCATCGACGAGTTTCGTGACGCCGTGGCGGCATGGTTCACATCGGCCAGACATCCGCGCTATGGCAGACCCTATGACGAACTCACCTACCTACCCATGCAGGAGCTTCTGAGCCTTCTGCGGGCGAATGGCTTCAAGAACTTCATCGTTTCCGGCGGCGGCGCGGACTTCATGCGCGTCTGGGTGGAGCGCGTTTACGGCATCCCGCCGGAGCAGGTGGTCGGCTCGACAGCGCGGACGAGATTCGAGCTGCGCGACAGCGGACCGGTGCTGACCAAAACACTCGACTATTTATTCGTCAACGACAGGGAGGGCAAGCCAGTCGGCATTCATCAGTTTATCGGCCGGCGACCTGCGATCTGTTGCGGGAACAGTGACGGCGACCACGCGATGTTGCAGTACACCACGATCAACAACCCGCGCCCCGGTTTCGGCCTCATCGTCCACCATACCGACAGTGAACGCGAATATGCCTATGACGCCGAGACGAAGAGCACCGGCACGCTTGTCGAAGCCCTCCAGGAGGCCCCCAAGCGCGGCTGGCTCGTTGTGGACATGCAGCGGGACTGGAATACCATCTTTCGGCCCGGGTCGAGTTAACGCGTGGAAGGGGTGATGTTGGTTGCGCCAGCTGACAATACCTGGTTGCCGGTCCGAACTGGCAAGGAGGAACGCTCCGGAGGATCTCGGGAGTCTTCCGGTTGGAAATCGGAATTCTTTAGCTGACGAAGGAGAGAGGCCGTGGATCCTATGATTGTCCTCAAACTGGTGCTGCTTCTGGGTGTGGTGCTGCTGGTGGTTGCCATCGGCATCCGGGCGCGCCTCGAGAATCCGTTGCTGCTGCTGCGGAGGCCGGCGCTCGCCCTTCGCGCCATGCTGGCAATGTACGTGGCGCTCCCCGCCTTCGTGCTCGTGCTGGTATGGCTCCTGCCGCTCCAGGCGGGCGTTGGCGCGGCACTGCTGGGGTTCGCGGTCTCGCCCGTGCTGCCTCCGTGGGCCAAGCAGGGAACCGCGGCCGGCGGCCAGACCGACTACGTCATCGGCCTGCAGATCCTGTCATCCGGCGTCGCCCTCCTGATTGTTCCGCTCATGATCTGGATCGTCTACCGGGTGTTCGGAGTGGAGACCGTCCTGGATCCCCTGGCCGTGGAACTGGTGCTGCTCGTCACCGTCGCGGTCCCCCTGGCCATCGGCATGGGGCTCGCCCGTTTCTGCCCGGGCGCCGCGCCGCGGCTTGCGGACCTTGCCGACCGGGTGGGCGGGATAGTCCTCATGCTCGGCGCGGTGGTCCTCCTCGTCGCTCATGGCCGGGCGATCCTCGGGGTGATCGGCCAGGGCACACTCGTCGTCACCGTAGCCGTCGTCGCATTTGGTCTGCTCGCCGGGCACCTGCTCGGCGGCCCGGATCCGGGCAACCGTGGAGCGCTCGCCTCGGCCACGGCGTCCCGGCACCCGGCCGTCGCGCTGCTGCTCGCCTCGAGCGCCCTGCCGGAGCACGAGGCGGCCGTCACCGGGACGGTCCTGCTCTATCTGCTCGCCGCCCTATTGCTCGCCATCCCCTATAAGCGCTGGCGCAAGTAGGTCACCGCTGCTCAGCCGCACGCAGGGGTGGCGACCCGCAAGCTGGCGATGCCGGATGCGGTGAAGACGATGGACTTCATGCGTTCGACGCCGGGCAATGGGTTTGCAGCGCTCAGGGGTGACCGTGCTGGCAGTGCATCGTCCGCACCAATGACCAGTGGCGGTTTTGCACAGTATGGTTATTGCATAAAGGTGTCAGTATCGCGTCACACCACTTGAGTATTTTTGATCAACAGATAGACTATTTCACTAGACTTGTTTAACGATATTTATTATTGTTCACCAAATCGGTCATATTTAATAAGGCTACGATTCTTATCGGCGGATCATTCTCGGGGGTCTTAACCCCCATCGCGGTACACCGATAAAACGACGGTGTCTTCCATTGAGAAGTGAAACTCACATCCCCAAGCAAATTCACGTCCTGGCAAAGCCGACCGGGTCACGGTGCAACCTGGCCTGCGAATACTGTTTTTTCCTGAAAAAAGGGAGTCTGTATCCGGGAAATCCTTTCCGGATGAGCGACGAGATCCTGGAAACCTACATCTCGCAGCTCATCGAAGCTCAGCATACCCCAAAGGTTTCGGTCGCCTGGCAGGGAGGGGAGCCGACCCTGATGGGATTGGACTTTTTCCGGAAGGCGATCACCTTGCAGGAGAAGTACCGCAAACCTGGGATGAGCTTTGAGAACACTATCCAGACGAACGGCACCCTGCTGAACGATGAATGGTGTGAATTTTTCCGTCAACACCATTACCTGGTGGGCATCAGCCTTGATGGTCCACGAGAACTCCACGATAGATACCGTGTCGATAAAGCCGGCGGACCAACGTTCGACCGGGTGATGTCTGGGATCCGGCTGCTGCAAAAGCACGGCGTCGAGTACAATGTACTGGTCACTGTCAACCGCACCAACGGGGCTCATCCGCTCGAGGTCTACCGTTTTCTGCGGGACGAGGTCAAAACCTCCTGGATTCAGTTTATTCCGGCCATCGAGCGGCTCGATCAAGATGGTGAAATCTCCCTTTGCCAGCACGGGTCCACGGTTTCGGAACGGACAGTGACCGCTGAACAGTGGGGGCACTTTCTCATCACCATTTTCGATGAGTGGGTGAGAAAGGATGTGGGAAAGATTTTTGTGCAGACGTTCGAGGCCATGGTTCGTGCCTGGATGAAACTCCCTTCCTCAGGCATGTGTATCTTCGATCCTGTCTGTGGACACGGCCTTGCCATCGAGCATAACGGCGATCTCTACTCCTGCGATCACTTTGTCGAACCCGATTATCTGCTCGGCAACATCCAACAGACGCCTATGGCTGAATTGGCCGGATCGGAACAGCAGAGGACTTTCGGGCTCGACAAGGCCGCAACCCTGCCGCGCTACTGCCGTGAATGCGAGGTCCTCTTTGCCTGTCACGGGGAGTGCCCCAGGAACAGATTTACCACGACGCCGGATGGCGAGGCTGGTCTCAACTACCTCTGCGCCGGCTACAAAGCCTTTTTTAATCACATCGACTGGGCGATGGAGGTTTTGTCCCAGCTCATCAGGCAAGGTGTCGATGCAAAGAATGTGATGCAGGTGATGCAACGGGAAGACGCCAAACAGGCCGCCAGGATGTCACAGGTGGAGCGGAACGCCTCCTGCCCCTGCGGCAGCGGCCTCAAGTTCAAAAAGTGTCACGCCCGGCAGCCATCGCTGCTGAAGATATTGCGGTAAGTCAAACCCTCAAGAACGATTACGGCCGGATTTTATCCGGTCAGGCCCAGTCACACCGGTCAAGGGAGCCGTTTGCTATCAGGGCACGGCACAAACGAATCATCAAGGGAGGTCAGACATGGATGGAAGCAAAAAGCCGAACATTCTGGTTATCTGGGGCGACGACATCGGTATCACCAACCTGAGCTGTTACAGCGATGGGCTGATGGGCTACCGAACGCCGAACATCGACCGCATCGCCAAGGAGGGCATGCGGTTCACCGATTCCTATGGCCAGCAGAGTTGCACGGCCGGACGCTCCGCCTTCATTACCGGCCAGAGCCCCTACCGCACCGGACTGACCAAGGTTGGGATGCCCGGCTCAGAAATCGGCCTGCAGGCCGAGGACGTTACCATTGCAGAGTTGCTCAAACCGCTCGGCTACGCCACCGGGCAGTTCGGAAAGAACCACCTCGGCGACAAGAACAAGTTCCTACCGACTGTCCACGGTTTCGACGAATTCTTCGGTAACCTCTACCACCTGAACGCCGAAGAGGAGCCCGAGAATGTCGACTACCCGCCGGAAGCGGATTTTCCCAATTTCAAAAAAATGTTCGGCCCGCGGGGCGTCATCCATTCTTATGCAACGGAAACGGACGACCCCACCGAGCACCCACGCTGGGGCCGGGTCGGCAAGCAAAAGATCGAGGATACCGGACCGCTCACGAAGAAGCGCATGGAGACCTGCGATGCGGAGTTTGTTGAGGCGGCCAAGGACTTCATCACTCGCAAAAGCCAGGAAGACAAGCCCTTCTTCCTGTGGTTTAATTCCACTTGGATGCACTTCCGCGTCCACCCGCCGAAGGAGATCCTTGGTCAAGCCGGGCGCTGGCAATCCTTCTACCACGACACCATGGTGGAGCACGATAAGCACATAGGCCAGTTGCTGGACCACTTGGACGAACTTGGAATCGCCGAAGATACAATCGTGGTGTACTCCACCGACAACGGACCGCACATGAACACGTGGCCCGACGGCGCCATGACCCCTTTCCGTAACGAGAAGAATTCCAACTGGGAGGGTGCCTTCCGGGTGCCGATGCTGGTACGCTGGCCAGGAAAGATTCAGGCTGGTACGGTCTCGAACGAAATCATCGCGCAACAGGACTGGCTGCCGACAATTTTGGCCGCGGCCGGTGAACCGGAAATCGGCGAGAAGCTCAAGAAAGGCCACAAAGTTGGAGATAAGACGTTCAAAGTCCACCTGGACGGGTACAACTTCTTGCCTAACTTGACGGGCGAGGAGGAGAAGGGACCCCGACCAGGTTTCATCTACTTCTCGGACGACGGCGACCTGGTTGGACTGCGCTTTGACAACTGGAAGTTCGTCTTCGCCGAGCAGCGCTGCGTCGGCACTGTCATGATCTGGGCGGAGCCCTTAACATTCCTGCGCATCCCGAAGTTTTTCAACCTGCGCACCGACCCATTTGAGCGAGCCGACATTACCTCCAACACCTACTGGGATTGGATGATCGACCGGGCGTATATGATGTACGGGGCGCAATTCATCGTGAAAAATTTCCTTGACACCTTCAAGGAGTTCCCCCCACGCATGAAAGCGGCGAGCTTTGGCATCGACCAGATACTTGCCAAGATGGAACAGGCATTGAACATCGACTAACCCGAACCGGATCCGGCCAGTGCACCATCTCCATAATACTGTGCACTGGCTGTTTCCTTTTTTTCGACTCATCAATCGAGCCGCCGCGGGTTTCCAAGGCGATTGACTGCAGGATGGAGGAGTCTGGAGCTCCAAGAAATAAACCTCTGACCGACCCGGGTGCGACCTTGCCGGCTGCACCCGGGTCGGCAATCAACAAACAGTTATATTTTAACAACCAACCCTGGGATCAAACGATAGCCGGATGAAGGAGTTTTTCGAGATCACCGCGCTTGTATTCGAGGCAGCCGCTGTCGTTGTCCTTGTCGTTGGCAGCGTCATGTCTGCAGGTCGCTATGTAAAGCAACTCCTGATTATTGCTGAGCGTCATACGGCCTATAAGAAACTCCGCGTCGGGTTTGGGCGTACCCTGCTGGTGGCTCTTGATCTGCTCTTGACTGCCGACATCATCCTTACCGTAACCCTGGACTTGTCCTTTGCTTCCTTGGCGATGCTAGGAATGCTGGTGGCCATCCGCTGCTTCCTGCATGTATTCATTGAAGTCGAAGTGTCTGGCCATTGGCCCTGGCAGGGGCGGAGAGCCTCGGGTGGTGGGCTTCCTGATTAATGCCAGCTGACATCCCCCTCCTCCTGCCAACTCATGCCGGTTCGGGGAGTGGGGCAACGCTCAACTCCAGTCACTCGATTGAAGTCGTAAAAGGCAGAATAGCCATGGGCAGGTTGCTTTCGATCAGGAATTTTGGCAATGAAATATACCGCACTTATGTTGTCGACCAGCCAAACCATTTCGCGGCATCGCTCTCCTATTATTCATTGTTCTCCTTGATTCCAACCATCTATATCGCCTTTGAATTCTCAGGGTTCTTTATCGATAACCGGTTGGTGACACAATATATGTTCAGCGAGATTGAGAGGCTTTTGGGCGTTGATGTCACACAATTGCTGATGGTCATGCTCGATGAAATTTCCCGGCGCCCGTCTAACAGCACCATCGTTGGCCGTTTTGTCAGCTCCATCGCCATGCTTTTCGGGGCGTCATTGTTATTCTTCAAACTTCAATACGCATTGAATGCCATCTGGAAGGTCCCCCCTTCGACAGTAAATCAGACACAAACTTTTCTTTTGAACCGCCTGTTCGCTTTCATCACGGTCTACTGCGTCGGAATCCTTGTGCTCTTCGCGTCTTTTGCTTACGTTCTGGTCGGTTTTTTGGATTCGGCAACGAAAGTCCAACTCACCAGCCCGTTTCTCAATTATGGCGTCGCCCTGGGCATCTGTGTTGTCGCCATCACCCTGATCTTCAAGCTCTTGCCAAACGCGCGCATCGGTTGGAAAGATGCTGTCATTGGTGCCGGTGTGACGGCATTCCTGTTATCTGCAGGGACCAAGGGGTTGGGATGGTACCTGTCCAACTCAAAAGTGGGCTCTTTTTTTGAGGCAGCGGGGGCAGTGGTCTTGCTGCTCATTGCGATTTATTTCCTGGCCCAGATTTTTATTCTCGGGGCGGTCTTCACCAGGGTGTTTGCGGACATCTACGGCGACGGCATCCACCCCCGGAAAGGTGTTGAATCATAGTCTCATGACGGCCATCCACCAGGAATACCGGCAGCAAGGTGGTCGGCAAAAAGCGGCTCGGCTTAAGTAAGGTCCATTTTTCGTTGACTATTTCCATGTGCGAAGGCATAAAAAACACACGGCACGACTTGGGTTAGCAAGCGGTTCGTTTGTACAGGAAAGGCAGGCAGATGGTGAAGTCGGTATCAGCGAGACACATCATGTGAAGAATTATTTCAAAGATACAGCTGGTCAAATGTACAGCTTGACCATTTAATTTTTAACCACGGAGCAACAAGCCCATGAGTCAGTCAGATCCTCAATACAATTTGAACAATGAGCTTGCTAAAAAGCGCACTCACGATGCTGCCAACCGCACACTGATGGCCTGGACTCGCACCGCTATTTCCTTGATCGGCTTCGGGTTTGCCATCGCTCAAGCCTATGAACTTTATGAAACAGAGTATGCCTCGACCTCGGCAAGGTTGCTCAGCAGGACCAATGCGCCGCTGATATTCGGCATAAGTTTCATGGCTCTTGGCCTGTTTGGGCTGGTGGTGGGATCAATTCAGCACCTGCAGGGTCTCCGGCGAATCCGGTTTGATGACTATCGGTACGAAGAGCAAATGCCGTTTACGGTGGTTGTCGCAATCATTCTTGTGATTATCGGCGTTTCCGGTATTTTGCTGATCCTTAATTAGCACCTTGCGCTACCCTCAAGGGGCACTGTATTCCGGCTTGCTTCCCGTTCGTCGCCTCCATGTCAAAATCCGGCATGTACGACCATCGGTTCCTTCCGCCTGATGCTCCGGACGACTGTGCGGCATAAATTGTTTGACGTCGAACATTTCAGGGCTTGCCCGACTCACTGGCCGTCAGCACCCGTTCACCATCGGCACGATGTGCCTCCAGCATGCCCCGGGTGATATTCCAGGTCGTGGCACTTAGCAGTGCCTTGAGGAACTCCTGCTCCTGGACCATCAAAGCGTCTTCACAGACCATGCGGGTGGTCGCCAGCGGTTGAATCGTCAGAGCATTTCCTGCCTGGGTGTACGAGCCGTGAAAGTTGTTGCAACCGCCGCTGCCCGAAACCAGCCCATCCTGGAACATCAGGGTGAGACGGGTGCCGACTTTTGGGCTCACCACCGCCTGTCGTCCGTTGTTGTAACCGGTCACCTCCCACTCAACACCCTCCAGCCGTGGTGACTCCTGTCGCTCGAACCGAAGTGCGTCTCCTCCGTTTTCCGGCATCAGGGTCAGCTCGTTGCCGACCAGGACGATCTTCAAAGCCCCGGAAAATGACTTCAGAAAAAGGCTCTCAACCGACATTGCCGACTCCGGGCAGGCCATCATTGTGCCGCCCAGTACACCGAGTTCGAGCCTCTCGCCTTTCTGGGTGTACGACCCGCTGAACTGATTGCAGCCGGAAAAACCGTGCACGCGGCCGGCTTCGAACTTTACCGTAACCGCAGTTCGCCCCTGATCAGCCGGTAAGGTCTGGCCGGGTAAACCGGTCAGGCGCCAGGTCGCAGTTCCCAACTCCGCCGAAACAACCGGCGCCTCGGGCAGGCGACAGCAACCGGCATAATGACCTCCTTGTGGCAGCGAGACGTTCACCGAATAAGGATGCGTGACAGCCGACATACTGTCGCTGCAGGCCCCATCGCGCAGAAAGGCCACCAGTTCCCCGCCCTCGGGAAGCGTTGCTTGACCACGCCAAATCGATTCCTTTCGATGCACCAGCGGATTCGCAGCGCCGAGATAGTCGACCGCCGGAGAATCGGGGGTCGAGAAACGCGCCTTTCCCGTCTCGGTGAGATCAAGGCGCCAGGATGGCTCATTTCCAAAGCAGATCAATGGCGGCTCTTGAGCGACGGATGCGGTGACTGCCGCAACCATAACGACGAGCGCCAGCGGCCAGACGATTCGCTTCATGGCGATACCCCCTCTGCGCGATAAAAGAGTAATTATGTCGACATTATTCCAATAAAAACAAAAAATCAACTCCCGACATTACTGGTTAACATCTTGAAAGGACAATGCATCTTTCGGACAATTGTTCACGCAATTGAAACAGCGCAGGCACTCGATCGAAGGCACGGTCGAGGTTCCGGTCTCAACCTTGTAATCTCCCGGGTAGGTATCGACAGGGCAGACTTTTCTGCACAACCCGCATTCGACACAGGCATCATTCACGGTTAACAGATAGGTATTCTTGCTGGCGACTCCCTGCAAAGAACCCATCGGGCAAATAATGCACCAGACCCTTGCTTTGAAATAGGCTCCCAGGCCGATGGCAATACCCATCGAAACTATCCACATCATTCTAAACACCCCACCGACGGCTTCAGGGTCACCCCACGCAGCCCAGAGGCGGGACAACATGAATCCCATCATGATGAGAAAAATGAACCAGCGAAACCATGATGTCTTGTAGATCTGGGGAATCGGGCGGTGGAGACTAGCTTTTGTCAATACTCTTTCATGAAAGGCACCCATCGGGCAGAGCCAGCCGCAGTAGAATCTGCCCCGTTGGCTGGAGAGGATCATGAAAAGCGTGATCATCCCGACTACCGTAAACCCTAATTTTGGATAAAAGCATCCGCCGATAATCACGAAAGGCAGCAATAATGCCATAATCAACTGCACCGGTTTTCGGCAGCAGACCTCTTGAATTCTCGATTTTCTTTTCTGCTTCGTCAGCATCCCGGGCAATCTCCTGAGCTTGAAGATGTTCATGAAACTCCATAACACGGAAACTGTAAACTGAGACCACCATTAAAACAACGAGACAATTGAGGCGGGGCGGGGTCAGCTACTGTCCTATTTTTGACAACCGTGACCGACCAGTCACCCGGAATTTTTAGCTTCGCTAATATATCGTCTATCGGCTATTATTCAATAAGTTTGCCACTTCCGCACCGGACACCCCCATGCCGCCTGTCAAAGACGCCCCGATCGGCATCACCACGCTGGAGGACATCAGCGCGCTGATCCTCCAGTCGCACGATCTCGACGAGACCCTGCGCAACATCGTCGCGCTGGTGGCCCGGCGCATGCGCGCCGATGTCTGCTCGATCTACCTGCTCGACCACGACCAGCGGACCCTGCGCCTGCGTGCCACCAAGGGCCTGTCGCGCAAGGCGGTCGGCAAGGTGACCATGCAGATCGGCGAGGGACTCACCGGGATGGCTGCCCAGGAGCGCCATCCGGTGGCCATCAAAGACCCGGAAAAGCATCCACGCTACCGCTATTTCAAGGAAACCGGCGAGGAAAAGTTCCACTCGTTCCTCGGCATCCCGCTGTTCGACCGCAATTCGCCCCTTGGTGTCATCGTCCTGCAGAACCGGGAGACCCGCCAGTTCCGCAAGGATGAAATCAGCGCCCTGTCGACCATCGCTTTCCAGATCTCCTCGATCGTGGTCAATGCCCGCCTGCTCGATTCGATTCGCACCAAGGAGGAGGAAGCCCGGGCGGTGGCCGAGCAACTGGCGGTCGCCCGGCAGTCGCTGGCCGTGCGCGACGTTCCGAAAAGCACGCCGGCGACTGCGACGCTGAGCGGTACCGTCGCCTATCCCGGCGTAGCCACCGGCCCGGCGGTGATTCTCCAGGAACGGCTCGGCTTCGCCGATATCCTGCATGAGGCGGAAATCGACATCGATGCCGAGTTGAAGCGCCTGGACAGCGCGCTGGAAAAGACCACCATCCAGACGCTGTTTCTCGAAAAGAGGGTGGCCGAACGCCTGTCGGAAAGCGATGCGGCGATATTCCACACTCACCTGATGATCCTGGAGGATCGCAGCTTCATCGAGAAGCTGCGCGGCGAAATCCGCCAGGGGCACGGTGCCCCGTACGCGCTGGAGAAGGTGGTGGCGGGTTATATCGAGGCGTTCAGCCGCATGGATGACGCCTATCTGCGCGAGCGCGCCGCCGACATGGAAGATATCGGCCGGCGCCTGCTCGCCAACCTGGTGGGTGACGGCACCGACAATCTGCTGCAGATCCGCCACCCGGGGATCCTGGTCGCCCGCCAGCTCCTCCCCTCGGACATGGCCGCCCTCGACCCGGAACGGATTCTCGGCATCGTCACCGAAGCCGGCGAACAGAACGCCCATGCGGTGATCATGGCCAAGTCGATGGGGATTCCGACGCTGGTCGCGGTACGCGGCCTGCTCAAAGCCGTCAACCCGGACGCGGCCTTGATTCTCGACGCCAACTCGGGACGTCTCTATCTCGACCCGCCGGCGGCCATCCAGGCCGAGTACCGGCGACTGCTGGCCGACCAGAGCCGGGAACGGAGCCGGCTCGACGTGTTTCGCGACCGCCCCGGGCAGACCGCCGACGGCGTGCGCGTCACCCTGCGCGCCAACATCGGCCTGATCAGCGATATCGAGGTGGCCAGCCGCTTCGGCGCCGAGGGGGTGGGCCTCTACCGTACCGAGTTCCCCTATATGGCCCGCGGCGACTTCCCTGACCGCAACGACCAGTTCGAACTCTATCGCCGGGTGGTGGAAGGCTTCCGCGATCAGCCAGTGACGATCCGTACGCTCGATATCGGCGGCGACAAGGCCCTCCCCTACTTTGCCCCGCCCCAGGAGGACAACCCGTTCATGGGGTGGCGCTCGGTGCGGGTCTCACTGGACAATCGCGACATCTTTCGCACCCAGATCGAGGCGATCCTGATGGCCGGCCGGTACGGCACGGTCCGCCTGCTCTTCCCGATGATTTCCAGTCTCGATGAAGTGCGCGCCTGCCGCGAAGTGATTGCCGAGGCGCAGCTGGCCCTTGAACGCGCGCGCATCCCGCATGCCGGCAATCTGCCGATGGGCGTGATGATCGAGGTTCCCGCCGCCGTGCGCCTGGTGTCCCGCCTGGCCCGGGAAGTCGACTTCTTCGCGCTCGGCACCAACGATCTGATCCAGTACCTGCTGGCTGCTGATCGCAACAATCCCCTGGTCAGCAAGTATTACGACCCGCTGCATCCGGCGGTTCTGCAGGCGATTGCCGAGGTGGTCAAGGCCGCCGGGGAACAGGGCCGCGGGGTCTGCCTGTGCGGCGAGATGGCGACCGACCCCCTCCACCTGCTCGCCTTGCTGGGGATGGGCTTGCGCGAGTTTTCCATGCCCGCCCCCTACATCCCGCGCACCAAGGCTTTCCTGCAGAACGTGTCGATCTCCCTGGCCCGGCAGGCCTGGGGCGACATTGCCGGCCTCGACACCAGCACCGAGATTCGCAACCGCCTCAATCAACTCCTTGGACAAGTCTCCGCGGGCCAGGGAGCCGCGCCATGAACGTCGTCGTCTGCTACACCCCCGTCGTCCCCCCCCCGGCGGACAAGCCGCGCGAGCCGCTGCCGCTGACCTCCCCGGACAGCGAAAAACCGGCCCGTGAAGTCGCCAAGGCGCTGCAGACCCTCGGTCACCGACCGACCCTGGTGGCGGTCACCGGCGACGCCCAACAGTTCCTGCGCGAAATCCGGCTGGCCCGTCCCAGGGTCGTGGTCAACCTGGCCGGCGGCCTGCAAGGTGACGGTCGACGACATCTGCACACTGCGGCCCTGCTCGACTTCACCGGCCTCCCCTATACCGGCGCGGCGCCCCACGGGCTGGCCCTGGCTCAGGACAAGGCCCGCACCAAAGATGTTCTGCTGCGCCACGGGCTCCCCACCCCGCGCTATCATCTGGTCAAGGTCAAGGACCATTTTCCGAAGCTGCGCGATCTCACCTGGCCGCTGCTGGTCAAGCCGCGCTTCGGCCATGCGTGCCGCGGCATCAGCTTCGCCAACGTGGTCGCCGGGGACCAGGAACTGCAGCGGGCGGTCAAGGCGATTCATGATCGCTTCCAGTTGGGCGCGATGATCGAGGAGTACGTGGAAGGACGCGAAATCCACGCCACCCTGCTCGGCAACACCGACCACCAGTTTCTCCCTCCGGTGGAAGTTCGTTACACGTCCGATCTCCCCTACCCGATCCTGACCGAGGAGGCTCTCGCCGCCAGAAAGCCGGCCGGCTTCGAATTGGTGGCCCCGGCAACCCTGCTCAAGCGCGAGGAATTTCTCCTTCGCGACCTGGTGCTGCGCACCTCGCGCCTGCTTGAGTGCCGCGACTATCTGCGCGTCGACTTGCGGATCCGCGACGGCCTCCCCTGCATCATCGATGTCAACGCCAACCCCAGCCTGGCTTCGGGTCAGAGCGTCATGCGCGCGGCCCAGGCGGCCCGCCTCCCCTTGACGCGAGTGATCGAGCGCCTGTTGCGCGAGGCCCTGGAACGTTCCGGCGCGGCAGAATCCCCGTCCCTCACCTGAATCGCCGTCCGCTCCCGGCGTTATCGCGCCGGTCTCCCCTTGGCCTTGGGTGATCGTGCTATTATTCAGGAGAAAGTGGGCTCTCCTGCCGCGAGCACGTTTGAGTCTGCTGACGGGAACCGTGCTGGTGCTGACGATGACGGTCGCGGTTGCGACCGTTGGGGGGAGGATCACACGATGACTGGCCGCAACGACCTGGCCAAAGCAACTTTTGCCGGCGGCTGTTTCTGGTGCATGGAGCCGCCCTTCGACAGGCTCGACGGGGTGGTCGCCACGATTTCCGGCTACAGCGGCGGGCACACGGCCAATCCGTCCTACGAAGAGGTTTCCTCCGGCATCAGCGGGCACCTTGAAGTGATCCAGCTCCTCTACGACCCCGCCCGGGTCAGTTACGAGCAGCTTCTCGAGGTCTTCTGGCAGAATGTCAATCCGACCGACGCGGGCGGACAGTTCGTCGACCGAGGCCCGCAGTACCGCACCGCAATCTTCTATCACGATGCCGAACAGCAACGCCTCGCCGAAGCCTCGAAGACCCGGCTGGCGGCTTCCGGGCGCTACCAGGCACCGATTGTCACCCCGATCCTCCCCGCCGGCCCGTTCTACCCGGCCGAGGAGTATCATCAGGACTATTACGCGAAAAATCCGCTCCGCTACAAGTTCTACCGCTACAATTCGGGGCGCGACCAGTTCCTGGAAAGGCTTTGGGGGAAGGCGAAGAAGCCCTAGCCGGCACCCGAAGGGACGCCCGCCGGAGCCTTGGGGCGTCCGGTTCTCAAGGGATTGTTTGTGCCATGGACACCGGAACGAAGCGACCGCGGCCGGAATCCCACCGGTAACCGCCGGCATCCCAGAGCCGCTCGAGCGCCGACCAGTCGATATGCACTCCGACCATCTCGTCGACCGTGTCGGAGGCCTGCAGCATCTCGCCATCGTCAATGCGGCCGTCGCCATTCTGATCGGCCCAGTGGAACGATGCGACGGCGACCCGCTGCGCACCCTGCACCGGCGCGGCCTGCTGGCTGGCACCCGTTGCCGCCACGATCTCGCCACGGAAACTGCCGTAGCCATCCTGCGGCACCACGCTGCCGACCTCGACCAGATAGACGATCCGGTCGCGTTGATCGCCCGCCTTGACAATCCACCGTGCCAGCCCCTTGTCGTTATCGAGACTTGACGGCGGCGGACTGGACTGCAACAGCTTCCACCCCTTCGGCAGGACCTCGCGAAGAATGAAGCCGGTTTCTCCCTCCTGCCGCGCCAGCCTGACCCGCACGGGCACAGTCGAACCGGGGGCCGCATAACGCGGCAGGTCCCGTTCGGCGACGATGGCCGGGACGAGGCTCGCCTGGTCCTGCTCCTGCATAAAGACCGCCAGCAGAATAACCACGACAGCGACCGCCAACCCGCCGGCAAGCCAGGGTAAAAACCTGGGCGGCGTCGGCGATGTCGGCGACGGCGCCTCCGGCGACGGCTGGCGCAACAGCTCTTCGAGCGGAACCTCGAGGGCCTCGGCCAGCTTCAGGGCATTGTCCCGACGCATCGACGGATAGCGGTTGTTTTCCCAGCGCGATACGGTATCGGTGGTGACACCGACCACCTTGCTGACATACAGCTGGGTCAGCCGCTTCTCTTCGCGCAGGCGCTTCAGCGTCGCTCCGTCAAGACAGACGCTTGCGGACACCTCGATCACGTGCCGGCTCATGACCGCAAGTTTATCAGTTGTCTGGAAACGGTGCAAACCGCCCCTGGATACGGCTTGATTTCACCCGACATTTTCAAGATAACACTACTGTAATTATTGTTTTTCATATAGACATCGGGGGACATTCACCGCGATGTCTGATGTTTTCCCCGGCAATCCCGGCTATAAGGTGAGCAACGGATTGGCCGCTCAAGCGTGCCCGTCAATCACACGATGGCAAAGGAAAGGAGAACAAAGATGAAACGTCTGATCGTCATGCTGCTGGTGCTGGTGTTCGTCGGAACGTGGGGTGGCCATCGCGGCCGACCAGGTGCACCTACGAGACCAAGCAGGGAAAGGTGACCTTCAACCACAAGGTCCACGGCGAAAAGTTCAAGGCTGCACCAAGCCTGCCACGAAGGGAACCCCGGCCAAGATCGCGATCGACAAGGACAAGGCGCACGGACGTTTCGTGCAAGGACTGCCACAAGGAGAAGGGCGGCCCCACCAAGTGCGGCGACTGCCACAAGAAGTAACGGAACTCGACTGCTGGTTTGCAACACGAAAGGGCGCTGGAAACAGCGCCCTTTCGCGTTATCCAGGCATCATGACCGGCCCGTGCTCAGCCGATGCGCTGCACGTCCACCGCCACCTTCAATTCGTGCTCGCCGCCGCCGAAGGCCACCCCCTTCAGCGGGGTCACATCGGCATAGTCCCGCCCCCAGGCAACGGTGATGTGCCGCTCCCCGGGTCGCTGATTGTTGGTCGGGTCGAAATCGAGCCAGCCACTGCCGGGCTGGAACACGGCGAACCAGGCATGCGAGGCATCGGCGCCGACCAGGCGTTCCTTGCCGGGTGGCGGCTCGGTCTCGATGTAGCCGCTGACGTAGCGCGCCGCCAACCCCTGGGAACGCAGGCAGCCGATGGCCAGATGGGCGAAGTCCTGGCAGACGCCACTGCGGTGCTCCAGAACCTCCTTGAGCGGCGTGGCGATGCGTGGAAAACTCCGGGTCGTACTTGAATTCCGAGTAAATCCGCTGCATCAGGTCGGCAACGGCCTCTTCGAGGGGCCGCTGCGGCGGGAACGACGGCCGGGCATAGTCCGCCAGCAGCGTGTCCACCACGACCATCGGTGAATCGAGGGTGAACTGGAAGGCCTCGATGACGTCCGCGGCACGATCGTTGCGCAACCGCTCGCGGACCGTCTCCCAGGGTGGGCTGTCGATATGGTCGAAGAGGCTCGGACTCGGCGATGGCCACCTCCACCTCGCTGGTTGCCGTCACGGTCAATCGGTCATGGGGTTGCTGGATCGAAAAGTAGTCGATGCGGTTGCCGAAATAATCGACCCCCCGGTAATGGTCGTGCGGCAACGGGTCGATCTGCAGGTCCGCGGCCAGAACCTGCTGATGAGACAGTTCCCGCGGCAGCAGTGCGGGCCAGGTTGTGGCAGAGACCGACCCTGGCTTCGTAGCTGAACTCGGTCGTATGGGTCACGCGGTACTTCATAGCTCTTCGTCCTGCTGCTGCGGCGACAGCTGCCGGGGCGGCTGCGCATGGCTGAAATAGGTGCTGGTGATGACTTCGGAGAGTCGCCACAGGCTGTCCGCCTGCCCGGCCAGCAGTTCGTCCAGGGCAGCGTAGACCCCCTCCCCCTCCGCAAGCAGTGACAGCTGGGCCGCATCGGCCAGGCGCAACCTGGTAAAGGCTTCGAGGATGCAGCGTTCATCCTCGCCGAGGCGTTCCCGGCGCTTGCCACGCGGCAGGGCGGCTATGTGCCGCTGCAAACGTTCGAGCTGGTAGGCCAGGGAGCGCGGGATGCTCCTGGTCCATCAGCAGCAGTTCGAGAACCGTCGGCAGGTGCATGTAGGAGCGGTAACGGCGGCGGAAGGTGTTCAGACTGTCGCAGATGACCAGGACCGTCTCCATCAACTGCCGCTGCACCGCATCGTCAAGCGAGGGGACCAGGGTCGCACGCAGCAGGGCAATCAACCCCAGTCCGCGTTCCAGGCGTCGACCGATATCGAGGAGCAGCCACCCGGTCTCCCGGGTCATGCTCTCCGCGGCCAGGCCGCTGAAGGCCACCAGCTGCATGATCAGGTGATCGAGGCGATCCTGCATACGGTAGTGGCCCGGCCCCGCCAGCTCTTCGTAGTCGGTCCAGTCCTGCTGGATCGCGTCGATGATCCGCCAGATCTCGGCCGGCCAGTGATCTCTGACGGTCATGGTCGCCTGGCCGAAGGACTGCAGAACGGAGGCCAGACTGCCGACCCGCTCCGCATCCTGCAACAGCGCCTGCAGTTCAGCCGTGGGTTTCTGCAGAAGTTCGTCGGCCCCTTCACCGACAAAACCCGGATAGGTGGCGGTCACATGGGTCAGGGCCCGCAGCAGGCTGTACAGGTAGGGCTTCAGCAGGTCACGGTCGGCATCGCGCTGCTCGCGCCGCAGCATGAGGATGGCGCGCAGCAGGCGGGCCGTCCCCTCGGCCCGCTCGACGTAGCGGCCGGCCCAGAAGAGGTTGTCGGCGGCCCGGCTCGGCAGCGGTTCGGCCCGAAACGGCAGGACCTGGTCGCGCTGCGGCTGTCGCCACAGGCTGACGTACCGACCGGCTCCTTCGACAGGACCCAGGTGTCCTTGCTCAGGCCGCCGGACTTGTTGGAAACCACCAGTTCCCCCTCGTGCGGGGCGATGCGCGTCAAGCCTCCCGGCATGGCAAGGTAACCGTCGTCACCGGCGACCAGAAAGGAGCGCAGGATGGCGTGGCGCGGTTCGACCCAGCCGTCGACCAGGGACGGTGCCGTCGAGAAGCTGACCATCTCCTGGCCGATATACAGGTGCGGCTTGCTCAGGATGCGCTCGCGCAGCGCCGCCAGCTCGGCCGTGGTCAATTGGGCGCCGAAGATTGCCCGGTAACCCCGCGTGCGATGGATCGGCTTGATCACCAGCCGCTCGAGATTGTCGATGACGAAGGTACGCTCGCGCTCCTGCCCGCACCACCAGGTGGCGACCGAGGGGAGCTTGAGTTCCTCGCCGAGGAAATGACGGGCGATCCCGGGCAGAAACGGCATCAGCCCGGGGTTCTCGAGAATGGCGCTGCCGATCGGGTTGGCGATCGCCACGTGGCCGAGGCGCGCCGCCTGCACCAGGCCGGTAATGCCGAGCCGGGAATCCTCGCGCAGCTCCAGAGGGTCGCAGTAGGCATCGTCGAGCCGCCGCAGGATGACATCGACCTGGTGCAGCCCTTGCGAGCGATTTCAGCCAGACCCGCCCGTCGCGAACACTCAGGTCGTCACCCTGGACCAGGGTATAGCCGAGGTAGTCGGCGAGGTAGGCGTGTTCGAAATAGGTCTGGCTGTACGGGCCGGGGGTCAGCAGCACCACCCGGGGGTCGTCGCGGTGCTGCGGCGCCAGCCGGGTCAGCCGGTCGCGCAGGGGCTGAAAGAAGCTGGCCAGGCGCTTGACATGACAGTCCCGGAACAGCGCCGGAGCAATGCGCGTCATGACCATGCGGTTTTCGAGTGCATAGCCGGCGCCGGAAGGCGACTGCGCCCGGTCGTCGAGCACCCACATGCGGCCGTCGGGTCCGCGAGCCAGGTTGGCGGCACAGAAGACCAGGGGGCGGCCGGCAAAAGCCGGCATCCCCGCGCAGCAGCGCTGAAAGCCGGCGTGGCTGAAGACCAGTTCCGGCGGCAGCAGCCCCTGGCGCAGCAGGGTCTGGGGACCATAGAGGTCGGCAAGGATCAGGTTGAGGAGTTCGGCGCGCTGGACCAGTCCCGCCTCGATCACCAGCCCACTCGTCTGCGCTGATGAACAGGGGGAGCGGATCGAGCTGCCAGGGGCGGGCGCTGCCGCGCGAACCGTCGAAGATGTTGAAGGTGACCCCGTTTTCGCGCAGCAGGCGCTGGGCCTCCTGACGGCGGCGCTCCAGTCCCTCGCGGCCGAGCTGGTCGATTTCCCGCATGAGAGGCCTGCCAGTGCGGGAGCAGCTGCCCCGCACCGGCATACATTTCGTCATAGCCTTCGAGCTGGGTCGCGTAGCACTGGGTGACGGACCCGGGGGACGTTTCATCGACGTGCAACACGCGCGCTCCTGTTCCAGTCATCGAGGCAAAGATCGTTTCGCAGCGATTATATGCCAGGGAGACGGCGCAAATCCACGGTATAAGGGAACTCCTCGTTCGGTTCCTCGGCAGGCGGAGTCATCGGCCGGACCGGACCGGCGGCGGGGGTGAAGGTCCCGAGGCCGGCGAAGACCGGCGGCGCCGTCGGTACCGCGCCCGGCGTGCCGCCGAGATCCCAGAAGCGGGTGATGCGGCGGGCCTCGGCCTCGAAGGCATTGACCGGGAAAACTTCGTAACTGCGGCCGCCCGGGTGGGAAACATGGTAGGTGCAGCCGCCGATGGCCTGTCCGCTCCAGGTGTCGATCACGTTGAAGACCAGCGGCGAGTGCGGCTTGATGGTCGGATGCAGAGCCGAGGGGGGCTGCCAGGCCCGGTAGCGCACTCCGACCACGTACTCCCCCTGGCGCCCGGTGCTGCGCAGGGCCAGCCGACGGCCGTTGCAGACCACCGCGTGGCGCGGCTCGGTCAGGCCGGTGATGCGCAATTGCAGCCGCTCCACCGAGGAATCGACGAAGCGGGCGGTACCCTGACTGCCCATCTCTTCGCCGAGCACATGCCACGGCTCGATGGCGAAGCGCAGTTCCAGCTCCATGCCGTCGATACGGTGACCGAACCGAAGTGCGGAAAGCGGAACTCGAGGAACGGCTCGAACCACTCCAGTTCGAACGGATAGCCGGCCCGGTTCAGGTCGGCCACCACCTGCCGCAGATCGTCGCGGACGAAGTGCGGCAGCAGGAAGCGGTCGTGCAGTTCGGTCCCCCAGCGCACCAGTTCGTGCGCGTAAGGCTTTTTCCAGAACCAGGCGATCAGGGTGCGCAGCAGCAGGTTCTGCACCAGGCTCATGCGGGCGTGGGGAGGCATCTCGAAGGCGCGCAGTTCGACCAGGCCGAGGCGGCCCGCGGGGCTGTCCGGAGAGTAGAGCTTGTCGATACAGAACTCGGCGCGGTGGGTGTTGCCGGTCATGTCGATGAGCAGGTTGCGCAGCAGGCGATCGACCAGCCAGGGGGCCGGCACCTCCCCTTTCGGCATCTGCTGGAAGGCGATCTCCAGTTCGTAGAGGGCATCGTTGCGGGCCTCGTCGACCCGCGGCGCCTGGCTGGTCGGACCGACGAACATCCCGGAGAAGAGGTAGGAGAGCCCCGGATGGTGCTGCCAGTAGGTGACCAGGCTGCGCAGCAGGTCGGGACGGCGCAGCACCGGGCTGTCGGCCGGGGTCGGCGCCGCCGATGGTGATGTGGTTGCCGCCGCCGGTGCCGGTATGCCGGCCGTCGAGCATGAACTTCTCGGTGCCGAGCCGGCTCAGCCGCGCTTCGTCGTAGAGGGTGGTGGTGTTGTCCACCAGCTCGCGCCAGCTGGCGGCCGGGTGGATGTTGACCTCGATGACGCCGGGATCGGGGGTGACCAGCAGGCGCTCCAGACGGTAGTCGCGCGGCGGCTCGTACCCTTCGATGACCACCGGCAGAGATCAGTTCGGCCGCGGTCGCCTCGACGGCGGCGACCAGGTCCAGGTAATGCTCGAGCATGGCCAACGGGGCCATGAAAACGTGCAGCCGCCCGTCGCGGGCCTCGACGCAGAGCGCGGTGTGCGGGCACCTCGGCCAGATCGCTCTTGCGCCGGCCGTCGGCTGCCGCCGGCTGTTCCTGAAGCCCGGCAGGAACAGACACCGGTGCTTCGACATGGCTGTAGCGTCTGGCGACCTCGCCATGATAGTCCCCGAGGGCGGGCAGTTCGCCGAACAGGTTGTGCTCCGGCCGCGGCTCACGCTTCTCGGGGGCCTCCCAGGGGAGGGAGTCGAGGGGCAGGCGCAGCCCCATCGCCGAACCGCCGGGGATCAGGAACATCTGCCCGCGGCGAAATGTCCCAGGGTCCGCTGCCCCAGCCGCCGTGCTTGTCGATCCCACTGCAGCGGCAGAGCGTAGCCGGTCGGCGTGGCCAGCCCCTTGTCGAGCAGTTGCGCCAGGTAGCGGCGCTCCAGCGGATCCTTGAGGTCGGCCTTGAGCGGGTCGACATTCTCCGGCAGGGTTCCTTCCTTCCAGAGGTAGTAGAAGGTATCCTCAAAGCCGGGGATGACCCGTTGCGGGTCGATGCCGAGGCGACTCGCCAGTTGCCGGGCGAACTGTTCGGCATGTTCATGGGTCATGCCGTAGTCTTGCGCAACGTCGGCGAGCAGTTCGGGGTCACGCCAGACCGGAGCGCCGTCCTTGCGCCAGAAGCAGCCGTAGGCCCAGCGCGGCAGCGGCTCGCCCGGGATACCATTTGCCCTGGCCGAAATGCAGCAGACCGCCACTGCCGAAGGCGTCCCGCAGGCGCCGCAGCAGAACATTGGCCAGCTGGCGCTTGTGCGGGCCGTCGGCCTGGGTGTTCCACTCCGCTCCTTCCATGTCGTCGATGGAGACGAAGGTCGGCTCGCCGCCCATGGTCAGGCGCACGTCACCGGCGAGCAGGTCGGCATCGACCTGCTCGCCGAGGGCGTCGATCCGCGCCCACTGCTCGTCGCTGTAGGGTTTGGTCACCCGCGGGTCTTCGTGGATGCGGGTCGACGGTGTTGGCGAAGTGCGAAGGTCACCTCGCACTGGTCGGTGGCGCCGGTAACCGGCGCCGCGCTGGCGGGATGGGGGGTGCAGGCCAGCGGGATGTGCCCTTCGCCGGCAAACAGCCCGGAGGTCGGATCGAGGCCGATCCAGCCGGCGCCGGGAATGTAGACCTCGGCCCAGGCGTGCAGGTCGGTGAAGTCCGCCTCGGGTCCGGAGGGCCCGTCGAGGGATTTTTCGTCGGCGGTCAACTGGACCAGGTAGCCGGAGACGAAGCGCGCCGCCAGTCCCAGGTGCCGCAGGATCTGCACCAGCAGCCAGGCCGAATCGCGGCAGGAGCCGATCGCCCGGCGCCAGCGTCTCCTCGCAGGTCTGCACCCCCGGCTCCATGCGCACCGAATAGTTGACCGTCTCCCGCACCCGGCGGTTGAGGGCGACCAGGAAATCGACCGTTCGTTGCTCCGCGCGCGGTACGACCTGTCCAGCCAGGCCTTGCAGCAGCGGCCCGTCATCGATCGATCTCGAAGTAGGGTGCCAGTTCCTTGCGCAGTCTGCGGTTCATAGTCGAAGGGAATCGTTCTCGGCGTACTCCTCGATGAAAAAATCGAAGGGGTTGATGACGGTCATGTCCGCCACCAGCTCGACCTCGATCTTCAGCTCCCGGCTCGGCTCAGGGAAGACCAGCCGGGCCAGGTAGTTGCCGAAGGGGTCCTGCTGCCAGTTGAGGAAATGGTTCCGGGGCAGGATGCGCAGGGCGTAGGCGCGGATCGGCGTGCGCGAGTGCGGAGCCGGGCGCAGGCGCAGCACGTGCGGCGACAGGTTGACGGGCGATCGAACCGGTAGTGGGTGATGTGATGGCAGGACGACGCGAATGGACATGGCTGGACGTGCCTTTCAGGACAATCGCGAGCCACCCGCCGGATAACGGGTGGCTCGCTGGGAAGATTCATCATGCCTGTGACCGCCGGAGAAATTACTCCACGCTCTGGGTCTGGCTGACCAGAGGGGTCGACGGGAATGGCGAAAAAGGTTTCGTAGACCGCCATGCCGATCTGGTTGAGCCGGGTCTGCGTGCCGTCGATGAACTCGTGCAGGCCGATCGCCTTGATCTCCTCGATCTGGGTGTAGTCGATATCGGCAAGCAGCCGCCCCAGGGTCTTCTCGGCCGGGTTGGTGAACCGCCCGCGGCCGGTGCCGGAGATGTTGCGCAGAGATCGTTCGGCCATGATCAGGCAGTGGTGGATGGCCCGCGGAAACTCGGCGTCGAGCACCAGGAACTCGATGATCTGGTCCGGGGCGATCTGGCCGTAGCGCTTGCGGTACATCTCGAAGGCGCTGGCCGAGCGCAGCAGGGCGCCCCAGAGGATGTGGTCGTAGGGCATGCCGACGTACTCGACCGACGGCAGCAGGATGAAGTACTTGACGTCGATGATCCGGGCGGTCTTGTCGGCTCGCTCGAGCATGCGGCCAAGGCGGGCGAACTCCCAGCCTTCGCCGTGGGTCATGGTGTTCTCGGTCAGTCCGGCGAAGAGGTGACTGGCCATCATGATCTCGACGAAGAACTCGTGGGGGAGCTCGATGCCGTCCGCCCTGCCGCGAGGCCTCCTTGAGCATCAGGTAGAAGGTGTTGACCTGCTGCCACATCTCCGAACTGATCCACTCGCGCACCGAGCGGGCGTTCTCGCGCGCCATCTGCAGGCAGGAGAGGATCGAGTTGGGGTTGCGCGTGTCGAAGGTCAGAAACTGCACGACGTTCTCCCGGGTGAACTCGTCGTAGAGCTCCTTGAACAGCTCCTCGTCGCCGGTGGTGACCACCAGCGGCTCCCACTGCTCTCCGCCGCCGGCCGGCAGGTCGAGGATCATGTGGTAGTTGGCGTCCATGATGCGCGCCACGTTCTCGGCGCGCTCGATGTAGCGGCCATCCAGTAGATCGATTCAGCGACCCGGCTCAGCATGGGGCACCCCCTCGCGGCAGGGAACAGGCTTCCACCACCCAGGTGTCCTTGCTGCCGCCGCCCTGGCTGGAGTTGACCACCAGCGAGCCTTTCTTCAGGGCCACCCGGGTCAGCCCGCCGGGCATGACGTAGATCTCTTCGCCGTAGAGGATGTAGGGGCGCAGGTCGACATGGCGCCCCTCGAAGTGATCGTCGACCAGGGTCGGCACCCGGGAGAGGGCCAGGGTCGGCTGGGCGATGTAAGTTGCGCGGGTTGGCCTTGACCTGCTCGGCGTACTCGGCCCGTTCCGCGGCGGTGGCGTGCGGACCGACCAGCATGCCGTAGCCACCCGATTCGCCGACCTTTTTGACCACCAGCTTGTCGAGGTTGGCCAGCACGTACTGCAGGTCCTTCTCCCGCCAGCACAGGTAGGTTTCGACATTGTTGAGGATGGCATCCTGGTCGAGGTAGTACTTGATCATCTCCGGCACGTAGGCATAGATCGCCTTGTCGTCGGCCACCCCGGTCCCCGGCGCGTTGGCCAGGGCGACCCGCCCGGCCCGGTAGGCGCGCATCAGGCCGGGAACGCCGAGCATCGAATCGGCACGGAACACCTCGGGATCGATGAAATCGTCGTCGATGCGCCGGTAGAGCACATCGACCGGCTTCAGCCCGGTGGTGGTGCGCATCATCACCCGGTCGTCGACCACCACCAGGTCGCGCCCCTCGACCAGTTCGACGCCCATCTGCTGGGCCAGGAACGAATGCTCGAAATAGGCCGAGTTGTAGACGCCCGGGGTCCACACCGCCACCACCGGCTTGTCGCGGCGCGGCGGCGCCAGGTGCTGGAGCAGTTCGCAGCAGGCGGTTCGGGTAGTCGGAGACCGGCATCACCCGCGCCGCGTCGAAGGCGCGCGGGAAGCTGCGCTTCATGACCACCCGGTTTTCGAGCACATAGGAGACCCCGGACGGGCAGCGCAGGTTGTCCTCGAGGACGTAGTAACGGCCGTCGCCGCCGCGCACCAGGTCGGTGCCGGTGATGTGGCACCAGACGCCGCCCGGCGGATTGAGCCCCATGCACTCCTTGCGGAAACCGCTGGCCGACCGGACCAGATCCTCGGGGATGATGCCGTCCTTGAGGATCTTCTGGTCGTGGTAGAGGTCGTCGATGAACAGGTTGAGGGCCTGGATCCGCTGCTTGAGGCCGGCCTCGATCTCGCTCCATTCGTTGTGCGGAATGATCCGCGGCACGATGTCGAAGGGAAAGATCCGTTCGGTCCCCTGTTCGTCACCGTAGACACTGAAGGTGATCCCCATCTGCAGCAGGGTCTTCTCGGCCGCCTTCTGGCGGCGCTTCAGCTCCTCGAGCGGCAGGGTCGTTGAAGCGATCGACCACCGCCTCGTTGCCGGGGCGCGGCCGGCCCTGTTCATCGAACATCTCATCGAAAAACCCGCCGTTGTCGTAGTGATCGAAACGCATAATCCCTCTTTCATCATCGAAAAAGCTGGGGTAGTCTGGTGATGGGCACATCCGACGGTTGTGCTGTCATGCCCCCGAACAACGCGGCATGTTTTGGATTGTACCATGGAACACAGGCATTTTACATGCGTTACGACTACCTTTTCTGGGACAACGACGGCGTGCTGGTCGATACCGAGGGGCTTTACTACCAGGCCTCTCGGGAGGCCCTGGCGACTATCGGCTACGAACTGACTGCGGCGCAGTTCGCCGACATCTCCCTGGCCAGCGGCCGCAGCGTCTTCGAACTGGCGACGGACGATCCGGACGTGATGGACGATCTGCGCCACTGGCGCAATTCCCGTTACAGCGAACTGCTCGCCGGACAGGACCTGGTGCTCCCCGGCGTGCGCGAAACCCTGGAGCACCTGGGCTCTCGCCTTGGGATGGCGGTGGTCACCAGTTCGCGCCGTGATCATTTCGAGATCATTCATGCCGGCTCGGGGCTGTTGCCGTATTTCGACTTCATCCTGTGCCGGGAAGATTACCTGAATGCCAAACCCGATCCTGAACCGTACCTGACCGCCCTGCGCCGCAGCAACCGGGATGCCCGGCAGTGCCTGGTCATCGAGGATTCGGCGCGCGGCCTCGCCGCGGCCAGGGCCGCCGGGCTGGCCTGCTGGGTAATCCCTTCGCAACAAACCAGGCTGCAGGATTTTTCCGCAGCCGACCGATTGCTCGACCGGCTGGAAGAATTGTGTCCGCTGTTCCCTTGACAACCGCCGAACAACTTTCATTGTCATCTCACATTTTTCTTGCATCGGCTCCAAAAACTTTGCTATACAGTGACCCACTCTTCGTTTGACAACAACCGGAGAGTCTTTGGACCCCGCGTATCCCCCCCCTCCTTACGCGGGGTCTTTTTTTATTCGCAAGCACCGGACCGTCCCAATCCCTGGTTTTCCGGTTTTTTTTACTTGACGTTGTTACGTGGCATCCCTAGAATTCGACCATGTTCCCTGGCGTTAGCGCCAGGGATTTCGCCCCGTGATTCCCCTCCTTCGCGGGGCCATTTTTTTGAGCATCTCCCCACCTTATATCAGGCGACCCCGACGGCCGCCCTTTCCATCAACGGTCGTACCGAGCAAGCTTGGCCTTGACCTTCCGGGCGGGCTGGGCTAAGTAGAATTGATGAAGTGTCCCGGTTCGATATCCATACTCAGCTCACCACTGTTGTTCGTCGTTCTGCTGCTGGCCCTGCTCCCGGTCGGCGACGACCGGGCCTGGGCCAGCGCCGCGTGTCGACAAGGCGACGAGGTTCGCATCTGGACCGCGCCACTGCTGGCGCGGCCGGACGAACCGCTGCAGATCATCGCCGTCGCCATCGACAGTGAGTTGACCGACCTGCTGGTCACGGACCCCGCGGGACGACCCAGCGTACTGCCCGTCGTGAAGGGCGGCGGACCGCCCTGGAGCCTGCGCGGCACCTTGGCCGGGCCGGTGCGCGGCAGCTACCGCATCGAAGCGCGACGGGCAGGCCGGTGGTCGGCCTGCGCCGAAGTCCAGGTCGGCGGAGCCACCGGCGACCGGGGGAGCGGGGCAGTGGGATCAGGCCACCCAGGCGCTCTTCGCGGCCTGGGTCGAGCACCTGTTCGACGCTCCGCCCGAGCAATCGTTGAGCTTTCCGTCCCTGGAACCGGTCCTGCGCGACCCGAAGCGCAATTTCCTCTACGACTACCTGAACCGCGGGGAGGACCGGCGAGTCTCCGCCGAGCCCGACTGCGCCGACCTCTCCTACTTCCTGCGCGCCTACTTCGCCTGGAAGCTTGGCCTGCCCGTCGCTTATCGCGCCTGCGACCGGGGGAGCGCCACCAGCCCGCCGCGCTGCGACGCAGCCCGAGGTCGACCGCAGCTTTGTCGGCACCGCCGGCCTCGGCCGAGACCTTCCGCCGGGTGAGCCGCAGGATCATGGACCGGGTCACCTCCGGCGGTGGCCGCACGGCGCTGAACGATGATGCCACCGACTTCTACCCGGTGCCGCTCGAGCGCTCGGCCCTGTGGCCCGGCACCGTCTTTGCCGATCCCTACGGCCACACCCTGGTCATCGTCAAGTGGGTTCCCCAGACCGAGGAGCACGGCGGACTGCTGCTCGCGGTGGACGCCCAGCCCGACAACTCGGTCGCCCGCAAGCGCTTCTGGGAGGGGAACTTCCTCTTCGCCCCAACCCCGAGCGCCGGCCCCGGCTTCAAGAGCCTACCGCCCGCCGGTTGCCACCAGAGCCAAGGGCGAATGGCGTCCAGCTGCCCAACGCCGCCCTCGACGGCCGACCCGGCCTGCCGCCCTATTCGACCGAGCAGGCGAGGCCTTCACCCGGCCGACTTCTACGCGCGCATGGAGCGGCTCATCAACCCGCGCGGTCTCGACCCGGAGGCGGCCTACGCGGCGACCCTGGAGGCACTGATGGAACAGCTCGAGACCCGGGTGCAGCTCGGTCGACAACGGCGAGACGTACATGCGCGCCCACCCGGGACGGTCGTCGCCATGCCCAAAGGGTCCGGCCATCTTCGAGACCACCGGCCCCTGGGAGGACTATGCGACCCCGTCCCGGGACATGCGCCTGCTGATCGCCCTGAAGGTGCTGGCCGACCTCCCCGAGCGCATCCGCCGCCATCCGGAACTCTTTCGTGCTGCAGCGGCGAGGAGCGCACGGACCGCCGCCGCGCGGATCGAACGGCTCCATGCCCAGCGCATCCGGGAACGCTTCATCAGCTACACCCGCAGCGACGGCAGCACCTGGCAGCTGAGCCTGGCCGAAATCTACGCGCGCCGACCGGCGCTGGAGATCGCCTACAACCCCAACGACTGCGTGGAACGCCGCTGGGGTGCGGCCCCCGGCACGCCGGACTTCGGCACCTGCCGCCGCCAGGCACCCGCCGAGCAGCGGACGCGCATGGAGGAGTACCGTCCCTGGTTCCGCGAGGCCCGCCGGCCGCCGCGCTAGTCCATTTGTTCAACGCCAACCCGGAGAGTCCAAGCTGCCAGCGCCTGTTCATGAAAAGGTCGAGACACCCACCGCAGAGCAATGGTGCCGGTGGCGGTGCGCTCCTGCCTGGTGGCCATGCTGCTGCTGATGACTCTCGGCGGCTGCGCCGTGCCAGCCGCCGGGAATTGCCGATCTCGACACGCTATCCGCAGGATGCCACGGCATTACCTGCCAGCCGGGACGGCCGAGAGCGCTGCTGGTTCCGCCCGAGGTGCAGGCGCGCCTCGATGCCGAGTACAACGAGCGTTTTTTCGCCCCCTGGCAGCAGCAGCGGGCGAGCCTCCCGGCTGCGGAGGCCTTCTGGGGGGTGGCGGCCTACGGCAACCGGCAGGGCTACGCCGAAAATCTGCTGCCGCTGGAGGCCAGGAGCGCTGGCAGCAGCTGGTGGCCGCGCTGCAGCGGGAGAGCTACCCGTCCCTGGCGCGCCCGGCGATCACCGTGCGCAACACCGCCTGCCGGGTCTTCCCGACCAGTCGCCCGTTTTTTCTCGATCCGCGCCGGGCCGGCGAGGGCTATCCCTTCGACTACTTTCAGAATTCCGCACTGTGGGCGGGGACGCCGCTGCTGGTGACCCACGTGTCCCTCGATGGCGCCTGGTTCTTCGCCGAGGCCGGCTTCGTCGCCGGCTGGCTGCCGGCCCAGGATATCGCCTGGGCGGACGAGGCGTTTCGAGCGACCTACCAGACCGGCCGCTACGCCGCGCTGCTGCGCGACGAGGTCACCCTTCGCGGCGAGACGGGCGAATTCCTGACCCAGACCCATCTCGGCGCGATTTTTCCGGTCACGGCCCAGAGTGACGACGGCCTGCAGCTCCTGGTCCCGGTGCGCGACGCCGACGGCGCCGCCGTGGTCCGCCGCGGCCAGGCTGCCTCGACCCTGGCCGCAATCAAGCCGCTGCCACTGCAGCCGAGACGGATCGGCGAATTGGCCAACCGCATGCTCGGGCAGCTCTACGGCTGGGGCGGGCTGTACGAAAATCGCGACTGCTCGGCCACCCTGCGCGACCTCTTCACCCCTTTCGGCATCTGGCTGCCGCGCAACTCCGTCGACACAGGCCAAAAGCGGCGGGGAGTTTCACGACCTGTCCGCGCCTGTCCCCGGCGGAGAAACGCACCCGACTGCTGCAGCAGGGCGTGCCCTTTTACACGCTGGTCTGGCTCAAGGGTCACATCGGCCTTTACCTCGGGCCCGACCCGGCCAGCGGCGAGCCGCTGCTCCTGCACAACCTGTGGGGGGTGCGGACCACCGAGCAGGCGCGGCCGGGAAGGACGCGCCCTGGTCGGCCGCCTGGCCATCACCTCCCTGCACCCGGGCGAGGAGCGCCCGGACGTCGAGAACGGGCGGTTTTACAGAACGCATTCTGGGGATGACGGTGCTCCCCGGCGTCGAGGCGCAATAGGCCGGCGGGCGGTCCTTCCGCAGGTCGCTCACGGCAAAGCCGAAAGCCGCAAACCGCGCAGCACCCTCCTCTCCGCACCGAAGAATTTGGTCATGGCCGGTGCACTCTGCTACGATAGAGAGAAGCCGGGGGCAACACATGGTCAACCACACCAGTCATCCCGATATAGCCGCGCTCGATGCCATCGACCGCTCCACTCTTCCCGCCGACGGTGGAACGCACTACAACCGCTTGATCTTCGAGAGCAGCCCCTACCTGCTGCAGCACGCCGTCAACCCCGTCGACTGGTACCCGTGGGGCGAGACGGCACTCGCCCGCGCCCGAAGCGAGGAGAAGCCGATCTTTCTGTCGATCGGCTATGCGACCTGCCACTGGTGCCATGTCATGGCGGCAGAATCGTTTGCCGACCCAACCGTCGCCGCCGTGCTGGCCCGCCACTTCGTCGCCATCAAAGTCGATCGCGAGGAGCGGCCGGACCTCGACCACCAGTACATGACCGCCTGCCAGCTGATGACCGGCAGTGGCGGCTGGCCACTGACCCTGCTCCTCGATCCCGAGTGTCGCCCGTTCTTCGCTGCCACTTACCTGCCGCGCACCAGCCGCGGCGGGCAGGTCGGCCTGGTCGAGCTGCTCGAACAGGTCGCCGAGCTGTGGCGCACCCAGCGCGCGATGGTATTCGCCTCGGGGGAGCGGGTGACCGCCGTGCTGTCCGACCTTGATCAGGGGGCAACCGCGGCCGCCCGCCTGGAAGAGCACCCCCTGCGCCGGGCGCTGGCTAACTGGCGGACCGGCTACGACGGCCGCCATGCCGGCTTCGGCGGCGCCCCAAGTTCCCGGCGCCGCACAACCTTGCTCTGCTCTGGCGGCTGGCCGACCGCCTGGCCGCTCCCGATGCCGGGCGCATGGCCGGGGCGACCCTCAAGGCCCTGCGTCACGGCGGGATCTACGACCAGATCGGCTTCGGCCTGCACCGCTACGCGGTCGACGCCGCCTGGACAGATACCGCATTTCGAGAAGATGCTCTACGACCAGGCCCTCTTCGTCCAGGCCGCTCTCGATGGCTTCCAGGCGACCGGGGACGCGGATTTTGCCGCACAGGCCCGTGACACCGTGACTTACCTGCTGCGTGACCTGCGCACCCCGCAGGGTGGTTTCTGCTGCGGGGAGGATGCCGATTCGGAAGGGGAGGAAGGGGCCTTTTACCTGTGGACGCCGGCGCAGGTGCATGACCTTCTGCCGATCCGACCTGGCCGAACTTGCCTGCCGGGCCTACGGGATCACCGCAAACGGGAACTTCGAGGGACGCACCGTTCCCTGGCGGGCCGTCACTGCGGAAGCCCTGGCGGAAGAGTTCGGCGGCAGCGCGGCGGCCCTTGGCGAACGCCTGGAAGCCGCGCGGGGACTGCTGTTCACGGCACGGGCGCAGCGGCCGCGGCCGCTGCGTGACGACAAGCTGCTGGCGGGCTGGAACGGCTTGGCGGCGGGCGCCCTGGCCCGGGGCGGGGCGCTGCTCGGCGAGCCGGCATGGGTGACGGCGGCCGGAACGGCCATCGATTTCATTCTCGACGCGATGGTTGACGGGACACGGCCGGCTGCGGCGCGGCTGGCGGCGACAACTCTCGCCGGTGCCGGCCTTCGCCGAGGATTACGCCTTGCTGGGTTGGGGACTGCTGGAGCTGTTCCTGGCCAGCCAGGAAGCCGGCCGCCTGGAGCAGGCCGTGCGCTGGAGCGAGACCGCGCTAACGCTTTTCGCTGACGAGGACGGTGACCTGTGGGAGAGCGGCGTCGATGCGGAGGCTGTTCTCGGGCGCGGCCGCAACACGGTGGACGGGGCTATGCCGGCGGCCGGTTCGGTGTTGGCCCTGACGCTGCTGCGCCTTGCGGACCTGACCGGCACGCCGCGGTGGCGCGAGGTCGCCGAACGGTTGCTGCGCCGACGGCTGGGCCGGCTCGGCGCACACCCCACCGCGCACGCCCAGCTGCTGATCGCTCTCGACTACGCCCTCGGCCCGACCCAGCAGGTCGTGATCGGCCCTGGGCGAAGCGGGCAGGGCGGAGCCCTTTCTGGCCGAGCTCGGCAGCCGCTTCCTGCCACGCGCCGTTCACCTGGTGGCCGGTCGCGGACGCCAGGAGTTCGACAGCTCACTCGCAACTGGCCGCGGCCCATGCCGCGCCCGGGAAGAGACAGCCGCCTGGCTGTGCAGCGGCCGGAGCTGTCAGCCGTCGGCGGCCACCCCGGCCGAATTCGGGCGGCAGCTCGATCAGGCGCTGGGTCGCCTCACCCCGACAAGCTCTCCTTGAAGGCCCGCAGCAGGTGCGGCACCAGCTGCTTCTTGCGCGACAGCACCCCCTTGAGTTCGAACAGCTCCACCGGCCAGGCGCGGATAGGCGATCAGGTCGAGCAGTTCGCCATCCCCCTCGCACCAGCAGCAGGCTGCCCTGGGTGACGATATCGGTCACCAGCAGCCCGGCCAGGTTCAGGTCGACGCTCCCGACGCAGCTCCTGCCAGCCCTTCGGAGAGGGCGTTCGCGGCGGCCATGAAACTCGTCGAAGAGTGACCACTTCCACCTGGCCGATACCGAAACGCTTCGCCACCGACCTCGTACTCCTTGAAGTCCGCCGTCAGCAACGCCGCCACGCTCGGATAGGCACCGAGCGCGCTGCTGGCCTCGAAGATGCTGCGACCGAAGGCTCGGACGGCTCGCGGCCGGCCAGTCCGGCCGAGCCAGACGAGCCAGTTCGTGGTCGATCTCCGTGGTGGTCGGCGATTTGAGCAGCACCGTGTCGGAGAGGAGCCCGGCCAGCAGCAGCCCCGCGACGTGCGGCGCTGGAGCTCAGCGCCGCCTGGCGGAAAAGGGTCGCCACCACCGAGCAGGTGCTCCCCAGCGGCTGGTTGATGAACCGGATCGGCAGATCGGTGTGGAAGTTGCCGAGTCGATGGTGGTCGATCACTTCGAGGATTTCGACCTGATCGGCACCGGGCACCGCCTGGGAGAGTTCGTTGTGATCGACCAGGATCAGCTTGAGCGCGGACGGGCGCAGCAGGTTGGTCTTGGTGACCACCCCGGCCATCCGCCCGTCACGATCGAGGGCCAGCGCCCCGGGCGCATTGCCGCGCAGCAGGAGGCGGCGCAATTCCTCGACGCGGTCGTCCAGCGCCACCATCGGCACGCCGGTATCGGCCAGATGCCGCACCGGCGTCGACAGCCGGGCCAGCAGCGTGCTGGCGGCAGTGTCGCGCGGACTGCTCAGCATCGACACGCCCGCGTTCCGCGCCGCTGCGACCACTTCCGGTCGACCGGCAGCCCGCCGGTCACGACCAGCAGTCGCACCCCCATGGCCACGGCGTCGCGCTGGATATCTGCCGCGATCGCCGGTCAAGCACCACCGCCCGCGCCGGATCGGCCGCAGCCAGGTGGCGGCGGAAGGTTTCGGCGGCCATCGCGCCGACGTAGATATCGAGTTCCGCCTTCGCGCTCCGCCTCGTGCAGGCAGAGCGCCGTGGCCCTCAGACAAGCCTGGATCGAGGCGGGCGAGGTCAGCACCCGGCGAATGCCGCCCCCTTCGTCGGTGAGGAAGATCCGCTCGGTCAGCCGCTTGAGGATCAGCGCGCCTGGGACCTGCCCTGGTCGCATCGACCACCGGCAGCATGCGGATGTCGCTGCGCGCGCATGAGATCGAGGGCCTTGACCAGCGGCACATCGCCGTGCACGGTGATCGGTTGCCCCGGCGAGAATGTCGCGGACCCGCGGGAAGACGTCGTTCAGGCGCTCCGGCGGTTCCACCCCGAGCAGCGTCGAGGATGAACTCGGTCTGCCGGTTGAGTTCCCCGGCTCGGGCCGGCGCACCTCCGGGCGCCCCTGTAGACGGCACAGGGCCGCATAGCCGATGGCGCTGCAGATCGAGTCGGTATCGGGATTGCGATGGCCGACCACATAGACGGTTTCACGGTTCATGGCTGGATGCCGTCCTCGCGCAGATGGCCGTAGACATCGCCCAGGCCGATGACATTCTCGACGATGCCGCGGGCCGGCCGGCCGGTCAGCGTCAAACCAGACATACAGCGTCGGCATCACCCGTGTCGAACACCTCGGGATCGACCTGAACCCGCAGCAGAGTCCCACCGGCGGGAAAGAACGGACTGTGGCCGAGCGCACCGGTCCGGTCAGCACCTCGACATCGATCGTCGAAATCCCCTTGGTGGTAAAAGTCGGAATCTTGCAGATGCGCACCCGGCGTCAGCGGTCCGTACATTCCGGCGCGCAGGTTGTAGAAGCCGGTCAGGATGTCGACCGGGGTCGGCCCGGGAGGCAGGACGAAGACCAGGCCGGGGGTAGAACCGACCGTTTTCACCTTTTTCCTGGTAGACTCTGCCGGCCTGGTAATCGAAGCGGTAGCGCTTTTGCCGATCGCTCCACTCTCCCCGACTTGCGCTTGTGAATCGTCGATTCGTGGCTGACGCTGCGCAATCGTCCGGACGCGTCCAATCTCCATGATCGATACGTAACGTTGCGTCCGTTCACCGGTCAGCCAGGACGCCACCCCGAGGGTGCGGGCCACCAGTTCGGCCCGATAACGCCCGGCGGCCGGTTCGGCGGTCATTGCAACTGCCCCTCGGCAAGATCCCTGAACACCAGGAAATCGAGTCCGTAGGCATGGCTTTCCCCGGCCAGCTCCTGAAAGGAGCGCGGCCGGTACCCCTCGACCCGGTCCGGGCTCAGCGGAAGCCGAGCGGGGGAAAGCGGCCAGGACAGACCATGATCAACACGGATCAGCATCGGTAGCGGCATGCATTCATCGTTCTCTCCTGCAATGAGGTCGTGCAGTATAATACGACAAAACCGGCGTGTCGAGAGCAGCGTCAACGACCTCCTCCATCAGACTCAAGTCCTTGACAAAGTTTAGCTTGACTTAGCCCCTGCTTGAAATCTAATATTCATATATACGATTTTTATCTGAAAAGGATGACACGATGGCCGATGCAGAATTCGTAAAATCCCGAAGTTTCGATCGCGAGGCGGACATTCTCAAGGTGCTCGGCCATCCGATCCGGCTCAAGATCGTGGCCGGACTGATGTCGCAAAGCTGCAACGTCAAGAAAATCTGGGAATGCCTCGGCTTGCCGCAGGCCACGGTTTCCCAGCATCTGGCCCTGCTCAAGAACAAGGGGATCATCGACGGGCGCCGTGACGGCGTGGAGGTCTACTACCAGGTGGTTTCCACCCAGGCCCGCGCGGTCGTGACCTCCCTGCTTGGTGGCTCCGGCCTGCGGATGACCCGACTCACCCTGCGCCGCGGCCACGACCGCCGGGTCCGCGGCGGGCACCCCTGGGTGTTCAGCAACGAAATCGCTTCTCTCGACGGCCCCGCCGACACCCGGCACGGCCGTCGCTGTCATTGGCGCCGACGGCCAGCTACTCGGCACCGGCTACTACAATCCCCACTCCCTGATTGCCGCGCGAATCCTATTATCGCGAAGAAATATTTCCATTGATAATCCGGATTTTTATCGCTCTTCACTAAAGAAAGCACTTGAGTACAGGAACCGCCTGTGCGCCGGCCTCGACACCCTGCGCCTGGTCCATGGCGAAGCCGACGGCCTGCCGGGACTGGTGGTCGACCGTTATGGCGAGGTCCTGAGCGTGCAACTGCTGACCGTGGGGATGGAGTGCGCCGGGAGATGATCGTTACGGCCTTGCGGGAGTTGCTTGCGCCGCGCGCTCTGATCGGGCGCAATGACAGTGCCGTCCGCGAACTGGAAGGGCTGCCGCGCGTTACCGAATTGATCCATGGCGAGGCTCCGGGCGCGGCCGGAGCGACCGTCAACGGACTGAATTTCGGCGTCGACGTCATGACCGGGCAGAAGACCGGGCTGTTCCTCGACCAGCGCGAGAACTGCCGGCGCCTGGAGGGGTTGGTGCATGGAACCGAGGTCCTCGACCTGTTCTGCTACGCCGGAGCCTGGTCGCTGCACGCCGCGCGCTACGGGGCCAAGCCGTCACCGGGGTGGACGTCTCCGCAGCGGCCATCCGCCAGGCGGAGAACAATGCCGCCCTGAACGGCATGACTGACCGCTGCCGCTTCGTCGCGGCCGATGTCTTCGACTACCTGCGCACGCCACGCGACCGGCGCTATGGCACGGTGATCCTCGACCCGCCGGCTTTCATCAAGAGCCGCAGGCATCTCGACGAGGGGAAGAAGGGTTACCTGACCGTCAACCGCCGCGCCCTGGAGATGGTGGCGCCGGGCGGCTTGCCTGGTGACCTGCTCCTGCTCCCACCATCTCGACCGCGCCGCCTTCCTCGCCATCATCGCGCAGGCCGCCCAGCAGGCCCGCCGCAACGTGCGCCTTTTCGAACTGCGCGGCCAGGCCGCCGACCACCCGATTCACCCCGCCTGCCCGGAGACGGACTATCTGAAATGTGCTTTTTTATTCGTTGAGTAGACTGCTTGGCTTAAGACTATGCCTTATCATTCCACCCCCAGCCTCTCCCGAACTCGACTGACACCAGGCCCAGCCAGCCGGCATACCGGGTTCCCCGGTCGACCTTTTGACCACGCCGATGACTGTTCCGCGGATCACGGTTTTTCGGCAATCACGCAAACAACCTGGTAGGTTGCCGGAATCCCCTGTGTCTGCCGGTGGCGCGACTCGTAGATCGCCATCATCCGCTGCATGACCTGACGCGAGGCCAGCCCTTTCGGACGGTCGGCGGCGGCGTTGCTGGCGCCGATCTGTTTGAGCTGCCGCAGCAGGGCGGGAACGTCGGGGTGCCAGTCGATCTCGGGAAAGTCAACGAAGTCACGGCAGGTCAGACCGGCCCTGGCGAGGGCGGCGGCCACCTCGCTGGCCGCGGGGAAGGCTTGCACATGGGAGGCGTGGTGGCTGTCGCAGTCGCTTACCGCCTGACGGTGGGCCTCGCGCAGCTCGTAGAGCGTGCGCTCGCCGAACAGGGCCAGGGCGAAGCAGCCGCCGGGTTTCAGTACCCGTTCCACCTCGCGAAAAGCCGCCGGCAGGTCGCTGACCCACTGATAGACATTACTTGAAACGACCGCGGCAAAACAGCTGTTGCCAAAAGGAAGTCTTGCAGCGTCACCATCACAGGGCAGGGCTGCCGGGAGCCGCGCCGCCGCCGCCCGGGTCATGCCGTGCGCGATGTCGGTCAACACGAAGCGGCAACCGGCCTGCACTTTGCCGAGTTCGGCCGCCAGGGCTCCGGTGCCGGTCCCGAGGTCGAGCACCAGTCCGGCAAGCGGGCCGTTGCCGGCCAGGCGGGCAACCAGTCGGGCCACCACCCGCCGCTGGACCTCGGCAAAGCGATCGTAGTCGCCGGCATGGCTGGAGAAGTGCGCACGCAGCAGGCGGCCGTCGATGGCGCTTACCGGACCCATGGACCGAACTCCAGGATGGCATCCGCAACCGCTTCCGGCTGCGACCAGAACGGTGCATGGCCGAGGCCGGCAAACTCGCGCAAGCGGCCTTGCGGAAGCGCTGCAGCCAGCGCCCGTCCCGCCCCCACCAGCGTCACCCGGTCGGCGGTGCCGTGAACGACCAGGGCCGGACAGTGCAGCGCCGCAAGCAGCTCACGCTGATCCTGCCGCGCCAGCAGGCCGAGCAGTTCTGCGGAAGTTGTTGCGTCGGGCAGCCCTCCCGGTCGCACGGCGAACTCCCGGATCTCCCGCAGCCGCGCCGGACCGACCTCGCCTTCCGCGAACGTCAAGCGAAAAAACTCGCCGAGGGTGGCCTCGAAGCGGCGGGCCAGATTGCGCTGCATGGTCTGCACCTGTCCGGCCGGGAGCCCGCAGGGCCAATCGACGGCAGCGGTGAAGCGCGGGGTGGTGGCGATCAGCAGCAGTTTGCCCACCGGTGAACCGGGGCGGGCGGCAAGCTCCATGGCGACCATGCCGCCGAGGGACCAGCCGCCGAGCAGCACCGGCCCCGGCGCCACCGCCTGCAACCAAGCCAGGATGTCGTCCGCCAGGGACGGCAGGGTCGCAGCCGCCGGCGGGGACGACGTGCCGTGTCCCGGCAGGTCGGGCAGCAGTACGCGGTACCCGGCCAGCAGAGCGGCCAGTTCACTGAAAGCGGCGCCAGACAGCGACCAGCCGTGCAACAGGACCAGGGGCGGGCCGCTGCCGACTTCGCTCCAGGTCAGCAGCCGGCCGTCCGGCAGGCGAAGTTCCCTCCGGATCATTGCTCCACCTGGCCGCAGGCGGCGATGATCAGGTCGGTGGCATTCTCCAGTTCCTTGGGATTATGCGTGGCCATGATCGTGGCCCGCAGCCGGCAGGTTCCCGCGGGGACCGTCGGCGGGCGGATCCCCTGCAGGAAGATGCCAGCGGTCAGCAGCTGCCGGGTGATGGCCATGGTCGGGGCCGGTTCGCCGACCAGGATCGGCACGATCTGGGTGGCACTGGTCAACAGGTCGAGCCCGGCGGCCCGCAGCCGTCCGGCAAAACGCGTCCGGTTGCGTTGCAGGTCGACCCGCAACCCTGCCCCTTCCGGACCCGCCACGATGTCGAGGGCGGCCAGGGCCGCGGCCGGCACCGCCGGCGGCAGGCTGGTGGAGAAGATGAACGGCCGGCTGCGGTTGATCAGGGTGTCGACGACCACGCGCGGTGCGGCCAGGTAGGCACCGGCGCACCCCAGCGCCTTGCCCAGGGTCCCCATCTGCAGGTCGACTCGCCCCAGGCAGCCAAGGTGCTCGGCGGTCCCGCGCCCGGTGGCGCCGAGTACGCCGGCACCGTGGGCATCATCGACCATCAGCAGGGCGTCGAAGCGCTCTTTCAGGTCGCACAACCCCGGCAGCGGGGCGATATCGCCGTCCATGCTGAAGACCCCGTCGGTGACGATCAGCCAGCGTCCCCGGCGATGTGCCGCCTCAGCCGCTCATCAGGTCCTCCAGCGCGGCGATGTCATTATGCGGATAGACCACGGTCCGGGCCCGACTCAACCGGCAGCCGTCGATCAGGGAGGCGTGATTGAGCTCATCGGAGAAGATGACGTCGTCGGGCCCGAACAGCCCCTGGAGAATCCCGGTGTTGGCGGCGAAGCCGCTGTTGAACAGCAGGGCCGACTCGGTCCCCTTGAAGGACGCCAGCCGCTCCTCCAGTTGCGCATGCGGCGGCAGGGTGCCGGAGACCAGCCGGCTCGCCCCGGAGCCGGCGCCATAGCGCCAGGTGGCGGCCGCCGCCGCTTCGAGCAGGGCCGGATGACCAGCCAGGCCGAGATAGTTGTTGGAACAGAGCAGCAGCACCTCGCGACCGTCGACCACGGCGCGCGGTCCCTGGCCATCCACCGTGCGCAGGGTGCGCCGCAGGCCGCGGCTCTCAAGCTCGGCGAGTTCCTGCTCCCAGCTTTTCATCTCAGGGGCTCCATGGTTGCGGCGCGGAGATCGACCCAAGGCTGTCGAAGAGGACCGCCTGCCGCTCGAGGTAGTCGATGCACGCCTGCCGATCCCACGCCTCGGTCCGGACAAACAGGGCTCGCCCGCCGTGCCGGTCCCCGGGCGTTTTCAGGCGGGTGATCCGCTGATACCCGGCACCGGGAGCCGCCACGTAACCGGCCAGGTACCCCGGATCGTCCGACCAGCACAGTTCGGCGACGATCCCCGGCGCCTGCAGCACCTTGCCGGCCAGGGCCAGGGCCTCGGCCACCCGGGGATGGCCCAGCCCGGCCACGGCCAGCCCGGACAGAATCCGGGCACGGGCTTCCGGGCGCCAGGTCCATGCGACTGACGCGCACGCCCCGGCTCGGGTCGCGTTCCAGCCGGGTGCCGCTGTCGGCATCGACCAGCATCGCCCCGCGCATCACCCGCCTCCCGGCGCCGGCCCGACCGCCAGCCGTTCCATGGCCATGGTCACGGCTGCCGGCTGCGACCCCGGCACCCCGCAGCAGGACTCCGGCACAGGCACGCCCGTCCGGAGCGTCGGCAACCTCGAAGGTGTGTACCGCCGGCAACGGCAGATGGAGGATCGCCCCGGCAAAGGCTCTCGACCGTACAGTGCACGGCATCGGGTGGGCCACCGGCAGTGGCCATGGCCCGGGCCACCAGTTCGGCGGTCAGTGCCGGCAGGTCGCCGGCAGGGGCGATGCGCTCGGCACCTGAGCAATGGCCACCGTTCCGTTCGGCGCGCATCCGCAGACTGTACAGGTTGGCATGCATAAATGCTGTAATTAGCAGCATCGGCGGGCCTTGTCAACCGACAGCGTGACAAAGGTTTACAATGCATTTTCACTTCGGCTGACGCACTCCTCGTGGTAATTTGTCGGCTGCTGCCGGGTTCGGTCCCCGGAACCCGGCGACTATCACCGATGAGCACCAGAAATTGACGCAGGTCATGGCGAACGGCCCTGCGCCGGGACAAGATAGCCGCCGATGAAGACACTTAACCGATTGTCCAGATGGCTGCGCCCGCCTCGTTTGCGGCTGGTGATTCAGTGGAGCTTCCTGACCTGGTGCCTGGTCCTCGGCGTGCAGTTCGGACTGTTCGCCAGGCACTTCGCCACCTTCGGCCAAAGCCCGGTCTTCCGCAGACCGGCGGGGGTGGAAGGCTTCCTGCCCATCGGCGCCCTGGTCAGCCTCAAGCACTGGCTCGTCAGCGGCAGCCTCGACCCGGTCCACCCGGCGGCGCTGGTCCTGTTCGTCACCTTCCTCACCCTCGCGGTGCTGACCAAGAATTCCTTCTGCGGGTGGCTCTGCCCGGTGGGCACCCTCGAGGACGGCCTGTGGCGGTGCGGTCGCCGGCTCACCGGCCGCACCTGGCGGCTGTGGCCCTGGCCCGACCGGCTGCTGCGGGGAACCAAATACCTGCTGCTCCTGTTCTTCCTGAAGCTGATCATCCTCGACATGCCGGCCGCCGCCTTGCAGGGCTTTCTCGACTCTCCCTACTGGGCGGTGGCAGATATCCGCATGCTGCATTTCTTCACCGCGCCATCACCCCTGAGCCTGGTCGTCCTCGCCACACTGGCCGGGCTGTCGCTGTTCTTCCGCAACGCCTGGTGCCGCTACCTCTGCCCCTATGGCGCCCTCCTCGGCCTGCTCAGCCTGGCCAGCCCGCTGAAGATTCGGCGTCAGCCGGAGAGCTGCATCGACTGCCGGCGCTGCAGCAGGGGCTGCCCGGGCCAGATCCAGGTCCATGACAAGACCACGGTGCACTCCGTCGAATGCACCGCCTGCCTGACCTGCGTCTCCAGTTGCCCGGTGCCGGGCACTCTCGAACTGCGCCCCGGCTTCTGGCGCCGGCCGCTTCCCGGCTGGGGCTTCGCTCTGACCGTGCTGCTGCTCTTCTCCGCCGGGATCTTGGCCGGCATCGCCAGCGGGCACTGGGAATCGTCCCTGACCTACCAGGACTACCAGCGCCTGATCCCCATGGCGGCGCGCTTCGGCCACTGACCGCGGGCAAGTCGCGGCGCTGCGGACCGTCGCGCCGGGGAAGTCCCCGGCAGCCCGGCCAAAAGAATTAGCGCTTGCTAAACAAGGAGGATGTTGGTAATAGAACTGCTAAGATCATCCCGCTCCGGTCTTTTGTTCCTGTGATCTGAAGGTTGGACCCGATGAATTCTCGAAACTGCGTATTGGTTGTTGATGAATCCCGGACTTTCACCATGTACCTGGCCCTGCTGCTGCAGCGTCTCGGGTTCAGGTCGCTGAGCGTCAGGGAGGCACAAGCCGGCCGGGTCGCCCTGGCCAAAGGGACTGTCGACTTCCTGATCGTCGGCGATCAGGCTCCTTCCGAAACGCCGCACTCCGTCATTCGCAAATTGACCGACGGCCTCCCGCAGCAGGCGATCCCCGTCATTGTCATCAGCCAGCGCGACGACCCGGCCGAGCGGAAAGCCTGTTACGATGCCGGTTGCCGAGCCTACCTGCTCAAGCCGGTCAAGCCGAAGCAGTTGCAGGACGCCTTGTACGCCAGCGACATTCCGCTTGCTGAACGGCGCAGGAACCTGAGATGCACGGTCGACCTGCCTGCCGAAGTGACGGTTGCAGGAAGGCCGCCGCAATCCCTGCGGGTACTGAGCCTGTCCCGGGCAGGCGCCCTGCTCTCCGCCGAACGGGTGGCGCCCCTCGGTACGGAGGTCGCCCTGCGCTTGGCGCTCGACGATATGGATGTTGCCCTGACCGGGAGCGTCATCTACGTTCTGGCCGGTGCCGGCGACAACAACCTGCTGGCGTTTGCCGTGCTTTTTGACCAGGCCGGCCGGTCTCATGGCGACCTGATCGACCAATACCTCGAGCGCATCCTTGAACAGGACCGGATCCAGGGGTGATCGTACCATGCCAGGCCAATTTCCGTTGATCCGCCGCGACCGGCGAACCGCCGCCGGCGCCAAGGCGCCGGCAAGACCCTGACGTGAAGCTATCCTTCCACGGTGCCGCCCGGGACGTGACCGGCTCCTGCCATCTGCTCGAATGCGCCGGAACCCGCATTCTGGTGGACTGCGGCTTCTACCAGGGGAGCCGCGAGCTCGAAGAAGACAATGCCGATGACTTCGGGTTCGACCCGGCAAGCATCGACTACCTGCTGCTGACCCATGCCCACCTCGACCATTGCGGGCGCATTCCTTTGCTGGTCAATCGCGGCTTTCGCGGAGAGATCATCACCACCGCCGCCAGCCGCGAACTGGCCCGACTGGTCATGCTCGACGCAGCCGGACTGCAGGAGGAAGAGACCCGCTATCGGAACCGCCGCGCCCGGAAACGCGGCAAGACGGATGCTGAGGTACAGCCGCTCTATACCCTCCTCGATGCTCTCAACGCCCTGGAGTGCTTCGGTCGGGTGGCGTGCTACAGCCAGGCCATACCACTGGCAGCGGGGATCGAGGCCACCTTCATCGACGCCGGGCACATTCTCGGCTCGGCCAGCATCGTGCTGCAACTCGACGAAGGGCACGAACAACGGCGCATACTCTTTTCCGGCGACCTGGGCTTGAGCGCCCGGCCGATCCTGCGCGATCCGGCACCGCCTCCACCCGTCGACGTGGTGGTCATGGAAAGCACTTACGGCGATCGCCGGCACAAACAGCTGCAACCCTCCATCGAGGAGTTCCACGACGCCATCAACGCCACCGTGCGGCGTGGCGGCAACGTCATCATCCCGACCTTCGCCCTGGAACGGGCCCAGGAACTGCTCTACTACCTGCATGACGGCAAGGCCCGGGGGTCCTCCCCGCATCCCTGCAGGTGTTCCTCGATTCCCCCATGGCAATCTCAGCCACGGAGATTTTCAAGCGTCACCCGGAATGCTACGACCAGGAGACCGCCGAGCTCTTCCGCAGCGGCCAGGATCCGTTCCGCTTCCCGGGACTGCACTTCACCCGGGAGACCGCGGATTCCATGGCCATCAACCGGATCGGCGGCGGGGCGGTGATCATGGCCGGCGCCGGCATGTGCACCGGCGGCCGGGTGCGCCATCACCTCAAGCACAACCTCGGCCGGCGGCAGTGCAGCGTGATCTTCGTCGGCTTCGCCGCCCACGGCACTCTGGCCCGGCAGATTGGTCGACGGCGCGACAGACCGTCAGCATCTTCGGCGAAGATTATCCGGTCCTGGCCAAGATTTACACCATCGGCGGCTTCTCGGCCCACGCCGGCCAGACCGAGTTGCTCGCCTGGCACCGGCAGACCGGCCAACCGGCAGCCACCTTTCTGGTCCACGGCGAGGAGGCGAGCATGAACACCTTTGCCGGGCTGCTGAGCGGCACCCGGGTCGTCATGCCGGAACGGCACCGGGCCTACGAAGTGTAGGAAACCTTAACCACGACCGCACTTACCGCTGCGGCGAGAGCCCATGCCCACAGGAGGCCTCGAATGCGAATTTTCCTGTTGATCGGCACCGTATTGCTGATGGTCGGTTGTGCTGCCGGCAACAACCGCCCGCAGCACCGGCCGGTGACGCCGACGACCCTCTCGGACCTCGAAACGCTGGGCCGCAATCTCTATTTCGATGCCTCCCTCTCCGAACCGCCAGGGCAATCGTGCGCCACCTGCCACGACCCGACCGTGGGCTGGACCGGACCACGCGAGGAGATCAACCGGGAGGGGGGGGTCTACCCCGGAGCGGTGCACAGCCGCTTCGGCAACCGCAAGCCGCCGAGCGCGGCCTACGCCACGCCGAGCCCGGTGCTGCACTACGATGAGACGGAGGCTCTTTCCTGGGAGGCAACTTCTGGGATGGGCGGGCGACCGGCTGGCTGCTCGGCGAGCCGGCCGCCGAGCAGGCCCAGGGACCGTTTCTCAACCCGGCGGAGCAGAATCTCCCCGACGCCGCCACCGTGGTCGGCAAGGTCTGCGCCTCGGTTTACGGCGACCAGTTTCGGCATGTCTACGGCACCGACATCTGCACGAACACCGTCAATGCCTACAACGCCATCGGTCAGGCGCTCTTCGCCTACGAGAACTCCGCCGAACTGAATGCCTACAGCTCCAAGTACGACTATTACCTGCGCGATCCCGGCAAGTACCCGTTGACCGAGCAGGAGTTGCTGGGGCTCAAGCTGTTCGTCGATGATGACCGGGGCAAGTGCGCCGAGTGCCATCCGAGCAGCCCGAGGCGAAGATGGCACGCCGCCGCTCTTCACCGACTTCAGCTACGACAACCTCGGTCTCCCGAAAAATCCCTCGAACCCGACCTACCGGATGCCACCGGAACTCAACCCGGACGGCGCCGCCTGGGTCGACCCGGGGCTTGGCGGCTTCCTCGCCAAGGTGCCGCGCTTCGCCCGGCATGCCGCAGCCAACCTCGGCAAGCACAAGGTGCCGACCCTGCGCAACGTCGACAAGCGTCCCCGGGCCGATTTCGTCAAGGCATTCGGCCACAACGGTGTCTTCAAGAGCCTCAAGGAGATCGTGCACTTCTACAACACCCGCGACGTCCTGCCGGCCTGCGCATCGCTGGCGGACGCCAAACCAGCCGAAAACTGCTGGCCGCAACCGGAAGTGGCCGCCAATCTCAATCGCGAGGAACTGGGCAATCTCGGGTTGAGCGAAGCGGAAGAGTGGGCCATCGTGGCCTTTCTGCAGACCCTCAGCGACGGCTGGATTCCGCCACATCCGTAGGTCCCGGTTGCTTTCGCCGCACGAAAAAGCCGCCCATTGGGCGGCTTTTTCGTCAGGATACTGTGAATCAGCTGGTCATGTCGGGAAACCCGCCAGGAATTTCCTGACCTGCTCCGCCACTCCGGTGGCATCCAGACCGCAACGTCGACGCAATTCCCCCTGGCTCCCCTGTTCGATAAAACGGTCGGGCAACCCCAGCCGCAGCACCGGCACGTTGATCTGCCGCTCGGCGAGACAGTTCCGCGACCGCCGAGCCGAAACCACCGATCAAGGCATTTTCCTCGAGGGTGATGAGCGCCGGTGCGCACCGCTTCGCCGATCAACAGGTCGCCATCGAGCGGCTTGGAAACGCGCATCGACCACGCTCAGCTCGATCCCCTCGCCGGCCAGCAGCTCCGCGGCAGCCAACGCCACCGGCACCCCGCTCCCGACGGCGCAGAGCACGCCGTGCCGGCCATCGCGCAACTTCTCCCCGCAGCCGATCGCCGAACGGTTCGATCGGCCGGCCGAGGTCGACCCCCTCGCCGGCACCCCGCGGATAGCGCAGGGCAAAGGGCCCGTCGTGGGCAAGGGCCGTGACCAGGGCGCGGCGCAGTTCGTGCTCGTCGCGCGGCGCCATCACCGTCAGATTGGGAATCGGCCGCAGGAAGGAGAGGTCGAAGGCGCCGTGATGGGTCGGGCCCGTCGGCCCCGACCAGGCCGCCGCGGTCGAGGGCGAAGATGCACCGGCAGGTTCTGCAGGCAGACATCGTGGATCACGCTGTCGTAGGCCCGCTGCAGGAAGGTCGAGTAGATCGCCACCACCGGCCGCAGGCCGCGGGCCGCCATCCCGGCGGCAAAGGTCACCGCGTGCTGCTCGGCGATGCCGACATCGAAGAAGCGCGTCGGATAGCGCTCGGCAAAGGGCTGCAGGCCGGTTCCGTCCGGCATGGCGGCGGTGATCGCCACGATCCGCGGGTCGTGCTCCGCCAGTTCGACCAGGGTCCGGCCGAACACGCCGGTATAGCTCGCCGGGCCGCCCTTGCCCTCGCGCGACGCCGCCGGTGGCCGGATCGAAGGGACCGACGCCGTGAAAGCGGGCCGGTTCGACTCTCGGCCGGCGCGTAGCCTTTGCCCTTCTTGGTCAGGACGTGGATCAGCACCGGCCCATCGATGCGGGTGGCATTACGCAGCGTCTCGATCAGGTCGTCGAGGCGATGGCCGTCGATCGGACCGATATAGTCGAAGCCGAAGGCCTCGAAGAGCATCCCCGGCGTCAAAAAACCCTTCAGCGAATGCTCGGCGCGGCGCACCAGATCGAGCAGATCCTTGCCGAAACCCGGCAGATGATCGAGGAAATGCTTGGTCTCCTGACGCGCCTTGCGGAACAGGTCGGAGGTCATGGCCCGGCTCAGAAAAGCCGAGAGGGCACCGACATTGGGGGAAATCGACATTTCGTTGTCGTTGAGGATGACGATCAGGTTGCTCTTCAGATGCCCGGCGTGGTTGAGCGCCTCGAAGGCCATGCCGCCGGTCAGCGAACCATCGCCGATCACCGCCACGACCTTCTCGTCGCCGCCGGCGGCATCGCGGGCGGCAGCCATCCCCAGGGCCGCCGAGATCGAGGTGCCGGAGTGGCCGACATCGAAACAGTCGTGCGGGCTCTCGGCCCGCTTCGGGAAGCCGCTGATGCCGTCGAGCTGGCGCAGGGTATGAAACCGCGTCGGCGCGCCCGGTCAGCAGCTTGTGGGCGTAGGCCTGGTGACCGACGTCCCAGACGATCTTGTCGCGGGGGGAATCGAGCACCCGGTGCAGGGCGATGGTCAGTTCGACCACCCCCAGGGAACTGGCCAGATGCCCGCCGGTCTCGGCCACGGTGCGGATGATCCGGCTGCGCAGCTCCTCGGCCACGCGCGGCAGTTCCTCGGCGGGAAGCGCCTTGAGGGCGTCGAGTGGATTGTCCTGGTGGAGAATATCGGTCATGGCCTCACGAAGTACGGTCGACAATATAGCGGGCAATCGCCCGCAGACGGTTCGGCCTCTGCGCCGAGCGGCTCCAGGGCGGCCATCGCCAGGTCGCGCAGCTCCTCGGCCCGCTGCCGGGCTTCGCTCAGGCCCAGCAGGGCCGGATAGGTCGCCTTGCCGCGCGCCTGGTCGCTGCCGACATCCTTGCCGATGTCCGGCTGGTCGCCGACGATGTCGAGGATGTCGTCGGCGATCTGGAAGGCCAGACCGGCGGTCTCGCCGTAGCGGGTCAGGGCCGCCACCTGGTCGTCATGCCGCCGCCCAGCCAGGCTCCGGTCTGGATCGAGGCCAGGATCAGGGCGCCGGTCTTGCGGGTGTGAATGTACTGCAGGGTGGCAAGATCGATCGGTTTTCCCCTCCGACTCCATGTCCACCACCTGGCCGCCGACCATCCCCTGGGAACCGGCACAGCGGGCGATGGTCTCGATGACCCGCAGGAGCACGGCCGGGTCGCACTCCCGGTTCGCTTCCCGGGTCGGCGAGCAGGCGAAAGGCCTCGGTCAGCAGGGCATCACCGGCCAGGATGGCGTTCGCCTCGCCGAAAACCTTGTGGTTGGTCGGCCGGCCGCGACGGAAATCGTCATCGTCCATGGCCGGCAGGTCGTCATGGATCAGCGAGTAGGTGTGGATCATCTCCATGGCGCAGGCGGCGGGCAGCGCCCGTCCGGATGGGCCGCCGACCGCCTCGCAGGCCGCCAGCATCAGGATCGGCCGCACCCGCTTGCCGCCGGCAAAGACCGAGTAGCGCATCGCCTGGTGCAGCTCCGCCGGGAGCAGGATGTCTTCGCCGGGGAGCCAGCGGTCGAGGGCGGCATCGACCAGCGCGGCCCGCTCGCGCAGGTAGCCTTGCAGATCGAAGGCCTACGGGGGGCTCATGTCTCCTCGTCGTCGATGGCGAACGCTCGAGCGCGCAGGTTACCGCCGGCATCCTTGAGCAGCAATCTCGACCCGCGTCTCCACGTCGCGCAGCAGTTCCCGGCAGCGGCCGGCACTGCTGACCCCCTGCTCGAAACAGACCAGGGCCTCGTCGAGAGGGAGCTGGCCCTTCTCCAGGCGGGAGACCGCATCTTCGAGGGTTTTCAATGCCTGTTCGAACGTCGGTTGCTTGGCCATGATATCTACCCTTTGCTGTCAGGAATAACACCATGCGGCACCGCGGCTGTCAAGCGTCGTCAGCAGGGGAGAGCCGCACGGGTTCATTCGGACACCTCCTCGATCCGGGTGCGGGCACGCCCGTCACTGAAGCGCAGCCAGAGCTCGGTCCCCGACGGCGAGTTCGCTGAAATCCGCCGGGTTGACGGCCCACCGGATCACGGCTGGCAATGACATAGCCACGGGCCAGCTGGCGCCAGGGGCGAAAGCGCTTCCAGCCGCCCGGCGCTGCGCCCGAGCTGATCCTCCAGGCGGCGCAGCAGATTGCCCATGGCCATCGCCCGCTCCAGCCGGTGTTCGAGCTGACCGATCGGTCGCGGCGCGCCGGCCAGCTCCGGGCCGCTGCTGCAGCCGACCCTCCAGGCCGGACAGGCGCTCCTCGCACAGGTCCAGCCCCTGGATGATCCGCGACTGCAGGCGCATGATCAGGTGATCGACATGGCTTTCCAGCTCCAAGCCGGCTCTTCGCCACCAGTTCGGCCGCGGCACTCGGCGTCGGCGCCCGCAGGTCGGCGGCAAAATCGGCGATGGTGACGTCGACCTCGTGGCCGACCGCGGAGATCACCGGAATGGCCGAAGCCGACGATGGCCCGCGCGACCACTTCTTCGTTGAACGCCCACAGATCTTCCAGGGAGCCGCCGCCCCGGCCGACGATCAGCACGTCTGCCGTCCCCGTGGCCGGTTGAGGTCGGCAATCGCGGCGGCGATCTCCGCCGCCGCCCCCTCCCCCTGCACCCTGATCGGGCGCAGCACCACCCGCATCCCCGGCGCACGTCGCCGCAGGACGTTGAGCATGTCGTGGATCGCCGCCCCGGTCCTCGAGGTGACGATGCCGACCGTCCGCGGAAAGGCCGGCAGCGGCCGCTTGCGCGCCTCGGCGAACAGCCCTTCGGCGGCAAGGCGGGCCTTGAGCGCCTCGAAGGCCGCCTGCAGGCTGCCGACCCCGGTCGGGGCGAGACTGTCGACGATCAGCTGCACTTCGCCGCGTGCCGCATAGACGCTGACCGTCCCGGTGCAGACCACCTCGAGGCCGTCGGCCGGCGGCGTGACCACCAGCCGGTTGCGGCTGCGGAACATCACGGCCCGCAGCTGCGACTGGCCGTCCTTGAGGGTGAAATACCAGTGCCCCGAAGCCGGGGCGGCAAAATTGGACACCTCCCCTTCCACCGTGACCGCGAAAAAGTTGCTCTCGACCACCTCGCGGATCAGCTCCACCAGATCGGGAAACCGTCAGGTTCGGCGGGTACAGGCTGGATCGTTCATCAGACTACCAGATCTAGGGGTTTCCGTTTGACATTTCGGGACGCGGACCCCTATATATTGACAGGATCGCATTCCTCGGGGACAAGAGCCATGCAGACACCCTACATCGTGACCATCTCCAGCGAGAAAGGCGGGGTCGGCAAAACCACCCTGGCCACCAATCTTGCTATCTACCTCAAGGCCATGCACGAGGACCTGCCGGTCACCCTGTTCAGCTTCGACAACCACTTTTCCGTCGACCGCATGTTCCGCATCGGCAAGGGGAAACCCCGCGGCGACGTGAGCGGACTGTTTCGCGGCACCCTCCCCGAAGCGCTGGTGGAAACCGGCGAGTACGGCGTGCAGTTCATCGCCTCCAGCGAACATCTCCACAAGCTGCGCCGCGACATCGACGACCCGGCGCTGCTGGCCCGCACCCTGGCCGCATCAGAACTCGGCGGCATCGTCATCATCGACACCCGCCCCGATCTCGACATCTTCACCCAAAACGCCCTGTTGCCGCCGACCGCGTGATCGTCCCGGTCAAGGATGCCCCGTCCCTGGAAAACTGCCGGCACATCTACGAGTTTTTCGACAGCCACAGCCTGTCGCGCCGGCCGTTGCGCGTCCTCCCCTGCCTGGTCGACGCGCGCATCCACTTCGACGGGCCGTTCCGCGATCCCTACCAGTTGCTCAAGGCCTACGCCATCAACCGCGGCTACCGCTGCCTGGAGGGGTACATCGCCAAGAGCCCGAAGGTCGAATCGCTCAACACCAACCCCGAGGGGAAGATCTACCCGGTTCTGACCCATGGCCGCCAGACCGACGTGCATGTGCAGTTGGCCCACGTGGCCCGCCAGGTCTACCTCGATACCCTGGAACAGGACCGCCGCCGCCTCGACGAGATCCGCCTCGGCCAGAACCGCGAGGAGAAAGCACCGGCAGAGCGCTTTCCCCGAGCGGCGCGAGCGCCCTCGTCACCCGGCTGCCTGGTTTGCGGCACGGCCGCTGGTCGAGCGACAAGCAGATCGAGGCCGCCGGCTACTTTGCCCAGTGCTTCCGATCAGCTGAACGTCGCCGGTTTCATCGAGGAGGAATGTTTCGCCGGGCTGGCTGTTCCGCTATTTCTACGGAGCCAAACGCACCATCGAACCGGGCGAATCGCTCTGGGATCTGTTTCGCGAATCGGCCCAGCGCTCCTACTTCGTGCTGCGCCGGGCCCCGCACACGCGCAACTTCTACCAGCAGCAGCTCTCGTTCTACCGGTTTGACGACGAGGGGCTCGAGGTCTCGCACAAGACCATCGAACTGCAGGAATTCGAACGTCGCCTGCTCGGCAAGCGAACGCTCCAACATCTTTCCCGCTCCTCGAACGAACCCTGTTCGACGCGGACGGCAAACTGACGGATGCATTTTTGCTGGTACGCAAGGTCAGCATCGACCTCCCCGAGGAGATCCTCTTCGACGAGCATTATGCTCACTTTAACGCCATCCTCGCCAAGATCACCAGACAACTGCCGTAGCCAGGGACCGGGGGTAGGAACCTTACGGTTCGCTGATCGCTGTTCCCAGACCGCGCGTCTTTGCAATCAGTGCCGACACCGGCACGAATCTCCACCCCCTGCGCCGCCAGCTTCGGCAATTCCAGCTGCAGTGCCCTGATCGTTTCCGGATAGGGGTGGCAGATCCCGACGGCACCGCCGTTGCGCCGCGCCTTGTCGGCCAGACGGCGAAGCTCCGGACGATCGGCTCGAACTTCGGCGACATTGTCCAGGAAGACGTCGCGGCGCAGGATCGGGACACCGGCACGCATGGCGGTCTGCCGCTCCCACCGAATGCCTGCTGGTCAGGCTGTCGACAAAAAACAAGCCGACGTTCCCGCAGCACGGCCATGATCACACCCATGGCCCGCGCGTCTTCGGTAAATCGCGAGCCCATGTGATTGTTGATCCCCGGCGACATGCGGCACCTGGTCGAGCAGGTCCGTCATCCGCTGGTCACAGCTCTTCATCCGGACTGGCTCGACCAGCAGCGCATCGTCACCGGGGTCGACGACCGGATAACCCTGCGGCTCCATGGGGGGTGCAGCATGACCTCGCGGCCGGCTGCATGGGCCAGTGCGCGCCACCTCGGCCGCATGCGTTCGATGGGAAGAATGGCCAAGGTCACCGGTTGCCGGATGGCGAGCAGCTGTCTTGACCTGCTTGAGCCCCCGGCCGAGATCGTCGACGATGATCGCCACCCGGCCGCTCTTGCCGACGGGACGGTAACCAGGGCCTTCGGGGGAGCCGGTGCGGGAAGATACTGGATGGTCAGCAAGCGTTGTTCCCTGGCCGATCGACGATGGTCAGCACGCCATCCTCCGGGGTGGCCAGCACCAGCGGCGGGGTGAGCCGCCGCAGGCGCCGGCGCAGCTCCTCGACCGATTTCGCCGCGGGGGAGCGGCTGACGGATCTGGTAGTGCCGGGGGGCTCGGCGGGCTCACGAATGATCGCAGCCGGCGGGGACTGCAGTCGCCGCCAGAAAGGCCTCGATCTGCTCACGGGCAGTCGCTGCCTGGTCAACCGGGTCACGCCGGGGCGGCGCCGGCAGGGGCGGCGGCCGCCGCTCCTCGCGGCGGGCCAGCCACACCAGGCCGACCAGCAGCACCAGGCCGTGACCAGCAGGAGCAGGTGCAGCCGCCAGTCGGACGGAGGCCCGCTCCTTGCCGCAGCTTTTCGGCGGTCGGCGGGGATCTGGCCCTGGTCCCGGCTTTTTGCGCGGGCTTCGCGGTGACGGGAGCGCTTGGGGGGCATGGATCGAAAACGGCGGCGGGAGAGTCTAAGGCGGCCCCCGCTCCTGGTGAAGTCAGGCGCCGGCCGCTTGAGACCCTGCAAAATCTGCCAGCCCTTGAGCAGGTCGAGGGCGCGCATCAGCTGATAGTCGCTGCGCTGGCTCCGCTTCCACCTGGAAATGGCTGCCGTTCTTTTCCGCCGGCTTGGCCGGCTTTTCGGGCTGTTCGCTGTCGAAGTGGTTGGGCAGGTCCTTCTCGCGGAAGTGCTCGCGTTCCCCGGCCTCCTTGACTTCCGACCTGCTGCACCTCGATGTCCGGGACAATCCCCTTGGCCTGGATCGAAGTCCCCTTCGGCGTGTAGTAGCGGGCGGTGGTCAGGCGCAGCCCCGAATCGTCGCCAAGCGGCAGGATCGTCTGCACCGACCCCTTGCCGAAGCTCTGCACGCCGAGGATGACCGCCCGGCCATGATCCTGCAGGGCGCCGGCCACGATTTCCGAGGCGCTGGCGCTGCCGCCGTTGATCAGCACCACGATCGGGTAGGCCGGCTCGGTGCCGCTGCGCTTGGCGGAAAACTCCATCTGGGCGTCGGCTTCCCGCCCCTTGGTATAGACGATCAGCCCTTCGGCGAGGAACAGGTCGGCGACCTCGACCGCCTGGTCGAGCAGGCCGCCCGGGTTGTTGCGCAGATCGACGACCAGCCCCTTCAGGTCCGCCATCGTTCTCCTTGCGCAGACGCTTCCAGGGCCCGCTCCAGGTCGCTGGCGGTCCGCTCCTGGAACTGGGTGACCCGGACATAGCCAAAGCCGTCTTCCAGAGTTTTGGACTTGACGCTCTTGATCTTGATCACTTCGCGCTTGAGGGTGAACTCCTTCGGGCTTTTCGAAGCCTTCGCGCATCACCGCGATGGTCACATCGGTGCCGGGCGCGCCGCGCATCAGGCGCACCGCCTCCATGATCTCCATCCCCTTGGTGAACTGGTCGTCGATCTTGAGAATCCGGTCGCCGGCGGCCAGACCGGCGCGGAAAGCCGGCGTGTCCTCGATCGGGGTGACGATCGTCAGGATATCGTCCTTGAGGGTGATCTCGATCCCCAGCCCGCCGAATTCGCCGCGGGTGTCGATCTTCATCTCCTTGTAGACTTCGGGCGGCATGAAGCCGGAGTGCGGATCAAGGGAGGCCAGCATGCCGTCGATCGCCCCGTAGACCAGATCCTTGACCGGGACCTCTTCGACGTAGCTGCGTCGCACGATGCTCAGCACATCGGTAAACAGCTGCAGCTCGGCATAGGCCGTTTCCGCCTGGGCCGGGCGCGGCCCCTGCAGCCAGGCGGACGCCGTCCAGCCGGTCAGCACGGCGCAGAACAGCAGGACAACCGTCAGTTTTCGAGTGAACATTCATAACCTCCAGGTTTCAGCGCGGAGCCAGCCACAGCATCGGATCGACCGGCTGCGCCGCGATGGCGGATTTCGAAATAGACGGCGTCGCGCCCTTCATGTCCCGGAAAAGGCGACCACGTCCTCGGGGCCGACCAGATCCCCGACCTTCCGGGTGAACCTGGCGGCGTGGGCATAAAGCGTATAGTATTTGTCGCCGTGGTCGATCACCATCAGGTTGCCGAACCCCTTGAGCGAGCTGGCATACAGCACCCGGCCGGCCCACACCGACTTGACCGGAGTCTGCGACGGGACGGCGATCTCCAGACCGTTGCTTTCGATGAGGGTTCCCAGGTCGGGATGGCGGGTGGTGCCGAAACCGATCCGGACCTTGCCGGTAACCGGCCACGCCAGGCGCCCCTGCTGCGCCGAAAAATCAGCACCTCTGCCAGTATAGGGTTGCGTCTTGGCGGTTTCAAGCTTTTTGACCAGATCGGCGAGCCGAGCCGCTTTCGCCCGCAACTCTTCAAGGGCCGCGGCCAGCTTCGCCTCATCGGTGCGCAACCCGGCCAGCAGCTGCTTTTTCGCCTGCCCCGCCGAATTCAGGGCCGCCTGTTCCGCAGCGCCGTTGCGTGGCCACCGCCGCCTGTCGCTCGCGCAGCTGCTGCAGCTCGCTCAGCGCCAGCTCGACATCGGCCGCCTGCTGCCGGTACTCGGCCATCAACTGCCGGTCGTGCCGCACGATGCGGGCGAGGAACGCGTACTTCTCGGCCAATTCCAGCGGGGTCCCCGCCGCGCTGAGCAGGGCGCGGGCCAGGCCGATCTGGCCAACCTTGTAAAGCGCCACCAGCCGCTTTTGCAGCTGCCGTTCGGTCTCCCCCTGTTGACGACGCAACCGTTCCAGGTCGCCCTGACGCTCAAGCAGCTGTCCATCGAGTGCCTGTCAGTTCCCGATCGCTGCGGCGCGACAGCTCGCGGATCCGTTCGAGGGAATGTTCCAGCCGGTCCAGATCGGCTGACAGGCTCCCGGCGGCGGCGCGCTTGCCGCGCAGGTCGCGCAGGGTCTCGTCGATCTGCTGCTGCAGGCCGGCCAGTTCCCGACGGTTGGCATCCAGGTCTTCGTCCGCGGCGAAGCACTGCCGCCTCCCTCCACAGCAGCAGGCGAGCAGGCCCAGCACACAATCAGGCCGGACCCGCCAGCGCATGCTCAGTCCTGGCAGAAGCGCACGAACTTGCGCAGGGCCAGCAGGCTGCCGAGCAGGCCGATCAGGGCCCCGCCGGCCACCAGACCAGCAGCTGCCAGACCGGAGGCAGAAACTGGATGGTGTCGATCCCGGTCAGCAGCAGCAGACTGCCCAGGCTCTCCCGCAGGAGCACGCGAAAGGCGGCAGACTGACCAGCAGCGCCAGGAGGCCGCCGAACAGCCCCTGCAGCGCCCCCTCGATCAGGTAGGGAAGCTTGATGAACAGGGCGGTGGCGCCGACCATGGTCATCGCCTCCAGTTCGTCCTGGCGCGCATACAGGGTCAGCTTGATGGTGTTCGCGACGATCACCAGGGCGGCCAGCACCAGGAAACCGCCAAGGGCGGCGCCCGACCGTGCGCAGCAGCAGCAGAAAGGCCTCGAACCGTTCGAGCCATTCACGACCGTAATGCAGTTCACCGAAGGCCTGGTTGCGCGCCCAGGCGTTCGGCCACGACGGTCATTTCCTGGCGCCGCTCGGGCTTGAGACGGACTTCCAGCGATGCCGGCAGCACCTCGGCGCCCAGCCCCTCGAGCAGGTCGGCATCGCTCCCCAGCCGCTGTTGGAAACGCTGATAGGCCTCCTGGCGGGAGACGTAGGTCACCTCGGCAACTTCCGGATAGGCACGGATCTCGGCCGAGCCAGCGGTTGAGCGCCTGGCCTGTCCGGCGGTGGTTTCGAGATAGGCCACGATGGCAAGTTCCGCCGCCCACTCAAGGTCAGCCGCTGCACGTTGAGCACGGCAATGGCAAAGAAGGCCAGCAGGGCCAGCGCCACCCCCACGGTGAAAATCGACGCCGCGCTCAGCACCGGACTCTGCAGCATGTTGCGCAGGGCGCGGCGCACAAAATAGGCCGGCTGGACCGATCATGGCTGATCGTCGCCGACCAGGCGGCCGGCCTCCAGGGTGATGACCCGGCGCGGGAACTGGCGGATCAGACCGCGGTCGTGGGTGGCCATGACGATGGTCGTCCCCCGGGCGTTGGCACTTTTGAACAGTTCCATGATCTCGAGAGTGACATCCGGGTCGAGATTGCCGGTCGGCTCGTCGGCCAGCAGCACCAGTGGATCGACCACCAGGGCCCGGGCCACCGCGACCCGCTGCTGCTCGCCGCCGGAGAGCTGCAGCGGATAATGGCTGAGCCGGTGCTCGAGACCGACCTGCTTGAGCGACCTGGTAGACCTTCTTGCCGATCTTCGATGCGCCGTCGGCCCTGCACTTCCAGGGGGAAGGCGACATTTTCGAAGACCGTGCGACGGATCAGCAGCTTGAAGTCCTGGAAGACGATCCCCAAGGTTGCGGCGCAGGAAGGGGATGGCAGCGCGTGCCGAGCTGGGTGATGTTGCGCCCGTCCATCAGGATCTGCCCGCGGGTCGGCCGCTCGGCACAGCAGATCAGCTTGAGCAGGGTCGATTTGCCGGCACCGGACGGCCCGGTCAGGTAGACGAACTCCCCCTTGGCAATCTGCAGGGTGACCTCGGCGAGGGCGGTCTGCTCACGCTGGAAGGTCTTGCTGACGCTGAAGAGCTGAATCATGAAGTGCCCGTCACCATTCCCGATAGGGGATGCCGTTGAGACCCACCAGCTCGCTGCCGCTGTGGACATCTTCGACACCGCCTTCGGCGGCGGCCCCGTCCCCGACAGGGGTCGGCGGGATAATTTCCCAGGTCGGCACCTCGCCGTCCCAGCTGTCCTGGCGCGCTGATAAACGGATCCTTCGGAATCATCGCGCAGATACTTGGCTTCGACCAGTTGCTCCAGGGAATCCGGATACTTGCCATGATCGGCAAAGTAAGCGTCGATGGCCCGGCGCATCTGGTAGAGATCCTCCATCAACACCGCTTCGCGAGCCTTGATCACGCTGCGCTGGTAGTTGGGAACGGCGATGCTCGCCAGGATCCCGATGATGGTCATCACGATCAGCAGCTCGATCAGGGTGAATCCCCGCTGCAGCGAGCGCCCTGCCGCTTCTCAGGCATCTGCGTTTCACCATGTGTTGTACGGCGTCCCGTCAAGGGCCGCCGGGTGCTTTGTGAATAGACATCGTAGACGATTCTCGCCGCCGTAGACGGTCGAATCCGGAGTCATCCTGGTAGGAGCGCAAACCCCACCCTTCGTCATATTCGTCGAAGGGATCGACCGGAATGCGCCGCAGGTACCTGCGCTTGTACGGATAGAGCCCCCCCCAGTCGTTCCCCTCCACCAGCTTTTCGAGGACTTTCCGGGTAGCCGGTGTCGTCGATCGACGGCAATGATCTTCTTCTGCTCCACGGCCTTGTCGAAATCCGCCTTGTAGGCGTCGAGCGCCGTGCGGATATCGCGCAGGGAGCGGCGCAGTTCGAACTCCTTGCCGCGGGTCGACCGCCACCTCCGCCATCGGCAGGGCGGCGGCGGCCAGGATGCCGAGAATGACCAGGGTGATGACCAGCTCGATCAGCGTCAGTCCGCGCTGCCGCCCTGGCCGCGCCGATGTCGGGAAACCGTTCACCGGATGATGATGCTCGTTGCAGCCGGGGCGACCTCGATGACGGGTCCCCTCGCGGTTGCGGAAATTGATGCGGTTCAGATCGATCCGGGCCACGCCGGGCGCCTTGGCCGCGGAATTGCATCTCGAACAGCGAGCCGCCGCCGGTTTCGCCCGGACCGCCATCGGTCTGCTTGTTGCCGACCACCACCTGGCCGGTTTCCGGGTTGGCGCTGAAGGAAAACACCGTATCCACACCGTTCGCCCCGAGGAACTCACCTTCACCGGCCGACGATCATTTCCAGGAGTGCCGGATCGTAGGTAACGAACAACGGGGCGCTGAAGAGTCCGGCAATATCCGCGACCTGCACCTCCATCATGAACTCGCTGTTGACCGCGACATCGGTCGGCGCCAGGACGACCAGGTGTCCCGGCCCCGGCGCTGCTGCCGCAGCAGGAGCCGCCTGGTCAGGCACCGACGGCGCCCGGCACAGGTGCCGGCACGACCACCGGCACGAAGCCATCCTCTGCGTCGTCGATTGCCTGTCCATCACCGGCCGGGAGCCGGCTCCGCCGGCACGGCGTCCTGCGGCACACCGGCGGCACAACCCGCCGGCCGGTGCCTGCGGCACACGGCGGCACGGTCGCCGCGGCGGCGACGGCCGGCGGCGCGCTCCTCGGGCAGGGCCGTCGCTTTACCGACGGCGCGGCGGCCGGCGCGGTCGCTTCGACTTCGCTCTGCAACGGGCTGGCGAAGGCGCCGAACTTGGGCTTGGCCATCAGGTCGTCCTCGCCGCCGACCAGATGGTGGCCACGTCGGACCTGGGCACATCGACCCGCTTGACCACGTAGGGGGTGATGGAGAGGATGATTTCCCGCTGGGTGTCGGTATTGTCGAAGGACGTGAGCAGGCTGCCGAGCAGGGGGATATCGCCGAGGAACGGGAAGGTCTTCTTGCCCTTGCTGGTGTTCTGCTCGAACAGCCCACCGAGGATGGTGCGTACCCCGTCGACCAGCACCAGGGAGGTCTGGGCGTTGGTGGTGGTCAGGGCCACCGGCGATTGCCCGGTTGGGTCGTTTGGCGCGAGGCGTTGCGGCCTGACTGACCTCCAGGGTGATCTTGGCCAGGACCGAGCCGTCGAGCTGCACGTTCGGCTCGATGTCGAGCTTGATCCCGGAATCGACGTACTGGACCGTTCTGCGGCACCTGGTCGTTGTTGGCGATTGCTGGTGGTGGTCACCATCGGATCGCGGTTGCCGATGTGGATCTTGGCCTTCTCGTTGTTCTTGACCCGGATCTTCGGGCTGGCCAGGAGCTTCCGAGGTGTCCAGGGTCTTGGCAAAGTCGAAGGTTATCGACGGGATCGTGTAGAAGGTCTGCAGGTTGTTGAGACTCTGCACAACCTGGTCGGGGCCGGGGAACGGCGAAGGAGGGGTATCCGTCTTCGAGAAGCCGACTGTCGTCCCATATGACGAGAGTTTCGGCCCGAACTTCAGGGCGTCCGACTCGCGCACGGCCAGCACTTCGACATCGAACAGCACCTCGGAATCGGAGCGGTCCGCGGCCATCAGGATCTGCTCCGCCAGCCGGATCACTTCCGGCTTGTCGCGGATGACCAGGGCGTTGCGCTCCTCGTGGACGTAGATCTTGCGCAGCTGCAGCATGGTGCGCAGCATGTTGACGGCCTTCTTGGCCTCGATGTGCGACAGGTAGAAGATCTGGATCACCTGGTCCTCGTACTGCTTCTCCTTGTCCTTGGTGTCGCGGGTAGATGAGGATGGTCTTGGCGTTGAGCACCTTCTTCCCGACCCCGCCCATCTGCAGGAGCAGTTCCATCGCCTGGGAGAAGGTCGCCTTTTCCAGCAGCACGGTGATCGTCTTGCTCTTCAGCTCCTCGTCGACGATGAAATTGATTCCGGAGAGCTTGCCGAGCACATTGATCACTTCCTTGATGCTGGTCTGCTTGAAGCGCAGGGTCAGGGGCTCGTCGGAGGCGATATCCAGTTCGACGCCGTCCATGACCACCGCATTGCGCCGGGAATCGAGCAGCTTCCGGAGCTCCAGGCCGCGGGCGTTCTGCGGTTCGAGCAGCAGCACCTCGTTGACGATCTGGCGGGCCGCCGGATAGTCCTTTGCCTGATACCTGGCAAAGCCATCCTCGACCAGGGTGCGGGCGCGCACCTTGTCCTGCAGCTGGCGTTCCTCGAGGGCCGCCACCTCGAGACTCGGGTCGAAGCCGCGGGCCAGACGGTACTCGGCCAAGGCCTGGTCGATCTGGTCTCCCCTGGCCAACTCCCGCGCCTTGCGGATATGGTCGGCAGCGGCCCGGGTCCGCCCGGCGGTCAGCTTGAGCTTGTAGGTATAGTTGCCCGGGGTCGGACTGGGTCGCCTCGAAATATTTCTCCACGGCCTGGTCGTACTGCTCCGCCCGCGCCAGCTCCTCGGCCTCCTGAAACGCCGACTTCGCCCGATACGCGGCGCAGCCGGACAGGCCGGCGGTCAGCAGCATGATCAGCAGGACGGTCCCGGCCCCGTGATATCGTCTGGTCATCGTCATCTCCACGTGGCATCCCCTTCCCGGGGATGCTGCCGCGATCGGCAGCATCCTTCGGCTACTCTTCCTCTGGCTCGGTTTGCTGATCCTCTTCAACCGCTTCCTGGTCTGTTCCAGGCTCCGGCTCCGGCACTGACTCCGGCTCGCCCGCTTCGTCCACCGGCTCGGGCGGCATGAACCGTGGGGGGACGACCGGTGCCGAGCGGCCGCCGCCCCCCTTTTCCGGGGCCATGGTCGCCGTTTCCCTGGTTGCGACCGCGGCCAGCGACATGGAGACGCTGGCCGTGCCCTGCGCCTGCTGAACCCTCATCTCGCCGGCGCTGATGGCCGCCACCAGGAACTCGTTGCGCGGTCCGAACCGCTGCCCGGTCCGCGCCACGTAAACCTCGTTGCCGGTGGAGAGAAACACGCTGCGCGCCCCACCTTTTTCCAGGTAGCCGATGACTTTGTAACTGGCCAGCTGCTGGCGCAGGATCTGCTCCGGTGTCGGCGGCGGAGGCGGCGGGGGTGGCGGTGCCTGCGCCGCCGTCACCGCTACCGGGGCCACAACCGGCGGTGGTTTGCGGTAAAAGCTGAAGATATCCCGGTCGGCTCCGGGGAAAGGCTGCTCTTCGCGGTCCAGCAGACTCGATCAGCAGGTGATCGGCGGCCGGTTTCTCCTTGGCGGCCGCCTTGCCCCTGGCAACGGCGACTTTCTTCTCGGCAGGACGCGGCGCCGTGGCCCGCGGGGGGGCCTGGGTCTGCCTCGGCGTACTCCAGAAGGCGTAGCCGAGGCTGAGAGCCAGCAGCCCGAGCAGAACGAAAAGGAGCCGGCGCTTGCGATTCATGACGCCCCGGCCTGGAAAAAGGTCTGCAGACTCAATTGCAGGCGCACTCCGGCGATATCTTCTTCTTCAGCACCCTGCAGGTTGATCTGCTGGATGATGACCAGGCGTCTGGACTGTTCCAGGGCATGAATGAATTGTTTCACATCGGGGTACTGGCCGGTGACCGAGAAACCGATCTGATAACTCAGCAAATTCTGCCCGTCGTCCTCCTGGTGCCGATAGGACACCTGGGTCAGGTCGAGGCCGGCATCGTCGGCCAGCTCCTGAAGTTCCACGATCAGCCCGGTAAATTCCCGGTGGGGAGGGATCTTCTCGCGGAATGTGACGAGATCCTTCTCCCCCTGGATGAACTGCTGGACCGGGGAGTTGCCGCGGCCGCCGCGCAGTTCGGACTGGCGGCGGATCAGCTGCTGCTCGCGCTCGTTGACGGTCGGCACCAGGTATTGCCGCACGGCCATGGCCAGGATCAGGTTCGCCAGCAGCAGCACGCCCACAACCACGAGCGGCACGCGGTGACCGACCACAACTGGCGCAGCAAATCAGGGCGGGAGTCATCAGAACGCCTCCTGGACCACCAGCGAAAACTGCACCAGCTCTTCGCCGCTCTGGTCTGTCGCTGGTCGTCTGACTGAGCAGGTAGGTCTGGCGCATGTCTTCGGAAGCCAGCAGGGCGTCGAGCAGTTCCGGTCATCGCCGCCGTGTCGCGAGCCACGGCCGTAATCTGCAGAGAACGATCACGATAGTTGGGCTTGCAGCGAACGGATGGCCACGTCGTCGGGGAGCAGCTCCTCCAGGCGGCCAGCAGCGCGGTCCAGCGGAACTGGTCAGCGGTAATGATCTGGTTGGCGGCCTCGATCTGCACCATGACCCGGGCGAGATTTTCCGGGGTATACGCTGCGGACCGCTCGCCTCGCTGGGCGACCAGCTGGCTATCGAACTCGGCAAGGCGCTGATCGACCTGATGCAACTGCTTCAGGTTGACGGACCCGTAAATCAGGCTGCTGGCCAACAGCAGCACCAGCAGGCCGACCGACCAGCAGCAGCCAGCGCCGGACGGTCCGGCGGTCGAGATAGGCGCGACTGGCAAGGTTGAGATGCAGTTCCATGATATCAGCCTGCCTTGGCCATGAACAGCCGTTCGGCGGCTCCGAGCGCGGCCAGGACCGCCCCGCACGCCGGCAGGCCGATCGCGGCGCCGCCGATAAAGCGCTTGAGCTGCGGATCGAGTACGCGAACCTCGCGCTCGATGGTGGCGACCAGCACCTCGCGCACCGGTGCTCGCCAGGTCAGGGTCGAGATGCGCGAACACCGGGCAGCGCTGCATCGCCGGATGGGTGGCCGTCGCTTCGACCAGGGTGCGTGACAGCTCCCGGAAGAGCAGCTGCCGGTTCGGGGCGAAGTTCGCGAACCCGGTGGTAGGCCAGGGTCCTGCCCTGAAAATACATGAGGCTCGAACTGTCGCATTCTCCACCCCGATCAGGAGGAACTCCTCGCCGAGATCGAGGCGCGGGACGATAGTAGTTGCACAGGCTCAGGGAGTGAAAATCGATCTGCACCGCGTGGCGTCCGGCCGCTTCGACCAACTCCTCGAACTGTTCGAGAACCGGCCTGGCGATCGCGGCGACCACGCAACGCTGGTCCGGCCGTCCTCGCGCCGCTCCAGCACCTGGTAATCGAGTTGCACCTGCTGGGGCGGCGCCGGGAGGTTCGCCTTCAACCGCCACTTGAGGATATCGATCCCCTCCTGCCGGGTTTTGAACGCTCGCTTCCGTTTCCAGCAGGTAGAGCCGCCCAATGCGGTCCGGCAGGGACAGGGCGATCTGCTCCTCGCCCGCTGGCCAGGGGGTCGAGCACGCGCCGCAGGATCTCGACGAAACGCCGCGGATCGGTGACGTTCGGCTGGCGACTGGAGAGCTCGAGCACCCCGCCGACGACTTCGCGGCGCACGCCGGCCAGGCGTGACGCCGGGCGACCACGCTGCATGGCCACCGCGGTCAGCTGCTCGCTGCCGCAATATCGACGCCGATGTAGGTTCGCCTGATCATCACTGACGGCACTGCTCCACGAAGGTGACGCGGTTGATCTCTTCGAGGGTGGTGATCCCGGCCAGCAGCTTGGCCACCGCCGCATCGCGCAGGAACCGTGTACCGGCGGCCCGGGCCGCTTCCTTGAGCCGGGTGATCGGGGTCTTGTCGAGGATCATCTCGCGCAGGTCGTCTTCGAGGTCGAGCAGTTCGACGATGGCGGTCCGGCCGTGATACCCCTGGCCGTTGCACTCGCGACAGCCGGCCCCTTCGTAAAAGGTATGATCCTGGTAGCGTTCGCCGTCGAGACCGGCGTCTTCGAGCACGGACGCATCGTAAGGCACCGGCCGCTTGCAGTGCGTGCAGATCTTGCGCACCAGGCGCTGGGCGGCCACGCAGTTGAGGCAGGAGACGAAATTGTACGGATCGATCCCCATGTGCAGGAAGCGTCCGAGCACGTCGAACACGTTGTTGGCATGCACCGTGGTAAACACCAGGTGGCCGGTCAGAGCCGACTGCACGGCGATCTGGGCGGTTTCCGGGTCGCGAATTTCGCCGACCATGATCTTGTCCGGGTCGTGCCGGAGGATCGAGCGCAGGCCGCGGGCGAAGGTCAACCCCTTTTTCTCATTGACCGGGATCTGGACCACCCCTTTGAGCTGGTACTCGACCGGGTCTTCGATGGTGATCAGCTTCTCCTGCTCGTTGTAGATCTCGGTGAGCGCCGCGTACAGGGTGGTGGTCTTGCCGCTGCCGGTCGGCCCGGTGACCAGCACCATGCCGTAGGGTTCGCGGATCATGCGCCGGAAACGCACCAGTTCCTGCTCGTCGATGCCGAGCACGTCGAGGGTCAGGCCGTGCAGGTCCTTGGCAATGCTCTCCTTGTCGAGGATGCGGATGACCGCGTCTTCACCGTGGATGCTCGGCATGATCGAGACGCGGAAGTCGATCGACTTGCCGCCCATGCGCACCTTGAAGCGGCCGTCCTGGGGGATGCGCCGCTCGGCAATGTCGAGTTCGCTCATGACCTTGATACGCGAGATGATCGGCCCCTGGAAGCGGCTGTCGAGCGGTTCGGTGGCGCGGAACAGCACCCCGTCGACCCGGTACTTGATGATGACCCCTTCCTGGCTGGTTTCGATGTGAATGTCGCTGGCCCGCTTGTTGAGCGCGTCGAACAGGGTCGAATCGATCAGACGGATGATCGGGCTGGCGTCCTCGGTCAGCTTCTCGATGGAAAGGACTTCCTCGCCCTTGTCGGTCTCCTTGACCAGGTGCAGCTTGAAGTCCTCGGAGACTTCCTGGAGCATCTGCTGCGCCCCCTGGCCACGCTCGATCAGGCGCACGATCTGACTGCGCGGCGCCACCACGTGCTCGAGACGACAGTCGAGCAGCATCTCCAGATCGTCGAGACTGCGCAACCGCGTCGGGTCGGCGACGGCAACCACAAAACCGGTTTCGATCTGCCGGACCGGGAGGCATTCGAAGCGGGCCAGCAGTTCCGGAGCGATGACTTCAGCCAGTTCCGCCGGAGGAAGGTCTTTCTCGAGGTCGATGAATTCGAGGCCGAACTGGATCGCCAGGGACTGCGCCAGAACCCCTTCGCCGATCAGGCCCTCGGCCACCGCCGTTTCGCCGAAACGTTTGCCGATAGGGCCTGGCGTTCCAGCACCAGACGCATCTCGGCCGGGGCGAGGCTCCCCATCTCGACCAGAATTTCACCAAGCTTGCGACGTTCGAAAACCATGCCTGTCACTCGTGATTCGACCAGTCATAACGCATGACTGCGCTTACCGCCAACCGTGGATCGGAACCAATCTCCACCAAGGCGGCCGAAACGATTGCGCGGGATGACGCCAACTCATCTCCACAAATCCGGCCGCTCGATGATTTCCAATGTCTCAATGTGCCACTATCACGCATTCTGATGAAGCAAAAACATCCGTCAGCGGACCGTCCCGGCCAACTGGAAGATCGGAATGTACATGGCGACCACGATGCCGCCGACCAGCAGCCCCATGATCAGCATCATCAACGGTTCGACCAGGGTTGTCAGCCGGTCGAGGCGCCGTTCGACTTCCGCTTTCATAATAATCGGCGACATCGACCAGCATGTCGCCCAGGGAACCGCTGGTTTCGCCGACGCCGATCATGCGCAGGGCGATGATCGGAAAACGCCCGGTCTGCTCCAGCGCATCGGAGATGCGCGTACCTTCCTGGATGCGCCGGATCGCCACCGCCAGCCGCTCCTCGAGCAGGCGGTTGTTGAGCACGCCTCGCGCCATCTGCATCGATTGCACCATGGGAATGCCGCTGGCCAGCGTGGTCGCCAGCGTGCGGCAGAAGGCCGACAGGGCATACTCGCTGAACAGTGCGCCGAAAAACGGCAGGCGCAGCTTCCAGCGATCGATGAGGTAGGCTACCGCGCTCGGTGCCGGCCCAGCGGCGCAGGACCACCACCCCGACGACCAGCAGCGGCAACCAGACCGGCAGGGCCGTCACCAACCCCTCGGAAAGTCCGATGACCAGTCGGGTCAGCCACGGCAGGTCCACATTGGCATCGGTATAGACCTTGGTGACATTCGGGAATCACGTAGAGCAGCATGAATGCCAGCACCGCCACCACCGCCACGGCCAGCAGGGACGGGTAAAAGGTGGCACTGCGCATCTTGGCCCGCATCGACTTCGACCCGCTTCTGGTAGGCGATGTAGCGGGCCAGGGTGACCGGCAGGTCGCCCGACTGCTCACCGGCCCGCAGGGAAGCCACGTAGAGTTGCGGGAACATCCCGGGGAAACGGCCGAAGGCGTCGGAAAGCGCACCACCGCCCTTGACGTCGGCGCGGATCTCGCGCAGGGTGTCGAGGAGGCGGCCGGCCTCCATCCGGTCGATCAGGGTATCGAGTACCTGCAGGATCGGCAGCCCCGAGCGGATCAGCACCAGCATTTCCTGATTCAGGGACAGGAAGCGCCGGCCGCTCAGACGGGCGCCGCCTGTCGGGCCCAACAGCCTCGCAACGTCGCCCGACGGATCTGGAAGACAAAAAACCCCTGCTCCTGCAGGTTCTCCAGGAGCGCCTGACGATCGCTGGCCTCGAAGTCCCGTTCCAGAACCCGGCCGTCGGGCGTTCCGATCTTACAACGGAATAGTGGCATCGTGCGTACCAATATCACATTTCCAGCGGCGATTGAACAGTTATCCGTCGCACGGCGTACGCGATAAACCTCATGATACACCTGTGCACAAGAACAGCAAAGGCGACCCGCATCGGGGTCGCCTCTGGTGACTGGCGGGGCTGACGGGACTTGAACCCGCGACCTCCGGCGTGACAGGCCGGCGTTGTAACCGACTCTACTACAGCCCCTGTATTAACGAGATTGATACTTGATCTGGTGGGCGAAACAGGGCTCGAACCTGTGACCCTCGGTTTGTAAGACCGATGCTCTCCCAGCTGAGCTATTCGCCCGTATTAATTGAATGGCGGGGCTGACGGGACTTGAACCCGCGACCTCCGGCGTGACAGGCCGGCGTTGTAACCGACTCTACTACAGCCCCGCATAGACAGAAAATAGGAAACGCGCAAAAGACACGAGGAGACACCCGGCCCCCTGCTCCGCTTCCTATCTGGTTCTGACAATGCGACCGCTGCCCTTCAGGGCAGCGGCCGGGATACGACTTACTTCTTGTTGACGGCGTCCTTCAGAGCCTTGCCGGCCTTGAACTTCGGGGTCTTGGCAGCGGCAATCTTGATCTTGCCTACCCGTCTGGGGATTCTTCCCGGTACGCGCGGCACGCTGCCCCACGCTGAACGTACCGAACCCGACCAGGGACACCTTCTCGCCGGCCTTGAGGGCCTTGGTCACGGCGCCGGTAAAAGCTTTCAGCGCCTTTTCGGCATCGGCCTTGCTCAGTCCCGCCTTTTCAGCAATCGCATTTACCAGATCGGCTTTAGTCACAGCATACCTCCACGCGTAAGAAAGAATTGTTAAGCCCTGCTCAAACCGGCTCCATTTGTAACAGAGCGCCACAAAAACTGTCAAGAGGGTATTTTCGCTCAGCTCAATGATGAACCGACGGTTCCGGCGCTGCCGGAAAGCCAGTTTTCCTCCGGGCATCGAGCCAGTCGCGGCAACGGATCCCTGAATCGCTTCGGCGAGCACCTCGTCCATATGGGCCACCGGCAGGATGCTCAAGGCTGCGGCGCACGCCGCGCGGGAACCTCCTCGAGATGCTTCTCGTTTTCCTTGGGGATCAGGACCCGGGTGATGCCGGCGCGCTTGGCGGCCAGCAACTTTTCCTTGAGCCCGCCAATGGCAAGAACCCGGCCGCGCAGGGTGATTTCGCCGGTCATGGCCAGATTCTGATCGATGCAGCGCCCGGTCAGCGCCGACACCAGGGCAGTCGCCATGGTGATCCCGGCCGACGGGCCATCCTTGGGGATGGCGCCCTCGGGGACATGGATGTGAATATCGATCTTGCTGTAGAAATCTTTGTCCAGCCCCAGTTCCGCCCAGCGAGAACGCACGTAGCTCAGCGCCGCCTGGGCGGATTCGCGCATCACCTCGCCGAGCTTGCCGGTCACGGTCAGCTTCCCCTGCCCCGGCATGACGGTCGCTTCGACGGTCAGCAGTTCGCCGCCCACCTCGGTCCAGGCCAGGCCGTTGGCCAGGCCGATGCGATGCTCGGACTCCTTGACGCCGAAGCTGTAGCGCGGCACGCCCAGATATTTGCGGACCTGCTGGGCACCGACCTGGTAAGCTGCTCTGTCTCGTCGCTCGACCTTGACCACTTCACGGGCAATCTTGCGACAGATCGTGGCAAGTTCCCGTTCGAGGTTGCGCACCCCGGCCTCGCGGGTGTAGCGGCGCAGGATCTCGCGCAGGGCCGCTTCGCTGAAACGGACCTGCTCGGCCTTCAAGCCATGGGTCTGAATCTGCTTGGGGAGCAGGTAGCGCTCGGCGATATGCAGCTTTTCCTCCTCGGTGTACCCCTCGATGCGGATCACCTCCATGCGGTCCCGCAACGGCCCGGGGATCGAATGCAGGGTGTTGGCGGTGGCGATGAACATGACCGACGACAGGTCGTAGTCGACATCGAGAAAATGATCGCCGAAGCGTGTGATTCTGCTCGGGATCGAGCACCTCGAGCAGGGCCGACGAGGGATCGCCGCGGAAATCGGTGCTCATCTTGTCGACTTCGTCGAGGAGGAAGACCGGATTGCGCACGCCAACCTTGCGCAGTCCCTGGATCACCTTGCCCGGCATCGCCCCGATATAGGTGCGGCGATGGCCGCGGATCTCGGCCTCATCACGCACCCCGCCGAGGGACACGCGGACGAATTTGCGCCCCATGGAACGGGCGATCGAGCGGCCGAGGGAGGTCTTGCCGACCCCGGGCGGGCCGACCAGGCAGAGGATCGGCCCCTTGATCTTCTTCACCAGCGCCTGCACGGCCAGATATTCGAGAATCCGCTCCTTGACCTTTTCCAGCCCGTAATGATCGGCCTCAAGGATCTCTTCGGCCCGGTCCAGGTCGAGCCGGTCCTGGTTCCCTTGCTCCACGGCAGCGAGACCAGCCAGTCGATGTAGTTGCGCACCACGGTCGCCTCGGCGGACATGGGCGACATCATCTTCAGCTTGCGCAGCTCGCCCTGGGCCTTCTCCGTGGCCTCCTTCGACATCGCGCGCTTTCTTGATCTGCTCCTCGAGTTCGCGCATTTCCTGCTTGAACTCGTCCTTTTCGCCCAGTTCCTTCTGAATGGCGCGCATCTGCTCGTTGAGATAGTACTCCTTCTGGCTCCGCTCCATCTGGCTCTTGACGCGGTTGCGGATCTTCTTCTCGATCTGCAGGATCTCGACTTCCCGTTCCATCAGGGCCAGCAGCCCTTCGAGCCGGCGCAGAGGGTCGATATCCTCGAGGATCTTCTGCTTGTCGGCGATCTGGACATTCAGATGGGCCGCCACGGTATCGGCAAAGCGCCCGGCCTCTTCGATCGCGGCGATGGTGGTCACCATCTCCGGCGGGATCTTCTTGCTCAACCCCGCATAATTTTCAAAGGTGGCGTTGACGCTGCGGATCAGCGCGGTCTGTTCGGAGGAGAGGGCTTCCTCGTCGGGCAACACCTCCAGGGTGGCGAAGATGCACTCTTCGCCATACTCGAGATGCAGCGTCCTGGCGCGCAGCTTCCCCTCGACCAGCACCTTGACCGTACCGTCGGGAAGCTTGAGCATCTGCACCACCTGCCCGAGGGTTCCCATCGGGTAGAGTTCATCGGCCTGCGGGATCATCGGTCTTCGGATCGCGCTGGGTCACCAGATAGATCTGCTTGCCGTGCTCCACCGCCCATTCGAGGGCCTGGATCGAACGCGGCCGCCCGACGAACAGCGGGGTCACCATGTAGGGGAAGATAACGATATCCCGCAAGGGGAGAACCGGATAGGGGGTCGTCGGTCTCGACCGTCTGGTCAGGATCGTTCGCTCATGGTCAACCGTGCTGGCTATGCGTCTGAAGGCAGGGAGCCCCGTGCCGGGGCATCAGGCCGATTCAGCGCAGTCGTAGACGATAATCGGCTGGGTGCCCTGGAGGATGACCTCTTCGTTGACGACCACCTCCTTGACCCGATCCTGGGACGGAATGTCGTACATGACGTCGAGCATGGCATTCTCGAGGATCGAGCGCAGGCCGCGCGCACCGGTCTTGCGCTTGAGCGCCTCCTTGGCGACGGCCACCAGGGCGCCGTCGGTGAACTTCAGGTTCACCCGCTCCATGTCGAACAGTTTCTGGTACTGCTTGACCAGGGCGTTCTTCGGTTCGCACGAGGATCTGCACCAGGGCGTCCTCGTCCAGTTCGTCGAGGGTCGCCACCACCGGCAGGCGGCCGATGAACTCGGGGATCAGGCCGTAGTGGAGCAGGTCGGCCGGCTCGACCTGGGCCAGCAGTTCACCGAGCTGGCGGTCGCGTTCGCTCTTGACCTCGGCACCGAACCCCATGTTCTTGGCGCCGATCCGCTGGCTGACGATCCCTTCCAGGCCGGCAAAGGCGCCGCCGCAGATGAACAGGATATTGGTGGTGTCGACCTTGAGGAATTCCTGCTGCGGGTGCTTGCGCCCGCCCTTGGGCGGGACGCTGGCCATGGTCCCCTCGATGATCTTGAGCAGCGCCTGCTGCACCCCTTCACCGGAGACATCGCGGGTGATCGACGGGGAGTCGGACTTGCGGGCGATCTTGTCGACCTCGTCGATGTAGATGATCCCCTTCTGGGCCTTCTCCAGATCGTAGTCGGCGGCCTGCAGCAGGTTGAGGATGATGTTCTCGACATCCTCACCGACGTAGCCGGCCTCGGTCAGATTGGTGGCATCGGCGATGGCGAAGGGCACGTTGAGCATCCGGGCCAGGGTCTGCGCCAGCAGGGTCTTGCCGCTGCCGGTCGGACCGAGCAGCAGGATGTTGCTTTTCTGGACCTCGACATCGCCGGAGCGCTCGCATCCCCTCGACCCGCTTGTAGTGATTGTAGACCGCTACGGCCAGCACCTTCTTGGCGCGCTCCTGGCCGATCACGAAATCGTCGAGGATTTCCTTGATCTCGGCGGGCTTCGGCAGCTTGCCGGCCGCGGCCGGCCGACTCGTCGAGCTGGGCCTCCTCGGCGATGATATCCTTGCACAGCTCAATGCACTCGTCGCAGATATAGACCGCGGGTCCGGCAATCAGTTTCTTGACCTCTTCCTGGGCCTTGCCACAGAAGGAGCAGGTCAGCTGGCCACCTTGGCCACTCTTGTTGGTCACGTCGTCACCTCACCTGGAACGTTCAGCTTTTCCTCTGTACCACGTCGTCGATGATACCATACTCCTTGGCGGCGCTCGCTACCCATGAAGAAATCGCGCTCGGTATCGGCGGCGATCCGCTCGAGCGACTGCCCGGTATGCTGCGGCCAGGATCTCGTTCAGCGTCGTCGCGCAGGCGCAGGATTTCCTGGGCGTGAATGCTGATATCGGTGGCCTGCCCCTGAAAACCACCCAGCGGCTGATGAATCATGATCCGCGCATGCGGCAGGGCAAAACGCTTGCCCTTGGTGCCGGCCGCCAGCAGCACGGCCCCCATGCTCGCCGCCTGGCCGACGCAGATGGTCGATACCGGGGTCTTCAGGTACTGCATGGTGTCGTAGATCGCCATGCCGGCGGTCACCACCCCTCCCGGCGAGTTGATGTACAGATGGATATCCTTTTCCGGGTCTTCGGATTCGAGAAAGAGCAGCTGGGCGATGATCAGGTTGGCCAGATGATCGTCGATCGCCGCCGCCGAGAAAGATGATCCGGTCCTTGAGCAGACGGGAGTAGATGTCGTAGGCACGTTCGCCCCGGCCGGTCTGCTCCACCACCATCGGGATCAGGGTCATGACGGCTCCTTCTCGGCCTCGAGGGCACGTCTTCGGCACTTCGGTGATGTGCGCCTGGTCCAGCAGGAAGCGCACCACCTTTTCCTCGGCGATCTGCGCCAGCAGTCCGGCGCGGGCCTCCTCGCCGGCGTAGTATTTCTTGACCATCTCGAGGGGCGCATTGGCCATCTGGGCGATCTCCTCGAGGCGGCCGTCGATCTCGCCGTCCTCGACGGCGATCCCTTCCTGGCGGCCGATCGCCTCGAGCAGCAGCGTCCCCTGCACCTGGCCGATCGCCGCGGTTCGCGATAGCGCTCGGCAAAGCTCTGCGGGTTCAGGCCGAGCATCTCCGGCGTCAGCCCCTGGGAGCGCATCCGGTTGGTGACGTTGCCGTACATGTATTCAAGCTGCTTGGCGACCATCGCCGCCGGCACCTCGAAGGGGTTGCGCTCGATCAGGTCGCGCACCAGGCGCTCGCGCAGGTCGTTGTCGATGCGGCCGGTTTCCTGGCTTGCGATAGGAGGCTTCCAGCTGCGCCCGCAGTTCGGCCAGCGGTCTCAGCGCCGAACCCCTTGGCGAATTCGTCATCCAGAGCGGGAACGACCTTTTCCTTGATCTCCTTGAGGTCACCCGGAAGGTCGCCGGCTTGCCGGCCAGGGTCTTCTGGCCGTAGTCCTCCGGGAAGGTCACGGCGATCGATCCTGCTCGTCGCCGCGCCGCATCCCGACCACCTGCTCTTCGAAACCGGGGATCAGGGAGCCCGAGCCGAGTTCCAGGACAAAATCCTCGGCCTGCCCCGCCTTCGAACGGCAGCGCCGTCGACAAACCCCTCGAAATCGATGACCACCGAGTCGCCGGACTGCGCCTGTTCGCGGGCACTGACCTCGAGTTGGACTGCGCGAGGTACGCAACTCTTCGAGGCGACCGTCGACGATCGGCGGGATCGGCCTCGAAGCTCTCCTTCTGCAGGGCGATCCCGATATAGTCCTTGACCGTCACCTCGGGCTTGACCTCGATCTCGGCCTGGTAGGTGAACGCCTGGCCGCGGCTGACGCCGCTGCTGTCGACAATGCGGGGTTCGCCGACGGCCGGGATGGCATGGTCGTCAAGCGCCTTGAAGTAGGTGTCGTTGATCAGGCGGCCGAGAACTTCCTGCTCCATCTCGCCGACATAGTATTTTTCGAGCACCGACAGCGGCACCTTCCCCGGCCGGAAGCCCTTGATCTTGGCGGTCTTGCCGATCTTGCGAAAAGCCCGTTCGATCTCCTGGTCGACTTGTTCGGCGGCCACCTCGAAATGCAGTTTCTTGGCGATGCTGCTGACTTCCTCGACTCTGACGTTCATGTGTTCACCCTCAGATTAAGGTTCAGGTTAGGTAGGTTAAGACAGAAACCAGGCCATAGTCAAGGCGGGCATGCTCGCCCCGCAATGATCTCAATCTCAACCTCAACCTTAACCTGATTTTGATTGGTGCGAGAGAGGGGAGTCGAACCCCTACGGTTGCCCGCTGGATCCTAAGTCCAGTGCGTCTGCCAGTTCCGCCACTCTCGCCAAAAGCAAGGGCCTGGCCTTTTCCGGGGGAACCGTCGGCCGACGGCACGGGCGGTCGACACGGAAAAAGGCAGGCCCGGAAAATCATGGGGTGAGTGAAGGGGATCGAACCCTCGACAACTGGAGCCACAATCCAGTGCTCTACCGACTGAGCTACACCCACCACAAAAGGGAGTCAATTTAATCAAGGAGCCCGGAGTCTTGTCAACGAGTTAACTGCCACCCGGCATTTCCGCAAAATGGCGCGCCAGGGAGGACTCGAACCCCCGACCGACGGCTTAGAAGGCCGTTGCTCTATCCAGCTGAGCTACTGGCGCAGAATGGTCGGGGCGAGAGGATTCGAACCTCCGACCCCCTGTGCCCAAGACAGGTGCGCTACCAGGCTGCGCTACGCCCCGACGAAAGGGAAGTTTATTAGCACGGGCGGCGCCAGGATGCAATCGAAATCATGCCGGCCGCTTGCCGCCTATTCTTTTCGACCTGCACCAGAGTGCTTGACCACCCGCGGGGCTCTCCGAATCCCCCCTGATCACAACCCTGGTCGATCTTCCTGGTTAGCTGATCTGTGTGCTAATCGGGGAAATGCAGCAGGATCTGGATTTCTGGGGAACTGACCAACTGCTCTGGTCTATTTCTGGTCCAGGGATGAATATTCGGGGACGAAACAGGAGTGTTGCTGGAGGGATCAGCGCAAAAGGAAAAGGCCGAGGTTGGAGCCTCGGCCTTTGGCTACGACATTGAATGGTTATTGTGAATCCACCAAGAAATTAGCAGCTATTTGACTGTCAGGTCATTTTTCACTGATACGACACCGGCAACACGACCGGCGACCTCTCCTGCCTTTTTCACACTTTGCGACGAATCAACAAAACCGCTTAACTGAACAATCCCCTTGTATGTCTCGACACTGATCTGCAAAGTCTTCAGTGACGGTTCTTCAAGAATTGCGGCTTTTACCTTGGTAGTGATGACGGAATCATCAACAATCTGTCCGGTACTCGCGCTTTGTGGTGTGGCTGCGCACCCCAGGAATGTTGCAATCAGCCCAATGCAGACCATGAACTTCAAAATACGCTGTATCTTTGCCATGATGCGAGCTCCTTTTAGTTCAAAATGTAACGTATAAATTTGGTTCAGTTTATCTCGTGCTGCTGACCTGTCAAGCAGACAGCCGGTATTTAAAGTGTGCTTCTCGCCAAAGATTTACAGTGGCGTTCTCTCTTTGCGTGGGAACTTAGCACCACCACTGACATCTGAGGCATTCTCATTATCCTCTCCCCAGACACCCGTCCCGAACGTGCTGTTACTCCCCTGCCCCAGACGTGCCCCGGAGCCGAAACCCCGGACCGGAACCATGTATGGCATCAACGGGGGCTATTACTGCCGGTGGGCCGCAGCAAAGGAAAAGGCCGAGGATCTCTCCCCGGCCCTTATAACTGCAAAGCTGAAACCCTGATTACTTCTTCTTGGCAACCTTCGCCTTCGGTGCGGCCTTGGCTTTAGGCGCGGCGGGCTTCCTCGCAGCACGGGCAAGGGCCAAGCTTGTCACCCAGGCCACGGTCGATGGCCATCTGCCGACGGGACTCGGAATAGCTCTTGGCCGCAAGGGACTGACTGCTGGGGATCCCGAACTGCTTGCGATACTGGCCAGGCTTCAGATCGTGAGCCGTCTTCAGGTGCCGGGTCAGGGTCTTCATCGACTTGCCACAGATCAAGCAAGTAATGGCGTTCTTGCCGATGGATTTCTTGGCGCTGATAGTAGGCTTGGCTTCTTCGGTGGCGGCAGCGGGAACAGACTCACCTTTTTCGAGGGCAGCCAGTGCTTGATAGACGTTGGCAATCTCCGCGATCAGTTCGTCTTTGGTCATCGTGGTGTTGCATGCGTGAGCAGACACAATCTCTACTGCCATTTCCAATAACGTAGCCATACGTTCTCCTTTGTGTTGTGTGAATGAAAACATTTAAACGAACTTTTTACCGGATGCAAGCACAATATGAAACACCAAGGCACCTCATCTCATTGGAACCGAAGGTAGATGGCATACGATACTAACAACATAAACATGACCACTAAAATATTGATTGCGATATATCTCATACTGCCCCCTGAAGCTGGTCGATTTTATGTTTATCCTTAATACCACAATAAGTTCAGATGTAAACTCTCCCGCAAAGAGTCCCAGTCCGGCTCTAAAGTAAAACGTCAGTGATGGTCAGGGGGTGCCACAAGTGGGATACGGCAAAGGAAAAGGCCGAGGATCTCTCCCCGGCCCTTTTCACAATGCCTGAATCCTCGCGATACCGCTGATTACAGATTGGCTTCCAATATTTCGATCGGGATCAATTCCCGGTCTGGTGAAATATTCTTTCCGCAAGCCCGGACAACAGCCAGAAGGCTCCCCTAGTTGAAATGGCTTAGACAGAAAATGGCACCCTAGAGATTCAAGCTCTTGTTCCTGCTCGGTCGTAATGCCCGAGGAGATGACGATCTTGTTTTGAGGTGGGATGTAGCAACCCTTCTCTGCCATTAAGCGGATCATCTCTAGCCCCGTCATTCTTGGCATTTTCATGTCCGTGATGAGAATGTCAGCACAGGAACGGTCATGGGGACATTTACAGTTGTCGTCAGAAACCAGTGAACATGCGAGCGGCGCAGGGAAACCCAAAACTTCAAAACCCTGAGCTCGCAAAAAGGTGCAAACAGGCCTGAGAATTGTCGGTTCATCATCGAACACCAGAACACGCAATGACATAGTCCGGTTTCCTCCCCTCATTCTTTACTAATATCGTAAGCATTAATCGAGCCAAGCACCAGCAGCCGAGACGGACACCTATGTTGATGCGTATACATTTGAAATTACGTGGATATTTTCTGTGTGCCCCTCCCAAGCTTGTTGTCTGTTCAGGGATTTGACGGAATCTGCCTGAGGAAATGACCGAGGTGAAGAAACCCTAGAACCCTTCGCTGGCGTCTCGCCCCGGAGCTTCCCCGGAGGCCATAGGGGGACCGGAGTGGCAGATCCTTGCAGTTTCCAGCTTTTCAGTTTTCCAGGGTGCCAGATGGATGGATCAGGCAGGGGTCGGTGTCCCGGAGGTGGACCGGAGAGGCCATAGGAGGGGCCACAGAAATGCAAAGAGCCCAACCATTGTCATGGTCAGGCTCGCCATAGATTTCTACCACACAGATGCCCAAGACAGGTGCGCTACCAGGCTGCGCTACGCCCCGACGAAAGGGAAGTTTATTAGCACGGGCGGCGCCAGGATGCAATCGAAATCATGCCGGCCGCTTGCCGCCTATTCTTTTCGACCTGCACCAGAGTGCTTGACCACCCGCGGGGCTCTCCCTATAATGCAACCCGCAACGCGCCGAAGTGGTGGAATTGGTAGACACGACGGTCTCAAAAACCGTTGCCTTCCGGGCATGCCGGTTCGATTCCGGCCTTCGGCACCATTTGACATGACGGGAACCGGGTCTGCAGGCCTGGTTCCCGTTGAACTTTGAGCCAGGCCGGCTTCGTCAGAAGTCAGAGATGGTCGCTCCCTCCAGATCATTTCAAACGCTGGTGAGCTTCGCCTTTCAGAGAGGATAAAAATCCGAGATTCGTTGATTCCTCACACCCTTGTGTGCTTAATATTGGTCAGGATATGGGGATGGGGGGACGTTATGCGACTGTATTGGTTCGCGTCTAGCTGGGTTGCGCCCCTCCGTCACCTGTCTCCAGTAATCCCCCCACCAGTGTCATAAGCAAATAGCACACTCAAGGAGCACGGGATTGGCCAGTCATAAATTTACCAACCTATCCATACGAACTCAGTTGACGGTTTTGGCCCTCCTGCTGACACTCCCGGCTTTGGGACTGATCATTTACTCGGGGCTGAAGGGGCGCGCCGATGACTATCAACAGGCGGTTATCGAGTCGCAAAGGCTGGCGGACAGCCTGGCAGCACAGCAGGAGAGCCTTACAAACGAAGCCAAATTGCTGTGCACGTTATTGGCAGATCTTCCTGAAGTGAATAGCCGTGACCTTGAAAAATCGCAATCGCTTCTCAGCGAGATCCATAAACACAACCCGCAATATGTCAACATATTGATTACTGACGACAAAGGCTATATTTGGGCAGCTGCTGTCCCGGTGAACAAATCGGAGAGTTTGGCAGACAGGCGCTATTTCAAGAACGCCCAAAGGGGAAGACAGTTTTCTTCCGGCGAATACGTAATCAGCAGGTCGACAAATAAACCGACTATCCACATGGCATACCCTCTTTTACATGATAACGAGTTCAAGGGGGTGATTGTTGTTGGTTTTGATCTTGAGTTTATGCGCACAATCCTGGAACGTTCTCAACTGCATCAAGATACGAATTATGTATTTGTCGACCATAATGGCATCATTATCCACCGGGGGAAAGATCCTGCCGGACTCATTGGCCAGCCCATCCCCACCGATTCCTTGAAGTTCATGGAAGCGGGTCCTGACAAAGACACCTTTGAGTTTGTACGCCGAGATGGCGACAAGCGCATTACTACCTACCGTAAATTATGGCTGCCTGGCGAGCAATTCCCTTACATGTACGTGAGAGCCGGGATCTCGAAGAAAGACGTTCTGGACAAGTCAAATCGCGCGCTGGTTGCCAATGTGTCAACGCTCCTGCTCTTTGTTGTCCTTTCCTTCCTGGCCGCATTGTATGTTGGTAAGCACTCCATTGTTGACCGAATCAAGGTCCTGAGCCGAGCCTCGCAGCGTCTGGCCAAAGGCGACCACGACTTCAAGGTCTCCGACCAGATTTCAGGCGGTGAACTGGGAAGCTTCGCCGAGACGTTCGACTCGATGGCCCGCCAACTCGCAGAGCGGGAAAGATCCCTGCACGAGGCCAACCGAGAACTCGAAGCCTTCAACTATACCCTCTCTCATGACCTGAGGTCGTATCTGACGCGTATCAATTTAGCGGGGGAAGCCCTGCTGGAATTTGAAGGAGACCGGTTGGGGGATACCGGGAAATTTTCCGTCCGCACAATCGTCAATGCTTGCCAGGACATGAATGATCTCATTACCACGATGCTGACCTTGGCGCACGTCTCCCATCAGGAGCTTGACCCCAGGGAGGTCAATCTAAGCGTCCTGGCCGAGCCTATTTGCGACGCATTGGCCAAAGCTGAGCCTGACCGGGTCTTGCACGTCGACATTGCCCCGGGACTTCATGTCATCGGAGATCCCCGGCTCCTGCAAGTCGCCTTGGAAAACCTGATTGGCAATGCGTTCAAATATACCAAAGGGAAAGACGTAGCACGGATCTCCCTGTACTCCAGGCAACAGAACGGACGCGTGGTTTTTGCCGTTGCCGACAATGGTGCCGGTTTCGACATGGGTGAAGCCGAGCAGCTGTTCCGCCCCTTCCAGCGGCTTTCCAATGCACGGTCTTTTCCTGGGTTCGGCATCGGCTTGGCCACCGTCGAAAGCATCGTCAAGCGCCATGGCGGTGAAGTTTGGGCCGAAGCCATCCCCGGTAAGGGCGCGACCTTTTACTTCACGCTTTCATGATTTGTTGCCCGAAGCGCCACCGGCTTTCCCGTCCAGCACGGCACGGTTTGTACCGGGCCGGCGGATCCAGACGCTTCGATCATGCCTCCCAGGGATTGCAGGTGTTCGCGCCGCACTTCTCGAAATCGGCGACGTTCCTGGTAACGACGGTCAGGGCGTGGCATTCGGCGGTGGCAACCAGGAGGGAGTCGATAACCGGCAGTTTCACTCCGGCACGCTCCGCCTCCCCCTGCAGTCTTCCCCATGCCAAGGCCACGGCATCATCAACCGGCACAATGCGCCCGGCAAACCGCTCCACCAGATCGTGCTCCAACCACTCCTGCAAGGCATTCCTGCGTGGCGTTTCCGGCAACTTCGCGACCCCCTTCGCCAACTCCCCCAGCGTCAGCACGCTGACATAGAGTCTTCGCTCCTCGACCTGGTCGAGCCAGCGAATGACCCCGGGATCCGGGCGCTGCCTGACGAGTTCAGAGACGACACAGGTATCGAGCAGAAAACTCACAACACAACCTCCCGCCCCGAATCCCGACTGCGCTCCAGATCAAGCGCAACAGCCCGGAGAGGAGATCCACGAAAAAACTCCACGAGGGTCGAGTGAGGGCGGGTCAAGTCCTGAAACTGTTCGAAGGAAACCACCACCGCGGCAGGTTCTCCGCGCAGGGTAATCGTCTGCGGCTTGCCGCGCCGGGCTTCTTCGACCACCTTGCTCAGACGGTTTTTCGCTTCCTGCAACTGCCATTCCGCGCCATGCGCTTCCTGTATCTTGCGTGATGTCACAGAAACCTCCACCGCTTTATGTCTAGACTGTCTAGATGATAACAGTTCTCCGGGGTGATTTCAACCAAGGAGCGCACTCTCCCGCAAATCGGCAGGGGGCAGACCACCCGTTGCAGCCAGGTGACCCGCCCCCCAATCCTCGCTCAAGGCTCTTCGATGCGCAGGTAGTCGACGTCCAGGCGCTGCACGTGATCGACGCTCGACGAGCTGCACAAGTCGAGCAGATGCTGGGTCACCTCCACCCACTCCAGTCTCACCGGCACCGCCCCGGCGCCGTGCTTGGCGAGCAGGGCGTACAGATTGACCGCGTACTCGGTGGCAAGCGGAATCGTCTCGAAGGGCCACAGCCGCCCCTCCTGGCCGGCGGCGGCCAACTGCAGCGTGAACCGGCGGCCATCGGCCAGGGTGAATTGCAGGAAAACCCCCTGGTAGGCGCCCGTCGGCCAGTCGATGCTGCCACAGGATTGCGCCGGGACCGACTGGTTGATGTCGCTCCGGTCGAGTTTTACCCGCAGCATGGTGCCGGAGTTGATCTCCCGCGGGAATTCGCGCGTAAAGGCGCAGTTCAGGACGTCGTTGCCGAAATAACAGACCTCCCCGGACCGGGCCGTAGGTTCGCCGATGTAGACATGGTTCACCTGCGCCGACCCGTCGCCGGCACCGCGCCTGTTCTCCATGAGGAGCTTGCCGTCCCTGACCTCGATAAGCGTGTCGGCCCCCGGCGGATTCTCCAGCAGCAGATTGACACCGGTGGCCAACCAGGGGTGCCGGCCTTGCAGGCCGAGATCCCACTCTTCCCGCCAGTCGTTGGCCAGAGCCCTGGCAACCACGGCGCCGTCCTCGCTCCCCAGGCGACCGCGGAAGACCAGCAGGTAGCGATGCCCGTCGGCCACGGCCAGGGGCGGATTGATCGTGGTCACCACCGCGCCGTGTGGCGGGATGTCGAGAACCATTGCCTCCCCGATCTGGGTCCGGTTCCCTGCGGCATCGTCGCGAAACAGGTAAAAGGTTCCGGTCATCCGTTCGTCGCCGAGATTGTGGATGCGATAAGCATCCATTCCCGAGGCATCGGGAGTCAGGTCGATCTCGCCGCGGAAGAAGTAGTCGAGCAGGGCCGCGGAGTAGCCGACGGCGCGCGGGATGAGCTTCTCGGCGTAGTCCGCGTGGCACTTGTCATCGAAACCCTGCAAGACCGGACTCGGGTCGGTCTTGGCAGGTAGGCGTACAGACCGACTCGCAACGGCGAAATGTTGGATCGGTTCGCCGGCGGCCCGCCTGTTCTTCTCGAAATACTTGCGATAGACGTCGATGCCGTTCCACGGCTGGTTCTGCGGTTCGGCAAAGACCACCGTGTCGCTGCGCCGGGGGAAGGGAAAATACTGATTGTTATTGAGTGGATTGAGGTCGGCGAGGTTACTCTCGGTGAAGATGGTGTCGTCGCTGGCGAAGTTGGCGTTGGTGTATTCGGCGAGGCCGACGTTCAGCCCGCTCAAGGGGGCAGTCCCCTGATACTGGTCGGTGTCCCAGAGTTGTTTCGGAGCGGTGATAGCGATAGACGACAGCTGGGTGTCGATGAATACCGGTGCGTAGTTCAGGTCTTTATGGTTCGCTTCGGTGTATATCTCGTAGGAATCGCCTAGGTGGGCGTCGTTTCTGGTATGCGCCGGGGAGGCGTTGTCCTGGACGAGGTGCATGACCTGCCCGAGAGCCCGAAATGCCCTGGCGAGGGAAGCGTTTCGTTCATCCCTGGAGGGTTTGATCAGCCCGTCGTAATACTCTCTCCTGGCAGACAGCCACGACCATTCATTGCTGACTAGGTTTGCCCATTCGAAAGAGGAGCGACCATTAAAATAATCATCGAGCCCTGCATCGCTCAGCGGGTTGTAGAAGTGATTTAAATATCTTCTTTCATATTCTGGATAGTCTTCGTCGACACCACCGTTCGACGTTATAATATTTACAGAATATCTATTATGAAATTTTTGTTGTTATGCCTTCAGACATACCGACACTTTTTAGTTTTTCATCAACGTTAGATTTTTCAGTTGCATAGTTAGTCATACCTCTGTGTGTTTCGGATTTATATGCATATGCAGAAAAGTTATTTATTATCAATGAAAATAACCCGAATACAATAAATAATTTTTTCATGACCCCTCCATAACTGTTCGTTAATATCACATCATGTCAAGATAGTCTCTTTCTAGTTTTAATTGTAAATTGAAATTATGTAAATTATCATTTTCAAACTTACTAGAAAGCCCGCCAATACCACCTGGTAATACATATAGTCTTTCTTCTTTGTTGTTAGCTCGTCGCAAACGAACAATATTTTCGCCGATTTTTTTAAAATTTACTATGTATTTACGACGCTGTTTGTGCGCCTGTTCTTCCTCTTCCATGCTTGTTTTTCTTCCAGTAATAGGCAGCCTTGGTGGGTAAGTATCATACCCGGGCTTGAATATCGTAAATTCTGGCGCCCCTAGACTGGACAGCGGGAACCAATCAAAACCGATCTTCGAGGTCAGCTTGAATTTTCCAGCCTTATCAGTCACCGCTTCCTTGGCATCGAAAAACTTGCTCGACACCTGCTGATCCAACCGCCACACCGCCACCACGGCGGCTCCTTCGATCGGCTCGCCGGTTTCGTCGTCGAGCACGACTCCTTCATACGGCCCGTCATGATAGATGAGCCAGCCTCCGGCCATGGCGGACTTCGGGACCACAGCAACAAGGCACAACAGCGCGGCGACAACCATCCATTGCTTCATCGCAAACCTCCACAAGACCGCTAGAACTGCCGGATTCGCAAGATGCCGTCCACGTCCCGCACGAAGCGCACGGGGTAGGAAAACACCTTGTCCCCTTCGACCACCAGGTTATCGTAAACATATTGCTCTTCGTAACCGGAAGATAGTGAGAGCGTGTCCGGTGGCGCGAAGATCGCCGGAAACCTGCCGGCGAGCTTCCCGAACAGCTCGCGATAATCATGCTCCCGCCAGCTGACCACAGAGTTCAGGGCTGCCTCCACGTCCCCGGCAACCAGCTTCTGCTTCATCCCCGCCCATTTCCCCTGCAGCAGGGCATCGAGTTCGACACGATCGACAACGTGGACCAGCACCGTGGCCCTGGCGGTGTTGCCGAAACTGTCGGTGACCGTGACCGTGGGGAAGTAATACCCCGGGGCAAAATAGGAGAACGTCAACTCGGCGAGAGCCGGACCTTCACGGTCGATCCTGCCGGTGCCGAAACAGTCCCAGGCATAGTTGACGATCTCCCCGGGGAGCGATGCATCGACAGCGAGAGTCGTGACCAACGCCTCGCTGCCATTCGGCTGCAGGGTCATGATCCCGCTGGTCGGGAAGGCGGAAAGGCGCAGTTGGCCGGCGCCGTTCGGCGCGGTCACGGTGACGGCGCCTGCCGCCGTGAGACCGGAGGTCGCGGCCGCCGTCACGGTCAGGGTATTTTCCCCCGGCTGCAGCGGCACCAGGGCGGCAAAGGCTTTTTTCCAGAGATGGGCGACCTGGCCATTGACGGTCACCCCCACCTCCTGTTCGTCGTTGCGGCGGACGGTGCCCCACACCACCGCCGCATGCTGATCGAGGAGTGCACCGGAGAGCGGGGTATCGATCTCCACCCGCAACTGTGGGGCGACGGCGACAGGGATGCTGGCTTCGGCGGCATTGCCGACCCGGTCGAGCACCCGAGCGGTCAGCATGCGAGTGCCGGCGGCAATCATCAAGGTATCCATTTGGGTCGTAAAGGGCGGCTGGGTGAGAGTCGCCAGGAGTTTGCCATCGACCAGCAGGGCAATACTGGCGACCCCTGCCTGGTCGTCATTGGCGGCGACGTTCACGGTGACGACGCCGGTCAGCTCATCATCCGGCGTCGGCTCCAGGATCAAGGCGGCAGGTGGCTGCCGATCCAGATGGACGGTGCGGGTCACGGCCGCGGCGGCATTTCCCGCCAGGTCGACTCCCTGCACGGTGAGCAGGTTGGCCCCGTCGCTCAGGATCACCGTGCCGACAAACTTGCCGCCGGCAAAGGACAGCGCCTGCGGGACACCGCCGTTGACCGAAACGGTCGGCACGCCCGGGTTGTCGTCGTCCATGATCACGGTAACCGGCACGGTCGGATTGCCGACGAAGCCCCCTTCGACGGGGGAGGAAACGATCAGCTCGGGAACGGTGGTGTCGCGGATGATCGTCAGGTAGGCCGACGAGCTGTTCAGGGACGGATCGGTGGCATAGATGACAAGATTGATCGACCCTTCCCTCGAAATCGGGACCTCGACACGAAACGCTCCGTCCACCACCGGGAGCTTCGTGCCGTTGTAGCCGAGACGGACGACGGCCTCCGGGTCATCCACGGTGCCGATGATCGTGACGGATGTGGCGTTGACCACGCTGCGGCTGGCCGGGGCGGCAATGGTTAACCTTGGCGGGGTATAGTCGGTGACGAAGCTGACCGTGGCCTGGCTGGTCTCGCCGGCGGCGTTGGTGGCGGTCGCCGTATAGGCATGAACGCCATCCTCCCGCGGCAGGTTGACGAAGGCCCAGAAAAAATTCCCCTCGCGCATCGCCATGTTGATGAAATCCTGGTCGGCGAGTTCCACGCCGTCCGGGAGAACTACGCCGTTCAGCGTCACCGTCTCGACGGTTTCGTCGACGAGGCCGACCACCAGCCCATAGCTGTTCTGCAAAATCTTGTTGTTGCAGGTTGTCTCGGGCGGGAGCGGAGTCTGCTCGCGGAACGGCTCCGCGCAGAAGGTCAGCAGCGGCCCCTGTGGCAGGGTCTGCAGTACGACCGCCAAGTGCTCCTCTGCCCGGTTGCCGCAAGCGTCGACAGCCACCACCGTCAGCAGATTTTCCCCTTCGTCGAGGGCGATCCCCTCGACGGCGAAGGCCCCGTCCGGAGTCACTCCAGCCGGGACACCGTTGACCGTCACCACGGCGGAGGGATCGTTCACCGTACCGCGGACGGTCACCGGAGTCGCCGTCACGATGGCGCCGCCAACCGGATCGCTGACGGTTATTGCGGGCGGGTTGTTATCGTACCCGGTCCCTTCCAGCGAAAGGCGGTCTCCCGGCTTGCCACGCAACTCCACGCTGAGGGTATTGACCGGTTCCAGCGTCACCGGCACGACCAGTCGACCGACCTGCTCGTTGAGTTCGCAAGGGGACACGACCACCACGCCGTTGAGGACGACGACCGCCGCATCCGCACGGTGGGAGCCGTCCGCCTTGCCGCTGGTGACCTCCAGGGTGTAGGGACCGGTCAGGTCGGCAGCCAGCGGAAACTCGAGATGCACCGGCTTCGGCTTGCCGGTGGCGCGGATGAAGGTTTGCGGGCCGAAAGCCCGGCAATTCTTCCCGTCAAGCTTGACGATTTCGACCGTGACCCTCCCCCCCGGCGTACTGCGCAAGGTCAGAGTCAGCCGGTTCTCTCCCGGCCGGACGGCCAGCGGCCGGACCAGGCCCGCGACGTGTTGATTGAAATCAGCCGGCCGGAACAGTTCCGTGCCGTTGAGGCGGACCACCGCGGCGCTCACCCGGTTGGTGCCGTCGGCGGCACCGTTGGTCAGACGCAATTCCCAGGGTGCGGCCGGGTCATCGACGCCGAAGGTAATTTCTTCCTCGACCGGCCGCCCGCGCTCGCGAATGACCGTGTACGGTCCCGCGACCGGCGTGCCGTTACGGGGAGAGGCGGCGGCCGGCTGGGATATCTCTCCCAGGTGATGTTCGAGCCAGATCTGTTCGGCGCGGTATTCGCGCAGCACTTCCGTGGCGACACCCTCAGCCTCGTGGTGGATGATGCGGAAAGTGCGGCGGTGTGCTGAAGGAGGGATCGGCTCGGCGGAAAAATCGAAGGTGACGGGAGTGAGTTCATCCGTCAGAACGGCGGCGGATACAGATGCCGATATCGAGGTGTCGAAACGCTCCCGGCCGGCCGCATCCCGGTAGCGATAGCCGACCATACCATGCAGTTCACCGACGTTGCGCCGGTTGTCCGGACGTTTGAGCCTGACCCTGGCGGCGCGGGTCCGGCCATCCTCCTCCACGACGAACACCGCGCAATTGCCGGGAGCCGCGAGCGGGTCCGGCGGCACCACGCGCGCCTGCAAGGGCGCGGCGGCCACCATCAGCAGAAACAGCAGTCCAATGACGTGTCGTCCATAGTGCGACATACGTTCCCCTCCTTCTTGTGTGCATTACATGATCCCGGCAGGTCCGGGACCGCAAATTACAAGGCAAACCGTTTCGAGCCCTACCGCATGAGGCAACTCTAATTTGAGCTAACAGGAACGCGATCAGCTGTCAAGCGGAAAAATCCGGGACTCCCGGAAAAGCTACGACGCTATCCGCTAACTGCCAGAGTGCTTGGGAAACAGGTGAGGTCTGTGGAGGATTTCAACGGACTGAGCGAAAGGCCGGCCTTCCGATCGCGGTCGGTCAGAGCGGAATCGCTCCGGCTCAGAACATGAACCGGCGCATGCTCACGTTGAGCAGCAGGCCGATGCCGCACATGGTGGTCAGCATGCTGGTGCCGCCGTAGGAGAAGAGCGGCAGCGGCACCCCCACCACCGGCAGCAGCCCGATCACCATCCCCAGGTTGACCACGATGTGCCAGAAGAGCATGGCCGAAACCCCCAGGGCCAGGAACATGCCGAAGCGGTCGCTGGCCCGGCGGGCGATGTACAGCCCCCACAGGACGATGAGCAGGTACAGGGCCAGCAGCACCAGGCAGCCGGCGAACCCCCACTCCTCGGCAAACACCGAGAAGGCGAAGTCGGTATGGCGTTCGGGCAGGAACGACAGCTGGGCCTGGGTCCCCTGGCGGAACCCCTGGCCGAACAGCCCGCCGCTGCCGACGGCAATCTTCGACTGGATGATGTGATAGCCGCGCCCCAGCGGGTCGCGGTCGGGATTGAGAAAGGTGAAGATCCGCTGGCGCTGGTAGTCGTGCAGCACGAACCACCCCCCCACGGCGGCCAGGCTGCCGCACACCCCCAGCACCGCCAGGGCGGCGCGACGGATACCGGCAAACAGCCCCATGGTGCCGCCGATGGCGAGCAGCAGCATGGCGGTGCCGAGATCGGGCTGCTTGATGACCAGCAGCACCGGTACCAGCAACAGCCCTCCGGGCAGGAGCAGTTCCCCGAGGGCAAAGCCCTGCACGCTCCCCTTTTCGGCGAAGAATCTGGCCAGGACGATGATGATGACGATCTTCATGACCTCGCTCGGCTGCAGACCGATCCCGCCGACGCTGAGCCAGCGGGTCGCCCCCATGCTGGTCCGTCCGACCACCAGGACCGCCACCAGCAACAGCAGCGTTACCCCGTAGGCAGGCATCCCCAGGTATTCGAGGTGGCGATAGTCGAACAGGCTGAACAGCACCACCACCAGCAACCCCAGGCCGAACCAGGACAGCTGCTTGAGGTAGACCGGCGTGGCCGCTCCGCTCCAGGCCGCGGTCGCACTGTACAGGTTGACGATGCCGATCGCTGCCACCAGGATAACCTGGAGCAGCAGGATCCAGTCGTAGTTGGTGATCAAGCGCCGATCGAACATGCTTCAGTCCCCTGCCGGGCGCAAATAAGGCGGCGGTGCCGGATCGCCCGGCTCCGCCGGCGCCACCGCGCCGGGCACGGTGACCCCGGACGGGAGCGGCGTCCGGTCAATGTCTTCTTCGGCGGGCGGGGTTTCGGCCGCCACCCCGTCGACCACGGGCGCTGGTGCCGGAGCGGCAGCATCGGCCACCACCGGCACCAGCGGCGGCGGCTCGCGCACGATGCCGAAATAGGCTTCGATCATCGCCTTGGCGATCGGCGCCGCGGTGCTGCCGCCATGGCCGCCATGTTCGACGACCACGGCAACCGCAATCTCCGGGGCGACTGCCGGTGCATAGGCGATGAACAAGGCGTGGTCCTGGAATTCGTACACGGAGGAGTTGACCATCTTGTCCCCCTTGCGGCCGACCACCTGGGCCGTGCCGGTCTTGCCGGCATAGGGCACCTCTGCCAGGCGGTTGCGGAAGGCCGTTCCCCCCGGCTCGTTGACCACCGCTTCGAGAGCATCGCGCACCGCCCGCAGGTTGGCTGCCGACCAGTGCGAGTCCTGGAGTTTTTCCGGTTCCGGCGCCCACAGCAGGTCGCCCTGCAGACTTTCGATGCGCTTGACCACCTGGGGCTGCCAGACGGTGCCACCGTTGGCCACGGTCGCCGCCATGGTCGCCAGTTGCAAAGGGGTGGCCAGCACGTATCCCTGACCGATGGCAGCAGATGACCGTTTCACCTTCGTACCAGGCGGTCCCGAAACGCTTCTTCTTCCATTCCCGGTCGGGGATCAGGCCGCGGCGGTCGCCGCCGAAGGGGAAACCGACCGGCTGCCCCAGGCCGAGTCGATGCGCCATGGCGGCAATCCGGTCGATGCCGAGCTGCTGTCCGACCCGGTAGAACTAGACGTCGCAGCTCTCCTTGAGCGCCCGGTGCAGGTCGACCGCGCCATGGCCCTGTTTGTTCCAGCAGCGAAACTCGTGGGAACCGAGGCGAGATGCCGCCGGAGCAGCTGACCGTCGTTTCCGGGCTGACGCCACCCCGGCCTCCAGCGCTGCCAGCGCCACCGCGATCTTGAAGGTCGAACCGGGCGGGTACTGACCGCGCAGCACCTTGTTCTGTCATCGGGTGGCGCGGGTTCTCGACCAGCGCCTTCCATTCGGCGGCGTTGATGCCGCGGGCGAACTGGGCCGGGTCGAAGGCCGGGCGGCTGACCAGGGCCAGGACGTCGCCATTGCGCACATCGAGGGCGACGGCGGCGCCCGCCTGCTCGCCGAAAGCCTTTTCTCCCGCGGCCTGCACCTTGGCATCGAGGGTCAGGATCAGGCGCTGGCCGGGGACCGGCTTCTGGGTGGTCATCTGGCGCAGTTCGCGACCGCGGACGTTGACCTCGATCAGGCGGTAGCCGTCCTCGCCGCGCAATTTCTCTTCGAACAGCCGCTCCAGGCCGGTCTTGCCGATCAGGCTGCCCGACCGGTAGCCGGACGATTCCGGCCGGCGCAGATCCTCCTCGGTGATCTCGCCGAGATAGCCGAGCAGGTGCGCCGCCAACTGGCCGTGGGGATAGGCTCGCAGCGGCTTGGCCTCGACGATCACCCCGGGCAGATCGAGACCGTGCTCCTGGACGATTTCCATGGTGGCCCGGTCGATGTCTTCGAGCAGCGGCAGTGGCTGATAGCCGGGCAGACTCTGGCCAATCGCGCCAGCGAGTCTCGAGCTCGGCCGTGGTCGAGATGCCGAGCAACTGCGACAGACGGCGGAACAGCGCCTGCCGATCGGCACACCTCCTGGCGCAGGACCGATACGGTGAAGGCCGGGCGGCTGTCGACCAGCATGACCCCGTTGCGGTCGTACATGGTGCCACGCGGGGCATCGACATGGATGAAGCGGGTGCGGTTCCGCTCGGAGAGAGCGCGGTAGCGCTCGTCGTTGACGACCTGCAACTGCCACAGGCGCAGCAGCAGAATGCCGAAGATCCCGGCGGCAACCGCCGAGAGGATGATGAAGCGCCGTTGCAGGCCGGGAGTGTCATCCGGTGCCGGGTTAAGCTTCATGGCGACGGCCGGAAGTGCAGACAGCCAGCGAAGGGGCGTGCGGGGGAGCAAGACGCGGCCACGCAGGTAGATGCGCCGCAGCAGGTAGCCGGCAAGCAGGTTGAGCAGCAGCTGCGCGGGCAGGCGATGCAGCATCAGCAACCAGAAATCTGGGCACTGGCGAAGAACTCCACGGCGAATACCAGCAAGGTTACCTGCAGCAGGGTACCGCCTCCCACCAGGTACCAGAGCAGGGGGAGGCTTTCGGTGTTCAGGCGGGTGGCCATGCCGCAGACCACCAGGAAGACCGCCAGCAGCACGAAACCGTGCAACCCGGGATAAGTCCCCGCATAGCCGTCGTACAGCCAGCCGATCGCGTAGACCAGCGCACCGCCCTGCCAGGGCGACTCACGCAGCCCGATCCAGATCGTGAGCAGCAGCACCAGGTCGGGCTTGACCTCGCCGGGCAGGAGCGGCGGCAACAGGACGGTCTGCAGCAGCAAAGCCAGCACCGCCAGCCCGAGATAAGCAAGGAGCCTCATCGGCGCACCTCCCCGAGCATGCACCAGTACCTCTTCGAGATGGGCGAAGTCGACCGCCGGTTCGACATCGACAGTCTGGAACAGCCCGAACTGCTCGCGCTGCACCGAGCGGACGTACCCGACCACCAGCCCTTTCGGGAAGACCCCGCCCAGGCCGCTGGTGATCACCCCGTCACCGACCTGGATGGCATCCTCCAGCAGAGCAAAATCGAGGGCCAGCGCTCCACCCTGGCCTCGGCAGACGCCGCGGATGCGCTGATCCTGCACCAGGACCGCCACGGCCGACGAGGCATCGGTGATCAGCAGCACCCGCGCCGAGTGCGGCGCACTGCGCACCACCCGTCCGACCAGCCCGGCCGCATCGATCACCGGCAGCCCTTCAATCACGCCATCCGCCGAGCCCCGATCGATCTCGATGGTGCGAAACCAACTGGATGGCATCTTCGGCAATCACCCGGGCCGCCAGGGTCTCTGCCGGCGTCTCTTCGACAAAACCGAGCAGGCGGCGCAAGCGCTCGTTCTCGCGGAGCAGTTCCTCGCGACTCGCCAACTCGGCCCGCAGTCGCCGGTTTTCCGCATCGAGGTCGAGAGACCCGCCCGGCACGATCGCCCCCCAAATCCCGGCGGTGCCATAGCGAACGCTGGACGAGGCCCCGAGCAGCGGCCGCCCGAGGCTCAGGGCCAGTCGCTCCACCCAGCCTGTTTCCGCACCGGTTTTCAGCCCCAGCGAATAGACCAGTAGCGCGGCCAACACCAGGGTCAGGCCAAGGAGCAGAATACGGTTCTTGATCCACCATTGCCACATGGCAGCTCACAAAAAAGAGGGCTTCGAGCCCCCTTTTGTCTTAGTGATTGGCGATGTCAACACCGCGCAGGTCATCGGCTACCGACCCGGTCAGGAAGAGATGGCCACCTGTCTGAGCAGATCGAGTTCATCCAGCACCTTGCCGGAACCGAGCACGACACAGGAGAGCGGGTCTTCGGCAATGACCACCGGCAACCCGGTCTCCTCGCGCAGCAGCACGTCGAGGTTGCGCAGCAGGGCGCCGCCGCCGGCCAGCACGATCCCCTTGTCGACGATGTCGGCGGCCAGCTCGGGCGGGGTCCGCTCCAGGCAGATGCGCACCGCTTCGACGATGGCGTTGACCGGCTCGGAGAGCGCCTCGCGGATCTCGTCGGAGTTGATCTCCAGGGTTTTGGGAATGCCCGACACCAGGTCGCGCCCCTTGACCTCGATGGTCAGCTTCTCGTCCCCGGGGTAGGCCTCGCCGATCTCGATCTTGATCGCTCGGCGGTGCGCTCGCCGATCAGCAGGTTGTACTTGCGCTTGATGTACTGAACGATCGCCTCGTCCATCTTGTCGCCGCCGACGCGGACGCTCTTGGCATAGACGATGCCGGCCAGGGAGATGACCGCCACCTCGGTGGTGCCGCCGCCGATGTCGACGATCATGTTGCCCGACGGCTCGGTGATCGGCAGGCCGGCGCCGATGGCCGCCGCCATCGGCTCCTCGATCAGGTAGACCTCGCGGGCCCCGGCCGACTCGGCCGATTCCTTGACGGCGCGCTTCTCCACCTGGGTGATCCCCGAGGGCACGCAGATGACGATGCGCGGCCGCACCAGGGTCTTGCGGTTGTGGACCTTGCGGATGAAGTAGCGCAGCATCTCCTCGGTGATGTCGAAGTCGGCGATGACGCCGTCCTTCATCGGGCGGATGGCGACGATGCTCCCCGGCGTGCGGCCGAGCATCTTCTTGGCCTCCTTGCCGACCGCCAGAACCCTCTTCTGCCCGTAGCGCATCCTTCTGGACCGCCACCACCGACGGCTCGCTGACCACGATGCCCTTGCCCTTCAGATAGACCAGGGTGTTGGCCGTGCCCAGGTCGATGGCCAGATCGTTGGAGAACATGCCGAGGATGGCATCGAACAGGTTGATCATGCTTGGTGCTGCTCCTTTCAACGGCCTGCAACGCCGGCCGGCCGCTATTCGAAAAATGCCGTTAACCCTAGCAAGGCCGGCGTTCTTTTGCAAGCTGGAAAAGGAAACGGTTGCAATTGCCGGGGTGATTGTCTAACATTCGCTCCTATTCCCACAAGTCGGTGAAATCTTATCCAGGAGAGCCTCGCGCAATGCTTGATTTCGTCCGCAGCAAACAAAAATCGATGATCATCAAGGTGGTGTTCGGCCTGATCATCCTGAGCTTCGTCATCGGTTACGCCATGCTGACCGCACCGGGCGAAGGCGACAACGCCGGCCAGCCGAACGTCGCCGTCACGGTCAACGGCAAAACCGTCGCTTTCAGCGAGTTCCAGGCGGCCTACAGCAACCTTTACCAACTCTATCAGAACATTTACCAGGAACAGTTCACGCCGACCCTGGAGCGACAGCTCAAGCTGGTGCAGAAATCCCTTGACGGCGTGATCAACCAGACGCTGATGCTCGAGGAAGCCCGCCGCCAGGGGCTCGAGGTCACCAAGCAGGAACTGGTCGACGCGATCGCCCGCATCCCGGCGTTCCAGCAAAACGGCGCGTTCAACAAGGACCGCTACCTGCAGGTGCTTGCCGGGCAGCGCCTCACCAGCGAAGAGTTCGAAGAAATGCAGCGGCGCGACCTGCTGGTCGGCAAGGTTCGCGAGGGCCTGCAGAAGAACGTGACGGTCAGCGAGGCGGAAATCACCCAGGAGTTTCTGGATTCCCGGGAAAAAGTCGAGCTGGAAGTCGTGCGCCTCGCTCCGGCGGCCTTCGAAAAACAGGTACTGGCCACCGAAGCCGACTTGAGCGCATTTTTTGCTTCAAACCAGGAGAATTTCCGCATTCCCGAACGGGTCGACCTGAGTTACATCGAGTTTCTCCCCCAGAGCTACGCCGCCGAAGTCACCTTTAGCGACGACGAACTGGAAACTTTCTACCGCCGTCACCTCGACCGCTACGAAACCCCCGAGTTGGCCCACGCCGCCCATATCCTGGTCAAGGTTCCGGAAAATGCCGATGACGCCGTGCGCCAGCAGAAGCGCGCCCTGGCCGAGAAGATCCTGGCCGAGGCCCGGGCCGGCAAGGACTTCTCCGCCCTGGCCCGGCAGTTTTCCGAGGACCAGGGCAGTGCCGTGAATGGCGGAGACCTGGGCCATTTTGCCCGCGGCACCATGGTCCCCGCCTTCGAGCAGGCCGCGTTCAACCTCAAGCCCGGGGAACTCGGCAACGTGGTGGAAACTCCCTTCGGCTTTCACATCATCAAGCTGATCTCCCTGACCGAAGCCAAGGTCCGGCCCCTGGCCGAGGTCGCCGACGAGATCAAGCGCGGGCTGCGGGTCGAAAAGGCCTGGCAGCTGGCCTTTGAGAAAGCCATGGACGCCTACAACGTCAACCGCAAGGGTGGATCGCTGCAAGCGGCCGCGCAGTCCGCCGGCCTCAAGGTCCTCGACAGCGGACGTTTCGCTCGCGACGAAGCTGCCGGGACGCTCGGCCGCAACGATGAGATCGTCAATGCAGCGTTCGTGCTGGGCCCGGGTGAACTCGGGCGCCCGGTCAAAACCGACCGGGGGGTAGTCCTGTTCGCCCTCAAGGAGCGCGTCCCCAGTCGCATTCCGTCCCTGGCTGAAGCTCGCTCGCAAGTGGAGCAGGCGTTCCGGCAGGCCCGTTCGGCCGACGTGGCCAAAGCGGCCGCCACCCGCCTGCTGAACTCCGCCAAGGCCGGCGGCGGGCTGACCGCCCCGGCGCGCGCGGCAGGCCAGCAGGTCGAGGAGACCGGTCCGTTCACCCGCAGTTTCAGCCCGTTCGTGCCGAAAGTCGGGACCTCGGAGGAGCTGGCCAAGGCCGCCTTCACCTTGAAGTCCCCCGGGCAATGCATCGACCAGGTCTTTGAAATCGACGGTCACTTCGTGGTGGCCGCGCTCAAACGCCGGGAGTCTGCCAGCCCGGCCCTGCTCGGCAGCGCCGAGCGCGAGCAGCTGCGCCAGTCCCTGCTCGAACGCAAGCAGACCGATGTCATCAAAAAGCGCCTGGAAGAGCTCAAGGCGGGGGCCGTCATCGAGATTACCCCGCAGGTCCAGGCCCTCCTTGACAAGGAAAGCGCGGAGGAGAAGAAATCGTCATGAGCAGTGTCATCACCCGCACCGACTTTCCGACCCTGAAACTGGTCAACCGCGGCAAGGTTCGCGACATCTACGACCTCGGCGAACATCTGCTGCTGGTGACCTCGGACCGCATCTCCGCCTTCGACGTGATCATGGACGAGGGGATTCCCCAGAAAGGGCTGGTACTCAACCAGATGTCGATCTTCTGGTTCCGGCAGATGAGCGACATCATCCCCAACCACATCGTGGCCACCGAGGTCGAGGACTTTCCGGCCGAGACCCGCCCTTATCACGATCAGCTCAAAGGGCGCAGCATGGTGGTCAGGAAAGCCCGGCCACTGCCGGTCGAGTGCATCGTGCGCGGCTATCTCTCCGGCTCCGGCTGGAAGGACTACCGGCAGACCGGGGCGATCTGCGGCATCCCGTTGCCGGCCGGGCTCAAGGAGAGCGCCCGGTTGCCGGAGCCGATTTTCACCCCCTCGACCAAGGCGGAACTCGGCGAGCATGACGAGAACATCGCCTTTGCCGAAGCGGTGAGGCTGTGCGGCGGCGACTACGCCGAGCAGGCCCGCGCCGCCACCCTGGCGATCTATACGCGAGCCCGCGATTTCGCCTGGGACAAAGGGATCATCATTGCCGACACCAAGTTCGAATTCGGCGTGCGTGAGGACGGCAGCCTGATCTGGATCGACGAGGCCCTCTCCCCCGACTCGTCGCGCTTCTGGCCGCGCGACCAGTACCAGCCGGGCGGACCCCAGCCGAGCTTCGACAAGCAGTTCCTGCGCGACTACCTGGAAACCCTCGACTGGGGCAAGAAGGCGCCGCCGCCGCCGCTCCCGGCGGAGATCGTGGCCAAAACCGGGGAGAAATACCTGGAGGCGCTGCGGCGCCTGACCGGGATCGCCCTGTAGGCACAGTTCCCCTGCGCTGCGAAAAAAGCCGTTGACAGGCCGGTGACGGCTCTGTTATAAACGGCATCCGTTCTGGGGCTATAGCTCAGCTGGGAGAGCGCTTGAATGGCATTCAAGAGGCCGACGGTTCGATCCCGTCTAGCTCCACCAGAAATCAAAGGGTTGGCGATTTTTCGCCAACCCTTTTTCTTTGCTCGTTCCTGGCCGAACCGGACTGCAGCAGACCGAGTTGGCTGGCAATGGCCGGATATTCCTGACGGTCGCCCGTGCCCTGCTGTGACCCTGCCGGCGCGACGCCTTCGCCTCGATTCCGGGATTTTGCTATACTTTGCCGAGCAATCCGTCAATGACCCCGGGAGCGAGTGCCCATGACCCCTGCCGACCATCAACCGCCGGTCCTGATCGTCGAGGACGACCCGAACACCGCCGCTCTGGTGGCTGCCTACCTGGAGCGGGAGGGGTTTACCACCCGCACCGTGGCCGACGGCGCCGAGGCGCTGCGACTGGCCCGCCGGGACGAGCCGCTGTTCGTCATCCTCGACGTGATGCTGCCGGGACTCGACGGGTGGGAGGTCTGCCGCGAATTGCGCCGGGTCTCCGAGGTGCCGATCCTGATGCTGACCGCGCGCGAGGAAGAGGTCGACCGGTTGGTGGGACTGTCGCTCGGGGCCGACGACTACGTGATCAAGCCGTTCAGCCCCCGGGAACTGGTGCAGCGGGTCAAGACCATCCTGCGCCGCACCCGTCCCAGGCCGGCAGCCGCAGCAACGCCCTTGAGCGTGTCCGGCGTGACCCTTGACCCGCTCCGCCACCGGGTCACCAGAGACGGGCACCCGGTGAATCTCACCGCCGCCGAGTTCAGGCTGCTGCAGGCGCTGATGAGCGCCCCGGGGCGGGTCTTCTCCCGGGACGAGTTGCTCGACCGGCTCTACAGCGGCGGCGAAACGGTCATCGACCGGGTGGTCGACGTTCATATCGGCAAGCTGCGCCAGAAGCTCGAGTCCGACCCGGCGGTGCCGCGATTGATCGTCACCGTTCGCGGTTTCGGCTACCGCCTGGCCGGGACGGACGAGGGCTGACCATGCGCCAGCACCTCCTCTGGAAACTGCTGCTGGTCAACAGCGTGCCGGTCATCGCCGTTATCATCCTGGTGGTGTGGGTCGCCATCGACCAATTGGCCGCCGACTATTTCATGGCGCTGATGGACCGCTACGCGGTGCCGACCGACGAGACCCACCGGATGTTCCTGGAGGCGGTGCACCGCTACCTGATCTGGGCCAGCCTGGCAGCGCTGCTGCTGGCATTCGTCCTCAGTTTCCTGCTGACCCGCCGCGTGCTGCGGCCACTGGCCGAGATGACCCAGGTGACCCGGGCCGTGGCCGCCGGCGACTTCACGGCACGGGCGGCGCTGCACTCCGGCGACGAAGTCGGGCAGCTTGGTGCCGCCCTCAACCTGATGACCGACCGGCTCGAGCAGCTGGAACAGCTGCGCAAGACGATGGTCGCCGACGTCGCCCACGAACTGCGCACCCCGCTGACCAACCTGCGCGGCTATCTCGAAGGGCTCAGCGATGGCGTCCTCCCCCCCGAGAAGACGACCCTGGAGATGCTGCAGCACGAAGTGATGCGCCTGGTGCACCTGGTCGACAACCTGCAGCAGCTGGCCAAGGCCGACGCGGCCAGGACCTATCTGCAGAAGCAGCCCCTCGACCTGTCCGAACTGATCGACCAGGTCCTGACCTTCATCCGCCCCGAATTCACCGCGCGCCAATTGACGGTGACAACCCGCTTTGCCGACAGCGCATTGACCGTGACTGCCGATCGCGACAAGCTGCTGCAGGCGGTCCGCAACCTCCTCGACAACGCGGCAAAGTACACTCCGTCCCACGGCGAGGTGGCCATCGACAGCGAACGGGCCGGCAGCGCCGTCAAAGTGACCATCACCAACAGCGGCCCGGGGATCGCGGCCGCCGACCTGCCGTACATTTTCGAGCGATTTTTCCGGGCCGATCGCTCCCGTTCACGCGCCAGCGGCGGTGCGGGAATCGGCCTGGCGATCGTCAAGGAGCTGATCGAGGCCCACGGCGGACAGGTCGGTGCCGAAAGCAGCCCCGGCAAAACCAGGGTCTGGTTCACCCTGCCGGGCTGAGAATAGTTTGCCTCCACTTGAGCAAGCAGGTAGGATAATAAGATTTACTCACTTTCCTGTATAGGTCGTTCAGGCTCATGAAGAAACGCATTGCTCTCGCCATCCTCGGCGTATTGCTCGCCGCCGGCCTGCTGGCCGGCATCAAGGCCTTGCAGATCGGCAAGATGATCGATCAGGGGAAACAGTTCGTCCCGCCTCCCGAGACGGTCACCGCCTACCGGGTACAACCCCAGCAGTGGGATGCGCAGTTGGACGCGGTCGGCTCGCTGAGCGCGGTGCAAGGGGTGACCATATCGGCAGAATCGCCCGGCAAGGTCGTGACCATCGCCTTCCAGGCGGGGAGCAGCGTGCGCCCCGGCGACCTGCTGCTGCGCCAGGACACCTCCGTCGAGGAGGCCCAGTTGCCGGGCGCCGAGGCCAGCGTAGTCCTGGCCAGGGCCAACCTAGAGCGCGCCCGCGCCCTGCTTGCCGAGCAGGCCGTGGCCCAGGCTGAATACGACACCGCCCTGGCCGATCACAGCCTGGCCGTGGCCGCGGTCGAACAGCTCAGGGCGGCCATCGCCAAGAAAAACATCCGGGCGCCCTTTGCCGGCAAGCTCGGGATTCGCCTGGTCAACCTCGGACAGATGCTCAAGGAAGGCGAGGCGATCGTCTCCCTGCAGGCGCTCGATCCGATCTTCGTCGACTTCGCCCTGCCGCAGCAGGAGTTGTCCCGGCTGCGGCCGGGGATCCCGGTGCGGGTCGTCACTGACGCCTTCCCCGGCGAGTTTTTTGCCGGCAAGCTTACGGCGATCGACGCCGAAGTCGATGCGGCGACCCGCAACATCCGCCTGCAGGCCACTGTCGCCAATGCCAAAGAGCAACTGCGGCCGGGGATGTTTGCCCGGGTTGCGGTCGGGCTCCCGGAGCGCAGCCAGATCCTGCCCGTACCGGCCACGGCCGTGCTCTACGCACCGTATGGCGACTCGGTGTTCATTATCGAGGATCACCAGGACGAGAAGAGTGGCCAGGCCGGCAAGGTGCTGCGCCAGCAGGTTCATCCGCCTCGGCGAGAAACGCGGCGACTTCGTTGCGGCCCTGACCGGGCTCAAGGGGGGAGAAACCGTGGTCAGCACCGGGGTCTTCAAGCTGCGCAACGGCCAGGCGGTGGTCATCGACAACAAGCTGGCGCCAACCTTCTCCCTGGAGCCGAAACCCGAGAACAACTGAAAGACTTTTTACGTTTCACTTTTCACGTTTAACCTCCCGTTATCCGTGGCCAACAAACCAGTGATGCCAAACTTGATCATTTCATGAAACTGACCGACCTCTTCATCCGCCGCCCGGTCCTGGCCGTGGTGGTCAGCCTGCTGATCATCATCGCCGGGGTGCAGGCGATCCGCACCCTCAACGTCCGCCAGTACCCGCGCAGCGAGAACGCCGCGGTGACCGTGACCACCGTCTACGTCGGCGCCAGCGCCGACCTGGTGCGCGGCTTCGTCACCACCCCGCTGGAGCGGGCCATCGCCGCCGCCGACGGCATCGACTACATCGAGTCGCAGAGCAAGCTCGGCCTGTCGACCATCACCGTCCGCCTCAAGCTCAACTACGACGCCACCAAGGCCCTGGCCGAGATCAGCTCCAAGGTCGACCAGGTGCGCCGCGACCTGCCGCTGGAGGCCGAGGTGCCGGTGATCAACATCGAGTCGGCCGACAGCCAGTTCGCCTCAGCCTACCTGAGCTTCACCTCCGACGTCCTGCAGCAGAACGAGATCACCGACTACCTGGTGCGCGTGGTGCAGCCGCGCCTGACGCGCCATCGAGGGGGTGCAGCGGGCCGACATCCTCGGCGCCCGCACCTTCGCCATGCGCCTCTGGCTGAAGCCCGAACGGATGGCGGCTCTCAACATCAGCCCGGCCCAGGTGCGCCAGGCCCTGGCGCGCCAACAACTACCTGGCCGCCGTGGGCGCAGACCAAGGGCTCGCTGATGCAGGTCAACCTGACCGCCGACACCAACCTGCGCTCGGTCGAGGAGTTCAAGCAGCTGGTGGTGCGCGAGCAGGACGGCACCCTGGTGCGCCTCGGCGACATCGCCGAGGTGGCGCTCGGCGCCGAGGATTACGACGCCGAGGTGCGCTTCTCCGGGCAGACCGCGGTCTTCATGGGCATCTGGCCGCTGCCCAACGCCAACTCCCTCGACGTGATCAAGCGCGTGCACGCGGAGATGGCCGATCTGCAGAAGGATCTGCCCAGCGGCATGCAGGCGCGGGTCGCCTACGACGCCACCAACTACATCGACAACGCCATCCAGCGAGGTGCGTCAAGACCCTCGCGGAGACCCTGCTGATCGTGGTCATCGTCATCTTCCTCTTCCTCGGCTCGTTGCGCTCGGCCCTGATCCCGGTGATCGCCATCCCGCTCTCGCTGATCGGCGGCGGTCTTCCTGATGCAGGCCTTCGGCTTCACCGTCAACCTGCTGACCCTGCTGGCCATCGTGCTCTCCGTCGGTCTGGTGGTCGATGACGCCATCGTCGTGGTGGAGAACGTCGAGCGCCACCTGCGGCGAGGGGCTCTCGCCCTGGAGGCGGCACTGCTCGGCGCCCGCGAACTGGTCGGCCCGATCATCGCCATGACCATCACCCTGGCGGCGGTCTACCTGCCGATCGGCCTGCAGGGCGGGCTGACCGGCTCGCTCTTCCGCGAGTTCGCCTTCACCCTGGCCGGGGCGGTGACCATTTCCGGGATCGTCGCCCTGACCCTGTCGCCGGTGATGTGCTCGCGCCTGCTCAAGCCGGGGATCGAGGAACACGGCCTTGCCGGCACGCATCGCCCGCGACTTCGACCGGCTGCGCCGCTTCTACGGCCGGCTGCTCGATCGCCACCCTGAGCGCCCGCCCGGCGGTCTACCTGGTCTGGCTGGCGATCACCGCCCTGACCGTGCCGATGTTCATCATGTCGGCCCGGGAACTGGCGCCGACCGAGGACCAGGGGGTCATCTTCGGCATCCTCGACGCCTCGGCCAACTGCGACCCTCGACCAGACCAGCCGCTACGCCGCCGCGGCCAACCAGGTCTTCCTCGAGCATCCCGGAGACCGACTTCACCTTCCAGATCACCTTCCCCTCCTCCGGCTTCGGCGGCATGGTCACCAAGCCGTGGGACGAGCGCGAGCGCACGGTCTTCCAGATCCTGCCCGAGGTGCAGCAGAAGCTGCAGCGGATCCCCGGCATCCAGATGTTCCCGGTGACCCCGCCGGCGCTGCCCGGCGGCGGCCAGTTCCCGGTGGAGTTCGTCCTGGCCTCGACCGCCGAGACCGAGGAGATTCTCGGACTTCGCCCAGCAGATCCAGCTGGCGGCCATGAAGAGCGGCATGTTCGCCTTCCCGCCGCTGATCGACGTCAAGATCGACCAGCCGCAGACCGAGTTCGTCATCGACCGCGACAAGGTGGCCGATCTCGGCACTCAACCTGGCTCAAGGTCGGCGCGGACATGAGCGGCATGGTCGGCGGCAACTTCGTCAACCGCTTCGACATCGCCGGGCGCAGCTACAAGGTCATCCCGCAGATCGAGCGGGTCGGCCGGCTCAACCCGGACCAGCTCGAGGACATCTACGTCACCGGCCCCGACGGCCAACTGATGCCGCTCTCCACCATCGCCACCCTGAAGGACAGCGTGGTGCCGCGCTCGCTCAACCGCTTCCAGCAGCTCAACGCCGTCAAGATCAGCGGCGTGGCGGTCCGCCCCCTCGACGAGGCGCTGCGCTTTCTGGAGGACGAGGCCGCCAAGATCCTGCCCAAGGGCTATGTCCTCGACTACACCGGCGAGTCGCGCCAGCTGCGCACCGAGGGGAACAAGTTCCTGCCGGCCTTCGCCCTGGCCGTCGTCCTGATCTTCCTGGTGCTGGCCGCCCAGTTCAACAGCTTCCGCGACCCCTTCGTGATCCTGGCCGGCTCGGTGCCGCTGGCGATGTTCGGCGCGCTGATCTTCACCTTCCTGAAGATGCCCGACCCGAACGTCCCCTTCTGGACCAAGGGCTGGACCACCACCCTCAACATCTACTCCCAGGTCGGGCTGGTGACCCTGGTCGGGACTGGTCTCCAAGAACGGCATTCTGATCGTCGAGTTCGCCAACAAGCTGCAGGTGCAGGGGCTTCCCAAGCTGGAGGCCGTGCGCGAGGCCGCCATGACCCGCCTGCGGCCGATCCTGATGACCACCGCCGCCACCATCGCCGGCCACTTCCCGCTGACCCTGGTCACCGGCGCCGGCGCCGCGGCCCGTAACTCCATCGGCCTGGTGCTGGTCGGCGGCATGTTCGTCGGCACCCTCTTCACCCTCTTCGTGGTGCCGTCGATCTACATGCTGGTGGCCCGCGACCATACCCGCGATTCTGCCCGCCGGACGTCCGCGTAACGCCCTGTCCCTGCCCTTTCCGCGACAGCTTTCGAAATCGGCAACCGGTCCTGGCGGAGTACGTCCGCCGGTGAAATTTCCTGACAGGATTTTTTGCCCAGCGGTGTTATAATCAGCTGACTAAAGGAGGCGGCATACATGATGCGCAACTTCAAGAACAAGGTTCGCGAGCAGTTCGGTCGGGCTGCCGAAGGATATATCCGTGACAAGGGGTTCGCCACCGGCGACGACCTCGAGGCGATGGTGCGCCTGCTCAAACCGATGCCGGACGACAACATGCTCGACGTGGCATGCGGCGGCGGCCATACCGCCCTGCGCTTCGCCCCGCTGGTCCGCAGCGTGGTGGCCTCCGACCTGACCATGGTCATGCTCAAGCGCGCCCAGGAGTTCGTCAGCGAGGAAGGGGGCGTCGACAACGTCACCTTCCGCGAGGCCGATGCCGAAGATCTCCCCTTCCCGGCCGGAGCCTTCACCCTGTTGACCTGCCGGATCGCCCCGCATCATTTTCCGGATGTCCCGCGCGCCCTTAGCGAGTTTCACCGCGTGCTGCGCCGGGGCGGGCGGATGGCCATCGTCGACACCCTGCTGCCGGACGATCCGGAAATCGCCGCCTGGTGTCAGGCGATGGAGCAGATGCGCGACCCGACGCACATCCGCGCTTACACCGAGGGGGAATGGGTGGAGATGGTGCGCGCCGCCGGTTTCATCCTCCATGAAACCGCGGTCTTTCCGAAGACTCACGATTTTCCGGTGTGGGCCAAGCGTGCCGGCCTGAACCGTGACGGATCGATGAAGCTCAACCGCTTCTTCGTCGAGGCTCCGGAAAAAGTCCAGGAGTACTTCCAGATCGAGACCTTCGCCGGCGAAGTCGAGGCCTACACCGACCGCAAACTGCTGATTTTCGCCAGTCGACCGGCAAAAAAATAGACCGGCAGCGCGTCCGGTCGTTTTGGTTCGCAACCCAGCGGGGGGCGCCAAGACCGGCGCCCCCCGCTGTTTCCGGTTCGACAGTGCCGACTACTTGGCCGGTGCGGCCGGAGCCGGCGGGTTCATGGCATCGTTCAGCAGCTGGGTTCCCTTGTTGGCCGTGACGATCGCCTTGAACAGGCTCTCCCTGGCCAGATCCGGGTTGTGCCAGCCGTCGCTGTTCTCGGCAGTCCACCACTCCCAGAGCACGTGGGCGATCTCATGCTGCTGGCGAGCCTGGGCCAGCACTGCCTCGGCCACCCCTTTCTCCTTGGCTTTGGCATAGGTGTCGATCAACCTGCCGATCGCCGCCTCGGTTTCACGCATCCGCCCCTTGGTATAATTCTGCACCGCGGTGATCTGGTAGAGCTTCTCCTCGGCCGTCGCCTGCGGATGACACCCCAGGCAACTCTGCTTGACGTGATCCTTGGGCCTGACCACCTGGTGGCCGGTGAAGGTCTTGCCGGCCTGGTTCTTCTCCTTCGGCATGTGGCAGTCGGCACAGGTCACCCCATTCCGGTCATGCACGCTCCCCCAGTAGGTCTCCATCTCCGGATGCTGCAGTTTGACCAGGCGGGCACCGGTCACCGCATGTTTGAAATCACGGAACTTGAGCTGGTCGTAGTGCGCCAGCAGGTCGAGGGCGTTCTTCAACGGAAAGTGGTTGGCGCGCCGGTCGGCCATGGTCACCTTCTCCCCGCTCTCCGGTTCGAAGCCGCCGTTGCAGTTGTACTCCACGTGGCACTGGCCGCACTGCACCGTCGAGTTCGGCTTGTCGAGCAGGCCGATCTTGCGGAAGCCGTCACGGAAGCTGACCACCTCGACCTTGACCTTGGCGGCGCCCTTGTCGGCGTCGTAGGGGCGGGCGCCGCCTTCGCGCTCGATGGCGTCGATCAGGGCGTCGCGGATGATGCGCGGTTTGGCGGCATGGGGATCGTGGCATTCGATGCAACCGACCGGATTGTTCACGTCCTTGATCAGGGCGTTGACATCGGAAGTCCGGTCCCACTTGGCCTTGTCGTCCTTGTCCCCCAGGTACTTCCACTTGAGCACCAGATCCGAGGTCTTGCACTGCAGGCAAACCGGGTTGCCGGCGGCTGCCGCGACATCGCCGGGGTAGAGATTGTCGGGACCGTTGTCGACCAGCACGTCCCAGGTCTTGCCGGGACGGGTGTAGCCGAACATATCCTTGAACTGGTAGCGCCCCTTGGCAAAGCGGTCGACGGCAAGCTGGTCGACGACCATGAACGGATGGGCGCGCGGTTCGTTGTGCTCCTTGGTGAAGCCGTGCGGCGCCAGCAACTTGTCCTGCATCGGCGAGCGGCCGGTCGGCACCCCCTTCTCCTTGCGCGCCTGGGCGTCGAAATTCATCCGGTAGAAGCTGTCGTACTGGTCCTTGGTGGCAGCTGCCGCAGGTTGACAGTTCCAGGCTGGTCACCGGCTTGTTGGCGGCGTCCTCGAGATGCTTGTCGGTGCCGCTGTGACAGGTCTCGCAGCCGAGCTTGGCGTGCTTGGAATCCTTGTGCAACTGCTGTACCTCGGCGTGGCAGCCGAAGCAGTCGTCCTGGTTGATCCTGGCCGCTTTCATGTGACTGGCCGCAGAACTCGGCGCGGGCAGCCACGCGGCTAAGGCCAGGGCCAGAACCGCCGCTCCCGGCAGCACCCATCTCCATGACTGAGTCTTCATCATCACCTTGCCTCCCCATCCGTTCGTGGCCGGCGGCGTCTCCCCTGCCAACCAGGGACGACAGGTGCCGGCAACAACAAAATTAGCAAAAGCTTAGCAGAAGACCCTCATCGTACAAATTGACGCAGATCAAATTGGCCACACCCCGGCGCGTCCTGGCGGCAAAGCGCCGGGGACGGCCCATGAGGCTTGCGTCATGGCGTCATCGCCCCTATACTGCTGCTCCGTTTAGGAGAGGAGAGAGTCCATGCACGATCAGTGGTGGGAGGTACTGCTCGCGGGGGGATTGCCGGCGGGGCGACCTTTGCCGGGATGATGCTGATTCTCGCTCGGGAGAGCTGGAGCCGGCGGAATTCGGCGAGCCTGGTCTCCTTTTCGGCGGGGGTCCTGCTCGGCGTCGGCTTCTTGCACATTCTCCCGGAGGCGCTGGAGATGACCGCACAGGCGCCCCTCTTCATCCTGCTGGCGTTCATTCTCTTCTACTTCCTGGAACATCACCTGCTGATCCACGCCGGCCACGAAGAGCAGCATCACACCCACCTGACGGTCGACGACTGCCATGACGGATGTTCGGTCCATCCCCACCCCCTGGGGATGGTCGCCTTCGTCGGCATGGCCTTGCATTCGGCCATCGACGGCATGATTATCGGCACCGGCTACGAGGTCGGCCACGATCTCGGCCTGCTGGCGGCTCTGGGGGTGATTGCCCACGAGGTGCCGGAGGGGATCGCCATGCTGGCGATCCTGTTGCACTACGGCTGGCCCCGCCGCTCGGCGATCCTGCTGACTTGCTTCGTAGCGGTGGCGACGCCGCTGGCCGCCGTCGCCACCTATGCGCTGGTGAGTGGACTCGCCCCGGAAGTGCTCGGCGCCCTGCTGGCGGTGGCCGGCGGCTCCTTCGTCTACATCGCCGCTTCGGACCTGATCCCCGAATCCCACCGCAGTCGCGGCCTGCCGGCGACCCTCGCCCTTTGCCTGGGCATCCTGGTCGCCGTCGTCGCCGGCATGTCCGCGCATAGTCACTAGCCGCCCGTCACCGCTCCCGTAGCGGGCTGCTAACCGCCCCGTTTCGATTTCCTTTCGAGTTCCTTGCGGGCCGATGTCGCAATGACGCTGGCGACGTTGCGGCTGCGCACCAGATCCTTGAGATCGCGGATCACCAGTTCGCTGAGAAAGCGCAGGGCCTTGGGGAGAGGGGTCTTGGGGTGGGTCACCAGCGCCTTGCGAATTTCGTAGTGCTTCAGCCACTCGCGATTGAGCAGAATCAAACGCACGATCTCGTCGCTGGAGGATTTGTTCTTGGCGACCATCAGGACTTCCCCTTCGGTGATCCGTCCGTTCTTCAGCACGGCGCCATGCACCAGCTTGTTCGGATCCTTGATCAGGATCTTGCGCCACTCCTTGTCGCCGGTCATGGCGATCTTGATCTTTTCCGAAACCTTCAGACTCCATCACCAGTTGGTACTTCGACACCCCCTGCGCGTTCGCCTGCGCCATGATGGCCGCGATCGCCTCGTCGGATACCTCCTCGATTTCGCGGGGTCGCCGTCCACGGCGTCGGGAAAAGCCTCCTGGTCATTGGCGTCTTCGCTCTGCCCGTCATCCTCACCGTCCGCTGCAACCTCGTGTCGGGCTCGGCCTCCGGCTCGGCTCCGCGCCAGCCCAGGCGGAGACTTCAGGACCCGCTCGGCGTGCGGATTGGCGACAAGGCTTCGATCAGTTGCCGGCGTCAGCCGGACAAGCTGTCGGCCAGGCAATCGAGCACCGGCTGCGGCCCCCGTTCGGCCAGAGTCAGCAAGGTTCGTCGCCGACCGCCGGATGAACGATGACCCGTTCCATCAGGACTGACGTCGGTCATCCGGACGCGGGCCAGCAGATCGAGCAACCGCGGGTGCAGGGCAGGGTCGGCAACCACCTCCAGAAGCATGCGCGGCCGGCAGGGATCGCAGGGAGGCGAGGCCGCGCTCTTCGATCTCGGCATCCGGACTGGTGCACAGAAAAGCAGAGTGCGGTCAGCAGGTCGACCCCGGGAGGGGGAGGCCCCCCGCGCGGCAGCAACTGCACTTCGCGGGGGGTCCCCGTGACCGAGAATGCGCGCCACCTGCGGGAAACCTGCAGGCGCACGGAGTGCTGTCCGGCCGGTTTCATCGGGTTGCCGCCGGTTTGCACCGGTTCAATCCGGCTTGACCACCTCGGCGGCGATGCCGGCCCGCGCGCCCGGCTGGCCGCCTCGGTCGCGGCGGCCTGATCGGCAAAGCCACCGAACCGCACCAGGCTGATGGTACGCTTCACCTCCAGCGGCTCCTCCTCGACCGTGATCCCCTGCCCGGCCAGCCGTTCGGTCATCTCGGCGAAGATTTTGCGGGTTGGCAAAGGTCCCGGCATAGACCGTGAAGCGTCTCACCGGCGCGCAGGGCGAAAGCCTCCGGAGCGATGGTCCGCGGGCCTAGGCCAGGGCGTCCTTGAGGTCGCGTTCGGCAACGCTGCCGATGCGCAGGCGGGTCATGCGCACGTTTTTCCGGAAAGTGCTGACCTGCGGTTCGAAACCGAGGCCACGGATCTTCTCTTCGTCAGCCTTGAGGGCCGCCGCATTCAGGTAGGTCCCTGCTTCGACCAGCCACGGTCCGGCGGTCACCGGCGATGGCGGCTTGACTTCGGCCGGTTTCACAGGTGGTGCGGCACTCGCGGTGGCAACCGGTTTGGATGGAGCCGGCGATACGGGAGCCACCGGGGCCGGAGCGGGTTTGACCTCCGGCTGCGCCGCCGGGACAACCGCAACCGTGGGCGGTTTCGCCGGCACGGCCGCAGCGGCCGGTTTTGGCGGAGGCGCCACCGAGACCGAGGTTTTGTCGGTGGCGGCCGTCGCCCCCGGGGCTGCCGGTGGCGAGGCCGGTGTCGAGGTGACGCCGGCTTGAGGCGAGCTCACGGCCGGCGCAACCGGCTGTGCCGGCTGTGCCGGCTGTGCCGGCGCGGCAGCCGGAGCGGCCGGCGGGGCCGGCTTGGGCACCGCCACGACGACCTTTTTCGGCGGCGGAGGCGGTGGCGGCGGCTCTTCCATCAGAAGAAAATAGTAGGCACCGCCCCCGACGACGACCAGCAGCAGGAGCAACAGCAGCAGCCGGGTCTTGGACCCGCCGCCGATTCCTGATCGTCATCGGGTACTCCGGTTCGACCGGCGCGGACTGCTCCCCCTCGGAAAAGGCCCCGCTCAGGTCGGTCTCCGGAAAGGTATCGTCATCGTCGAACTTGAACTCATCCTTATCGGCCATGATAGAGCCTCCTTGCCGTCGGGTTATTCCTCGTCGGCCTCGCGCTTGAACCCTTCGAGCAGCTTCGCGGTCAGGTGCGAAGGGACCTCGTCGTAGTGATCGAACTCCATGGTGAACAGGCCGCGGTCGGAGGTCATCGAACGCAGTTCCGGCGCGTACTTGAGGACCTCGGCCATCGGCACCTGGACCTTGACCACCTGGTTGGAGCCCTGCGGATCGACCCCGAGCACCCGGCCGCGCCGCGAGTTCATGTCGCCGATCACGTCGCCGACGCAATCGTCGGGCACGGTGATCTCCATGACCATGACCGGCTCGAGCAGCACCGGATTGGCGGCCTCGCATGGCCTTCTTGAAGGCCATCGACCCGGCGATCTTGAAGGCCATTTCCGAGGAGTCGACCGAGTGGTACTGGCCGTCGTAGAGAGTCACGCGGAAATCCTGCACCGGGAAGCCGCCGAGCCATCCCTTGCGCATCGACTCGTGAATCCCCTTGTCGACCGCCGGGATGAACTGGCGCGGCACCACCCCGCCGACAACGGCATCGACGAACTCGTAGCCGCTGCCGCGCGGCAGCGGCTCCAGCTCGACATGCACATCGGCGAACTGGCCGCGGCCGCCGGACTGCTTCTTGTGGCGGTAGTGCTGCTCGACCTTCTTCTTGATCGTCTCGCGGTAGGGAACCTTCGGCTCCTTGAGCAGAACCTCGACGCCGAACTTGCGTTTGAGCTTCTCCACCGCCACCTCGACGTGCACCTGCCCCATGCCGGAGATGATCATCTCCTTGGTCTCGGCGTCGCGCTGGATGGTCAGGGCCGGATCTTCCTCGGTGAGACGCTGCAGGCCCGAGAAGATCTTGTCTTCGTCCCCCTTGCTCTTCGGCGCCAGGGCGAAGGAGATGACCGGCTTGAAGGTCACCGGATTGGGATAGATGATCGGCTTGGCCCCGTCGCACAGGGTGTCGCCGGTGGTGGTCTCCTTGAGCTTGGCCACGGCGACGATGTCGCCGGTGACCGCCTCGCCCACCGGCTTGTACTTCTTCCCTTCGGGAACCAGAATCTGGCCGAGCCGTTCGCTGGTGTCCTTGTTCGGGTTGAACACCGTGGAGTCGGACTTGACGACCCCCGAGTAGACGCGGAACAGGGTCAGCTTGCCGGTGAACGGGTCGCTGATGGTCTTGAACACCATGGCCGAGAACGGCTCGTTGCGATCGGCCTTGCGGGCCTCCTGGTCGCCGGTCTTGGGGTTGGTGCCGTACTGGGTGCCGCGGTCGACCGGCGACGGCAGGCACTTGACCATGTAGTCGAGCAGCTGGCGGACGCCGATGTTGCGCGACGCGCTGCCGCACATCACCGGAATGAACCGCCCGGTCAGCGTCCCTTCGCGCAGCGCCTTGAGAATCTCCTCGAGCTCCAGTTCCTCGGTCTCCAGGTACTTCTCCATCAGGGCGTCGTCGGTGTCGGCACAGGCCTCCAGCAGCAGGGTGCGCAGCCGCCTGGCTTCGTCGAGATAGTCGGCGGGGATCTCGGTTTCCTGGTAGGTTCCCTTGTCGTCGAACTGGAAGATCCGCGCCTTCATCCGCACCAGGTCGATGATCCCCTTGAACTCCGCTTCCAGACCAAGCGGCATGTTGACCGCCACGGCCTTGGCCTTGAGCGACTTCTCCATATCGTCGATGGTCTTGAGAAAGTCGGCCCGCTCCCGATCGAGCTTGTTGATGAAGACGATGCGCGGGACTTCGAACTCCTCGGCCCACTTCCAGATCGTCTGGGTCTGGGCCTTGACGCCGTCGACCGCCGAAACCACCATCACGGCCCCGCCGAGGACACGCATGCAGCCGCGGGTGTCGTGCAGGAAGTTGGTGTAGCCGGGGGTGTCGACGATGTGCAGGTCGTGCGCCCTGCCACTCGCAGTGGTGCAGCTTGGAGGTGATGGTGATCTTGCGGCGCACTTCCTCCGGCTCGAAGTCCATGTTCGAGGAGCCGTCATCGACCCTGCCGAGGCGATCGGTCATCCCGGTATTGAAGAGGATCGCCTCGACCAGCGAGGTCTTCCCGGCGTCACCCTGCCCCACAATCCCCACGTTGCGCACCTTGACCGTTTCGAAGTTCAGCATGTTCTCTCCTTTCCTGGTTCCGATTGGGAAATGACTACCCGCAAATTCCAGAAGTCGTGACGGCCGAGGAGATCGTCGCCGCGTCAGCTGCTTACTCCGGTCGACTCGCTCACTCCGTGCGCCGACTCCATTGCGTTCGAAAATGATCCGCAACCCTTCCAGGGTCAAATTCGGATCGACCTCGTCGATGGTCCGGCTGTGCGGCGCAATCAGACCGGCCAGACCGCCGGTGGCCATCACGTACGGGTCATCGCGCAACTCCTGCTTCATGCGCGCGACGATGCCGTCGACCAGGCCGACGTAGCCGTAAAAGAGCCCGGCCTGCATGCTGCTGACCGTGTTTTTGGCAATCACCTGCGGCGGGCAGGCGATTTCCACCCGCGGCAGCTTGCTGGCCCGCTGGTAGAGGGCCTCCGCCGAAATGCCCAGCCCCGGCGCAATGGCTCCGCCCGAGATATTCGCCCCGCGCGCTAATGACATCGAAGGTCGTGGCCGTGCCGAAATCGACGACGATCAGGCTCCGGCGCTTGCGGTCGTAGGCGGCCACCGCGTTGACGATGCGGTCGGCACCGACCTCGCGGGGATTGTCGTAGAGGATCGGCATGCCGGTGTGGATGCCGGGTCCGACCACGCACGGTTCGCCAGCCGGAAATAACTGCGGCACAGCTCCTCGATGGCAAAGAGCACCGGCGGCACCACGCACGAGATGATCACGTCCCCGACATCGGGGAAATCCAGGCCGGCCAGGCCGAACAGCTCGTGGACCGTCATCGCCCATTCGTCGGCGGTCCGGGCCTTGTCGGTGTGCAGGCGCCAGCTGTGCACCAGTTCCTCGCCCCGGTAGAGGCCGAGCACCGTGTTGGTGTTGCCGACGTCGATGACGAGGAGCATCGGTAACTCTCGGTCCCTGATCCCTGTTCCTGTTCGCCGTTCACGGCTCTACCCTGACATCCCCGGCCAGAACCCGCTCCGTCGACCCGTCCGCCAGGGTCAGCAGCAGAGCGCCGTCGCGGTCGATGCCGGCCACCACCCCGCGCAGGGGCGCTCCCTGGCTCATCGACGACGACCCGCTTGCCGACCAGGTCGCAACGGGCTTCCCAGGCCGCGAGGAGCGGGGCCGGCCCGTGCCGCAGGTACTCGGCATACAAGAGTCTCGAGCTGCTCCAGCAGCACCCTGCCGAAAGCGGCCCGCGACAACCGGCCGGCCCCCGGCCAGCAGCAGCGAGGTCGCGGGAGCGCGCAGCTCGTCCGGGAAACTGGTCGGCCGTCATGTTGAGATTGACGCCGATCCCAAGCACGACAAAGCGGATCCGGTCGGACTCCGCACTCATTTCGTTGAGCAGTCCGGCCACCTTGCTGCCGCCGAGCAGGACGTCGTTCGGCCACTTGTGGGTCGGCGTCAAGACCGCTGACCGCCACAATGGCGCGACTGACCGCCAGCGCCGACAGGAAGGTGAGCTGCGGCGCAGCCTGCGGCGGCAACGGCGGGCGCAGCAACACCGACAGGTAGAGATTGACCCCCGGCGGGGAGCACCAGGTACGCCCCAGCCGTCCCTTGCCGGCACTCTGCCGGTCGGCGATCACCACCAGCCCCTCGGTCTGCGCCGGCCTCGCCCAGGGCACAGGCCTGCCGGTTGGTCGAATCGGTGCTCGGCCAGGTAGCGGATCTCGCGACCGACGATGCGCTGTCGCCAGCCCGGTGCGCAACTCTTCGGCCAGCGGCAGATCGGGGCTGGCGCAGCAACTGGTAGCCCCGCGACGGCACCGCCTCGATCCGGTAGCCGAGCTGGCGCAGCTGTTCGATCTGCTTCCAGACCGCGGTGCGCGACACGCCGAGCAGTGTCGCTCAACCGCTCCCCGGACAGGTAACCTGCCGGGAGCCTGGCGGAACAGGTCGAGAATGGTTTCGCGCGTACCGCTCGCAGTCATGTCCACGCTGCGGCTCCTTCAGACGAACAGCATCGAGATATCGACGGCCCGGTAGGAGTGAGTCAGCGCCCCGATCGAAATCAGATCGACGCCGGTTTCGGCGATCGCCCGGACCGTTTCGAGGTTGACTCCCCCCGAAGCCTCGGTCAAACGGCCCGGCCCGCCACCAGTTCGACCGCCGCCTGCAATTGGACGAGATCCATGTTGTCGAGCAGCAGGATGTCGGCACCGGCAGCGAGCGCCTCGGCGACCTCGTCCAGGTTGCGCACTTCCACCTCGATCTTGAGGGTATGCGGCACATGCTGGCGGGCACGGCTCACCGCGGCGGGATCCCCCCGGCGGCGGCGACATGGTTTTCCTTGATCAGGACCCCGTCGTACAGGGCCATGCGGTGGTTGCCGCCGCCACCGACCCGGACCGCGTATTTTTCCAGGGCCCGCAGTCCCGGCGTGGTCTTGCGGGTATCGACGATGGTGGCCCCGGTACCGGCCACTTCCTTGACGAAACGCGCCGTGAGGGTGGCCACGCCGCTCAGCCGCTGCAGCAGGTTGAGCGCCACCCGCTCCCCCTGCAGCAGACCTGGCAGCATCCCCCTTCAACCAGGCCAGCACCTCGCCGCGCCTGCACCGTGCTGGCCGTCTTCGATCAGGCGTTCGAACGCGATCTCGGCATCGAGCAGCGCAAAGACCCGGCGGGCAATGTCGATCCCGGCAAGGACGAATTCCTCCTTGGCGACCAGTTCGGCTCGGGCGATCGTGCCCGGGGCGACCGTCGCCGCCGTGGTCACGTCGCCGGGACCGATATCCTCATCGAGAGCAGTGCGGATCAGGCGATCCACCGCGGGTGACCACATGGTGACTCCGGCTCCTTTCAGCGCAGCAGCCTGGCAAAATAAGCAAAGGTGGCGCTCACTCCGATACTGGAGACAACACCACCGACCAGTCCGAACAACGAGAGTGCCCGGTAGGGGGTCGAGACCACCTCGAGATGGTAGACGTCGAGATACAGTTCACACCCCTTCCACAGGACGATACCGGCGAACACCCAGGCAAGGAGCACAAGACCCTTGTTGATCGGGGTTCCCCTGAGCTTGCTGCAGACCTTGCAAATCACGCCGATATTGACCAGCGTCAGGAAGACCCAGTTACTGTTCGCCACGATGTTCAACCCCCGTCGAACCGTTGCGGTCGGCTCCGGACCGGCCAGCAGCAGGAGCAGCAGCAGCCCGCCGCCGCCGGCCATCCCCCAGCCGAACGGCACCCAGCCCTCACGCTCGTCGAGCGTCTGGGTGAACGAGTGATATTCCTGGAGGCTGTGGCTGATGACCAGTACAGCGACAATGCCGATCACCGGCCCCGCTACCAGCAGGACTTCCGGCAGCAGCCCGGACAGCAGGGAGACGGTCACTCCCAGCAACTCGCTGACGGACAACAGCACGAAACCGACGGCCAGGCTGCGCCAGGCACGGGCATGGCTGCTGCCGAAATAGCCAGCCAGCCCGCCGGCGACGGTCCACAGCACAACCCTGGCAAACGCCATCGGTTCCAAACGGAACGCCTCCCCGAAGTGTGCAAAAGGCGGCTTTACCAACGCCGCCCGAATCGGCTCAATGGTCCCTGAGCAACCCTCTCGCCCCTTTTTTCATCTCGCTGAGCATCCGTTCGATCCGGCTCGCTCCGGCCACCAGGCCGGCATGGGTCGCCAGGTTGTCGTAAAAGCCCGCGAGCTGTGCCTCGTCGAGAGTCGCGCCGTTGAGCTTGAGACGGTTGAATTCCTTCTCGACCAGCGCGGGGCCGATCGTCCCGAGATGCAGCCGGGCGGTCGTCCGGAACATCGCGAGGGTTTTCTGCCGGCGCACGGACTCCAGTTGCTCGAGCGTACGGGTGGCGGCACTCGCCTCCTCCCGGCGCTGACGCTGGCAGTTCTCCATGGCGCGCTGCCAAAGGTCGGCGAGACTGGCGGTGGCCATCAGGTCGGCCAGCGACTTCTCCACATTGCTGCGGGTCACCAGCACGTCGACCTTGGCCTCCGGCTCGCGAGCCACCGACAGCGAAGCTTCGACATCGGTCTCGATCTCCGACGACCCGTCGTGAAAAAACCCGAGGGGCTGGCCGTCTCGATAGAAGATCAAGGCCACATGTTCCCGGGAATAGATCCGCAGGCATCCGCTGCGCTGCTCGTCACGCATCTGCCCAAGCAGAGACCGGATGTCGACCAGTTGCAGGAATTGGCCCCGGTGCAACACCTCGCCGTGCAGCAGGGCATGGATGCTGAAGGCCACTTCCGGCGACAGCCGGTAAATTCCGAGTTGGCCGCGACTTTCCAGCGCTTGCTGAAATATCTCGGCGATGGCGTCGTAGGCGATCAGCCGGTGGCTGGACGACTCGAACAGGGCGCTGATCAAGCGGCCGGTTTGAAAAATCAGGATGCCGGTGCCGTCGTCGAACTCGAACCGCAGATAGCCGGTGAACCGTCCGCGATGCAGCTTGTCCAGCGCCTCCGGCAGATCGACCTTGCCGGGATTGACGTTCTCCTTGACAGGATTGCCGCGTGGCAACAGGATCATCTCGACATCCTTGTGAACGGAGGAACGGCTTCGATTCCCAGAACTAACTGTTTAAAATATTTAAGCAATCGTGTCAAGGCCAATGCCGGGCCAAGGTCGGGCCCGGCTAGTGTCCTGTGCGGTTAGTTCCCTGCACAAATTGTGAGGGATTTCGGTCTCTGGCAAGGCGCGGCGACGCAGGCATAGTGGGGGCTACGCCGAGGAGCCGCAACGCAGCCAGGGGCTGAAAGAGCCACAATTTGAAAGGATAGAATTAGCCGCACAGGACACTAGGCCTTGCGCCCCTTGACGACCCCCGTATCGTCGCTCACCCGGCGAACCTCGATATCGACCAGGCCGCGCTCCCGCATCCAGCCGGCGATCTCCGCACCGCTGTAGGCCCGGCCACCGGCGGTCATGACCAGCATGTGCACCGCAAAGAGGGCCGCGGTCAGTGGCGCGGTGCGGGCGTCGTCGAGCAGGAATTCGTGCACCAACAGCAGTCCGTCGCGATTCAGGGCCGCGACCGCCTTGTCGAGCAGGTCCCGGCAGCCGGCCTCGTCCTGGGAGTGCAGCACCTGCGAGATCCAGACGACATCAAACCCGCTGCCCAGCCGATCCGCGTGAAAATCTCCCGGCGCCAGCTGCACGTCGTCACGTCGCGCGAAGCCGGCGAGCCGTTCGGACGCCACGGCCAGGGCAAAGGGCAGATCGAAGATCGTGACCGAGGCCAGTTGCGGGTGGACGGTGAGAAAGGCCCGCGCATAGGTGCCAGGGCCACCGCCGAGATCGAGCAGGTGGCGGGCCGCCCCGAGATCGAGCTGCGCAACCACCTGCGGCGCCAGCTCCCGGGTGACATCGTCCATGCCGCGGATGAAGTCGCGGTTCCATTCCTCGCGATCATGCAAAATGGCATCCTCGCGCACCAGTTCCGGGCGTCCGCGCCGCAATACCCCGGCAAGATCGTTCCAGGAGTCCCAGCAGTGGTGAATATGCCGGAAGATATGCCCGCGATAGCCGGCATCGCCAAGGCAGGACGCCGTCACTTCGGAGTTGCGGAAGGCGTCGCCGTGCTTTTCCAGCAGACCCAGGGCCGCCAGCGCATTCATCAGCAGCTCCAGGGCGCGGGGGTCGACCTCGAGCGTTCCAGCCAGATTCGGCGCGGTGCGTTCGGTGTCCAGGTGGCGGAACAGTTCCAGGTCATTGGCCACCAGCAGGATCTTGGCCGCCTCGAAGCCGTGCACCAGGCGCATCAGGTCGCGAAAATTCCGTGGTGTCATGGTCTCCTCCGCCAACTGCCGGTCACCGGCAAACGCCCAGTACCTCGCGCAGCACCACCCGGCGGCGCATCGCGAAAAGGCTGCCGGCCATCCGGCCCGGCAGCTCGCCGAACGGACCGACCGCCCCCGCCACCACCATCCACTCTCTCTGCAGAGTCTGCCAGTTACGCCCGGTCACTCCCTCGATCATCTCCCGGAAACCGCCCGTGCTCGGGGCCGGCAACCTGCTCCGAAGCCATCAGCCGGTCTTGCGCGTCGAACAGATGCAGTTGCAGGTCGGCGGCCTCATCGAGCATCCCCGGACCGGCCAACTCCAGGACCAGGAGGCTGTCCGGGTCGGCGGCCAGTTCCAGGGTGCTGTTCCTGAGGACCCCGTCGAGACACTCCGGATGAAGCAGCCCCCGCCGCCGGCTGCGCAGGTCGAAGAACAGGTGCCCCTCATCATCGAGCGCGCGCTCGGCACAGACCGGGCAGTGCAGCGACCAGGCGGTGCCGCAACCGGGACGGCGGCGCAGCGGCCATGGGCAACTCAGCAAGCGGCGCAACGGCGGCGCACGGGTGAGCACGAACTCGGCCAACTGGCGCAACTGGCCGTGCACGGCGGTCTGCCGGGCATGAGTCAGCACCGGCAGAATGCGCGTCGAGAACCCGGAGGCCAGGCTCTCGACGCGGGGGCTCTTGCTGATCACCAGGTCGGTCACCTGGTACTCGCGCTCACGGGCGGCGAAGCCGAGGAAATCACAGACCTTGACCTCACGGTTCAGGCGGGCCCGGGCATCGACCAGGCTCGGCACCAGCCAGAGCCGGTCGGCGCGGCCGACGGCAGCGCAGCACCGCGCGCAGGGCGGCGGCATTGACCAGGGCGGCCCGGTCCTTGACCGGAGTCAGCACCAGGTCGGCGGCCAGCAGGGCGGCTTCGGTGAACCAGTCGAGGATCGGCCGGGTGTCGAGAATCACGACCCCTCCAGACCGCGAGGGCATCGAGCCTGGCCGCGCAAGATGGCCGGCGCGGCAAGCGGCGGTGCGGCCAGGCGGCGGGACGAGGCGATGTACTGCACGCCGTACTGGCCGAGACGGACCAGGTCGGGCGACGGCTCCCCGGCGATCAGGTCGGCCATGCCCGACGCCGGACGCGGGCCGAGGGCGAACATCTGGTCGACGCTGAAATGGTTGTCGAAGGAGGCGATGGTGACCGGCAGGTCCTCGTGCAGGGCCTTGAGGTAGACCGCCAGATTGGTGGCGATGGTGGTCTTCCCCACCCCCCCCTTCTCGCTGGCGACGGTGACAACGAACGGTCGGCTCATCCGGCCTCCTCGACGCTGCTCCTGCAGCTCTTCCCAGCGAGCCATCTGCAGTCATCGAGTTCGGCCTGCAACGCGGCATGCCGATCGATCAGCGGATAGAGCCGGGCATGGTCGGCGGCCATGGCCGGATCCTGCATCTCCTTCACCAGCACGGCCAGTTGCGTTTCCAGTTCGGCGATGCGGGCTTCGACCTCGGCCAGCCGCTTCTCGCGCCGCTGGGCCTCACGCTGGGCCGCCTTGCGCTCGGCGTGGGCGGCGATCCGTGTCGACCTTGTCGTCGGCGACCGGCACCGCGTCGGCGCGGCGCCGTCGTCTCGACCCGCAGAGCTCGAATGGCTGACATCGCCCTCCCGTCCCTTGGCGCGCAGGAAATCCTCGTAGTTGCCCAGGATAGGCCGTGGCCGCTGCCGCCGGCCACCTCGACCACCCGGGTGGCCAGGGCGTCGACGAAGTAGCGGTCGTGGGAGACGAAGACCAGCGTCCCCTGATAGCCGCGCAGGGCGTCGAGCAGCACCTCCTTGGACTGCAGGTCGAGGTGGTTGGTCGGTTCGTCGAGGAGCAGCAGGTTGGCCGGGCGCAGCAGCAGGATGGCCAGGGCCAGGCGGTTGCGCTCGCCGCCGGAGAGGACGCTGACCTTCTTGTGCACGTCGTCGCCGTGAAAGAGGAAGGCGCCGAGCAGGTTGCGCAGCTTCGGGCACCATGTCGAAGGGGGCGGCCCGGGTGATCTGCTCCAGCACGGTCAGCTGCCGGATCGAGGGTTTGGCCTGATCCTGGGCGAAGTAGGCCAGGACCAGACCGGCCCCCTCCTCGCGCCACCCCGGCAGGGGCGCTTCGACCCCGGCCAGCAGCCGCATCAGGGTCGACTTGCCGGCGCCGTTGGCGCCGACCAGGGCGACCCGCTCGCCGCGCTCGACCGCCAGATCGACGCCTGCCAGCACCGTCGGCCCGCCATAGCCGTGGGTCGACCCCGTGCAGTTGCACGGCCAGGCGGCCCCCCTTGGGCGGCGCCGGAAAACTGAAGGCGATCCGTTTGCGCTCCGGCGGCAGGTCGATACGCTCGATCTTCTCCAGCTGCTTGATGCGGCTCTGCACCAGCGGCGCCTTGATGTTGTTGTAGCGAAACTTGTTGATGAACGCCTCGATCTTGGCGATCTCCTCGTCCTGGCGGCGCTTGGCCTCGCGCAGCGCCGCGACCCGCTCGTCGCGGGCGACCAGGTAGCGGCTGTAGTTGCCGGGGTAGTCGGTCAGCTGCGCATGCCAGATCTCGACGATCCTGGTGACCACCTGGTCGAGGAAGAAGCGGTCGTGGGAGACCAGCACCACGGTGAACGGGTAGTTGGCCAGGTACTCTTCCAGCCAGTCGCGGGCCGGCAGGTCGAGATGGTTGGTCGGCTCGTCGAGCAGCAGCAGATTCGGCCGCCGCAGCAGCAGCTTGGCCAGGGCGATGCGCATCTGCCAGCCGCCGGAAAAGTGCTCGCACGGCTTGTCGCGGTCGGCCTCGCGTGAAACCGAGCCCCTTGAGCACCCGGGCCACCTCGGCCTCCATGGCGTAGCCGCCGCGCTGCAGGAACTCCTCCTGCAGCTGCGCGTAGCGGTCGAGGTCGGCCTGCCGGTGGCCGACGACTGATCCGCTCCTCCAGTTCGCGCCAGTTCCTGCCTCGATGGCCAGCAGGTGGTCGAGGGCGCTGCGCGCCTCGGCAAACAGGGTCCGCCCGGCGTGCTCCAGGCCGTCCTGCGGCAGGTAGCCGACCAGGGTGCCGCGCGCCATCTGCACCGTTGCCGGCATCCGGCTCGTGCTGTCCGGCCAGCAGACGCAGCAGGGTGGTCTTGCCGGCGCCGTTCTCGCCGCACAGGCCGACCCGCTCGCCCGGGCGCAGGTGCCAGTCGACGCCGTTGAGCACCGTCTGCCCGGCAAATCCCTTGGTGACGTTGATCAGTTGCAGCATGGGGATGGTTATAGCACAGGGGCGGCCAACGGGGTAGCGAGATGGCGAGGCCTCAGGGCGAAAAACTGGTCTCGCTGGCCCTTGCAACTGGCAATCTCTACGGATCCGGTTGACACTTCAAGCCCGCTACCCTCCAGAATTGAACTCCGACGCCCAGACGAAAGGAGCCCCCATGGCCCGCAAGATCTTCATCGCCGCCACCGGCCAGAACTGCGGCAAGACCACCACCAGCCTGTCGCTCATGCACCTGGCCAAGAAGAAGTACGCCCGGGTCGGCTTCATCAAGCCGGTCGGCCCGAAGCCGGTCAAGGTCGGCGAGATCTGGGCCGACAAGGACGCCGCCCTGATCGCCGGCGTCTACGGCATGGAGGATCAGCTGCCGCTGATGTCGCCGGTGGTCCTGCAGCCCGACACCACCCGCAAGCTGCTCGACGGCAAATTCCCCGCGGCCTCGTCCTCGAAGAGCAGCTGCTCGACGGCCGTTGCCGAACTGGACCGGAGATGCGACTTCCTGATCATCGAGGGGGCCGGCCACAGCGGCGTCGGCTCGGTGCTGGGCCTGAGCAACGCCCGCGTCGCCCGGTTGATCGGCGCACCGGTGATGATGATCTCCGGCGGCGGCATCGGCCATGTCATCGACGACGTCGCCCTCAACCTGGCTCTCTATCGCGAGGCCGGCGCCAGCGTGCGCCTGATCATGCCGAACAAGCTGATCGCCGACAAGCGCGAGCGCACCCTGCACTACCTGGCGATGGCCGCCGCGCCGCACGGCGTCAAGGTGCACGGCGGCTTCAACTACTCGCCGATCCTGGCCGGCCCGACCCTGCAGCACATCGCCAGGCTGCTCGATCTGCCGCTGCGCGCCACCCGCGAGCAGGCGCTGCGCATCATCCACCACATCCAGCTCGGCGCGGCCTCGGCCCAGAAGGTGGTGGAGATGCTCGAACCCAACACCCTGCTGCTGGTGACCAGCAGCCGCGACGAACTGCTGGTGCTGATGGCCTCGCTCTACCATATCCCCGAATACCGGGCGAAGCTGGTCGGCATCGTCATCCCCGGCCTGAGCCCGGTGGCCAGCATCGTCCAGGAGGTGCTCGACGACAGCGAGCTGCCGTTCATGCGTATCGAGCGCAGCACCGCCGAACGTTCCGCAGCCATCACCGAGGACGTCTCGAAGATCACCGCCGAGGATATCGAGAAGATCAGCCTGGTACAGAAACTGGCCGAGGAGCAGATCGATTTCGACTTTATCGACGCACAATTGGATTGAAAAAAGGTGGACAGGATTGCAAATTCTGTCCCACTTTTTTCCGGCAACTCTGCTATAGTTCGCACAGACTTCGCCCCCTGAGCGCGCCGGGGGTGGCAGACGCCGCAGCGCCCGTTTGGGCTGCCGGCGCAGAATTTCACGTCTGCAGTCCTGACGACCGACGGCTCCCGGGTGAACGCTGCTCCCCGGTCGAGCGGGCGTCAGGGTCGACCCAACTCCCATTGATGGCGGTCGCGCGCGGTCATCGGAAAGAATTTACATGTCGAAGAAGATGTTGATCAATGCCACCCATCCCGAGGAAAACCGGGTGGCCATCGTCGAGAACGGCATCCTCACCGAACTCGGTATCGAGGTCGCCGGTCGCGAACCGACCAAGGGCAATATTTACAAGGCGGCGGTGGTCCGGGTGGAACCCGGGCTGCAGGCCGCCTTCGTCGATTACGGGGCCGAGCGCCTCGGCTTCCTGCAGATCGACGAAATCAACGCCGCCGTCGTCAAACCCGACTTGAAAGCGGGCGGCCGGCCGCGCATCAACGACCTGCTGCATCGCGGCCAGGAGATCCTGGTGCAGATCGTCAAGGAGGAGCGCGGCACCAAGGGGGCGGCGCTGACCACCTATCCTGTCGCTGGCCGGGCGCTACATGGTGCTGATGCCCGGCACGCCGACCCGCGGCGTCTCGCGCAAGGCCGAAGACGACAAGCAGCGCAAGGCAGATGAAAAAGGCGCTGTCCTCCCTCGATCTCCCCGAAAACGTCGGCTGCATCGTGCGCACCGCGGCGCTCGACCAGACCCGCGAGGAGCTGGAACGCGACTACCATTACCTGATGCGGCTCTTACGAGAACATCGAGACGCTGGAGAAGAAGGTCAAGGCGCCGGCACTGATCTACAAGGAGTCGAACCTGGTGATCCGCTCGATCCGTGACTACTTCACCACCGACATGGACGAAGTGCTGATCGACGACCCCGAGGTCTACCGCGAGGCCCGCGAATTCTTCGAGGTGGTGATGCCCGACCATGTCGGCCTGGTCAAACTGCACCAGGAACGTCGCCCGATCTTCTCCCGCTACCAGATCGAGGAGCAGATCGAGACCATCAACCGCAACAAGGTGCCCCTCCCCTCCGGCGGTTCCATCGTCATCGACACCACCGAGGCGCTGGTCGCCATCGACGTCAACAGCGGCAAGATGGCCGGCGAAACCAACGTCGAGGCGACCGCCACCCGCACCAACCTGGAGGCGGCCGAGGAGGTCGCCCGCCAGTTGCGCCTGCGCGACCTCGGCGGGCTGATCGTCATCGACTTCATCGACATGCGCGATCGCAAGCACAACCGCCAGGTCGAAGACCGCCTCAAGGAAGCGACCGCCCGTGACAAGGCACGCATCACCATCGGCCACATCAGCCAGTTCGGCATGCTCGAGATGAGTCGCCAGCGGATCAAGCCGGCCCTGACCGAAGGGGCTTTCCGCATCTGTCCCGCACTGCCAGGGCGCCGGGCAGATCCGCAGCGTCGAGACGCTGGCCGTGTCGGTGCTGCGCCGTCTGCATGCCGGCCTCGCCAAGGGGCAGATCGCCGAGGCCGAAGCGCAGATGGCCCGCGAGGTCGCCAGCTTCCTGCTCAACGAGAAACGCGAGGAGCTGGTGGAAATGGAGCGCCGCTACCAGGCGGACATCCAGATCACCGGACGCACCTCGTTCCTCGCCGACCAGGTCGAGATCACCTTGCAGAAGCGCGAGAAGGAAAAGGCCGCCGCCGAGTATGTCGAGGCCAGGGTGACGGCGATGCCGGACAAGGCGGCAGCGGCCGGCCGACCAGAAGGTGACCGAAGAACTTCCCGTCGAGACGGCCGAGGCAACGTCACCCCGGACAGCGCGGAAGAGGGACCAAGAAGAAACGCAAGCGGCGGCGCAAGAAAAAACCGGGGACCGAGGAGGAGGCTGTGGCAGCCGCCGGGGCACCGGTGCCGGCCGAGCCACCACCGCAAGCCATCACCGAGGAGTTGGCGTCAATCGAGCCGACGGCAGCGCCGGCCGAGGGGCCGGCCAAGAAGAAGCACCGGCGGCGCAGGAAAAAACCCGGAATCTCGGGAGAACTCGCGACAGCGACCGACGCACCGGTGCCGGCCGAGGAAAAACCGCAGACCGTCATCAATGAGTCGGCAGTGGCCGTGGCGGCAGCGATGCCAGCCGAGGGCCCGGCCAAGAAGAAACCCCGTCGGCGTGGCCACAAGAAGCCGTCGGTCAATGCCGTGGCTGTCGCGCCCTCCGGCGAGACCCCGGCAGTCCTTGCGCCGATGCCGGAGCGACCGTCCGAGGCGGCTGCGGAACGGTCGCCGGATGAACCGCAGAAGCCAACCCGGCGCCCGCGCAAAGCGACGGCTCCCGCCGACGAGGTCACGGCGGCCGCGCCTTCGGAAGCAGCGTCTGCCACGAATCAGAAAGCCCGGACAAGTCGGGCACCGCGCAAGCAGCAGGAGTCCGTCGAGACGGCTGCCGCCAACGAGTCGTCGACAACCGACGAGAAGCCGCCACGCAAACGGGCCCCTCGACGCAAACCTGCCGCGGCGTCGACCGAGCCATAAGCCGTTATCGCAAGGCCGGGGGAAACCCCGGCCTTGGCGTTTGCAACCGTTTTGTCTTGCCGCCGCCAGAACCCTGATTGTCTCAAGGCCGCCATCAGTAAAACTACCCTCCGTATTCCTACGGATTTTTTCTCGTCTTGAACTGTCGTATTCTTAGCTCACCCTCATTGTTATGAAGTCTCTTGAACCGTGTTATGGAAAGGGCCAGCCTTCAAGTAGGCACCCGGGTTATGTGTGGGGGGGGATAGCCGGACGGTCAGCAAATGTGGCCGTCCGGCTATTTTTATGGGTCGATGGATGTTTGTGTCGCCATCACTGGCAGCATGGTTATTTCATCCACCATCATCTGTTTTTGTACCCATGTTACGACACCAAACATGCCGTCGAGAGGTGGCAGGTCAATTCTCACAGACGGCCAGACCAGAGAGAATTCACAGAAAACAACTGGACACGGCAAGACAGGTTGCAGTATTTGAAGAAAACTGCAGGTGGTTGATCTGGACCCACATTCCCGCCTCTCAAGGATCATAAGCGGGTGACCCACAAGTAATTTGTGGTGCAGAACATTGTCCGGTAACCGAAGACCGACCGTGAGCAGGTTAGGCCTTGCATATAATTTTGATCGCTTGCATGAAAGTGGTGCGGTGGTGATAGTCGCTAAGAACATTGACCGAGGGAGGATTTGCTGATGTTACTCCGATTTGTTGTCTACATGGGGCTGGTGCTCCTTGCAACTCTCGAACCAGAAGAAATTGGCTTAGAAAAAACTCTGTCGCTGTTAAGTTGCTTGTCATTATTTATATATTAAGATGCAAACAGCTTGTTTTCGATTGCAATATTTTCAGTTGACCGGCAAACTTTCTCAAGCTGCTATGGCAAGGGCTTCGAGAAAATTCTGACACAATACAAGCCAATCTTAAATTTTGATTTATTGCCACAGGCAACTATTTAGGACATGTGCAAAACAGAGACATTTTCGGCTTTTCTGTAGGGATATCTAAGTCTTTTCTGCAGCATGAGTTATATCTCATATTACATGGTCAAAAGATGAACAAACACCCCCTCGACGCAGTGGTGATTGCCGATAACGGGCTAGTATCGTTGAGTGCATCTAACCCTTTGCGCTTACAACTCGATGGTCATACTGCCACGGTGCAGGTCGTTCGTAACTTCCTTGCTCATGCTGGAAACATTGTCCCTCCAGTAGAGGGCGATGGCTTTAGCAGTTGGGACTCCGCGCCAAAACTGAACGGCATTTACCTTTACAACGCACTTTCCAAAGCCGGATTTTCTATTGACCTGATCAACGATTTTCAACGTGAACGCAACCGTTTCGCTGACTTGGCTATTCAATCTCCGAAAGCTGTAATCATTTCTACAACCTTCGTAGTTAGCCGCGATACTCTGCTTGCGCTAGTACGTGAGGTTAAAAAATATTGCCCAGAAACTATAATAATTGTTGGAGGGCCTTTTGTTGCTTTCTCTTGGCGGGTGTGGCAGCGCAAGGGAGATTATTCATATGATCAAGATGAGTTAATAAAGGATTTTCTGTTCTTCGATGCAACTGGCGACGAAACTGACCTCTATATTATCAGTGATGCTGGCGAGGACCTGCTGATTAAAGCTTTACACAGCTTGCGGGAAAATAGTGCTATTGATGATCTGCCAAACACAGCTCGACCGGTGAACGGTAATTATCATTTTTCTTAAACGAATCGACGATCTTTCCCATTGGCAGGATGTGCCAATTGACTGGACAGCATTGCCGGACACTGTATTTGCATCTGGCGTGGTGCCAATGCGAGCGTCAACTGGTTGCCCCAATAACTGCAGTTTCTGTAATTTCAACAAGAATCGCCTATTGATGCGGGTCAAGCCTCTCGACGTCTTGGTTGCCGAAATGAAGGCTGTGCAAGCTCGTGGTGCAAAGTATGTATGGTTTGCCGACGACAATTTTCGGTTGGGAAAGCGCGACCTCGTGCAAGTTTGTGAAAGATTTATTAATGAAGGACTAACACTCAAATGGATGACTCTGTTACGGGCTGATGTGCTAAGGGATATTGATCTTGAGTTGCTACATAATGCCGGATGTATCGAAGTTCAGATCGGAATTGAATCAGCCGACAGTTCTCTGCTTGCGGCGATGAATAAGCAGGCCGACCCTGTGCTTTACGAAGAGGTTGTTACAAATCTACTAAAAGCCGGGATTAACTGCACATGTTACTTTATCGTTGGTTTTCCTGGTGAGACTGAGCTGTCTGTAAATCGGACGATCACTTTTCTACAACGCCTGGAGGCCGTAGACGGAAGGGGGCTCCTAAATTGGTCGTTGTATCCATTTGTGCTGGTGCCAGGTAGTCCAATCTTTGAAACCGATCAACGGGCTGTTTACAAAATCGAAGGTTATAAGCATAATTGGCGACATAGCACTATGGATTCGGCAACAGCTCAGCACTTGCTGATCAAGGCGTTTATGTCGCTTGAAAATTCTGGGCCGGTCTACCGTGGGGACAATCTAGAACTGCTTAATTCCATGCCTCTGTCACAATTAAAAGCATTTACTGCCACACGCCATGCTTTAGAAAAACAAGCGATCAGCAAAGCTTTGGATAAAGACACTGTAGAAATAGCTTTCAAGAAAGTATTCATTTGAGAAGTTGCTTTATTAAAATGGATCAGGAAAGGGGCACATCTATGAAATTACTGTTCGTACCTTGTTTAGTTGGACTTGTTTTACTGATGCCTTCACTAGTTTTCGCCTCCGGTTACGGGGTCTTCACCCAGGGAGCCTCGGGGCTGGGCCAGGCCAATGCGGTGGTGGCCCATCCCGACCGGACCGTCGTCGCTCTACTTCAACCCGGCGCTGCTCAATGACGTGCCCGGCCGCCAGATCGAGGTCGGCACCACCGCCGTCTACTCCGACCGGGAGATCGACCTGGACAGCGGCGGCACGGAAAACGGCGACAGCGCCTGGAATTTCCCGAGTACCTTCTACTACACCCATAACGGCGGCGAGCAGATCGCCGCCGGCATCGGGGTGTTCTTCCCCTTCGGCCTGTCCAACGAGTGGGACAAGGACTACGAGGGGCGCTATATCGGCACCCAGGGGGAGATGTTCTCGATGAACATCAATCCGGCGGTGTCCATCAAGGTCACCGACAAGCTCTCGCTGGCCGCCGGCATCGACCTTGTGTACTCGATACCGACCTGCGGCGGATGATCAACCAGTGCCGTGGTGGGAGGCTTTTTGCCGCCGGAGCTGGGCGGGCCGATTTTCGAGGTATTGCCGGATGTCGAGCAGAAGTTCACCGGCGACGGCTGGGGACATGGCTACAACCTCGGCGCCCTGTACAAGGTCACCGATCGCGTTTCGATCGGGGCGGCCTACCGCAGTCAAGGTCGAGGTCGACCTGGAAGGGAATCTCAATTTCAACGGCAACGATCCGCGCTCTGGCCCTGCCTGTTTCTCGACGGCACTGCCGATTCCGAGATCGACGTTGCCCGCCCAGTTCGTGGCCGGGGTGGCGACCAAAGTCACCGACGACCTGATCGTCGAGGTCGGCGTGCGCTGGGAGGACTGGGACAGTCAACGACCAACTGACTCTCGACCTGCAGCAGCCCGTTCCTCAGATCAACCGTCCGTCGCGATCGACCGCGACTGGCATTCGACCTGGACCTACAACATCGGCGCCAACTACCGGCTCAACGAGACGGTGGCGATCAACGCCGGCTACCTCTACGGCGAGAACCCGATGCCGAATTCGACCTTCGAGCCGATCATCCCGGACACGGATGCCCACCTGTTCACGATCGGCACCGACCTGACCTTCGGCCAGTGGATGGTTTCCGGCGGCCTTCGGCTACGAGTATCATGAGACGCGCGAGAAGAATAACGGTGCCACGGACGAGATCGGATCGGGGTTGGCTCGATGGCCGCCATGATCGCCGGTCGGCACGGCCAACGGCGATTACGACACGGATATTTACCTGTTTGGCCTGTCGGTTGGTTATAGGTTCTGAGCCGGGTGAAGGGAGCGAGTCAAAGGGCCGATTTTATCGGCCCTTTTTTGTTGAGCGTGTGACAAATTCCCTGACATAAATATAAATTAAACAAAATTGACAGAACTTAATTATAATAATGCACAATTATCGTAGTGACAATTACGAGTCCGGAGATCTATGGCTGACCTTGTCACAACGACGAGGTGGCCGTGTCTGATTTGACGGAGGAATGTCCGGCCGTTCCCGCTGCCGTCACGTCGCACCGAAGGCCGGCATCGACCAGACGCAGCTGATCAATCGTCTCAACCGTTTCAATTTCAAGCAGGAACCCCTCTTCGTCCACCTCCACCACAAGCTCCACGACAACATCCTGATTCGCCGGGCGATCCCGCAGCCGTGCGTGGACGAGGAACTGGATTGCCGTGGGTCGATCCCGAAGCGGCCGACGACGCCCGTCTGAAAGGCTATGAACTGGATCGCCTGGTGCTGACCGACGGTCATCAGGTGATTCAGTTCGAGCCACGACTGGTGTACATCACCGGCCAGCGGGTCACGGTCCGGCTGCCGGAGCTCTGCCGCGAGACTTTGCCGCGCGCCGTGCGGCGCCACGGCTGCGAGGGGGTCAAGGCGAACATCGTGGCCAACAGCGCCGTCTACGAAGGGCGCGTGATCGATTTTTCGGCGCAGTCCTTCCGGGTCGAACTGCTGGCGGTTCCTCCGCAGAGCTTCGACTGGATCAGCGCCAGCCTCCCGGTCAATGTCACCCTGCACAGCGGCAAAGGGGTGATCTACGTGGGCGATTGCAGGATCGTCCGGCAACACCACGGGCGCGGATCGGCGCGACTATGTCCTGCAACCGCTACGCAGCCAGACTCCGCGGTTTCGGGCGCGGGAGTTTCGTGCGGCCCGCTACGAACTGCTGCCGTGTCCGAACGCGGTGTTCACGCATCCGGTGTCGCAGCGCACCATGAATCTGAAGGTCCTCGACCTCTCCGGCGGCGGCTTCTCCCTGTCTGAACCGGCATCCGAAGCGACCCTGCTGCCGGGCATGATGATCAAGGAGATGGCCATCGCCCTGACCTCCCGCACCCTCATGAAGTGCACGGCACAGGTAATCCATCGCACGCCGATCGATGGATCGGACGTTGTCAAGGTCGGACTGGCCCTCGTGGACATCGACAACCTCGACCACATGGAACTGGTGTCCTTGCTGCAGCAAGCCAAGGATCCGGACACCTACGTATCCAACAAGGTCGACCTGGAATCGCTATGGGACTTCTTCTTCGAAACCGGCTTCATCTATCCGGAAAAGTACGCGACCCTGGCGGAGAATCGCGAGACCTTCAAAGAGACCTATGCGAGGCTGTATACCGAGCACCCGACGATCGCCCGTCACTTCACCCACATGGAGCACGGCAAGTTGCTCGGCCACTTCGCCATGCTGCGCCTGTTCGAAAATACCTGGGTGAACCACCACCATGCCGCCTTGCATCACAAGCGCAAGTCGGGCTTGTTGGTCCTCGACCGGATGAGCGAGTACATCAACGACACGCACGTGCATGCATTCGGCGCACCTCCGCTTCAACGCCGGCTATTATCGGACGGACAACAAATTCCCGGTGCGGTTTTTCGGCGGGTTTGCCGACAAGATGAAAAACCCCAAGGCCTGTTCGGTCGACGACTTCGGCTACTTCAGTTTTCGAAGCCTTGGCGAACACCGGCGACTGGGATGAGGACGGCCGCTGGGAACTGGCGAAGGTCCGCCGGGGTGACCTCGAGGATCTGCAGGGATTTTACGAGAAGGTCTCCGGCGGACTGTTGCTGGACGCCATCGACATGTCCCCGGCGGCCTTCGAGCACAACACCTTGTCCGAAGAGTACGCCAAGGCCGGCTTCCGCCGCGAGATCCACCGCCTGGCGATTCGCAAGAACGGCAACTCAAAGCTGTTGTCGCGGTCAATCGCACCGACATCGGCCTGAACTTCTCGGAATTGACCAATGCGACCAAGCTTCTGGTGGTCGATGCCGACGGATTCAATCGAAGCGATTTCGTTCTTATGATGTCACTGTTGGCCTGCAAATTCGGCCTGGAGCGCTGCCGCTGTTGGTTTATCCTCTCGATTACCTGGTGAAGATCGGCATCCCGAGCGAAAAGACCTACGCCTTCAACGTGATGAGTTTGCACTACTGGGATGACTACATGCGTTATCTGCGTGAATTCATGAAAAAAGCCAAGGTCAGCTGATGTCGGAGCCCTGCTTTACAGCACGCGGGTCATGGATCCGTTTATCAAGCTGATTCAAAAGTCGCTACCCGCACGTGGATCTTGTCGAGATCCTTGACCTACGCCCAGATCATGCCGTGGGAAGTGGCCGATCACTCACACTGGCTGACCCAGGAGCAGGTCAACCGATTCTGTGAGAAAGCCGTCGAACTGACCGGCAACCCAAGCTTGGCTCGGGAGGCCGGGCAGTATGGGGCAAGCCCGGAGGTCTTCGGATCAATTCGCACCTACGTATTGAGTTTTATGACGCCACAAGCGGTTTTCAACCGTATCGGCGATGTCATCTCGCGCTCTGACTCATTCCTCGGTTTACACCTCCCGGCAAAGATCTCCAACGCAGTGGAAATCACTGTTGTGCCGAACCCTGGATGTACAAGAAGAATTGTTCCAGTGCGAGAACCGGATCGGTGTGTTTGAAGCAGTTCTTGCCGGCTTCCATTATCGGACCAAGACGATCGAACACCCCGAGTGCCTGTTTCAACGGGGGAGAGTGCTGTCGCTACATCATCCGCTGGCAACCGACGCCTGCCACCTATTTTCGCAGATGCCCGGCAGTACGGGCTTATTGTCATTGCCGCTCTTGGTCATCGAGGCGGTCTTCGTATTCGACCATTCCTTGCCGGTCGCGGTAGCCATGATTCTCGTTGCTTTGCTAGCTCTGCTTTATGCCCTGGAGATCCGTTGCCGTCTCAAGGAATCCGAAGCTGGTGTTGAAGTGCTGACTCCGCCCGTGACCAACTGGCCGAGCTGCTTGACACCACCTACAATCACTCGCAGCTGACCAGCGAGATCGGCCAGGTGATCAGCAGTCAGACTACTATCGATACGGTTCTTGAAGCGGTTGTCAAGGTGCTGCAAAAACGCCTCGATTTCGACCGCGGCATGGTGCTGATGGCCAACGAGAGCCGGACTCTTTTGGTTTATCGCGCTGGTTTCGGGCACACCGAGAAGGAGAAAGAACTGCTTGCTGAACGCCGCTTTCCGGTTGGACAACCCCGAATCGCAAGGAGTTTTCATCAAGGCCTTCCACGAGCAGGTGCCATACCTGGTGGATGATTTCGAGGAGTTCGAGAAGAGGCATACCCAGCAAAGCATCCGTTTGCCAAGGCGATCGGGAGTCAAGTCCTTCGTCTGCTGCCCGATCATCTGCGATGGCGAATCGATCGGCGTGCTGGCCGTCGACAACCTGCGTTCCGAGCCGCCAGTTGCTGCAAAGCGACAAGTCGCTGCTGATGGGGATCGCGCCGGTCATCGGCGTGAGCATTCGCAACGCCGAACTGCTGCTGTCCAAGGAGAAGGAGTTCCGCTCGACCCTGCAGGTCCTGGCGGCCAGCATCGACGCCCGCGACCCGCTCACGGCCGGCCATTCGGAGAAGGTCACCGAGTATTCCGTCGGCATCTGCGACGAGTTGAAGCTGGGTACCGATTTCCGCGAATGCGTGCGGGTGGCGGCCCTGCTGCACGACTACGGCAAGATCGGCGTCCCCGATTCGATCCTGAAAAAGGAGGGGCGGTTGACCATCGAGGAGTACGAGATCATCAAGACCCACTCCGCCCAGACTCGCGACATCCTGGAGCGGATCAACTTCGAGGGGAAATACGCGGACGTGCCGCTGATCGCCGGCTCCCATCACGAGAAAGTGGAACGGCAACGGCTACCCGATGGGGCTGAGCGCCGAAGATATCCCGATGGGCGCCCGGATCATCGCGGTGGCCGACCACTTCGAGGCGATCACCTCCAAGCGCCACTATCGCGATCCGATGCCGATCGAAGTGGCGATCGATGAACTGATCAAGTACAGCGGCAGAATACTTCGACCCGCGGTGGTCCAGGCGTTCGTTCGTTATTACCGGCGCAGCTACAACGGGTTCCAGCAAGGGGGAAGGTGAAGGCGGGGGAGGCCGCGGAATCGCCATCCGCCACAGGCGTTTGCCGCTGGAGACCCCGGTCATGGTGCAGACCCGCGCCAACACCCTACTCGGGGAATACCTACGATATCAGTCTGAACGGCATCTTCTCAGTGTTCCCGGAGAACCTGGGGCAGGGGTTGTTCGTCAAGATCGAATTGATGCTGCCCGGATCGCGACCAGCCGATCGTGGCGTCAGGGCGGATCGCCTGGGTCAATGGCGGCGACAAATCGTGCCAAGCCAAACTACCCGGCAGGCTGCGGGGTCGAATTCACCAACTTCGATGACAACGGCGATGATCTGCTGTCAGAGTATGTCAGGTCGCATCCTCTCCAAAAAGAGTCACTTCATTAAGCATTACGGGCTTGACACCCCGGCAGATAATCAGCGGCGTGTAACAGAAGCGCCGCCTGTCGGCGAAATACTCTTTGAATTCCTTTTCAAACCCGGCAAAGCCGTCCTCGTAGTCGTCGAACGTCCAACCTGAACGTCTTCGCTGCCAAATTCGATTTTCTGCCAGAAGTTCCAGCGATCTAGCTCCGACAACTCCCCGATAAATGAGGTGGTGTACTCGCAACTCGATCGGATGTCGGTGAAGCCAAGGTTGTCAGAGGTGTTCGGGCAGTTTGGCCCCGGCAAAGGGGTCAAAGTTGTTGTTCTTCATCTGGCATTCGGCAATCTTTTGAATGGTCTTTTCCAGCCGCTCCGAGTGGCCATAATGATTCATGCAGTTGCGGTCGAGGTCGATCAGACACAGGATTCCGCCGGGCTTGACTGTTTGTGGCGACGTTCTTGATGAGTTCGTAGGCTTCTTTAAGGAAGTATTCGAGGATGAAACGGATCCAGACGAAATCGAATTCCCCAAGGTCGGACAGGTCGTCAAAAAAGTTGCGCCGCACGAAGGTGAGGTTATCGGTGGCATACTTTTCGTTGGCGTAAGCAATACGTTCTTCGGAGCGGTCGAGACCGACCGCCGTCCCACCGGGCTGCAGCCGCCTACGCCAGGGCCGAGGTGGTCACACCGGGGCCACAGCCGACATCGAGGACACGCATCCCCGGCTGCAGTCCAGCCCATTGGGCCTGATCAATCACCGCCTGTTTGTCGGTCTTTCCTTCCAGTCGGTTGGTCTCGTTTTCGTTTTCCGGGAAGTACGGCTGGTCGCTCATCATACCCTTCGATTTTCAAGTTTACAGGCTGTTGAAAAACATTTGCCCAAGTAGTTGATTTACAAGGATTGACGCTTTGACTTTGTTAAAATTCGCGCATAACTTCTTGATGTTACAGGAGAAACGTTATGCGCGGCGAAGATCAGCAACAGCAGGCCATGTTCAGCTATCTCTCCCCGGAAGCGCGGGTTCCCAAGGACCACCCACTGCGACCGATCCGGATCATGGTGGATAACGCCCTGGCTGATCTGCCCCCGCTGTTCCGGGAGATGTATTCTCATACGGGTCGCCCGTCGATCCCGCCGGAACAGTTGCTGCGGGCCTTGCTGCTGCAAGGGCTCTACACGATCCGCAGCGAGCGGATGCTGGTCGAGCAGCTTGACTACAATCTGCAGTTTCGTTGGTTCGTCGGGCTGTCCATGGATGACACGGTCTGAAATCACACGAGCTCTTTCAAGAACCGGGACCGTCTGATTGAACATGAGGTCGCCACCAGGTTCTTTCAAACGGTCAAGGCTCAAGCAGAACGCGCCGGTCTTTTGTCCCGGGAGCACTTCACCGTTGGCACCTTGATTGGGTTAGTTTTTCATCCGCCTGCCAGGAATTTACTGACATTAAAACAGACCAAATGAACCAGCAGCAGAAACCAACTTCAAGCTGTAATGTCATCGTCCGGCAGTTCGCCGTACAAATAGTCCTGAACAAGATGGGATGGCACCTTTATTTCTCCTGAAAACAGCTTTTCAATGCGGTCTTCGAGGCCTTCCGCATTAACAATGCTCCCAAAAACGCGGCCAGTCTGTATCAACCCCATTGCCACCCCCATCACCAGCATCTTGGCTCGGTTAGGTGCATGGAGACGCTCGCGTACCTTTTCGAGATGTCTTTCGACGGCCTTGACGCTGACCCCCAGCTGATCCGCCACCTGCTTCCCCGACATGCCGTCAGCCGTCCACTGTAGGATATCTCTTTCGAGATCGGTAAGGTAAAGGTTTTTTCTGTCGAGAACGCTGAAAGTTCTGTTCAAGGTGATCTCTAGCAGTGCGTCATGAATGTGGAGACCAATCACCGGTCCCAGTAGTAACGCGGTATCCACCATTTCCTTGACACTGTTGAGCGGCTGCCTGGTAAGCAGTGCAAAGCTGCCCCGGCAGGGCATCGCCGGGACCGGGATAGCGACCCCCCCTGTCCACCCTTCCTTGCGAACCAAACGGACATATTTCCTGCACTTCATTGCTGAAGTTGATCCAATCCTTGGAATCGGACGTCCAGACCATGGCGAGGTTGTGGTTCAGGCAATGGTTGGCCAGCGGATCAACCCGGTAATAACCCTTGCGCAGGTAATGCAGTATCCAGCGCACGGGGTAGTTGGTGATCACCAGCCCTTGTGCCAAGGCGAACTTGGTGGGAATCTGGGCGACGAAACCATAGTTATCCCACCCCAAATGTCTGCAAAGCAGGCCGTCGAGCAGCCTGCGCAACTCTCCGTTGCTCCGTGCGCCCCGAATCTGCTGACAAGCAGTCAGAACATCATTCAACATATTCCCTCTTAGATTGTTTAAGAAGCTTTCAATTCGTATCCACAATCAAAGATAAACATTCCCAATAAAAAGACAAAATACATTAGTGGTTGTTAATTTATACTCAAATGACTTAACTATAACAAATACAGATACTTAATTTTTTTGCAAGGGATTTTTCCCGCCTAGACAGGTGTTCTCAGAAGTCCTAGTATATATGGGAAACCATCAGGAGTGTGGGGGGTTAAAGCTGGGCTGTCAACTACGTTGGCAGCCCAGTGCTTTTTAAAACGCAAAGTTGCGTTAGCAAGCTAAATTTATATGTAAAAAAAGCCCCTGTCCAGAGGACAGGGGCAATTGATTAGCTTTCCAGGAGGGGGGGGGGAGGAAAGCCAATCCCCGCAAGGTTAATGGTTGTCAAACAAGTAGTCAATATGACAAATGGCTATCCGCTGCCCATCGACAACATGAACACGGTCTTTTCGGCACGGCCGAACGGGAAGGATTGGCATTTTACCACCAATAATTGAAAGCAGAAATTTGACTGACACAGTCTAGAGAAATCGGCTCATTCAATAGATAAAAGTCACCACAGGGTCTTTCTCCACGTTGACTGGCAAGATAAAACCCAAGCTGACCGCCTTGGTCACTGCCTGCTGCCGGTTGGAAACATTCAACTTTCGCTGCACCTCGGCCAGATGGTGCTCGACCGTGCGATAGGACATGCCGAGACGAGCAGCGATCGCCTTGGAGGTCATCCCCTCTCCCACCCACAGGAGGATTTCTTTCTGGCGTCGCGTCAGCGGATCACGATAGATGCTGTCACCACTTTCCATCGCAATGCGCAGAACCGCCTCATGAACGTAACGCATCAAAAACACGGCTTGGGCTGCGCATCCCCGCAGCGTTTCATAAAGATGGTCGAGAGTGGGGGTACGGAAAACAAAATTGATCGCCCCTTTGGTGTTCTGGGCACTGAACAGCGGGCACACAGAGGCCACCGGTAAAACCGAAACTATACAGATCCTCCATAAAATCTACGGCTGCAGGCCCGGCCTGCGACCAGTCGGCTTGGGCATCCCAGATTAGTGGCAAATTATTTTTCATATAATAGGATGCAAGCGGATCGACATGGTAATAGTTCATCTGTAAATAATGTAATACCCATTCTTGTGGGACATTCGGAAAAACAATGGTTGGTGCTTTGGAATATGAAGCCAGCATTTGAAACATGTAAATCCACTCCGGAAAACCAAGCTCCGCGAAAGCCGTCTTCATTACTGCATTGACATCCTGATAGGTCTTTGCCTCGGAGAGCGCTGTCACTGTTTTTTCGAAATTCTCGTATGCCATTACCTGCCCTCCCCCCCTCAAATGACCCTTGCATAATTTGCTGGTGGCAACAAACGTCCAAGGTCCATGCCAGACCAGACATGCGATGGCACATATCCTTGAATTACTCCTGCTCCAAGTGTCGATAATCGCCAAACAAACTGTCAATTTCAATCATAAAATAGCCATATTTATGTGAAGGCCGTCCGTAATGACCTCGTCGGTGTCACCCTGACGTCTCCCCGGGCTTTTTGCCAGCCGGCATGGAACCTGTTTGTCGTACAACGGCGGCGGACGGTTGCAGCCATCCGCGATTGATGCCAAGATAGCGCGTTAAAAACTGCCGCAACGACCGGACGTCGATGCTTGTCGCAAATGCGGCCGGCGAGCGCTTTTCATGGAATAACCGGCGATTCTGCAATCATGACCGACGACTTCTTCTCTCCTGATTTTGCGACGGCGCGCCAGCGGTTTTGCGGCGCGGTGGCCGGGGCCGGGGGCAGCCTGGAGAGTCTTCCGCTCAGCGTCACCGGTCCCGGCGGCACCCCCCTGGGGATCGACATTGCCTGGTTCGGGCCGCGACGGCCGCAGCGGGCGTTGATTGTTGTATGCGGCATCCATGGCGTCGAAGCCTTTGCCGGCTCCGCCGTACAGTTGGCCCTGCTCGAGCGGCTTCCCCCCGTCCCCGTCGACACGGCCCTGATCCTGGTGCATGTGCTCAACCCCTACGGCATGGCCTGCCTGCGCCGCGGCAACGGCCACAACGTCGACCTGAACCGCAACTTCTTCTTCGGCACCGCCGGCTGGCACGGCGCACCCGACGGCTACGCCACGCTTGACGGCTTTCTCAACCCGGCCCGTCCCCCTTCGCGGATCAACTTCTTTCACCTGCGCCTGCTGCTGGCCGAAGCCGGCCTCGGCGGCGGCGCGATCCGCCAGGCGGTCGCCGGCGGCCAGTACCGTTTCCCCCGGGGGATTTTCTACGGCGGCAACGAGTTGGAAGAAGAGCCCCGTCTCTACGGGGCGTGGCTGGCCGAACATCTTGATGGCGTGCAGGAGCTGTTCGTCATCGATATCCATACCGGGCTCGGCGAACACGGCAAACAGTCGCTGTTTTTGCGCTCTCCGGCCATCGATGCGGAGCAGCTGTCAGCTGCCCTGGATTTGCCGGTGGCCACGCATGCCGTCGAATCGGACGTGATGGGTTACGAACACGAGGGGGGGCACAGCAGCGTCTACCGGCAACTGTTGCCGGAGGTCAGGCTGATCTGCCTGACCCAGGAGTTCGGCACGTACAACGGCCGGCGCCTGCTGCGTGCCTTGCGGGCCGAGAACCAGCACCACCACTTTGGCGGCGGCCAGCTCGATCATTGGTCGAAACGCAAGCTCAGGAAGATGTTCTGCCCCGAGGCAGACCCCTGGCGGCACCAGGTGGTCGCGCAAGGCTGCGACCTGGTGCAGCGGGCCGTGGAACTGCTCGGCTCCCCGGTTTACCCGGACCTGTTCGTCCCCGCCGGGAGCACCGCGACCCGGCCTTCAGAATCTCCCCTCCCGGGCGACCTCCGCTAGCGGCATCCGGTCGTTCGGTCGTTCCCGCGCCGCCACCTCCTCAGGCAGCCGAGCAGCATCCCCACGCCTGCCGACCGCAACGGCGGCCATGATGTCGTAATCGTCCTCCGGCGCCCCGAGAATCGCATAGGCTTTCTGCCGGCTGAAGCCGGCCATGGCGTGGGCATGCAGCCCCAGCTTGCGCGCCTGCAGGGCCAGCGACATCCACGCGGCACCGGCATCGAACGGGGCGTGCCGGTTGTCCTTGCCGTTGTGGCGGAAACGCCGTCGGCACAGGACGAAGAGCAGCAACGGGGCGCGGGGCGCCCACACCTGGTTGGCCGCCACCAGCGCCTCGGCAAAACGCGCCCGGTCGGCAGCCGTCACCGCGTAGATAAACAGCCAGGGTTGCTCGTTGTAGCAAGACGGCGCCCAACGGGCGGCCTCGAACAGGGCGGCCAGTTGCTCGCTGGAAAGTGGCGTGTCGGCAAAGGCCCGCGGCGACCAGCGATCAATGAACTGGCTGTCGATATCCACCGTTGGCGTGCGCGGATTGTCAAATGTCACCGGCATGATCGTCCTCCCTTCGCAACCTGTCAAAGCCTGCCGAGGCCAACCCCGGCAACGGTTCCGCCGCACGCCTGGCATCGGCCCCGGTCGATGGTCTGTTCGAGGAGACGGAATCCCTGGCGCCGGATGACTGCGGCACCGCACTGCGGGCAGCGGGTGTCCTCGCCACCGGCGCTGGCAAGGTTGCCGAGATAGACATACTGCAGCCCCGCCTCCCGGCCGATGGCGGCCGCCCGCTCCAGGGTGTGTGCCGGGGTGGCGGGTCGGTCGAGCATGCGGTAGGAGGGGTGGAAGGCGGACACATGCCAGGGCACCTCGCGCCCCAGGGTGCCGGCAATGAATTCGGCCAGCCGGCGCAGTCCGCCGGCATCGTCGTTCAGGCCGGGGATGACCAGGGTGGTCACCTCCAGCCAGATCCCGAGCCGCCGGTAATCCTGCAGGCACGCCAGCACCCCGGCCAGGGAGGCGCCGGTCACCTTGCGGTAGAAATCGTCCGTGAACCCCTTCAGGTCGACATTCGCCGCATCGAGATACGGGGCGATCGCTTCGAGAGCCGCGGTGGTGGTGTAGCCGTTGGTGACGAAGATATTTTTTATCCCTGCCTGGCGGGCCAGCACCGCCGTATCGTAGGCATATTCGAAGTAGATGGTCGGTTCGGTGTAGGTGTAGGCAATGCTGGTGCAGTCGCTGCGCCGGGCGGCGGCAACGAGCTCGGCCGGGGAGCGGTCGGTGCCGGGAATCCGCCGCGGTGCAGGTGCGGCCACTGGGAGATCTCGCTGTTCTGGCAATGCAGGCAGCGGAAGTTGCAGCCGACCGTGGCCATGGAGTAACTGCGTGATCCCGGGTAAAAGTGGAAGAGCGGTTTTTTCTCGATCGGATCGACATGCTCGGCGACGGTCTTGCCGTACACCAGGGTGTACAGGATCCCGTCGCGATTCTCGCGGACCCCGCAGCGGCCGCGCTTCCCCGGGGCGATCAGGCAGGCGAAGCGGCACAGGCCGCAGTGGACCCGGCCGTCCTCGCCTTTTCCCAGAACAGTGCCTGGTGCATGGTGGGCTCCTTGCAGAATTTACTTAGTCATTATAGCAGAAGGCACGACCTCCTTCCGGGGCCAACCCGAAAATGGCAGTTTGCGACAGCAAGCAGTTTGTGGCAGTATTTTCAATTCGAGAATTCTCACGACCAAAAAGGAGCATGCCATGTCCCAGAGCAACCCGATCGCTTACCTGGAAACCAGCAAGGGCCCGATCCTGATCGAACTCGACCGCGCCAAGGCGCCGGTCTCGGTAGACAACTTCATCGCCTACGCCAAGGCCGGGCATTACGACGGCACCATCTTTCACCGGGTCATCAAGGGCTTCATGATCCAGGGGGGCGGGATGACCGCCGACCTCGCCCAGAAGCCGACCAGCACCCCGATCAAGAACGAGGCGACCAACGGCCTGAAAAACCGGACCGGCACCATCGCCATGGCCCGTACCAACGTGGTCGACAGCGCCACCTCGCAGTTTTTCATCAACACCGCCGACAACAAGTTCCTCGACAATGCCGGCCTCAGCCCGGACAAGTTCGGCTATGCGGTCTTCGGCAAGGTGGTTGACGGCATGGATGCGGTCTGGTCCATCGAGGGCGTAGCCACCGGCAGCGTGGCGGCCACCAGGATGTGCCCCTCGAGGCGGTGACGATCGACAAGGTGACCATCGAGGAGTAGGTCATAAGGTTTGCCATGAATACCAATACCAGGATTTTCGTGGCCGGGTCGCAGGGCCTGGTCGGCTCGGCCATCGTGCGGCGGTTGCGCGCGGGCGGCTACACCAACCTGCTCCTCCCCGAGATCGACGCGCTCGATCTGACCGACCAGGCGGCGGTGCGCGGGTTTTTCGCGCGAGACACGTCCCGAGTAGGTGATCCTGGCGGCGGCCAGGGTGGGCGGCATCCACGCCAACAACACCTATCCGGCCGAGTTTATCTCACGTCAACCTGGCGATCCAGAACAACGTCATCCACCAGGCCTGGCGCAACGGCGTCAAGCGCCTGCTCTTTCTCGGCTCGTCGTGCATCTACCCCAAGCTGGCCCCGCAGCCGATGCAGGAGGAGCACCTGCTCACCGGCCTGCTGGAGCCGACCAACGAGCCCTACGCCATCGCCAAGATCGCCGGGCTCAAGATGTGCGAGGCCTACAACCGCCAGTACGGCACCCGCTTCGTGGCGGTGATGCCGACCAACCTCTACGGCCCCGGCGACAACTTCCACCCGGAGAACTCCCACGTCCTGCCGGCGCTGATGCGGCGCTTTCACGAGGCGAAAAGGGACAGGGCGCGAGAGGTGGTCGTCTGGGGGACCGGGACGCCGATGCGCGAGTTCCTGTACGTCGATGACATGGCCGACGGCTGCCTGCACATCCTGACCCTCCACGAGGCGATCCTCGACGCGGAGCTGTGCAGCTACCCGAAACCGAACTTCGTCAATCTCGGCACCGGCGTCGATGTCACCATTCGCGAACTGGCCGAGACGATCCGCGAGGTGGTCGGCTTCACCGGGCGGCTCAGCTTCGATCGCACCAAGCCGGATGGCACCCCGCGCAAGCTGCTCGACGTCTCGCGCATGCAAAATCTCGGCTGGCAGGCACGGACCGGGCTGCACGAGGGGATCGCGGCCACCTACCGGTGGTTCCTGGCGCAGCGGGAGGGGCACTCGGGGCGGGTGACCGAAGGCCGAACGCATCCCTGAGCCCTGTTCCCCGCCCTCCGTCTTCTGCTATACTGAGCTGCCATGCCCTCGCGCGCCCTCGCCAACCGGCTGTTCACCCTGTTCTACGCGGTCAAGCTCTTCCCGTTCCGCAAGGAGCGCCGGGAGCGGCTGGCGGGCGGCCGCAAACCTGGCTTCGTCGGCCTGCAGATCGACGGGCTTGGCCTGCCCGCATCTGCGCCAGGCCCTCGACCGCGGCTACCTGCCGCACCTCGAACGCTACCTGCGGCGCGGCCACCAGCTGATCGAGTACCGGGCCGGCCTGCCGAGTACCACCCCGGCGGCCCAGGCGGTGATCTTCTACGGCCAGGAGGAGGGGATCCCGGCCTTCCGCTGGTTCGAAAAGAGCACCGGCCAGATCATCTCCTGCAACGATCCCGACCACGTCCAGCTGTTCCGCGAGCACCTCTTCCACGACCGCGAGGGGCTGCTCGCCGGCGGCTCCTCCTACTCCAACATCCTCGACGGCGGCGCCGAACGCAGCGTCTTCACCGCCTCATCCCCTCACCCGCAGACGCTGTTCGGCCGCCTCGGCGGGGTGCGCATCCTGCTGCTGCTGGCGTTCAACCCGTGGCGGGCGCTGCGCATGTTCGGCGCGACCGTGGCCGAGTACTGGGTCAATCGCGAGGACGCCATGTGGCACCGCCGCCGCAAGCGCTGGCGGCCGATGGAGGGGCTCTTCCCGCTGATCCGCATCATCTGCAACGTCCTGCTGCGCGAACTGCAGACCTTCGGCGTGCTGGCCGACATCTACACCGGCGTGCCGCGCATCTACACCACCTACAGCGGCTACGACGAACTCGCCCACCACTACGGGCCGACCTCGCGGCCGGCCCTGAAGAACCTGCGCTACATCGACCAGCGCATCGGCGAACTGATCCGCGCCATCGATCATGTCGGCGCCGCCGACTACACGCTGGTGATCCTCTCCGACCACGGCCAGACCCCCGGCTACCCGTTCCAGGCCCGCTTCGGCGCGACCCTGGGCGATGCGGTCAGCGCCTTTCTGCGCGAGAACCAGACGGCCGCCGTCTCGGCCGGGCCGCTGGCCTTCACCCGCATCCAGCTCGGCTACCTGCAGGATGAACTGGAAACCCGCCGCCGCGGCTGGCGCTACCAGGCCTACCGGGCTACCAAGAACTACCTGCAGAGGAAGATCCGCGACCTGGTGCCGGAGACCTTGAAGATCGATCACGAGGGGGGGGTGGTCATCACCTATTCGAGCACCCTGGCGCACCTCTACATCACCGGGATTCCGCACCGCCTGACCTGGCGCGAGGTGGAGGACAACCCAGCCGCTGCTGCTGCGCTTCCTGCAGAATCACAAGGGGATCGGCTTTGTCCTGGCCAAGGGGGAGACCGCCGGGGAAGTCTGCATCTTCCACCGGGACGGCCGGCTGTGCACCGCGCCGGGAAGCTTCCATCAGCCAGGAGGAACTCGAGTTCCTGCGCCCCTACGGGGTCCCCGACGACGTGGTCGAGGAGTTGCGGCGCTTCGGCAGCGGGGGAAACTGCGGTGACCTGGTGATCTGCGGCGCCCTGGATGAGGAGGGGATCGCCTGTTTCGACGACCAGGTCGGCGGCCACGGCTCGGTCGGCGGGGAGCAGTCGCGGCCGTTCGTCATCCTCCCGCTCGGCCACCCGGTTCTGCAGCGGGAGAAACTGGCCGGCTACCAGTTTCTGTATCGGGACGTGTTCCTGGCGGCGTCTAAATACCAGGGGGCAGGCAGGGATCAGTGTCTTTCCCATCTCCCAGCTCTCCGACTGAAAGTGTAACTTGCTTACGACAACATGAGCTCTATCCAAGGGAATTTGCATTGCTGTCGCGTCTGCGTGGCTCCGGATAATTCTGCTTATTGTCACGAACACCAGGCTGATTGAAATTCAGCTGTACGAGGAGATGATCAAAATCGATGACGCCCATATCTAAATGCGACATTATTCAACGAGTTCGCTTGCTGTTCCTGGATGTAAATCATATCGGCCCCCTAGCAATAGGGGTTGCTGCCTACGTCCGTCATCGTCGGCACGAGCGTCCTGCCGTTCGGAAACTTGGCTGGCTCATGCAGAGCGAAGACCCGGCGACACACTATACAGGCTGGATGTTCTTCCGGAACTCGCCTTGGGCGTTTCCGCTTGGTGCCAATCCGAATTATGGTATGGAGATCGGAAGTTCCATTTTCTACTCCGATTCGCTCCCTCTATTTGCGTTTGCTTTCAAGCTTTTGTCCCCTCTTCTTCCGACAGTTTTTCAGTATTTCGGCCTGTGGATACTGCTCTGCTTCATCCTCCAGGCCTGGTTTGCGTGGCGGCTTGTCAGTCTTGCCAGTCCTGGCCTGACAATAAAAATCTGTGCAACCGCCCTCTTTCTTTTCTCCCCACCGATGCTTTCCCGTCTGTATGGTCACGACCCTCTTGCGGGACACTGGCTGGTTCTTGCCGGGTTATACTTATGCCTTGCGGAGGATATGCAACGAAAGCCACTGAAGTGGTTGGCACTTGTCGTGACGGCCAGCCTCGTTCATGCCTATCTCCTGGCCATGGTCGTAGCTCTGTGGTTCAGCGACACGATACGCAGGCTGGTTGTCCGCGAGTCAAAACCCCTCGCCTTACTCTCTGAATATCTGCTCGTATCAGGCGGGATTTTGCTCACCCTTTGGCAAGTCGGCTTTTTCTTGGTGAAGACCGGCAGGACTGCCAACGAATACGGCCAATTTCCCATGAACCTTCTTTCCCTGCTCAATCCATCCTCGGGGATCGAAGGAGACATCGATTGGTCCTTTCTCCTGCCGGCCTTACCAACCGGAATCAACAGCTTCGAGAGGTTTCAACTTCCTCGGACTCGGGATGATCGGCTTGTTCTTACTAGTCGTCCCGTATTCCCTCAGGAATCTCCGGTCCATGAAGTTGCGGCCGGAGTGGTTGCCGCTGCTCATGATTTGCTTCGGATTAACGCTATATGCAATCTCGAACAACATAACCGTGGGCAGCAAAAGCCTATATGTCGCCCTTCCGGAAACAATCACGAATCCGGCCGGCATCCTCCGCGCCGGCGCGAGGATGTTCTGGCCGGTCTACTATATGATTTATTGGGGTCTGATAGTGTTGCTGCTGAAGGCTTACCGTCACAGGACAGCAATCATTCTTGTTGCATTCGTTTTGCTGACCCAGACGGTCGATACGAGTGCTGGCTGGTTGACAAGGAGAGTGACAGATGCCGGCAGCGCGTGGCATCCCCGATTGACATCTCCGGAGTGGGATGAAATACTAACAAATTACAAAAAAATCCGCGTCTTCGAGCCAGGCAGGGTCGGCTCTCCTTACAAGGATATTGCCTACCTAGCGGCAACCCGCAATCTTCCCACCGATTCAGCCTATCTTGCGCGCCTCGATCACGGAAAATATGAAAACTTATTCAGAGTCCACAGCACACGCCATTCAGTCACGCAACTACGATAAGGATTCCTTGTACATCATCATCGACCCGCGCTATGCCAGACATGCCAAATTGAGAAACAACTCATCGCGGGATTTGTATCTGGAGATCGACGGTCTCGCCGTTGTGGCTCCATTTTGGTACGAGCACACGGGCAAAACGTTACCACCTTGAGAGCAAAAGATCTTTGCGTTTCGGTGCGAGCCGCTCCCACGGGATTCAGTTCGCTGCCCCAGACTCCATGAGGCTGGCAATTTCTCCGGCAGTATCGGCTGCAATTTGCTCGAGAAGCTGTTCCGGACGCTCCGGAAAAGTCGTGTAAGGTCCGAAAGGCGGGATATAGGGATTTCCGGCAGGCGTAAAACTTGGCCACGACGATTTCTGCAACAGCCTGATTTGTCGCCTTGTCAACCAACCGCGTCCGGAGCGTACACCGGATCGTTCCTTCCGCGTAAATCGTTGGTCCGCTTGTTTGGCGTGCTCGGCTCCAAGTTTAACCTGCGATATTCATAGGCGTCAAAGACCAACAGTTCGCTTTGAACCACCAGAATGCCCTCCGGGCTTGCCGGGGCAACTTCAACCGGCAGGTTTGCCGCGTCGATTTGATCCCTCAGACGCCCCGAAAGAAAAGGCTCTATGGTCTGGTCGAGCGTCGTCCCTGTGGCATTAATAACCGGCAGTATTTCAAGAGCCCGGTAATTGTCGAATTGCGTATTGTTATTTTTCCACACTACGGGCTTGCCGGCAGAGGTGCAGCCGCACACCCCCCAGATTAATGCAATGCCCAGAAAAAAAGTGGAGGGATTCACCCTGAACAATTTAGACATACCCTGTTCCGCCCTTGCCTCTCCCTTTTCGTTAAGGTTACCACATGTCCGGTGATCCCCCGCAACTCTAATCGACGGCATCGCGATCTCCCAATTCTGCAGCGATCAGTATTAATGTACCCTTGCCTCATGAAGACATTCGGTCGCAACCTGCTGCCACGCTTGCTATCCGGTGACCTGGAATGCCGTGAACCCTTGCCAGAGAAACCTAAATCAAGTACATTTTCGCCACTGAAGACAGGTCAAGAGACGGAGTATCCATGTTTCGTTTTTATCGTCCCCCCACCACCTTGTTCATCTTGCTGCTCCTGGCCATTCTTTCTCTCGTTTCATCAGTACCACTATGGTCAGTCGATTGGTTTGTCTCCCATGAAAATATAGATCTGATTGAGCGGGTCATTGCCTACACAGAAGAAATCCGGCACGGCGACATTTATCCTCGCTGGCTGTCTTTAACTTACTATGGGAAGGGTTCTCCCTTCGCCAATTTTTATTCGCCAGGCTTTTATCTTCTGTCTGCCTGGTTGCACAGTTTGGGCCTCCCTTTATTGATATCTCTCAAAATTCCCGCCACTCTGCTCTTTTTTGCTGGATCGTGGGGGATGTATCTATGGACTCGGCCCCATTTTGGCAATATCGGCAGCGTAGCGGCCGCAATAGTTTACCTATTCACTCCCTACCATTTCGTGAATATCTACGTGCGTGGCGCATTTGCCGAGTTTGCTGCACTTGCGGTGTTGCCTTATCTTTTCTGGGCAATTGATCGGACAATAAAAGCAGGTTTGGACCTTCGCGAAATCCTTACTCTTGGGCACATGTTCCGCAATGCTCCTTCTTTTCCATAATCTGTCAGTAGTTACCATTTTCCCCTTTGCCGTGCTGTACACCCTATGCGGCCTATGGCACAAGGGGATGACCCGTTCGAACTTAATTGCAATCGGACTAGGTCCCGTAATCGGTATCGGGCTCTCTGCTTTTTATTGGCTGCCGGTCATTCTAGAAAGAAAATTTCTAAACAACTTTTCAGAAGCAGTAACATCCGGCTATTTTTCTTTTGAGAATCATTTTGTCTACCCGGAACAATGGTTTTCAACAACGTGGGGTTTTGGCGGGTCGGTCATCGGTCCAAACGATGGCATGAGCTTTCAAGTAGGACTGTTGTTCATGATTTGTATACCACTGTCCCTTTTATTGTTTCGAAAGCTTTCCATTCCGCAGAGAAAATTTGTGACTATCAACTTGGTGTGCGGTTTTCTGGCTTTGCTGCTAACAACCTCAATTACCACTTCGTTGTACCATTCAATACCGATTTTATCCTTTGTACAGTTCCCTTGGAGATTTCTCGGACCAGCCACACTCTTTCTGGCTGCAGCCTGCGGTGCTTACGGGGCAGCATTTCAAGCCAATCGATTAAATTTCGTCCCGATTATCCTCTTGGTAGTGGCCTCATTGTGGATCTCATCCGCACAAAGGTCGGTCAGGGAATTTACCCTTACAGCCTCAGAAAAAACTGATGTTGGCTTTATCTCCAGCCTGGGAACTGGTCTCGGTTCCTTGTGTGCGGCCAATGAATATCTCCCTGCTAGCGCCAACGATAACGTTATCAAAATCATTTCAGACGGGAAGCCATACTCCCCGACTGGAGATTATTCTGGCCTGCTGATCGATGGCAAAACCATGAGTTTTTCGTTCATCGGGAGGCGTCCCAACAACCTCATCATCATCCCTTGGTTTTATTTCCCAGGATGGGAGCTGAGAATCGATGGTCAAACTCTCCCGGCAGCCCCTTCTCCAGAAGGATTTGTGTCCTTTTCGGTCCCGGCTGGCAATCACGATGTTTCGATACGCTTCGGCACCACGCCCCCCCGTGTCGCCGGATGGCTCCTTTCTTTCCTGACGGTTGTCGGGTGCGTCTGGATTTTATTCATCAAGAAGGGGGGTCGGTCGGCAAGAGTATCCTAACAACTGGGATCGGCCCCTTCATCCTGCCACACCGATCACGTATTTCAGATATCGCCCTTCCGGAAAGGTGACCGGGAACGGGAAGTCACCCCCTTGCCCGGCAGTTTCGATGATCCGCAGCTCGCGCCCGGCAGCCAGGGCACCACGGCGCAATTCTTTGAAATAGTCTGCAAGCTCGACTTTCTGGTGGTTGGAGGAGCTGATCAGCAGCCCTCCCGGCGGCAGTAAAGCCAAAGCTCGCTGTACCAGGCCACTGGTGCCGCCGGAAGTCGTAAAGCGGCTGGAGCGAACCGTGGAGAAGCTTGGCGGATCCATCAACACCAGGTCGAAGTGCCGCCCGGCGTGTGCCAACCGTTCCAACTCTGTAAAGCAATCTCCGACAATGAACTCATGCGTGGCCGAATCGAGACCGTTCTGAGAGAAATTCTCCCTCGCCCACTCCAAATAGCGCGGTGCGGCGTCAACCGAGGTCACCTGGGCAGCCCCTCCGGCGGCAGCGGCCACCGAGAAGGCACCGGTGTAAGCGAACAGGTTGAGCACCCGCTGCCCCGCAGCCAGACGCTGGAAGTTCCGACGGTTGACCCGCTGGTCGAGGAAAAGACCGGTATGCAACTCTCCGGCTAAGTCGACCGTAAAACGCAGACCGTGCTCGGTAACAATCAGCGGCCGCGGCGCCGGCTTGCCGGCCAGAAGCCTTCCCTTGACCGCCGCTCCGGCGCCACGAGTCTCGGCAGGTCGCGCCTTGACATAAATTCCGCGAGGCTGCCAGGCCCTCTCCAACGCCTGGCACACGGCCGGCAAATGCGGCTCCCAGGCACAGGTATAACACTGCACCAGCAGGAAGTCCCCATAGCGGTCAACCGTCAGACCAGGCAGACCGTCCCCTTCCCCGTTGACCAGCCGCCACGCGGTTGTGTCCCCCAAGTCCAGCCAGGCCCGCAGCTGTCCGGCTTTCTGCAGACGGGCATCGATCCAGGTGACATCAGGGTAACCTTGCGGTGTCGAGCAACCGGGCCACCACCCGGCCCCCTGGATCGAGCAGAGCGGTACCGAGCGGAGCCCCGGCTTCGTCGACCAGATCGGCCAACGTCCCGCAAGGGGCTTTCGGCCAAAGCGCGGTGTAGCGGTCGGCGATCACCCAAGGGTGACCGAGGCGCAGCATGCGCGCGGTTTCAGGCCCGACGGTGCGGCGGTGACGGGACATAGACTCTCCTCGCAGTTCGGAAACGCGATAGTCGGAGGGGTCCAGGATTCAGAATACAGAATTCAGGATTCAGAAGAAAACCTATTTTGACGCGGAGACGCGGAGAAAATCACCGGGCGAGCTCATTCCCGGATTGATGATTTACCGGCATGCTCATGCAACCTTCTATTGCAGCCTCGGCAGGTCGTCATTTGCTTTGTGTTGGCAGCCTTGTTTTGCCTCTCGCCTCCGCTCTCCGCGTCAATTGCTCATGATTCATAATCCTGAATTCTGTAATCCCCCGCTGTGCTAGAATGACCCGCCGAGTCCCCCCAAGGAGTGCCTCATGGACCAGACCGTCGTGCCCGGCAAGGGCGCCCAGCATATCGAGCAGTTGCTGCAGCAGATCCCTGCCGATTCCGAACGTTACCAGGTGCTGGTCTCGGTGCGGCGCTTCAAGTCGTCGTGGGCCGAACTCGGCGAGTGGCTGACCAAAGTCGCCACGAGTGGTCAATTCCAGGAATGGGGGTACGACTCCTTCGAGGAGTACTGTACCCGCGAAATCCGCATCCGCCGGCAGACCGCCGACAAGCTCCTGCTCGCCTACCGCTTCCTCGAGCGCGAAGAACCGGGCGCGCTGGCGCACCGGGAGCAGCGACCGCTGCCCGACTACCGCTCGATCGACCTCCTGCGCCAAGCCCGTGAGGAACAGCCTCTCGCACCCGAGGAGTACAGCACCCTGAGACAGGCAGCCTTCGAAGAGGAACGCAGCCACCCTGTGCTGGTCCGCCAGTTCCGCAACCTGACCGAGCCCGGCAAGCCCGCCGCTGAACGCAATCTCAGGCAGGCACGTAATGCCCTGTCAGCTGCGCGTCGCCTGCAGACGGCCCTGGCAACGCTGAGTGAGATACCGGAGGTTTATCGCGAAACCGTGGGGAGTCTGATCCAGACGCTGGAGGAGCATGTGCAGGAAAGGTGACTCTCTGACCGATCCTGTGTTATATTCAATCACATCTTTCAGAAAGGAATCTCACCCTCATGTCGAAATCCGTAAAACTCACGATGCTCTGCGCCATTCTGGCGCTGGTTGCCGTCCAGGCCGAAGCTTTCCCGAACATGCCCGCCCAGCAGGGCGGAGCCCCGGCGACTGCCCCTCAAACTGCTCCCCAACCTGCCCCTCAGGCCGCACCGCTCAAGGGCACGGTGGTGGAGACGATGGCAGCCGGCGGCTACACCTACGTCTGCATCGAGAATGGTGGCCAGAAGCAATGGGCCGCGATGCCTCCCACCGAAGTCAAGGTCGGCGAGACGGTCGAAGTGGCGCCGGGCATGACAATGCGCAATTTTTCCAGCAAGTCCCTCGGCCGCACCTTCGAATCGATCATGTTCTCCCAAGGCCTGATCAAAAAGTAAGCCGGCAAGGTTCGGTTCCAGACAGCAACCATCCCAAAAACCGGGCCGGGATCGCTCAAAGGCAATCCCGGCCCGGTCACATCCTGCCGCCTGGAGTTATCCTCAATAGGGGTGCTCCAGATCCTTGTCCACGAACCGGTGGTCCCTCCTGCGGAACACCGACGCACTCCCCCTCTTCCAGGATTTGACCTGCATGGCGTCCTTCCCCATCCCCCGCCGCAGCAAGCCGACGGGCATGACCAGCCCGTAAAACAGGATGGCCAGGATGACCTTGGAAACCACCGTCCCCAGGGCGATGCTCAGGGCAAACCAGAGTCTGGCAAAAGGCTTGAAAACCGGCGGGTAGGTCATGGCCGTGACCAGAAAGACGATTGCCATGACCATGAGGAAGGACCGCTCCCAGACCAGGAAGCAGATCAGGCAGATCAGGACCAGGGCCAGGCCGGAATCCTTGCACTTCTCAACGGTGATCTTGGTGGGTTCGGATATCATCGGGAATCCCTCCGGTCAATCCAGCTCGTACTGCTGCTGCCAGTAATCACGGTCGGCATAGCGCGGCTGCTCTTCTTTCCTGAACAGGTAGTCGCCCATGACCAGGTAGTCCATCTCGGTCCCCATGAAGCAGCGGTAGGCATCCTCCGGGGTGCAGACGATCGGTTCTCCCCGGACGTTGAAGCTGGTGTTGACGATCACCCCGTAGCCGGTGCGGCGGCGGAAGGCGTCGATCAGCTGCCAGTAGCGCGGGTTGACCTCCTGGTTGACCGACTGGATGCGCGCGGAGTAGTCGATGTGGGTGATCGACGGCACGTCGGAGCGCAGGTGGTAGAGGCGCTCGTAGAGGGGCAGCTCGTGGTAGCCTTCCGGCAGCGGTTTCCGCCGCTCCTGCTGCACCGGGGCGACCAGCAGCATGTAGGGGGACGGCCGGTCCAGCTCGAAAAAGTCGGCGATGCACTCCTCGTTGACCGACGGGGCGAAGGGCCGGAAGCCTTCCCGGTACTTGATCTTCAGGTTGAGCTTCTTCTGCATCTCCGGGATGGCGGGCATCGCCGACGATGCTGCGGTTGCCCAGCGCCCGCGGCCCGTATTCCATGCGCCCCTGGAACCAGCCGACCACCTGCCCCTCTTCCATCAGCCCGGCGACCTCCAGGCACAGGGCATCGAAATCGTCGTAGGCGCGGTACGGCGCCTGGTAGCGGCGGGCCACCTTGAGAATCTCCCTGGCGCCGAATTCCGGGCCGAGCAGCGCCCCCTTCATGAGATCCCGCCCGAGCATTTTCCCTGGGTTTGCCGAGCGTGATGTGCCAGCCGGCGAAAGCCGCGCCCACCGCCCCGCCCGCATCGCCGCTGGCCGGCTGAATCCAGAGGTCCTTGAACAGGCCGGAGCGCAGCAGCTTGCCGTTGGCCACGCAGTTGAGCGCCACCCCGCCGGCCATGACCAGGTAGTCGCTCCCGGTCAGGTCGCGGGCGGTTTTGGCCAGCTTCAGCACGATCTCCTCGGTGACTTCCTGGATCGCCAGGGCCATGTTCATGTAGCGCTGGTCCAGGGCGGTTTCCGATTCGCGCCGCGGCAGGCCGAACAGCTTCTCCCAGGCCGCGTCGACGCACATGGTCAGGCCGGTGGCGTAGTTGAAGTAGTCCATGTTCAGCAGGAAGGAGCCGTCCTCGCGCAGGTCGACCAGTTCGGCGAGAATCTGCTCCTTCCACTTCGCCACCTGCGGCGAGCCGGGCGTGCCGTAGGGAGCCAGCCCCATCAGCTTGTACTCGCCGCTGTTGACCTTGAAGCCGCAGTAGTAGGTGAAGGCCGAGTAGAGCAGCCCCAGGGAGTGGGGAAAATCGAGTTCCCGCAGGATCTCGATGTCTGTTCCCCTGGCCGCGGCCGATGGTGCAGGTGGCCCATTCGCCGACCCCGTCGAGGGTCAGGATCGCCGCCTCGGCGAACGGCGACGGATAGAAGGCGCTGGCGGCGTGGGACAGGTGATGCTCCGGGAAGAGCAGTCGCGGATTGCTGCAGCCGAGCTTCTCGAACTCCTCCCGCAGCATCTGCCGCATCAGCAGCTTTTCCTTGATCCAGACCGGCATGGCCGACAGGAAGCTCTTCAGCCCCCGCGGCGCGAAGCTGTGGTAGGTCTCGAGCAGTCGCTCGAACTTCAGGTAGGGCTTGTCGTAGAAGACGACGGCGGTGATGTCGTTGAGCTCCAGCCCCGCTTCGTCGAGCACGTAGGCGACGGCATGGCGCGGGAACGATTCGTCGTGCTTCTTGCGGGTGAAGCGCTCTTCGTGGGCGGCGGCGACCAGTTCGCCGTCCACCACCAGGGCGGCGGCGCTGTCATGGTAAAAGGCCGAGAGGCCCAGGATCGCTTCCGGCATGGCTTGCCTGCCTTTCTAGAACATCGCGTAGATGAACGGGGCGATCGCCGAGCCGCCGGTCAGGACGATCAGCACCCCGAACAGCAGCAGGAACAGGATGATCGGCAGCAGCCAGAACTTTTTCCGAACCTTCAAAAAACCCCAGAGATCTTTCAGAAAATCCATGTGCTCAAATCCTTTGAGTTATTGCTTATTGTGGCAATCGTCGTGCGCCGGCCACCCTGGAACACCACACGCGACAATAACCGGCCGTCTGGCCCCCAGTTCAATTCGAGTCCGTCCGGCACGCCGTTGTCAACATCGAGGAAACGCTTGAGCCGACCGTTCTCGTACCATTCCGCCTCGATGCCATCAGGGATCTCGCGACCGCCGGCGTCGCGACGCACCTGCACCAGCTTACGTGGCGCCCCGGAGGGGTAGTTCTCCAGAAGAGTTCTATACAGCTGCGGGTCGTGCGCCTGACCATTTAATTCTTGCGAAAGCTGTGCCAAGGCCTTTTGCGCGGTCGAATTGTTCGGGTTGAGGCGGACCGCCTCCATCAGGCTGGCATGGGTGATCTTCAGCCGCCCGCGCTTGGCCATGGCCAGGCCGTAGTATTGGAAGGCGACATCGTCGAACGGCATCTTGTTGCAGATCAGCAGCAGGGTCGCCGCCGCCTCTTCCAGTTGCAGGTACGGCCCATCCTCAAGCAACGTCGTACCCAGCAGGTAGCGAAGTTCTACCGCGGACGGCGACACTTCGATGGCCTGGCGCAGCAGATGCAACGCGCGCTCCGGCTGGCCCTGTTTCTGGTAGATCCTGACAAGGACCGTGTTGATGTCTGCCGCAACATCCTGCGCGTCCGCCGACCCGGGCAAAATTGCCAAGGCCTGCCTGGTCAGCCGTTCGGCATCCTCGGTTTTCCCGGCCCACAACAATACACGGGCAACCGTAACCAGGGCTCTGGACTGTTCCTTGCGGTCGATTGTCTCATCGACTCTCTCGACCACTCCGGCGATTGTCGCTTCCCCCCAGTCGGAACCGGGATGCACCGCGCCGATGTCGGTCATGGCCTTGATCAACGCCACGGCCAACAGGCGGTAGCCCTCGATAGTCGGGTGCACATGGTCGAGGAAATACTCCTGGCCGAGCATCGGATGCCCATACTTTTCCTGCATGTGCTGCCGCAGCAATTCGATGTAATCGACCAGCTCGGCTCTCTCGCTTCGGGCCACCTCAGCGACAATGCCGGGCATCGGCGACAAGGCCCGCAACGGGCAGACGTCCTCGTCCCGCGCCTGGCGCAGGACGGCCTCGGCCTCGTCATACCTGCCCCAGCCGCCAGGAGCGCCTGGCCACGGCGATACAACAGCTCGGCATGACGCGGATCGACCGCCACCGCCTGGTCGAGGCTCCCGAGCGCACCCGCCCAGTCCTGCCGGCTCAGGGCCCCCCTGGCTGCGGTCAGCAACTGCTCCGCACGCTGCCGGGCTGCAGCGTCAGAGCCCGGGGTGTGCTCGCTCTTGAAGGGGGCACAGTCCTTCAGGTTCGAGGCGGGGGTGACGAAGATGACCTTGGCACCTACGGAACGGGCCAGAGTGACCATGCGCTCCAGGCTGACCCGATAATGCTGCAGAATGTCATCTCGCAACTGATCGTCACGGGTGTAGCGGTTCAGCCCGGCGGATCGGTCGAGGATGGCGTTCACCTCGCCGCGCAGCTGGCTGCGTGGCGCGCTTTCCGTCTTGGGTTGGATGCCGAGCTTTTGCAGCGCTGCGGTCATTGCCGTCCAGCTGCGGGTACGGGAAAGGAGGGCCGCCGTCTTCCTGACCACGGGGGGCATGTTGCGCAACTGGCCATAGGTGCGTTCCTCGAGGAATTCGTTGTGGCCAGTATAGATGACGAACAGATCCGGCTGGTAATTGACCAGCTCCTCCATCAGGTGAGCCACCCGGTAGCTGGCATAGCTGATGCCGCCGGCATTGATCACCTCCCAGTGCTTGCTGCTGTCGGCGACCGGCAGCAGTTCGCGCAGCCAGCCGGAAAAAGACAGGGGATCGGCGTAGGGATGCCCGTAGGTGGTCGATCCGCCGAGGCAGAAGATCCGATAGGTCCCGGGGGCCTTGACCCGTGGGAAAGCTCTGTGTGTTGAAGTAATTGGTCTTGTTGGCGGCGGTGACCAGCTGCTGCCCGTCGGGCGACGGCACGTACAAAGGCAGGTTGTCGGCAAAACCGACGAAGGGATCCTCGGTCTGGGCCGACGGCTTCACGCCGATCAGTGCCAGTCCGCCTTCCAGCAGCAGGAAAAAGATCAGTATCGAGGCCAGCGGCAGCAGTACCGTCGCCCAGCGCAGTGCACGACGCCGCCCGGTCTTCTCAGGGGGAGATGATACAGTCGATTGATGGGGCATAATGGGCTTCTTGGGGGGTAGAACTGTGGCGTTTGGTCATAACTTATTTGTGAAACCAAGCGCGGCAGAGTGGAACCCGGGCTGAACCGTTCAGCGCCGGCTGTAGCGCCTTGCCGCCCACAAGCGCCCGCGGAAGCCGCAAGGTGACAATCTGCCAACTAAAGCATTTAAGATAATACAAAATCGAACGTATTACCAACTCATTCCGCACCGGCAGCGGTTCAGGACGGCCGCTCCCCACGCGACGCCTCGCCGCCAACCGTCGGCAACGGCTTGCGCAGGGCCGTCATCAGGATCGCCAGCAGCACCTTGACCATGTAGTAGCCACCCCGTCAGCTCCGGAAATCGAGGAGCCGCCTGCCTGCCGCTCGCGCATCGGCGTCGGCACCTCGGCGATGCGGAAACCGTTGCGGCCGAGCAGGATGACGGCCTCCGGCTCCGGATAGTCCACCGGGTAGTGACGGGCCAGGAAGGCGATGGCACGCTCGTCGTAGGCCCGGAACCCCGAGGTGTTGTCGGTGATCCGCTGGCCGATGAGCAGCGAGTTCAACCCCTCGAAGACCCGGATGCCCAACCGCCGGACGAAGGTCGAACGATAGCCGGCGTGCTTCTCCATGAAGCGCGAACCGATCACCATGCTCACCTCGCCCCTGGCCGAGCCGGCCAGCAGCTTGGGGATTTCCGCCGCCAGGTGCTGGCCGTCGCCGTCGAACTGGATGGCGATCCGGTAGCCGTTGCGCGCCGCGTACTTGAAGCCGGTCTGCACGGCGCCGCCGATGCCGAGGTTCTTCGGCAGGTCGACCACCAGCGCCTGTCCCGTCGCCCTGGCCCGGGCCGAGGTGGCATCCAGAGAACCGTCGTTGACCACCAGGATGTCGAGAGGGATGATCGAGGCCGCGCAGGTCGTCGATCACGCCGCCGATGCTCTTCGCCTCGTTGTAGGCCGGCACGATGACCAGCAGGTCCGCCGGCCTGGGCGATGGCGCCAAGCCGGCCGAGCCCCAGTCTCCTGGATCAGCTCCTTGTTCTGCTCGGAGAGCCGGGTCATGACCACCGTCAGGTGAATGAGCAGCAGGAAGGTGAAGCCGGTGGTCATCAGGGTCAGCACGCTTGGCGGGTAGGCGACGCCGAACAGCTGGCCGAGACGGTCGATGGCGAAGCGGTCGAGCGACAGGTAGAGCAGGAAGAGACTCATGGCGAACCAGAGGATGGAGTACTCCTCCTTGATCCGCCGGTTCTTCACCAGCCCGAAGATGAACAGGAAGATGCACAGGCTGAAGATGATCGAGAAGAGCTGAATTCTGTCGAAAATGAACATAATTTGCATCGCTGACTGTTGAGAAACGGTTTTCGCTCGGCTTTGTGTTAAGAATTCCGGGCAATGCCACTCAGGAGCGAAACCAGTCTATATGAAAACTTACGGGGCCTCAACTGTACGATTTCAGCGCAATGTCCAAGTGGGTGTCACAGGTCAGCTGCCGGCAGGCAATGAACATCCGGTTTCCTTTTGGAGAACCATTCCCTATAATCGTAAGCAAGCCACGATGCCCTTGCCGGTCCGCCCGCCGAGGCATGTCTTCTCACTGGTGCCCCGACCCATCCTGAAATCGGGTTTAGCGGATCACGCGATGAAAATCCTCCTGGTAGGCATCTACGACACCAATACCGTCAGCCTGGCGCCGCAGATCCTGGCCGCCATGGCCCGGCAGTCTCCGGCCGCGCGCCGGGCACGTCATCGAAACTCTGGAATTCTCCATCTTCTCCAGCACCGTGCCGGAAATCGTCGCGGCCATCAACGCCCGCCGGCCGGATGTCGTCGGCTTCAGCTGCTACATCTGGAACTTCGACCTGATCACGCAGATCACGCCGCAGCTCGACTGCACCATCGTCCTCGGCGGCCCGCAGGTCACCGACATCGAGGCCGAGATCCTGCGCACCACCCGGAAGTCGACATCGTCGTCACCGGCGAGGGGGAGGAAACCTTCCTCGAACTGCTGGAGCATTTCGCCGGCCGCAAGCGCCTCGCGGAGATCGCCGGCATCACCACGGCAACCCTGCACAACCCGCCGCGCTCAGCTGCCGGACCTCGACACCATTCCGCCCGTGTTCGCAGAGGTCTTCGCGCGCCATCCCAAGCTGACCTGGGTCAGCTTCGAGACCTCGCGCGGCTGCCCGATGGGGTGCGGCTACTGCACCTGGGGCTTCAGTCGCAAGATGCGCTACTACCCTCTCGACCTCGTGCTCACCGAGCTGGACGCGATCCTCGGTAACCCAAATATCCGCGAGATCTACCTGTGCGACTCGTCGCTGCTGCTCAACAAGCCGCGGGCCAAAGCGATCCTCGATCATATCATCCGCAGCGGGCACCGAGGCAAAGCCATCCGCTACGAATTCACCCCGGAACAGCTGGACGACGAGATCATCGAGCGGATGCTGAAACTGCCGACCAACGAGTTCAACTTCGGCATCCAGACCATCAATCCTCCGGCACTGACCGCAATCGGCCGGCCCTTCGACCGGGAGCGTTTCGAGACCAGCTACCGCAGATTCGTCGCGGCATTCCCGTCAGCGCAGATCACCGTCGACCTGATCTACGGTCTGCCGAACGACAATCTCGCCGGCTACCTCGACTCGCTGAACTACGTCATGGCCCTGCCGGGCGTCTCACGCATCCTGACCAATCCGCTGATCGTCCTCCCCGGCTCGCGGTTCTTCCGCGACCGAGAGAACTACGGGATCGTACTGGCCGACGACGGCTCGTTCCTGCTCCGGGAGAACCGGACCTTCACCGTCGCGCAGATGCGCGAAGCGCGCCGCATCTCGTTCCACGTCAACCTGCTCTACCTCAACACCGCCCTGAGGGACGCCCTGCTGCGATTGGCGGTGGAGACGCGGACCCGGCCGGCGAGCGCATGATCGAGTTCTTCGACACCCTCCCCTTCGAACTGGTACGGGGGAGTATCCTTGCACCATCCCGTCGGTCAAGGAGGACTTCGAGCACCGCAACCGCGTGTTCGGCTCGGTGCTGCAGAAGTTCCCCGACATCGTCGACGCCTTCCGCGACTACTCCGGCCATTGGTACGACGCTCTGCTGGAGAGCTATCCCCAGTCCTTCACCCCCCACTACTACAAATACCTGGCCTACGCCGAGGCAACAGCCGGGGTGCAAGGCATCGCGTAACCCCTGGTCGGCAGCCGTCAGGCTAATCACTGTCGAGAAGTTCGCGGAAGGTCAGCCGATGGCGGCGCAGCAGTGCTGCAAAGTCCCGGGGCGACAGGCGGCGGCTTGCCATGATCTTGCGCCGCTTGCGCAGAGCCCGCGGCAGTCCGCCCACGCCGTCGCGCAGCCCCTTCAGGAACGCCTTGACGAGCGCCCCCCGGGCACCGGCCTCCCGGAACTCGCCGCCGGTGCCGCCGCCGGAAAAGACAACGCGCAACTGCTCGAGGTACCGCCAGAGCGTATTCAAGGGCAGGCCAGCCAGATTGCAGACGGGGAAGGTTTTCCACACCACCCAGTAATGGTTGCGCTCGACCAGGTACACCTTGAACGGGGAGAGGCTGCCGCCGGTCTGCGAGTACTTGTGATGCACCACCGCCCGCGTGGCCGCCACCGCATCCCACCCCGCCAGTCGCCCGCGCAGGGCGAGATCGACGTCCTCGGCGTAGGCGAAGAAATCGTCGTCGAAAAACCCGATCTCGGCAAGCATTGCCCGACGGTAAAGCGCCGCGCAGGCGCTGGGCATGAGAATCTTTTCGACTTCCGGCAGACACAGGGTCGACCAACGGCGGTTGCGGTATTGGCCGCGCGCCATCCCGTCGCGACAGATGGCCATGCCGATCGTGTCGATGAGGTCCGTGTCGGCAAAGCTACAGATCCGGCTCGCCACCATCCCCGCCCCCGGATGGGCATCCGCCACGGCGACCAGGATTGCCAACCAGTCCGGCTCGGCGCGGGTGTCATTGTTCAGGGTCACGAGGTAATCGCCGCGGGCTTGCTCGAAACCGCGATTGTTGCCAGTGGCAAAACCGGTGTTCTCCGCCAGTTCCACGAGTCTTACCCATGGATAGCGGGTTCGCACGAACTCCACCGAGCCGTCCCGGGAGCCGTTGTCGACCAGGATGACTTCGAAATCGCGGAAGGTCTGACCGGCCAGACTGTCGAGACAGACCGGCAGGTGTTCGAGACCGTTCCAGTTGACGATGATGATGGATACGGCAGGGTTCAATATCCGACCTCCTCCCGGCCAAACGGGCCGGCAGAGCAGCGGGATTGCCGTTCGAGGAAATCTCGGAGCCGGGCAACCTCCACACCGGTCATTGCCGTGGCCATCCCGCGGCCACCTGGCGGTAAATGGCCTCGAGCCGTTGCTCGGCCTGCACGGCCAGGTACTTGCGCTCGACTAACTGCCGCGCCCGCCGGCCCATCGCGACGCACAGCGCGGCATCGGCCGCGAGTCGCGCGATCTTCTCCGCCAAGCCGTCGACATCCCCAACCCGGACCACGAACCCCTGTTCCCCATCGACGAAAACACTACGCACTCCCGGCAGGTTGCTGGCAATGACCGGCTTGCCGGACGCCATGGCCTCGAGCAACACCAGACCGAAGGCTTCCACCCGATTAACCGAAGGCAACACCAGGAAACTTGCCTCCCGGTAGGCACATGCCAGAGCCGCGTCGTCAACCTTGCCGAGGAACTGCACCCGCTCGGCAATACCGAACTGCACAGCGAGTCCTTCGTAGTAGGGGCGCAGTTCGCCGCTGCCGACCACGCGCAGCTTGACGGGCCGCTGTCCACTGCTAGCCATTTTCTGCATGGCGCGCAGCAGGATGTCGAGACCTTTGAAGTCATGGGCCCGGTCAAGGCCCCCGACAAAGAGGGCCACCGGGTCTCCGCCCTCTTCCTGCGGTGCCGGCCGGAACCGGTCGCTGTCGACCCAGAACGGCACCTCCCGGAACTTGCCGGGATTGGCCGTAAAATACGCCGCCAGGTGCGAATGGTCCAGGTAATCCAGCGATGAGCCAATGACCAATTCGGCCCGTCTGACGAGCAAAGGGAGGACCATCCGCCGGTTGAGAGCGAACAGCATGCCCCTGAGTCCGGTGGCCAGGCTGTCCATGTGATAATGGAGCACCAGTTTGCGCCGCCAGAGGATGCATGCCAGCAGGACCGGCAGGTGCGCGCCGTAGAAGGGGTAGTGCAGGTGGATAATTTCATAGGGTCGCAACCGCCAGAGCAACTGTGGCAGGCAGGCGGCATTGCCGGACCTTAAGGGGCTGCTCAGCCACTCCACCCGGAAGTTGGAGTCTACGGGTGGGAGGGCCTCTCCGTGCCGCGGCGTGAAGACCATCACCTCATGGCGACGGGCATAAATCCCGGCAAACTGGGCCGCGGCATTCCCCATGCCGCCCTTGTAGGGAGGGAAGGTCGAAACCAGGTGGGCAACCTTCATGCAAGCCCCTGGCAGAGACAGATGCCGGCGTTTTCCCTGATTGTCATGTCAATTTGCCCCCGGAGCATTTTCGACATTTCTTCTCAACTTGCGCAGGCTTGAGTTGTTGATCATTTTCAGGTCGTTGAGCCGGATCGACCGATTGAGGGCCAGATACTTGGCAAGGGCACTGACAAACGCCGCGGCGACCAGGAGCCTGCGGTCGGCGACCGGGTATTTCTGCTGCAACATCTGAAGGCAACAGACGTAGACCCGGTTCACCGGCGCCCAGTTATAATGCCTGACCACCGCATTCAACGCTTCCGTCGCATTGGCCAGCGCCGTCCGGCTGGAAACCGTCTTCGATTCCCGGTGCAGCCGGTAGGTGGCCAGAGGTTGGCAAAGGTAGTGAAAGACGAATTTTTGCGAGAGCCTGATCCAGAGGTCGTAGTCCATGACGAATTGCAGGCTCGGGTCGAGACCGCCGACGGTCAGTAGCGCCGAACTCCGGAAAAACACCGCAGGCTGACAGATGAAATTGAATACCGGCAGTAGCTGAGCATCGAACGGCCCGGTCGGGTAGCTGCCGACCACAGCGCCGGCTTCGTTAACATAGTGGGCGTCCCCGTAAACAACCGCAACCTCCGGATTTGCGGCAAAATACCGGGCGATGGTGCGGAGCGCCCCTTCGACATAGGTGTCGTCGGAATTGAGCCAGGCCAAGATTTCGCCGTCGGCCAGGCGAAACCCCTTGATGATCGCATCGGCCTGCCCCCGGTCCGCTTCACTGTGCCAGCGATAGATTATCTCCCGGCACCTGATCTCCCAGCGTTTCTCAGCGAGAAGTTGTTCATAATGCTGGATGATTGCGACGGAATCGTCCTGCGAACCGCCATCGACGATTAGGTAGTCGAGCGCAAAGTCCCCCTGCTGCGCGATGACGCTTTCGATGGTTGCCGCCAGATAGCGACCCTGATTGAATGACGGCGTGACGATACTGATTCTCATGGCTCGCCCCGGTTCCGCCCGGTCTTGCCGACCGTCTTGCCGCGCGCGACGACCGCGCGCCCGTAAATGGCGCGTAGACGCAGTAGCATGCGCTCCCCTAGGGTGCAACGGATCACATCTTTCAGCCGCAGCACGCTGTGGCGGAAAGCCGTGACCAGCAGGTTGCCGACGTACATCGGGCTGGCTTTCCCGTACGCCGCGCCGAGAACAGCGCGGACCTCCCCGAGACTCGCCTCCACGTTCTGGGTACTGGCCCCGCCGTCGCGAAAATGTACGACAAAACAGCCGATCGGGAGGAAAGGTACTTTTGCCCGGACCGCCCGCACCAGGAAGTCGAAATCGCTGGCCCACCGGTAGCTCAAGGCATAGTTGCCAAGCCGCGAATAGACTCCGTGATGCACGAACATGGCCTGATGGCCGACAGTCATGCCGAGCCACAGTTTGAATGAAGCCCGATGGGCGAATTCATGGTCGAGGTCGTCGCGCACCAGGTAGCGATTGCCGTAGTAGATGCCCTCGACCTGCGCCCGGGCAAACGCTCCTGCCGCGGCGGCCACCGCCCCAGGCTCGTACCAGTCGTCCGCGTTAAGCAGTGCGATCAGGTCGCCGGATGCCAGGGCGATCCCCTTGTTCATGGCATCGTAAATCCCCCGGTCCGGTTCGCTGACCCAGTAATCGATCCGCGCCTCGTGGCGCCTGATGATGTCGAGGGTACCGTCGGTGGAGCCACCATCGACCAGGATGTACTCGAGGTTCGGCCAATCCTGGGCCAGCACACTGTCGATCGCTTGCTGCAGATGTACAGCACCGTTCCTGACCACGGTGACCACCGACACCAGGGGCTCGCCGGGGCGGCTCTCCCGCACCACGCCGCGGGTGCGCACGCCACCCTCGATCCTGGCCTTGACCGTTCCGCCATCGCTCATGAGGCCACCCCGTTGCCGGCCTTTGGCTCCGGGAGCATCGTCTCCAGGATCTCCCGCAGCCGCTGGTTGAACTGCACCTGCCCCCAGCCGGCGATGCGCGCCTTCCCCGCCGCGGCGAGCCGGGCGCAGAGCGCATCATCGGCCGCAAAGCCGGCGGATGCAGTCCGCAATCTGGTCGACCGCTTCCGGTTCGAACAGCAGGGCCGCGTCACCGAGCTGTTCCCGCGTGGCGTAGACATCCGAGGCCGCCACCGGACAGCCGACGATGAAGGCTTCCAGCGGCGGGATGCTGGTCGGTCCGAAGTAGCCCGGCGAGACCAGGGCCCGGGCCCGGCGGTAAAGCTCGGGGATGTCCGCGTCGGGCACGTAGCCGAGGAACAAGACATCATCAACCAAGCCCAGGTCGCGGACCATGGTCACGACCGCTGGATAGGCGTTTTTCTGTGAGCCGGTCAGCACCAGCTTGAGGTCGGGACATTCGCGCTTGAGGCCGGCAATTGCCTGAAATCAGGTGCTTGTGGTTCTTGTTCTCCCAGAATTGCGCCGGGTAGAAGAGATATTTCGGCGGCAGCCGGTAGCGCCGGTCGAAACCCTCGGGCGGCTGCGCGGCCAACATGTATTTTGGGGCGATGAACGGCAGGATGTGGATGCGTTCGCCTGCCATGCTGTACGAATTCGCTCACGTGCAGCCGGCCGAGTTCCGAGTCGACCAGCACCCCATCCGCCCAGCGGCAGATGTTGCGGTACTTGTACTCGCGGAAGAGATATTGCATCCCCGAGGCCGACTCCGGGAAATTCGACTCATAGCGGTGCATCAGGTCATGGATAGCCACCAGGGAGCGAACCGGCAATTGGAAGCTCATCTCGTCCTGGGAGGGGAAGACCCACAGGTCGCAATGCTCCCGCAGCATCATGCGCCCGCGGGGCGATAGCGGATAAAACCAGCGCCAGACGGCCATCGGCAGGTTGAGCAGGCTCATCGCATAGAATTCGGCCACGCACAGCGGGTTGCGGGGCAGGCGCACCGACTTGAGATCGTAAGACTGCAGATGGGGTATCCAGGAGTCCGAGGCATAAGCCGCGATGACCGCAAAGCGATCGCGCGGCAATGACGCTAGAGCCTCCAACACCGTCTGGTTGTATTGAAAAGTCCCGCCGAAGTTCGGTTCCGAATTGAGGAAGATGCCTATTTTGCGCATGGTCATCAGGCCGCGGAGATCGTCAGGGTTTGCCCAGGAGGTTTGTCAGCTGCTGCTGCAAAACCAGCAACGGGAATTTCCAGTAATGGTTGAGGCTGCTGACGATAAGGCAGTCGAAGTTGCACGAGCAACCACCCCGGCTGATCATCCTGTGCTGCGTCTTGGCCAAGCTGCCCCGCCAGATCTTCCGAAACGAATCATGACGCAGATTGCCAAGCACCGGCAGCATCGGACAGGATCGGACGTCGCCGTTGGCATCCACCATAGCGATGATACTGCCGCCCCGGCAGGGGATGATCTGACGGCCTTCTGCATTGGTCCGGAGGATGACGTCGTGGCAGACTTTGAGGCGGCTAGCCTCCAACGTCGTGGTACGGTAGCTGGCAGCAATGCCGTTGACCGTCCACTCGAGGTCTTTCTGGCCAGGCAGCGCGATAGCCGAGTCGCGCGGATTTCCGGAGAGCAGGTTGAAATCCAGGTTCGCCTCAAATTGATCCCGCACGTATTTCGCCAACTCCGGCAGTTCCCGCCAGTTCACGTTGTTAATGGTGGCATTGAAGAGAAAACTCAGGTTTCGATATTGCCCACGCATCACCGCCAACCGTCGGGCCGTTTCCATGACCTGGTCAAAGGAGCCCGGCATGCGGATGCTGTCGTGAGTGGCCTGGAAACCGTCGAGTGACAATCCCAGATTTAGGTTGGCAGCGGGGTTCTGTTGGAGGATTGTCTCGACCGCAGCACGATTCGATCGGTCGCAAACCCATTGGTGGGGACGACGAGATTGCGTACCCGGTTGTTGCGCACGAACAGCGCGCAGATCTCCGTGAAATCGCTGCGCAGGAACGGCTCCCCACCGCCAAGCGCCAGGTCGTCTAACGGGCCGAGGTCGGCGGAGACCTGTTCGATGACCGCAAATGGCAGGTCGTCGGCCGGGTTACCCCACACATCGTCGCCGCAGTGCCGGCAGCGCATGTTGCAGCGCGTGGTAACGTGAAAAACCACGATCAGCGGCGACGCGGGGCGCTGCGACGGGAAGCCGCAGCGGGCAAGCTTCATTACGGTACCGACGCGACTCATGAACATCCCTTCTGACCGTTGATAGCCGATGCCAACCCGTACTGCAGCGTAGGCTCAGGGCGAGAGCAGTTGCGGGGGGATCCGGCTGAAATTGACGATGACCGCATCGGCAGTCCTTTCCCGCAGCGCCCGGAAGCAGGGGTGCCACGGGTAGCGCCAGGAGCGTTGATGCAGCGGCGCGAGGCCTGGGTAAAACGCCAGGAGGTCGACTCCGGCAGCGCTCGCCAGCACCTTGGCCTGTTTCACGTGGGCCGGGCGGTCGTTCCAGCGGAACAGCACGTACTTCCACTCGACGATCGGCTTTTGCAAACCCCGCTGCGCCCGGATGCGCATGAGACGGGCCATGTTGCGGTACGCCTGGTCGAAATTGTTGCCAACCTGGTAGCGAGCGACGGTCGCCGATCCACGCCGTCCAGGGAAATGTAGATATAGTCCATCAGCAGAGCAGCTTCCAGCTTGTCGTC
>CAVVMK010000007.1:0-255453 GCA_963749425.1 uncultured delta proteobacterium
TGTTGCTGAGAGGTCATTGCGATTGCTCCTTCTCGCGGCAGGGTAGTCAACTTAGGGATCTCTGCTTTTAACCGATCTTGACGAAGTCATCCGGTTTCCACGATTGATCGAAGAAAGGCTGCAGCGGCCCGTACAGGCGAATGTAGGCAAACCAACCCTTGCCGGGAACGGTCTTGACCCAGTTCTTTTCTTTTCCAGCGGGCGCTTCCGGACCAAAGAAGACATCGCAAGAACCGTCGCCGTTCTGTTCAGGCCCGTCAAAGCTGTTGACGCTGGGCTTGGGCATGCCGTTTTGAAGCAACGAGCGCGTCTTGGGGTCGTATAGCGTCACCGACCAGAAGTTGTTGATCGGAATATTCGGCGGCAGGTGAAGTTTGTAGGTTTGGCCGCCATCCAGATAATCACCATTCCTGTCGACATAGGCGGCCAGGTACTGAGACCCGGCGCCCACTACCTTGTTGACCATGGCCGGGGTCACGCAAATGGCGGTGAAGTGGAAAAGGGTTCGGGCATCCAGGTTACGAACGCCATTCCTCAAGAACTCATGGCTTCCGCCCACAAAGACATATTCCCAGTTGCGGTCGGGATACACCCTTGCTTCCGGTTCGCGCGATTGATAGGCAATCGCCCGGGCCATGCCAAAACCTGTCTTGGCGGCGGTGTCGAGAATCTTCCGCATGCGCACATCGGGGGCAAACGGCTTGCCTTTCTCGATGCCAAGCGCTCTCAACACCCCCAACTGCTCCGTATTGAAGGCTTCAGTGGGTTCGTATTGGATCACCTTGTCGAGATTGACAAAGTACTGGAAATCATTGGGGTGGATGGTATCTGCCGATACGCTTCCGCAATTCCTGATATTGGGCTTTCTGGGGCCATCCTTCAGCGGGTAAACCGCGCAGTTGTCGCCATACCATTTGATGGCCTGCTCGCCCATGCCGCTGATCTTTTGGCCGGCACGCGCCATGACCCAGACTCGATAGGTGCGCGAGCGAGCGACGAAATACCCTTCGGGCACTTCGCCTTCATGATCCGGAGGCAGCAGCAGGTATTTTCCCCCTTGCCCCTTGTCCGGACCCACCATGCCAAAATCGATGATATACCGGAAGTAGGCATCATTGGCCATCCCCAAAACCTGCGGGGGGATTTCAACCACCGTGGGGCCATCTTTCTTCAGGTCAACATTACAGGCAAAATAGACGCTTTCCGTATTGCCGGTCAAAACCAGCGGGGTGGCGGATAGCAAATCGGCGGCCACAGCCAGGTCAGAACATTCCTTACATCCCCAGCCCTTTTCCTGCCCCTCAAGCAGTGAATACATCGACATTGCCGGCATAAAGTCAAGGTACGCCTGGCAGGCGCGCTGAAAATCGAGCGCATCGAACAGCTCTTGGGCAGTCTCTTTGGTGGGATACCCATCCAGTACAAATTCAAAATCGCCGATCGGTGTGGTGAGTATTTCTGTGTTCATGATATTTTCTCCTGAATTATTATCAATAACCAGTTGTCACTTCATCTTTGCTATGTCGCCGGGTTTCCAGGTCTTCGTGAGCGCCGGTTCGGTCGGCCCGTAGAGCCGCAGAACGGCGAAGTACCCTTTTCCGGGCACCGTGGCGAGCCAGTTCTTCTCCTTGCCCTCCGGGGCTTTCGGTCCGAGGTAGAGGTCGGTGCTGCCGTCGGCGCTCTGGACCGGCTTGTCACGTGATCCGAGCGACGGGAAGGGCTGGCCGTTGGCCAGGCCCGAGGCGTTTTCGGCTTCGTACAGCGTCACGGACCAGAAGTTCGCGGCCGGCACGTCCTTCGGCAGGTTCAGCTTGTAGTTCGTCCCGCCGGTCAGGGCCACGCCTTCGCTGTCGGTGAAGGCGATGACGTAGAACGCCCCCTTGCCGGGAATTTGCGAGAGCATGCCGGGGCTGACCGAGTAGTAGTTCGAAAAAAACCACGGGCGGCAATCGACATCGAGCGCCCCGCCGCGATCCATTCGCCGCCAACTCAGGTCGAGCTTGCCGCTCGGGTTCGCCGCGGTCGCATCGGCCATCGGATTGACCCAGCGGCGATCGGGGTACATCCGGAACGACCGACCGGACACGACCTCATCGAAAGCGAGCACGCGGCTCATCTTGTAGGCCGACTTCGCCGCGCGCTCGAGGATGCCCCGCATGCGTTCGTCCGGCTGGAACGGTTCCCCCTTCACGATGCCGAGTCCGGCGAGCATGCCCATCCAGTCCGGGTCGGCCAGGTGCGGTCCTTCGGCGTCCACCAGCTTCTTCAGTTGGTCGAAGGCGGTCGCGTCGCTGATCGGGAGCATGTTCGCCGGTACGCCCGAGGCATCCGGGAACTTCATCGGCTTGGCTTCGCCCTTGAGCGGGTAGATTTTCGTCTGCTCGACCAGGTCGTTCGTCGGCTTCAGGTTGCTCACATCGGCGTAGAACGCCCGGAGGAACACAAACACGTTGTTCGTCCCCGAACGGTAGACGAAGTACCCCTCCGGGACCTCGCCCTGGTAGCCCGGCGGCAGGAGCAGGAACTTGCCGCCGTTCCCCTGATCCGGGCCCGAAAAAGCCGACGTCGCCCGCGAACTTGCCGCCATCGACGGGGATCGGCCGCTGCCAGAAGTCCAGCAGGATGCCCTGCAACATGGGCGGGGCTTCGAGCACCAGCGGCCCGTCCTTGCCGAGATCGACGTAGCTCATCGCATAGATCACGTCGGAGTTCGGTGTGGTCACCAGCGTCCTGGCGTCGAGGCGTTTCTTCCACACCGGCAAAACGTTATATCCTTCACCGAATGCTTGCTCGGATCCGCGCTGCATGCCGAGGGTGTTGATGAGCGGCAGCGCCCAGAGGTAGGTTTGCGTGGCGCGGTGGTAGAGCAGCTCGTCGCGAAGGGTCTGCGCCGTATCCGCCGCGGCGCGGTTTTCCACGAAAGGAAGGTTGGCGATCTGCTCCTGATGCTGAATGGCCGGCGATGTGCCAGGCTTTATGGACATGATGGGCTCCTTCTGGGGTAGAGAACTAAATCGAAAGTAAGAACGCTCTCCGGAAGCAAGTTATACATCACCGCTCTCCGGCAGCGATGCAAACCCCATTCTCTTGTCAAATCCGGCTGAGATCACCCGCACTCCGCACCGCGCTATTGGCCCGCCGGCTGTGTCGCAATCCACTCCTCGGCCGCGTCCACCGCCTGCAATAACGCCTGCCCCACGCCCTCGGTCGCCATGAAGACGTTCTGTCGGCCGATCGTCCGCAGAATCCCGGTCCTTTCCATCTGCGTGAGGACGTTCGGGGCGATGCCCACCAGCATCAATTTGCTCTCCCGGCGCTGCAGCTCTCTGGCGTAGCGCATGACCACCTGCAGGAAGGTGCTGCCCACATCCTTTTTGCCGCGCAGCGCCAGGATGACGACGGCATGCCGCGAGGCTTCGGTCACTTCGGGGAGTTGAGCGTTGAATACCGGCGCGGCGGCGTAGAACAGGCTGCCGTAAGGGATGAGGATGGTGATTTTCTGGGGGGGGACAGTTGCGGGCGGCTCGCTTTCCACCGGGTATTGGCCCTTCTAAATCTCCCAGGCCTTGATGGTGATTTTGTTGGACTGCTGAAAGACGAAGAGCATTACCGCCAGCCCCGCCCCCAGCAAGACAGCGTATTGCAGCGGGACCATCAGTGCCGCCACAAAGGTGAGCACCATGACCGCATCCTGCGCCAATCCGGTCTTCCACACCATCATGATTTCCGAGGGTTTCAAGGTCCGGAAACCCACCACGATCAACAGTCCGGCCAATGCCGGCATGGCGATCAGCCCAACCATGCGGCCCAGGAGGACGATGACCAGTGCGATCACAATGCCTGCCGTGATATTGGCAAAGCGGGAGCGGGCCCCGGCACCGGTCACGATCGCGGTGCCCGATATGGAGCCGCCGACGGTCGTGCCCTGGAACAGACCTGATACGAGGTTTGCCATCCCCTGGCCGATAAAATCGCCGGATGCGTTTGGATAGCGGCCGTCGGGGTTGGGCACGGATTGGGTGATACTGGCACCCTGCATCAACCCCACAAAAGTCATCGACAGGGCGGGCAGGATCAGGTAGGGAACAACCGCCAGCGACGGCAGCATCGGCAGCGGCAATGAGCCCGGGATTTCGGCGATGTCCCGCACCCGGGCCACGGCATCTCCTCCCAACAGCTGCGCTGCGAGGGATGAAACGATCATCGCCACCACCATGCCCAGCGCCTTCAGGCTGGTCTTCTCCAGCGTCAGAATCAGGATGATGGTGAGTGCGCCGACCAGCAAGGTCGGCAGGTGGAACTGGCTGGTGTTTTGCAGCAGGTTGATTGTCTTTGTCACCCGGTTCCCGCCAAGACTGGCATAACCGGTAAAATGGTCCAGCTGCCCGAGAATGATCAGGATCGCCACGGCGTTGATAAACCCGGTCATGACCGAGTTGGGGATAAAACGAAGCAGGGAACCGAGGTCGAGCAAGCCGGCCAGCAGCATGAACAAGCCGGTGAGGAGGGCCAGCGCAAACAAGGCCGTGTTGGGAGAAGGGCCTTGGGTCACCTGCGGCACGCTGGCCACCACCAGGGCCATGGCGCTGGTGCCCTGAACAGACATGAACGCGGAGCTGGTAAAAAAAGCGCCGGTAAAAACGCCCATCATGTAGGCGTGCAGGCCGTAAACAGGGTTGACCAGCGCCAGCAGGCCGTTGGCCAAGCCGGACGGGACGCTCTGAATGCCCAGGACCACGCCCGCGCTAAGGTCTTCAACGATGGTGGCGCGGTTGATGAATTGTCGTTTCACGGGTTTAAGGTGATCTTTGGACCGTCAGGAACGATTCCATCCTTCGGGAGGTGAGATCCGGCAATCAAAGACCGCCGAGTCTTCTCGCGACCGGAATGTCGCTCATCACAACTCGCGAACCTGTCGGCGGGGAGCTGTTATTGTCTGACCCGAAGGGTACCGTCCCGGGCCTCAATGACCCGGACATGATCGCCAACGGCAAAAACATCATCCTGTTCCTGGACAATAACGAGGACATCACCATTATCCAGTTGGACCTCGATTTCCCAGGCTGGCCGGGTCCCTCGTGCCCGCTCCACCCCTGAGCCCAGGGCTGCCCCGGCCAATGCACCGCCGACAGTCGCCAGGGTGGTGCCACGGCCACCACCTATCGTGGAGCCGACGATGCCGCCAACCAAACCCCCGGCGGCTAAGCCAGCACCGGTCTCTTCGTGCTGAATCTGGACTTCTGTGAGATGGATGATTGTTCCATTAAAGGAACGCATTGCTGTCTGCGCCTGGCTGGGCGTGAAGGTCCTGCCGCCCTGGCTTGCTGGTTGGCAAGAGATCAAAAGTTGCGCGGACATCATAATGATTAAAATTGCTATTCCGATGGGGGCCTTTTTTGGGGTTTTCAACATGATGTCCTGTTCTCCTTTGCATGAGAGATGAAAATAGCCGTCACTTAAATCTAAATGCTAACTCTGCAGATAGACATGTCAAGTCGAAGTCGCCAAAAATGGGTGGAGCAGCATCGGGAGGAGATCGAAGCGTCCTTCACGCCTCAAAAACTGCTTTCGCCACCCGCAGGTCAGAGATGCCGGCCATTAGGCTGAATAATTACCAATTTGGTAATCTATATAGCGCGGTTGCCGCAATTGTCAATAAAGAAAGGGAAAAAATGTCGAGACGCGCACTTATCGTTCGATGCCGGGCCCTCCGTTCCGTTTCACGACAAGCGGGCGATGAACCTCGGCGGTTCCCAAGATCGACAGGCCTGATGCATCACTATAATAGGGGTGAAGCCAGCCTGGCGACCCTCGCCGCGACCTGGAACCAGAGCGGTTTCTCATCAAAGTGCGTCCTGGCCACTTCCTCACAACAGGCCAGGTCTTCCGTCAACATCTCTGTAATTTCCCTGACGAAATCGTTGTCGGCGACAAGACCCGTGGCTTCAAAGTTCAGGTAAAGAGAACGGTTGTCGAGATTTACCGTCCCGATCCCGGCCAGGCTATCGTCTACCAGGATCACCTTCTGGTGCATGAACCGGTCCTGGTAGCGGAAAAGCCGTACCCCGTTGTTCATCATGCCCGCATAGTAAGTGAATGAAGCCAACTCGACAAATTTATGGTCGGCCTCTCCCGGCAATAGAATCCGGACATCCGCTCCACGCAGCGCTGCAGCCTGGAGGGCTCGGACCATCACGTCATCCGGCACAAAGTAGGGACTGCTGATCCAGACCCGATGCCGGGCCATGTCGACCAGGGTCTTGAATAGCACGCTGCAGTTAAAATGAGCATCGGCCGGCCCGGTATTCACGATCGAGACGCTCTGGTCACTGGTTTCCAACGGTTCAATCGAGGTGTTGCTCTGCGGGATCTGTTCCGTCGCCCAGAACCAGTCCTTAAGAAATGAGAGCTGAATCTGCTGGGCGGCCGGTCCCTCGACGCGCATATGCGTATCCCGGAACTTGATGTACTCATCACCCAGGTTATGACCGCCGACGAATCCGATTCGGCCATCCACGACGAGCAGTTTCCGGTGGTTGCGGAAGTTGATCTGGAAACGGTTATTGCTCCCCTGCGTGGTCCTGAAACCTGAAACTTCGATGGCTTCTTTACGCATCCTGTCGAGATAGGACCCCGGCAGTTTGAAGCAGCCGATCTCATCGTAAAGGAAAAGCACGCGTACACCGGACCGGGCCTTTTCTATCAAGGCATCGCGAATGCGGCGTCCGCTGACATCGTCCTTGACAATAAAAAACTGCATGTAGATATACGACTCTGCCCTTGATATGGCTTCAACCATCGAGTCGTACGTGGCTTTGCCGTCCCTCAGCAACTTGACATGGTTGCCGCGGGTAAATGGCAGCCCGGTTAATCGATGAACCAGTGTCTCAATGACCTCCAAGTTCTCGCGGGGCTTTGCGGCAACAGCATTCATGCCGGCGTACCACTCTGTCCAGTGCCTGCCGAGGCGGGTTTCCTTATCCCGGATGGCTTCCGTATAGCCATGAAAGCGGGTCCGACCGAACAACAGGTAGAACGGAATGGTGAGGACCGGCATGGCGATCAGCGCTATACACCAGGCGATCGTGCCTTGGGAGGATCTTGGCCGCATAACGACATTGATGGCAAACAGGATGCCGCCAATCTCGGCGATGACCAGAATGATCCCGAAAAATGTCAAATATTCCTGTTCAACAAACATGTTTTCTCTTTAATGGCATATTTTCTGTGGCAAGTTGTCCTGATTTATCGCGGGTCATAAGGGACCAGGGGAATGCCGATTTTGATCATGTGGTTGATGCCTCCGATCAGGTCGATGACCTGGTAACCCTGTTGATCCAAAAGCGTAGCCACAAGTCCGGTGCGGCGGCCGGTTCGGCAGATAATGGCGAACGGCTTGTCCTTATTAACAATGGTGTCGAGTTTCTGCAGGAAGCTGTTCTCATCATAGTTTCCCTGCTCATCGAAAAACATCAGCGTCTTTGAACCATCGACAATCCCGGTCTGTTTCCATTCGCCCGGGGTCCGGATATCAATGACAGAGATGTTGCTGCTGAAGAACTTTTCGTCGGGATAGGCTTTCTGTCCTTCGGCAAAAGCTGGAGTCGTTATCAATAAAAACAGGAAAGGCAATGTGCGTAACATGTTATCTCCAGTTCTGGTCGTAGGCTAAGCTAACTGTACGATCTCTCTGCGGTTATAATAAACCAAGGGGCGCTCGAATACCAAGTGCAACATTTCCAGGAGATCATGTTGCACGGGAAAAATCTATCCGATTTTCCTCCAGCCAGACCTTGACGACCTTGCTGTGATGGCCGCGCAGGTTGCCCAGAATCAGCGAATACCTTGCGCTCGGCGTCCTTGACCAGCCGGGACATGAACTTGATCAGCACCTTTGAGGCCATGGTCTCGCGGTTGGGCATGACGCCGACCCGCCCTGGTTGGTGATCGCCGAGATCACATTGACCCGGCTCCTGTCGGCATCGTCCTGGATGCCGGCCTCCTGCTCGGCCTTCAGTGCGCACTTTTCGCCAAGTCGGCGCCCGCGAAGCTTGGTCTGGATGGCGTCAAGACCGCTACTTTGGGACTTTTTCCTAGAACCAGGCGTAAAGTTTTCGTATTATTAACAATTTGAGATGTCCCTGATGGCGCTTCCCTAACTGGACGCTGATCCTCGGTTGAAAGAGCTTCGCGGTGTTGATACTCTGCATACTCAGGACAATAATGCCCCGGGGATTCACCAGGGAAGAGCAGCAATTTCAAAGGATAACGCGCTCTTTAAGCGGACCTGCTGCGTGCGGATCTTTACCGAGCGTGCCGGGCCATGTTGAAAAACCGGTCGTGTGAAAAGGGGCCCTGCGGTGAACTTTGTTGACAGGCTTAGCTTTGGGCAGCGGGTCGCGATCTTGCTTGGGTTATTGCTCGCCGGCCTGGTTGGATTATTGTTCGTTGCCCCGATCCCACAGGATCAGAACTATCATCTGTTTGCCGATACACGCGTGCGATTTGGGATCCCCAACTTCAACGATGTGATGTCCAACGCCGGCTTTGCCTTGGCCGGAGTCCTCGGCATTCTCGCGGTTGTCGGCGTCGGCGGGCAGAGGATCTTCGCTAAGCCGGCATCAGCCCGTCCCTACCTGGTTTACTTTGTTGCCGTTGCCCTGGTCAGCCTGGGGTCGGGCTATTACCACTGGGAACCTTCCAACGACCAGCTGTTCTGGGACCGACTGCCGATGTCGATCGCTTTTATGGCCTTTGCTGCGGCGATAATCGCCGATCGCGTGCATGCCAACAGCGGAAACGGCTGGCTGCTGCTGCTGTTGATAGCTCTCGGCATATTGAGCCTGGTCTACTGGGATTATACCGAGCAGTTGCAGCGCGGGGATCTGCGGTTTTACGCTTTCGTTCAGTTCTATCCGATCGTTGTTTTGCCGTTTGTTTTCTGGCTGTTTCCAAAGTACCATTATGTGCCCGGACGCTACATTGCTTGGGTTGTCATCTGGTATGGGTTGTCCAAGATCTTAGAGCATTTCGATGGCGAAGTCTTCGCCCTGTCGGGTGGCATGGTCAGTGGCCACAGTTTAAAGCATCTGGCGGCGGCGGTGAGTGCCGTCGTCGTCCTCAGGATGTTGATGGCACTGCAGACGAAACAGCCTTGTGAGTTCGGCAACATAGACGATTGACTGCTGAAGATGCTGCGCTACTCCGGCGGTCACACTAATCCTCTGGGTAATGACCTGTTGTTGTTTCAGCTTAAGGATTTTTTGATGTCTGCACATGCTCCTGTTCACCCATCCAAAACCACTTGTTCACACGACAAGGGCCTGCCGAGACACCAGGGCGTCCTGACTGTCATCATTCTGCTGATCGGTCTTTTCCAAGCCGGATGTATCCCTGAGGTGGTCCGCCAACCGCTTCCGGAAAAGTTGGCCGAACAGGCAATTATCCCCGGTATCCCTCTTGCTCGGTTCTGGGGAGATAAAATTCCAGAAAACCTGGAAGAGCGCCTTGCGTTGTTTCTGGAGCATCAAGGTGGCGATGATGCCCGGCCAATCTACGTGCTGGCCCTTTCCGGAGGCGGTGCCAACGGGGCCTTCGGTGCTGGTCTGCTGAAAGGCTGGACTGAGGCAGGAGATCGGCCAGAATTCCACTTTGTCACCGGAATCAGTACCGGGGCCCTGATTGCGCCATTTGCTTTCATCGGATCGGAGATGGATGCGAGGTTGGAAAGTTTCTACACAACCACGTCGACTGCGGATTTGCTGACCAGGCGGAACCGCCTGTTTCTGCTCAGCTTCGATTCCGCAACCGATTCCAGTCCACTGCGCAACATCCTGTTGGAGCTCTTCAACCCGGAATTTATCGAGGCGATTGCCAAAGAGCACGGGAAGGGACGCCGTCTCTATATTGGCACAACCGATCTGGACGCGGGTCGGCCGGTGATCTGGAACATCGGAGCCATTGCCACCAGTGGCCGGCCGGATGCGAGGGAATTGATGGCAGACATCTTTCTCGCCTCAGCGTCCATCCCCGGAGTCTTTCCGCCGGTCCTGATTCAAGTTGAGGCTGGCGGTGAACGTTATGATGAAATGCATGTCGATGGTGGCACGGTCTCGCAGGTCTTCGTCTACCCGCCATCGCTCAACATGAAGAGCCTGAGGCAAAACTTTCAGCTTAAGCATCGTGAGATCAGCATCTATGTCATCCGCAACTCCATGCTTTCGTCGAACTGGGCCACGGTTGCTCCCCGGCTCCCTGCTATTGCCCAGCGCTCGATCGGGGTGCTCATCCGTTCTCAGGGTATCGGGGATGTGAATCAGATCTACCTGCGTGCAAAACGCGACAAGGTCGATTTCAACCTGGCATTTATCCCTCCGACCTTCGACATGAAGGCAAACGAGGAATTCGACCCGGTTTACATGAAAGCCCTGTTCGCTTTTGGGTACAAGCTGGGTAGGGAGGGGTACGATTGGAAGAAGAACCCGGTCGGCTTCGAATAGAGAGTTCTCTGAGCATCCTCTTTGCCCCGGTTAAGAATGCTATTCATCAGAATTGGAAGGGCTGGTTGACCATCATCTGAACACCGACCGACTCATCAGAAACGGCAGTGTCGATCCTGACAATGATCCCCTTGGCCCACACTCGCAGGCCAACCCCTGCACACCACTTCATGTCTGAATGAAGCTCCGGCACATTCCATGACGGGCTGACTCGGCCAAGCTCCACAAAAGGGACAAATTGCAGCCATTCTACGCCGATATGCTTCTGTACTTGAGGCCATTTGTCAAAAGGGTTCCAGCGCGGGATCAGTCTCAGCTCGCTCGCATAATAGATCGCCGCCTTATCACTGAAACGTTGCGTCGGGAAGCCACGCATGCGCCAGAGCCCGCCAAGAGTTGCACCGGAAAATGCGGGTGGTCGATGCTTGATCACCCGGGTTGAGACCTCATCCCACGACATGGAATAAGCAGACCAGAGATTGAACGCCAGAACCGACTGGCGAAAGGTGTCAGAGAGATCCAGTGGCACATAATGGTCAACTTCGCCGGAGACACTGGTCCACGAATCGGAACTGTCCATCCAGCCGAAATCGCGGGTCAGTTTCGCCTGCCATGAACTGCCCCTGGAGGGAGACGAAGGGAAGTCGCGATTATCCCAGAACAAGCCCAATTCAAGACCGTTGGTTTTCAACTCGGTATCAACATCGCTGCCGTTGATCTGCTGGGACCGATAAAAAGGCATCAACTCAACATATGACCTGCCCCTGGCTAACGGACTCCAGGATTCTTCCTCGAGGGGCTCCTCTTGCGGGAGGCCCCCGTCAAGATTGAATGCCTGGATGATTTTGTCTCTTCCACTGCCTGTCGGCAACAGATATTTGAAACGTACCCGGTAAAAAAAATCCCATCCATCACCATCCACGAAATTGTCTTTGTGTGAGTCGTTGCTGCCAGCTCTCTCGTCCGCAAACTCAGGATTGCCATCGATGTAACCTTCTGCATCGCTGAAGTAGCCGATTGAAGCAATAGGGTCGACAAAAAGACGGTCGGTACCAGGCATCAGGAGGTCAAACCCGGACAAAAACCCCATTGCAGAACCTTTCGTCCCAGCAATAACCGTCCCCAGAAGTGTGGCCTGTTTTTGTGGAGATCCGGTGACGCTGTGCACATAACCTGCGGCGAACCCAAAGTTTTCATTGAAAAAAGCGTAGGGAAGACTGATCGTTCCCGTAGAGTAGTCGGCCTCCGGCAATTGCGGGGTAACTTCATACGCAAAAACCGCATGACTACTTATGAATGACAGCAGCGCGCTGATCAGTAATATTCTTATCGGATTAAACATTTTTCTGGTCAAAATACATTCCTTTGGTGCAACTGAGACATTTACCCATAAACAGCAGCGTCAACGGTTCTTGTTCCCGGAAAGAGAGCCACCCACTGAAGCTTTCTCAAGCCAATGAAGGGTTCGGGCTTCGAGGAACGCGTAAAAAGGGTTATATCGCAAACGCAGCAGCCAGTCGCTGGGCAGTTTCAGCAGGTCGCGCTCTCCCTGAATAGACATCTGCCCGAGGAACAAGATGGCGTCGTTGTCCGGCTGGCGTTGTCCGTATAATGGGTCATCCGGGGGGACGGGCAAGGCCACGTGCGACAGGGAGATCACCCCGGAGGGCCAGCTGAGTCCCAGCGGTTCGGTCATTGACACGTCTATGGAATATGGCAATTTGGTGCGGGCGACGACTGCGGTACTCATGGGGTTTTCGTTGGTGACCAGGGTTACCGTAAACGGGAGGGTCTCGTCGTTCATCAAGCGAGCAGTCCAGGGGCCAGGGTCGGCAGTCAGCAAGATACTCTTGGCAGCGGCCCGGTTGATGTCGAAGAGGATCAGTTCGTGAAGGTGAGGGGCCAGGCGACCGAGCAATCGGTCCACTGCCGCCTCATTGGTGACCGTAGCGTCCACGGTCGACTTGAACATCAGTATCGGTGGCATCGGCCTTTCTGGATTGGTCCTGACCCAGCTGGCAAGACGAGCTTCTACCGAACGGGTCAGGCGGTGGACTTGGTCAGCTGCGTTGCTCGCAAAGGAATTGTACTTGTAAGGGTCGAACTCCGGCACGACCTGCAGCCAGGCCATTCCGCCGAGCCCCGGAAGTGCCGACACGCGTTGCTTCCACTTGGCCAGTGCCGCAGCAGGGTGGATGGCAATCGCCGGAGAAATGAGCACCAGGCTGGCAGGGACCGGGGCGGCCTCCCCGGCCAGTGCATTGAGGGTGAAGTCCAGGGCCAGGGGCGCACCGGTCGAGTAACCGACAAGGTGCACCGGCTGATCACCCACCTGGTCCGCCAGGTGGGCGACACTCAATTTGAGGGCGGCGGCCATGTCCTGCCATTGGACGCTGGTGAGCCCCGAAGGGGCCGTGCCGTGTCCGGGCAGGCGCAGGGCGATCACCCAGTAGCCTCGCCGGTTGAGAACCTCGCCCAGTGCACGCAGGCTGTAGGGCGAATCCGACATGCCGTGCAGGAGCACGACCCCGCCGCGCGGGCGGGTGGCGGGCAGCTCCAGGCTGCGGTTCCAGTCGGGCTGGCGACCCCGCGGGTCGGCGGCGCTGCCCGGGCTGTAGCGGACCAAGGCATAGTCGGGACCGGTCGCGGTCTGCGCGTAGACCCGCTCCTCCAGTTGTGCGAACAACCGGTCCTCCAATAGTTGATAGTCCTTAAAGGTCCTCACCTCGCTGGCCTTGCGGGAGGTGAATTCCTCCGTCAGGTGCTCGGAGTGCCAGGGTTTCAGAGGCGGACCGTCGCAACTCTGGAGGTAGAGCACGGCGACGGTGGCCACGACGGCGCTGAGCGCCCCCCAGGACAGGAACAGGGCAACCCGTTTGAAAAGAGAGGATAAAGAGTGCATGGCGTATGACTAGCGGCCCCGGGTCAGGACCCAGTAGACAGCGCCACCTTCCGTGGTCTGGATCTGGTAGATCAGCCGGCTGTGAGGCATCTTCTCGTTGGTCAGTCGCAGGAATAGGTCGTCGAAGAACTCCGGCGTTTCCAGACTGAAGTTGTGGAAGTTGCGGGTCCGGTTGACCGGGGTGACGTCGATCAGGTTGATCAGCTCGCTCCCCGGCTCGACCAGGTCAGCCACTCGCATGGCCTCTTCCAGCTGGTCCGGACTCAAGGTGCTTTCGCCGCGCCGTCGACCCCGGTTGATGATCCGGCTAATCAGCAGAGCCCGGTCGTTGGATGAGACATACACGGTGAGGTTCTTGGCCAGGGCGCTGATCTCGCGCTTGAACTGCTCGTCGAATTCCTCGTGATCGACATCCGGCGCAGTCAGGACCACCGCATCGATCTCGGTCTGCGCATCGGTCAGGTCGGCCTGCTGGTAGAGCAGGCTGAAGGCGTCGGCGACCACCTGGGCGCCCATACTGTTGGCAATCAGCCAGAGCTTGTCCGGCTGGATGTCGCGAATGACCAGCTCCAGAGTGCGGGCGAGTTCGGCTCCGGAGGCCTCCGCGACCTGACGTGCCTGTCGGTAGCCGCCGAGCGAAGACCCCTGGTCGCCGGGCCAGTCGAAGACCAGCACCGGGGAGTTAATGTCGAGAACATGACCCAGAAACGCGGTTTTGCGCAACGCAGAGGGGAACCGCTCCCGGAAACCGTGGACCACGACCAGAAGCGAACGGTACGGGGATTTTTCCACCAGGCTGCGGATCTCGGCGACAAACTCCTCCTGCGCAAGGGGCTTGATACTCTCCAGTTGGATCTCTTCGTTCTGGAACCAATCGGTCGGGTTGATGATCATGCCGAGGCCGAGGGAAGGCCGGATTCTGGCATCGAAGGAGCCGAACTTGAGAGGCTCTTCCCGGTTGTTGGTGAACTGCTCTTCGAGCGGACCGTCAGGGTTTGCCGGTATCCGGTTGGTGATGTAGAAGAAACGGTAGCTCCCCTGCTCGGACAGTTTAGCCACAGTCATGCGCCGGAACATGAAATTCTCGGCGTGTTGGGTTATGGCATCGGTCGCTGCAAAATAGAAGTAGTAGAACCAGACCCCGAGGCCCACCAGAATCAGTGCAACCAGTGTGAGGCTGATCAGAATTCGTCGTTTCAGACGAGACATCATTGCCCTTTATGGTGTGTGAACATGGGGGTCAGCCTTCCCGCAACCTGTTGAACCGCGGCAACCGCGGGGGTTCATGCAGTGCTCCTCTCCCCGTGAGGTCTAAGCGCTAAACGTTTCTGGAGTCTCTCGATCTGAAGCGTTGTAGGATCAGCTTCGCCACGATGTATCCGACAAACCAGATGAGTAGCAAATAGATCCCCCGCAGAAACGCGCGGTCGATGATCGCGTCGCTCTCCAGGCCGACCCGGTCGATGGTTTTTTCAAGCTTGGGAAAGAGGTTTTCCAAGCCGGGGGAATTGAGCGTGAGATTGATCTCCCCAACCAGCTGGTTGAGTTGCCTGATGCCTGCCGTCGTCTCTGCCACCGCTCTCTGGTATTCATGGATGTCAAACGGCGGCCCCTCTCCCCAGTTGAGTTTTTCAGCCAGATCATTGGTCGCGACCACCAGGCCGCTGCCAGCTGTCAGAGTCTCCCTGAGCTCGGTCAGCAGACCTTTCAGGCGTTCCTCTTCGGCAAGAAACTCTTCCAGCGTCTTGTGCCGCTCAACGGCAAACCGGTCCATGAGCTGATCGATTGCCGCCTGCCGTTCGGCGGCCAGATTCGAAAATGCCTGTTCGATGAATTCTTGCCGTTCACGGTGGAATGCGGCCGGCAGATTTTCCATTGCCTCCACATGCCTCTCCGAGGACTTGGAGAACGTGCGCAGGTCAGCCAGCAGATGATCGATCTGCGGGTTGACGAACATCTGGCTCATGGCCATATCCATAAAGAAGCCGGTAAGCAACGGCAACCGGGTGGCCAGGAAAATATTGCGCTCGGCGACCAGCCGAATCTCATCCGCCTGCCGGGTTGCCATCTCAACGGCTCGTAACAGCCCTCTGGGAGCCGGCGAGCGACCGGTAGCCGATCGTCTCAGGTTGGCGAAATCGCTGAACCGCACATAGCTGAAGGCGAGGTTGCCAGGATGCTCTTGTCGCCATTCCTCGATCAGGGTCAACAGTTCTTGCTGTTGAGTAGAGTCGAGAAGTCTGGCCGCGATCTGCCAGATATCCTGCCTGGCCTGCAGAAAGCCCTGCTCCATGGGGACAATCGCTTCACCCAGCCTGGGGATCCAGTGCTCTTGGTAGATCAGGTGCCCCAGCGTAACCATGACCACCATGTCCAACAAGGCCGCATCGGGATCCGTTTCTGCAGCGATAGTGAAGGCGGAGGATGCTGAAAATACGGCATTACGCAGGATGACCCGCCGTAGTTCGAGCGGTGGGGCCAGCGCATCAAAGTCCTCGTAGCTCTGCAGGATGTACGAGGCGAAACGGTCGGCAAAACTCATGACCTGGGATTGCAACTCGGCCTCGGTCATCACCGCCCGGGAATCGTCAACGATCTCCTGGCGGATCACACCAAATTGCACAGTTCTTGGCTCCGTGCTTGCGGTATGGAAGGTACAGCCTGATAATACCGTTAACAGGAGCACCCTAAAGGTCAGGTGTATCAATGGTTTGCCTGATGGCATGACGTCTCTCTCGGGGGATGACCTTCAACCGAATCTTGTCAGTATAAAAACAGCTATCAATTTAACCCCGGGCGCCATGCTGACAGGGCCGTTCGCTCAACTTGCTTCATTTTACAACGATATTCAGTAGATCAGCCCCGAGGGTTGCCCTTGAGCGCAAGGCCGGCATCCCCCGTAAAAACGCATGACTCGCAGCGCCTAACGGTGCCCTCGAGGGAACAACAGCTGGACGGTCAATCGAAGCGTCCAGTCCGGACCGACGTTGTCTGGCTTCTCCACATTGTAAAAGCCAGATAACGACATGTTCATGGGGGGCATCTGGCCCAGTCGAAAAACCCGGCCAAAACCACCGCCGACCGGAACCGTCCAGGTATTGTCACTGTCGGCCTTCCAGTTGGCGGTAACAACCGGCGAGGTGGTCAGGTACCAGCCGTCATCGAGGTTGTAGTTCACGAACGGCTGCCAGGTGAACAGCTCGACACTTTTGTCATCGGTGAAGGACCATATCTGGCTGAACAAAGACCCGATCACCCAGCGTCCCGGCATGGTCAGGAAAACCGCCGAGGGGCCAGCGCCCCACTCGCCGGGGCCTAGCTGGTCGTCCGTCGAAGTCGGCAGCAGGAGCGCCGGACCCGCACCCCAGAGCCAGTTGCCGAGCCAGCGCTGACGGTCCTTGGGCGAGAAGAATATCGTGAAGACCGAATCGCCCAGGCCATTCTCCCGATCCTGTCCCGGGAAGAGCGCCGGCTGGGAAACCACCGGGACAATGACCCGGGTGACCATCAGCCATTCCTCGTTCAGGTCGACAGGGATGACCGGCTGAATGTTCAGGACATTCTGGGTTTTTTCCAGGGGGCCGAATTTGAAGCTGGTGTTGTTCTGGAACGGTACGCTGATCAGGTCGGCCACCGGGTTCTGGACCGCGCGGGCCAGATCGGACGCCTCATCCTCCCCCGCCTTGTGGATGCCATCTCCCAGGTATCCCTCGTAATCGTCCGGATAGTCCTCATAGCCGGCCTGTTTTTCAGCCAGGGCAGCCGAGGGCGCCAGCATTACAGCCAGGACCACGGTCATTAACCAAACCCGGACCGGCACGCTCATCCAGTTGCGCATGAATATGTAGTTCATCCCAGGCCTCCCAATGAATGCCCCCGCCGCAAGCAGCGGGGATCACTAGATTTTGACTAGAAACGCTTGATCAAGTTGACATTGAAGGCGTGTATCGTATTCGAAGAGTAGTCACCGGCAAGTCCCCCGGCGAGTGGGCCCCGGTTTTGGTTGATCTTGGCATCACCTGCATCCAGCAGTTGATAAGCACAACCAACGGTCATGTCTTCACTCAATTCATACTGGATTCCTGCGGCATAGCGCCACTGTCTGTCCACGGGCAAATCGGGTGTCCGTTTGCTGTCGCTGACCGGCGATTTATCGTAGGCAATCCCCGCGGAGAGGAGCCATAATTTATCGAACTCGTACTGTAGTCCCAGGGCAACATGCCAGGTGTCGTCAAAATCACGATCAAGAGTCAAGTCCCTGGTTGAGGTGGAAACCAGAGAGACCTGAGACTCGCCAAAGGAACTCCAATCCTGCCAACCGATGTTTCCCAACAGGGCAAGGTGTTCCGTCGGTTTGTGATAAGCACTGAACATCACCGCCTGCGGCAGGTTCATCTCAAGGTGCAGTTCGCTGCCGGTCAGGCCGACAATATTGGCGATACCATTTAAAGGGAACTGCAGTCCTTTCAACTCCGCGACGTCCTCGTATTCAAAGTCGATCTCTGAACGGTAAGTCAGCCCCAAGCGCGTTTTCTCGTCATGTTCGTAGAGAATGCCCAGGTTGTATCCATAACCCCAATCACTCTCTTCGATCTTCAGTTGGCCGTCGGGCTGATTGGGCCCAAGGTTGCGGATTGCGGTCTTCTGTTCCAGGCTGGACTTGGCGATGCTGAAGCCTGCGCCGACTGACCAGTGCTCGTTGAGCCGGTAACCGACCCCCGGGTTGATGCCGAAGGTCTGGATCTCTGCTTCCTGGACATAGTAGCGTCCGGCCCAACTCTCACTATAGTCGATACCCAGGCCAAAATAGGAACCGACACTGAAACCCAGGCTCAGGTCAGGCGAAACCTTGTGCACATAGGAAAACGAACCGACGGGCACCCAGCCACCAGCGTTGCCACCGTCCCCGCCGCCGAACTGAGCAAAATCGGTATCAAATTTTGCGTCGATATAGAGCATTTGGAATCCGACCAGCAACTGGGAGCGATCGAGGCGTGTCATCCCGGCCGGGTTCACAGCTGCGGTTGAAGCATCCGAGGCCAGCGCGGCCCGACCGGCAGCCGCAGACCCCATGTCAGGTGTCCCCTGCTCATAAAGCCAGATTCCTGCGCAGAAAGCCGGCCGGCATGACAGAAGGAGCAAACAGCAAAAGGAAAAAACAGTGAATGAATTCTTCATGGAGCACCTCACGCGGGAGAAGTCGAAGCTGCGAACATTCAAATCAAGTTGTTGTTATCCAAATCGCGGACAACCGCCCTGATGAAATCGGTGAGCAGCGACTGGATATTCCGCTCAAGAACAGTCTCCAACTGGGCTGACCAGATCAGTTCTCCGGTCTCGGCAGTGTAAAGGCTGGCCTCAACAATAGCGATTTCGAACTGTCTAATGGTTGCAGGTTCGAAGATGATGTGTCGATGACTATCAAAGTAGTTACGGTAATGACGGTAGCTGTTGCGGTCCCAGTGGCGCGATGGATCGTTACTTACTGATGTGACACGTCCAGGGTTGACCACTTCTTCAGTACGAGTGCCGGTGACAGATGCCATCAGGATGACATCGGCCCCACTCGCTGCAGCGTTCAAAGCTATCTTGTCTTCAGCAATATCCTCCCGGTTGGGGATAGTGAGATAACTGGGCACTCCAATCACGCCGAAAGAGGCCAGTTGTCTGGAGAACTCATCTTCGAATATCCGTCTCGTCGTCTCCTGGCCAGCGAGACCGACGATAAAGATTTTATTCACATCTCCAGTGAAGTTGGGATCCGACCATGAACCGCTCAGCGTTGTGCTCGAACAGGCAGTTAAAACCGTCAGGAAGACACCCAGCAGGACCATGCGGAGTTGTTGTTTCCGGTTGTCGATCTTCATGAATTGTCCTTATCGCTTAGAAGTTGTTGCTGGCCAACATCAAGCCACTCTTCAATCGGGAACACCAATAATAAGGAGAATGATAGTCAGATTTCAATGCAAAATAACGCCCGATGCAGGTGTCAGCTTGACCCAGGACTTGAGCCCGTCCCGGACTCAATCGTATCCGGTTTTAGAGGTCGGCTTACCCGGCACCCGCCGTAACTGGGTTGCCTGGACGATGATGCCTGCGCCCGTCAGCCCCACGCCTGCCAGCAGCCCCTGCATGGGCTGCAGGCCCAGGGCAGCGACAACGATGGATGAACCTGCCAGAGATGATAAGACGATGATAGCCCAGTCCATGGCCACCGCAGCAAATATCGTCCCAATAATCCCGCCGGCGATGAACACCGCCGTATCCGAAAGTGGCCAGCCAAACGAGTGTACCAGGACAATCGCCAGGTATCCACCGCCGTATAATCCGGCAATCACAAAAGCCACCCGCTGAAAAAATACCGCCAGCAAGGCTCCAGCCAGTCCGGCGAACGCTGCGGAAACCCAGACCACCCAGCCGGGATAGCCGATGAGCAGGTCGCCGACGACTTCCATGCCAAGGAAAAAGCCGGCGACCATGACAAAAAACCAGAACAACCTCTTTCCCATAAGCAGAATTATTCCTCCCACTGCCATATGGGCAAAGACCAGGTACGATGGCATATGCTGCTATCCTTCAATTATCTTTCGCAGTGCGCCTTCTTCATCAACGGTCAGCGAGGTTTTGAGCACCTTGCCCTTTATTTGTTTTTCTTCCAGCCAAGCGAGGACCTTGTCCGGTGTGATCTTACGCAGAAGGATAAAAAGAGCGGAAGTCTCCTCCGTTAAATCTGCCGCAAGATCCTTCATGAATTGATCGTTGATGCCAATATCGCTCAATTTACCACTCAGGGCCCCGGCGCCGGCCCCGACAGCCGCGCCCAACAGGGGATTGAGCAGGAGAATGCCGACAAGCATTCCCCAAAAACTCCCCTGAACCGCCCCGGTAGCTGTCAAATTAACGGCCTGATGCAGTTTGACCTTACCTTTTTCATCCTTGGTAACGACAACTACGTCTTCCATCTGGATAAAATACTCTTTCTGCATCTTGGCAAGTTCGGCACGCAATTCAAAGGCCGATTCCTTATCCTTGAACTCAATGACGACGAGATCACTCATAACCCTTCCTCCTTGTCTATTTTACGAATTGATTCAGCACTGTCGGGTTAGGGCCTTGCATCCGGGTCCCGGAACTGAGACGAGGTGGCCTTCACAACTTCTATAATATCAGGTAGTTAAGAGCAAGAGGCGGCGCCAGTTCCCGCAAAAGTCAAAGGAAAAATGCGCGATCAGTCTGATTTTATAGTCTTTCAAAGAGCATAAAACTACTGCACGTTCTAGTCGGACACTGCTGAGCTAATTAAGAGTAGGTTACTCAGTTATGTTCGTCAAGTTGTGCAAAAATAAATTTTCAAGGTGTCGGTTTTTCCCAAGTTGGGACTCGTTCGGCCCGGCTGCAACGGACGCTTATGCCAGTATCTACACCTGAAACGTGAGCAACTTTCCGCAAAGAGATGACAGGTTTTCTCTCAGTAGGGCTTTGAAATTGAAAAACAGATCATCATCATAAGCACTCAAACGCCAGAACTACGCTCTGCTCGACTGATGAGGTGCGGGTATGGCCAGTTGAATTCACCTCGTCTTACTCTAAACTTGCAGACTGACCGGGTATCGGCTCAACCGGAGAAGGTCAGCGGGCAGGAGGTCTGTGGATGTCGCGCACTGAACTGGAAGCCAAGGAGATGAAGGTCCGCAATCCGTGGCACTCGCTGAGCGCCGATGAGGCGCTGGTTGCACTCGGCAGCGGCCCCGACGGGCTCGATGCCGCTGAGGTCGTCCGGCGCCTTGGCGCTCATGGCCCGAACGAACTGGTCGAGAGGCGCAAGCGCACGGTGTTCGCGATGTTCCTCGACCAGTTCAAGGACTTCATGATCATCGTGCTGATGGCTGCGGCCGTGCTCGCCGGCGTGCTCGGCGAAGCGGCGGACACCATCGCCATCGTCGTGATCGTGGTGCTCAACGCCGTGCTCGGGTTCACCCAGGAATACCGCGCCGAAAAGGCGATGGAGGCGCTCAAGAAGATGGCCGCCTCCCTGGCGACGGTCGTCCGGGACGGCGTCCCGGCGAGCGATCCCCGCGGCCGGCCTCGTTCCCGGCGACATCGTGCACCTCGAGGCGGGGAACGTCGTGCCGGCCGACCTGCGGCTGATCGAGGTCGCGAAGCTCAAGGTCGAGGAGGCCGCGCTGACCGGCGAGTCCGTGCCGTCGGAGAAGCAGACGGACGACGCTCGCCGACGCAGGGGCTGCCGATCGGCGACCGGACGAACCTGGCCTACAAGGGGACGATCGTCACCTACGGCCGCGGCACGGGGGTCGTCATCGCCACGGGGATGCAGACCGAGCTCGGCAGGATCGCCGACGATGCTTCAGGGCGAGGAGGAGGGCAAGACCCCGCTGCAGAAGCGGCTCGTCGTCTTTGGCAAGAAGCTCGCGCTCGCCGTGCTGGCGATCTGCGCCATCGTCTTCGTCGTCGGGATTCTGCGCGGCGAGTCGCCGCTGCTGATGCTGCTCACGGCCGTCTCGCTCGCGGTCGCAGCGATCCCGGAGGCGCTGCCGGCGGTCATCACGATCTCTCTGGCCCTCGGCGCGAAGAAGATGGTCAGGCAGAACGCCCTCGTGCGCAAGCTGCCCGCTGTCGAGACGCTCGGGTCCGTGACCTACATCTGCTCGGACAAGACCGGCACCCTGACGCTGAACCGGATGACCGTGGAGGAGGTGTACGCCGACGGGCGGCTGATCCCCAAGGCGGAGCTGCGCGATGCTCTCGCCGGCGGAGCCGTCGGACGCGCCGCCAGCCGGCCATTGTCTACGCTGCTCACCGCGGTGGCCCTCTCCAACGACGCGAAGCAGGATGCTGCCGGCGCGGTCATCGGCGACCCGACCGAGGCGGCGCTCTTCACGCTCGCCGCCGAGGGCGGGTTCGCGAAGACGGCACTGGAAGAGCGACACCCGCGGCTGGCGGAACTGCCCTTCGATTCCGAGCGCAAACTGATGACGACGTTCCACGCCTGGGAAGGGGGGAAGGTCGTCTCCTTCACGAAAGGGGCGGTGGAGGTTGTTCTCGAGCGGGCCACCCGCGTGCTCACGGCGCAGGGAGAGGTCGATCTGGCGCCCGCGGAGATCGCTGCCGTCGCAGACCGGATCGCCGGGGACGGCCTGCGCGCCCTCGGCTTCGGCATGCGGGTCTGGGATCGGCTCCCGGACGATCCGGACGCTGCGCGACGTCGAGACGGGCCTGACGCTGCTCGGTCTCGTGGGCCTGATGGACCCGCCGCGGCAGGAGGCGAAGGACGCCGTGACACTGTGCCGCAAGGCCGGGATCGTTCCGGTGATGATCACCGGCGACCACCCGCTGACCGCACGGGCGATCGCCCGGCGCATCGGCATCCTCGACGACGGTCACGCCGACGACGTCGTCATCACCGGACGGGAGCTCGAGCAGCTCTCCTTCGAGGAGTTCGAGGAGCGGGTCGAGACAGATCCGCGTCTACGCGCGGGTCGCGCCGGAGCAGAAGCTCAAGATCGTCAGGGCGCTGCAGGACCGCGGCCAGTTCGTCGCGATGACCGGAGACGGCGTCAACGACGCGCCGGCGCTCAAGCGTGCGGACATCGGCGTCGCGATGGGCATCACCGGCACGGACGTCTCGAAGGAGGCGTCCCACATGATCCTGCTCGACGACAACTTTGCGACCATCGTCAAGGCGGTCAAGGAGGGGCGGCGGATCTTCGACAACATCCGCAAGTTCATCAAGTACACGATGACCAGCAACTCCGGCGAGATCTGGACGATCTTCCTCGCGCCGTTCTTCGGGTCTGCCGATCCCGCTGCTGCCGATCCACATCCTCTGGATCAACCTGGTGACCGACGGGCTGCCCGGCCTCGCCCTGACCGCCGAGCCGGGCGAGAAGGGGATCATGGAGCGGCCGCCGCGCCACCCGCAGGAGAGCATCTTCGCGCACGGACTCGGCACGCACATCGTCTGGGTCGGGTTGCTCATGGGGGCGACCTGCATCGTCACGCAGGCCTGGTCCATCCGCACCGGCTTCGCCCACTGGCAGACCATGGTCTTCACGGTGCTCTGTCTCAGCCAGATGGGGCACGTGCTGGCGATCCGCTCCGAGCGCGAGTCGCTCTTCTCGCAGGGGCTCTTTTCGAACAAGCCGCTGGTCGGCGCGTTCGTGCTGACCTTCGCGCTCCAGATGGCGACGATCTACGTGCCGCTGCTCAACCCGATCTTCAAGACCGAGCCGCTGACGCTCGGCGAGCTGGGCTTCACGCTCGCCATGTCCTCGGTGGTCTTCATCGCCGTGGAGATCGAGAAGCTGGTTATGCGTTGGCAAGACCGCCGCGACACGGCGGCGAAGGTTGTCGCGACGCGATGAGGCAGCCTGCGAAAAAAAAGCGCCGCGCGGGGGAGAGAGGTCCCGTGCGGCGTAAATGGGGGACAGTGGTCACGATCAACTGTGGCTGCCCCTTGATATTTGTTTGTTAATAATAGCAAACACCGTGCCAATGTCCGGGAGAGGTGCAGGAAGCCCTTGTCTGGGAGGTTTTGCCGGGGTTGCTGGATTAAATGGGGTTGCCGAAATCCGCATTGCTGTGACACATGTGGCACAGTTTTTCGCAGTCAAGGCTAAAAGGCTGAAAATTTAAGCGAAATAGCTGTGCCGCAAATGGCACGCGAGGGCCCTAGCGTGTCACTCTGAAGTCGGTCCCCTGCAGTTGGTAACGATCAAGCAGTCGATAAAAAGTGCGCCTGGGAATTCCCGCCTTGCGCGCGGCCGCGGTGACGTTGCCGCCGGTTTCGCGCAGGTAGCGGACCAGCAGGCTTTTTTCCACCTGGTTCAGATGTTTCTGGCGCTGGCCGCGGAAACTCGCCCGGGGCGGGACTGTCCGGGTGTTTGCAGCGCCAGTTCGGCAAAGATCACCGGCAGGTTGTCGAGGTGGATCACCTCGTCGTGGGTCAGGACCGCGGCCCGCTCGATGATGTTCTGCAGTTCGCGGATATTGCCGGGCCAGTGGTACTGGCGCATGGCGTGGACGGCCCGGTCCTCGATGCCGATCAATGGTCTTGTTGACGCGCTTGCTGGCCCGGGCGAGAAAGACCTGCAGCAGTTCCGTCGAGTGACTCCAGCCGGCTGCGCAGGGGCGGCATGGTGATGGTGAAGACGTTGAGGCGGTAGAAGAGATCTTCGCGGAACCAGCCTGCCTCGACCCCCTGTTCCAGGTTCTTGTTGGTGGCGGCGATCAGGCGGACGTCGACGCGGACCGTGGTGTTGCCGCCGACCGGCGGATTTCGCCGCTGTCGAGCACCCGCAGCAGTTCGGCCTGCAGTTTCGGGGTGATGTCGCCGATCTCGTCGAGGAAGATGGTGCCGCCGCTGGCTGCTTCGAACAGGCCCCGCTTATCGGCGACGGCACCGGTGAAGGCGCCTTTCTTGTGGCCGAACAGTTCGCTTTCCAGCAGGCTGTCGGTCAGGGTGGTGCAGTTGACCGTGACCAGCGGTTTGTCGGCGCGCTGGCTCTGGGCATGGATGGCCCGGGCGGTCAGTTCCTTGCCGGTGCCGCTTTCGCCGCGGATCAGCACGGTGGTCGGCGTCGGTCCGACCTGGTGGATCAGGCGCAGGACCTCAAGGGTGCGCGGGTCCTGGCCGACGATGTCGGTGTCGCCGAACTGCTCGGCCAGGGCCCGCTGGGCCAGTTCGTACTTCTGCGCCAGGTTGACGCGATCCTCCTCGAGACGTTTCAGGAGTGCGGCAGGCACATGTCGGCCTCGGCCAGCCCGCGATAGACGGCGACGGCGTGTTCGCGGCAGGTGGTGTAGCCGCAGGCGCCGCAGTTCAGCTCGTCGTGCGGCTTCGAACTTGTCGGTGGACTGGAGAATCTGGCGGATGCGTTCGCCGCTGGGCACTTTCCGAGCTGCGGTGCTGGTTGCGGAAAGTCCGGGTGAAGTCGGGGAGCGGGAAGTTGTCGCGGTAGGTCGGGGTGGTCAGGTAGAGGACCGACTGGTTCTGGACGCGGTCGATGATCAGTGCGGCGCTTGGAAAAGGTGGTCAGGCGGTTGTTGCGCCCCGGTCCGCCGATGCAGGCCCCGTTGCAGAAGCGGATGTCGACCACGCGCGGGGTGATGTGGCCCGGCCGCCAGGTCGTGGATGACTTCCAGGACGTTCTGCTCGCCATCGGTGGCCAGGTACTCGGGATCGAGGAGGTTGTCGCGAATGCCGAAGGCCCGGAACGGGCCGCCCGGGATGGCAACAGCCGCCCGGCTTCGGGGCGGCGGCCGTCGAAGGGGGTCTCGGCCAGGCGGCGCGGATCGATGCCGGCGGTGTGCAGCATCTGCGAGAGTTCCCGGTAGGTGAGCACGCAGTCGATGGCGTCGCCGGCTTCGTCGGCGGTTCATTTCGAACTTGCCGGCCAGGCAGGCGCTGAAGTAGACGACCGGAGTCTGCGTGCCGGAACGCTGCTTGATGAAGCGGCCGATCGCCACCATCGGCGAGACCACGCCGGCAAGGTTTTTCAGCAGCTGCGGGTAGTGACGCTCGATCAGGGCGACCACCGTCGGGCAGTGGCTGGTGATGAGCGGTTGGCGGCCGCTGCCTTCGATGCAGCGCCGGTAAGCTCTCGTGCAGCAGGTCGACGCCGCTCGTCCCTTCGTGGACTTCGGCAAACCCGAGGTGCTTGAGGCTGTTGACCAGCTGTCCCGAGCGGATATCCTGGAAGAAGGCCGGATAGGAGCAGCCGAGCACGGCCACCGGCTTGACCGGGCCGTCCAGCAGTCGCCGGCACTGGCCGATGCCGTCGGTCATCACCTTGGCCTTTTGCGAGCAGACCTGCACGCACTTGCCGCAGCCGATGCAGCGCTCGTCGATGATCTCGGCGTGGTCCTGGCGCACGCGGATCGCCTTGACCGGGCAGTTGCGCACGCAGGCATAGCACTTGCGGCAGTTTTCGCGGACGGTGATGATCGGGTCGGGGGTCGGCATGGCTGCTCCGGGTTGGGAAATTTCCGGAAGACTGTGCCATTGTTGGCACGTGGTTGTCAACGGGGAGGTGCTCTCCGGCGGGCCGAACTGTCGCAACCGCAGGCCGGCGTGCCAATCGCCGCGAGTGTTGCCGCAAGGTCGAGCAAGCGGCGCGCATGAAGCTGTCGTCGCCGATGGGCGTCATTGCCGGCCGAGGCAGCGCGGGCGGTAGCGGCGAGGCAGGGGTGGCGATCGTTATGCGTGCCGCTGTTGGCACAATTAGCGGGGAGTCCTGACAAGCGCGGCTGCGTCATTGTCCCGGGCATCGGTTGTGGCCCGGCCGGCGGATGGCCCGGTGGAAATTTACGGGAAAGCGGGGCGGGCCAGTGCGGCTACGCCCCGGTGCGGGTTTTCCCAAGCAACGCCGGCGGCACCTGGGCTTCGCAGGGGATTTTGACCTGGCATAGCCCGCAGGGCGTGGCACCGGTGCCGTAGGTTCTGGTGGCGTAGGGAGCGGCTGTCTCCCGGATGTACGTGAAGCAGGCCGGCTTGTCGTGCCCCGCGTGCCTGGTAATGGCGTTGGCCGGGCAGCGTTCGGCGCAGGCGCCGCAGCTCCCTTTGGCATACCAGAGGCACCAGGCGTGATGGTCATTGCCATAATCTCGCGCTGTGACCGGAAGCGTGATGCGCGAGACCACCGAACCGAAGCGCACGGCCTTCCCCCAGCGGGTGATCATGCCGTCGGAGAGGCCGAACGTGCCGTGCCCGGCGACGAAGGCGGCATGCCGCTCCGACCAGTTGGAGGCCAGGCCGAAGCGCTCCGAGTGCCGGTAGTCGAAACCGGGCAGGCGCTCCGGTGCCACCGCGGAATGCCCGGCCCGGGTGAGGGTCTCTGCCAGGTGGCGACGCAGGTCGCAGTTGAACTCTTCGCCGTGGAACCGTGAGCGCGCCCAGCGTTCGGTCGGCACAGTCTTCTCCAGGCACTGGTCGGCTCGGGTCGCCGGGGTTTGCGGCAACACATAGCTGATGACCCGCAGTTCGCGGGCAGGGGCCGGCGCGGCGGGAAAGGCGAGGGCGTAGGCCTCTTCCGGCGTCCAGTGGAACGGGCCGATCGTCTCCTTGTTGTGCAGAAACAAGGGGTCGTCACCGCGCGCGATCGCGACATGCGGCTGTGCCCAGGCCTTCTCCCCGGTTTCAAGATGCAGGCTGTTGCTTGGAGCGGAGCCCCAGAAATCGCGGATGATGCTTTCCACCTGCAGGACAGAATTCATCGACACCCTCTCGCCGGCAGATTTCGCCGGTAGTAGCCTTCTGGTTGCAACCGTCCACGTCAGTGAACGGAGCGGCGGAGTCGCGCCGATACAGCCAGGAGAAATTCACCCGGGAAGCAAGGCCGTATCATCCCGTCCGCTCTTGGAAGATCAGCCGTGCCTCTCGCGACTGTCTCTTGGCGCGTCATTACGGTCCTGCATGCCGTAGTCTCGAATAACCGAGGCAACCCTGAGCCGGTAATCGGCGAACACGCCACCGCGGCCCTTTGCCTGAGCTTGCCGATGCTGGTCAAGGTTTCGCCAGACGCGAACAGCGTCTTCATCACGCCAGAACGAAAGCGAAAGGTACTTGCCTTTCGTAGTCAGGCTCTCGAAGCGCTCGATTGATATGAATCCATCAACCATCTCCAGGTCTGCTCGCAGGGAGGCTGCTAGATCGAAGTATTCGGCGTCTCTCCCTTCGGTCGGCCAGACTTCAAAGATCACTGCTATCACCGCGGAGTCTCCTGAAGAATATTGATGCGGCTAACGCCCTTGAGCCGAGCTGCGGGCCAATGACACGTGGAGTGGCTGCGTATTTCACGAGGAGCAAGATTGTATCATCCTGCCAGCTCGGCGACTTGTTAAGCGGCGATCTGCAGATGGCTCAGGGCCACTGCGCATAGGTATAGCCCGATTCCGAAGACGACATGTGTCACGAGGCTCTTGAGTCTGGCCTGCGCGGGCTTGGGCGTCTTTGAAGAAGCGATGCCGAGACCGAGAGCGGGCTGCAGGACGAAGAGCGGAAACACCACCGTGCCGATGCCATACAGGAGAGCAGGAAGAACGGTCGGCCGCACCAGCCAGTCACTGGGCGCGAGAGTGAGGAACACAAGCGCGAGCACGACGCCGATCGAGTAGTGGGCGACCCAGCCCACTGGGCACTCAAAACGTCTTGACGGCGCGGCCGCGATGCCCGAGTGGACAAAGGTGCCTTCCGGCATGTGGAGAAACCAGCGGCCGAGCAGGCAGTAGTTGAGGGATGGTATGCCGAACGCTCGTTTCAAGAAGAGATTCCAGGTATCCATGAGGAGACTGGCGCCAATACCGATTACGAAGGCGCTAAGCACGTGGACTGGAGTGATGCTCATGTGCCACCTCGGCTTGAATGGAGCCGCCTAAAGCCCTTGACCTGAGCGGCGGGCTACAGAACGTGGCGTGGCTGTGTCTTTTTCGAGATGCAAGACCGTATCATCCCGTCAGCTCTTGCGAGTTGTTCGACCTTCACGGCCCTTCGCCGCCGACTCCTTGACAAGACGCAGTTCAAGGCGACAGCCAAGGGCATGGGCATACTTGCGAAGAGTGGCAAGGGATGGCGAATGCCTGCTGTTACCGGATTCGAGCCGGGCAATGGCCGACTGGGTGGTGCCGATCCGCTCGGCCACTTCGGCCTGGGTAACGCCCGCTGCCGCCCGAGCTTTCAAAAACTCATCGAGCAATGCGAACTCTTCTTCCAGCTTGTCGTATTCAGCCTTTACATCAGCGCGGGCGAGAGCGCGCGCCTTAAGCTCTTTGTGAGAAAGCATCTTTGGCCTCCTTCAAACGCCTGCGCGCAATGGCCAGCTCATTGGGCGGCGTCTTTTCGGTTTTCTTGACGAAGTGATGCAACATGACGATCTTGCGCCCGATCACTGTACAGAAGAACACCCTGGCGATCCCCTCGGACGCTTTCAGCCGCAACTCGAACAACCCTTCACCCATTGCGCGGGTATGAGGCATGCCCAAATCGGGGCCATACACTTCCATCCGATCCGCATAGCGAAGATACCGGGCGAGCAAGCCTGCTGGCATGTCGAAGATGTCTGCCTGAACGGTTTCGCTGACGTAGGTGATGGACCAGTGCATGGGCTGATTATAGCATATTTGCTATGAGTGTCTAGGGGCGCTGTGTGTGGATTCCTGAGGTCGAACGTTCTTGAGCTAAGCGGCGGGCCACCGCCCTTGTGCCGGTAGAATGCTTTACGAGTAGCAAGACCGTATCATCCCGTCAGCTCTTGGGATTTGTTATGTGCTGTCTGTAGAACATTAAGAATTCGCTCGGCGAGAGAACCGTTGCTCCTTGGCAGGATGCAACCGGAAAATGCATGTGGTTGCCGGTGACGAGACACGCCACCTGAGCAGCGATGGCGACTTCCAGAAATGGCTCGTCATCGGGGTCTGGCAACGGTTGTTTGAGGGGGGAAGCGGCGACGATGCTGCCGTGATGTTCTATGAAGTCGAGAATGGCGGCGACCTTGTCCTGGTCAAATCTAAACTTGGGTCTGGCAAGCACCTCCTGATATTCCGTCAGGATTCGGGCATCAAGGGTGAGCTTCAATTCGCCGGACGACACCATGCGCACAATTTCCCCGCAAGGCCCAAAAGGCGACAACAGGCCTGCGACCAAAACATTCGTATCAAGGACAATTTTCATCGCGCGCGTTTACTGCGAATCGCTTTGATCTCGGCATCAACCTCCTCCGGCGAGATTCGATCTGTCCCTTGCTCAACCGACCGGCGTTGGAGATAGGCAGTTGCTTCGACCGCGCGGGCCGTGCGGAATGCCGAAAGTGACTCTTCGAGATTGGATTCGTTGATCGCCGCAAGAATTGCAATGGGCCGGCCATTACTCGTAATCACCATCTCCCGCTCCCCTGGGAGTTCTTTCCAAATCTTTGCTGACTGGCCTCTTAAGTCGCGAACACTTAGAAATTTCATAACGACCTCCATTCGTGTCCACTATAGTGTACACAAACGTCCCACAATGTCAAATTGTGGTCTTAGCACATAACGCCAAAAGCTGAGCTGCGGGCCACTGCCCTTGCGGCGGGTAGAATGTTTTACGAGAAGCAGGGCTGTGTATCCCGTCAGCATGAGCGTGTTGTTAGCCCCTATTCGTAATGCGTCCACATGCGCAGCACCTTCACTGTGCCAATATCTTCGAGGACTTGGTAGACCAATCGATGCTTGATATTGATGCGTCGCGAGTAGGCCCCGGCCAGATCGCCGACAAGTTTTTCGTAAGGGGGAGGATTCTGAAACGGGTTCTCGGCAAGGATGTCGAGCAGTAGTTTTGCTTTGGGCTTTAGCCCTGCGGCGGCCAAATTTTGCGCGTCCTTCTGCGCTTGCTTGGTATATGCCAGTTTCCAACTCACCAGTCCAACTCCTCATCGCATTCTGCGACAGGAGTTTTCATCCCTTCGATGATCGACTCTCTCATGCCGGGGATGGAGCTAAGATAAAGGGTTTCCTGGACAGCTCGCCAATCATCTTCGGCAATCAGTACAGCATTGCTGCGCTTGCCGGTGATCTGGATCGGTTCGTGGGACTCCGAGACGTCATCTAGGAGTTTGTAAAGAAGTTTTCTGGCTTCTGTTGCGGTAATGGTCGTCATAACTGCCTCCTTTGCGTACGAAAAAGCGTACGCCTATTTCGGGGCAATGTCAACTGGGGGGCTAATAAGTAAATAGACGGAAAAATGGCGGTATAAAATGTCGCGGCTGACTGCCGGGGAATTGAGGGATTGTTTCTGAAAAATCAAGCATGTGGATGATCGCCCTCTCGGATATGGTTGGCGCTTAAACTGCCAAATTGTTGAGTCGTGCGCCGGGCAATGCGCCCCCAAAGGGTCAATGGCGTCAGCCTCTTGATTTTTATAACATTTTAACGTTTTATGGTTCAATCATTTGTTGCTGTCATGTCTTGTATTCACATCGGGAGGGGAACATGGAAAAGCCATGCCTGCTGGACCAGGCCCGGTCCGTCATCCGCATCCGCCACTACAGCCGTCGCACCGAAGACGCCTACACTTACTGGATCAGGCAGTTCATCCTGTTCCACAACAAGCGCCATCCCATCGACATGGGGGCGGCGAGGTCGGCGCCTTCCTCTCCTGGCTGGTGGAACAGCGCAACGTCGCCGCGGCCACCCAGAACCAGGCGCTCAACGCCATCTTCTTTCTCTACCGTGACGTGCTGCAGGTCGATATCGGCCGGCTGGAGGGGGTGACTTTTCTTGAATGGCTAAGTTTGATTTAAAGTCCCGGGGGCGGCACCCTCGGCTCACGCGCATTGTATACAGTTTGATAGCAACCTAAAATCAATCAACACCCCGGGGTTTCGCCCCCGGACGGCGACCAAAATTTGCTCGCCCAAATTTTGGATCAAATGGCGTGGTTCCCTGCCAAGCGCGACAGCCCCGTGCCGCGCCCGGTCCATCCGGCGGGGACGAAAACTCGCTGCGCTCAAACAGTTCGTCCCCGAATACCCCGGATGAACCGGACCCGACCCGGCGCGCTTGGCACGGGAGGTTGAACTGAGCGGGACGAAGTCTTCGCCAACCCGTCCCGGCTATCCCCGTGCCGCCGCAGCCGGAGCCGGATGGATGAATGCCGGCCGGGCAAACTGTCTGAGAGTAGCGAGTTTTTGCCCGGCCGGGGTGTGGGGGTGCAGCCCCCATGGGGTAAACTGTGATGGCATATTGCCGGCCGAACGAAACCGGCCGAAATTGATTTTGGGTGAAGGGCCGGCTCGCGCGCCGTAGTGTAGAGCGAAGGCCGGGCGGGGTCCGGGGAGGGGGCTGCGGTCAGCTTACCCCACCCGGTACTTCCCCACCTCGCTGCTGAAATGACACGCCGCCAGGTGCCCCGGCGCCTGCTCTGTCAACTCCGGGTAGACGGTTTTGCAGATCTCGCGGGCGTAGGGGCAGCGCGGGTGGAAGTGGCATCCGGCGGGCGGGTTGACGGCGGAGGGGATTTCGCCGTGCAGGATCAGGCGTTGGCCGGCGCGGGCCGGGTCGGGGACCGGCACGGCGTTGAGCAGCGCCTCGGTGTAGGGGTGGCGCGGGGCGGCGTAGAGCGTCCGCGGCGGGGGCGAGTTCGACGATGCGGCCGAGGTACATGACCGCGACCCGGTCGCAGACGTGCTCGATGATGCCGAGATCGTGGGAGATGAACAGGTAGGTCAGGCCGAACTGCTCCTGCAGGTCCTGCAGCAGGTTGACGATCTGGGCCTGGATCGAGAGGTCGAGGGCCGAGACCGGTTCGTCGGCGATCAGCAGTCTCGGGCGGACCGCCAGGGCCCGGGCGATGCCGATGCGCTGGCGCTGGCCGCCGGAGAATTCGTGGGGGTAGCGGTCGATAGTGCTCGGCGCCGAGCCCCACGGTGCGCAGCAGCTCGAGGGCCTGCTCGCGGACCGCCGCGGCCCCGCGCCAGGCCGTGGACCACCAGCGGCTCGGCGACGATCTCGCCGACCTTCATGCGCGGGTTGAGCGACGAGAACGGGTCCTGGAAGATCATCTGCATCTCCCGGCGCAGCGGCGGTCAGTCTGCCGCGCTGGCAGGCCGACCAGTTCCTGCCCGGCGAAACGCACCGAACCGCCGTCCGGCTTCGACCAGGCGCAGCAGCAGCTTGGCGATGGTCGATTTGCCGCAGCCCGATTCGCCGACCAGCCCGAGGGTTTCGCCGGGGAGCAGGTCGAAGGAGACGCCGTCCACGGCGCGCACCTGCTGTCTCGGGGCGCCGGGGCGGGCGCCGGCCAGGTGGAAGCTTTTGCGCAGGTCGCGCACGTCAAGCAGCGGTGTCCATGTCACGTCCTCCAGCAGCGCACCCAGTGGCCGGGGCCGACCTCCAGCAGCGGCGGGAGCTCGCCCCGGCAGGGCGCGAAGGCTTCCGGGCAGCGGTCGAGGAACGGACAGCCGTCGGGCAGGCTCGCCGGCGGCGGGGACCGTCCCCTCGATCGGGGTCAGCCGCCGGCGCTTCTCGCCGAGTTTCGGCACGCAGCCGAGCAGGCCGCTGGGTGTAGGGGTGGCGGGGCTCGGCGAACAGCGTCGCGCACCGCGGCGATTTCCATGATCCGGCCGGCGTACATGATCGCCACCCGGTCGGCGAACTCGGCGACCATGCCCAGGTCGTGGGTGATCAGCAGGATGGCCATGCCGCGTTCGGCCTTGGCCTTGGCCAGCAGTTCCATGATCTGGGCCTGGATGGTGACGTCCAGGGCGGTGGTCGGTTCGTCGGCGATCAGCAGGCTGCGGGTTGCAGGCCAGCGCCATGGCGATCATCACCCGCTGGCGCATGCCGCCGGAGAGCTGGTGCGGGTAGTCGCGGGCCCGGTCGGCGGGAGCCGGGATCCCCACCTGGTCGAGCAGGGTCGACGGCCGCGTCGGCGGCCTGGGCCCGGTCGAGCCCCTGGTGCAGGCGCAGCACCTCGGCGACCTGCTCGCCGACGCGCAGGACCGGGTTGAGCGAGGTCATCGGCTCCTGGAAGACCATGCCGATGCGGTTGCCGCGCACCCGGCGCATCTCCTCCATGCGGCATGCGCAGCAGGTCCTGGCCGTCAAAGACGGATTTCGCCGCCGACGATCCTTCCCGGTTCGGGGACCAGGCGCAGCAGGGAGAGGGCGGTCATCGATTTGCCGCACCCCGATTCGCCGACCAGGGCCAGGGTTTCGCCGACGCCGATGTGCAGATCGATGCCGTTGATCGCCTTGACCAGGCCGGCCGGGGTGAAGAAGTAGGTCTGCAGGTTCTGGATCGTCCAGCAGGGTCGACATCGGCGACTCCGGGATGAGTTGGACGCGGCAACAGGGAACCATGCTGCCGCCGGCTTGTCAATGCCATGCGTTCCTTGGCGGCGTCCTCCAGGCATGCTAACGTTGATCATGATGAAACAACAACTGAACGGCTGTGTCGATCTGCATCTGCACAGCACCTTTTCCGACGGCACCCTGACTCCCGCGAGCGCTGGTGGCGGAGGCGGCGACCCTCGGCTTGCGCGCCATCGCCCTCGCCGATCACGACAACATCGACGGGATTGCCGCGGCGCAGGCGGTCGGGAGCGAGCGGGGCGTCGAGATCGTGCCGGGGGTCGAGCTGTCGGTGGTGTGGGAGAAACTGCGCGACCTGCACCTGCTCGGCTACGCTTTCGATCCCGCGGCACCCGGGCCTGAATGCGGCCCTGGCGGAGTTCCGCGCGTTTCGGGCCAATCGCAGCCGCCAGATGCTGGAACGGGTCAATCGGCAACTGGCCGGCGAGGGCAGGGCGCCGATCCCGATGCGCGGCGGTGACGGCACCGCGCCGGCGGCACCCTCGGCCGGCCGCACATCGGTCAGGCGCTGCTCGCCGCCGGTCATGTCCGCACCATGGAGGAGGCTTTCGAACGCTACCTGGTGCCGTGCAACGTGCCGAAGCGCTTCTTCCCGATCGATGAGGCCATCGAGCTGGTGCATGCCGCCGGCGGCTGCGCGGTGCTGGCCCACCCGATGTTCATCGACTGTCCGACGCTACGGCGCTGCCCGCACTGCTCGAGACCTTGCTCGGTCTGGGGCTGGACGGTCTGGAGTGCTGGTGCGGCGGGGCCGAGCAACGATACCGTCGACCGGCTGCTGACCCTGGCGCGGCGCAAAGGGTTGATCGCCACCGGCGGCTCCGATTTCCATCAGCCCGGCGTCGGGCCGAATCTCGGCAGCGGTCTCGGCAACCTGCGCATCCCCTATGCGTGCGTGGAGGAGTTGCAGGAGCGGGCGAGGCGGTATCGGAGCTGAGGCTGAGAGACAGAATGCTTCGAGCTCGACCCGCTCTGGTCACCCCATCATATGCTCGGCCAGGATCTTCAGGCCGATGCCGATCAGGACCAGCCCGCCGACGATCTCGACGCGCGGCCCCCAGTGGTCGCCGACCCGGCGGCCGAGGAGCATGCCGACCACGGTCAGGACCCCGGCCACCAGGCCGATGACCACCGCCGGCGTCCAGATCGACACGCCGAGGACGCTCAGGGAAAAGCCGACGGCCAGGGCGTCGATGCTGGTGGCCACCGAGAGGAGCACCAGCGACAGGCCGCGGGTCGGATCGTTGGCTCCTTCTCCTCGATCGTCTTCGCTGCAGCGCCTCCCAGAGCATGTGGCCGCCGACGAACGCGAGCAGGCCGAAGGCGATCCAGTGGTCCCAGGCGGCGATCTGCTGCTGAACAGCCGATGCCCGGCCAGCCAGCCGATGACCGGCATCAGCGCCTGGAACAGGCCGAAGTGGAAGCCGAGCCGAAACAGGTGCCGGCCGGTCAGGGTGGCGAGGTTCATGCCGGTGCCGAGGGCCACGGCGAAGGCATCCATGGCCAGGGCCAGGGCGATGCCGATCAGAGTCAGGGCGTCCATGAGCTGGTTTTAGCGGCTGTTTCCCATGCAGTCAACGGTCTTTCGTCCGGCCGTTGTGCCTCCGTCCGGGCCGTGGCCGGGTTGCCCCCTTGGTTTTTGCCCGTCACTTGCCTTATAACTAGAGGCAGCTGCAGAAAACCGTCATTTGCCCGCAAGGAGAATCTGCCGACGATGAAGACGTTGATGGTCCTGCTGACGAGCCTGCTGCTGGGCGGCGCCGGTGCCGCCCTGGCGTTTACTGCCGACGGGTGTGGAGCCGGCAGCCTGCGTCGAGCTGTCACACCCTTGACGCCAGGGAGGCCGGAACCCTGCTCGGCGACCTGGTCGACAAGGTCAACAAGGTGGAGTTTGCCGAAGTCCCCGGCCTGTGGCTGGTGGAGATCGAAAAAGGTCCGAACAAGTTGCCGGTCTATGTCGATTTTTCCAAGAAATACGTGTTTTCCGGGAGCGTGATCCGCCTGGCCGACCGAGCGATGTCAGCGAGGAACGCTTCCGCAGGATGAACCGGTCGATATCGCGCGCATCCCCTTGGACGATGCGCTGTTGCTCGGCACGCCGGCCGCCACTACCAGGGTCATTGTCTTCACCGACCCGGAGTGCCCGTATTGCAAGAAATTGCATGTCGAACTGCAAGAGGTGGTGCGCCGCGACCCGGATATCGCCTTCCTGATCAAGCTCTATCCGCTGAAGATGCATCCCAACGCCTACGGCAACGCGAAGAGCATCGTCTGTGCACGCTCCCTGGAATTGCTCGAACTGAGCTTTGCCGGTAAGCCGGTGCCGCCCGCCACCTGCGAGACCACGGTGGTCGACCAGACCCTGGCCCTGGCCGCCGTCGCTCGGCATCCAGTCGACCCCGACCCTGGTGCTGCCGAACGGCCTGGTGCTCCCCGGTTACAAGCGGGCCGACGACTTGCTCAAGCTGATTCGCGAGGAGGCGGCGGTAGCCCGCTGAGCCGGCGCGTCGCCCCTTGCCTTCGTCCCGGCCAATCTGCTAGAAGATCATCTTCGATCTGAACCAGTTCAAGGAGAGGCTCGACATGGGTTTGATGGACGGCAAGCGCGGCATCATCTTCGGCGTCGCCAACGACATGAGCATCGCCTGGGGGATTGCCCAGCAGCTGCACGCCGCCGGGGCGACCCTGGCTTTCACCTATCTGAACGAGGCTCTGGAAAAGCGCGTGCGCCCGCTGGCCGAATCGCTCGGCTCGACGCTGATCCTCCCCTGCGATGTCGCCAGCGACGACCCAGATCGAAGCAGACCTTCGCCGCCGTGGAGAAGGCCTGGGGGACCCTCGATTTCGTGGTCCACTCGGTGGCCTTCGCCAACCGCGAGGATCTCAAGCAGCCCTTCACCCAGACCAGCCGCGAGGGGTTTCAACTGGCCATGGACATCAGCGCCTATTCGCTGGTCGCCATGACCCGCCACGCGGTGCCGCTGATGAACGAGGGTGGCAGCATCGTCACCATGAGCTACCTCGGCGCCGAGCGGGCGGTCCCCGGCTACAACGTCATGGGGGTGGCCAAGGCGGCGCTGGAGGCCTCGGTGCGCTACCTTGCCGCCGAACTCGGCGAGCAGAAGATCCGCGTCAACGCCATTTCCGCCGGCCCGATCCGCACCCTGGCGGCTTCGGCGGTCGGTGACTTCAAGAGCAAGATCAAGCTGATGGACGATTTCGCCCCGCTGCGCCGCACCGTGACCCAGGAGGAGGTCGGCAAGTCGGCGCTCTACTTCCTGTCCGACCTCGCCTCCGGCGTCACCGGTGAGATTCACTACGTCGATGGCGGCTTCAACATCACGGTCAGCGCCTGATTTGATGATCTTGCCGGTTTGCCCGTATCCTCGCGAAAGGGTCCCGTAATCGGGAGCCTTTCTGCTTTCTCGATGTCGTGCTCGCCCGTCGCGCTTCCCGCCTCGCGGCTCGCCATGATCCACGGCAACACTTCCGGACTGCGTTCCGGCCAGCTCAAGGCGCTCGAGCGGCTGACCCGCCGGCGCGTCCCCCCGGAACAGGTCGTCACCCCGGAGTTGGCCCGGGAACTGACCGGACTGTCGCGCGAGCTGCGCCGCCAGCTCGGCCTGGTCGCTCGACCGCCAGGGGCCGATCCTGCACGTGGTGGTCGGCGACGACCGCGAGATCGTCCTCCCCGACCTGACCGACCATGCCCTCGGCCGCAGCGGTCTGCGCGGGCTGCGCTGCGTGCACACCCACCTCAAGGGCGAACCGCTCTCCCAGGACGACCTCAACGACCTGGCGCTGCTGCGTCTCGACCTGATGGTCGGCCATCGCCGTCGGCGGCGACGGCCTCCCCGGTGCCGTGCACTATCGCCCACCTGGTGCCGTCCGGGGCCGGACGGCCGGGTGGTCGAAACCGTGCAGGCGCCGTCGGTGCACGCCCTGGATCTCGACTTCGCGGATGTTCATCCGGGCCCTCGATGCGCGAACTGGAGCGAACCCGCGCGGCCACCGTCGATCTCGTCCGACCGTCGCGAACAAGGCGATCCTGATTTCGGTGACCCAGGCGCCGCGCCAGGAGGCCGACGATTCCCTCGACGAACTGACCGAACTGGCCCGCACCGCCGACGTGGTGGTGCTCGACCGGGTGATGCAGCGCCCCCGCCAGCTCAACCCGCGCACCCTGATGGGGGAGGGGAAGCTCAAGGAGGTGGTGATCCGCGCCCTGCAGCAGGGGGCGACCCTGCTGGTCTTCGACCAGGACCTGACCCCGGCGCAGGTGCGCGCCATCACCGCCATGACCGAGATCAAGGTCATCGACCGCAGCCAGCTGATCCTCGACATCTTCGCCCGCCGCGCCCATACCCTCGACGGCAAGGTCCAGGTGGAACTGGCCCAGCTGCGCTACATCCTGCCGCGCCTGACCGGCAAGGGCACCGCCATGTCGCGGCTGATGGGGGGGATCGGCGGGCGCGGTCCCGGCGAGACCAAGCTGGAGATCGACCGCCGGCGCATCCACGACCGCATCGCCCGGCTGGAGAAGCAGCTCGACGACCTCGGCCGCGGCCGCCGCCAGCGTCGCCAGAAGCGGGTCACGGCCGGGGTGCCGATCGTCTCCATCGTCGGCTACACCAATGCCGGCAAGTCGACCCTGCTCAATGCCCTGACCCAGAGCGAGGTCTTCACCGAGGACCTGCTCTTCGCCACCCTCGACACCGCGACCCGCCGGCTGCGCTTCCCGCGCGAGCGCGAAGTGATCATCACCGACACGGTCGGTTTCATCCGCCAACTGCCGAAGAGCCTGATGGGGGCCTTCAAGGCGACCCTCGAGGAACTCGAGGATGCCCACCTGCTGCTGCATGTGGTCGATATCGCCAATCCGCGCTGCGAGGAGCAGATCCGCGCCGTCGAACGGATCCTGCGCGATCTGGAACTGCATGAAATCCCGCGCCTGCTGGTATTCAACAAGATCGACCTGGTGCCGGCCGAGATCGTTGCCGCCCTCTGCCGGCGCTTCGACGGCGCTGCCGGTCAGCGCCCGCGACCGGACGTCCTTCGCGCCGCTGCTGGGAGAACTGGAAGAACGTTTCTGGGGACGGGATGAGCGCGGAGAATTGACTTTGCCGCCGCGATCTGGTGTAGGTTTTCACATTTAATCTGTCGTGGGAGGGTGCCTGTTTTGATGCGTTCTGCTGGCATTCTGGCGCTGCTGCCTGCTGGTTCTGGTCGGCTGTGCCGCCGAGGCCGCTCTCTTCGCCGCAAGCGCCTCTCCGCCTCTCCCCGCAGGCTTCTTCCACCACGTTCGCCGACGGCGCGCCGCTGCCGGCAGCGGCACTCTTCCCGGACGCTCCCCGCGCCGCCAAGGCGACGTCCGTCGGCGCCGGTCATGAAGCCGCCGCGACCCTCCTTGCCGAGGACCAGGAATTCGCCGAGGCCGACGACGTCGCCACCGACGAATCGGATGACGACGAGGCCCTCGATCCCGAGACCCTCGAGGACAATGCGCGTCTTGCAGGCGGCGGACATCGCCGTCCCCGAGGAAGAGGGAGAGACGGTCTTTCTCGACGAGAACGACTTCGATTTCCCGGTGGTCGACAACGAGAAGGTTCGCTATTTCGTCGACTATTTCAGCGGCCCGGTGCACAAGACCGTGCGCAACTGGCTGGAGCGCTCCACCCGCTACCTGCCGATGATGCAGGAGATCTTTGCCGAGCAGGGTTTGCCGCGCGATCTCGTCTACCTGGCGATGATCGAGTCGGGTTTCAACAACAAGGCGTTCAGCCGGGCCCGCGCCTCCGGGCCGTGGCAGTTCATCGAGGGGACCGGGCGCCGGTACGGGCTCACCAACGACTGCATGGCGGGACGAGCGGCGCGACCCGGAGAAGGCGACCCGGGCCGCGGCGCGGCACCTTGCCGACCTCTACCGGCTGTTCGACGGCGACTGGTACCTGGCCCTGGCCGCCTACAACGCCGGTTCGGGAAAGATTTCCAGGGCGATCGACCGCTACGGCACGCGCGACTTCTGGGAACTCACCCACGGCTCCTACCTCAAGCAGGAAACCAAGCACTACGTGCCGAAGATGCTGGCCGGCCTGATGATCGCCAAGCACCCCGAGCGCTACGGCTTCACCGATCTCAACTATCAGGAGCCGCTGGCCTATGACCTGGCCGAGATCGATTCGGTGACCGATGTCGACGTCATCGCCCGTTTGGCCGGGAGCGATTACGAAACGATCAAGCAGCTCAACCCGGAACTGAAGCGCTGGAGCACGCCGCCGGACAGCAATCCCTACCAGGTCCGTCTCCCGGTCGGCGCCGGTGCCGCTTTTGCCGAGCGCTATGCGCAATTGCCGGAAAACCAGCGCGTCAACTTCGTCGCAGTCACCAGGTTCAAAAAGGGTGACACCCCGGGCGCCATCGCCAGGCGCTACGGCGTGCGCACCGATGAACTGCTGCGCTTCAACAAGGCTGCGCGATGCCCGCTCCCTGCGCATTGGCCAGAACCTGCTGATCCCGCTCAACCCGGCGGCCGGCAGGATGTCGCTGGTCGACGCTGCGGGAAGTCGTGGCACGACGACGAGGCGCCGGCAGCCAATCCGGCAAACGCGGCACCCAAAGCTAAACGGTGCGTTCCGGCGACAGCCTCTGGAAGATCGCCCAGGCGCTTCAACGTCTCGGAAAAGCAGCTGCGCACCTGGAACAGCCTCGGCGGCAAAGAGGTGCTCAAGCCCGGCCAGAAACTGGCGGTCGCCTCCGGGTCCTCACGGCCGGCGGCCAGCGGCACGGCCGGCAGCAAGGCGGTCTCGGCAAGGGTTGCCGCCACCGACACGCGGAAAGTCGTCTACCAGGTCCGTACCGGCGACACCCTGTGGGAGATCAGCCGCCAGTTCGATGTCGCGACCCAGCAGATCCTCGATTGGAACAAGCTCTCGCACAATGCCATCCTGCGCCCCGGTCAGCGCCTGACCCTGCTGGTCAAAGGCTCGCCCCAAGGGTAAGCAAAACGGGGACCTCCGGCCAGCCTCGACCGGCCGGCAAGTCGCCCGGACCCGTCCCGCGCCGTTGCTGCGCCACCCCGTCCCAGGGTTTTGACATTTACCCCCTGGATTGCTACACTGCTCCGCCCATTCCCTGGAAAGGATCCCTGACAGATGCTGAGCCTGCTGATCTCCCTGGCCGCTGGTGCGGTGGCGACCCTCCTGCTGCTGCTGACCCCTTTGCATTATGCGTTCGCCGCCATTTTCGGCACGCTGGTCTTCGCCGGCGTTTATGCCGTCGTGCTGCGTCAGATCATGCTCAAGATCAATGCGGCCGTCGAGGGCGCCCAGAAGGACCTGGCCGCCAACCGCATCGAGAAAGCGATTCGCGTCATCGAGGATGTGCAGAAGAAGTTCGGCCCCTGGCAGTTCTACGTCAAGCAGCAGATGAATTCGCAGATCGGTTCGATCCACTATCTCAAGCGGGACTTTTCAGCAAGGCCTTCGAGTATCTCGACAAGGGCTTCGCCCGGCACTGGGTCGGCCAGGCGATGCTGGCGATCTGCTTCCATGAAGCGCAGCCAGAACGGCAAGATGATCGATACCTTCGAAAAGGCGGTGACGGTGACCCGCAAGGAGCCGCTGCTGTGGAACCTGTACGCCTTCTGCCTGGACAAGGTCGGCGAGCATGACAAGGCGATCAAGGTCATGGAGCGCGGCCTGAAGAAGGTCAAGGGCGACGAGCGGATCGAGGAGAATCTCAAGCTGCTGCGAGACGGCAAAAGGATGAAGATGCAGGCCTACGGTGACCTCTGGTTCCAGTTCCACCTGGAGAAGACCGGCACCCTGATGCGCCTCCACACCAAGGCGGTGCAGGGCCGCCGCAAGATGGTGCGCCGCTAGCGGGATGGCCGGCGGCGGCCGCAAGCAAGACAGCTTCAATCACAGCCCCTTCAAGACCTTGAAGGGGCTGCCGGTATCCGGGCGGGGACCGCGGCCGCCGGTCTGGTCGGATGACCCGCCGCCGGCCGTGCCGCAGGGCGATGACCCCACCCTGTTCTCCCGCGAGATGGAGTGGCTCGACGTGCGTCCGCTGCCGGACGGCGAGGGCGACGCCGACCGGTCGCCGACGCCCTCCGCGAAGGTTGCCGCCCCGGTCGAGCCCGATGATGCCGGCGTGTTTCTAGAGGCGGTTGGCCGGCTCGACAAGACGTTCCGCGACGCCTTGCCGGAGGCGGCGGCCGCTCCCCGCGCCCGTCCCCGGCGGATCAGGCAACTGGAGCGCGGCGCCCTCAGGCCGGACGGCGAACTTGATCTCCACGGCCTGCATCGGGACGAGGCTCTGCGGAAAACCCGGACCTTCCTGGCGCATGCGGTCCGCCAGGGCTGGGAGGTGGTGATCATCGTCACCGGCAAAGGGCTGCACTCGAACGAGGGCCCGGTGCTGCGCCAGGCGGTGGAACGCCTGCTCGACACCGTCCGCGAACTGGTCCTGGAATGGGGGGAGGCCCCGCGCCGCTACGGGGGCGGCGGGGCACTGGCGGTGTTCCTGCGCGTCCCGGTACGGCCTCGGGGCGAGCCCGGCACGGAGAAACGGGCTTGACAACGTTGGCAGGGATTTGGTTAAATCACCGAACAAGCTGTAAAGGCAACGAAGAGGAGTAGTAGGGACTTCCTCCTGCTGCAGAGAGCCGGTGGTTGGTGCGAACCGGTGCAGGAACTCCCGAACTCGCCTTGGAGCCGCGGACGTGAACGGGCCGTAAGCGCCCCGGTAATTTCCGCCGTAAGCCGGCGTCAACGGCCAAGCAAGGGTTCCCTGCCGGGAACCGAAGCAGGGTGGTACCGCGAAGCGACCAGCTCTCGCCCCTGTCGGGGCGGGAGTTTTTTCATTTTCAGCGACGGCAGCCACAAATCACCGCGTGGAGGAGGCGACAGCGATGAGCAAAGCCAAGGAACAGGCCAAGACGATCAAGATTTTCGACACCACCCTGCGCGACGGCGAGCAGTCCCCCGGCGCCAGCATGAACATCGAGGAGAAGCTGCGCATCGCCCACCAGCTCGAGAAGATGAACGTCGACGTCATCGAGGCCGGTTTCCCGATCGCCTCGGACGGCGACTTCGAAGCGGTCAAGAAGGTGGCGCAGACCATCCAGGGGCCGCAGATCGCCGGCCTGTGCCGCGCCAGCGACATGGACATCGACCGCGGCTGGGAGGCGCTGAAGTACGCCGGTGAGCGCGGGCGCATCCACACCTTCATCGCCACCACCGACATTCACATGAAGTACAAGCTGAAGATGAGCGAGCAGCAGGTGCATCGACACGGCGGTCAAGGCGGTCAAGCGCGCCGCCGGCTACACCCCCAACGTCGAGTTCTCCGCCGAGGACGCGGTGCGCACCCGGCTGCCGTTCCTGGCCAAGGTGGTCCAGGCGGTGATCGACGCCGGGGCGACGACGGTCAACATCCCCGACACGGTCGGCTACACCATCCCGTCGGAGTATTTCAACATCATCCGCTACCTGAAGGAAAACGTGCCGAATATCGAGAAGGCCGTGATTTCCGTGCACTGTCACAACGATCTCGGCCTGGCCGTGGCCAACTCGCTGGCCGCCGTGCAGGCCGGCGCCGAGCAGGTCGAGTGCACCATCAACGGCATCGGCGAGCGGGCCGGCAACTGCTCCCTGGAAGAGGTGGTCATGACGCTGCGCACCCGCCAGCGACATCATGCCGTTCAAGACCAATGTCAACACCGAGTACATCTACGCGCGCCAGCCGGCTGCTCTCGACCATCACCGGCATCGTCGTGCAGCCGAACAAGGCGATCGTCGGCGCCAACGCCTTCGCCCACGAGGCCGGGATCCACCAGCACGGCGTGCTGATGGAGAAGAGCACCTACGAGATCATGACCCCCGAGTCGATCGGCCTGACCGCCAACAAGCTGGTGCTCGGCAAGCACTCCGGTCGGCATGCCTTCATCGCCCGCCTCAAGGAACTCGGCTACGAACTGTCCAAGGAGGACATCGAGAAGGCCTTCGTGCGCTTCAAGACGCTGGCCGACCTGAAGAAGGAGATCTTCGACGAGGATCTCGATGCCATCGTCGCCGACGAGATCATCCGCGTTCCCGAAGCGATCAAGCTGGTGCAGATGAATGTCTCTTCCGGTTCCTTTGCCGCACCGACCGCCACGGTGGAGCTGGAGATCAACGGCAAGCGCAAGAAGACCGCCATGATCGGCGACGGCCCGGTGGATGCCACCTTCAAGGCGATCAAGAAGCTGACCAGGATGGAGCCGAAGCTGCTGCACTTCGGCATCGGTTCGATCACCGGCGGCACCGACGCCCACGGCGAGTGCACCGTGCGCCTCGAGGTTGACGGCCGCGAGGTGCTCGGGCAGGGGGCGCATTCCGACATCATCGTCGCCAGCGCCAAGGCCTTCATCAATGCGCTGAACAAGGGGCTGTCCAAGGCCAAGCGCAATCCGCACCAGCTTGTAAGGGCTGCAAGCCGCCAGACGGCAAGGCAGCGGGACATGAAGCTGAGTAACTGACTGATCCCTCGCCGAGAAGGCTTTGAGGAGAGATGCATGGGCCAGACCACAGCTGAAAAGATCTTTGCCGCACATCTGCGCGACGAGCCGTTTCCCGGGCACCAAGGTGCTCGACCTCGACCGGGTGCTCTGCCACGAGATCACCACCCCGGTGGCGATTGCCGACCTCGAGTGCGCGCGGCAAGGACCGGGTGTTCGACGCCGGCAAGATCAAGGCGGTCATCGACCACGTCACCCCGGCCAAGGACAGCAAGACCGCACTGCAGGCCAAGATGCTGCGCGACTGGGCGCGTCGCCACCAGATCAAGGACTTCTTCGACGTCGGCCGCAACGGCGTCTGCCACGCGCTCTTCCCGGAGAAGGGCTATATCCGTCCCGGCTTCACGGTGATCATGGGCGATTCCCACACCTGCACCCACGGGGCCTTCGGCGCCTTTGCCGCCGGGGTCGGCACCACCGACCTGGAAGTCGGCATCCTCAAAGGGGTCTGCGCCTTCCGCGAGCCGACGACGATCCGCGTCAACCTGACCGGCACCCTGCCGCAAGGGGTGTACGCCAAGGACGTCATCCTGTTCGTCATCGGCCAGCTCGGGGTCAACGGCGCCACCGACCGGGTCATCGAATTCCACGGCCCGATCGTCGACGCGATGAGCATGGATGCGCGCATGACCCTGTGCAACATGGCCATCGAGGCCGGCGGCACCTGCGGCATCTGCAGCCGGACATGACCACCGTCGACTACCTCTGGCCGTTCATCAAGGACGAATTCGCCAGCAAGGAAGCGGCGCTGGCCGAGTACTCAGCAAGTGGTGTGCCGATGCCGACGCCGACTACGACAAGGTCATCGACTATCGACGTGTCGACCCTGGAGCCGCAGGTGACCTACGGCTACAAGCCGGACTGCGTCAAGCCGGTGAGCGAAATGGCCGGCACCCCGGTCGACCAGGTCTACATCGGCACCTGCACCAACGGCCGCATCGAGGATCTGCGCCAGGCCGCCGCGATTCTGAAAGGGCGCAGACGATTGCCGAGACGGTGCGCGGCATCGTCTCGCCGGCCACGCCGAAGATCTTCCAGGAGGCCCTGAACGAGGGGATCATCCAGATCTTCATGGACGCCGGTTTCTGCGTGACCAACCCGACCTGCGGCGCCTGCCTCGGCATGAGCAACGGCGTGCTGGCCGAAGGCGAGGTCTGCGCCTCGACCAGCAACCGCAACTTCAACGGGCGGATGGGCAAGGGCGGCATGGTCCACCTGATGAGCCCGGCGACCGCCGCGGCCACGGCCATCACCGGCGTCATCACCGACGCGCGGACGCTGTAGGCGGTCACGTTGTTACGTCGTAGGGGCAAGCGCCAGCCTATGCCCTGGGCGCATGCATGCGTCGCCCCTACATGAAATTTCATCAGGGAGTAAACATCATGAAAAAACTTTCGGCGGGCCGGCGCTCTTTCTCGACCGGACCGACATCAATACCGACGAGATCATCCCGGCCAAGTACCTGACCGAGGTGACCAAGGAAGCGCTCAAGCCTTACATGTCTCGAGGACCTCAAGCTGGACGGTTTCGACCCGAAGGGGCGAGACGCTGAAACGTGCCCGGGTGGTCGTCTCCCGCGCCAACTTCGGCTGCGGCTCCTCCCGCGAGCATGCCCCCTGGGTCTTCGAGGTCAACGACATCCACACCATCATCGCCGAGAGCTATGCCCGCATCTTCCGCCAGAACATGTTCAACTGCGGGATGCTCGCCATCGAGCTGCCGGCTGCCGAGATCCAGCAGCTGTTCGACCTCGAGGAGGCTGCCGCCGGGAAGATCGAGATCGAGGTGCACCTCGACCGCCAGGAACTGATGGCCACGCCGGCGGCCGCACCGAGACCTTCCGCTTCGAGATCAGCCCCTTCGACAAGGCGCTGGTCCAGGCCGGCGGCTGGGTGGAGTACGCCGACGCCCGCTATTGAGGCCGGCTGTCAACCATTGCCAGGAAAGGGCCGGGAAACCGGCCTTTTCTTCGGCCTGGTGATGAATTCAGCTTGTTCCGTCGCGCCACCTTGGGTTGGCAGTTCGGGACGTTTCGGAGAGACCGGATGATCCACCTCAGCAACCTGACCCGCCAGCACGGCGACCGCATCCTGTTCAGGAACGCCAGCTTCCAGATTCTCCCCGGCAGCCGCAGCGGCCTGGTCGGCCCCAACGGCGCCGGCAAGACCACGATCTTCCGCCTGATCACCGGCGAGGAGCAGGCCGATGCCGGCGAGATCAGCTGCGCGCAAGGGCACGGTGATCGGCTACTTCTCCCAGGATGTCGGCGAGATGGCCGGCCGCTCGGCGCTGGACGAGGTGATGGCGGCCTCCGCCCGTACCATGGCGCTGGGCGAGGAGATCCTGGCGATGGAGGCGGCCATGGGCGAGCCGATGGCGGACGACGCCCTGGCCGACCTGCTGGCCCGCTACGGCGACGCCCAGGAGGAGTTCGAGCACCGCGGCGGCTACGACCTGGAGGCGCGCGCCCAGGCGGTGCTCACCGGCCTCGGCATCGGCCCGGACGGCCTAGCAGCCGTCCGGTGGAATCGTTCAGCGGCGGCTGGAAGATGCGCATCGCCCTGGCCAGGATCCTGACCATCAATCCCGACGTGCTGCTCCTCGACGAGCCGACCAACCACCTCGACGTCGAGTCGATCGTCTGGCTCGAGGAGTGGCTGGCCGCGGAGTTCAAGGGGGCGCTGCTGATGACCAGCCACGACCGCGATTTCATGAACCGGCTGGTCACCCGGATCATCGAGGTGGCCGGCGGCACCATCACCACCTACGGCGGCAACTACGACTTCTACCTGCGCGAGCGGGAGATCCGCCGCGAACAGCTGCTGGCCAGCCACCGCCGCCAGCAGGAGATGCTGGCCAAGGAGGAGGAGTTCATCGCCCGTTTCGCCGCCCGCGCCTCCCATGCCGCGCAGGTGCAGTCGCGGGTGAAGAAGCTGGAGAAGATCGAGCGTATCGAGATCCCGGCCGAGCAGAAGACTGATCCGCTTCGAGTTCAACGAGCCGCCGCGCAGCGGCGACGACGTCTTCCGCATCGACAACCTCGGCAAGGTCTGGCGCCTGCCGGAAGGCGGCGAGAAGTCGGTGTTCGGCGGGGTGTCCGGACTGCATCCGCCGCGGCGACAAGGTCGCCGTGGTCGGGGTCAACGGCGCCGGCAAGTCGACCTTTCTCAAGGTGCTGGCCGGGCAGACCGAGCCGACTGCCGGCAGCGTGGTGCTTGGCGCCAACGTCAACCTCGGCTACTTCAGCCAGCACGCCATGGACGTGCTCGACCCGAAGAAGAGCGTGTTCGAGACGGTGCAGGACGCCCTGCCCACTGCCAGCATCGGCGTGCTGCGCAACCTCTGCGCCGCGTTCCTCTTCCAGGGGGACGACGTCGACAAGCGCATCGACAAGCTCTCCGGCGGCGAGAAGAGCCGGCTGGTGCTGGCGACCCTGCTGGCCCGGCCCCTGAACCTGCTGATTCTCGACGAGCCGACCAACCACCTCGACATCCAGTCGCGCGAGATCCTGCTCGAGGCGCTGCAGAAGTTCACCGGCACCGTGGTGCTGGTCAGCCACGACCGCCATTTCCTGCGCTCGCTGGTCACCCGGGTTTTCGCCATCGACCACGGCGCGATGATCTCCTACGAGGGAGATTACGACTACTACCTTTACAAGAGCGGCCAGAAGGGGCAGGCCGCCTGACGTGGCCATTCCTTGACAATTCCTCGCCGGAGTGCTAAAAGCGCGAGGTTTTCAACCATTCAACGAAAGCAGTGGAGGATACGATGGAACAGACATTCGCGATCATCAAGCCGGACGCCTTTGCCGCCGGCAACGCCGGCAAGATCCTGGCCCGCATCTATGCCGAAGGGTTCAAGGTGGTCGGCCTGAAGAAGCTGTATCTGAGCAAGGTGGAGGCCGAAGGCTTCTACTACGTGCACAAAGAACGCCCCTTCTTCGGCGAGCTGACCGACTTCATGAGCAGCGGCCCGTGCCTGGTCATGGTCCTCGAGGCGGATGGCGCCATCAAGAAGTGGCGCGACCTGATGGGCGCGACCAACCCGGCCCAGGCCGAACCCGGCACCCTGCGCAAGGAGTTCGGCGCCTCCATCGGCGAGAACGCCACCCACGGCTCCGACGCCCCGGAGACCGCGGCCTTCGAAATTCCCTACTTCTTCTCCGGGCTGGAACTGCTGTAGGCGGCCCTTTTCCAGTTGAGTTAAAACGGCCCGGCGGCTACAATCGCCGGGCCGTGGTTATTTCTGACGCCGAGGCGTCGAGGTGCGGAGATAACGGCAAGCTTATCATCCAAGGCCTTGGTTTTCTCCGCGTCTCTGTGTCTCCGCGTCAAATGGATTTTATGACGTCCAGTATTGTTGACCTGAAGAATCTATCCCCTACCGAACTAGAAAGTTTTCTGGCCGGTCTCGGCAAGGAGCGCTTCCGTGCCGGGCAGCTGCTGCGCTGGATCTATCCGCGCGGGGTGACGGAGTTTGCCGCGATGACCGACCTCGCCAAGGGGTTTCGCGAGGAACTGGCGCAGCGCGCGACCGTGTCGGTCCTGGTTCCCGAAGCAGAAGAGGTCAGCAGCGACGGCACCCGCAAGCTGCTCTTTCGCCTGGCAGACGGCGAGAGCGTCGAGACCGTGCTGATCCCGATGGAGGAGGGGCGGACGACGCTGTGCGCATCGACCCAGGTCGGTTGTGCCTTGCGCTGCTCTTTCTGCCTGACCGGCAGTTTCGGCCTGACCCGCAATCTGACCGCCGGCGAAATCGTCAACCAGGTCTGCGCGGCGCGGACCCGGTTTTCGGTGGACAACATCGTGCTGATGGGGATGGGGGAGCCGCTGCACAACCTGGACAACGTGGTACGCGCCCTGGAAATCCTCTACAGCGAGCCCGGCTTCAACTACAGCCCGCGCAAGGTGACCCTGTCGACGGCGGGGCTGGTGCCGGAGCTGCGCGAACTCGGCCGGCGCATCCGCGTCAACCTCGCGGTGTCGCTCAACGCCACCACCGACGCCGTGCGCGACCAGCTGATGCCGGTCAACCGCCGCTACCCGTTGCAGGAGCTGATGCGCGCCTGTCGCGAATACCCCCTCGCGCCGCGCCAGCGCATCACGTTCGAGTACATCCTGATCCGCGGTGTCAACGACAGCCTGGCCGATGCCAAGCGACTGGTGACGCTGCTGCACGGTGTCAAGGCCAAGGTCAACCTGATTCCGTTCAACGAGCACGCCGGAGCCGCCTTCCGGGCGCCGGAGGACGCGGCGGTCGAGGCCTTTCAGCGCCATTTGCTGGCCCGTCATATCGTCGCCATCCGCCGGGCCGGCAAGGGGCAGGACATCTCCGCGGCCTGCGGGCAGTTGCGGGGGAAGCTGGAGAAGCGCCCGGCGGACGACTTGACCTCAACTTCAACCTCAACTTCAACCTCAACCTCAAAACGAGGAGTTTCCCATGTCCCACACCTCCATCGGCGTCATCGGCGGCAGCGGTCTTTACGAGATCGAGGGGCTGACCGATCTTGAGGAAGTGACCTGTGCCACCCCCTTCGGCGCGCCGAGCGACAGCTATGTGACCGGCATGCTGCATGGCGTGAAGATGGTCTTCCTCCCCCGGCACGGCAAGGGGCACCGCCTGCTCCCCTCGGAGGTCCCCTATCGGGCCAACATTTACGGGATGAAGCAGCTCGGCGTGCAGCGCATCATCTCGGTGTCTGCCGTCGGCAGCATGAAGGAAGCGATCGCCCCCGGGCACATCGTGATCCCCGACCAGTTCCTCGACCGCACCACCGGCAAGCGTCCTTCGACGTTCTTCGGTGACGGCGTGGTCGGTCACGTCCAGTTTGCCGACCCGGTATGCCTCGACCTGGCCGCCGTGCTGGCCGCGGCTGCGCGCACGGTCGGCGCCACTGTCCACCACGGCGGGACCTACATCTGCATCGAGGGGCCGAACTTCTCGACGCGTGCCGAGTCGCAGGTCTTCCGCAGCTGGGGGGTCGATGTCATCGGCATGACCAACCTGCCGGAGGCCCGCCTGGCCCGGGAAGCGGAGCTCTGTTATGCCACCATCGCCCTGGCCACCGATTACGACTGCTGGCATGACGGCCACGACGACGTGTCGGTCGACGCCATCCTCGAAATTATCCGGCAGAACGTGGCCACGGCGCGTGGCATCATCAGCAAGGCGGTGCAGTCCCTGGCGCTGCCGCCGGCCTGTGCCTGCGGCGAAGCGCTCGCCTATGCGCTCATGACCGACCCGGCGCGCATTCCGCTGCAAACCCGTAAAAACCTGGACCTGCTGATCGGCCGGCGCCTGCCGCCCTTGCCGACGGAGTAGCCGGTGACCCCAGGCCCGGGCCGGGTGTGGACTCCGCCATTGCCAAACCGCCCCGCTTTTGGTTTAATGATTTTTTTCGAGGTGTTACCGAAGGGATAGGCATCCGTGGAAATTCTGGTCGTCGGTTCGATTGCCTTTGATACGATAGAGACCCCGTTCGGCCGCGGCCACGAGGTGCTGGGTGGTTCGGCAACCTATTTTTCCACGGCAGCCAGCTTTTTTGCCGCCGTGCGGCTGGTCGCCGTGGTCGGGGAAGACTTTCCCGACGAACACCGGCACTTCCTGGCCACCCGCAACATCGACCTGGAGGGGCTGCAGGTCGCTCCGGGCCGGACGTTCCGCTGGCAGGGGCGTTATGGCTACGATCTCAACGAGGCCCAGACGCTCGACACCCAGCTCAATGTCTTCGAGGGGTTCCAGCCGCAACTCCCCGAACGTTTCCGGGACACGGAGGTGGTCTTTCTCGCCAATATCGATCCGGCGTTGCAACTCGACGTGCTTCGCCAGGTCCGGCGACCGCGCCTGGTCGCCTGCGATACCATGAACTTCTGGATCGGCGGCAAACGCCAGGCCCTGGTCGACACCCTCGGCCATGTCGATGTCCTGATCATCAACGAAGGAGAAACCCGCCAGCTGGCCAACGAGGCCAATCTGATCAAGGCCGCCAAAGCCATCCTGGCCCTCGGCCCGCAGACCCTGGTGATCAAGCGCGGCGAATACGGGGTGCTGGTGATCGGTGCCCACAGCATCTTCTCGATCCCTGCCTACCCGCTGGAAGAGGTGTTCGATCCGACCGGGGCCGGCGATACCTTTGCCGGGGGGTTCGTCGGCTATCTGGCCGCCACCGGCAACTTTTCCGATGCGGCAATCCGCAAGGCCGCGGTATTCGGCAGCGTGATGGCCTCGTTCACGGTCGAAAATTTCAGCCTCGACCGCTTGCGCAGCGTGACCTGGTCGGACATCGAGGGACGCTTCCGTACCTTCCAGGCCCTGACGACCTTCGAGGGGCTCGACTGAGCGGGGAGGGTGGCCATGTTTGAATGGGACAAATCGATCAGGACCATCGATGTGCCGGCCGGCAGGGTCGTCCAGCTGTTTCGCTCCATGCGTGACGTCCAGCTGGCCCTCCCCGGACTTCCCGCCCAGGAGGCGAGCGCCTATCTCTGTCAGCACCAGGTCGCCCAGAAAGTCGCGACCACGGTGGCCTTTCATCTGCTCAAGAGCGGTCAACTGGCCTTCTATGCGGCCGGCCCCCGCGAAGTTCCGGCGGACAAGGCGGCAAGAATGCTCGATCAGGCCCTGAGTTTCATCGAATCGATGGGTTTTCTGATGACCGACCTGGACATTCAGCTGCTCGACGCAGCGGACCGCGACATGCTCTGGTCCGCGCTGCCGTTGCAGTCCGGACTGGCCGTCGGCGGAGACCGTCCCGCGCCCGCCGTGGCGAAAAAAGGGGGGCGGGCGCCGGCGGCAACCGCCGAACCCGCGCCGGCCGTGCCGCTGCAGGCCGAGTCAGCTCCGGAACCCGCCGGCGTGCCGGCCAGTTCGCCGGCGCCTTCCGCCCCGGCACCTCCGTCGATAGACGCGGCGCCGTCCGCGGCGGCCCTCGTTGATGAAGAACCGTGCAGCGTCGATGATCTGCTCGCCGCTGTCGAAGCGTTGCGCACCCAACGTACCGGGCCACGCCTGCGCCGCCGGCCGCCCGGCCGTGAAGAAGTGCAGCGGCGTCGCCGGGCCTTGACGGCCAATCTCGGGCGCATTCTGGCCTCCCTGTAAATGCTTGCTGCTTCGGAGGTGTCCTCATGACGGTTTTGCGCCTGGTTCTGGTCACCCTTTGCTTGCCGGTCCTGTTGACGGCCTGCAGCTCCGCCTCAGGGAAGAAGGCCGAGCAGGACGCCAAATCCCATTACCTGCTCGGGGCTTCGGCGCTGGTTGAGAACAACCCGACCATGGCTCTCCAGGAGTTCCTGCTGGCGGAGAAGGCGGATTCTCGTGATGCCGACATCCAGGCCGGGCTGGCCCAGGCGTACATGCAGAAACGTGCCTACGAACTTGCCGAAAAGCACCTGCTGAAGGCGATTGAACTCAGCGACGGGATCCCGCAGCACTATCAGAACCTGGGGGCACTCTACCTGACCATGGAACGCTACGACGATGCGATCAAGGCGTTTCGCCAGGCGGCCGACAACCTGCTCTTTGCAACACCGGAACGGGCCTGGGAGGGGATCGGGTTCGCGCAATTCCAGAAAGGGGACCAGGTGGCGGCCGAACGCGCTTATCGCAAGGCCCTGGATTATAATCCGCGCTTTGCCCAGGGTTACTTCCGGTTGGGGGAACTCTATTACAGCCAGGAGCGGACCGCCGAGGCGGCAACGGGCTTCGGCCGGGCCGTGGAACTCGATCCACGGCTGGTTGCAGGCCATTACTGGCTCGGCCTGACCGCGATGAAGACCCATGACGATGCGCTGGCGCGCAACTCATTCAGTACCGTCATCCTTCTGGCCCCCGACAGCGAGCAGGCGCGCCTGGCCAGAAGTTACCTGAAAACCCTGCAATAGCGATCGCCATGAGTCAACATCACCCAGACGGATTTGGCCCGGCGCTGCGCCGGCGGCGTGAAGAGCTGGCCCTGTCCCTCGAGGACCTGGCAGCCAGTACGCGGATTCGCAAGACCTATCTGCAGGCTCTCGAGGAGGAAAATCTGCAGGCATTGCCCGGTGGAGCCTACGCGCTCGGGTTCCTGCGCATCTATGCCCAGCAGCTCGGGCTGGCCGTCGAACCGCTCATCGCCGCCATGCACGGGGCCAGAGGGGACGATGAAGAAGAACCGGGCTCAGCTCATGACAACGCGGGGCATCCGCGGCCGCGCAAGTCCCGGTCCGGGCGCGGGCGGCCCAGGCGCCTGCTGTATCTCCTGCTGCTGCTGGCCGGCGTGGTCATCACCTATTATGCACTGCAACTGCTCGCCCCGGTCGAGCGGCCGTTGTCGAACCCCCTGCGGAGTTCGCAACCGGCCGTGCCGGCACCTCCCCCGCAGCCGGCCGTGCCGCGCCCCGCTCCGCCCCCTGGCCCGCCCACGGCCACCGCCCCGGTTGCCGAGCAACCTGAAGTCGTCCCGGTCGAGATCCCGGCAATTCCGCCAGAAGGAGCGGTGGTGCGGATGCTGCCAACCGGGGCCGGCACGCTCAAGGTCTCTCTCGATAGCCAGGAGGTGCGCGAGTATCAGCTGCAGCCGGATCAGTCATTGCACTGGAAGGTGATGGAGAGCCTGGCTGTGGAGCTCTCAATGCCTGGACTGATACGCATCTGGGCCGACCAGCAGGAGTTGCCGGTTGCCGGGTATCCGGCCTTTGTCCTGACCAGGACTCGTCCGCAGGAGGCCCGCCCATGATCATTGCCTGCCCACAGTGCCAGTCACGCTACCGCATCAGCCCCGCGCCCGGCAGCAAACCGTTGGCCAAGGTCAAGTGCCCGGGCTGCCGGCACACCTTCGAGATCACCCTCGCCGCCGGTCCGGACCCGGAGGCCGCTGCGTCACCGGACGCAGCGGCCTCCCCCCTGGTGCTGGTGGTCGACGACGCCCGGTTTTTCCGGGACATGATCCGTGATCTGCTGGCCGAACTGCCGATTCGCGTGGCAACCGCTGCCGACGGCGCGATCGCCTGGCAGCAGATCCGGGAACAGCAACCGGCCTTGCTGCTGCTCGATCTCAGCATCCCCGGAATCAGCGGCCAGGAACTGATTGCCGCGGTGCGTCGCGAGCCTTCCTGCCGGACGATCCGGATTCTGGCCATGAGTGCCGTGCAACGTGGTGAGGACACCGCCCGGGATGTGCGCCGTCTCGGTGCCGACGACTTCATCGGCAAATCCTTTACGCCGACGGAGCTTCGCAACCGTGTCCGCGACCTTCTGGGACTATGACGAAGCGGCAGCCGCAACCCCGCTGCTGACCGCAATCCGCCACGCCTCTGCCGGCAAATCTCCCGATCTGGCCATCATCCTCGGTTCAGGGTGGGGCGCCGCCCTGGACGAGTCCTGCCTCCTCGCCGAGTTTCCCTACCGGGACTGGCCCTGTCTCCCTGCCGGGCAGGTGGCCGGTCATGCCGGTCACCTCAAGGTGGTGCGCTGGCGCGGTTGGACGATCCTGGCGTTTGTGGGGCGCTGGCACTGCTATCAGGGCCTCAGCGCCCATGCCGTGACCATCCCGGTGCGCCTGGCTGCCGCCCTTGGTACCCCCAGGGTCGCTTTGACGTGCGCCGCCGGCGGTATCCGCCCGACCTATTCTCCCGGGGATTTCATGCTGGTTCGCGACCATCTGAACTGCCTCGGGGACAATCCGCTGAAAGGCCGCGACGCGGCGTTTGTCGATCTGACCGCCCTCTATCGCACGGCGGGGTTCGCAGCCCTGGCGGCGGCGGCCGGTAAGCAAGGGAGCACCTTGCACCGGGGGGTCTTGGCCGCGATGCCCGGACCGAGTTACGAAACCCCGGCGGAGGTCGACATGCTCGAGCGGTTCGGTGCCGATGCCGTGGCCATGTCGACCGTTCCGGAGGCGATCATGGCCCGCGCCCTCGGTCTGGAGGTCGCTGCCCTGGCCCTGATTGCCAACCGTGCCGCCGGCCGGGCTCCCGGTGCCATCGAGCATGCCGGGGTCCTCGCCTGCGGAACTCGCGCCGGCGGCGCGGCCCGGGCCCTGCTCGCCACCCTGATTGATGACTGGCAACGCCCGGCGGTTGTCGCTGCTGAATCTGGGTTCAACGAATAGTTAGTTGAATTTAAAGAATAATTGCCTTGGCGCGGAATGCCGGGGCGTGCTTGACAGCGGCTGGCCCCATGCTAGACTTTCCTCCAAATTCGTAGTGACTGGAGAGGGTTTTGGGCGAGTTGGCCAAGCGCATACTGGTTGTCGACGATGAGGAAAACACCCGGCTCGGGCTGAGCAAGCTGCTCAGCCAGGAGGGTTTTGTCGTCGACCTGGCCACCAACGGTTTCGAGGCCCTTGACCTGTTGCGTCGCCAGCGTGTCGGCCTGGTCATCAGCGACATCAACATGCCCGACATGAACGGCATCGGTTTCCTCCGCGAGCTCAGCCGGCGTTTCCCGAGTGTCAATGTCATTATGATTACCGCCTACGGCGGGGTGGAATCGTATCTCGAGGCGATGAACCTGGGAGCCCTCGAATACCTGCACAAACCGGTGCGTCTCGATGAACTGCGCTCCGTGCTGAAGAAGATTTTCAACGGCAGCGCCGCGACCTTGTCCTAGTCGCCGGTTGAGCGGCGGACGCTCCGGTTGCTTCCTTCAGGAGGTGGCAGATGTTCAAGACGATTCTGTTTGCGACCGACTTTTCCGAGAGCTCCGAGTTTGCGTTCAGCCATGCCCTGGCGCTGGCCCGCAAGTTCGAGAGCCGGCTGGGGATTATTCACGTCATCAATGAACCGATCGACCTGCGCGGCTTTTACGTGCCGCATATCTCCTTCGACAAGCTCGAGGAGGAGATCGTGCAGGGGGCCTGGAAGCTGATGGAGAAATTCAGCCGCACCAAGGGACAGGACTACCCGGGGATCGAAACCTATGTGGTGCCGGGCATCCCCTACGACGAGATCATCAAGAAAGCCCAGGAAATCGACGCCGACCTGATCGTCGTCGGAACCCATGGCCGTACCGGGCTGGATCACGTGTTGTTCGGCAGCACGGCGGAAAAGGTTGTGCGCAAATCCCCTGTCCCGGTGATGACGATTCGCACCAGGGAATAGACCGCACGCCGAGGGTCGAGTGAAAGGCAGCGGAAACGCTGCCTTTTTTATTCACCGGGAGTGTCGGTTGCGCTTGCCAAACGATCGGCCGACAGGTATTCTGACGGCTCGCTGCCACTCCCTTTCGGAATGAACATGCCCGAGAAAATCATTGTCATCGATGACGAGCGGATGATCCTGGACCTTACCGCCATGGTCCTGCAGCATCGCGGCTACGAGGTCTTTACCGCGGACAATGCCGATGACGGCTATGCGATCATCGAGCGCGAGCGCCCCGCCGTTGCACTGCTCGACTACATGATGCCCAAGGTCAACGGCCTTGCCGCCCTGCGCGAGATCCGCGAGCGTTTTCCGACGACCTACGTGATCATGTTCACCGGCAAGGGGAGCGAAGAGGTCGCCGTCGAGTTGATGAAAGCCGGCGCCGCGGACTATATCCTCAAGCCGTTCAGCAACAGCAACCTGGTCGAGAGGATCGACACCGCCCTGCGCCTGCGCGCCATCGAACTGCGCAACGTCGAACTGCTCCAGGAGCGGGAGCGGCTGGTCGCCGAGATTGCCGGTTGGAATCGCGAACTGGAGGCGCGGGTCGCCGAGAAGAGCCTTGCTCTGGAGCGGGCTCACGGCGAAATCCTGCAGAGCGAGAAACTGGCCGCCCTGGGCCATCTCTCCGCCGGCATGGCCCATGAAATCCGCAATCCCCTTAACTCCATCAGCCTGTTTGCCCAGGTTCTGCGGACCGGGGTGGGCGGCGACGCGGAGATGCTGTCCTACATCGACAAGATTCTCCATGAAGTGCAGCGCATCGATGATATCCTGGTCAAGTTGCTGGCCAGCAGCAATCGTTCCCCTTACCAGCTGCGCTCATTGCAACTCGACGAGTTGCTTCGCCAGGTCGTCGCCAGCTTCGCGGACCAGGCCCGGGCCCAGGGGGTCACCGTGGTCACGGGGACGTTCGACCAGCCGCCGCCGCTCCTTGCGGACGGCGACGAGTTGACCCAAGTCTTCTCCAACCTGATCGCCAATGCCCTGTTCGAAATGCGTGACGGCGGACAACTCGGCATCGCCCTCGAGCTTGGTGAGGACAGCGTGACGGTGACGGTCAGCGACACCGGTCAGGGGATTCCCGCCGAAAATCTTGGCAAGATCTTCGACCCCTTCTTTACCACCAAGGTGAAGGGCACTGGTTTTGGCCTGTCGGTGGTGCTGCGGATTGTCAAATCCTACGGCGGCAGCGTCCATGTCGAGAGCCGACCGGGGCCGGGTGCCCGTTTCGTGGTCCGCCTGCCGCTGAACTGAAGGACCGGGCAAATGGCGCTTTGGCTGCGTGATGTCACTCTCGGCTGGGGAGAAGACCAGACTTGCCTGCCGAACCGAACGGCCCGGCTGCTGCAGGTCGATGTCGGTGAACTGCGGGATTTCCGGGTGGTGCGGCGCTCTCTGGACGCACGCCGCAAGCCCACCCTGCTGCAGGTGTTTACGGTCGAGTTCACGGTCGCCGACGAAGCCGGGCTGCTGCAGCGGCTGGTCGGTGAGCGGCGCCTGCAACCGGCACCGGTGCTGACGGCCCCGACGCCGGTGCCGGTCGCCGTGCCGCACCGCGCCCTGGTCGTCGGCATGGGCCCGGCGGGGCTGTTCGCTGCCCGCCGCCTGGCCGAGTGCGGCGTTCAGGTCACCCTGATCGAGCGCGGCCGACCGGTGGAACAGCGGGTGCGCGATGTCGAGCGGTTCTGGTCCGGCGGCGGACTGGACGTCGAGAGCAACGTCCAGTTCGGTGAAGGCGGAGCCGGCACCTTCTCCGACGGCAAGTTGAGCACGCGCCTGAATCACCCCTGGCTGCGCCACGTCCTGGCGACCCTGGTCGACTGCGGCGCCCGCGAGGAGATCCTGGTCGACGCCAAGCCGCACATCGGCACCGACCGGCTGCGCCTGGTCCTGATCAGGTTTCGCCGACAGTTGCAGGCGCTGGGGGTCGAGTTGCGTTATGCTGCCCGCCTGACCGGCCTGGAACTGCACGGCGGGCGCATCGTGGCCGGGACCGTCGCTACCGGTGAAGCCATCCCGTGTGAATCGCTGATCCTGGCTACCGGGCACAGTGCTCGCGACACCTACCGGATGCTCGCCGGTCACGGCGTTGCCCTCGAGGCCAAGGAGTTCGCCATCGGCGTCCGGGTCGAGCACCCGGCGGAACTGATTGCCCGCAGCCAGTACGGGCGCCGGCAGGTTGCGGGGCTCCCTGCGGCGGATTACGTGTTGCGTTATAATGATCCCGACAGCGGCCGCGGCGTCTATTCGTTCTGCATGTGCCCCGGCGGCGAGATCATCAACGCGGCCTCGGCCGCGGGCGGGTTGGTGGTCAACGGCATGAGTCGGGCCGCGCGAGGCAACGCCTTCTCGAACAGTGCACTGGTGGTCACGGTTCGACCCGACGACTGGCCGGCCGGCGGGATCCTTGGCGGGGTCGCCTTCCAGGAGGAGTTGGAACGGGCGGCTTTCCATGCCGGAGGAGGCGACTACCTGGCCCCGGCGCAGAACCTGCTGGCCTTCGCGGGACGTGGAGCAGGCCCCTGCCGCTCAACCTGCCGTCCCGGAGTCAGGGCCGCCGATCTGGCAACCGTCCTCCCGGCGTTTGTCAGCAGCGGCCTGCGTCAGGCTCTGCCGCACTTCGACCGGCAGTTGCGGGGTTTCATGACCGGCGAAGCCGTGCTGGTTGGCATCGAGTCGCGGACCTCGGCGCCATTGCGCATCGTCCGCGACCAATACGGCGAATCGCCAAGCCATCCCGGCCTGTTCCCGGCCGGGGAAGGGGCCGGCTATGCCGGTGGGATCATGAGTGCGGCTCTCGATGGCCTGCGGGTCGCCGAGCAGGTCATCCAGCGTCTTAATCAGGGGAGTGCTTCGTGAAAAAACTCTTTACCAGCGAGATCCGGGAGCGTGACTGGGTCGAAACCGTTTTCCTGGTGCGCGACAAGGTGATCGGCATGGCCAAGAACGGCAAGCCGTACCTGACCCTCAAGCTGATGGACCGCAGCGGCGAGGTGGAGGGGCGCATCTGGGACCGGGCCGACGAGATCGCGGCACAGTTCGAGCGCGATGATTTTGTCCGGGTTGCGGGAAAAGCCAGTATCTACATGGGGAAGATGCAGCTGATCATCCAGGAACTGACGCGCCTCGACGAGCAGACCATCGACCTGGCTGACTTCCTGCCGGTGGCTGCGCGCCCGGTCGCCGAGATGGTCGCCGATCTCAAAGGCCGGGTGACGAGTTTCCGCGACCCGCATCTGCGCGCCCTCCTCCAGGCGTTTCTCGCCGACGAGGCTTTCCTGGGCGCCTACAGCCGGGCGCCGGCCGCCAAGGCGATGCATCATGTCTACCTTGGAGGACTTCTCGAACACTCCCTGGCCGTGGCCACCCTGGCTGACGATATCTGCCGGCGCTACCCCGGCCTGAACCGCGACCTTCTGGTGGCGGGGGCGCTGCTCCACGATGTCGGCAAGATCAACGAGTTGCGCTACGTCCGCTCCTTCGAGTATACCGATGTCGGCAAACTGCTTGGCCATATCGTCATCGGCGTGGAGATTGTCGAAGAGAAGCTGCGCGGCATCCCCGACTTCCCCCTGGAGTTGGCGATCCTGCTCAAGCATCTGTTGCTCTCCCACCACGGTCAGTATGAATTCGGGTCACCGAAGCGGCCGAAGACGCTGGAAGCGGTCATCCTCAACTTCCTCGACGATCTCGATTCCAAGATCAACGGGGTTCGTACGCACCTCGACAAGGAGGCCGACAGCGAATCGGCCTGGAGTCAGTACCATCGCTTGTATGACCGTTACTTTTTCAAAGGTTTCGGCGAAGCGGATGGCGACGGGGACGATGCCGCCGCCTCCTCCGCGCCGCCCGCCGCTGCCGCCCCGGCCGCGGTCGAGCGACCGGCAGGTCGTCGCTCGCCGTTCAACAGCATTCTCGAAGAACAATTGCGTGGAGTCACGCCGAACCTGTTCGGCTCCGCCCCGGGAGAGAAGCAGGATGGTTGAGCAGCCCGAGATAAAAGCGCTGGCGGTCGGCCCGCTCCAGGTCAACTGCTACCTGGTCGCCTGCCCCGCCAGCAGCGAGGCCCTGGTCATCGATCCCGGCGACGAGGGCGAACGGATCGTCGCGGCGGTCAAGGACGCCGGCTGGAGGGTTGTGGGGATTGTCAATACCCACGGGCATTTCGATCATGTCGGCGCCAACCGGTTCCTGGTCGAAGCCACCGGCGCGCCGCTGCTGATTCACGAGGCCGACCTGCCGTTGCTGCAGAAAGCCCAGCAACATGCCCAGGTCTACGGCCTGCATGCCGAGCCGTCGCCGACCCCCGGCCGCCTGCTGCGTGATGGCGACGAGGTTGCCTGCGGCACCCTGCGTTGCCGGGTGATTCACCTGCCCGGGCATTCCCCCGGCGGGATCGCCTTGCTCTGTGGTCAGCACCTGTTCTGCGGCGACGTCCTGTTCGCCGGTTCGATCGGGCGCACCGATCTCCCCGGCGGCGATCATCGCACCCTGGTGAACGGCATTCGTACCAGGCTCTGGTGCCTTCCCGGGGGAACCGTGGTTCACCCCGGGCATGGCCCGGACACCACCATCGCCCGCGAGAGGCAAAGCAATCCCTTTGTCGCGGGACTGGCCGACTGACCGGCAGGGAGGCAAGCATGTATCGAGGCAAACGGGTGCTGCTCGGCGTCACCGGGGGGATCGCCGCCTACAAGGCGGTCGAACTGCTGCGCCTGCTGGTCAAGGCCGGTGCCGACGTGCACGTGGTCATGACCCGGCATGCCCGCGAGTTCGTCGGGGCGCTGACCTTTCAGACGCTCTCCGGCAACCCGGTGCACACCGAGCTGTTCAACCTGATCGAGGAGCGCGAGATCGGGCATATCAGCCTGGCCGACCGGGCGGCGCTGTGCATCGTGGCGCCGGCCACCGCCAACCTGGTCGGCAAGCTGGCCAACGGCATCGCCGACGACCTGCTGACCACCACGCTGATGGCCACCAAGGCTCCGGTCCTGCTGGTCCCGGCCATGAATGTCAACATGTGGGAAAACCCGCTCTACCAGGAGAACCAGGCGCGCCTGCTGCGCCATGGTTATCAGGTCATGACCCCGGTCACCGGCGACCTGGCCTGCGGCTGGCAAGGGCAGGGGAAGCTGCCGGAGCCGGCGGCGATTCTCGATCATGCCGAAGTCCTGCTCGGAACCCGGCAACTGGCGGGGCGCACGGTGCTGGTGACCGCCGGGCCGACCCGCGAGGAACTCGACCCGGTGCGCTACCTGAGCAACCACTCGTCGGGGAAGATGGGGTATGCCATCGCCCGGGCGGCACGCAATCGCGGCGCCCGGGTGATCCTGGTCAGCGGCCCGGTCAATCTCGCTCCGCCGCAGCAAGTCGAGATGGTGCCGGTGACCACCGCCCGGGAGATGCACGCCGCGGTCATGGCGCGTTGTGACGATGCCGATGTGATCGTCAAGGCCGCGGCCGTGGCCGATTTCCGGCCGGTGACCCGTGAGCCCGGCAAGATCAAGAAGGGGACCGCCGGCGGGATGACCATCGAGTTGACCAGGAATCCGGATATCCTTGCCGAGTTGGGAGCGCGACCCGGCCGGGCAGTGCTGGTCGGTTTCGCAGCGGAGACCGGGGCGGTGCAGGCCAACGCCGGCAAAAAACTGGCGGCAAAGGGCGCGGACCTGATCGTGGCCAACGATGTCACCGACCCGGCGGCGGTCTTCGGTGGCGACACCAACGTGGTCGCCTTTCTCGATCGCCACGGCGACGTGGAACAGCTCCCGTGTCTGGCCAAGGCGGAGGTCGCCGACCGGTTGCTGGACCGCATCGGGAGTTTGCTTGCCGGCGGGGACCGCCCGCGCGTCAGGACACGGTGAGTTTCAGCAGCCGGTCGGGATGCAGCAGACCGTCGCGCAGGGTGGCCCGCATCTGCAGCAGCATCCGTTCGGCCTCGGCCTCGGAGAGTTTGCCGTCGAGCCAGAGGAGGTGCAGGTTCCGGCGGATTTTGCCGGCGGCGGCCAGGGCCCGTTCCCCGGTCGGGTCGGCAGCCAGCCACGGGCTGTTCTCGAAGTCGCCGAGCAGGCTGAAGGTCGCCTCCTTGGCGAGGTCGAGATATTCCTGGCAGTCGGCCTCGGTCAGGGGCCAGCGGTTGCTCCTCCCCAGGGCGGCGAGGGTGCTCTGCCAGCGTTTGAGGCGGTTGAGCAGCAGCAGGGAGTTGAACAGGCGCTTGTTGGTGCCGAAGGAGAACAGGGTGTCGGCGAGGACGCCACGCAGCATCCGGTCGTTGTCGGAAAAGTCGAAGCGGGCGAGGGCCTTGGCCAGGTTCCAGGCCTCGCCCCCGATATGGGCCTCGAAGCGCATCTCCCAGTAGGCGTGCTGCAGCAGCGCGGTGTTGTAGCTGCGCATCAGCTTGTAAGGCACGTAGTAGCCGTGGGCGATGGTGTCGGCGGCCAGGTGGCTGAGGTAGCCGTAGGCGCAGGCCCGTTGCGAGTCATCCTTGGCGGCGGCCAGGACCTGGCGTCCCATCCCCCAGGAGTGGCAGTGCCTGAGGTGATGGGTGTACTTCTTGCCGAGGGTGATGTCGGCACTGATGCAGCCGTACAGATAGTCGTGCGGGTAGCTGGCCAGCAGCGTCTGCAGCTGCGCCGGCAACCGCGGCAGCTGTTCGAGCAGCCACGAACCGACCTGCAGGTGAGCGCCCACCCCCCAGGCCCAGGCCGACGCCGGGCAGAGGCAGGCAAGCAGGAAAAAAAACGCAATCATCAACAGTCTTGGTGGTTTGATCGTCATGTCAATTTCAAGAATAATACAGTTTCCGAATTGCCGCCATGCCCGATCAGTTCCTGAGTGACCTGCGCAAAGCCATCGCCGCCGGCCGTGGCCAGCTTGAATATCTCCGCGATCTCGGTTTCGAGGAGCTGGCCGTGGCATGCTCCGCCCCGGTGAAAGCGCCGGGTGCCGAGACGCTGGCCGCGATTCGCGCCGATCTCGGCGACTGCCAGCGCTGCCCGTTGGGGAAAACCCGGCAGACCCTGGTGTTCGGCGTTGGCAACCCGCATGCCCGCCTGGTTCTGGTCGGGGAGGCGCCGGGCCGCGAAGAGGACGAGACGGGCGAGCCGTTCGTCGGCGAAGCCGGGCGGCTGCTCGACCGCATGCTCTTCGCCATGGGCTTGCAGCGCGACGAGGTTTACATCTGCAACGTGCTCAAGTGCCGGCCGCCGAACAACCGGGACCCGGAAGCCCTCGAGGTGGCAACCTGCGAGCCGTTCCTGGTCAGGCAACTGGCGGCGATCCAGCCGAAAGTCATTCTCGCCCTCGGGCGGTTTGCGGTGCAGACCCTGCTGCAGAGCAAGACGCCGATCGGCCGGTTGCGGGGCAGCTGGCACGAGTACCACGGCATTCCCCTGATGCCGACCTACCACCCCGCCTACCTGTTGCGCAACCCGCTCGGCAAGCGCGAAGTCTGGTCCGATATCAAGCAGGTGGCCAAGCGGCTGGAAAGCTGCTAGCGACGGCCCTGGCGACACCGGTCGGCCATACCCGGCCTGCTGCGGCAACCCCGGTATCGATGGTCAGGCGGCCCTGACCGGTTTCGGGGGATGGTCCTGGTGCAGGTACACTTGGCGCCGCGGGAACGGTAACGGAATCCCCGCCTCATCGAAACGGCACTTGATCAACTCCTGCAAGTCGAAGTACACGGTCCAGTAGTCGCCGCTCTCCACCCAGGAACGCACCGCCAGGTTGACGCTGCTCTCGGCCAGTTCGAGCACGCCGATAGCCGGTTCCGGCTCCTTGAGCACCCGCTGGTGCCCGCCCAGGACCTCCTGCAGCAATTCGCGCACCCGGCTGAGATCGGCGTCGTAACCGACGCCGATCACCAGGTCGAGACGCCGGGTGCCCTGCGTCGAATAGTTGACGAGGTTGTCGTGGACCAATTTGCCGTTCGGTACGAAGATCGTCTTGTTGTCGCCGGTGCGCAGTCGGGTGGCGAAGAGATCGATCGATTCGACCTCGCCGACGACGCCGGCGGCCTCGATCAGGTCGCCGGTCTTGAACTGCCGGAAGATCAGGATCATGACGCCGGCGGCAAAGTTGCCGAGGGAGTCTCGCAGGGCCAGGCCGATGGCCAGGGCGGTGGCGCCGACGATGGCGACCACCGCCAGCGTCTCGATCCCCAACTGTTCGAGGGCGGCAATGACTGCAAAGGCGATCAGGGAGATATTGACCAGGTGACCGAGAAACCGCGCCAGGGCCGGGTCGGCCTGGCGTCGCTCCAGCGCCCCCTGGGCGAAGTGGGCGAGAATCTTTCCCAGCCAGAGCCCCGCCGTCATGATGATGGCCGCGTAGATGATCCTGACCGCCATGGTTGCCAACAGTGATGTTTCCTGCGCCATATTTATCCTCCGGATGAAGTCGTCGCCATCTCAAGGGTCGGTGATCCCGACCGGCAGGCCGAGGCGTTTGATCTTTTCCACCAGGGTGGTGCGGTTCAGGCCCAGCAACAGCGCCGCCCTGGACTTGACGCCGCCGGTCAGTTCCATGGCCTGGGCGATCAACTCTCGCTCGATGCAGTCGATCGTCTGCGGCAGGCTGAGCCCGTCCTCGGGAACCCGAGGCACCGGCAACCGGTCGGGGTCGGGGTCGGGAACCCCGCCGAGGAACTGCGGCGGCAGGTCGTGCCGGTCAATCACTTCGCCGTCGGTGAGCGCCACGGTGCGCTCGATCACGTTTTCCATCTCCCGCACGTTGCCGGGCCAATCGTAAGCCTCCAGGGCGCGGATCGCCGCCGGAGTCAGAGTCATCAGCGGCCGCTTCATCTCCAGGCACAGCTTGCGCAGGAAATGGCGGGCCAGCAACGGCACGTCCTCGCTCCGTTCGCTCAGGGGCGGGAGGTGCAGGGGGATCACGTTGAGGCGGTAGTAGAGGTCCTTGCGAAAGCGCCCCTGCAGAACCTGCTGTTCCAGGTCGGAATTGGTGGCCGAGATCACCCTGACGTTGAGCTTGATCTTGCGGGTGCCGCCGACCCGCTCGATCTCCTGCTCCTGCAGTACCCGCAGCAGTTTCATCTGCAGGTGCAGCGGCATGGTGCCGATTTCATCGAGAAAGATCGAGCCGTCGTTGGCCAGCTCGAATTTCCCCAGCTTGTCGGCGATGGCGCCGGTAAATGCCCCGCGCACATGGCCGAACAGTTCGCTTTCCAGCAGTTCCGCGGGAATCGCCCCGCAATTGATGGCGACGAACGGCTTCTCCTTGCGCGCGCCATTGTAATGGATCGCCTTGGCCACCAGTTCCTTGCCGGTCCCCGAGGCGCCGAGGATCAGCACGGTTGAATCGGTCTGCAGGATCTTCTCCATGCGGGTGAAGACCTGTTGCATCGCGGAACTGTTGCCGATGATGTTGGCGAACTTGTACTTGCCGCGCAGTTGCTGGCGCAGGAAGAGATTCTCGGCGACCAGGCGGGTTTTTTCCACCGCTTTGGCGATCACCACCTTGAGTTTTTCGAAGTTGACCGGCTTGGTGACGTAGTCGAAGGCCCCTTCCTTCATGGCTTCGACAGCGGTTTCCGCCGAGGCCTGCCCGGTAATGAGGATGACGTTGACCGGCAGGGCCAGCTCCTTGACGCGCTTGAGCAGGTCGATGCCGCTGGCGCCGGGCAGGAACAGGTCGGTGATGATTACCTCGAAGGGGTGCTTGGCCAGCAGGGTGAAGGCGGCTTCTCCCGAATCGACGGCTTCGACGGCGTAACCCGAGCGGCGCAGCAACAGGGCGAGCCCCTCGCGACTGCCCGGCTCATCGTCGATCAGAAGTATCCGGTTGGTCTCCGCCACAGCGGCCCCTCTGAAAAGCGTCAGGGAATTGACAGTCGGCACCTTACCACGATTGTGCCGTTCGATCAAGTTGGCCGGCCCGGGTGTGTGTCTGGCCCGCAAGGGGGTTGTGGCGTGGGTAAACGATTGACAGCCGGGTGGCGGTTGTTAAACTAGCGCCATGATCAAACATCTTCTGACAGTGGTTCTTGCCTGGCTGGTCTGTGGCACGGCGGTGGCGGCGGAACTCCCGGCGCTGCGGGTCAAGGGGGCGATCAACCCGGTGGTCGCCGATTTTGTCAGCGAGAGAATCGCCAGGGCCAATGCCGCCGCGGCACCGGCCTTCCTCCTTGAAATCGATACCCCCGGGGGGCTCGACAGCGCCATGCGGCAAATCATCCAGTCACTGCTCGCCTCGCGTGTCCCGGTGATCGTCTACGTGGCGCCGGCCGGGGCCCGGGCGGCTTCGGCCGGCGCCCTGATCACGCTGGCGGCCGATTTCGCCGCCATGGCGCCGGGAACCAACCTTGGCGCGGCCACGCCGGTCGCGGTCGGCCTCGGCGGCGGGATGGACGAAACCATGAAGCAAAAGGCCGTCAACGACGCGGTCGCCTACGCCCGGTCGATTGCCGAGCAGCGGGGGCGCAATCCCGACTGGGCCGAACGGATCGTCCGCGAAGGGGTTTCGACCCCGGCCCGCGAGGCCCTGGCCTTGAAGGTCGTCGACCTGCTCGCCGAGAACCGCATGGAGCTGCTCAGGCTCCTCGACGGACGCCGCTATCTGCGGGATGGTCGCGAACTGCACCTCGATCTGGCCGGAGCCGAAGTGGTCTTCACGGAAATGGGCTGGGCACGGCGCATCCTCAACGCGGTCAGCGATCCCACCATCGCCTACCTGCTGATGATGCTCGGCATTCTCGGCATCTTCTTCGAGATCTCCCAGCCGGGGGTGATCCTCCCCGGCGTGGTCGGCGCCCTGGCGTTGCTGCTGGCCCTGTTTGCCTTCCAGGCACTGCCGGTCAACTATGTCGGTGTGCTGATGATCCTGCTGGCACTGGTGCTGTTCATCCTGGAGATCAAGGTCGTCTCCTACGGGATGCTGTCGGTCGGCGGCCTCGTGTCGCTGGCCCTCGGTTCGCTGATGCTGATCGACTCTCCCGACCCGGCCCTGCAGATATCGCTCGCCGTGATCATCTCGACGGTGTTATCCTCGGTCGGTTTCATCTTTTTCTGCCTCTGGTTCGTCACCCGGGCGCAGCAGCGCCGGGTCGTTTCCGGGCGGGAGGGGCTGGTGGGCGAGCGCGGCCGGTCGGTGACGGCCATTGCCCTGGAGGGAAAGGTTTTCGTCCATGGTGAATACTGGGATGCATATAGCGAAGCACCCGTCCCGGAAGGGGCGGAGGTCGAAATTGTCGCCGTCGGTGAACGGATGCGTCTGCAGGTGCGCGCCGTCGCAGCGCCCGCGGCCCCTGCCAAGGAGTAAGCCATGCTGGAGTTCCAGTTTCGGGAGGTTGACATGCTGATTGCCTATGCCGTACCGATTGCCCTGGTCATCTTCGCGGTCGCCAGCGCCGTCCGCATCCTCCTCGAGTACGAGCGCGGCGTGGTGTTCCGGCTCGGCCGCTTCGCCGGCGTCAAGGGGCCGGGACTGCGTTTCATCATCCCCGGCATCGACAAGCTGGTGAAGATCAGCCTGCGCACCGTGGCCATGGACGTGCCGCCGCAGGACGTGATCACCAAGGACAACGTTTCGGTCAAGGTCAACGCGGTCCTCTATTTTCGCGTCCTGCAACCGGACAAGGCGCTGATCGAGGTGGAAAACTACCTCTACGCCACCAGCCAGCTGGCCCAGACGTCCCTGCGCAGCGTGCTCGGCCAGGTCGAAATGGACGACCTGCTCTCCCACCGCGACAAGATCAACCAGCAGCTCCAGGTGATCCTCGATCGCCAGACCGACCCTTGGGGAGTGAAGATCTCCAACGTCGAGATCAAGCACGTCGACCTGCCGGTCGAGATGCAGCGCGCCATGGCCCGCCAGGCCGAAGCCGAGCGCGAGCGCCGCTCCAAGATCATCCACGCGGAAGGGGAGTTCCAGGCCAGCCAGAAGCTGGCCGAGGCTGCCCACGTCATCACCGGCGAGCCTGGTGCTCTGCAACTGCGCTTCCTGCAGACGCTGACCGAGATCGCCACCGAGAAGAACTCGACGATCATCTTCCCGATCCCCATCGACCTGATCAAGCCGTTCCTGGCGCGAGACAAGGAGTAGGCCGCGCCGACAGGTCAGCCCGGACGTCGCAACGCAGCGGTCGTCTCTCAGGGCGGGGTCGGACAGGGGATGAGATGAACCGGCTGCCCGGCGCGGGGTTCCGCCGCCGGGCGCCGGGCACCGGCATGTGCCTCGCGGTCGCTGCAGTGCCGGGCAAGGTCGGCGGCGAGGGCCTTGAGCAGAAACCCGGTCAGCTCGTGCTGCCGGCGTGCTTCCTCGCGAAGCGCGAGCATTTCGGTAGACAGCGCGGCGTAGTCCTCGAGGACCAGTTCGAACTTGCCGCGCAAATCGTCCAGCAGACCGTCCGGTCTTGTGTGGTTCATCGCTCCCTCCATGGTCATTCCAGTGAATTCTGTCACATTGCAATAAGCTAATGATAGCAGGGGAGCCCGCCGGCGGAAACAGTTTTTTTGCCGGATTGGCACGCCACCGGGCGGTCGCGGCGCCCCCCGGAAGCGACCGTCGCAGTGGCGGAATATCTCCCGGGAGCGAAACAGGGTAAATTCTACCAAGGGTTTCAACGGGTTGAAATAGAACGCTTGTTTGCCCTTGACAGGAACCGGCGGCGTTTGCTTAGATGGCCGGGCCGCTGGCGCTAACTATTTAAAATCGTTATAAAAATTTACTATAACTAAAAATTTAAGGCAAACTGTTGCCTTCAATAAGTTTCGGTAAAAATTATCCCTCGCTGCCGTTGCCAAGGAGAGACGCATGCCCGTCAGGAAATTCCGCAAAGTCATGGCCGCCAATCGCGGCGAGATCGCCATCCGCATCTTCCGCGCCTGTACCGAACTGGGGATCGGCACGGTGGCGATCTATTCGGAGCAGGACAAGCTGGCCCTCCACCGCTACAAGGCCGACGAAGCCTACCTGATCGGCAAAGGCAAAGGGGCGATCGACGCTTACCTGAGCATCGACGAGATCATCGACCTGGCGCGCCGCAAGGAAATCGACGCCATTCACCCCGGCTACGGTTTTCTCTCGGAGAATCCCGACTTTTCGGCGGCCTGCGAGCGCGCCGGCATTGTCTTCATCGGTCCGACCTCGGCGATCCAGCAACTGGTCGGCGACAAGGTCTCGGGGCGCAAGGTGGCGGTCGAGGCCGGCGTGCCGGTGGTCCCCGGGACCCCCAACCCGGTCCGTTCCGAGGAGGAGGCGCTGATCTTCGCCAAGGAGGCCGGCTACCCGATCATCGTCAAGGCCAGCGCCGGCGGCGGCGGGCGCGGCATGCGCGTGGCCCGCAACCAGAAGGAACTGCTGGAGGGCCTGAAATCGGCGGCTTCCGAGGCTCAGGCGGCCTTCGGCAACGCCACCATCTTCCTGGAGAAGTACATCGAGCGGCCCAAGCACGTCGAGGTGCAGATCCTTGGCGACAATCATGGCAACATCGTGCACTTCTACGAGCGGGACTGTTCGATCCAGCGCCGTCACCAGAAGGTCATCGAGATCGCGCCGTCGCTCTATCTCACCGCGAGGAAGCGCAAGGAGGTGTGCGACTACGCCATGGCCCTGGCGCAGCATGTCGGCTATCGCAACGCCGGCACCGTCGAGTTCCTGATGGACCAGGAAGGGAAGTTCTACTTCATCGAGGTCAACCCGCGCATCCAGGTCGAACACACGGTGACCGAACTGGTGACGCTGCGCAACCTGGTGCAGGCGCAGATCCGCGTCGCCCAGGGGTACCGGCTCGCCGACCCGGAGATCGGCATCAGGAGCCAGAAGGACATCGAGCTGCGCGGCTACGCGATCCAGAGCCGCATCACCACCGAGGATCCGAAGAACAACTTCGCCCCGGATTTCGGCACCATCAAGGCCTACCGCTCGGCCGCCGGCTTCGGCGTACGCCTCGATGCCGCCGCCGCCTACTCGGGAGCGGTGATCACCCCGCACTACGATTCGCTGCTGGTGAAGATCTCCACCTGGGGGCTGAACTTCCCCGACGCGGCGCGGACCATGCACCGCGCCCTGCAGGAGTTCCGGATCCGCGGGGTAAAGACCAACATCGGCTTCCTCGAGAAGGTCATCACCCACCCGGTGTTCCTCGAAGGGAAGTGCGACACCTCCTTCCTCGACGACCATCCGGAAGTGTTCGAGCTGAAGGAGAAGAAGGACCGTGCCAACAAGATCATGAACTTCATCGGCACCACCACGGTCAACGGCTATCCCGGGATCAAGCCGGAGCGGGCCCTGAAGTTCAAGAACCTGCGCGAGGCGAGCATCCCGGAGATCGCCTACGGCAAGTCGCACCCGCGCGGTACCCGCGACATCCTCCTGGCGAAGGGGCCGCAGGGGCTGGCCGAATGGGTCATGAAGAACAACCAGCTGCTGATCACCGACACCACCATGCGCGATGCCCACCAGTCGCTGCTGGCGACGCGGGTGCGCACCCACGATCTCGAGGCGATCGCCGAAGCCACCGCGCACCTCGGCGGCGGGTTGTTCTCCCTGGAGATGTGGGGCGGCGCCACCTATGACGTGTCCATGCGTTTTCTGCGCGAGGACCCGTGGGAGCGCCTCGATCGGCTGCGCAGAAAGGTGCCGAACATCCTCTTCCAGATGCTGCTGCGCGGCTCCAATGCGGTCGGCTACACCAACTACCCGGACAACGTGGTCCAGGAGTTCGTGGTGAAGGCCGCCGACAGCGGCATCGACGTGTTCCGCGTCTTCGACTCGCTGAACTGGACCAAGGGGATGCAGGTGGCCATGGGGGCGGTACGCGAGCGCACCGGTTCCGTGTGCGAGGCGGCCATGTGCTACACCGGCGACATCCTCGACCCGAAGCGTGACAAGTACCCGCTCGCCTACTACGTCGCGCTGGCCAAGGAGCTCGAGAAGATGGGTGCGCACATCCTGGCGATCAAGGACATGGCCGGCCTGCTCAAGCCCTTCGCCGCCGAGAAGCTGGTCAAGGCGCTCAAGCAGGAGATCGGCATCCCGATCCACCTGCACACCCACGACACCTCCAGCAACGGCGGGGCGATGCTGCTGATGGCCGCCCAGGCCGGGGTCGATATCGTCGACGTGGCGCTCTCCTCGCTCTCCGGGCTGACCGCGCAGCCGAACATGAACGCCCTGCTGGCTGCCCTGCACGGCACCATCTGGGATCCGCAGCTCGACCAGGACGGCCTGCAGAAGCTGGCCAACTACTGGGAGACGGTCCGCACCTACTATGCCCCCTTCGAGTCGGAGCTGCGTTCCGGGACCGCGCAGGTCTACCATCACGAAATTCCCGGTGGCCAGTACTCCAACTACAAGCCGCAGGTCGAGGGCCTCGGGCTCGGCCATCGCTGGGAAGAGTGCAAGGAGATGTACCGCAAGGTCAACGTCATGTTCGGTGACGTCATCAAGGTGACGCCGTCGTCGAAGATCGTCGGCGACATGGCGATGTTCATGGTGCAGAACAACCTGGAGCCGGAAGATGTCTTCGCCAGCGGGGAGGAGCTGACCTTCCCGCAGGGCGTCGTCGATTTCTTCAAGGGGATGATCGGCCAGCCGGTCGGCGGCTTCCCGGAGCGACCTGCAGAAGATCATTCTCAAGGGGGAGCAGCCGCTGACCTGCCGCCCGGGCGAACTGCTCGAACCGGTCGATTTCCCGGTGAAAAAAGCGGAACTCGAGAACAAGCTCGGCCACAACGTCAGCGACCGCGATGTCCTCTCGGCGGTGCTCTATCCCGGCGTCTTCGAGGAGTTCGACCGGCATCGCCAGGAGTACAGCGATACCTCCGTCCTGCCGACCCCGGTGTTCTTCTACGGGCTGGATGTCGGCGACGAGGTCAGCATCGACATCGAGGCGGGGAAGACCTTGATCATCAAGCTCAACGCCATCGGCCGGGTCCACGAGGACGGCACCCGCAACATCTATTTCGAGCTGAACGGCGAGCCGCGGGTGGTCACGGTCAAGGACCTGTCGGCGGAAAGCGACGAGGTCAGCCACGAGAAGGCCGATCCGGCCAATCACAAGCATGTCGGCGCGCCGATGCCGGGCAAGGTCTTCAAGTTGCTGGTCGCGGTCGGCGAGAAGGTCAAGGCCGGCGATACCCTGCTGACCACCGAGGCGATGAAGATGGAGACCAACGTCAAGGCCAGGGTCGACGGGGTGGTTGCCGAGCTCCGCTTCCGCGAAGGGGAGCCGATCGAGCAGGGGGATCTGCTGGTGGTCCTCGAGTAGCCGGAGCTTGGCACTGGACGACTGTCCGGATTCTGGGGTATTATTACGACTGGTTACGGTGCTGCCTTCGTTGTTCAGGCGGATCAATCAACAGAGGATCGGGTGACGATGAAAAAGGGTTTTTCCTGGCTGCTGGGCGGAGACCAGACTCAGCAGCGCCATGTCATTACCCAGAGTGACCGCAAGGACAATCTGGTGGTGAAGGAGTGCTATTGCCCCAAGGGGCACAGCATCATCACCGACCTGGCGGTTTTCGCCGGCCACCCGGGATTGACCCTGCGCCTGCGTACCGCCACCCAGGAGGGGCTGCTCTCCATGAGCCCGATCATCGGCGACCGTGAACGGAAATTTTTCAACTTTACCGAAGTGGTCGGCGAAGTGCTCGAAATCAGCTGTCCGACCTGTGCCGAACCGTTTCCGGTTTACAACGAATGCTCGTGCGGGGCGCACCTGGTGGCGCTGTTCACCTCACCACAGACCACTTTCGCCAAGTGCATCGGCATCTGCCAGCGGATCGGCTGCCTGCACTCGGAACTGCTGAGCGAACGCGACCTGCGGCTGTTCAGCCGGCTTGGCGCCTACTAGGCCTTGCGGAGCCGCGGCCGGACACGACCGCCCGCCGGGGAGCCCCGGCGGGCGGTGCTTTCTCCGGCGATGGTGTGCATATGCCGGGATGGGTTATAATGAAAGCCATGAGCAGAGCGATACTGGCAGGCTTGATCTGGCTACTGGCCCTGGCGGTTTCGGCAACCGTCACTCTGGCCCAGCCGGGCAGCGATGCGCCGATCTACCGGTTCGACCCCTCCCTGGTGGTGGATTCTTCCCGGCCGGTTACCCTTTCGGCCGACCCGCAGGTTGTGGTTGACAAAAGTGAGAACCAGGCGAATGTGCGCCTGCAGACCGACGGCCCGGTGTCGCCCTATCTCGACGCGGAAAGTGGCCCGGAACTGTCCCCCGAGGAGTTGCGGCTGCTTTCGGAGGGGCAGAAGCTCGAGACCCTGTCCGACTACCGGCTGGAAGCCGGCGTCGGCCTCTTTGTCGAAGACCGGGCCAGTGTCAACCTCGGCTACCGGTTTCACTCCCACCCGTCACTGCTCGACGAGCGGCGCAACGATCCGCTCTCCCTCTCCGGCGACCTGCGGATCAGCTTCGATATCAAGGTACCGTTCGACTAGTCGCCGTCCAGCATCCGCCCCAGGCTGCCCGGTCCCGAGCCTTCGCCCCTGGCGCTGCCGCCGCTGGCGGGGGCGTGGGCGATGATCCGGTCGGCCAGTCGCGAGACGGGGAGGCTCTGCAGCCAGATCCTGTCGTGGCCGCGCGTTCGCAGGGGATGGACTTGACCCCCTAGCAGGGCTCCATTATAAAGAAAAGGTTGAATTATCCGGAGGTGTGACGATGAAAACCGGAGGCAAGCGCTGGTCCCTGCCGGCCGCGCTGCTGCTGGCCCTGCTGCCGGTGGCCGTAGCGGCGGCCAGCCCGCCGATCGTGATCGGCGTGGCTGGCCCCCACAGTGGCGACCTCGCCCCCTACGGCATTCCGACCAAGGAAGCGGTGGAGATGCTGGCCGCCGACCTGAACGCCCGGGGCGGACTCCTCGGCCGGCCGGTGAAGTTGCTGCTGCTCGATGACCAGTGCAAGCCGGAGATCGCCACCAACGTCGCCACCGCCATGATCTCCCAGGGCGCCCGGGCCGTGATCGGCCACGTCTGCTCGGGGGCAGCCAAGGCGGCCCTCGGTCTCTACAAGGAAGCCGGCATCATCAGCATCTCCCCGTCGGCGACCAACCCCGAGCTGACCAAGGGGGGTGCCTATCCGAATTTCTACCGGACCATCGCCCCCGATGACCAGCAGGGACAGCTGGCGGCGGCTTTTGCCGTGACCAGGCTGTCGGCCAGGAAGGTGGCGGTCATTCATGACAAGGGGGACTACGGCAAGGGCTTCGCCGATGCCGCCCGGGCGGCACTGGAACAGACGGGAATCGTGCAAGTGGTCCTTTACGAGGGGATCACCCCGGGGGCTCTCGACTACTCGGCGGTGATCCAGAAGGTCCGCAAGGAAGGCGCCGACGCGGTGATCTACGGCGGCTATCATCCGGAGGCCTCCAAGCTGGTGGCGCAGTTGAAGAAGAAGCGCGTCGGGATTCCCTTCGTCGGTCCGGACGGGGTGATGGGCAGCGGGTTCCTCGCGGTTGCCGGTGCCAATGCCGAAGGGGTCTACGCCACCGGGCCAAGGGATGTCAGCAAGTACGCATTGAACCGCCAGGTCCGTGCTGCCTACCTGAAAAAATCCGGGCGCGAGCCGGGGACCTTTTTCGATCAGGGGGCCGCGGCCTGGCAGGTGCTGGTCGCCGCCATCGACCAGGCCGGCGGCACCGATGCCGCCGCTCTGGAAAAAGCTCTCAGGGGGACCCTGGTGGAGACCAGTGTCGGCCGGATCCGGTTCGATGCCCACGGCGATGCCGAAGGGGTCGGCTTTGCCGTCTACCGGGTCAACAACGGTACCTTCGTCGAGGTAAAGTAATCTGACCTACTTTCTCGAACTCATCTGCAGCGGGTTGACCCGGGGAAGCATCTACGCCCTGATCGCCCTCGGTTACACCATGGTCTACGGGATCATCCAGCTGATCAATTTCGCCCACGGCGAGATCTACATGATCGGCGCCTTCGTCGCGCTGATCGTCACCGGGATCCTGACCATCTACGGTTACTCGGGGTGGGCGATCCTGCTGCTGGCGGCGCTGGTGGCTGCCGGCTACGCCGCGGCTTACGGCTACACCCTGGAACGGATCGCCTACCGGCCGCTGCGCCACGCGCCGCGGCTCTCCCCGCTGATCAGCGCCATCGGCATGTCGCTGTTCCTGCAGAACTACGTGCTCCTGGCCCAGACGCCAGACTTCCTGCCTTTCCCGGCACTGATCCCCGAATTTGCCTTCATGGAGCCGGTGGCCCACATCGTCGGCTCGGCCGAGGTGGTGATCATGGTCACCGGCGCCCTGCTCATGATCGGACTGACCGTGCTCATCAGGTACACCCGCATCGGCAAGGCGATGCGGGCCACCCAGCAGGACATGGCGATGGCGCGACTGGTCGGCATCGATGTCGACCGGGTGATCTCCTTCACCTTCGTGGTCGGCTCGGTGCTGGCGGCGGTCGGCGGCGTGCTGGTGGGCTCCTATCTCGGCCAGATCAATTTCGCCATCGGTTTCATGGCCGGGATCAAGGCCTTCACCGCCGCGGTGCTCGGCGGGATCGGGAACATTCCCGGGGCGGTGCTCGGCGGCCTGGTCCTTGGCCTGTCGGAAGCGCTGGCGGCCGGTTACGTGTCCAGTGCCTACGAGGACGTGTTCGCGTTCGGGGTGCTGGTGCTGATCCTGATTTTGCGCCCGGAGGGCCTGCTCGGCAAGGCCGTGCGCCAGAAGGTCTAGTGTGGGAACTAACCGCACAGGACACTAGAGAGGAGCCAACCGATGCTCAGGTCGATCAATCCCCGCAAAACCGCCGCCTGGCAACAGCTCGCCACGCATCACCGGGCGATCCGCCGGACCACCATGCGGGAGCTGTTCCGGCAGGATCCCGGGCGTTTCGAACGGATGTCACTGCGTTTCGAGGAGCTGCTGGTCGACTACTCGAAAAACCGCGTGAACGCGGAGAGCCTGCGGTTGCTGGTCGCCCTGGCCGAGGAGGCCGCGCTCCCCGCCGCCATCGAACAGATGTTTCGCGGCGACCGGATCAACGCCACGGAAGGGCGCGCGGTGCTGCACACCGCGCTGCGCAACCGGGCCAATACCCCGGTCTTGGTCGAGGGCCACGATGTGATGCCCGAAGTCAATGCCGTGCTGGCGCAGATGCAGCGCTTTTCTGAACGGGTCATTGGCGGGGAGTGGCGCGGCTACACCGGCAAGCCGGTTGACCGATATCGTCAATATCGGCATCGGCGGCTCCGACCTCGGCCCGGTCATGGTGACCGAGGCGCTCAAGGCCTACCGGCAGCCGCACCTGCGCACGCACTTCGTCTCCAACGTCGACGGAACCCACCTTGCCGAAACGTTGCGGGACCTCGACCCGGAGCAGACCCTCTTCCTGGTGGCCTCCAAAACCTTCACCACCCAGGAGACCATGGCCAACGCCACCACGGCGCGGCGCTGGCTGCTGGCCCGCGCCGGTGACGACACCCATGTCGCCCGCCATTTCGTCGCCATGTCCACCAATGTCGAAGCGGTGCAGGCGTTCGGCATCGATCCGCAGAACATGTTCCGCTTCTGGGACTGGGTGGGCGGCCGCTACTCCCTCTGGTCGGCCATCGGCCTCTCCATCGCCTGCACCATCGGCTTCGACCGGTTCGTGGAGCTGCTGGAGGGGGCGCACGCCATGGACTGCGCACTTCCGCAGCGCCCCGCTGGAGCGGAACATCCCGGTCATCCTCGGCCTGCTCGGGATCTGGTACAACAACTTCTTCGACGCGCACAGCCACGCCATTCTCCCCTACGATCAATACCTGCATCGCTTCGCCGCCTACCTGCAGCAGGGGGATATGGAGAGCAACGGCAAGTCGGTGGACCGCTCCGGAGAGAGCGGTCGCCTACCAGACCGGACCGATCATCTGGGGGGAGCCGGGGACCAACGGCCAGCACGCTTTCTATCAGCTGATCCACCAGGGGACCCGGCTGATCCCCTGCGACTTCATCGCCCCGGCCATCTCCCACAATCCGCAGGGCGATCACCACCGTCTGCTGCTGGCCAATTTCTTTGCCCAGACCGAGGCCCTGATGAACGGCAAGACCGCGGTCGAGGCCGCAGCAGAACTGCGGGCCGCCGGGTTCGACCGGGCCGCGATCAAGGCGCTGCTCCCCTACAAGGTGTTTGCCGGCAACCGGCCGACCAATTCGATCCTGGTCAGGAAAGCTGACCCCGCGCACCCTCGGCAGCCTGATCGCCATGTACGAGCACAAGATCTTCGTTCAGGGGGTCATCTGGAACATCTTCAGCTTCGACCAGTGGGGGGTGGAACTCGGCAAGCAGCTGGCCGGCAAAATCCTGCCGGAATTGCAGGAGGACGGCCCGGTCATCGGCCATGATGCGTCGACCTGCGGGCTGATCAATGCCTGGAAGGCGATGCAATCCTGAGGCGGTCACGGGACTCGATAAGCCCCGGTCCGATTGACAGACGGGGGAAGCATGCTATTAGAAACAGGTAATGCAGCTGTCCCGCCAAGGGAGACCTCATGCCTGCTCATGACGCCAAGCCCAGCCTTGCCGAGGATCCCCGCCTGAAACTGGTCGACCAGGCCATGAAGCGTCTGCAATATCAGCCGGACGCGCTCATCGAAGTGCTGCACACGGCCCAGGAAACCTACGGTTACCTGGGCCGCGAGCTTCTGGCCCATGTGGCAGCCGGGCTCAAGCTCCCCGAAAGCCAGGTCTTCGGCGTCGCTACGTTCTATCACTTCTTCACCCTGCGGCCCCGCGGCGAGCACAGCTGCATCGTCTGTACCGGCACCGCCTGCTACGTCAAGGGGGCCGGGGCGATCGTCCAGGCACTGGAAGCGGGCTGCGGCGTGACGTCCGGCCAGAGCACCGGCGACGGCAGGTTGTTCCTGGGGACGGCTCGCTGCCTGGGGAACTGCAGCCTGGCGCCGATGCTGACCGTGGATGACCGGGTCCATGGGCCGATGACCCCGGACCGGGCGCTACGCCAGCTGCAGGCGTTGCTCGAGGTGCCTGATGACCAGGGCTGAACTGGCCGAGCTGGCGGCACGCGAAGCCACCCGCCGCCTGAGCAGGCCCTGGCGGTTGCTGGTCTGCTGCGGCACCCCCTGCCTCGCCGCCGGTGCGGACCAGGTGGTGACGGCCCTGCGCGAGCGACTGTCCGGCGATGGCCTGGCGGCGGAGGTCGAGATTGTCGGGACCGGCTGCCTCGGACCCTGCAGCCGCGGTCCGCTGCTGACGGTGCAGCGGCCGGGAGAGGCCGACCAGCTCTTTGAAAAGATCACCCCGCCGCAGGCCGTCGCAGTCCTTGACGGTTGCCTGAGCGGAACCGGACCGCCGGAGCAGAACCGGCTGCCCGCCGACTTGCCGTTCTTCGACCGCCAGGTCAAGGTGGTGCTGGCCAACTGCGGCCGGATCGACCCGGAGGATCTCCATCACGCCATCGGTGCCGGCGGCTACGCGGCCCTGGCCCGGGTGCTGCACGAGATGACTCCGGACGAGGTCTGCGCGGAGGTGACGGCCAGCGGCCTGCGCGGGCGCGGCGGCGCCGGCTACCCGACCGGGCTCAAGTGGCAGCTGGTCCGCAAGGAGAGCGGCTCCCGGAAGTTCGTGGTCGCCAACGGCGACGAAGGGGATCCCGGGGCCTACATGGACCGTTCCCTGATGGAGGCGGATCCGCACCGGGTACTCGAGGGGATGGCCATCGCCGGTTATGCCGTGGGGGCGGAGCAGGGCTACCTCTACGTGCGCGGCGAATACCCGATGGCGGCCCGGCGGCTGCGTCTGGCGATCCGCGCTGCCGAGCGGGCGGGGATTCTGGGGAGCCGGGTGCTCGATTCGAACTTCGGTTTCCGCGTCGACCTGCGCATCGGTGCCGGGGCCTTCGTCTGCGGCGAGGAGACCGCCCTGCTGGCCTCGATCATGGGGCGCCGCGGCCAGCCGCGCATCCGCCCCCCCTATCCGGCGCAGGCCGGCCTGTGGGAGTGTCCCACCCTGATCAACAACGTCGAGACCTTCGGCAACATCGCCGCCATCTTCACCATGGGAGCCGGCTGCCTTTGCCGCCATCGGCAGCGGCAACAGTCGCGGCACCAAGGTCTTTGCCCTGTGCGGCGAAGTGGTCAACAGCGGCCTGATCGAGGTGCCGATGGGGATGCCCCTGCGCGAGATCGTCTTCGACATCGGCGGCGGCCTGGCCGGCGGCGCGGTCTTCAAGGCCGCCCAGACCGGCGGGCCGAGCGGTGGCTGCATCCCGGCCGCGCACCTCGATACCCCGGTCGACTACGAGCACCTGCAGGATCTCGGCTCGATCATGGGCTCCGGGGGGCTGATCGTCATGGGCGAACGCAGCTGCATGGTCGACGTGGCCCGCTTCTTCATGGAGTTCTGCCTGGACGAGAGCTGCGGCAAGTGCGTCCCCTGCCGGGCCGGCACCATCGAGATCTACCGGCTGCTGACCCGGATCGGCAACGGCAGCGCCGTCGGCAGCGACCTGGAGAAGCTGGAACACGCTCTGCCGGATGGTACAGGCGACCTCCCTCTGCGGGCTCGGCGCGGCGGCCCCCAACCCGGTGCTCTCGACCCTGCACTGGTTCCGCGAGGAGTACGAGGCCCATGTCCTGGAGCGGCGCTGTCCGGCCGGGGTCTGCACCATGAGCGAGCTGCCGGTGCACCAGCTGGCGGATGAGCTGCTGCGCCGCATTGCCGCCGGGCGGCTCGACGGGGAGGCGCTCTGATGGCCGCCATCACCCTGACCATGAACGGCGCGGCTGCTCACCGCCCGGCAGGGGCAGACGCTGCTCGAGGTGGCCCGGCGAGCATGGCGTCGACATTCCGACCCTCTGTCACCTGGACGGACTGGAGCCGCTGGGCGGCTGCCGGCTGTGCCTGGTCGAGGTGCAGGGCGTCCCCGCCCGGTGCCGGCCTGCCTGACCGAGGCCCGCGAGGGGATGGTGGTGACCACCGGCAGCGCCGGCCTGGACGAGTACCGGCGAATGATCGTCGAACTGCTGCTGGCGGAACGCACCCACACCTGCGCGGTCTGCGTTCAGAACGGCAACTGCGAACTGCAGACGCCTGGCGGCGCGGCTCGGGGTCGACCACGTGCGCTTCGACTATCTTCACCAGCCGCTGCGGATGGATGCCAGCCGCGAGCGCTTCGCCCTCGACCATAACCGCTGCATCCTCTGCCTGCGCTGCGTGCGGGTCTGCGATGCCGTCGAAGGCGCCCATACCTGGGATGTGTGCGGCCGCGGGGTCACCAGCCGGATCGTCGCCGACCTGGACCGCCCTGGGGGGAGAGCACCAGCTGCACCGACTGCGGCAAATGCGTGCAGCTCTGCCCCACCGGCGCCCTGTTCAAAAAGGGGGCCACGGTCGGCGAGATGGTCAAGGAGCGCGAGTTCCTGCTGCGCATCCTCGAGCGGCGCCACCGGGTCGGCGCAGGGGAGGCGGCCATGACGGCAAGCCACCAGACTGCGCCTGGCCACGGCCTGGCTGGGCGGCTGCTCCGGCTGCCACATGAGCTTTCTCGACCTCGGCGAGCGGCTGCTGGAGCTGCCGAGGCCATCGAGCTGGTCTACGGCCCGCTGGTCGATGCCAAGGAGTTTCCCGCCGGGGTCGACATCGCCCTGGTCGAAGGGCGCGGTGGCCAACGTGGACAACCTGGAGCTGTTGCGGCAGATCCGCGAGCGCAGCCGCATCGTGGTCAGCCTCGGCGATTGCGCCGTGACCGGCAACGTCACCAGCCTGCGGAACTACTTCACGGTCGAACGACCTGCTGACCGCCGTCTACCACGCCGGGCCCGGGAGTGCTCCGCACGGGGCCGAGGCGGTCCGGGAACTGCCGGCCCTGCTGCCGCGGGTCCTGCCGCTGCACCAGGTGGTGGCGGTGGACGTCTTCCTCCCCGGTTGTCCGCCGGATCCGGAGCGGATCTGGACGGCGCTGTCCGCCCTGCTGCGGGGGGAAGCGGTGCAGTTGAGCGAGGCCCAGCGCACCTTCGGCTAGCGGCAGGGTGTAGCGCAATCCTGGAGGCTTCATGGCGCAGACGATCACCATCGCCCCGGTCACCCGCATCGAAGGGCACGCCAGGATCACCATCCACCTGGATGATGCCGGCCAGGTGGCCGATGCCCGCTTTCACGTCACCGAATTCAGCGGCTTCGAGAAGTTCTGTCTCGGCCGCAGCTACCGGGAGATGCCGTCGATCACCGAGCGGATCTGCGGCATCTGCCCGGTCAGTCACGCCCTGGCCTCGGCCAAGGCCGGGGATGCCCTCAAGGGGGTGACAGATCCCGCCGGCTGCGGTGAAGCTGCGCCGGCTGATGCACTGTGCCCAGCTGGTGCAGAGTCACGCCCTGAGCTTCTTCCTCCTCGCCGGACCCGACCTGCTGCTCGGCATGGAGAGCGACCCGAACCAGCGCAACCTGGTCGGTCTGCTCGAAGCCCTGCCGCAGGTCGCCAGGGAAGGGATCCGCCTCAGGCAGTTCGGCCAGGAGGTGATCCGCCTGCTGGGCGACCGCTCGGTTCATCCGGCCTGGGCGGTTTCCGGCGGGGTGCGCGAACCGCTGACGGCGGAGAAGCGCGACCGGATTGCCGCCGGTCTGCCCGAAGCGCTGGCCATCGCCGGCAAGGCGCTCCGGCTTGGCAGCGAGGCGCTGGAGCGGATGGCCGAGGAGGTGCGCTGCTACGGCAACTTCCCCAGCCTCTTTCTGGGGCTGGTCGCGGCGGACGGCGGGCTGGAGCACTACGACGGTTCCCTGCGGCTGGTGGACGAGCAGGGCGCCAGCCTCGAAGACCGCTTCGATCCGGTCCGCTTCCGGGAGATCATCGGCGAGGCCGAGGAGAGCTGGAGTTATCTCAAGTTCCCCTATTACCTGCCACGCGGTCACGACACCGACGCCGGCATGTACCGGGTCGGGCCGCTGGCCAGGCTGAACGTGGCAAGCCACGCCGCCACGCCGCTGGCCGACGTGGAACTGCGCCGGTTCCGCCGGTTCGGCGAGCACGGCGGGCCGGTGTGGGGGAGCTTCTACTATCATCAGGCCCGCCTGATCGAGCTGCTCTTCAGCCTGGAGAGCATGGCGGCGCTCCTCGACGACCCGGAACTGCTCGATCCCCGCGTGCGCAGCCACGCCCGGACCAACCACCGGACCGGGATCGGGGTGGTGGAGGCCCCGCGGGGCGTGCTGTTCCACGAATATCGCGTCGATGACCACGGGTTGCTCACCTATGTCAACCTGGTGATCGCCACCGGCCACAACAACCGGGCGATGAACCGCACCGTGCGGCAGATCGCCCGGCAGTACCTGCGTGCCGGACGGCTCGACGAAGGGTTGCTGAACCGCGTGGAGCACGGCATCCGCTGCTATGACCCCTGCCTGTCCTGTTCCACCCACGCCCTGGGGAAGATGCCGATGCGTATGGAACTGTACGCCCCGGGAGGCGAACTGCTGGACAGCATCCGCCGCATCTGCTAAGCCTTATCCGTTACCAACAATCCGCCGACCCGCACACTCATGATGACCCTGACCCGTCACCTGATGCACGCCGGAGGGATGGCCCTCTGGTTCATGTTCCTGACGCTGCCGTTGCTGGCGGTGCGCGTCGATACCCTGCGCAACGTGGTGGAGTGGCGTTTCGGGAGGCTCTACTGGGTCGGCGGCGTGACCTTCCTGCTGACGCTGGCGTGGCGGGCGGTCACCGCCTGGTGTGCCCGCCACCGCGCTGCCCGGCAACCCGTGCCGGGGGCCGTGGCCACCGCCATCGTCCGCCTGTTCGAAGAGCCGCACCTCTATCGCCCGGCGCTCGCCGGGATCCTGGCCGTCGCGCTGATCTTCCCCTGGCTGGTCGATACCTACCAGGCCAGCATCATGGGCCTGGCGCTGGTCTTCGTGGTCCTCGGCCTGGGGCTGAACATCACCGTCGGCCTGGCCGGCCTGCTCGATCTCGGCTACATCGCCTTTTTCGCGGTCGGCGCCTACACCTATGCCCTGCTCAATACCCTGTACGGTCTCGGTTTCTGGCTCTGCCTCCCCCTCGGCGGCCTGGTCGCGGCGCTGTGCGGTGTGCTGCTCGGCTTCCCGATCCTGCGTCTGCGCGGCGATTACCTGGCCATCGTCACCCTGGGGTTCGGCTCCATCGCCAAAATCATCCTCGACAACTGGGAGACGGTCACCGGCGGGGCCCGGGGGATCGCCGGCATCGCCCGTCCCGGCCTGTTCGGCATGTCGCTGGGGCTGGGCGGCGTCACTGTCTACCTGCACTACCTGCTGCTGGCGCTGGTGGTCCTGGCCGTGTTCGTGACCCGTCGCCTGCAGGCCTCGCGCATCGGCCGGGCCTGGGCAGCGCTGCGCGAGGACGAGATTGCCTGCGCGGCCATGGGCGTCGACATCGCCCGCACCAAGCTGTCGGCCTACGCCTTCGGCTCCTTCTGGGCCGGGATGGTCGGGGTGATCTTTGCCGCCCGCAACACCTACATCAACCCCAACAGTTTCACCTTCATGGAATCGGCCCTGGTTTTGTCGGTGGTGGTTCTCGGCGGGATGGGTTCCATCGTCGGGGTGGTCATCGCCGCCCTGGTGCTGGTGCTGCTCCCCGAATACCTGCGGGCCGTGGCCGATTACCGCATGCTGGTGTTCGGCGCCGTCATGGTGTTGATGATGGTCGTCCGGCCGCAGGGGTTGATCGTCGCCCGCCGCCGGCGCTATCGGACCGCACCCGGGGGAGGGCGATAACGTGGGCGCCCTCCTGGAAATCTTCGATCTGACCATGGACTTCGGCGGGCTGCGCGCCGTCGATGGCGTGACCCTCGAGGTGTCCCCCGGCGAGATCGTCGCCCTGATCGGTCCGAACGGTGCCGGCAAGACCACCCTGTTCAACTGCGTGACCGGTGTCTACCGGCCGACCGGTGGCGAAATCCGGGTCCACCTGCCGGGCCGGGCCGGGTGCCGCATCGACGGCCTGCCGCCGCACCGCGTCACCGCCCTGGGGCTGGCGCGAACCTTCCAGAATGTCCGGCTGTTCGCGGGGATGACGGTCCTGGAGAACGTCATGCTCGGCTGCCACTGCCGGACCGGCACCGGGCTGCTGGGCGCAATTGCACACGGCCCGGCGGCCCGCCGCGAAGAGCAGGCCATCATCGGCAAGAGCTACGCTCTCCTCGAGCGCCTGGGGCTGGCGCACCTCGCCGAAGACGTAGCCGGCAACCTCCCCTACGGGGCGCAGCGGCGCCTGGAAGTTGCCCGGGCCCTGGCCACGGCGCCGTTCCTGCTGCTCCTCGACGAACCGGCCGCCGGGTTGAACCCGCAGGAAACCAGGGAGCTGGACGAACTGATCGTGCGGATCCGTGACGAGGACGGCGTGGCGGTCCTGCTCATCGAGCACGACATGCAGCTGGTAATGAACCTTTCCGACCGGATTTACGTCCTGGAGCACGGCAAGCGGATTGCCAGCGGTTCACCGGCCGAGATTCGCGGCAACCCGCAAGTGATCGAGGCGTACCTCGGCGAGGACGTCCATGCTTGAACTGCGCGAGGTCCAGGCCGGCTACGGTGGCATTCAGGCGTTGCGCAACGTGTCCCTGACCGTCGACCACGGCGAAATCGTCACCCTGCTCGGCGCCAACGGCGCCGGGAAGAGCACCACGCTGATGACCATCTGCGGGGTAGTGGCGGCCTGGTCCGGCGAGATTCTCTTTGAAGGGCGGTCGCTGCGAGGGGTGAGTCCGGAGTCCATCGTCGCCCGCGGCGTCGTGCAGGTCCCCGAGGGACGCCGGATCTTCCCGCGGATGACCGTGCTGGAGAATCTCGAGCTGGGAGCGTTCCTGCGCCGCGACCGGGCTGGCATTCGCCGTGATCTCGCCCATGTCCTGGAGCTCTTCCCGATCCTCGCCGACCGGCGCCAGCAGCCGGGCGGCTCGCTCTCCGGCGGCGAGCAGCAGATGCTGGCGATCTCCCGGGCCCTGATGGCCAAGCCCCGGCTGCTCCTGCTCGACGAGCCGTCGCTGGGGCTGGCGCCGCTGGTCATCCGCCGGATTTTCGAGATCCTGCGCCGCATCAACCAGGAAGGGACCACCGTGCTGCTGGTGGAGCAGAACGCCAACCAGGCGCTCAAGCTGGCCGGTCGCGGCTACGTGCTGGAGAGCGGCCGGGTGGTGCTGGGCGATAACGCCGAGAACCTGCTCGGCAACGAGGCGGTCAGGCGCGCCTACCTGGGGATTTGAGGCGTGATGGCGGATCGCGGCTTGCGATTTTATGTATAACTGAAATAAATGTAATGATATTATATATAAAAATGCTTACATATTTTAATTATAATTTAATATAATTTAAGTAATATAAATTATATATACTTATGCTTAATTGGTAGTCGCTCCACCCCCGGTTGAAACGGCCGCCGCTCCAGCCGGAAAAGCCGATTGACAACGCGGAAGGGCATCCCTATAGTTACAAGCTGTTTTGTCTGAGCCCTCAACTTTCCAGGGAGAAGCGGCATGTCGAAAACCTTCAAAATCGCGGTCCTGCCCGGTGACGGCATCGGTCCCGAGGTCATGGCCGAGGCCCTCAAGGTCCTTGCCGCCGTGGAGCGCCAATACGCGGTCAAATTCGCTTGCACCCACGCCAACGTCGGCGGCGCCGGCATCGATCTCGAGGGCAAGGCCCTGCCGCAGACCACCGTCGACATCTGCAAGGCCGCCGACGCCATCCTGTTCGGTTCGGTCGGCGGCCCGAAGTGGGAGAGCCTGCCGCCCGACGAGCAGCCCGAGCGCGGCGCCCTGCTGCCGCTGCGCAAGATTTTCGGCCTCTTCTGCAACCTGCGTCCGGCGATCATCTTCCCGGCGCTGACCGGCGCCTCGTCGCTCAAGGCGGAAGTCATCGAGGGCGGCTTCGACCTGCTGGTGGTGCGCGAACTGACCGGCGGCATCTACTTCGCCCAGCCGAAGGGGATCGAGGGGGAGGGGCCCAGCGCGAGCGGCTTCGATACCATGCTCTACCACGACGTCGAGATCGAGCGCATCGCCCACGTCGCCTTCCAGGCGGCGCGCAAGCGCGGCAAGAAGGTCTGCTCCATCGACAAGGCCAACGTGCTGTCGACCTCGGTGCTCTGGCGCGAGGTGGTCGAGCGCATGGCAAAGCAGTATCCCGACGTCGAGCTCTCGCACATGTACGTGGACAACGCCGCCATGCAGCTGGTGCCGCTGGCCGAAGCAGTTCGACGTCATGCTCTGCGGCAACATGTTCGGCGACATCCTCTCCGACGAGGCGGCCATGCTCACCGGTTCCCTCGGGATGCTCCCCTCGGCGTCGCTGGCCGAAGGCACCTTCGGCATGTACGAGCCGTCCGGCGGCAGCGCCCCGGACATCGCCGGCCAGGGGATCGCCAACCCTATCGCCCAGATTCTCTCCGCCGGGATGATGCTGCGCTACTCCTTCGGCCTGGTGGAGGCGGCCGACGCCGTCGACCGGGCGGTGCGCCAGGTGCTCGACCAGGGGCTGCGCACCCGCGACATCTTCCAGAACAAGGAGGGGGAAAAAGTTGTAAATACGGTAGAGATGGGGAACGCCATCGTCGCTTGCTTGTAAAAACGCGACTTTTGCGCAATCTCGGCGTTGGCCGACACGATCCCTTGTGCGACGTACCTTGCGGTACGCCTCCGCGGGCTCGCTTGGCCGCCTTGACCTTGCACAAAATTCACGTTCTAAGTGATAATCAAGGTTCACCATAAAACAGAAAAGGAAAGTCAAAACATGAAAGTCGGAATCGTCGGTTGGCGCGGCATGGTCGGCTCGGTCCTCATGCAGCGGATGCAGGAGGAGAACGACTTCGCCGGCATCGAACCGGTCTTCTTCTCCACCTCCCAGGCGGGGCAGGCGGCGCCGATGGGCGCCGGCACGCTGAAGAACGCCGATGATATCGACGAGCTGAAAAAGCTCGACGTGATCCTCACCTGCCAGGGGGGCGACTACACCAAGGCGGTCCACCCCGAACTGCGCAAGCAGGGGTGGAACGGCTACTGGATCGACGCCGCCTCGCACCCTGCGCATGGAGAAGGATGCCGTCATCATCCTCGACCCGGTCAACCGCAACGTCATCGACGCGGCCCTGACCAACGGGCAGAAGGATTTCATCGGCGGCAACTGCACCGTCAGCCTGATGCTGATGGCCCTGGGCGGACTGTTCCGCGCCGGCCTGGTGGAGTGGCTCACCTCCATGACCTATCAGGCGGCCTCCGGCGCCGGCGCCCCGAACATGCGCGAACTGCTGTCGCAGATGGGCGTGCTGCAACGGCTCGGTGGCCGAGCTGCTCGACGATCCCGGCTCGGCGATCCTCGAGATCGACCGGAAGGTGACCGCCACCCTGCGCGGCGGCTCGCATGCCGACCAAGGAGTTCGGCTTCCCGCTGGCCGGCAACCTGCTCCCCTGGATCGACCGCGAGGTCGAGGACGGCCAGAGCCGCGAGGAGTGGAAGGGTTTTGCCGAGACCAACAAGATCCTCGGCACCACCACGCCGATCCCGGTGGACGGCATCTGCGTCCGGGTCGGCGCCATGCGCTGCCACAGCCAGGCGCTGACCATCAAGCTGAACAAGGACCTGCCGATCGCCGAGATCGAAGCGCTGATCGCCAACGACAACCAGTGGGTCAAGCTGATCCCCAACACCAAGGCCGACACCCTGGCCGAGCTGACCCCGGCGGCGGTCTCCGGGCACGCTCGACCGTGCCGATCGGCCGGGTGCGCAAGATGAAGATGGGGCCGCAGTACCTGTCGGCCTTCACCTGCGGCGACCAGCTGCTGTGGGGCGCCGCCGAACCGCTGCGCCGCATGGTGCGAATCCTTGCGGAGCAGTAATGACCAGTGAACAGTGAACCGAGCGGGGGCCTTGCGGCCCCCGTTTGCGTTCTCGGGTGATGACCTTGACCGCAACCGGACCCGCTGCGGAAACCCCGCTGCACCGTGCCGACCCTCGCCTGAAACTGCTCTGTTGCGGCGGCCTGGCGATCCTGGCCTTTGCCGCCGGCAACTGGCTGCGCCTGGCCATGACGGCCGTGGCCCTGGCCGGGCTGCTGGTCTGTGCCCGGTGCACTCCGGGATGGCTGTTGCGCACCCTCTGGCCGCTGCGCTGGCTGCTCCTGTTCACCCTGCTGCTGCACCTGTTGCTCTCACCGGGAGAGACCCTGCTCGGCGTGGCCTGGCTCTCCCGGGACGGGCTGCGGCACGGCCTGCTGGTCTGCGCCCAGGTCGGGGTAGCCGCCCTCGCGGCAGCCCTGCTGGCGACGACCACGTCCGCCGGGCAGATTGCCCTGGCCAGCGGCTGGCTGTTGTCCCCGCTGGGGCGGCTGGGGTGCCCGGTACGCCGCTGGCAGGAACTGGTGGTGCTGGTGCTGCGCTTTTTCCCGGTGCTCAGCGAGGAATTGCTGGCGACCAGGGTGGCCGGCTCCGGCCGCTGGCGCGAACGCATCGTCGCCTGGGGGGAGCGCCTGCTGCCGCTCTTCGACCGGCTGGTGGCGCGGGCCGACCTGCTGGCACACCGGATCGTTGCCGGGGAGGAGTGCCTGCTCCCCGAGGAACCGCCACCGGCGCGCTCCTGGCGGACGGGGATCGATCCCCTGCTGCTGGCGGGTGGAGTTATGTTGAGCATGCTCTATCTGCTCGCCGGCACCTGAATGCGTACCATCCTGCTGATTCTCGAATACGCCGGCACCGGGTTTTCCGGCTGGCAGCTGCAGGCGAACTGCCGCAGCGTCCAGGAAACCGTCGAGCAGGCCCTCGGCGTTCTGCTCAAGGAGCCGGTGCGCCTGCATTCGGCCGGTCGTACCGATGCCGGCGTGCATGCCCGGGCCATGCCGGCACATTTCATCACCACCCGCGACCTGCCGCTGGGGGCCTTTCGCGACGGGCTCAACCGCCTGCTGCCAGAGGATGTGGTGGTCCGCGAGGCCCGGGAGGTTCCGGCGGGCTTTCATGCCCGCTTCGCGGCCCGGGCGAAATGGTACCGCTACACCATCGACCGCCGGCCGGTGCGTTCCCCCCTGCATGGACGCACCTCCTGGCAGTTGCGCGGCCGGCTCGACCTCGAGGCCATGCGCGCAGCCGCGGCACGCCTGGTCGGCGAGCACGATTTCGCCGCCTTTCGTACCAGCGGCTGCGCGGCACGAACCACCGTGCGCCGCCTGACTTGCGTCGAACTGGTCGAGGACGGCGCGTTCCTGCACGTCGATGTCCGGGGGAGCGGGTTTTTGCGGAACATGGTGCGGATGCTGGCCGGCACCCTGGTCGAGATCGGGCTGGGCAAGCGCCCACCCGCCGATATGGACCGGCTGCTGGCCGGCGAGCCGGGGGTTCGCTGCGGCGCGACCGCGCCGGCGCGCGGCTTGTGCCTGATGGCCGTGGACTATCCGGAGGACCTGGTTAAAACCATTTGATTACAACAGGTTATGTTTAGGGTTTCAACGCTGTCGGTGCGCTTTCCCCTTGACTGCCGTCGACCGCTGACATAGAGTCATCGATTAAAACTTCCCGCCCGTTCCCACACCGGAGGTGCCGACCATGCTGGATCAAGAGCTACGCGAAGGGTTGACGTTCGACGACGTCCTGCTGCTTCCCGCCCATTCGACGATTCTCCCCAAGGAGACCGATCTTTCCACCTGGATCACCCCCAACATCCGCCTCAACATCCCGCTGCTGTCGGCGGCCATGGACACGGTGACCGAGGCCCGCACCGCCATCTGCATGGCCCGCGAGGGCGGGATCGGCATCATCCACAAGAATCTGACCATCGCCGAGCAGGCCTCGGAGGTCGACAAGGTCAAGAAGAGCGAGTCGGGGATGATCGTCGACCCGATCACCATGCGCCCCGACCCAGAAGATTCCGAAGCGCTGGAGATGATGGAGAAGTACCGGATCTCCGGGGTGCCGATCACCAACAGCAACGGGAAGCTGGTCGGCATCCTGACCAACCGCGACCTGCGCTTCGAAACCGACTTCGATCATCCCGATCTCGGAGCGGATGACCAAGCGCAACCTGGTGACCGTACCGGTCGGCACCACCCTGGAGGAGGCCAAGGAGCACCTCAAGCACACCCGGGTGGAAAAGCTGCTGGTGGTCGACAACGACCGCTACCTCAAGGGGCTGATCACCATCAAGGATATCGAGAAGGTCAAGAAATATCCCAATGCCTGCAAGGACAGCCTCGGCCGTCTGCGGGTCGGCGCCGCGGTCGGCCCGACCGACGACATGGAGGAGCGGGCTCGAGGCCCTGGTCCGGGCCGGGGTCGACGTGATCGTCATCGATACCGCCCACGGCCATTCCCAGGGGGTGATCGACGCGTGTCAGGCGGCTGCGCGCGACCTTTCCCGAGCGTCGAGCTGATCGCCGGCAATATCGCCACCGCCGAGGCGGCCGAGGCCCTGATCAAGGCCGGTGCCGACGCGGTCAAGGTCGGCATCGGGCCCGGTTCCATCTGTACCACCCGCGTCGTCGCCGGGGTCGGCGTGCCGCAGATCACGGCCATCGCCGACGTGGCCCGGGTCACCCGCAAGCCGGGGATCCCGCTGATCGCCGACGGCGGCATCAAGTATTCCGGCGACCTGCCCAAGGCGATCGCCGCCGGTGCCGACGTCATCATGATCGGTTCACTGTTTGCCGGCACCGACGAGTCGCCCGGGGAGACGATCCTCTACCAGGGGCGCACCTACAAGAGCTATCGCGGCATGGGCAGCATCGGCGCCATGAAGGAGGGGAGCAAGGACCGCTATTTCCAGGGGGATGTGGAGAGCGACATCAAGCTGGTTCCCGAAGGGATCGAGGGACGGTGCCGTTCCGCGGCCCGCTCTCCGCCAACATCCACCAGCTGATGGGCGGCCTGCGTTCCGGCATGGGCTATACCGGCTGCCGCACCCTCAAGGAACTGCAGGAGAACGGCCGCTTCATGCGCATCACCAATGCCGGTCTGCGCGAATCGCACGTGCATGATGTGACGATTACCAATGAAGCGCCGAACTACCGGGTCGAAGAATCCAATTACGAGCATTGCATCCAGGTCGCTCAAAAGGGTTCAGATGCTAGGCGCCCGAATGGCGAGAGTGAGGCGTACCCTGGGTACGTCGCAGCGACGAGGCCGAGGGCACCGCAGATGGCCTTTTCAGCGACCCCGAAGGACTGTACATGGATATCCACAGCGAAAAGATCCTGATCCTCGATTTCGGCTCGCAGTACACCCAGCTGATTGCCCGGCGGGTGCGTGAGGCCCACGTCTATTGCGAACTGCACCCCTTCGACATGAGTCTGGCGGCGATCCGCGACGTTCAATCCCAACGGGATCATTCTCTCCGGCGGTCCGAAGTCGGTCTACGAGCCGGGCGCCCCGGCGGTTGCCGAGGAGCTGTTCGAACTCGGCGTGCCGGTGCTGGGGATCTGCTACGGCATGCAGCTGATGAGCCGCCATTTCGGCGGCGAGGTGGTGCCGGCCGGCAAGCGCGAGTTCGGCCATGCCGACCTGCTGTCGCCAGGGACTGCCCGGCGCCGCTGTTCGACGGTTTCTTTGTCGAGGGGCAGAGCCCGGTCTGGATGAGCCACGGCGATCATGTCGCGGTGGTGCCGGCCGGTTTCGAGGTGGTGGCCGGCACCGCCAATGCCCCGGTCTGCGCCATCCAGAATGTCGAGCCGCAACCTCTACGGCGTGCAGTTCCATCCGGAGGTCAACCATACCCCGCGCGGCGAGCTGCTGCATCGATACCTTTGTCCGCAAGATCTGCGGCTGCACCGGCCAGTGGACGCCGGGGCAGATCATCGACGACGCGGTTGGCGCGGATCCGCGAGCAGGTCGGCAGCGAACAGGTGATTCTCGGTCTTTCCGGCGGGGTCGATTCTTCGGTTGCGGCGGCGCTGATTCACCGGGCCATCGGCGACCAGCTGACCTGCGTCTTTGTCGACAACGGTCTGCTGCGCCTCGGCGAGGGGGATCAGGTGATGGCGACCTTTGCCGAGAATCTCGGGGTCAAGGTGATCCGGGTCGATGCCGAGGAGCGCTTTCTTGACCGGCTGGCCGGGGAGACCGATCCGGAGAAGAAGCGCAAGATCATCGGCAACCTGTTCGTCGACATCTTCGAGGAGGAGTCGAAGCAGCTCGCCGATGCCAACTGGCTGGCCCAGGGGACGATCTACCCGGACGTCATCGAGTCGGCCGGGGCCAAGACCGGCAAGGCCCACAACATCAAGAGCCACCACAATGTCGGCGGACTGCCCGAGTATATGAAGCTGCAAGCTGCTCGAGCCGCTGCGCGAACTGTTCAAGGACGAGGTGCGCGCCATCGGCGAGGAGCTGGGTCTGCCGCACCACATGGTCTGGCGCCACCCCTTCCCGGGACCGGGGCTGGGGGTGCGCATCCTCGGCGAGGTGAAGAAGGAGTACTGCGACATCCTGCGCCATGCCGACGCCATCTACATCGAAGAACTCTACCAGAGCGGCCATTACGACAAGATCAGCCAGGCCTTCGCCGTGTTTCTGCCGGTGAAGAGCGTCGGCGTCATGGGCGACGGCCGCACCTACGAGTACGTGGTCGCCCTGCGGGCGGTGGAGACCAAGGACTTCATGACCGCCGGCTGGTATCCGCTGCCCTATGACGATCTGGCGCGGATCTGCAACCGGATCATCAACGAGGTCAGCGGGGTCAACCGGGTGGTCTACGATATTTCCAGCAAGCCGCCGGCAACCATCGAGTGGGAATAACCTGATGTTCTTCGCCGATACCCTTTCCGGCAGCTTCGAACTGGCGGCTTTCGTCAAGCTGCTGCTGGCCGCCCTGGCGGGCGGCGTGGTCGGTCTGGAGCGCGAAAAGCACGGTCGCCCGGCGGGGCTGCGTACCCACCTGCTGGTGGCCCTCGGCGCCTGCCTGATGATGATCATCTCCGAGGCCTTCCCGCTCAAGTACGGGGGGCTCGACACCACCTCGGCCGTGCGTCTCGACCCGGCCCGCGTCGCGGCGCAGATCATCGTCGGCATCGGTTTCCTCGGCGCCGGCGTGATCATCAAGGAGGGGATCAGCGTGCGCGGCCTGACCACCGCCGCCAGTCTCTGGCTGGTGGCCGGCCTGGGGATGGCCTTCGGCATGGGGCTGTTCGTCCCCGGGGCCATGGCCACGACCCTGGCCCTGGTCAGCCTGGTCTTCCTGAAGAAGCTCGAGCCGGTGATCAACAAGGACCGCTATCTGGACCTCGCCATCACCGCCGGCCACCGGCCGGGGCTGCAGGACGAGATCGAACAGCTGTTCGCCGCGCGCCGGTTGCGCATCACCGACGTGCGCGCCCATGTCGATTTGCAGCACGAGGAGATCACCCTGGAATACATTCTGACCCAGCATCGCCGCCGCCTGGGGCGCGAGCTGACCACGGCCATCGCGGCCCTCGACGGCGTGCGCAAGATCCGCTATCACTAGCACAATCCCCCCTCTCCCGCGACCCTTCCCCGGAGGAGCCATGTCCGACCGGCACACCACTCTCGACGACCTCAGGCAGCAGATGGCCGAGTTCGTGCGCGCCCGTGACTGGGAGCAGTTCCACACGCCGAAGAACCTGGCCATGTCGATTGCCATCGAGGCCGCCGAGCTGATGGAGCACTTCCAGTGGCTCTCCACCGAACAGTCGCAGCAGCTCGACGCGGCAGCACGCGAGGAGATCGGCGAGGAGCTGGCCGACATCGTCATCTATGCCCTGTCGCTGAGCAACTTCCTCGGTTTCGACCTGGCCGACACGGTGCTGCGCAAGATGGCCAAGAACGAGCGCAAGTACCCCGCCGAACAGGTTCGCGGCAAGGCCCACAAGTACACCTACTATCAGAGGAATGCTGAAGAGAGCGGGGGGGAGTGACGCGCCCCCCCGGCAAGCCCGCCAAGAAGTACAGCCAGGCCGCCCGCCTGCACGATGTGATCCGCCTGCTCGAAGCGCGCTACGGGGCCACCGTCGACGAACTGGCCGAGGAGTGCGCCGTCACCCGCCGCACTGTCTACCGTGACCTCGCGGCGATCGGTGAGGCCGGTTACCCGCTGGTCCCGGAGCGCCAGGCCGACGGCCGGGTGCTCTACCGGTTCCTCACCGGGTTTAAGCACCTGCCGCCGATCACCTTCTCCCTGTCGGAGCTGATGACCCTCTACCTCTGTCGGGGCCAGCTCGGCTTCCTGCAGGGGACCCCGTTCCAGGAGGATCTCGACGCCATCTTCGGGCGGATCCGCTCCAGCCTGCCGCCGCGCAGCGTGGCGCACCTCGAGCGGATTGCCGAAGCGGTGGCGCCGCGCTTCCAGGGGATGCACGACTACCGGGGGCAGCACGACATCCTCGCCGCCCTGCGCGAGGCCCTGCTGTTCCAGTACCGCGTCCGCCTCCACTACACCCCGGCGCGGCGCGACCCGCAGGTCTACCTGTTCGACCCCTACACGCTGCTCTTCACCCAGGGGGCCCTGTACCTTGGCGGCTACGCCCACAACCGCAAGGCCCTGCGGCTCTTCCTGGTCGACCGGGTGCAGGGGGTGGAGTTGACGCGGGAGCGCTTCGAGGTGCCCGAGGACTTCTCACCGGACCAGCTCACCGGCGGCGGCTTCGGCCTGGTCGACGAGCCGCCGATGGCGATCCGGGCGCGCTTTGCCGCCGAGGTCGCCCACCTGGTCGGCCGAACGGGTCTGGCATCCGAGCCAGCGCCGCGACCTGCATCCCGACGGCAGCGTGACCCTCGCCCTGGAGGCCGGCGGCCGGACCGAGATCCTCGCCTGGCTCTACGGCTTCGTCCCGCACGTCGAGGTGCTGGCGCCGGCGGAACTGCGGGAGGACTTCGCCGCAGGCCTGCGCGCCGCCCTGGCGCTTAATTCTTCTTCTTGATCGGCCGACCTTCCAGCACCCACTTCTGGATGCCGCCGTCGACCAAAGCCAGGTTGCCATACCCTTTCGAGGCCAGGAAGCGAATCGCGGTCGGGCCGCGATGCCCCTTCAGGCACATGACCACGATCGGCTTGTTCCTGGGTAGGGAGGTGTAGCGCTCGCGCAGGTCGTTGAGGGGGATGTGCACGCGCTTGGGAGTGTCGACCCAGAACTTGTCGGCATCCTCGTCGGCGTTGATGTCGAGCAGGACCATGTCGTCGCTGGCGAGCCGCTTCGCCAGTTGCTTCGGTGCTGACCACCTTGACGGCGACCTCGGGGAGTTTCAGGGTGGATTCCGTCGGGTTGCCGGCGGCCTTCCAGGCCGCGATCCCGCCGCGGAACGCATAGACGGTGGTGTAACCGAGTTCGGCGGCATCCTCGGCGGCCCGCCAGGAATAGATGCACTTTTCGCCGAGACAGTAGAAGATGATCGGCTGGCTCTTGTCCTCGGGAAGCCTGGTCTTGAGTTGCTCGATCGGGATGTTGATCGAGCCGGGGATATGCTCGTGGTCGAATTCGATCGGTGACAGCGAATTGACGACCAGGATCCCCTTGGCATCCATCATCGCCGTCATCGTCGCCAGGTCGATCTCCTGGTATTTCGCCGCCAGGCTCGTGGTTGCGGTCAGGAGCAGGCAGGCAAGCATCGTGACGAGGCAGCTGAAGGTTTTCATGGACAGTCTCCCCTGGCTGGATGTGGTTGCCAATGACAGTTGACTAATCTCCCGCTTTATAACAGGAAATCCGTTGAAATAATCCACATGAAAATTTTCTTGGTATCTGGCGAAGTCGATCGATTGGCGACTGGCTTCGATAAAGTTAATCCGTTGACCGGGGTACCGGCAGTCATTGCATTTTGGCGGAGGGTAGGGTTAAAAATGTGCCACCGATGCAAGCTCCCATGCGCACCCTCGTCCTGGCCTCGACCAGCCCCTATCGCCTGAAGCTGCTGCGCCAGCTGGGGGTGAGCTTCAGCGTGGCCGCGCCGCTCTTCGCCGAGCAGCTCGACCAGGGGGTGTCGCCGGAACTGCTGGTGCGCCACCAGGCGCTGCACAAGGCCAAAAGCCTGGCCGGCCGCTATCCGGACGCGCTGATCATCGGTGCCGACCAGGTCTTCGTCGATGCCCGCCACCGGATTGTGGGCAAGCCGGGCAGCGCCGACCAGGCCGTGGCCCAGCTCCTGGAGATGCAGGGGACGCACCACACCTTCTATACCGGGGTGGCGGTCTACGATAGTGCCGACGGCGCCCACTTCGCGACTTGCGAAACCTTCACCGTCACCCTGCGCGCCCTGACCGAGGCGCAGATCCGTCAGCTATGTCGAGCGCGAAAACCCGGTCGACTGCGCCGGGTCGTTCAAGATCGAGGGGCTGGGGATCGCCCTGATGGAAAAGCTGGAGGGGCGCGACTACACGACCCTGATCGGCCTGCCGCTGATCCGCCTGGTCGAGATGCTCGAAACAGTTCGGTGTTGATGTCCTTTAGACTTGACTGGTGCACGTGCACAGCCAGTGTCATGGTTTTCAGTCGACCAATCCTCACGTCTCCCAGTCCTCTAGACGCCAGCTCCTGGATTTCATGCACCACGCCCCCTTCGTCCATCTGCACGTCCATACCCAGTACAGCCTGCTCGACGGCGCGATCCGCATCGGCGACCTGGTCGAGCGGGCCCACGAGTTCCACATGCCGGCGGTCGCCGTGACCGATCACGGCAACATGTTCGGCGCCATCGAGTTCTACCTCAAGGCCAAGGCCGCCGGGATCAAGCCGATCATCGGCTGCGAGGTCTACGTCGCGCCCGGTTCGCGCCTTGACAAGAGCGGTGCCGCCAGTTCCGGCGATGCCTCCTGTCACCTGATCCTGCTCTGCAAGAACCTGATCGGCTACCGCAACCTCTGCAAGCTGATCTCGACCGCCTACCAGGAGGGCTTCTACTACAAGCCGCGCATCGACTGGGATCTGCTCGCCGACCACAACGACGGCCTGATCGCCCTGACCTCCTGCCTCGGCGGGCGAGATCCCCAGCCTGCTCGGCCAGCGGGCGGATGGAGCAGGCCGCGCAAGCGCGCCGCGCGAGATGGCGCAGAGTTTTCGACCGCGACCGGCTCTACCTCGAGCTGCAGGAGAACTACCATCCCCGAACAGGACGCCGGTCAACAAGCGGGCTGATCGAGCTGGCCAGCGAGCTGGGCCTGCCGCTGGTGGCGACCAACGACTGCCATTACCTGCGCCGCGAGGATGCCTTCGCCCACGAGGTGCTGCTCTGCATCCAGACCGGCAAGACCATGGACGACCCGACGCGGATGCGTTTTGCCAACGACGAGTTCTACGTCAAGAGCCCGGCGGAGATGGCCGACCTGTTCAAGGCCGTCCCGGAGGCGCTGGCCAACACCGTGGCGATCGCCGAGCGCTGCAATCTGGAACTGCGACGACTGCAAGACCTATCACTTCCCGCAGCTACGAGCAGCCGCCGGGAAGACCCTCGACGAGCATGCTCGGACGAGATGGCCCGCGCGGGGCTGGAAGAGCGCCTGGCCGAGATCCGCCGGCAGCGTCCCGGATTTCACCGACGCCGACGAACAGCGCTACCGCGACCGCCTGGAGCGTCGAACTCGACTGCATCAAGCAGATGGGCTTCCCCGGCTACTTCCTGATCGTCGCCGACTTCATCAACTGGGCCAAGGATCACGGCATCCCGGTCGGTCCGGGCCGCGGCTCGGCCGCCGGCTAGCCTGGTCGCCTACGCCCTCCGCATCACCGACATCGACCCGCTCCCCTACAACCTGCTGTTCGAGCGCTTCCTCAATCCGGAACGCATCTCCATGCCCGATATCGACGTCGACTTCTGCATCGACGGCCGCGAGCGGGTGATCCAGTACGTGCGCGACAAGTACGGCCGCGACAACGTCGCCAGATCATCACCTTCGGCACCATGCTGGCCACGGGCGGTGATCCGCGACGTCGGCCGGGCCCTGGACATGCCCTACGGCGAGGTCGACCGGATCGCCAAGCTGGTCCCCGACCCGACCGGCAAGAATGACCCTGAACGAGGCCCTGCAGCAGGAACCGAAGCTGAAGGAGCTGGTCGACAAGGATCCGCAAGGTCAAGGAGCTGTTCGACGTCGCCCTGGCCCTGGAGGGGCTGACCCGCCACGCCTCGACCCACGCCGCCGGGGTGGTGGTCACGCCGAAGCCGCTGCACCGAGTACCTGCCGCTCTACATCGATCCGAAGTCGCGGCGGATCAGGTCACCCAGTATTCGACATGAAGTACGTCGAGAAGATCGGCCTGGTCAAGTTCGACTTCCTCGGTCTGAAGACCCTGACCGTCATCGACAATGCCGTCAGGCTGATCCGGGCCGGCAAGGATCCCGGCTTTCGACATCACCACTGCTGCGCGACGACGACCAGGCCACCTACGAGCTGATCTCAGCGCGGCGAACACCACCGGCGTCTTCCAGCTCGAATCGTCGGGGATGAAGGAGATGCCTGGTCAAGCTCAAGCCCTCCTGCTTCGAGGACGTGATCGCCATGCTGCGCCCTCTACCGCCCCGGCCCGCTCGGCTCGCGGCATGGTCGACGACTTCATCGAGCGCAAGCACGGCCGGCGAGACGGTCGCCTACGACTTCCCGGAGCTGGAGCCGATCCTCAAGGACACCTACGGGGTCATCGTCTACCAGGAACAGGTCATGCAGATCGCCCAGGTGCTGGCCGGCTACACCCTTGGCGCGCGCCGACCTGCTGCGCCGCGCCATGGGCAAGAAGAGACGCCGAGGACATGGCCAAGGAGAAGGACGCCGTTCCTGGCCGGGGCCAAGGAGCAAGGGGTTCGACCCGAAAAAGGCCGAGGCGATCTTCGACCTGATGGCCAAGTTCGCCGAGTACGGTTTCAACAAGTCGCACTCGGCCGCCTACGCCCTGATCGCCTACCAGACCGCCTACCTCAAGGCCCACTACCCGGTGGAGTTCATGGCCGCGCTGCTGACCGAGGACATGGAGAACACCGACAAGGTCGATCAAGAACATCAACGAGATGCCGCGAACATGGGGATCGACATGCTGCCGCCCGACATCAACGCCTCGCGGCCGCGCTTTCACCGTGCATCGGCAGCGACATCCGCTTCGGCCTCGGCGCGGTCAAGGGGGTCGGCGACGCGGCGCCATCGAGGCGATCATGGAGGCGCGCCGCGACGAGCCGTTCCACTCCCTGCAGGATTTCTGCGAACGGGTCGACCTGCGCAGGGTCAACAGCGGGTGATCGAGGCGCTGATCAAGTGCGGCGCCTTCGACAGCCTCGGCGGCAAGCGCGCCCAGTGACATGGCGCATCCTCGACGAGGCGATGGAGACCGGCCAGAGGCTGCAGCGCGAACGCGAACTCGGCCAGGAATCGCTGTTCGGCACCGAGCAGATCGTCGTCCCGCGGGTCGGCAGGCGCCCTCCCGGAAGGCGACGAATGGCCGGAAAACGTCCTGCTCGCCAACGAGAAGGAGGCCCTCGGCTTCTACATCACCGGCCACCCCCTGGCCCGGCACAGCGCCGCCATCAAGCGCTTTGCCACCTGCGACACCGCCGGTCTCGCCGAGCGGGCCGACAAGGAAGAGGTGAGCCTGTGCGGGATCGTTGCCGGCATCAAGGAGCTGACCACCAAGAAGGGCGACCGGATGGCCTTTGTCACCCTGGAGGATCTGAGCGGTTTTGTCGAACTGGTGATCTTCCCCGAGGTCTACCTGGCTGCCAGCGAACTGCTGAAGAGCGAGGAGCCACTGCTGGTGCGCGGCGCTGTCGATGCCGGCGAGGAAGTGCAGGACGACGGCGAAGGGCCGGGCGGCGGTCGGCAACGGTCGGGGCGGCGCGGCCAACCGCGGCAGCAAGCTGCTGGTCAGCGAGGTGCTGTCCTGAAGGAGGTGCGCGAGCGCCTGACCAGGCGGGTGCATTTCCGCCTGACCACGCCGGGCCTCGACGATCGCCAGCTGCGCGCCCTCAGGGAGATCGTCGGCCGCTACCGGGGCGACTGCGAGGGGTTATCTGCATCTGGTCATCCCGAACCGCAGTGAAACCGTGGTCAAGCTTCCCGGATTCCTTGCGGATTCAGGCCTGCGATGAATTGATGGATGACGTTGAGAAGCTGTTCGGCTATAATGTCGTGACTTTTGAATAGGCCCTGCGGGCCGCCGGGAGTGAACGCATGCAGTATTTCCTCGATTTCGAGAAACCGCTGGTCGAACTGGAACAGAAAATTCGCGAACTGCGCGACTATTCCACCGACAATGTCGATTTCTCCAGCGAGATCAAGAAGCTCGAAAAGAAGGCCGACAAGCTGCGCGACGAGATCTTCTCCAACCTGACCCGCTGGCAGCGCACCCAGCTGGCCCGCCACCAGAACCGCCCCTACACCCTCGACTACATCAAGCACATCTTTACCGACTGGTTCGAGGTGCACGGCGACCGCAACTTCCGCGACGACCCGGCGCTGGTCTGCGGCTTTGCCCGTTTCGACGGCGAGCCGTGCGTGGTCATCGGCCACCAGAAGGGGCGCGACACCAAGGAGAAGGTCTACCGCAACTTCGGCATGCCCAACCCGGAGGGCTACCGCAAGGCGCTGCGGGTGATGCAGATGGCCGAGCAGTTCGGGCTGCCGATCTTCACCTTCGTCGATACCCCGGGCGCCTTCCCGGGCATCGGCGCCGAAGAGCGCGGCCAGGCCGAGGCGATTGCCCGCAACCTGCGCGAGATGGCGGCCTTGAGCGTGCCGATCATCGTCACCGTCACCGGCGAAGGGGGCTCCGGCGGGGCGCTGGCCATTGCCGTCGGCAACCGGGTGCTGATGATGGAGTACTCGGTCTACGCGGTCATCTCCCCGGAAGGGTGCGCGGCGATCCTCTGGAGCGACGGTACCCGCGGGCCCGCAGGCCGCCGAGGCGCTCAAGCTCACCGCCCAGGATATCGACGAGCTCGGCGACGTCATCGACGAGGTGATCCCCGAGCCGCCCGGTGGCGCGCACAACGACCATGTCGCGGCCGCCGGCCAGGTCAAGAAGGTGCTCAAGAGCCATCTTGCCGAGCTGCGCAAGCTTTCTCCGCGAGGAACTGGTCGAGCAGCGCTACCGGAAGTTCCGGGCGATGACCGGGTGGAGGAGCCGCAGTAATGGCCGCGCCCGGTCTGCGGCGCCGCTGCTTTTGAACCAACCGTCCCCCTGGTCCTGCGCCGGGGGATTTTGCATGGTGGCCGGCGGGCGATGATGGGTGCCCCGATGACGACGGCCCTCTGGCGCCTGGCCCTGCCGGTCTGTCTGCTGGTCCTGGGGCTGACGGCCTGCGGCGGGCCCAGCTACCGGGTGCGGGTGCTCGATACGCCGGGGAGCGACCTGAAAGGGACCAGAACGCCCCTACGAGGTCAACGGCGAGCGGTTCGACCCGGTGCGCCGCGCCGACGGCTACGTCGAAGAGGGGATGGCCAGCTGGTACGGCGGTGATTTCCACGGGCGCAAGACCAGCAACGGCGAGACTTACGACATGCACGCCATGACCGCCGCCCACAAGACCCTGCCGATGAATGTCTACGTGCGCGTCACCAATCTCGCCAACGGCCGGCAGAGCGTGGTGCGGATCAACGACCGCGGTCCCTTCGTCAGCGGGCGGATCATCGACCTTTCCTATGCCGCCGCCAAGGAGCTCGGCGTGGTCGGGCCCGGGACTGCGCCGGTGCGCGTCGAGGCGCTCGGCTACCGGCGAACCGGGGCGGCCGGTGACGCGGTCGCCTACCGACAGCCGCCCAGCTACGAAGTCGGGCCGTTCAGCGTCCAGGTCGGCGCCTTCGCCGTCGAGGAAAATGCCCGCCGGCTGGCGGCCGACCTGCGCCTGGCCTACGGCGACGCCGCGGTGGTCGAGGGCTGGGTCGGCAGCCGCAAGTTCCACCGGGTGCGCGTCGGCAGCTACCCGTCCCTCGATCAGGCCAATGCCGCCGCCGGGGAATTCGCCGCCCGCGGTTATGCCGGCTGCTTCGTGGTCGCGAGCAACTAGCGGACGCTGCCGGTCATGCCTGCCTCGGCCCCGACCGGTCCGGTCGCTCATCGTCCCCGCAAACGCTTCGGCCAGAACTTTCTGCGCGCCCCCCAGGTGATCGAGCAGATCCTGGCCGCGGCGGGGCTTGCCCCCGGCGACCGGGTCATGGAGATCGGCCCCGGCCTCGGCGCTCTCACCGACCGGCTGTTGGCCGCCGGGGCCAGCGTGGTCGCGTTTGAGGTCGACCGTGATCTGGCTGCGGCCTTGACCAGCCGTGGCGAGCCGCGCCTCACCGTCCACCAGGGGGATGTGCTGCGCAGCGACTGGCCGGCCCTGCTGCCGGAGCCGCCGTACCTGCTGGTGGCCAACCTGCCGTACAACATCTCCAGCCAGGTGCTGTTCAAGCTCCTCGACCATCGCCCGCTCTTTGCCCGGCTGGTCCTGATGTTCCAGAAAGAGGTCGGTGACCGCCTGCACGCCGCGCCAGGCACCCGCGAATACGGGATTCTCTCGGTGCTGGTACAGAACTGGTACGCGGTCGACCGGGTGGCCAGGGTGCCGCCGGGCGCCTTTTCGCCGCCCCCGAAGGTCGATTCGGTGGTGCTGCGCTTCACGCCGCGCCCGCAACCGCTCGCCCCGGTGGCCGACGAAGCGGCCTTCCGCCGCCTGGTCCGGGCGGTTTTCGGTCAACGCCGCAAGACGCTCAGAAACGGCCTGCTCGGTGCCGGCTACCCGGCGGCGGCGGTCGATGCGGCCCTTGCCGAACTGGGGCTGGCCCCGGCCGTGCGCGGCGAGACCCTGGACATCCCGCGACTCGCGGCCCTGGGCGACGCGCTCGGCAAGTCATGCGACACGGCGGAAAATTGACGCGGAGACGCAGTGGCGCGGAGGAAAAACCATTTCACGCCGGGAAACCAAGACCCCGGGGAAACCGCATGGTCATCAAGCTTCTCTGCGCCTCTGCTTCGAAATCACAGGGGTTTTTGCTAGACAGCGGTAAACCCATATTATAGGATTCAATATTTGCCTGATGGAGGACGACAATCCTTGAGCGAAACCAGCCGCAGACGCATGACGATTCCCGACCTGCAAGCGATGAAGGCCCGCGGCGAGAAGATCGCCGTACTCACCGCCTACGACTTCCCCTTCGCGCGGATCATGGACCAGGCCGGCATCGACGTGGTGCTGGTCGGCGACTCGGCCGGCGTCCGTGGTGGCCGGCTACGACACCACCCTGCCGGTGACCATGGACGAGATGGTCTACCATACCCGCGCCGTGGTGCGGGCGGTCGAACAGGCCCTGGTGGTCGCCGACATGCCGTTCCTCTCCTACCAGGTCGACCTGAGCCGAGGCGCGCCGCAACGCCGGGCGGCTGGTCAAGGAAGGGGGGGCGCAGGCGGTCAAGCTCGAGGGGGGGGTGCAGGTCGCCGCGACGATCCGGGCGATCGTCGCCATGGACGTGCCGGTGGTCGGCCATATCGGCCTGACCCCGCAGTCGATCCACCGCATGGGCGGCTACCGGGTGCAGGGGCGCGAAGCGGCCCAGGCCGCCCAGCTGCTCGAGGACGCCCGCGCCGTGGTCGAGGCCGGGGCCTGCGCCATGGTGCTGGAAGGGATCCCGGCCGAACTGGCCGCGACAATCACCCAGGAGGTGCCGATTCCGACCATCGGCATCGGCGCCGGCCCGGCCTGCGACGGCCAGGTGCTGGTGATCCACGACATCCTCGGCCTGTGCGAGAAGTACTCGCCGAAATTCGTCAAGCGCTACGTCGACCTGGCCGGGCCGATCCGCCAGGGGATTGACAGCTACATCCGCGAGGTCAAGGACGGCAGCTTCCCCGGTCCGGAGCACAGTTTCTAGGGAGCGGGGAACCGGGATCAGGTTTTCATGGACATTCTCACCGATCTCACCGACATGCAGAGCCGTTGCCTGGCCGAGCGCCAGGCCGGCAAGCGCATCGCCTTCGTGCCGACCATGGGCTACCTGCACGACGGCCACGCCGCGCTGCTGCGCGAGGGGCGCGCGCGCGGCGACCTGCTGGTGCTGTCGATCTTCGTCAACCCGACCCAGTTCGGCCCGAGCGAGGATCTCGACCGCTACCCGCGCGACCTGCCGCGCGACCTGGCGCGTCGCCCGCGCCGCCGGCGTCGACCTCGTCTTGGACGCCGACCGCGCAGCAGCTCTACCCGGCCGGCTACGCCACCTGGGTCGAGGTCGCGGGGCTCGACCGGGACGCTGTGCGGGGCCAGCCGCCCCGGCCACTTCCGCGGCGTGACCACGGTGGTCTGCCAAGCTGTTCAACATCGTCCAGCCGCAGATCGCCCTGTTCGGCCAGAAGGATTTCCAGCAACTGGCGGTGATCCGTCGCATGACCGCCGATCTCAACCTGCCGGTGGAGATCGTCGGCCTGCCGACGGTGCGCGAGGCCGACGGCCTGGCGCTGAGCTCGCGCAACGTCTACCTGTCGCCCGGCGAGCGGCGTCCAGGCCCTGACCCTGTCGCAGTCCCTGCGCCAGGCCCGGCAACGGTCGCCGCCGGGAGCTTCGCGACGCCGGCTGCTGCTGCTGGACGAAGTCCGCGCGCTGATCGCGGCGCAGCCGGACGCCCGCATCGACTATCTGCAGATCTGCCACCAGGCGACGCTGCGCGACCAGGCGACCATCGATGCCGATTCCGTGCTGCTGCTGGCGGTGTAGCATCGGCAAGACCCGGCTGATCGACAACGGCCGTGCTCCTCCCCTAAGGCGCGACGATGCCGAAAAGTCGGGAAACGGCCCGCGCCAACCTGGAAAACCTCTACCGGATCTTCACCGTGCCGGAAGCCCCCGATTCGACCCTCGGCGCCATCGATCAGGCGATCGCCGCCGATGTCGCCGGCTTCCTGCAGACCCATATCGTCGCCATCGAACGCAGCCTCGAAGAGATCGAGGCCGATTTCTCCTCTCCCGCCATCCCCGAAGAGCCGACCTACGTCTCCGAATACACCGAATTCGTCAAGGAGAACCTGGTCGCCCAGTCGGTCCATACCGCCGCCCCCGGCTTCATCGGCCACATGACCTCGGCGCTGCCCTACTTCATGCTCCCGCTGTCGCGCCTCATGACCGCCCTCAACCAGAACCTGGTCAAGGTCGAGACCTCCAAGGCCTTCACCCCCATGGAGCGGCAGGTGCTGGCCATGCTCCACCACCTGGTCTACCGAGGGCGACGACGCCTTCTACCACCAGTGGATTCACGACAGCCAGCCATGCCCTCGGGGCCTTCTGCTCCGGCGGCACCATCGCCAACGTCACCGCCCTGTGGGTGGCGCGCAACCGCCTCTTCGCCCCGGACGGCGCCTTCCGCGGCATCGCCCAGGAGGGGCTGGCCCGGGCCCTGCAGGCACCTCGGCTGTCGACGGGATCGCCGTCCTCGTCTCCGAGCGCGGCCACTACTCCTTCGGCAAGGCCGCCGACCTGCTCGGCATCGGCCGGGACCACCTGGTCAAGGTCGATGACCGACGCGCACAACCGCATCGACCTGCAGGCTGCTGCGGCAGGAGTGCCGGCGCCTGCAGGGACGAGAACATCCGGCCGCTGGCGCTGGTCGGCATCGCCGGCACCACCGAGACCGGCAACGTCGACCCGCTGGAGGCGCTGGCCGACTTCGCCGGGGAGCTCGGCTGCCACTTCCACGTCGATGCCGCCTGGGGCGGGCCGACCCTCTTCTCCGACCGCCACCGCCACCTGCTCGACCGGCATCGAGCGGGCCGACTCGGTCACCATCGATGCCCACAAGCAGCTCTATGTGCCGATGGGGGCGGGGATGGTGGTCTTCAAGGACCCCACCGCCCTGTCGGCCATCGAGCACCATGCCAACTACATCCTGCGCCACGGCTCCAAGGACCTCGGCAGCCATACCCTGGAGGGGTCGCGTCCGGGGATGGCGATGCTGGTCCATGCCGGCCTCTCGATCATCGGCCGCAAGGGGTACGAACTGCTCATCGACATGGGGATCGAGCGGGCGCGGACCTTCGCCGACCATGATCCGCCAGCATCCCGACTTCGAACTGACCAGCGAACCGGAGCTGAACATCCTCACCTACCGCTACTGTCCCGCGCCAGGTCCAGCAGGACGCTGGCCCGGGCGACGCCGGAGCAGCGCGGCCGCATCAACGCGCTCCTCGACCAGGTCAACCAGCTGCTGCAGAAGTACCAGCGGGAAGCGGGCAAGACCTTCGTCTCCCGGACCCGGCTGCGCGTGGCCGCACTATGGCGAGGAGCTCACCGTCCTGCGCGTCGTCCTGGCCAACCCGCTGACCACCGACGAGATCCTGCGCGGCGGTCCTGGACGAGCAGTGCGAGATCGTCCAGCAGCCGGAGATCGGCCGCCCTGCTCGAGCACGTCGAAGCGCTCAGCAAGGAAATCAGCGCTTCGTAATGCACATCTACTCCGCCCGCTACCTGCTGCCGATCGGCGCACCGCTGCTCGAAGACGGGGCGCTGCTGGTCGAGGGGCGGCGGATCGTCGCCGTCGGCCCCCGCCGCGACCTGGTCGCCGCCCACCCCCGCGTGCCGCTCACCGCCGGCGACGACGCGGTGCTCCTGCCGCCGCTGGTCAACGCCCATACCCACCTGGAGCTGACCCATTTCCCGCAGTGGGCCGCGGCGGCCGGTGCCGATCCGGCGGTGCCGCGCGACTTCGTCGACTGGATCCAGCAGCTGGTGCGCGTGCGCCGCCAGCTCGACGACGCCGCCCCGGGCGCCGCCCTGGCCGACGGCGTGCGCCAGAGCCTGCGGGCCGGCACCGGCGCGGTCGGGGACATTCTCAGCAGCCTGGGCGCACGCTCCGGCTATGCCGGCACCCCGCTGCGCGGACGGGTCTTTGCCGAAGTGCTGGGGCTCGACGCGGCGCGGGTCGCGGCCCGGCTCGACGAGATTGCCGCCGGGCTCGCCGAGCCGCCCGCCGCGGCGCTCGCCTGGGGGCTCTCCCCCCATGCCCCTTACACGCTGAACGCGGCCACCCTCGCCCAGGTGCTGGCCTGCGCCCGCCGCCACCGGCTGCCGCTGGCCAGCCACTGGGCCGAGACTGCCGAGGAGGTCGCCTTCCTGGCCCATGGCGGCGGCCCCTTGGCGGCGCGCCTCTATCCCGCCGCCGGCTGGCCGCTGTCGCCGCGCAAGCCGGCCGGCACCGGCGATCTCCCGGCCCGCCTCCCGGCCGGCAGCCTGCTGGTGCACGGGGTCCACGCGACCGCCGCCGACGTCGCCAGGGTGGCCGGGGCGGGGCTGCGGGTGGTCCTCTGCCCGCGCTCCAACGCCGGTTTCGGGGCGGACCGGGCCCCGGTCGCCGCCTATCGGGCGGCCGGCGTGCCGCTGGCCCTGGGCACCGACAGCCTGGCCAGCAGCCCGTCGCTGTCGGTCTGGGAGGAGCTGGCCTTTGCCCGCAGCTGGTTCGCGGGCGCCCTCGACCCGGCGGACTGGCTGGAGATCGCCACCCTGGGCGGCGCCGCGGCCCTCGGGGTGACGGGGTTCGGCACCCTCGCGCCGGGACAGGAGGCGAGTTTCCAGCTGGTCGCCAGCCCCGCGGGGGCGACCCCGGTCACCCTTGGCGAGGCGCTCTGCGCCGCCGGCGCGCAGGTCGCGGTGCAGGCCCTGTACCTCGGCGGGGAAAACGTCTTGCCGCCCCGCTAGCCACCCCCTATAATCAATTGTTCCGGCCGAGATTCCGTTCCCAGAGGTGGTACGTCGTGGAGAAGCTGAGCAGCAGGCTGAACAAGTATTTCCTTACCGGCATGATCGTCCTCGGTCCCCTGGGGCTGACCGTGCTGGTGGTGCAGTGGATCGTCGGGGTGATGGACCGTACCATCCTCGGCCTCCTCCCGGAAGCCCTCCACCCGACGGCCCTGGTCGGCCGGCATGTGCCCGGTCTCGGGGTGCTCGGCACCCTGGTCCTGGTGCTGCTGGTCGGGGTGCTGGCCTCCAACTTTTTCGGCCGCACCCTGGTCGGTTACTCGGAGTGGCTGTTCAGCCACACCCCGGGGATCAAGGGGGTCTACAATCTGTTCAAGCAGATGACCGACACCCTGTTCAGCAACGACAAGAGCGGCCTGCGCAAGGTGGTGCTGATCGAGTACCCGCGGCGCGGCATCTGGACGGTCGGCTTCCTGACCGGCGCCACCCGCGGCGAGCTGCAGCGGCTGGCGGCGCAGCCGCTGGTCAACGTGTTCGTGCCGACCACCCCGAACCCGACCTCCGGCTTCTACCTGCTGCTCCCCGCCGACGAGGTCCGGGAGCTGCAGATGAGCGTCGACGAGGCCCTCAAGCTGGTGGTCTCCCTCGGCATGGTGGTCCCGCCGGACCGCGGCGCGATCACCCTCGGGGAGGAGAACGGGGCATGATCGAGGAGGTCGGCACGGTGGTCGAACTGCGCGGGAAGCACCTGGTGCTGGTGCTCTGCGAAAAGAGCAGCCTGTGCGCCCACTGCGCCACTGCCGGCGCCTGCCACATCGGCGACGACGGCAAGGTGCGCACGGTCGAGGCCCGCAACCCCCTCGGCGCCGCGGTCGGCGATCGGGTGCGGGTGGCGGTCAGCACCCGCAGCTTTTTGCAGTCCGGCTTCATCGTCTACATCGTGCCGCTGCTCGCCCTGGTGCTCGGCGCGGTGGCCGGCAAGCTGGTCGGCGAACGCCTGGCCGGCGGCCCCGACCCGGAGCTGCTCTCGGCGATCTTCGGGGTCTTCTTCCTGGCGGGGAGCTTCCTGGTGATCCGCGTGGGCAGCCGCGCCCTGCCGGCAGAGGCCTTCCGCCCGGAGATCGTCGCGATACTCAGCGCCGACGACGAGCCGAAGGCGGAAAACCGCAAGCCGCTGGCCGGATGACAGCGGACGGCAGAGTCAAGCTCAGGACACGGATCAAATCCGTCAAGTCTGATCAAGGCGGAATTGGTTGATCGGTTGATGTGTCGATTGGGACACCAGGCAACGCCTTGACGACGTACTGATCACCGGTCACGTTTCACGGATTACGGATTACGGATTACGGATTACGGATTACCCATGGGTATCAAGCTGATTGCCAGCAACAAGAAGGCGTACCACGACTACTTCATCGACGAGGTCTTCGAGGCCGGCCTGGTGCTGCAGGGGACCGAGGTCAAGTCGCTGCGCCTGGGGCACGTCAGTCTCAAGGAGGCCTACTGCCGGATCAAGAACGGCGAGCTCTTCGTCGAGAACATGCAGATTCTCCCCTACGCGATGGGGAGCCGCGAGAACCACGACCCGTTGCGCCCCCGCAAGCTGCTGCTGCACGCCGCCGAGATCGCCAAGCTGACCCGCAAGGCCGAGGAGCGGGGGCTCTCCCTGGTGCCGACCCGGATCTACTTCAAGGAGAGCCGCGCCAAGCTGGAGATCGGCGTGGGGCGCGGCAAGAAGCTCTTTGACAAGCGCGAGACCCTCAAGCGCCAGCAGTCCGAACGCGAGGCCGACCGCGCCATCCGCGACCGCTCGCGCTCCCGGACAAGCACTTGAAAAGTCGCGGGAATTGTGAGATATTGAAAGTAAGCCTAGGAACCGGCAAACTGAAGATCTTCCCAGAGGAAGCAGAATCTCTGGGGAATGATCACCGTAAGCTGATCCCTATTGCTGTGTCGCGGTTCACGCTTCGAACGTTTCCCGAGAGGACAGCTTTCCAAGGGGGTGCCCAGGTTTCGACGGGGATTGGAAGCGCAGGTTGCATGCCGGAGTGGGCTGGCTCCGTAACAAGCCCAACACAACAAACGCCGACAACGACGTTCGTTACGCACTGGCCGCCTAATTAGGCGACCACATCCCATAACTTCTCGCCCATGGGGGATTTGGGATGTCATTTAGTGGGCTAGTTGTGGCGAGTGCCTGTGGCGCCACGGCGAAATCAAGCAGGATCGCCCGAACGGCATCCCGTCCGTGGGAGATCCTAGGGTTAACTTAAAACGCGGACTAAGCATGTAGACGCCTGACGTGGATGATTTTCGGACGCGGGTTCGATTCCCGCCACCTCCACCATTTTTCAGCTTGATCGACTGAAGTCGCAGGTTTATTTCTGTCCTCAATGCCTCTGTGTCAACGGTGTGCCGTTCCGGTGATCCGTTCACAGGGGCATTGATGGTTCAAAGTGACGCGCGTCTCTGCCGCTCCCGGAACACCTCACGGGTCGAGGGGTGGCTTCCCGGCGTCATGCGACGGGAAGAAGTAATCGAGAACAGGACCAAAGATGACGCTTGCCTTTATCGCTATCGTTGTTGGCCTGGTGCTGCTGGTTTGGAGCGCCGACCGTTTTGTGGAGGGTTCGGCCTCCACCGCCCGCCATTTCGGCATGCCGCCGCTGTTGATCGGCATGGTGATCGTCGGGTTCGGCACCTCCGCGCCGGAGATGGTGGTTTCGGCACTGGCCGCTTCGCAGGGTAACCCGGGGATTGCGCTGGGCAACGCCTACGGCTCGAACATCACCAATATCGCCCTGATCTTGGGGCTCACGGCGCTCATCAGCCCGATCGCGGTCCATTCGCAGGTGCTGCGCAAGGAGTTGCCCATCCTTATCGTGGTAACCGCCCTGGCGGCCGGGCAACTCTGGGATGGCGAGATCAGCCGCGCGGACGCCTGGGGGCTCCTGGCCGTGTTTGGCGGGCTCATGGCCTGGACCATCTGGCAGGGTTTGAAGAAAAAAGCGGATGCGCTGGGGAGCGAGATGGAGCAGGAGTTGGGAATCCACGCCATGCCCGTGCGCCGCGCCATCCTCTGGCTGGTGGTGGGGCTGGTGCTGCTGATTGTCAGCTCCCGCATCCTGGTTTGGGGCGCGGTGGCAATCGCCCAGGGCTTCGGGGTCAGCGACCTGATCATCGGCCTGACCATCGTCGCGGTGGGCACCTCGCTGCCGGAACTGGCCTCATCGATCATCGCTACCCGCCGGGGGGAGCATGATATTGCCCTGGGCAACGTGCTGGGCTCCAACCTGTTCAACACCCTCGCGGTGGTGGGCATCGCCGGTGCGATTCACCCGATGGCCGTCGGGCCGGAAGTTTTCAGCCGGGACATCCTGGTCATGGCCGCCCTGACCCTGTCGCTGTTCGTCATCAGCTACGGGTTCCGGGGGCCGGGTCGCATCAACCGCATCGAGGGTTCGGGGCTGTTGGCCTGTTACGTGGGCTACACGGCCTATCTGGCCAGTACGGTTTTCGGCCAGTAAGCATGCGGGGTCAATGTTTGCCGCCGCAAGCGCTGGATCATGACAAAGGCCTAGTATGCGCCGCCTGAAGATCACCCACCTCACCGAATACCGCTTCGCCATGCCGGTCACCCTGCAGCCCCATCGGCTGCTGCTGCGTCCCCGCGAAGGTCCGGAAGTGCACATCGAGTCGTCGTCCCTGGCGATCTTCCCCAGCCACGAGGTCAAGTGGCACCGGGACGTTCACGACAACGCCGCGGCCGTGGTGGAGTTTCTCTCTGCCGCACCGCTGCTCTCCATCACCAGCGAGGTGATCATCCAGCACTACGGGGAGAAGCCCCTCGATTTTCTCGTCGAGGAGTACGCGGTCAACTACCCCTTCCAGTATCTCCCCCAGGACCGGGTCGACCTGCTCCCCCTGGTGCAGCCGGTCTATCCCGGTGACGAGGGGGCGATCCGCGACTGGTTCGGGCAGCTGGGGCTGGGCCACCCGGCCATGGAAACCTATGGCCTGCTCGACCGGTTGAACCGCACCATCGCCAGCCAGTTCATGTACGCGGCCCGCGAGGAGCCGGGGGTGCAGAGCCCGGCACAGACCCTTGACTGCGGGCGGGGTTCCTGCCGGGATTTCGCCGCCCTGTTCGTCGAGGCCTGCCGCTTCCTGGGGTTGGCCAGCCGCTTCGTCAGCGGTTACGCCCACGTCCCCGCCACCGAGCACTGGTCCGCCACCACCCACGCCTGGGCCGAGGTCTACCTCCCCGGGGCGGGGTGGAAAGGCTTCGATCCCACCAGCGGCGAGGTGACCGGCAACCGGCATATTTCCGTGGCGGTGGCCCGTCATCCCCGGGCGGTCCCCCCGGTGGCCGGGAGCTTTGTCGGCCCGCCCGGATGCACGCCGGCGATGATCGTCGATGTGCGCGTGGTGGCCCTGTGAGCCGGGGCGGGGCATCCCGCACCGCCTGCGACCGTTGCCTCACCCCGCTGTAACCGCCGGTGCCGGGAGACGCCCCCCGGTAGCCGAGAAGGAGTCGCATCATGGCCAATCTGTTCGACCCGCTGACCATCAACGGCATGACCCTGCGCAACCGCCTGGTGCGCTCCGCCACCTGGGAGGGGATGTGCACAGCCGACGGCCGCCCCACCCCGAGGCTGGTCGACTGTTACCGTTCCCTGGCGCGGGGCGGGGTCGGTCTGCTGATCAGCGGCTACACCTTCGTCTCCCGCGAGGGGAAGCAGCTGCCGGGGAAGATGGGGCTCGACACCGACGGCTTCGCCGCCGAGTTCCGCGCCCTGGCCGACGCGGTCCATGCCGAGGGGGGGAAGCTTTGCCTGCAGCTGGTCCACGCCGGCGGCCAGACCACCGCCCAGCAGGCCGGGTGCCAGCCGCTGGCCCCGTCCGCGGTCAAGGTTGCCCAGTTCCCCGAGGAACCCCGGGAACTTTCCGTGGACGAGATCGCCCGCATTGTCGCCGCCTTTGCCGCGGCGGCGCAGCGTGCCCGGGAGTACGGCGGCGACGCCGTGCAGTTGCACGGCGCCCACGGCTACCTGATCAACCAGTTCCTGTCGCCGCTCACCAACCGGCGCAGCGATAAATATGGCGGCTCGATCGCCAACCGCTGCCGCTTCTTGCTGGAGGTCTATCGGGCCGTGCGCCAGGCGGTGGGGAACGATTTCCCGGTGCTGATCAAGCTCAGCGGCTGCGACTTCCTGGAGGGGGGGCTCAGTGCCGAGGAGGCGCTGTTTGCCGCCCGGGCGCTGGTGCTCGAGGGGATCGACGCCATCGAGGTGAGCGGCGGCACCGCCGCCTCCGGCAGCCGCACCCCGGTGCGCACCAAGATCGACACGGTGGACCAGGAGGGGTACCACCTGGAGCTGGCCCGGGGGATCAAGACGGCGGTGGGCGGCACGGTCTTCTCGGTCGGCGGGTTCCGCAGCCATGCGGTGGCGCAGCAGGCGCTGGCCGCCGGCATCGACGCCATCGCCCTGTCCCGGCCGCTGATCCGCGAGCCGGCCCTGCCGGCGCGCTGGCAAGGCGGGGACACCGCCCGCGCCACCTGCATCTCCTGCAACGGCTGCTTCCGCCCCGGCCTCAAGGAGGGGGGGATCCGGTGCGTGGTGGAGGACAAGGCCGGCTGATGCCGGGGGCAGACCCCGGGACTTTGACTGATTTTACGCGTCTACAGGAGTTACGACCATGAATTTTCTGCTGCAATGGCTGGTCAGCACCGCGGCCATCATCATCACCGCCTACCTGCTGCCGGGGGTCGCGGTGGCGGGGTTCCTCGCCGCGCTGGTCACGGCGCTGATCCTCGGGCTGGTCAACGCCGTCATCCGCCCGGTCCTGATCCTGCTCACCCTGCCGCTGACCATTCTCACCCTGGGGTTGTTCACGCTGGTCATCAACGCCCTGCTGGTGATGCTGGCCGCCGCCATCGTCCCCGGCTTTGCCGTGCAGGGCTTCTGGTGGGCGCTGCTGTTCGGCATCGTGCTGGCCATCGTCAACGCCGCGCTCAGCCCGCTGCTGCAACCGTCCTGAGGAGGCGTCCGCCATGAGGATCCTGCGCAACGAGGAGGTCACCGGGCTGGTCGCCGAAATTCCCGAGGGGCACCGCCATCTGCGGACCACCCTGACCCTGGCCGACGGCTCCGCCCTGACCTTGCAGGAGGCCACGGTGGCCGCCATCGTCCGCGCCTACGTCGCCATCAAGACCGATCCGTCCCGCACCCGGGTCGCCCTGCAGGGACGGCGCCTGGCTGAACGCAAGGCCGGTTACGCCGAGTGGCAGCTGCTGGAAGAATAAGCATGCCGCGTTATGTCGAGCCGGTGTTCCGCCCGCCCAGCGAGGCCAGGAGCCTGATCTTCCAGATCACCGTGGGCTGCTCCCGGAACAGCTGCACCTTCTGCGGCATGTACAAGGACAAGGTCTTCCGCATCCGCCCGGTGGCCGAGATCCTGGCGGAGATCGCCGCGATCCCGGCGCGCCAGCGCCCGCTCATCGATCGGGTGTTCCTGGCCGACGGCGACGCGCTGGTCTATCCGTTTGACGGTCTGGCCACGCTGCTCGACGCCCTGGCCGCGGCGTTCCCCCGGCTGACCCGGGTGGGCGCCTACGCCTCGCCCGGCAGCCTGCTGACCAAGAGCGAAGAGCAGTTGCGCGCGTTGCGCGCGCAGAAGCTGCGCATCCTCTACTTCGGGCTCGAGTCCGGGGACGAGGCAACCCTGGCGACGGTCAGGAAGGGCTTCACAGCGGAGGCGATGGCGCAGCAGGCCGGCAAGGCGCGCCAGGCGGGGCTCAAGCTGTCGGTGACCGCGATCCTCGGCCTGGCCGGGCGCGAGCTGAGCCTGCCGCACGCCCGGGCCACCGCCGCCTGGGTCAACCGGGTCAACCCGGAATACTTCTCGCTGCTCACGCTCTTCCACCGCCACAACCAGGCGTTCGTCCGCACCCTCAAGCAGTGCACCCGCCGGGAGCTGATCCTGGAAGCGCGGGAGCTGCTGGTGCACCTCAATCCCCGCCACACGATCCTGCGCTCCAACCACGTCTCCAACTTCCTCGACCTGGCCGGCAGCTACCCCAGGGACCGCGAGCGGCTGATCCGGGACGTGGACGCGGCCCTGGTCGAGGCCGGGCGCTATCCAGGTTTCCTGGACGGGGTGCCCGAGTACGCGGAGGATGACTACTGACAACGTCGGCCGGTCCCGTCCGGCCGGACGGTTCGCCTGACAGCCAGTTACACCGCGACGCTGCACCCGCACACACGTGCCTGCCGACTTCTCTCTCGCCAACGGCAACCGGTCAAAGTCCCGGGGGCTGCACCCCCGGACCCCGCCCAAAATTTTGCTCGCCCAAAATTTTGGATCAAAAGGGCGGGGCTCCCTGCCAGGCGCGACAGCCCCGGGCCGTGCCCGGTTCATCCGGCGGGGACGAAAACTCGCTGCGCTCAGACAGTTCGTCCCCGAAGACCCCGGATGAACCGGACCCGACCCGGCGCGCCTGACACGGGAAGTTGCCGACTGTGGGACGAAGGCTTCGCCAAGCCGTTCCGGGCTCCCCGTGCCGCCGCAGCCGGAGCCGGATGGATGAAGGCCGATCAGCCGGACAAACTGTCTGAGGGGGCGCAGCCCCCGAGTTTTTGTCCGGCCGGCCTTCATCTGTCCGGCGCAGGGCACCCGCCGCAGGCGGGCCAGGCGGCAGGGGATCCACGGCCTTCTTTTGGTGACTTTTCTTGGCCGCTCAAGAAAAGTCACCCGTCCGGCCGGACGGGACCGGCCGACTTGCCTTTGGGCGAGTAAAGGGTCCGGGCGGGGTTCGGGGCTGCAGGCCCCGCGGGGTAAATGGTGGCTGACGAATCGCCGTGCGGGGGCGAGACTCCGGGGTTGCGCATGAAACCGTGGAAGACGGTCATTTCGCGATTGACGCCTCCCCCTCCTCCCCACTAAGATCACCCGGCAATTCTATCGGTTTATCGACAGGTTAGATCCAATTCACCCAAGCACGGGGGCGAGACAGGAAGATCCATGAAACGTCGCATGGCAGGATGGTTGATGTGCGGGGCGCTGCTGCTGGCGTCCTGTGCCACGCATCAGGGCGCGGCCGGGGTCCCGGCGGCGGAGTTGCCGAAGCCGAAGGTGGCGCTGGTGCTGGGCGGCGGCGCGGCGCGCGGCTTCGCGCACATCGGTGTGATCCGGGTGCTGGAACAGGAAAAGATTCCGGTCGACCTGGTGGTGGGCACCAGCGTGGGCAGCTTCATCGGGGCCATCTACGCGCAGGACCGCAGCAGCTTCGAGCTGGAGTGGACCGCCTTCGCCCTCGAGAAGAGCGATCTGTTCGACTACGGCGTGCTGAATGCCATTACCGGCATGGGGGCGGCCAAGGGGGAGAAGCTCGAAGCCTTTATCCGCAGCAAGGTGCCCACCGCCAACATCGAAAACCTCAAGATCCCCTTCGCCGCGGTAGCGACCGACCTGAACCGCGGGACCCGGGTGGTGCTCGATGCGGGCTCCGTCGGCCGGGCGGTGCGGGCCAGCAGCGCCATCCCGGGGGTGTTCCAGCCGGTGGAGCACCAGGGCAAACTGCTGGTCGATGGCGGGCTGGTGGACAACATCCCGGTGGCGGTGGCGCGGGACAAGGGCGCCGACATCGTCATCGCCGTGGACATCGGCAAGCAAGTGAGCAACTTCCAGGTCGCCGACATCATCGACGTGATGCTCCAGTCCGTCACCATCATGAGCGCCGAGAATGCCAAGTCCAAGAAGCAGGATGCCGATATCCTGATCGCGCCGGAGGTCGGTGGTGTGGGGATGCTCGACTTCACCAAGAAGAAGCAGTGCATGCAGGCCGGGATCGAGGCGACCCAGCGGATGCTGCCGCAGATCCGCGCGGCGATCGAGGGGTGGGGGCGGAACCGGCTGGCGGGACTGTAACGAGTCGTGCCGCGCACCGTTCCGTCAACCTCGGCCGGCCCCGAAAGCCTGACCGCCAAGCCGCGCGGCGAACGCCTCCAGCGACTCGGCCCGGCGACCGATGGCCGGATCCCGCGTCGCGTCGGCGATATGCCGCGACACATCGTGCAATTGGCGCGACAGGCGCATCCTGATGGCCTCGACGATCGCCGGGGCTTGCGCCAGGAGCGCGGCAAACGCCGCCGCGAACACCTCCTCGTCCCAGGATTCGAGGGTTGCCAGGAGATGTGACCAGAGGTCCTCGTCGTCCGGATCCGGCTTGCCTGCCAGGAACCGCTCGGCGGCCTCCAGGGCGTGCGCGGTGCCATCCTGCAACGCCACCATCCGGCTGGGCAGAATCGGCGGGTGAGCGCACTGCGTTTGCTCCTGGAGGAAGGTCATCAGGCTGGCCAGGTTGCCTTCGACCAGCGCCCGGTCCAGCCAGAACGCCTCGCACGCCGGGTCTGCGCTGCATCGCCGCGACAGGCCGAGATAGAGGTTGGCGGCCCGCGCGCGGAGCCGCGCCCCCCTCGCCAGGACGTCGCGGGATTGCTCCGCGAACGTCGGCCCGGGCGTCAGCGCCCCCTCGATCCAGCATTCGTACAGCGCCCGCAGCGAGGACGAAACCCCCTTGGACCGGGGAAGCTTGGGCAGGTAGCAATTGGCCCCGAGGGCGTAGGCCTCGTCGATGATGCACGGGTCGGTCTCCCCGGAGAGGAAGATCACCGGCGTCTTCTGCCACGCGGTACTGGCCTTGGCGTGGCGCAGCACGTCAAGGCCGCTGCCATCGGGGAGCGTCATGTCGAGGAGGATCAAGTCCAGCGGCGCTTTGCGCTGCGCCCGGTCGTCGAGCATGGCGATCGCCTCGGCGACCCGCGCCGCATGAAAGACCTGGCCGTGGTAGCCCAATTTCGTCAGGGAGAGCATGGCCAGCTTCGCCAGCCCCTGGTCGTCTTCGACGTGCAGTATCGCGGTACGGTGCGAAAGAATTGACATGGTGCATCCTTTGCGGGGGATGCCGGTCTGCGCCGATGCGCTTTGTCTCGAGACGCTGCCTGGCCATCCGGTTTTAAAGAATATTACTGACTGATTTAGTCTTTTCAACACGGTGCAGTAAATTGTGTTGTCGGCCGGTCGCGTTTCGCCGGACGGACTACTTATCAGGCCTCCCGCTACACCGCGGGGCTGCACCCCCGGACCCCGCCCAAAATTTTGCTCGCCCAAAATTTTGGATCAAAAGGGCGTGGCTCCCTGCCAGGCGCGACAGCCCCGGCCGTGCCCGGTTCATCCGGCGGGGACGAAAACTCGCTGCGCTCAGACAGTTCGTCCCCGACACCCCCGGATGAACCGGCCTCGACCCGGCGCGCCTGACACGGGAAGTTGCCAACTGTGGGACGAAGGCTTTGCCAGCCTGGCCCAGTCGCCCAGTATCGCCGCCGTCGGAGACGGCACGGGGCGTTCGCTGTTGCAATCAAGAGGACAAGTTTAACTACGGATAGTAGATGAGCAGACCCGTTGCGTCGGCTCGTGCGTCTGTGTACGGCAACGATGCGGCGGGTACGGCTGTACCGGTGTCCGGCAGGGTCGTGACGATGGGCGAAGTCGGCGAGCAGTCGAGAGTGCCATGCCCTCCGCGAGGAGCAGGCGTTTTTGCGTACTTTTGTCGCCGGACAAAAGTACGGCGCCGTCCGGGGGCGAGACCCCGGGGTTCTAAATGTTTGCTTCGCGTTATCAGCAACCGGCAGGCACCGAGCCGGGGTCCGGGGGCGAGACCCCGGGCCCAATCTCGCTTCCCCTCCATTTCGCGATTGACCGCACCCCCGCCAACCACTATTATCAACCTTATAGTTTAATTTTATTGACCACTTAGGTCTTCATTCGCGGTAAAAATGGGGGGTATCGCGCACCGGCGCGGTGCCTTTTGTGGTTTTCAAGGGGGCAGGGGATGCGGCACAGAGAAGGTGTCAGCCAGATTCGCAGGTGACCGTCCGAACCGGCAGGAGTGGGAGCCGGGCGGGCGGTTTTTTGGTTGATCGATGATGACCATCACTCCGGTGTCACCTGCAACACGAAATTCAGGGAGGTCGCAACCATGAAGGTCTACGCCATCAACGGCAGTCCGCGCAAAAGCTGGAACACCGCGCAGCTCCTCGAACAGGCGCTGGCCGGCGCGGCCGCACGGGGCGCCGAAACCGAGCTGATCCACCTCTACGAGCTCGACTACAAGGGGTGCATCAGCTGCTTCGCCTGCAAGCTCAAGGGGGGCAGGAGCTACGGCAAGTGCGCGCTGCGCGACGAACTGACCCCGGTGCTGGAAAAGCTCGCCAGGGCGGACGGCTTCGTGCTCGGCTCGCCGATCTACTTCGGCACGGTCACCGGCGAGCTGCGCTCGTTCATGGAGCGGCTGCTCTTCCCCTACTTCGTCTACGCCCGCCCGCCGCAGTCGCTGTTCGGCCGCCGGATTCCGACGGCGCTGATCTACACCATGAACGTCACCGAAGAGATGATGAACGATTACCAGTACCCGGTGCACTTCGGAGTCAACCAGAACTACCTGGGACGGATCTTCGGCCAGGCGGAAACGCTCTGCGCCTGCGAGACCCTGCAGTTCGAGGACTACGGCAAGTACGTGTTCGACTACTTCGACCCGGAAGAGCGCAAGCAGCGGCATGCCCAGCTCTTCCCGGAGAACTGCCGCAAGGCCTTCGAACTGGGGGGCCGGCTGGCGACGTCGCTGGCGGGGTGAGGACGACGTGATCATGAGGGTGGGCGATCTTGTCTGAGCGGTTGTGAGTTAAGTTCGGTGTCCCTGGAATTGCGCGCGAATGCTGGCATTCGTCATAGAATGTTTACGTTTGTTATTTACGGAGTTCAATCGCCGAAGAAGAAACCCATGGGTCACCTGATATCCGGCAAGTCCCATCTGGTCCCGCTGATCGACCGCCTCAACCGCTACCCGGTGGGGCTGGTCGACAACGAGCAGCTGCGCGCCATCCTGGCGCTGCTCTTCAGCGCGGAGGAGGCGTTCATCGCCTCGCGCTTCCCGCTGGCCGAGGCGTCCTGCGAGGAGCTGGCGGCGGCCACCGGTCTCCCGGTGACCGAGCTGCTGCCAACACTGGAGCGCATGGCCGACAAGGGGCTGGTGATGGACCTGCCGTGCGGCGACACGACCTACTGGCTGCTGATGCCGGGGCTCATCGGTTTCTTCGAGTTCACCTTCATGAAGCGCCGCACCGATCTGCCGCTGGCCGAGGTCGCGCAACTGATGCAGGCTTACCTGCATGAGGTGCGGCCGGGGCAGGCCGAAGAGTTTTTCGGCTCCCCGACGCAGCTGACCCGGGCGCTGGTCTACGAGGACCAGGTGCCGGTCACCTCCACGGTCACCCGCTGGGAGGACGCCCGGCGCATCGTGCGCGAGGCCGGCTATGGGGCGGCCGGGCTGTGCTTCTGCCGCCATCGGCGCGAGCATCTCGGCGAAACCTGCGCCAAGGGCGCCCCGGTCGAGGGGATCTGCATCGCCCTCGGCCAGGGGGCGCGCTTTTTGGTGCGGCGCGGCTTCATGCAGGAGCAGAGCACCGAGGAGCTCCTCGCCATCCTCGATACCGCCCGGCGCCATCACCTGACCCACGTCACCGACAACATCCGCGAGCAACCGTCTTTCATCTGCAACTGCTGCCACTGCTGCTGCGAACTGATGGCCGGTGTGCGCGAGGGGTTCCCGGACGGCCTCGCCAAGACCTCGTTCCTGGCGGCGGTCGACGCCGGGCTATGCAACCTGTGCGGCCGGTGCTTCACCGCCTGCAACACGGCCTGCATCCGCCCCCTGCCGGAGCGGGGCATGGCCGCGGTCGACCAGGCGGTCTGCCTCGGCTGCGGCGCCTGTCTGGACGCCTGCCCACAGCAGGCGCTGCACCTGGTCGACCGCCCGGCGCCGCGCCGCCCGCCCCGCAACCGCACGGCGCTCTATGCCCGCATCCTCGGGGAGAAGGGCCGGCTGCTCCCGGCGGTCGCCGCCATCACCGGCCAGGGGGTGAAGCGGCTGCTGAAGCGCAAGCCTCGCCCCGGTTCCGGCCTGCCGTAGCATAATGCCGGGGGACATCCACACTTAATTCGCCGACCCGAGTTCCTGGGACACCGCATTTTCAAACGACCGAAAGGGACTGCGATGCAACATCTCCCCCCCGATAGCGAACGCCCCAGCCGCACCCAGCGCAAGCTGGCGGCCGAGGCGGTGGTCGCGGTGGCGCATCAGCTCGCGGCACTCCCCGAGGCCGTCTTCAAGGGGCTGCCGCTGCCGCAGGAGCTGCGGGATGAATTCGAACAGGTGCGCACCATGAAACCCTGCGCCGCGCGCGCGCGGCAGTTGCGGCACCTCGCCGGGGCACTGCGCGCCGACGCCGACCTCCTGGCCGCCCTGACCACGGCTCTGGGCGGCCAGCGCCGGTCAAGTCGCGAGGAGACGCTTCGCTTCCGGCAGCGCGAGGCGTTGCGCGAGAGCCTGCTCGATCCGCAGCAAGGCGCCGCGGTCCTTGCCGCGTTGGAACAGAGTGTCCCGGATCTCGACCCTGCGGCGCTCCACGAGCAGATCGAGCGCTACCGGCAGACCGGCGACAAAAGGTACTACCGCGCGATCTTCCGGCTGCTGGAACAGGGGGGGCGATAAGGAAACCAGCGACGCTGCCTGTTTCTTCGACCTGCCTCTGACCCTCTTCAGTCACACCATCACCGGCCCGCAGGAATTCGACCTCTGCCTTGCGCAAACATACCTGCACGCGTATCGGCGGGAGCGACGGCTGTGACTTCCTCCTGGAACCGCGGGGCTCGCCGCCCCGGACCCCGCCCAAAATTTTGCTCGCCCAAAATTTTGGATCAAAAGGGCGTGGCTCCCTGCCAGGCGCGACAGCCCCGGGCCGTGCCCGCTTCCTCCGGCGGGGACGAAAACTCGCTGCGCTCAGACAGTTCGTCCCCGACACCCCGGGATGAACCGGCCCCGTCCCGGCGCGCCTGACACGGGAGGCTGACAGTGCGGGGCGTAGTCTTCGCCAAGCCGTTCCGGCCTCCCCGTGCCGCCGCAGCCGGAGCCGGATGGATGAATGCCGAAAAAGCCGGACAAACTGTCTGAGGGGGCGCAGCCCCCGAGTTTTTGTCCGGCCGGCCTTCATCTGTCCGGCGCAGGGAACCCTGCGCAGCAGGGCCAGGCGGTAGGGGACCCACGCCCTTTGGGGGCCGGACCCTTTGGGCGAGCAAAGGGTCCGGGCGGGGCCGGGGGTGCAGCCCCCGGGACTTTAAGTTAAGCTTGGCCGCTCAAGACCAGTCACCCGTCCGGCCGGACGAGCCCGGCCGAAGTTGTTTTTTAAATGAGGGACATGTCCCGGATTTCTAGCGCTGCTCCCGGGACAGCGCCTGGATCACCTGGTCGAGGCTGTGCAGGAACCGGGAGCGGTCGCGGGGCTGGAACGGTGGCGGCCCGCTCAGCACCGCTCCGGAGTCGCGCAGCCCGGCCAGCAGGTCGCGGGTGGCCAGGGCCTCGCCGATGTTGATGTCCGACCACGCGTTGCCGGTTGGGGAGAGCACCCGCGCGCCGCATTTGACGGCCCGGGCGGCCAGCGGGATGTCCGCGGTGATCACGATATCCCCGGCGACCAGCTGCGCGACGATCCAGTCATCGGCGGCGTCGATGCCGCCGGCGACGATGACCAGCCGGGCGATCTCCGGGTCGGTCACCCGCATGCGCGCATTCGCGACCAGGATCACTTCGAGGCGGTAGCGTCGTGCCACCTTGCAGACTTCCGGCTTGACCGGGCAGGCATCGGCATCGACATAGATCTTCGGCAAACGGTCCCTCGTTTCCGGGTGCGCAGGCCGTACCGGCGGGGTCACCATGCCGGTCAGCCCCGGCCTCCCCCAGCCGGCCGCGCCTGGGGCTCGATGACGAACACCGACGCGTCCACCGGGCGGATGTCGTTGTTGGCGGCGGTGTAGAATTCGACGGCCTGCGGGTAGTGAAACAGCAGGTTCTGGTACTTCTCGAGATTCCGGCCGGCACTGCGGTCCAGGCAGCTCATGATCGTCTCGCGGCGGTAGATGCCGGCCGCCGGGACCATGATCTTCCACACCGGGGTCCGCTCCCGGGCGTAAAAGGTCTGCCCGGTGCCGGGCAGGTAGATGGCCGCTTCCGCTTCGATCAGGCACAACCGCATCGGCTTGGCCTCGTTGCCGACCAGGCTGGCGACGGACCGGTCGCGCAGGATGGCCTCGACGATCTGCTGCAGGTTGTTGCCCAGCTCGATGCGCTCGGCCTCGCCGTCCCACAACGGCACGATCTTCAGCGCGTAGGCGGTGAACGGCTGCACATCCAGCGTGACAAGCGGTGTCTGGTTGGCCATGGTCTCTCCGGTTCGGGACGGCCTGGGCGGGGGCGCCGCCCTGGCCGGACACGGCGTGCCGCCCATCGGCCCCGTCGTGGTCCTTGCTTCAGTCAAGCGCATGTCCCCGGCGTTGTCAAATCGCCGGAGCGAACTCCCGCCGCCGCCCCCGCCCGCGGTCCCGGCGATTCGGGTACAATGAAGATGGAGCCGATACCGTATCGCGAAAGGAGCGGGCCATGGCCGACAACTATCAGGGCAGCTGCGGCTGCGGGAAGGTGCACTTCGTGCTGGACGGCGAACCGCACCTGGTCTTCAACTGTCACTGCACCATCTGCCGCAAGATGAACGGCAGCGCCTTCACCACTTACGCGGTCTTTGCCAAGGATGCCCTGCGCGTCACCGCAGGGGCGGCTGAGATTCGCGCCGCCGAGATCGCCACCCACGGCATCAAGCACTTCTGCACCAGCTGCGGGACGCCCCTTTACGGGCTGCACCGGCAGGCCGCGGGGATCTGTCTGGTGGTGCTGGGCGCCATCGACACCGGCGCCGCCCTGGTGCCGATGGCCAACGTCTTCTGCCGGAGCAAGCTCGCCTGGGCCTTCGAACTCGGCAAGATGATCAGCCACGAGGTCAACCTGCCGGGTTGACGGGGCGGCCGCGTGTCCGGCGGCCCCGGCGATGGAGCGTTGCCGAAAACCTCGTTTCGGCATAGAATGCCTGTGACCGAGCCCCACCGCCCGAACCGGAGAGACGTGCATGGACCTTGACCTCGCCCTGCTGAAATACCTGATCACCATGCGTACCGAGGAGATCGACCGGCTGGTGGCCGGCACCGGCTACCTGCCGCGCACGGTGATCGGCGTCGGCACCTTTCTGCTCGACAACGAGGGGGACCTCGCCCTGCTGACCGCCCGGCAGAAGGTCACCTTCGACACCTTTCTCCAGCCGTTGCTCGACGAATTCACCCGCATCCGCTAGGGCGCCGCCGTTAACCCGCGGGCGGCGCGCAGCAGTCGGAACGCGCGGCCCCGGCCGTTGCGCCGGCGCAAGTACCGGCCGCCCAGTCCAGGAGCCTTGTGATCATGCCCACCGTCACCCTGAATGAAATGGATGTGCGGGCCTTCGTCACGGCCTTCAACGCCATCGCCGAAGTCGCCGACTACAGCTTCGACGCCGAGACCGAATACCGGCTGGCCATCGCCAACCTGGTCGGCACGCTCAAGGAGCAGCTCCCCCCGGGCGGGAGCCGGTCAGCGTCACGCCGCGCTGCGACCTGGCGGCGCTCCTGGTCGAGAAGTACCTGGCCTGGAACGCCGAGTGCGCGGCGGGGGCGCTGTGCCAGTCGGCCGACGACCTGCTGGCCGAAGCGCTCGACCGGGCGGACTGCGGCCGCGGGCAATTCACCGGCGGGGGGGATGCCGTGGCGGCCGTCGCGCAGCTCCGCGCGCTGCTGGCCGGTGCCGGCGCCGAGGGCTGGAGCCGCTACGAACTGGCCCTGTGTGCCTCGACCCGGCAGGAGCTCGCGGCGCTGAAACTCGCCGATATGCTCGGCGTCCTGGTGGTCGCCGGGCGCGGCGACCAGCCCGGCGGCTCCTTCTGGGGCCGCTGGAAACGCTAGCGACGGCGGGGGACGGCTGGCACCTTGCCGCCGTCCCTGGCCACCCACGGTTGCCGACCGCGTCCCTCGGCCAGGGTGTCCCATGATCTCCAGCGCCTTCTCCGCACTGTGGCACAGCGCCCCCGTCATCCTCGGCGAAGGGGCGGTCATCGAGCGCCTGCGCCGCAACCCGGCCCTGGAGCTCGACCCCCATCTGGCCAACGCCGCCTTCCTCTACCAGGCCGCACCGCGGGCCGCCCTGGAGGCGATCCTGCAACGAGTACCTGGCCATCGGCCGGGCGTTCGCCCTGCCGCTGCTGATCTCCACGCCGACCTGGCGGGCCGGCCGGGAACGAGTCGCAGCGGCCGGGTTCGCCGGGGTCGACGTCAACGGCGACAACGTGCGCTTCCTCGAACAGCTGCGGCAGGGGACCGGGGCCTACGCGCCGCAGGTGCTCCTCTGCGGCCTGATGAGCTGCCGCGGCGATGCCTACGCGCCGGGGGAGGCGCTGGCGGCGGACGCGGCGCAGGCGGTTCACGCCTGGCAGGCCGACCGGCTGGCCGCCGCCGGGGTCGACGTGCTGATGGCCGCCACCCTGCCGGCCCTGAGCGAGGCGATCGGCCTGGCCCGGGCCCTGGCGGCGACCGGCACCCCGTACCTGGTGAGCTTCGTGGTCCGTCCCCAGGGGACGCTGCTGGACGGCACCCCGCTCAAGGACGCCGTCGCCGCCATCGACGCCGCCGCCGCGCCGCCGCCGCTGGCCTACCTGGTCAACTGCACCCACGCCTCCTTCGCCCGGGCGGCCCTGACTCACCCGGTCAACGCCTCGCCGCTGGTGCGGAGCCGGGTGGCCGGGCTGTTCGCCAACACCGCGGCGCTGAGCCCCGAGGAGCTCGACGGCCGCGCCACCCTGGTGGCGGAGGCGCCGGCGACCTTCGCCGCCGGGGTGGCGGCCCTGCACGCGGAGCTGGGGCTGCGGCTGCTGGGGGGCTGCTGCGGCACCGACGGCCGCCATCTCCGCGCCCTGGCCAGCCGCCTGCGGCAAGCCTCGGGCCACCCCGGCTGATGCTCTTCGTCAACGTCATCCTGCCGGTGTTCGCCATCGTCGCCGCCGGCTACCTGCTGCAGCGGCGGGCGCAGTTCGACCTGCGGCCGCTGGCCGATTCTTCCCTGTACCTGTTCACCCCGGCCCTGGTCTTTTCCTCGCTGCTGCGCCACTCGCTGGCGGTGGCGCAGCTCGGCCAGTTCCTGCTCTTCATGCTCCTCTACACGGCGGTGATGACCGGGCTGGCCCTGGCCGTCGCCCGCTGGCGGCAGTATGCGGGGAAGGACGGCCGCGCCCTGATCCTGACCACGGCGATGATGAACATCGGCAACTTCGGCCTCCCCCTGGTGCTGTTCGCCTACGGCCCGGAGGCCCTGAGCCTGTCGGTGCTGGCCTTCGTCCTCTTCAACTTCTCCCTGAGCTCCTTTGCCATCGTCGTCGCCCAGGGTGAGGCGGGGGTGGCGGAGGCGACCGGGAACATGCTGCGCATCCCGCTGGTGCATGCCACCCTCCTGGCGTTCCTCTGCAAGGGGGCGGGCTGGAGCGTGCCGGAGTTCGTCCTGCGCCCGGTGGAACTGCTCGGCCAGGCCGCCGTGCCGGTGATGCTCAGCCTGCTCGGCATGCAGCTCGGCCGGGTCACCACCCTCGGCGCCTGGGGCTTCTGCGCCCTGGCCACGGGGCTGCGCCTGCTGGTCGGGCCGCTGCTGGCGGTGGCCCTGGCGGCCCTGCTCGGCATCGACGGGCTGGCGCGCAAGGTGCTGATCCTGCAGACCAGCACTCCGGCCGCGGTGCTGACCCTGCTCTACGCGGTGCGCTACCAGACCCGTCCCGACCTGGTCGCGGGAAGCATCCTGCTGAGTACCCTGTTGAGCGCCGTCACCCTGACCGCGCTCCTCTACCTGCTCGGCTAGGCTGCGGGCGGTTGGCTTTTTCGGGCTTTCCGGGGGATAATGGCACATGATCCGCGAACGTGCGGCCGGTGGTGGCGCGGTACCGACCGCGGGGAGGAGGAGCTCGATGCATCCGATCCTGATAGGAATTCTCAAGAAAGCTCCGGAGTTGATCGTCATCGCCAAGCAGCTGGCGGAGAGCGTCAAGGCCGGCAAGACCAGCAAGGAGATCGCCGAGCGGGTGACGGCCCTGGAGCAGAACGAGGAGCGGCAGGCCGAGCTGGTCCGGGAGATGGCCCGGCAGATCAGCGACATGACCGCCCTGATCAAGGTGCTGCACGGCCGGCTGCTGGTCGTCAGCGCCTGCGCCGCCCTGGCGCTGGTGCTGGCGCTTTACGCCCTGCTGCGGACCTTTGCGCTCTAGGAGGGCGGCCGTCATGATCGTCATCGACATCAAGAATGCCGGCGAGGTCGCCCGGCGGGAGAAGGGGAAGCTCAAGGTCTTTTTCGCGTCCCTGTTCGGCGTCGACATCGCCCGCAAGGTCGACGAGGCCATTGCCGAGCGCATCGCCCATGAACTGCGCTACCGGGAGATCGACGCCGAGGTGCGGATCGAGCCGTCCCCCGGGACCGGCCGGGACGAGCCGCAGCGCCCCAACGAAAGGATCAAACCGTCGTGACCTTATTGCAGCGTACCGGCCAGAGCTGGAAGATCTACACCTTTATGGCCCTGCTCTTTACCGGCTCGGCGATGAGCCTCCTGCAGGGCTTCCTCTACGCCCCCCTGGGGAAGGAGCTGGCGATGAAGATCGCCATCGCCGGGATGGGGCTGGTGGTCATCAGCTTCGTCTGGACCGGGGTCGCCATCCGCTGTCCCAACTGCCAGCTGAAGCTCTTCGTCCATGCCATCCGCAAGGAAGGGTTCCTGCGCTGGTTCTCCTGGCTGCTGCAGGTGGAGAGCTGCCCCGGCTGCGGCCACGGCACCGCGCCGCGCCCCCCGGCCGCGCGCCGAAAGGGCAAGGGCTTGCGCCCCTGACCGGGGAGGGCCGGCAAAGCCAACCGTGAAGCACCATCCCTACCTGCTGCTGACCCTGGCCGTGCTCTTCTGGTCGGGGAACTTCATCCTCGGCCGCGCCTTTCATGCCGACATCCCGCCGGTGGCCCTGGCCTTCTGGCGCTGGTGCTGCGCGGCCCTGCTGGTCAGCCTGCCGGCCCTGCGCCACCTGCGCCGCGACCGGGCGGCGCTTCTTAACGGGTGGCCGGCGGTGCTGCTCCTCTCGGCGCTGGGGATCGCCGCCTTCAACACCCTGGCCTACAGCGGCCTGCAGTACACCCAGGCGCTCAACGGCTTCCTGATGCAGTCGCTGATGCCGGTGCTGATCGTCGGCTTCTCCTGGGCGCTGTTCCGGGAGCGGGTCCGCCCGCTGCAGGCCCTCGGCATCCTGGTGTCGCTGAGCGGGGCGGTGACCATCATCGCCCGCGGCGAGTGGACGGTGCTCGCCGCCCTCGACATCAATCGCGGCGACCTGCTGGTGGGGGCGGCGGTGCTCTGCTACGCCGGCTATTCGGCGCTGCTGCGCAAGCGCCCGCCGGTGCATCCGCTCTCCTTCATCGCCGTCACCTTCTGGCTCGGCACCCTGATGATCCTGCCGCTCTACCTGTGGGAGGCCCTGACGGTGCGAGCCCTGCCGCTGCAGCCGGTGACCTTCCTGGTGATCGGTTACGTGGCGGTGTTCCCCTCCATCGTCTCCTACCTCTGCTACAACCGCGGCGTGGAGCTGGTCGGCGCCAACCGCGCCGGGCTGTTCATCCACCTGATGCCGGTATTCGGCACCCTGATGGCCATCGGTTTCCTCGGCGAACGCTTCTCCCTGTACCACGCCGCGGGCATCGCCCTGATCGCGGCGGGGATCGTACTGGCGGTGCGCGGGAAGTAGGGGGGCGGTGGTCCCGTCCGGCTGGACGGGTGATTGGTCTTGAGCAGTCAAGTTTGGCTTAAAGTCCCGGGGGCGAGACCCCGGGGTGTTGAAGGTTGATTTACGGGAAAATTGCGGCCGGGGTCACGAGGTGGTCGACAAACCGTCGGCTCCTGTAGTAATAAATGACTGTCCAAGTCACAAACTCCGAGGAACCATGGCCGACGACAAGATCACCGTCACCACCGAAACCGGCAAAACCGTCGAGGTGGTGGTCCTGACCATGACCGGCGACGCCATCTGGGTCGTGGTCGGCGAAGGATTGCACAGCGTCAAGTGCAAGCTGACCCCGACCCGCAACGCCCTGGCTTATGCCGGCAGCGTCATGGGACGCGAGCTGATCTACCCGCGCAGCGTCAAGCAAGTGCAGGCGGACCTCGCCCGCCAGCGCCAGGACGCCGACCGCTACCGGGGCCGCTGATGCGCCGGGTCTTTTTCGACGTCGAAACCAGCGGGCTCTCCCCGGTGAACGGCGCGCGGGTCATCGAGATCGGCGCGGTGGCGGTCGAGGACGGCGCCATCGCCGCCGAGTTCGCCACCCTGATCGGGGTCGACTGCGAGATTCACTGGGCAGCCCAGCGGGTCCACGGCATCGATCGCGCCATGCTCTGCGGCCAGCCCGGGCCCGCCGAGGTCTGGCCGGCCTTCCTCGCCTTCGTCGCCGACGCCCCGCTGGTCGCCCACAACGCCCCCTTCGACAATCGTTTCCTTGCCCATGAACTGGCCCTGCTCGGCCTGGACTGCAGCAACCCGGTGCACTGCAGCCTGGTGGCGAGCCGCCGGCGCTACCCGCAGCTAACCAGCCACCGCCTCGAGGAGGTGGCCTGCCACGTGCTCGGGGCCATCCCGGCGGACTGCCGCCTGCACCGGGCCCTGGGCGACGCCCGCCTGCTGGCGCGACTGTGGGCGCCGCTCCCGCACTTCTCCTGACCGTCATTTCCGGCGGGCGTTGTGAAGCCCGGCCGAACTGCTATGCTTGACGGTAACAGGAGGGCTTGCCCCATGGATGACCTGCGCCTCAAGCCGGACGAACTCTACTGGCGCTGCGACCCGAGCCAGTTCGAGTTCGGCTCCACCCGCGACCTCCCCCCGCTGGAAGGGACCATCGGCCAGGACCGGGCCCTGACCGCCATCGATTTCGGCCTCGGCATCAAGGGGAACGGCTTCAACCTGTTCGTCCTCGGCCAGCCCGGTACCGGGCGCTCCTCGACCATCAGGAAGATCCTCAAGAGCCGGGCCCGGCACCAGCCGGTTCCCGATGACTGGTGCTACGTCCACGACTTCGACGAGGGGACCAGGCCCGAGTCTATCCGCCTGCCGGCGGGGATGGGCCAGGAGGTCAAGAAGGATGTCGACCACCTGGTCGAGCGGTTGGCCGAGGAGCTGCCGAACCTCTTCGAGGGGAAGGAGTACGAAGAGCAGAAGGAGCGGATCGCCGCGGCCGCCACGGAGCGCAAGGGCGTTCTGCTGGAGCGGCTGGAGAAGGAGGCCAAGGCCAAGGGCTTTGCCCTGCAGCGCCGCCTGGGCGGCTTCGTCATCGTCCCGGTACGCAACGGCGAGCCGCTCACCCAGGAGGAGTACGCGGCGCTGAGCGACCAGGAGAAGGCCGGCATCGAAGCGCAGGGGAGCACGCTGCAGGGGCGGATCAACGAGACGGTCCGCGAGTTGCGCGCGCTCGACGAGGAGGTGCGCGAGCAGACCGTGGCGATGGAGCGCAAGGCCCTGCTCAATGCGATCGGCCACCTGTTCGAGGGGCTGGAGCAGAAGTATCGGAGCTTCGCGCGCGTCATCGAGCACCTCGACCGCTGCAAGCGGGACATCGTCGAGCGCATCGACGACCTGCGCCCGCAAAAAGGGCTGAAGCTCGCCCTGCCGGGGATGCAGTCCCAGCAGGAGGAGCCGTCCTTCGCCCGCTACCAGGTGAACCTGTTCATCGACAACGGCAACCACGCCGGCGCCCCGGTGGTCTACGAGGCCAACCCCACCTACTTCAACGTCTTCGGCCGCATCGAGCACGTCATCCAGATGGGCAGCGCCGTCACCAGCTTCCAGATGATCAAGCCCGGCGCCCTGCACCGGGCCAACGGCGGCTACCTGGTGCTCGACTGCCGCGAGGTGCTGTTCAACCTGTTCACCTACGAGGCCCTCAAACGCTGCATCCGCAAGCGCGAGGTGAAGATCGAAGACTTCGCCGAACAGTTCCGGCTGATCGCCACGGTCTCGCTGAAGCCGCAGCCGATTCCGCTGGACTGCAAGATCGTGCTGATCGGCACGCCGCTGTTCTACTACCTGCTCTATGCCTACGATCCCGACTTCCGCAAGTATTTCAAGGTCAAGGTCGACTTCGACCGGATGATGAAGAATACCTGGGAGAACGTCCAGCAGTACGCCCTGTTCATCGGCTCCAAGTGCAGCGAGGAGCACCTGCTGCACTTCGATCCGGGCGCCGTGGCCCGCCTGGTCGAATACGCGGCGCGGTTGAGCGGCGACCAGCAGCACATCTCGTCGAGCTTCATCGACATCGCCGACCTGATCCGCGAAGCCTCCTTCTACGCCCAGCGGGAGGGGGTGGACCAAGTCGCGGCCCGGCACGTCGAGCTGGCCCTGGAAGCCCGTGTCTACCGCTCGAACAGCCTGGAGGAGCGCATCCAGGAGCTGATCGACGACGGCACCATCCTCGTCGACACCGACGGGGCGGTGATCGGGCAGGTCAACGGCCTGTCGGTCTACCAGCTCGGCGACTACAGCTTCGGCAAGCCGTCGCGGGTCACGGTGCGCACCTGCCTGGGGCGCGGCGGCATGGTCAACATCGAGCGCGAGGCCAAGCTCTCCGGGCCGATCCACGACAAGGGGGTACTGATCCTCGCCGGCTTCTTCGGCGAACGCTACGGCCGCGACCAGCCGCTGGCGCTGTCGGCCTCGATCTGCTTCGAGCAGTCCTACGCCGGGGTCGAAGGGGACAGCGCCTCGACCACCGAGCTGTACGGGCTGCTCTCCAGTCTGTCCGGGCTGCCGGTGCGCCAGGGGATCGCCGTCACCGGCTCGGTCAACCAGCACGGCCAGGTCCAGCCGATCGGCGGGGTCAACGAGAAGATCGAGGGGTTCTTCGCGGTGTGCAAGGCCCGGGGGCTGACCGGCGAGCAGGGGGTGATCATCCCGGCGGCCAACCGCAAGAACCTGATGCTCAAGCCGGAGGTGGTCGAGGCGGTGCGCGCCGGCACCTTCCACCTCTGGGCGGTGACCACGGTGGACCAGGGGATCGAACTCCTCACCGGGACCGCCGCCGGGGAGCGCCAGGCCGACGGCAGCTGGCCCGCCGACTCGGTCAACGGCCGGGTCGAAGCGCGGCTGCGCGAACTGGCCGAGACCGCCGCCCGGTTCGGTGGCGGCATGGTCGTCGAGGTCGGCGAGGTCGGCGAGGAGGCCGACGAAGACGCGGCGGCGGAGGAGGACGACGACGAGTAATTACCCGCTCCGCGTCCCCGGCTGCCGGGGTCGCCGTCCCGCCGCCTTGACAGCCTCCGCGGTTTCCCCTACCGTGACGCGCAGATCCTCCCACCGGAGCCTGCCCATGCGCGTCACCGCCGTCATCCCCGCCCGCTACGCCTCCACCCGCTTCCCCGGCAAGCCGCTGGCCGACCTGTGCGGCAAGCCGATGATCCAGTGGGTCTGCGAGGGGGCGGCGCGCTGCCCCCTGGTCGACCGGGTGCTGGTGGCCACCGACGATGTGCGCATCGCCGCCGCGGTCAAGGCCTTCGGCGGCACGGCGGTGATGACCCGCGCCGACCATCCCACCGGCACCGACCGCCTGGCCGAGGTGGCGCAGGACCTCGACAGCGAGCTGATCGTCAACGTCCAGGGGGACGAGCCGCTCATCGATCCCTCGATGATCGAGGCCGCGGTGGGCCGCTGCTTGCCGATGCGGCGATCCCCATGGGCACCCTGAAGACGCCGCTCGACCTCCCTGGAGGAGTTCCGCAACCCCAACGTGGTCAAGGTGGTCACCGACCGGCAGGGGTTCGCCCTCTACTTCTCCCGGGCGCCGATCCCCCACCCGCGCGACTTTACCGACCAGTTGCCAGCGCGCTGGCGCGAACTGGCCACGGCCAAGCACGTCGGCCTCTACGTCTACCGCCGCGACTTCCTGCTGGCTTATCCGCGGCTTACGCCGACCCCCCTTGAGGAGCAGGAACAAGCTCGAGCAGCTGCGCGCGCTGGAACACGGCTACCGCATCTTCGTGGCCGAGACGGCCATGGGGGTGCAGGGGGTCGATACGCCGGAGGATCTGGAAAGAGTGAGAAAGTTGTTGCTGAAGGGCAAGAGTTGAAAATCCGGCACCACGCGGAGACGCTGAGGCGCTGAGCCACCAAATGCCGGAGGGTTATAACCCGCTCCTGGTTTTATCGAGATTTTCAGCGTCTCCGCGTCTCCGCGTTAAATCGCCTTTGCTGTTGTTTTCGGTTTTCAAGCAGGCTCCGTCGGTGTAGAATTCCCCGTTTGAACAGAGTTGCCAGATTCGCAAGGAGCGATCATGAAGACCAAGTTCATCTTCATCACCGGCGGCGTGGTGTCGTCCCTCGGCAAGGGGCTGGCGGCCGCCTCCATCGGCGCTCTCATGGAGGCGCGCGGGCTGCGCGTCGCCATGCAGAAAATGGACCCGTACATCAACGTCGATCCCGGGACCATGAGCCCGTTCCAGCACGGCGAGGTGTTCGTCACCGACGACGGCGCCGAGACCGACCTCGATCTTGGCCACTACGAGCGCTACACCACCGCCAACCTGTCACGGCGCTCCAACTTCACCACCGGCCAGGTCTACGACTCGGTGATCCAGAAGGAGCGGCGCGGCGACTATCTCGGCGGCACCGTGCAGGTCATCCCGCACATCACCAACGAGATCAAGACCAAGATTCTCGCCAACGCCAAGGACGCCGACCTCGCCATCGTCGAGGTCGGCGGCACCGTCGGCGACATCGAATCGCTCCCCTTTCTGGAGGCGATCCGCCAGTTCCGCACCGACCGCGGCCACGAGAACGTCCTCTACATCCACCTCACCCTGGTCCCCTACATCCGCACCGCCGGCGAGCTGAAGACCAAGCCGACCCAGCACTCGGTCAAGGAACTGCGCGAGATCGGCATCCAGCCCGACATCCTGCTGTGCCGCTGCGACCGCGAGATCCCGCGCGACATGAAGGCGAAGATCGCCCTGTTCTGCAACGTCCGCGAGGAGTCGGTCATCACCGCCCGCGACGTCGAGACACATTTACGAGGTGCCGATCGCCTTCCACGAGCAGGGGCTCGACGAGCGCATCGTCGAGGCGCTCAATATCTGGACCAAGGCCCCCGACCTGTCGGCCTGGCAGCGGATCGTCAAGCGCGTCAAGGAGCCGGCCGCGCGAAACCACCATCGCCATCGTCGGCAAGTACGTCGATCTCACCGAGAGCTACAAATCGCTCTCCGAGGCGCTGATCCACGGCGGCATCGGCAACGACTGCCGGGTCAACCTGAAGTACGTCGATTCCGAAGCGCTGGAGCGCCACGGCATCGGCGGCACCTTCGACGACGTCGACGGCATCCTGGTCCCCGGCGGTTTCGGCGAGCGCGGCAGCGAGGGGAAGATCGCCGCGATCCGCTACGCCCGCGAACACAAGGTCCCGTTCTTCGGCATCTGCCTCGGCATGCAGATGGCGGTGGTCGAGTTCGCCCGCAACGTCTGCGGCATCGAGGACGCCTACTCCAGCGAGTTCAAGGAAGAGGCGAAAAACCCGGTGATCCACATCATGGAGAAGCAGAAGAGCGTGAAGGGGAAGGGGGGGACCATGCGCCTCGGCGCCTACCCCTGCGCCCTGGCCGCGGAGACGCTGGCCCGGCGCATCTACGGCCAGGACGAGATCGGCGAGCGCCACCGCCACCGCTACGAGTTCAACAACGCCTACCGCCAGACAGCTGCAGGAGTGCGGCCTGGTGCTCTCCGGGATCTATCGCGAAGGAGGACCTGGTGGAGATCGTCGAGATTGCCGGATCACCCCTGGTTTCTCGGCTGCCAGTTCCACCCCGAGTTCAAGTCGCGGCCGATGGATCCGCACCCGCTGTTCGAATCGTTCGTCGGCGCCTGCCTGCAGGCGCGGAAAGGCTAGCCGATGGTGCGCGAAGTCCGCGTCGGCGACGCGATCTTCGGCGGCGGCCGGCCTCTGGTGCTGATCGCCGGGCCGTGCGTCATCGAGAGCCTCGACCACACCCTGCGCACCGCCGAGGCCCTCAAGGCGATCGCCGCGCGCCTCGGGATCGGCCTGGTCTTCAAGGCCTCCTATGACAAGGCCAACCGCACCTCGGTGACCTCGTTCCGCGGTCCGGGGATCGAGGCGGGGCTGGAGATCCTGGCCCGGGTGAAGAGCGAGTTCGGCCTGCCGGTCCTCTCCGACGTCCACGACATCGGCCAGGTGGCCCCGGCCGCCGAAGTGCTCGATGTCCTGCAGATCCCGGCCTTTCTCTCCCGGCAGACCGACCTGCTGGCCGCCGCCGGCGCCACCGGCCGGGTGGTCAACGTCAAGAAGGGGCAGTTCCTGGCCCCCTGGGACATGAAGAACGTCGTCGGCAAGCTGGAAGCCGACCGGCAACCGCGACATCCTGCTCACCGAGCGCGGCGCCTCCTTCGGCTACAACAACCTGGTGGTCGACATGCGTTCCCTGCCGATCATGCGCGCCACCGGCTGCCCGGTGATCTTCGACGCCACCCACTCGGTGCAGCTGCCCGGCGGCGCCGGCACGGCCTCCGCCGGTCAGCGCCAGTTCGTCGGCACCCTGTCGCGGGCGGCGGCGGGCGCCGGGATCGACGGGCTCTTCTGGGAGGTCCACGAGGACCCCGACCGGGCCCTGTGCGACGGCCCCAACAGCCTCCCGCTCGATCAGGTCGAGGCGCAGCTGCGCCAAGTCCTGGCCATCGACGCCATCGTCAAGGAGCACCAGCCCGTCATGACCGATATCCTCGAAGCGGCGCGCAAAGTCCTGCGCATCGAGGCCGAGGCGGTCCAGGCCCTGACCGACCGCATCAACGGCGAGTTTCGTCCGGGCCGTGGAGATGATCCTCGCCTGCACCGGCCGGGTGGTGGTCACCGGCATGGGCAAGTCGGGGCTGATCTGCCAGAAGATCGCCTCGACCATGGCCTCCACCGGCACCCCGGCACTCTTCCTGCATCCGGCCGAAGGGGTCCATGGCGACCTCGGCATGCTTGCCAAGGGGGACGTGGTCATCGCCGTCTCCAACTCCGGCGAGACCGAGGAGCTGACCCGCATCCTGCCGGTCATCAAGCGCATGGGGCTGCCGCTGATCGCCATGACCGGCAAGCCGGCCAGCACCCTGGCGCGGGCCGGCGACGTCTTTCTCGACATCTCGGTGAAGGAGGAGGCCTGTCCGCTGCAGCTGGCGCCGACCGCCAGCACCACCGCCACCCTGGCGATGGGCGATGCTCTGGCCGTGGCCCTGCTCCTCGAGCGCGGCTTCTGCGAGGAGGACTTCGCCCTCTACCACCCCGGCGGGGCCCTCGGCAAGCGCTTGCTGCTGCGGGTCGAGGACCTGATGCACGGCGGCGCGGCGATCCCCCTGGTGGCCCTGGACACCCCGCTCAAAGATGCCCTCTACGAGATTTCCAGCAAGAAGCTCGGCATCACCGGGGTGGTCGACGGCCAGGGCAACCTGGTCGGGGTCTTCACCGACGGCGACCTGCGGCGGACCATCGAGAAGGGGGTCGAACTGCTGCACCGGCCGATCAGTGAATTCATGAACCGCCAGCCGAAGCGGATCCTGCGCACCAATCTGGCGGCCAAGGCGCTGCAGCGCATGGAGGAGCACGCCATCACTTCGCTGTTCGTCTTCGACGGCGACGAGACGCAACGAGCCGGTCGGCATCATCCACCTGCACGATCTGCTGCGGGCCGGGGTGGTGTGATGCATGAGCACCTGGCGAAGATTCGCCTGCTGCTGCTGGATGTCGACGGCGTGATGACCGACGGGCGGATCGTCTACGATGACCGCGGCGGCGAGACCAAGGCCTTCGACGTCAAGGACGGCCATGGCCTCAAGATGCTGCAGCGTGGCGGCATCCGCATCGGCATCATCACCGGCCGGCAGTCGCCGGTGGTCGAACGGCGCGCCGCGGAACTGGGGATCGACCTGGTCTACCAGGGGGCCAAGGACAAGCTGGTGCCGTTCGCGCGAGATCCTGGCGAAAACCGGCCTGACCGCCGAGCAGGTGGCCTACGTGGGCGACGATGTCGTCGACCTGCCGGTCCTGCGCCGGGTCGGCTTCGCCGCCACGGTGGCCGACGCCATCGCCGACCTCCGCCCCTTCGTGCACTACGTGACCGCGGCCGCCGGCGGCCGCGGCGCGGTCCGCGAAATCTGTGACCTGCTCCTCAAGGAGACCGGCCGCTGGGAAAGCGTGGCCGGTCGCTACTTTATCGAAATATCCTGATATACAATTCTCATGCCAAGCCTGTGGTTCACCCTTTACTCGCCGTCCGGCAAGGTGGTATAGTCCACGGCGATGACCCTCTTCAAGGCACGCAACCTCTTTCTGCTGCTGGCGCTGCTGGTCGCCGCCGGCCTGGCCGCCGTGGTGGCCTTGCGCTACCGGCCGGCAGTCCAGATCATCGAAGTGGTCAAGGCGCTCCCCGAGGGCGTCGACCTGGCGCTGCAAGGATATCGACTACACCCACAGCGAGGGCGGCGTGCCGCGCTGGCGGCTGGTGGCCAGGCAGGTGGCGCATCGCGGCGCCGACCAGCTCATGAGCGTCAGCGACCTGCACCTGACCTTTTATGACGAGCAGGGGGTCGAGCAGGGGACGCTGCAGGCACGCAACGGCCGGATCACCGCCGACTTTTCGGCCGTGGAGGTGCAGGACGACGTCGTGGTGGTCAGCCGCAACGGCTACACGCTGCGCACCGAGCACCTGACCTACCGGCAGGCGGAACGGTCGATCCGGACCGAGGCGCCGATCCGGCTGACCGGCAAGGGGCTCGATCTCGAGGGGGTCGGCCTCGATCTCGATCTGCAAACCATGCGGCTGCGCGTGCACTCCAAGGTGCATGCCCGGCTGCAGCCGACAGGAAAGCGGGACAACCGATGAAACAGTGGATATGCTGTGCGCTTGCGCTGCTGTCGGCCGGCGCGGCCCTGGCCGCCCCGGCGGCCTCGCCGGGGACCGGCAGCCGCGAGCCGGTGGAAATCACTGCCGACCGCATGGAAGCGGACGATGTCGCCAAGACGGTGATCTTCATCGGCAATGCCGTGGCCAGGCAGGGCGATATCACCATGACCGGTGACCGGTTGACCATCCATGCGCCGCCTCAGGGCGGCGACGTCGAACGCGTGCTGGCCGAGGGGAACGTGCGCATCGTCCAGGGGCAGCGCGTCGCCACCGGCCAGCGGGCCGAGTATTTCCGGGCCGAGGAGCGCATCGTGCTGACCGGGTCGCCGCGGGTGAGCGAGGGGGGAACTCGGTGCAGGGGCACGAGATCGTGGTCTTCGTCAAGGAGAACCGCAGCGTGGTCAAGGGGGGCCAGGACGGCCGGGTCAACGCCGTGTTCCAGCCGAAGGGGGAGGGCGTGCGTTGACCCATCGCCTGACAGCCCGCGGACTGTGCAAGACGCTACCAGCGTCGCCAGGTGGTCGCTGCCGTCGACCTCGAGGTGGCGTCCGGCGAGGTCGTCGGCCTGCTCGGCCCGAACGGCGCCGGCAAGACCACCTCGTTTTACATGGTGGTCGGCCTGGTGCGCCCGGACAGCCGGCCAGGTCTGTCTCGACGACCAGCGATCTCACCAGGTGCCGATGCACCAGCGGGCGCGCCTGGGGATCTCCTACCTGGCCCAGGAACCGTCGGTGTTCCGCAAGCCTGACCGTGGAGCAGAACCTGCTGGCGATTCTGGAAACGGTCGAGAACGGATCCGGCGAAGCGTCAGCAGCGCAAGGAGCAACTGCTCGAGGAGTTCCGCCTGCAGCATGTCGCCCGCAGTTACGGCTATGCCCTGTCGGGTGGCGAGCGCCGGCGCACCGAGATGGCCCGGGCCCTGGTGCTCGAACCGCGCTTCATGCTGCTCGATGAGCCGTTCGCCGGGATCGATCCGATCGCCGTGCTCGATATCCAGGAGATCATCACCCGCTGAAGGCGCGCGGCATCGGCGTGCTGATCTCCGACCACAACGTGCGCGAGACACTGGGTGTCTGCGACCGCGCCTATATCCTCAACGAGGGACGCATCCTCGAAGAGGGCGACCCGGCAGCGATTGCCGCCAGCCCGCGGGCGCGGGCGATCTATCTCGGCGACAAGTTCCGCCTGTAGCGGTAAAGCGAAATCCATGGCCCTGGAGATCCGCCAACAACTCAAGCTCAGCCAGCAGCTGGTGATGACCCCCCAGCTGCAGCAGGCGATCAAGCTCCTGCAGCTGTCGCGCATGGAGCTGCTCGACGTGGTGCGCGCCGAACTCGAGGAGAACCCGGTCCTCGAGGAGGGGCAGGAGAACATCGACGAGCAGGCCGAGCTGGGGGAGCTGGCCAGCGAGGTCGAAGCGCCGGAAGTGCCGCGGAAGTCGTCGGCGAAGCTGCGCGAAGTCGACGGCGAACCGCGACAGTTTCGGCGACATCGACTGGCACACCTACCTGGAGAGCTACAGCCTGGGCGGCACCACCGCCGACAACTACGAGGACGACGACGATCGACCCTCCTACGAGAATCTGCTGACGCGCAAGCCGTCGCTGCAGGATCACCTGCTCTGGCAGCTCAAGCTCTCGGCCCTCGAAGGGCGCGATCGCCTGATCGCCGACGAAATCATCGGCAACCTCGACGACGACGGCTACCTGCAGGCCTCGGTCGAGGAAATCGCGGTCCAGACGGAAAGCAGTGTGCCCAGGGTCGAGCGGGTGCTGCACACCGTCCAGGAGTTCGATCCCGCCGGGGTGGCGAGCCGCTCGCTGCAGGAGTGCCTGCTGCGCCAGGTCGAGCAGCTCGGCATGCAGCGAGACGCTGGTCGAAACGGCTGCTGACGCCAGCTACCTCGAGGACCTGGAGAACCGTCGCTACCAGCAGATCGCCCGGGCCCTGCAGGTGTCCCTCGAAGAGGTGCTGGCCGCCGCCAAGCTGATCAGCGGCCTCGATCCGCGCCCGGGGAGCCAGTACGGCCAGGACGAGATCCACTACATCATTCCCGACATCTTCGTCTACAAGATCGGCGACGAATACGTGGTCATGCTCAACGACGAGGGACTGCCCAACCTGCGCATCAACTCCTTCTACCGCAGCGCCCTGTCCGGGGCGGTGGCCATCGACGCCAAGGCCGGCGAATACATCCAGGAAAAGATGCGCGGGGCGCTCTGGCTGATCAAGAGCATCCATCAGCGCCAGCGGACCATCTACAAGGTGACCAAGAGCATCGTCAAGTTCCAGCGCGACTTCTTCGACCGCGGCGTCGAGTATCTCAAGCCGCTGGTGCTGCGCGACGTGGCCGAGGATATCGAGATGCACGAATCGACGGTCAGCCGCGTCACCACCAACAAGTACGTGCAGACGCCCCAGGGGCTGTTCGAGCTGAAGTACTTCTTCAACAGCGGCATCAACACCACCGAGGGGGATGCGGTGGCCTCGGAGAGCGTCAAGAGCAAGATTCGCGACATCATTGCCACCGAAAACCCGCGCAAGCCGCACTCCGACCAGAAGATCGTCGAACTGCTGCGTCGTCAGGGGATCGACATCGCCCGCCGCACCGTGACCAAGTACCGGGAGATGCTCAACCTCGGTTCGTCGACCCAGCGGCGCCGGCTGTTCTGACGCTCGGTATGCGCCGCACTGGCCAGATGGCGCCGACGGGGTATACTCTTAGCAAGACCATTCCGGCGCACTGCCGGATTTTCCAACATTCAGGAGGTTGTAAGACCATGCAAGTTGCCGTGACCTTCCGCCACATGGACAGCAGCGATCCCGTCCGCAGCTATGTCGAGGAAAAGCTGCCGCGGGTCAAGAAGTACATCGACGAGCCGGTCGAGGCCCAGGTGGTGCTCTCGGTCGAGAAGAAGATCCGCCACAAGGCGGAAGTGACTCTGACCGCCAAGGGGATCACCATCAAGGCCGCCGACCAGACCGAGGACATGTATGCGGCGATCGACGGCGTCCTCGACAAACTCGAGCGCCAGCTCAAGCGCTACAAGGACAAGATCAAGCGGCACAAGCCGCACGCCGGGCGCGAACGCCAGGTGGCCAAGACCGTGTTTGCCGCCCAGAGCATCGACGAGGGTCATGCCGAGCCGACCATCATCAAGTCCGACACCTTCCAGGTCAAGCCGATGTCGGTGGAAGAGGCGGTCATGCAGATGGATCTGCTGGAAAAGGAGTTTCTGGTCTTCACCGATTCCAACTCTGCCGAGATCAATGTGGTCTATCGGCGCAAGGATGGCAATTACGGCTTGATCGTGCCGCAAAGCTGAGGCAAAATAATCTGCTGGCGGCGGCAGGTGGTCTCCGCCTGCCGCCGTTGTTTTTGCGTGCAGCCCATCCACGATCGAAGTGAGTCACCTATGTCGGTAAAGATTGCCGAAATGCTGGACCCCGCCGCGATCGTCGCGGAACTCAGGGGACCGAGAAAAGAAGATGTTCTGGCCGAACTGACCGAGGCCCTGGTCACCGCCAATCCGTCGCTCAACCGGGACGAGGTGATCCGGGTGCTGCTGGAGCGTGAGCGCCTGGGGAGCACCGGCATCGGTGACGGCGTGGCCATCCCCCACGGCAAGCTCAAGCATCTCGATCATCAGCTGATCGCCTTCGGGCTCAGCCGCAAGGGGGTTGATTTCGATGCCATGGATGGCAAGCCGGCCCGGCTCTTCTTCCTGCTGATCGCCCCGGAGGATGCGGTCGGCATCCATCTCGAAGACCCTCGCGCGGATCTCCAAGCTGCTCAAGGCACCGCAGGTTCGCGAGCGTCTGCAGAAGGCCGGCGACCGCCAGCAGATCTACGACATCATCACGGAAGAAGAAGAGAACCTGTAGGGCCATGGCCGCAGATCAGCATTGCCGAACTGCTGGCGGAAAAGGAAGCCGGCCTCGACCTGGAGCTGCTGGCCGGCGAGGGCGGGCTGGACCGGCTGGTCCAGGTGCCGCGCATTCAGAAGCCGGGTCTGGCCCTGGCCGGTTACACCAAAAATCTCCATCCCGACCGCATCCAGGTGCTCGGCTCGACCGAACTGACCTACCTCGAAGAGATCACCACCAGGGATCCGCGAACGGGCCCGGCAGAATATTGCGCGAACTCTGTGCCCTGGAGATCTGCTGCTTCATCATCACCAAGGGGCAGGCGGCGCCGCAGAACCTGCTGGGCGAGGTCGAGCAGCGCGGCATCCCCCTGCTGCGCACCCACCACATCAGCTCCACCTTCATCTCCCTGATCACCCAATACCTCGAAGAGCGCCTGCTGCCGCAGACCACCGTCCACGGCGTGCTGGTCGATGTGCTCGGCGTCGGCGTGCTGCTGATCGGCAAGAGCGGCATCGGCAAGAGCGAATGCGCCCTCGACCTGGTCCTGCGCGGCCACCGCCTGGTGGCCGACGACGTGGTCAAGGTGCGCTTCAAGTTCCCGGCGGTGCTCTTCGGCCAGGGGAGCGACCTGCTCCACTACCACATGGAGATCCGGGGGCTGGGGATCATCAACATCAAGCACCTGTTCGGGGTGGCGGCGATCCGCGAGCGCAAGAAGATCGACCTGGTGATCGAACTGGCCGAGTGGCAGGAAGGTGCCGAGTACGACCGGCTCGGCCTGGAGGAGCGGCATTACGAACTGCTCGGCGTGAAGCTGCCGATCCAGACCATCCCGGTGCGCCCGGGGCGCAACATCACCGGCATCGTCGAGGTCGCCGCCCGCAACCGGCTGCTCAAGGAGATGGGCTACCACAGCGCCGTGGAATTCGAGGCGCGCCTTGAGCAGCGCATGGCGGAAGCGGCTCACCTGCACGCCCACACGATCATCGGCGACAACCTCGAATGAGCCGCCGCCTGGTGGTCATCACCGGACTCTCCGGCTCCGGCAAGAGTACCGGCGCCCGGGCCCTGGAAGACGCCGGGTTTTTCGTGGTCGACAACCTGCCGCTGCCGCTGCTCCCCGACTTCCTCGCCCTGACTGACCGCGGCTACCGCCATGTCGCGGTGGTTGTCGATGCGCGCAGCCGCGATTTTCTCAGCGGTGCCCAGACCATTCTCGACGACCCTGAAAAGGTCGGGGCCGGCGCCGGAAGTGCTGTTCTTCGAAGCCACCGACGACGAACTGGTGCGCCGTTTCTCGGAGACGCGCCGCCGCCATCCGCTGGTGCAGCAGGAGGGGATCGTCGCGGCGATCCGCCGCGAGCGCGAACTGATGAGCGAGACTCAAGCGCGCCGCCACGGTGATTCTCGACTCGACGGAGCACCAATGTGCACCAGCTGCGGCAGAACGTGCTGACCGTGGTCTTCGGTCGCGGAGCGAGGAGACGAGCCGCATGGCCGTGCAGCTGGTCTCCTTCGGTTACCGCCATGGGCTGCCGCTGGAAGCCGACCTGGTCTTCGACGTGCGCTTCCTCGACAATCCGCACTTCGTCCCGGAACTGCGCCCGCTGACCGGGCGCGATCCGCAGGTCAGCCACTTCGTCCTCTCCCAGCCCGACTGCCAGCAGTTCATCGAGCGGGTCAAGGATCTGCTCTTCTTCCAGGTGCCGCGCTGCTGCAAGGAAGGGAAGAGCGCCCTGACCATCGCCGTCGGCTGCACCGGCGGCCGGCACCGCAGCGTGGCCATCGCCGAGGAGTTGCGTCCCTATCTGCTCGGTACCGGCTGCGCCGTCGAGATCACCCATCGCGATGTCGAGCGGAGCACGGCATGATCGGGCTGGTGGTCGCGACCCACGGGACGCTTGGCGAGGCGCTGCTCGACACGGCGGCGATGATCATCGGTCCGCCCGGAGCGGGCCTGCGCCGTCAGCCTGTCGCGCGAGCAAGCTCCCGACGAACTGCGTGCCCTGCTGGCCGGGGCGATTGCCGAGGTCGACCCGGACGGCGACGGGGTGCTGGTGGTGGTCGACATGTTCGGCGGCACGCCGGCCAATATCGGCATGACCCTGCTCGCACCCGGCCGCGTCGAGCTGCTGACCGGGGTCAACCTGCCGATGCTCCTCAAATTCTTCTCCTACCGCGAGAGTTACCCGTTGACGGAACTGGCCGGGCGACTCAAGGACCACGCCCGTGACAGCATCGTCCTGGCCAGCGAAGCGCTGGCGCGCCACCTCTGAGAAGCGACCATGGGTATCGTCCTGACCCGCATCGACAGCCGCCTGATCCATGGCCAGGTCCTCGAAGCCTGGGTGCCGCATGTCCAGGCCGATTGCATCGTGGTCGCCAACGACGCGGCGGCGCACAACGCCGCTGCAGCGGATGATCATGCAGGCCGCCGTGCCGCGCGATATCCGCCTGGAGATCGGCAGCCTCGACGAGGTGGCCGTGCTGCTTGCCTCGGCGGAACTGGCCCGCTGCCGGACGCTGCTGCTGTTTGCCAGCTCCGACTGATGCCCTGCGCGCCTGTCGGCTGGGTATCGGCTATGCCAAGCTCAATCTTGGCAACATGCATGCCGGCGAGGGGAAGTGCCGCTACAGTTGCACCATCGCCCTCGATCAGCACGATATCGACAATCTGCGCGACGTCGAGGCGACCGGGGTCGCTGATCGTCTCCCAATGCGTTCCGTCCGACCGGGAACAGGGGTGGCAGGTCCTGGTGCGCAACGGGGACGACCAGACGATGGGCGTCGCCGAGTATCTGACCACCGGCACCCTGGCGGTCCTGCTCGGTCTCGACCGGGTGGCGTTCCTGCAGTGCCTGGTTTCCCGGCCGCTGGTCGCCGCTCCGCTGACCGGCTGGCTGCTCGGTGTGCCGCTGGCCGGTTTCGAGGTGGGGATGCTGCTGGAACTGCTCTGGCTCGGGCGCCTGCCGGTCGGTGCGGTCATTCCCCCGGACGATACCCAGGTGGCGATCGGTGCCACGGCTCTGGCCCTGACCCTGGAGCGGTTGCTCGGCCTGCACGGCATGCCTGCCGTGATCCTCTGCGTGCTGACGGCCATCCCCCTGGGCAAGGTCGGGACAGTATCGCCGACGAGCTGGGCCCGGCAGGCCAACGACCGGCTCGCGCGGCAGGCGCTGGCGGCGGCCGCCGCCGGTGATGCCCGCCGGATCGAGCGTCTGCACCTGCGCGGGCTTGGACATTTCGCCCTGGCTGGATTGGCCACCTGCTCGGTCATTGTTGCGGCCGGAACGTTGCTGCTCTATCCCCTGGCGCCGCTGCTGATCGGTGCGGTGCGGGAGACCGGTCTGAGTCTGCAGTACAGCTTCATCCTGATCGGCGCCGCCGTGCTGCTCGGCACGCTCAATGTCAGCCGCGGGCTGTTCCTGTTCGGCGTGGCATTTGTCGCCACCCTGCTGCGTTCTGTGGCTGAGGTAGGCTGATGGCTACGGTACGCCTTCCCTGGGGAGTCCTGCTGCGTGGTTGCGGCCGCTCGTTCCTGCACCAGGCGAGTTGGAACTTCGAGCGGATGCAGAACCTGGGTCTTGCTTACCAGATGCTGCCGGGGCTGCGGCGCCTGTATGGCGGGGAACCGCCGGCCGAGGTGCTGCAGCGGCATATCGAGTATTTCAATACCCACCCGTACCTGGCGTCCTGGGTGGCGGGGACGGTGCTGCGGCTCGAGGAGCAACAGCTGGCGGGGGAAACGCCGGCGGTCGATGCCGCTGACCTTCCGCGACATGGTCATGGCACCCTATGCGGCCATGGGCGATGCCCTGTTCTGGGGAGCACTCCGACCGTTGGCGGCGGTGGTCGGCCTGCTTCTGGCGTTTCAGGGGGTCATGTGGGCACCGTTGGTGCTGCTGGCTGCTGTTCAATGTGCCGCACCTGGTCTTTCGCTGCGGCGGCTGGCTGATCGGCTATCTGCAGGAGCTTCGTTCGGTGGAACTGCTGCAGCGGCTGCGTCTCCCCGATGCGGCGATCTGGCTCAAGGAGGGAACGGCCATTCTTCTTGGCGTGCTCTGTGCCTTCCTGGCCGAGCGCGGCTGTGAGCACCAGGCGATCGCATCGTTGTGGGGGGTGGTCCTGCTGCCGGTGATTCTGCTTTTTGCCTGGCTGGCCCGCCGCGGCGTGACCAGTTTTTCCCTGGTGATCATGACGACGGCCAGCCTGCTCGGGTCTGGCCCTGCTGCGTTGAGACCGAAAGAGGAAGATGACCGAAAGCGCGGAATTTCGACTTGATCAACCGGCTCGGCCTGCACGCCCGGGCCGCTGCCCAGCTGGTGCAGACCGCCAACCGCTTCAAGGCCGACGTGACGGTGACCAAGGATGGCGAGGAGGTCAACGGCAAGAGCATCATGGGGCTGCTGATGCTGGCGGCCCCGGTGGGGTCGTTGCTGCGGGTGACGGTCTCCGGGGCGGATGCCGCCGAGGCCATGCGGGCCATAGGAGCCCTGATCAATGACGGTTTCGGCGAGCGCTGAATTTCCCCAGGATACGATCCTGATCGGCATCGGCGCCTCGCCGGGGATCGCCATTGCCAGAAGCCACCTGCTCAACCGTGCTCGGGTGGGCGGCATCGAACGGCGCATCCTCCCCACTGAGGTCGATGCCGAGATCGCCTCTTTCCTGGCCGCCGTCGACAAGTCCAAAGTCCAACTGCATCGAGGTCAAGGAGCAGGCGGCCGACCAGCACGCCGAGCACCTGTACATCATCGACACCCACCTGCTGATTCTCGACGACCAGCTGCTGATCAACGACACCATCGACCTGATCCGTTCCGAACTGCTCAACGCCGAAGGTGCCCTGGGCCGGACCCTGCGCCGTCTGCGCCAGGTGTTCGACAGCATCAGCGATGAGTATCTGCGTGAGCGGCGTTCCGATATCGACTCGGTCGGCGACCGCCTGATGCGCAACCTGCTCGGCGAAGTTCGCGAAAATCTCGAGGAGTTGACCGGCCAGGCGATCGTCGTCGCCCACGATCTCTCCCCCGCCGACACCATGCAGCTTGATCGCGACAAGGTCATCGGTTTCGTCACCGATGTCGGCGGTCGGACCTCGCATACCGCGATTCTGGCCCGTTCCCTGGCGATTCCCGCCGTGGTCGGTCTTGAGAACATCTCCACCCAGGTGGCGAGCGGCGAGCCGATGATCATCGACGGCACCACCGGCACGGTGATCGTCAACCCGTCGCCCGCCACCTTCCGCGAGTATCTGGCCCGCAAACAGCGCTACGATTACCTGGAAAAGGAGCTGGAGGGCTACCGGGACCTGCCGGCCGAGACCCGCGACGGCCACCGGGTGGCCCTGCGCGGCAACGTGGAACTGGCCGAGGAGATTGCCGCCGCCCGTGAGCAGGGGGTGGAGGGAATCGGCCTGTTCCGCACCGAATTTCTCTTCCTGTCCGGTAACCAGCCGCCTGACGAGGAGACCCAGTACCTCGCCTACCGGGCCGCCGCCGAAGCGATGGCACCCCACCCGGTGACGATCCGCACCCTCGATGTCGGCGGCGACAAGTTCGTCCCCGAGTTGAACCTGCTCGACGAGGCCAACCCGGTCATGGGGCTGCGTGCGGTGCGCTTTTCCCTCAAGGAAGGGACGCTGTTCCGCACCCAGCTGCGGGCCATCCTGCGGGCTTCGGCCCATGGCCGGGTGCGGATCATGTTCCCGATGATCTCCGGGGTGGCGGAGATCCGTGCCTGCCGGCACCTGGTCGAGAAGGCCCGCCAGGAGCTGGTCGAGGAGGGGTTGCCGGTCGGGCCGCTCTGCCGCTCGGCATCATGATCGAGACTCCCGCCGCCGTGCTGCTGGCCGACCTGATGGCCAGGGAGGTCGACTTCTTCTCGGTCGGCACCAACGACCTCATCCAGTACTGCCTGGCCATCGACCGTGGCAACGAGCATGTCGCCTACCTCTACGAGCCGATGCACCCGGCGGTGCTGCGCGCCCTGCGGCAGGTCTGCGACGCGGCCGCAACGCCGGCATCGAGGTCGCCATCTGCGGCGAGATGGCCGGCGAGCAGCTCTATGCGCTGGTCCTGATCGGTCTCGGCTTCACCGAGCTGTCGATGAACCCGCCGTCGATCCCGCGGGTCAAGCGCCTGATGCGCCAGATCACCCTGGCCGAGGCGCGGGACCTGGTCGACCGCCTGCTGCAGCTGCCGACCGCCGCCGAAGTGGTCGATGCCCTGGAGGCGGAGATGAGCCGGCGTTTTCCGCAGATTTTCGATTCGGCGACTACTCCTGAATCCTTGACACTCTCATCCTGAACGGCTAACGTTCCAAGTCCGATTTCATCCGCACAAGGAGTTGCCCCATGGCGATGACCGACTTTCTCTTTACCTCCGAATCGGTGACCGAAGGTCATCCCGACAAGATTGCCGACCAGGTTTCCGATGCGATTCTCGACGCCATCCTCACCCAGGACCCGAAGGCCCGGGTGGCCTGCGAGACGCTGGTGACCACCGGCATGGCGGTGATTGCCGGGGAGATCACCACCACCGCCCGCATCGATTATCCCGATCATCGTCCGCGAGACGATCCGCGAGATCGGCTACGACGATTCGGCCATGGGTTTCGACTGCGAGACCTGCGCGGTGCTGATCTCCATCGATCGGCAGTCGCCGGATATCTCCCAGGGGGTGACCGAAGGGGAAGGGCTGTTCAAGGAGCAGGGGGCCGGCGACCAGGGGTTGATGTTCGGCTACGCCTGCAACGAGACCCGCGAACTGATGCCGATGCCGATCATCTTCGCCCACCAGCTGACCAAGCGCCTCTCGATGGTGCGCAAGAACGGCATGCTGCCGTTCCTGCGTCCCGACGGCAAGTCGCAGGTCTCGATCCAGTACATCAACGACAAGCCGATCCGCGTCGATTCGGTGGTGGTCTCCTCCCAGCATGCCCCGGATGTGACCTACGAGACGCTGCGCGAGGCGATCATCGAGGAAGTGGTCAAGAAGGTGATCCCGGCCGACCTGATGGACGAGAAGACCAAGTTCTTCATCAACCCGACCGGACGTTTCGTGGTCGGCGGGCCGATGGGCGACTGCGGTCTGACCGGGCGCAAGATCATCGTCGACACCTACGGCGGCCAGGGGTCCCACGGCGGCGGCGCCTTCTCCGGCAAGGATCCCTCCAAGGTCGACCGCAGCGCCTCCTACATGGCCCGCTACGTGGCCAAGAACATCGTCGCCGCCGGTCTGGCCGACCAAGTGCGAAGTGCAGGTGGCCTACGCCATCGGCGTGGCCGAGCCGGTCTCGGTCATGATCAACACCTTCGGCACCGGCAAGATCTCCCCGAACCGCGATTGCCCAGATCGCCCGCGAGGAGTTCGACCTGCGGCCGCGGGCGATCATCGAGGCCCTCGACCTGCTGCGCCCGATCTACAAACAGACCGCCGCCTACGGCCACTTCGGCCGCGAACTCCCGGAGTTCTACCTGGGAGCGCACCGACCGGGTCGACGTCGCTGCGCAGCGGGCCGGGATCTGAGCGGCGCCGACCTTCGCAAAGGACATCACGGGCGGGCCGCTGATAAGGCTCGCCCGTTTACGTTGCCGGGGGCGGGCGCGTCAAGCAGCCGTGAATCGTGATGGGTCAGCAACGATGCGAAAGGAGTGGGGGTGCAGCCCGAGCTGTCGGTGATCATTCCGACCCTGAACGAAGCGGACCGGCTTCCCCGGCTACTGGACGATCTTGCCGCCCAGGAGGGAGTGTCCTTCGAACTCCTGGTCAGCGACGGCGGCTCGACCGATGCAACCCGCGAGGTGGCGCACGCCGCCTTGTCCCGCCATGGCTACGCGGGAACGGTGCTGACCGGCCCGGCCGGCCGCGGCCGGCAGCTCAATGGCGGGGCAGCGAAGGCCAGCGGACCGTGGCTGCTGTTCCTGCATGCCGACAGCCGGCTCCCGGAGCCGGCGGCGCTCACCACGGCGCTTGCCACCCTGCGCCGTGCCGCAGATCCGCGCGTGGCCGGGCATTTTTCCCTCCAGTTCGACCTGCCTGACACGGCCCGCTCGTTCGGGTATTATCTTGCCGAGGTGAAAGCGCGCAGCGGGCTCCCCGGCACCATTCATGGCGACCAGGGGTTCTTGCTGGCCGCGGAACTGTTCCGCAGGCATGGCGGTTTTCGCGAGGACCTGCCGGTATGGAGGATACCCTGCTGGCCGAGGCGATCCGGGCCGGCGGCGAATGGCAGCTGTTGCCGGCGGCGATCGTCACCTCGCCGCGGCGCTTCCAGGTCGAGGGCTTCCGCAAGCGACAGACGCTCAACGCCCTGCTGATGAACTTCGCGGCGATCGGCTGGGAGACTCCGCTGCTCCGCGCTCCGCAGCTCTACCGTCGCCAGGACCGGACCCGCCCCCTGCAGCTGGCACCGTTTTTCGCGCTGATCGACGAACTGCTGGGGGAGTTACCGTGGCGCGACCGCCTGGGCATCTGGTATCGGACCGGCGCCTATGTCCGCGCCAACGTCTGGCAGTTGCCGCTCGGGCGCCGGGCGCTCCGGGCCTGGCGGGCCGGCGCACCGCCCGAGGCGGTCCCGCTGGAGCCGGTGTGGCGGTTCCGCCGGCGCTTCGACCGCCTGACCGGCCACCCTTGCGGCGCGCTGACCGCCGCGCTGCTGACCTGGCTGTGGTTCCGGACCCGGCCCCGCAATTCCGCCCATGGAGGCTGACATGCAACCTGCCACCCTGGAGAGTGCCAACGCCATCTCCCTGCTCCAGACCCTCGGTATCCGCCTGGTGGAGATCGGCGACCGCCACGCGGTCATGACCGTCGACGCCGACCGCCGGCACCTGAATTATCTCGGAGGGGTCCACGGCGGCCTGATTGCCGCCCTAGCCGATACGGTCTGTTTCTTCCCGAGGCCGCTGCTGCCGTCGGGGCAGCCGGCCACGACGGTCAACCTGAACGTCAGCTACCTGCGCCCGGCCGTGCCCGGTGACTGCCTGACCGCCCGAGCAGAGCTTCTGCACCTGGGGAGGCGCACGGCCAGCCTCACGGTCCGGGTGACCGATCGGCAGGCGCGCCTGGTGGCTCACGGCACCGCGACCCTGCTGCTGCTTCCCGGCGGGGATGTGCTAGAATGATTGCGTAAACCGTTTGCCGGAGAATTCGTCTCAGGAAACCGGGGTGGACTCAATGGCCCCGTCAGCTGGCCTGCGAAAGGAAATGGTCATGACCCGTCTGCTTGCCTCTGCCGTCGCCGCCGCGCTGCTGGCCATGCTTGGTGCCTGTACCTTCTACGAAAGCCGCGAGGTGGCATTTCTGCCTCCCGACCTGATGGCCAACGTGCAGATGCTCGGCGGAGCCAAAGTTGCGGCCGCGGCCTACGCCGACAAGGCCGCGGCCAAGGAGGCCTTCGGTTTCGACATCCGCGGCGCCGGGCTGCTGCCGGTGCAGGTGATTTTCGATAATCAGGGTCCGGAGCGCTTCGAGGTGGTCCCCGAACAGACCTTCCTGGTCGATGCCGCCGGCGGCTACTGGAATCTGCTCGACCGCAAGACCGCGTATCAGCGGGTGGAATCGAGCAGCGAGTACGGCAGCATTGTCAAGGGCGGCGCCAAGAGCGGCATGTGGGGTGCGGCGGCGGGTGCCCTGGCAGGTGCGGCCATCGGCATCCTGGCCGGGGAAAACATCGGCGAATTCGCCGGCAAGGGCGCGGCGCTCGGCGCGGCCGGCGGGGCAATCTACGGCGGCGCCAGCGAGGGGACGTCCGACGAGCCGGGCCGGCAGATCGCCCGCGACCTGGCCAACAAGGATCTGGACAATCGCATCATCGAACCGGGCAACCTGAATCGCGGCTTCCTGTTCTTCCCCGGCGAGGCGCCGAGCGCCGCGCAACTCCGCCTGCAGTTGCGCGACGTGACCAGCGGCCAGACCTTTACCGTGCTGCTGCCGTTCTGAGCGAGTTCTCCACAGGCAGGTTCGGCGGCGGGCGTGCCACGGCACGCCCTGCCGTTTTTCCTTGCCACCTGCCTGGCGCTGACGTTATACAGGCAGCGCAACCAACCCTGACAGGAGTTACCGCATGTCCCAGCAGATTTTGTCGTCGCCGACCTCGCCCTGGCCGCGTGGGGCCGAAGGAAATAGCCATCGCCGAGACCGAGATGCCCGGCCTGATGGCGATCCGCGAGGAGTATGCCGCCCGCCAGCCGCTGCAAGGGGGCGCGCATCACCGGTTCGCTGCACATGACCATCCAGACCGCGGTGCTCATCGAGACGCTGCAGGCCCTCGGCGCCGAAGTGCGCTGGGCCTCCTGCAACATTTTCTCGACCCAGGACCACGCGGCGGCCGCTATTGCCGCCACCGGCACGCCGGTCTTCGCCGTCAAGGGGGAGACGCTCGCCGAGTACTGGGACTATACCCATCGCATCTTCGAGTGGCCTGACGGCGGCACCTCCAACATGATCCTCGACGACGGCGGCGACGCCACCCTGCTGGTGCATCTCGGCGCCCGGGCCGAGCGGGACCTGGCGGTCCTGAACAATCCGGCCAGCGAGGAGGAGACCATGCTCTTCGCCGCCATCCGCCGGCGCAATGCCGAGCGTCGACCGGCTGGTATCGCGCCGATCTCGCGGCAAATCCGCGGGGTGACCGAGGAGACCACTACCGGCGTGCACCGCCTCTACCAGATGCACGAACGCGGGGAGTTGCGGTTCCCGGCGATCAACGTCAACGATTCGGTGACCAAGAGCAAGTTCGACAATCTCTACGGTTGTCGCGAATCGCTGGTCGACGGCATCAAGCGCGCCACTGACGTGATGATCGCCGGCAAGGTCGCCGTGGTCTGCGGCTACGGCGATGTCGGCAAGGGCTCGGCCCAGGCGCTGCGCGCGCTGTCGGCCCAGGTCTGGGTCACCGAGATCGATCCGATCTGCGCCCTGCAGGCGGCCATGGAAGGCTACCGGGTGGTGACCATGGAGGACGCCGCGACCAGGCCGATATCTTCGTGACCGCCACCGGCAACTACCATGTCATCACCCACGACCACATGTGCGCATGAAGGACCAGGCGATCGTCTGCAACATCGGCCACTTCGACAACGAGATCGACGTGGCGTCGATCGAAGCAGTACCGCTGGGAGGAGATCAAACCGCAGGTCGACCACGTGATCTTCCCCGACGGCAAGCGCATCATCCTGCTCGCCAAGGGGCGTCTGGTCAACCTCGGCTGCGCGCACCGGCCATCCCAGCTACGTGATGAGTTCGTCCTTCGCCAACCAGACCATCGCCCAGATCGAGTTGTTGCGCCAACGCGACGCGGGAGCTATCCGGTCGGGGTCTACACCCTCCCCAAGCACCTCGACGAGAAGGTCGCGCGCCTGCAGCTTAAAAAGCTCAATGCACGCCTGACGCCGCTGACCGAGCAGCAGGCCGGCTACATCGGCGTCCCGGTCGAGGGTCCGTACAAGAGCGAGCATTACCGGTATTGACCGGCCCGCCGCAGTTGGAAATGAACGCCCCGCTCGTGTCGAGCGGGGCGTTCGCCGTTTGCAGGAGGTGATCTTGCGACCGGCCGGCGCCGCAGGGGGCGGGGTCGCGGAGACGCTCAGCTGTCCAGGGTCAGGAACAGCCAGGCACCGACCAGCAGCAGCAGGATGTTGGCGGACCAGGCGGCCAGGGGGATCGGGCAGCAGGTCGATGCTGCCGAAGGCCATGCCGATGGCCTGCAGGGCGAGGTAGCCGGAACGTGGCCAGGGTCAGGCCATGCCGACGCCGAGGCTGGCGCGCGGCCGCGGTGCAGGGCGAAGGGGACCCCCAGCAGGACCATCAGCAGAGGGGTGGCTCGGGCGTGCCAGTCGCTGCTGCCACTCCGCCCGGTAGCGGATGGACTCCTGCCCGTCTGGCGCAGGCGGTCGGTCCAGTCGAAGCCAGTTCCGAAAGCGTCATCTCCTGCGGTTTGTACCAGATCTCCGTCAGCTCCTCGGGCGGCCGGCCGAGATCGACGGGCAGCTCCTCCTGCGCGCGATGAGCTGGCGACATTGCTGGGTCGCCGGGTCGAAGGTGCGCGTCGATGACGTCGCGTCAGCAGCCAGCGATCCGCCGTGCGTATGCCGGCCGAGGCGGCCTCCACGCGCCGGGCCAACCGGAAGGCGGCATCGAAGTCGAGCAGGGTCAGCCCCCGGACTCTCGCCGCGCTCCGGGAACGATTGCGCCGACGCTGATGATCCGCTGCCCGTCTCGGAAATAGAGATTCTCGGGTGACTGTTGTGCTCAGCGGTTTGCTTGCCTTTGATCTCGGTGATCAGGATATAGCGCGACTGCCGTGCCGACCAGGGCGACAGCCAGGCGTTGCCGGCGAAGGCGCCAGGAGCAGAGCAGGACGCCGATGGCGAACAGCGGCCCGGGTGGACTGCCAGAGGCCGATCCCGCAGCTGCGCAGGGCGGTGATCTGGCTGGGTGCGGGAGAGCAGTGCCGATCGTCGCAAAGGCCGCCAGCAGGATCCCCATGGCGAGGGCCTTGGTCCAGCATGAGCGGCAGTTTGTACAGCGGGTAGTGGAGATAATGGGGTAACAGGGCCGCCTGATACTCGATGAAATCGTCGACCCGCTCGATGAACTCGATCAAGCCGTAGAGCCCGACCAGCACCAGGAGGATAATCGCCAGATGGCGCGCGAACAGCGCGGCAAGGTGGCGGTTAATCGTGCGCATGGCGACGTCCCAGTCGTCTGGCGAGGAGGATCCCGCAGCGGTCGACCCAGACAAGCAGCGCGACGGGCCGTTCCCGGGCGCTCTGGCGCAGCAGGGTGAGGCCCGTGCCGAAAAAAGCAGGTGCAGGGCCCAGAAGGAGAGCAGGGGGGGGATGCGGAGTTCCGTGGTCAGGATCTCCGCCAGGGATGTCAGCAGGTAGTAGCCAGAGATAGATCAGCAGCCCTGCGATGAAGCCGCCACTGCGGCCGGAACGCTGGGCTCTGCATGCCGAAGGGGAGGATAAACAGGGCAAACAGCAGTGGCGCCAGGGGCGCACACAGGCGGCTGTGCAACTCGGCGCGGGCGGCCCGGCCGCGCTCGCCGTCGCCCTCGGCTAGCCTGCCACAGGTCGCTGATCGGCACCTCCTTGCGGGTGGCCGTTGCGCGAACTTGGGCGCCGCCATGGCCGGTGCGCAGGTCGGGGCAGGATGTCGTAGGTGTTGAAGCGGATGACCTGGTAGGCATCCTTCTGGTGGCGGCCGGGCTCCTTCCGGTGGATGGCGCCGTTGTGCAGGCGCAGGGTCAGAGCTGTCTTCCTGCGGATCGCTGACCAGGCGGCCGGATTCGGCGACAATCAGTCAGCGGCTCCCGGTTCTCCTGCGATTCGACGATGAAGACGCCGGTCATCTCGCCGCTGCGATCGTCAAGGTGGTTGGCATAGACCACCAGGTTCTTGAATTGTTTGATGAACAGGTGCTGCTGCGCAGGCTGACGCTGGCCTTGCTGCGGGACATTTCGAAAAGGGTGGCTTTGAAGGCCCGTTTCCCCCAGGGGGCTGCCCACATGGCGACCAGAGCCGTGAGCAGGGCACAGCCCAGGGCCAGGAGCCATGACCGGCCGGGCCATGTCGAACAGCCCGACGCCGGCCGGCTCGCAAGGCAACCGTCTCGTTGTCGGCACACAGCCGGCCGAAGCCGAGCATGCTCCCCATCAGAAACGCCAGCGGCAGGGCGATCGCCAGGAACGGCAGCAGCAGAGTGGCAAACAGGGTCAGGATACCGGCGAGGGCGACCCCCTTGTTGATGACCAGGTCGGCCAGCTGAACCAGACGACCTGCCATCAGCGCCAGAGTGAAGACCAGCAGGCACAACAGAGTCGGGGCAAGCAGTTCCCGGAGCAGGTAACGGTTGATCGTGGAGCGTGACCATAGGCGAGGCATCATAGTGCAGCCGGGAAGCGGAATGTAAACCGGCTTTTCGGCAAAAACCCCTTGATTTCCGGCCGGTGAGCGTGGTATACGACCGTGCTGTTCAAAAATCGCACGTCTCCTGACTTGCGGTCCGGTGCCCGGCAACATGCCGGGTGGGTCGCGGGGCTGACGGAGACGGAGGCCAAAAACCACACCGCAAGGAGAAACGAGACATGTCGCAGATCACCATGAAGCAGCTGCTGGAGGCCGGGGTTCACTTCGGTCACCAGACCCGCCGCTGGAACCCGAAGATGAAGCCGTACATCTTCGGCGCCCGCAACGGCATCTACATCATCGACCTGCAGAAGACCGTCCGCTACTTCAAGCACCGCCTACAACTTCCTGCGCGAGATCTGCGCAGAACGGCGACAAGGTCCTGTTCGTCGGCACCAAGAAGCAGGCTCAGGAGGCGATCTTCGAAGAGGCCGCCCGCGCCGGGCAGTACTATCGTCAACAATCGCTGGCTCGGCGGCATGCTGACCAATTTCGCGACCATCAAGCGCAGCATCGACCGTCTCAAGAAGATCGACGTCATGGCCCAGGACGGCACCTACGACCTGCTGACCAAGAAGGAAGTCCTGCAGCTCGAGCGCGAGAAGGACAAGCTGGAGAAGAGCCTCGGCGGCATCAAGGAGATGAACCGCCTGCCGGGCGCGATCTTCGTGATCGACCCGAAGAAGGAGAACATCGCCGTCAAGGAAGCCCGCAAGCTCGGCATCCCGGTGGTGGCGATGGTCGACACCAACTGCGATCCCGGACGAGATCGACTACATCATTCCCGGCAACGACGACGCCATCCGTGCCATCCGCCTGTTCGCCCAGAAGATGGCGGACGCCTGTGTCGACGGTGCCGCGGCCCGCGAAGCAGGATCTGCGCAGCCGACGTGGCGGCGGTCGAAGTACGCGGAGCCGGCCGGCCGCCGGCGAGTCGTCGACGCCGAGGCCGCGGCTGAATGCCGAGGAGCCGGTGGCGGAAGGCTGAAGCCGCCGCGATCACCTGTGAACAGAGGCGGTCCGGGAGGGCCGCCTTTTTACCGTGATCATCCGGTTGCAGATCGTTAACCGCATCCAAGCACCAATGCTGACCACGATCAGAGGAGGAATATCGACGTGGCAGAATATCACCGCAAGCATGGTGGCTGACCTGCGCGCCAAGACCGGCGCCGGCATGATGGATTGCAAGAAGGCGCTGGACGAGACCGGCGGCGACATGGAGCAGGCCATCGATCTGCTGCGCAAGAAAGGGCTTGTCCGCTGCGGCCAAGAAGGCCGGCCGGGTGGCCGCCGAGGGGCTGGTGGCCGTGGCCGGGCAGGGGAACTGCTGCGCCGTGGTCGAAGTCAACTCGGAGACCGACTTCGTCGCCAAGAACGAAGCCTTCCAGGCCTTCGTCGACGGCGTGGCCCAGGTGGTTCTGGAGCAGGCAATCCGGCCAGTCTCGATGCCCTGCTGACCCTGCCGTTCCCCGGTACCGGCCGCACCGTTGTCGAGGAGCAGACCCACCAGGTCGCGACCATCGGCGAGAACATCAACGTCCGGCGCTTCGCCCGGCTCGACGCGTGCCCGCCGGCGTGGTGGCCAGCTACGTTCACGGCGTCGGCAAGATCGGCGTGCTGGTCGAACTGGCCAGCGACCGGGTGACCGACCAGGTGGCCACCCTGGCCCGCCAGTTGGCAATGCACGTTGCTGCTGCCAATCCGCAGTATCTCGAGCGCGGCCAGGTGTCCCGCCGAGGTGCTCGAGCGTGAGAAGGAGATCTACCGGGTCAAGGCCCGGGAGAGCGGCAAGCCCGACAATATCATCGAGAAGATCCTCGAAGGCCAGGTCAACAAGTTCTATCGGTGAAATCTGCCTGACTCGAGCAGGCCTATGTCATCGACCCCGACCAGAAGGTCGCCAAGGTGGTCGAGGCCCTCGGCAAGGAACTGGGCACCACGGTCAAACTGACCGGCTTCGCCCGCTTCCAGTTGGGCGAGGGGATCGAGAAGAAGGAAGACGACTTCGCGGCGGAAGTTGCCGCCATGACCAAGTAAACCCGGTCTTACGGGAGCCGCCGATGACCGCCAATCGACCCGTCTATCAAGCGCATCCTGCTCAAGCTGAGCGGGGAGGCTCTCGCCGGTCAGCAGGGTTACGGCATCGATCCGGACGTGATCATGCGCGCATTGCCGCCGAAGTTCGCGATGTCGTGGCCCTCGGCGTCCAGGTGGCGCTGGTGATCGGCGGCGGCAACATCTTCCGCGGCATCGCCGCCTCCTCCGCCGGGATGGATCGGGCCAGCGCCGACTACATGGGGATGCTGGCCACGGTCATGAACAGCGTGGCCATGCAGGATGCCCTGGAGAAGCTTGGGGTGGTCACCCGGGTGCAGTCGGCCATCGAAATGCAGGCGATCGCCGAACCGTACATCCGCCGGCGGGCCGTGCGTCATCTTGAAAAGGGGCGGGTGGTCATCTTCGGGGCCGGCACCGGCAATCCATTCTTCACCACCGATACCGCCGCCAGTCTGCGGGCCATCGAGATCGGCGCCGAGGTCATTCTCAAGGCCACCAAGGTCGACGGCGTCTATACCGCCGACCCCACCAAAGACCCGCGATGCCGTTCGCTACCAGAGCCTGACCTACCTCGAGGTTCTCAAGCGCGGGCCTGCAGGTCATGGATTCCACCGCCATCTCGCTCTGCATGGACAACAACCTGCCGATCATCGTGTTCGACCTGACCCGTCGCGGCAACATCCGCAAGGTGGTGTGCGGCGAACCGATCGGAACCCTCGTCAAAGGAGAGTGATGCCATGAGGCCGATCTGACCGATGTCAAGAACCGGACCAAGGGCGGGATGGACAAGGCCATCGAGTCGCTGCGTCGCGATCTGTGCCAGGGTTCGCACCGGGCGCGCTTCCGTGGCGATCCTCGACGATGTGCGCATCGACTATTACGGCACACCGACGCCGCTCAACCAGGTCGGTACGCTGGCGGTTCCCGAGCCGCGCCTGATCACGATCCAGCCCTGGGAGAAAAAGCTGATCCCGGAGATCGAAAGGGCGATCCACAAGGCGGACCTCGGCATCAACCCGACCTCCGACGGCATTGTCATTCGCCTGGTCTTCCCGGCCCTGACCGAGGAACGCCGCAAGGAGATGGTCAAGCAGGTCAAGAAGATGGGCGAGGAGGGGAAGATCGCCGTGCGCAATGCCCGGCGCGATGCCAACGAGACCGCTCAAGAAGCTGCTCAAGGACAAGGAAATTTCCGAGGATGATGAGAAACGCGGCGAAAAGGAGATCCAGGAGCTGACCGACGAGTTCATTGCGCGGATCGACAAGGTGGTCGCCGACAAGGAAAAGGAACTGCTGGAGATCTGAGCTGTTTTCCACGAGGAGGAACGGATGTTGAGAATTACCGAAGAGTGCATCGCCTGTGGTACCTGCGTGGAGAGTTGCCCGGTCAGCGCTATCGTCGCGGCCGCCGATCTTTACGCGATCAACGAGAACTGCACCGAATGCCGGGCCTGCGTGGATGTCTGCCCGGTGAATGCCATCGTCGACTGACCGGCTATCCGGCGGCGACCAGTGACGGCCACCAAGGCACTTGGAGCCAGGGACCCTGCAACAGGGTGCCTCGGTGGCCCGGTGACACGGTGGCTGTCCATTTTCAGGCTTTGCGGTCCGCCGGTGCTGTGTGATAAATAATACGGATATGTCCTTGCCGGCACCATCGAGCATACGCATTCCCGAGCACCTGGCCATCATCATGGACGGCAACGGCCGCTGGGCTCAGCAGCGTCATCTGCCACGCATCGTCGGGCACCGCAAGGGGATCGAAACCGTCCAGGCCGTCATCGACGAATGCCTGACCCTGGGGATTCGCCATCTGACGCTCTATGCGTTCAGTTCGGAAAACTGGGGGCGGCCGCGCGACGAGGTCGAGGCCCTGATGGGGCTGCTCGGCACCTTTCTGCAGAAAGAGCTGCACCCAGCTGATGGCGCGCGGCATCCGGCTGCACGCGATCGGTGAACTCGACCGCCTGCCCGTCAAGGTGCGCGCGGATACTCGGCGAAGTATCGAGCAGACACCTGCGAACAACCGGACACTGGTCCTGACCCTGGCACTCTCCTACGGCGGGCGCAACGAACTGGTCCGGGCCACGCGCCGCCTGGCGCGCGAGGTTGCTGCCGGCCGGCTCGATCCCGAAACGATCGACGAAACGCGTCTGGCCTCGGCCCTGGATACCGCCGGACTGCCTGACCCCGACCTGCTGATCCGCACCAGCGGCGAGACGCGCATCAGCAACTTTCTGCTCTGGCAGGCCGCCTACGCCGAGTTCGTCTTTCTGGAGGTGCTCTGGCCCGATTTCTCCGCAGCCCATCTGCGTGCGGCCTTGGCCGAGTTCGCCCGCCGCGAGCGGCGTTTCGGCCTGACAGCGTCGCAACTTGGAGCGGGGGAAGAAGGGGGCGGCCATTAAACAGCGCCTGCTGACGGCGGTCGTCGGGCTGCCGCTGCTCATCCTGTTCATCGCCAGGAGCGGTCCCGGGCTGTTTGCCGGGCTGCTGTGCGTGCTCGGCGCCATTGGCCTGTACGAGTTCTATGCCATGGCCCTGCCGCGCGAGCGGCGCGGCGAAATGCAGCTGGCCATGGCCCTCGGCACGCTGTTGATGACGGTCCTGCTGTTTTGCCCTTCACCCGAAGCCGGACTGGGGATGCTGGTTGCCGTTATCCTGGCACTGACGATCCTCTACCTGTTTCGCTACCGCACCCTCGAAGCGGTGGTCGCGATCTCGCCCTGACCATCTTCGGCATTGTCTATGTGCCGCTTCTGCTCGCCCATGCCGGGCTGTTGCGCAAGCTTCCTCACGGGCAAGGCTGGGTGTTCCTGGTCCTGCTCATCGTCATGGTCAGTGATTCCATGGCCTACTTTGCCGGGATCACCTTGGGAAGACATCGACTCTACGAGGCGATCAGCCCGAAAAAGAGCATCGAGGGGGCGGTCGGCGGGCTGGGCGGAGGGGTGCTCGGCGCGCTGGTGGCGAAAAGCTGGCTCCTGCCGCAACTGCAGGCGGCGGACGTGATCCTCCTCGGGCTTGGCGTCGGGGCCTTCAGCCAGATCGGCGACCTGGTCGAATCGATGCTCAAGCGCAGCTTCGGGGTCAAGGATTCCGGCGCGATCATCCCCGGCCACGGTGGTTTGCTCGACCGCCTCGACAGCCTGCTCTTTGCCTTCCCGGCAACCTATTATTACGCGATATGGCTGGTATGACGGACGATGAAACTCAGGCTTGCCATCCTGGGCTCGACCGGCTCGATCGGGGTCAGCACCCTGGAGATCGTCGCCGCCCACCCGGAACGTTTTCGGGTCGTTGCCTTGACGGCCGGGCGCAACCTGACCCTGCTCGAAGAGCAGGTGCGCACCTTTCGTCCGGCCCTGGTGGCGGTTCCCGATGCCGGCGATGCCGCCGTACTGCGCTCCCGGCTCGGGGCCGCCGCGCCGCAGCATGCTCTCCGGCCGCGACGGCCTGATCGACTGCGCCGCGCAAAGCGGTGCCCAAATGGTGGTCTCGGCCATTGTCGGCGCCGCCGGCCTGGAGCCGACCCTGGCCGCCATCGAGACCGGTATCGACGTGGCCCTGGCCAACAAGGAGACCCTGGTTGCCGCCGGCGAGTTGGTGATGGCTGCCGTCGCCAGGCGGGGGATCAGGCTCTTCCCGGTCGACAGCGAGCATTCGGCCATCTTCCAGTCGCTGGCCGGTCACCGCAAGCACGACGTGCGCCGCCTGATCCTGACGGCCTCCGGCGGGCCGTTTCGCAATGCCAGCAGCAGCGAACTGGCCAGGGTCACCCCGGCCGATGCCCTGGCCCATCCGAACTGGAACATGGGACGGAAGATCACCGTCGATTCGGCAACGATGATGAACAAGGGGCTGGAGGTCATCGAAGCGCACTGGCTCTTCGAGCTGCCGCCGGAAAAGATCGCGGTGCACATTCATCCGGAGAGCATCGTCCACTCCATGGTCGAGTATGTCGACGGCGCGGTGATTGCCCAACTCGGCATCCCCGACATGAAAACGCCGATCGCCCTGGCGCTCTCCTGGCCGGAGCGGCTCCCCCTCGACCTGCCACCTCTTGACTTGTGCCGGCTGGGTCGCCTGCACTTCGGTGAACCGGACCTTGAGCGCTTCCCCTGCCTGGCGTTGGCCTACCGCGCCCTGCGCAGCGGCGGAACTGCCCCGGCCGCGCTCAATGCTGCCAACGAAACGGCGGTGGCGGCATTCCTGGAAGGTCGCCTGGCGTTCATGGCCATACCGAGGGTCATCGCCGCCGTGCTCGACCGGCACGACGCCGTCCCGGCCGACCGCCTGCCAGCAGTGCTGGCCGCCGATGCCGCGGCGCGCGAGGCGGCCTGCCGCCTGATTGAAACCACTCACGGAGGAGTCCGTTGATTACCATTGCCGCCGGCATCATCATGCTCGGAATCCTGGTGTTCGTTCATGAACTCGGGCACTTCTGCGTCGCCAAATGGTGCGGGGTCAAAGTGCTCAAGTTTTCCCTCGGTTTCGGTCCGAAGCTGGTCTCCCGCCAGTGGGGCGAAACCGAATACCTGGTCTGCGCGGTACCGCTCGGCGGCTATGTGCAGATGCTCGGAGAGGGTGGCGGCGAACAGGGGGAGGCGGCCGAACTGGATCCCGCCGAAGCGATCCGCTCCTTTGCCCGGCAGTCGGTCGGTCGGCGCATGGCGATCGTGGCGGCCGGTCCGATCATGAACCTGGCCTTGCCGTTCCTGATCCTGCCGCTCGCCTACCTGGTCGGCGTCAATCTCCCTGCCTATCTGGACGAGCCCCCGTGCATCGGCTATGTGGTTGCCGATTCGGAGGGGGCGCGGCATGGCTTTCGCAGCGGCGACTGCCTGAAGTCGATCGGTGGCACGCCGGTGGCGACCTGGGAATCGATCGGTACCGCGCTGATCAGTCATGCCGGAGCCCCGCTTGCGGTGGTGGTCGAGCGGGGGGGGGCGGCGGTGTCGCTTGAACTGCCGACCGATCACGGGGCCCTCGAGGGATTGCAGGCCATCGGCCTGCTGCCGCGCCAGGATGCGGTGATCGGCAGCCTGGCGCCGAATATGCCGGCCGCGGTTGCCGGGCTGCGGGAAGGCGACCTGATCGTCGCGCTTGGTGACCGTCCGATCGCCTCCTGGTATGACCTGCGCGTCCTGATCCAGGAGTTCGGGGCGCAGGAGGTGCCGGTTCATGTCCTGCGCGACGGCCGGCCGCTGACCCTGCTGCTGACCCCGCACCGGGCGGAAGCCGGAGGCGACTACCTGATCGGCATCGCCCCGCGCCAGGCCACGACCTTCAAGCGTTTCGACCTGCTCGATTCGATTCGCGCCGGGAGCGCACGTACCGTGGAATTGATCGATCTGACCCTGCTGTTTATCCGCAAGCTGTTTGCCGGGGCCGTTTCGACCAGCAGCATCGGCGGGCCGATCACCGTGGTGCAGATCGCCGGTCAGGCCGCGCAAACCGATATTTCCAGCATCCTGAGCGTCCTGGCTTTTTTGAGCATCCAGCTGGGCATTCTCAACCTTCTCCCGATCCCGATCCTGGATGGCGGTCACCTGTTCTTCGCCAGTTTCGAACTGATCTTCCGCCGGCCGCTGTCGCTCAAGGCCCGGGAAATTGCCCAGCAGATCGGCCTGGTCCTGCTGGTCATGCTGATGGTGCTGGCGTTCTACAACGATATCGTCAGATTGTTCGGCAGTTGAAACTTCTCACCATCCAGACCGCCACGCCAGCCGGGAGCCTGGCCCTGACCGAGGGGGATCGCCTGCTCGGGGAGCTGTTCCTTGATAATCGTCGCCCGCATGGCAGCTGGTTGCTGGCGGCGGTCGAACGCCTCCTCGCGGCGACCGGCCTGGCGCTGTCCGAACTTGACGGCTTCGGCGTGACGATCGGCCCCGGTTCGTTTACCGGCCTGCGGGTCGGCCTGGCCACGGTCAAGGGGCTTGCCCTGGCTGTCGCCAAACCGATCGCCGGCGTGTCGACGCTGCAGACCCTGGCCTTGCAGGCGCCCCACGCGGCCTTGCCGGTCTGTGCCTGTCTCGACGCGCGCAAACAGGAAGTTTACGCCGGTTGCTACCATTGGCAGGGCGGCTGGCCGCTGCCGGTGCACGTCGAACGGGTCCTGTCGCCGGAGCGGCTGCTGGCGGAGATCACCGAGCCGACACTGTTCATCGGCGATGGCGCAACCGTCTACCGGACCCTGATCACCCGGCAACTCGGCGGCCGCGCCCACTTTCTGGCGGCGGCCTACGATCCGCCCCGAGCCGCTCATGCCGCCCTGCTGGCGCTGCGGGTATTCCAGGCCGGCGAGGCGCGCCCGGCAACCGCAGTCAATCCGGTGTATATCCGCCCGTCGGAAGCGGAACTGAATGCTCCGGCGAAGGGCTGAACGGTGGAATTGGCGAACAATTCAACCATTCGACAATTCAACGGAATTTTGTCCGTTGACATCCCGGTGACCGTTCGTTATTTTTAGCTGAAGCATCCCACCTCAACTCTCTCCCACGGAGGCGCCCATGGAGCAGAATGAGCAAACCCTGATCCAGAAGCTGTGCGAGGAAAACCCGCGGTTTCGCTTGCTCTATGAAGAGCATGTGCTCTTCGAAAAGCAGCTGCGATCCTTGGATGACAGGGTTTACCTGTCGCCGGAAGAGGAGATGGACCGGCGCAGGATGCAGAAACTTAAACTGGCCGGCAAGGACGAAATGGAGATGATCCTGCGCGAACATCGCCAGTAGCTCTTTTAGCAGTGGAAAGTCATGAAACCCGCCACATGGCGGGTTTCGTTTTTTAGGCTTTACCTCGATCGTTCCGCTGGGTATAAAGATCGGATAAACTGAATATCTGACTCGTTCAGGAAGGTTTGTGGCCATGAGCAAACGCAGCGACGTCATTACCAAAGGGTTCGAGCGGACCCCGCACCGGGCCCTGCTGAAAGGGACCGGGGTTCCGCAGCAGGAGATGGACAAACCGTTCATCGGCATCGCCACCCGCTTTACCGACCTGATCCCCGGCCATATCGGCATGCGCGACCTGGAGCGGTTCATCGAAAAGGGGGTCCACACCGGCGGCGGCTATGCGTTCTTCTTCGGCATCCCCGGGGTCTGCGACGGCATCGCCATGGGACACAAGGGGATGCATTACTCCCTGCCGACCCGCGAGCTGATCGCCGACATGGTCGAATCGGTGGCCGAGGCGCATCGGCTGGACGGTCTGGTCCTGCTGACCAACTGCGACAAGATCACCCCGGGCATGCTGATGGCCGCGGCGCGGCTCGACATCCCCTGCATCGTGGTGACCGCCGGGCCGATGCTGACCGGCGCCGGCCGCGCAGGGCGCAAGTTCTCCTTCGTCTCCGACACCTTCGAGGCGATGGCCAAGCTACAAGGCCGGCGTGATCGACGAGAAGGAGCTGATGGTCTGCGAGGACAAGGCCTGCCCGACCGCCGGCTCCTGCCAGGGGCTGTTCACCGCCAACACCATGGCGATCCTCACCGAAACCATGGGCATGAGCCTGTCGCGCTGCGGCACCGCCCTGGCGGTTTCCTCGCTGAAGCGCCGCATCGCCTTCGCCTCGCGGCGAGCGGATCGTGCGAGCTGGTGCGCGACGACATCACCCCGCGGCAGATCATGACCAAGGCCGCCTTCGAGAACGCCATCCGCGTCGACCTGGCCCTGGGCGGTTCGAGCAACACCGTGCTGCACCTGCTCTCCATTGCCCGCGAGGCCGGTGTGGATCTGCCGCTGGAGCGAATTCGACCGGACTCAGCAAGGAGACGCCGCAGCTGGCCTCGATGAACCCGGGCGGCAAGCACTTCATGGAGGATCTCGACGGCGCCGGCGGCGTCGGCGGCGGTGCTTTACCAGCTGCGCGGCCAGATCAAGGACAACCCGACCCTGACCGGCCTGACGATCAGCCAGATTATCGCCAGCGTCGGCGCGTGTTGACGAGGAGGTGATCCGCCCGCTGGACAACCCGTACCGAGCGCGAGGGGGGCATCGCCATCCTTGCCGGCAACCTCGCCCCGGAAGGCGCGGTGGTCAAGCAGTCCGGGCGTCTCCGACACCGATGATGCAGTTTCGAGGGCACGGCGCGCTGCTTCGATTCGGAGGAAGCGGCCATGGCCGCCCTGATGGGAGGGCAGGTTGTGGCCGGCGACGTGGTGGTGATCCGTTACGAAGGCCCCAAGGGCGGCCCCGGGATGCGGGAGATGCTGGCCCCGACCGCGGCCCTGATGGGCCTGGGCCTGGGCGATCAGTGTGCCCTGATCACCGACGGCCGTTTCTCCGGCGGCACCCGCGGCCCCTGCATCGGCCACATCTCGCCCGAAGCGGCCGAGGGCGGACCGATCGCCCTGGTGAAGGACGGCGACCGCATCCGCCTCGACATCCCGCAGCCGCAAGCTGGAACTGCTGGTGGATGACGCGGAACTGGCGCGCCGCCGGGCGCGACTGGAAGGCCCCGGAACCGAAGATCAAGACCGGCTGGCTGGCCCGCTACGCCAAGGTGGTCACCTCGGCCCACACCGGCGCGATCTGCAAGGCCTGATAATTAAGGTTTATCGCTAGGCGGCGAAGCACGCTTCAGCCACAGGGCAAGCGACATCAGTGTTGCGCCCTACATGTTTCGACACATTTTCAGTAACTTGTTGTAACTGGAGGTAACAATATGAAACTGACCGGTTCGCACGAATACTGCTGGAATGTCTGCAGCGCGAAGGGGTCGATACAGGTGTTCGGCTATCCCGGGCGGCACGGTCATCAATATCTATGACGACCTGATGGATTCGCCGATCAGGCACATCCTGACCCGCCACGAGCAGGCCGGCCGTGCATGCCGCCGACGGCTACGCCCGCGCCACCGGCAAGGTCGGGGTGTGCCATCGCCACCAGCGGCCCGGGGGCGACCAACACCGTCACCGGCATCGCCACCGCCTACATGGACTCGATCCCGCATGGTGATCATCACCGGCCAGGTGCCGACCCCGCTGATCGGCAACGACGCCTTCCAGGAGGCCGACATCATCGGCATCACCCGGCCGGTGCACCAAGCACAACTTCCTGGTCAAGGACGTCAAGGACCTGGCCACGCATCATCAAGAAGGCCTTCTACATCGCCCGCACCGGCCGGCCCGGCCCGGTGCTGGTCGACCTGCCCAAGGATGTGCAGATCGCCCAGACCAAGTTCGTCTATCCGGAAACCGTCGAACTGCGCGGCTACAAGCCGACCTACAGCGGCAACCGCGCGCAGGTGGAAAAGGCCGCGGCCATGATCCTGGCGGCCAGCAAGCCGGTGATCTACGTCGGCGGCGGGGCCGTCGCTGACCGATGCCGCCGACGAGCTGACGCAGCTGTGCCGAAACTGATCCAGGCTCCGGTGACGACCACCCTGATGGGGATGGCCTGCTTTCCCGAAGCGTCACCCGCTCTCCCTGGGGATGCTGGGGATGCACGGCACCTACTACGCCAACATGGCCGTGACCAATTCCGATCTGCTGATTGCCCTCGGGGCGCGCTTCGACGACCGGGTCACCGGCAAGATCGCCACCTTTGCGCCGCACGCCAAGATCATCCACGTCGACATCGATCCGACCTCGATCAAGAAGAACGTGCGCGTCGATCTGCCGATCGTCGGCGACTGTCAAGCGATGTGCTGACCAAGCTGATCAAGGAAGCTCGACGAGCATCAGGGACAAGGTGGCCAGAGTTCAAGGCGGCAACTGCCCGCCTGGCAGGAGGAGATCGCCGGCTGGAAGGCGCAAGCATCCGATGGCTACACGACCAGTCGACCACGATCATCAAGCCGCAGTTCGTCATCGAGAAGCTGCGCGAACTGTCCAACGACGATGCCATCATCACCACCGATGTCGGCCAGCACCAGATGTGGACGGCCCAGTTCTTCCACTTCAACCAGCCGCGCACCTTGCTGTCCTCCGGCGGGCTCGGGACCATGGGCTTCGGTCTGCCGGCGGCCCTCGGCGCCCAGGCGGCCTTTCCCGAGCGCCAGGTCATCGACATCTCCGGCGACGGCTCGTTCCAGATGAACTCCCAGGAAATGGCGACCCTGGTGCAGTACCGGCTGCCGGTGAAGATCGTCATCCTCAACAACAACTTCCTCGGCATGGTGCGCCAGTGGCAGCAGCTGTTCTTCGACAAGCGCTACAGCCAGACCTGCATGGAACTGCCGATCGACTTCGTCAAGCTGGCCGAGGCCTACGGCGCCACCGGCCTGCAGCGCCAGCAAAGCCGGAGGAGGTGGAAAAGGTCATCAAGACAGGCCTTCGCCACCAAGGGGCCGGTGATCATGGAGTTCAAGATCGCCCGCGAGGAGAACGTTCTGCCGATGGTTCCGGCCGGAGCCAGCCTGAACGAGATGGTGCTGGCGTCCTAGAGTCGAGAACGTGATAGGTGCAGGCTGAAAGGTTTGATCCAGTTATCCCGATCCTATTAACGACCTATTTAGTTTCAAGGAGATTTCTTCTATGCAACATACAATTTCGGTGCTGGTGGAAAATGAATTCGGCGTGCTGGCCCGGGTGGCCGGGCTCTTTTCCGGGCGCGGCTTCAATATCGAGAGCCTGTCGGTGGCGCCGACCCTCGACCCGAGCATTTCGCGCATGACCATCGTCACCTCGCGGCGACGACCAGATTCTCGAGCAGATCAACAAGCAGCTCAACAAGCTGATCGACACCATCAAGGTCATCGATTTCACCGACGAGGAGCACATCGAGCGCGAACTGTGCCTGATCAAGGTCACCGCCGAGGATGATACCCGCGCCGAGGTGCTGCGCATCTGCGATATCTTCCGCGGCAAGATGGTCGATGTCACCCCCAAGTGCTACACCATCGAGGTGACCGGCGCCCCGGCCAAGATCGACGCCATCATCGAGCTGCTGCGGCCGATGGGGATCAAGGAACTGGTCCGTTCCGGCCCGGTCGCCCTCGGCCGCGGTCCCAAGGGCTGGCGATCGAACGAGTAGAACGGTGAAAAGCAAGAGCGTGAAAGGCTGCCTTCGGGCAAGTTCGACTTTTCAGCATTTCACTTTTTACGTTGTCACGTTTCGTGCTATAAAGATCCGCTTCACGAAACGACTAATCCAATACTCCACAGGAGGAAACGATGAAGATTTATTATGACAAGGATGCCAACACGGACATCGTCAAGGGAAAGAAGATCGCCATCATCGGCTACGGCAGCCAGGGGCATGCCCATGCCAACAACCTCAAGGAGAGCGGCTATCGACGTGATCGTCGCCGAGTTCCCCAAGGGCGGCGCCAACTGGGTCAAGGCCGAAAAGGCCGGTCACATGGTGATGACCACCGCCGAGGCGGTCAAGGCCGCGGCGGTGATCATGATCCTCCTCCCGGACGAGTTGCAGGCCGACATCTACCGCGAGGAGATCCAGCCGAATATCCAGCCGGGGAGCTACGTCGGCTTTCGCCCACGGCTTCAATATCCACTTCAACCAGATCGTGCCGGCCGAGAACATCAACGTCTTCATGTGCGCCCCCAAGGGGCCCGGCCACACGGTGCGCAACGAGTACGTCCAGGGCGGCGGCGTCCCCTGCCTGATCGCCGTGCAGCAGGATCCGAGCGGCAACACCAAGGAGATCGCCCTGGCCTACGCCTCGGGCGTCGGCGGCGGCCGCGCCGGGATCATCGAGACCACCTTCCGCGAAGAGACCGAGACCGACCTGTTCGGCGAGCAGGCCGTGCTCTGCGGCGGCACCACCGCCCTGGTCCAGGCCGGTTTCGAGATGCTGGTCGAGGCCGGCTACTCCCCGGAGATGGCCTACTTCGAGTGCCTGCACGAGCTGAAGCTGATCGTCGACCTGATGTACGAGGGCGGCATCGCCAACATGCGCTACTCGATCTCCAACACCGCCGAATACGGCGACTTCACCCGCGGTCCGCGCATCATCAACGAAGACACCAAGGACGAGATGCGCGAAATCCTGCGCGAGATCCAGAGCGGCGAGTTCGCCCGCGAGTTCATCCTCGAGAACAAGGCCGGCAAGCCGGTGCTCAACGCCCTGCGCCGTCAGGCTGCCGAGCACCAGATCGAGGAAGTCGGCGCGAAGCTGCGCGGCATGATGAGCTGGATCGGCAAGAACAAGATGGTCGACAAGTCGAAAAACTAGAAAAATGCAAGCGGCGCGAGGTGCGCACGGCGGGAATGAGCCTTCTCTCGCCGTGCGCTCCGCACTTCGGGTTTTTTCAATTATGAAAAACCAGCACACTCCCTTCGCCCGCGAGGGCTATCCGTTCATCGGCGGCGTCGCCTTTGTCACCGTGGTCTTCGCTCTCCTCGGCTGGTGGTGTCTCACCACCATCGCCAGTCGGCACTGACCCTGTTTACGGCGTGGTTTTTCCGCAACCCGGAACGCATCCCGCCGCCGGGCGAGAAGAAGGTGGTGGCTCCCGCCGACGGCAAGGTGATCTTCGTCGGCGAGGTCACCGAGCCCGCGCTGCGGCGACGCTCCCGGTCACCAAGATCAGCATCTTCATGAACGTCTTCAACGTGCACGTCAACCGGGTGCCGGTCAGCGGCACGGTGATCGACCGCTTCTACAATGCCGGCCGTTTCTCAACGCGGCCCTCGACAAGGCCTCCCTGGAGAACGAGCAGGCCGGCCTGGTCGTGCAGACCGATGACGGGCACAAGGTCATGTTCGTGCAGATCGCCGGGTTGATCGCGCGGCGCATCGTCACCTACCCGCAGGTCGGCGACCGCATCGAGCGCGGCCGCCGCTTCGGCCTGATCCGCTTCGGTTCGCGGGTGGATATCTACCTGCCGCCCGGGAGCACCGTGCACGCCCGCCTCGGTGAATCTCACCGTGGCCGGCGAAACGGTGCTGGGGGAACTGCCGTAATGAAGCGTCTGGCGACCGGCGCCGACCAGCACGAAAACCTGCGGCGCGGAGTCTTCCTGCTGCCGAACCTGTTGACCACCGGCGGGCTCTTCTCCGGCTTCTACAGCATCGTCGCCACCATGAACGGCAACTACCTGGCGGCCGGATGGTTCATCCTGATTGCGGCGATTTTCGACGGTCTCGACGGCAAGGTGGCGCGCCTCACCGGCACCACCAGCAAGTTCGGGGTCGAGTACGACTCCCTCGCCGACCTGGTGGCCTTTGGCGTGGCCCCCGGGCTGATGATGTACGCCTGGGCCCTCAAGCCCTTCGGCAAGACTGGGGTGGCTGGCGGCGTTTCTCTACGTGGTCTGCGGTGCGCTGCGCCTGGCGCGTTTCAACGTGCAGATCACCACGGTCGAATCGAAACGCTTCGTCGGCCTGCCGATCCCGGGCGCGGCATGGATGGCGGCTTCGCTGGTCATCTTCTTCCACCACATGGGCGGCGACCGGCACGATCAAGAAGGTCTCGGTGCTGCTGTTCATCTACGTGCTGGCCGGCCCTGATGGTCAGCAATATCCGTTACTATGCCTTCAAGGATCCCGAACTGTTCCGGCGCCAGCCCTTCGGTTTCCTGGTGCTGGCCATCATCTTCATCATCGTGATCGTCGCCCAGCCGGAGATCATGATCTTCGCTTTGGCCTGCGTGTTTGTCGCCTCCGGGCCGATCGGCACCGTGCTCAAGCGCTTCCGCAAGCCGGCCACGACGCCCCAGGGGCCGCCCCCGCCCGCCTGAGCACCTTCCCCTCCAGCACCCTGCCTGCTGGTCCGCTGCCGCCCCAGCCTTGCCGAGTTGCACGCTTTCTGTTACAACAACGCAGGATGACTTTCTGTAGGGGGGCGTGTCATGGTGACTGTTCAGGATCTGTTCAGCCGACAGGACAAGGTGGCGGTTGTCGGTCTCGGCTACGTCGGTTTACCGCTGGCGGCAGCACTTTCCACCAGTTTCGACGTCATCGGCTTCGACATCAGCGTCAGGAAGATCGACGAATTGCATGCCGGTCTGGACAGCACCGGCGAACTCTCGCCTGAACAACTGGCGGCCGCCAGGATCGCCTACCATACCGACCCGGCTTGTCTCGAGCGGGCGCGCTTTGTCATTGTCACCGTGCCCACCCCGCTGGCGGTCGACAAAACCCCGGATCTCGGTCCCTTGATCTCTGCATCGACGGTCATCGGCCGGCACCTGCAGCCCGGCAGCATCGTGGTTTACGAATCGACGGTCTACCCCGGCGTGACCGAGGACGTCTGCGTGCCGATCATCGAGCGGGAATCGGGGCTGAAGTGCGGCATCGACTTCACCGTCGGCTATTCGCCGGAGCGGATCAACCCCGGGGACAAGGTGCACACCGTCGATAAGATCGTCAAGGTGGTCAGCGGTTCCGATGCCGCCACCCTCGAGACGGTGGCCCAGGTCTACGACCGGGTGGTCACTGCCGGCGTTCATCGTGCCTCGTCGATCAGGGTGGCCGAGGCCGCCAAGGTTATCGAAAACACCCAGCGCGACCTGAACATCGCCCTGATGAACGAACTGGCGCTGATCTTCGACCGTCTCGGCATCCCGACCCGCGATGTGCTCGAGGCGGCCGGCACCAAGTGGAACTTCCTGCGTTTCACCCCCGGCCTGGTCGGCGGGCACTGTATCGGCGTCGACCCCTATTACCTGACCTACAAGGCCGACCTGATCGGCTACCATCCCCAGGTCATCCTTGCCGGACGCCGGATCAACGACGGCATGGGCAAGTTTATCGCCGAGACCACGGTAAAGAAGCTGATCGAAGCCGACAAGGCGGTGAAAGGGAGCCGGGTGCTGGTCCTCGGCCTGACTTTCAAGGAAAACGTCCCCGATATCCGCAACAGCCGCGTGGTCGACATCCTTACCGAACTGAAAAGTTACGGCATCGAGCCGCTGGTTCACGACCCCCTGGCCGATGCGGCGGAGACCCGCCACGAATACGGCCTCGAGCTGATCTCGCTGGACGGACTCGAATCGGTCGATGCCGTGATCTACGCAGTGGCCCATGATGCCTTCACCAGGCTCGCACCGGCCGACTTCCGGAGGCTGTGCAGTAACGGCAACGGTCACGGCGTGATGATCGACGTCAAGGCACAGCTGGACCGGGTAGCGATCGAACAGGCGGGGATGATCTACTGGGCGCTTTGAGCCACGCGTTTGATCAGTCTTTACGGGATTTTGATTTGACTTGTTTTGCAGACCTTGGTTATAAGTTTTAATTATTCTAACTATTGAAATCTTGAACTTACTCCATCCGGTACGCATGACCGGTTCCTGCTGCATGCCGGGTGGTCAACGGAGGATTGCAATGACGCGTCCCGGCTTGTGGCTGGTTGTGCTGGCAGTTGGCGCCCTGATGCTCGGCGGCTGTTCGAAATATACGTTGTTCGCACCGGGTACGGTGATTGACATCACCGACAAGAGCGATGCCATCCTGGCGCTCCAGGAGGTTTCGGTCCCGCCGCCGCCGATTGATCCGAGCGAGAACGTCGAATACCGGGTCGGTCCCGGCGATGTCCTGTCGGTGACCGTGCCGGGGCTGCTCGAGCGTGGCAACGGCGAAGGGCGGGGGAGCGAAGCGCTTGGCGGATTCAGGGTTTACACCAGCGGCAAGGTGCTGCTCCCCCTGGTCGGCGGGGTGCCGGTGGCCGGCCTGACCGTCGAGCAGATCCAGGCGAAGCTGGTCGAGGTCTTCTCCGCCTACATCAAGCAACCGGTGGTGTCGGTGGAGATCGTCGAGTTCAAATCCCAGCCGCTCTACCTGCTCGGCAAGTTCAACAATCCCGGACTCTACTACCTTGACCGTCCGACCTCCCTGCTGCACGGCCTGGCTCTCGGCGCCGGCCTTGCCGACCAGGCCAACCTGCGCGGCGCCCGGGTGGTCCGCAACGACAAGGTGCTGCCGGTCGATATCTACCAGCTGCTCTACAACAACGACCTGCGCCAGAATATCCAGTTGCGCCAGGGCGACGCCATCTATGTCCCCGGCAACGAGGCGCAGCAGGTCTTTGTCCTCGGTACGGTCAACAAGCCCGGAGCCGTGCCGATGGTCAACGGCCGCCTCAACCTGATCCAGGCGCTGAGCGCCGCCGGTCTCGACGGCAAGCCCTACGACGAACAGCATGTCCGCCTGATCCGCACCCTCTCGCCGACTCGTGGTCAGCTGATGATCGTCGACCTGGGCAAGATGATGAACGGCGAGGCGCTGCCGGTGCCGCTGCAGGACGGCGACATCGTCTTCGTACCGAAGACCGGGCTGGGCGGCTGGAACGAGGTCATTTCCGAACTGCTGCCGACCTTCCAGTTGATAGGCGCGGTGGTCACGCCGTTCTTGTGGGCGGATGCGCTCAGTGATTGACCGGTAACCGCGGAGCGCGGATCACGACAACCGACCACCCGGCCATCCGGCCGGGTGGTTTTTAAAGGCCTGTGGCAATGACGCTGCGGATTGGTAGAGAAAGATCGGCATGGCTGACCAGCAATCCCCCCGCACCCTGAGCAGCTTCGAAAAAGAAGTCCACCTTTCCGACTACCTGAACGTTCTGCTGCGCCGCTGGCGGATCGCCGCCATCGTCTTCGCCCTGGTGTTTTTAGGGACGGCCCTCTACACCTTCCTGGCCACGCCGCTGTTCGAAGCCTATGCCACCGTCGCAGGTGCGAAAGGTGTCCCAGGGCAACATGATGAAGGAACTCGGCATGGACACGGAGAGCACTGCCTGACCACCGAGATCGAGGTCTTGCAGTCGGACGCTCCCTGGCCGAGCAGGTGGTGCGGCGCATGAACCAGGCGTACTCCGGCCACCGACCAGCGCTTCGAGGATCAGGTGGGGACTGTCCAGGGCAATATCCGGGTGATGGAGATGGGCAAGGGGAGCAACATGCTGCGGGTGTCCAGCCAGAGTTCCGACCCGGTGCGCGCCCGTGACATGGTCAACCTGCTCATCGAGGCCTACCTGGAGACCAACGTTGCAGCCAAGACCCGCGAAGCCGGCAAGACCGTCGAATTTATCGGCCAGCAGCTGGCCGGGTTGAGGGACAATCTCGACAAGTCCGAACAGGAGCTGCAGGAGTACAAGGTCCAGACCGGCCTCACCACCCTCGGCCCGGAGGGCGGATCGCTGGTCGGCAAGGTCGTCGGGCTCGAGCAGCAGAAGATCGACCTGTCGCTCAAGCGCCAACGGGTCGAATACGCCATCGGCGGCCTTGCAGGAGGCACTGAAAAAGGGGAGTGCGTTTACGCCATCGGTCATCGAGGGAGCCCCACAGCTCGGTGAACTGGCAACGCGTCTGGCCGAGCTCGAAGCGGCGAAGAAGAGTCTGCTGGTGAACTTCACCCCGGCCCACCCGGCGATCGTCGAGAAGAGCGCTGAAATCCGCCGGGTCCAGGAGGCGATGCTCTCCGCCTACCAGTCGCTGCGCCAGGAACTGGCGCTGGCCGAACGTGACGCCTCCCGCACCATCGCCGGCTACGATGCCGCAGCTCAAGGAGATCCCCGAAACCGAGCTGGAACTGGCCAAACGCACCCGCGTCCACAAAGTCAATGCCGAACTGTACAATTTCCTGCTGCAGAAACAGCAGGAAGCGAAGATCGCCCAGGCTTCGACCATCAGCAGTGTCGAGGTGATCGATCCGGCGGTGATTCCCAAAACGCCGGTCAAGCCGAATCGCAAGAAAAATCTCGCGCTCGGCCTGGTGCTCGGCGCGATGCTCGGCGTCGGCCTGGTCTTCCTGCTCGATTACATGGACCAGACCATCAAGACCACCGACGACGTGCGCGACAAGCTTGGCCTGTCGGTCTTCGGCATCATCCCGCGCATCCCCTTCGCCGACGAGGATGCCCGGTTGCCGCGCAAACGCCTGATCACGACCCTGGCACCAAAGGCCCCGGTGGTCGAGGCCTTCCGGGCCCTGCGCACCAACCTGCACTACATTACCGGCAAAGAATCCCACAAGGTGATCATGGTCACCAGCTGTCTCCCCAACGAGGGGAAGTCGACGGTGTCGGGCAACCTGGCGGTGGTCCTGGGGCAGACCGGTGCCAAAGTGCTGCTGGTCGGCTGCGACCTGCGGCGTCCATCGCTTTACGAGATGTTCGGCGTCACCTCCGAGCCGGGGCTCACCGACCTGCTGGTCAAGGAAGATCAGCAGGCGCTGCGCCATCTGCAGAATGTCCGCATCGATTTCCTGCCGGCCGGGCAGCATCCCGCCCAATCCGGCGGAGATCCTCGGCTCGGAGCGGATGCGGAAGCTGCTGCGCATGGTGCGCGAACGCTACGACTACGTGGTCATCGACGCCCCGCCGGTCCTGCCGGTGACCGATTCCCAGGTGCTCGGTCCGCTGGTCGATATCACCCTGGTGGTCCTCGAACCGTGCCGGGTTCCCGAGCGCGCTGCCTTGCAGATGGTCGATACCCTCCAGTCCGTTGACGTCAAGATCAACGGCGTGGTGCTCAACGACAAAACCGGGCGGGGTTTCAAGTACTACGGCAACTATGGCTACTATGGCAACCGCTACTACCGCGGCTACTACGGCGAACACCAGGACGACTTCAAGGAAGGGCCGGTTGTTGCGGCACTCAAGCGTTTCTGGGAAAAGCTCAATGCCTAGCGGGCCTGGTCAGGGGGTTGCCGGCTGGGCCAATTATCCGTAAGCCGGCCGGAGATCAGTGCGGCAGGACACAAATCGTTCGGCGACCTTCCTGCAGTTGCGAAAATCCGGGAGTTCTTCTATCATCAATCACGATGCTGTAGATCCTGCGGTCGTCGGAAAGCCAGCGTGATGAAACTGCCGCCGGCCGGGACCTCGAGTGCGGCCATGTGCCGAGGTCTGCGCGCTGCCAATCACCTTGATCGTGCCAACCAAGTCGATGCCTGATTCACCTCGCCCAGCGTTACCAGTGTCTTTCGAGAAGGAGGTGCATCTTCTCGATTACCTCCACGTGGTTCAGCGTCGTTGGCGGATTGCCCTGACGATCTTCCTCCTGGTGTTCGGCGGCGTGCTGCTGAACACCCTGCTGCAGACGCCGATTTACCGCGCCGATGTCATTCTGCGCATCGGCGCCAAGCCGGAAGCCTCTTCCGAAATTCTCGAACGGACCCGACCAGGTTTTTTCAGTATCGATTCGGAACTGCAGATCCTCCTCTCGCGTGCCGTGGCTGAGCGCGCCGCCCAGGCGTTGCCCCCTTCCGATCAGGTCATGAATCTGGTCACCAGCGGGGTCAGCGCTGCCGAGCGGGGGAAGGATACCTCGCTGATCATGCTCAGCGTTGAAAATCCCGATCCCGAGGTGGCCCGCGACGTCGCCAATGCCCTGGCCGAGGCCTACGCCGAGCAGAGCCGCGCCTCCAAATCCCAGGAAGCGACGATGATGCTCGGTTTCATCGATGCGCAACTGGGAAACATGGACGTCGATCTCGACCGTTCCGAGCAGGCTCTCCAGAAATTCAAAATCCAGACCGGCCTGGAGCGCCTCAGCCCGGAAGGCGCCAGCCTGGTCGAAGCCGCGGTCGGCCTGGAGAAACAACGTGCAGCTTCGCAGCTGCGCCGGCAGCGCCTGGCCGCGTTCATCGCCACGGCCCACGCACCCGGTGCCGACCTGGCGGCGGTGCAGGATTTGCCCGGAGTACAGCCGGAGGTCGCCCGCCTGCTCGAACTCCGCGCCAAGCGCAATGACCTGCTGCGCAACTACACTGCCGTGCATCCGGCCGTTGTCGAGATCGACGACCAGTTGCGCCAGGTCGAGGAGCGGATCGTCGGTGCCGCCCGGCTGGCATTGCGTGGTATCGATCAGGAGCTTGCCGTGATCGGCGGCAACCTGGCCAGAAGCAGCGAGCAGCTCCAGGAGGTTCCCGAGCAGGAACTGGAACTGGTGCGGCTGACACGTGCCAGCAAGGTCAACGCCGAACTCTACAGCTACTTGCTGCAGCGTCAGCAGGAAACCCGCATCCGGCAGGCCGCCACCTCGAGTTCCGTGGAGATCATCGATCGCGCCCAGACCCCGCTCCGCCCGGTCAAGCCGAACCGTCAGAAAAACCTCGCCCTGGGGCTGGTTCTCGGCAGCATGCTCGGAATCGGCGTGACCTTTCTCCTCGACTATCTTGACCGCACCATCAAGGACGAGGAGGATATCCAGTCAAAGCTCGGACTCGCCATCCTCGGCACCATCCCGAAAATCGACACGGTCGAAGCCGGGACCAGCCACCCCCTGATCACCCGCCTTGACCCGCTGGCGCCTGCCAGCGAAGCGTTCCTGGCCCTGCGCACCAACCTGCTCTACATCATTACCAACCAGAAGCACAAAACGATCCTGGTCACCAGCTGCCTCCCGGACGAGGGGAAGTCGACCGTCGCTGCCAACCTGGCGGTGACCCTGGCGCAGACCGGCGCCAAAACGCTGCTGGTGGATTGCGACCTGCGTCGTCCCACCCTGCACCGGTACTTCGGCCAGAAAGACGTCCCCGGTTTGTCCGATCTGCTGGTGGGAGCGGAGCAGGCGGCCGGCGCGCTGCGCCACATCAAGGCGATCAACCTCGACTTCATCCCCGATGGCACCGAGCCGCCGAATCCGACCCAACTGCTCAACTCCCAGCAGATGCGCGATTTCGTGGCCAGCGTTCAGGAACGCTACGATTTCGTGGTGCTCGATGTCCCGCCGCTGTTGCCGGTGGCTGACACCCTGATCCTCGCCTCGCAGGTTGACCTCAACGTGCTGACCATCGAATCGTGCCGGGTCCCGGAACGCCTGGCCTTGCGGGCCATCAAGTCGCTGCACGGACATGGTGCCGTGCCGGCGGGTGCGGTCCTCAACGACAAGACCGGCAAAGGGGCCAGGTATTACGGGGCCTACAGCTACTATGGCGGGAAATACTATCAGGGCTACTACCGGCGCGACGTGGCGCCGCCACCGCTGCCGGCCTGGCGCAAGGTTCTCGATAAACTCTGGCGTTTCGTCAACGGATGAATGCCCTACGCTACGGCCTGCGGCCGGGACGCTTGCGCCAGCGTCCCCGTTCCGCACGACCGGCATATCCACCGGTCGTGCCGGCTGCACCCGATGCATCATGATTGACTACCACTGTCATCTGCTCCCCGGCATCGACGACGGCGCCGCCGATCGTGACGAGGCCCTGGCCATGGCCAGGGCCCTGGCCGGATTCGGTTTCCGCGAAGTCTGCTGCACTCCGCACTGCATCAAGGGGCACTACGAGATTTCGCCGGTCGTGGTGCGCGAGGCGGTTCGCGACCTGCAGCGACAACTCGATGCTCAGGGGATTGCGCTTTCCCTGCAAGCCGGCATGGAATATTATCTCGATGGGTGTTTCGAGAGCTTCGCTGCCAATCTGCTCCCCCTCGGCGACAGTCGCCTGGTGCTCTGCGAGGCCCCTCCGCAGGTCCGACCGGAAGTGCTTGCCGCCATGCTGGAGCTGATCGTGGTCCAGGGGTTTATCCCGTTGGTGGCCCATCCGGAACGCAGTGAAGGCATTTACCGGATGGTGGTGGCTGCCGGGAGGGACGAGGGCGGGCTGTGCTCACCCGCGGCAGGAGAGTCCGGCAGGGCAGGGGGCAAAGCCCGCTCGCTGTTTGGCGGGTGGCTCGGCAGGCGTGCCGGGAAAACCAAGCCGGAGCAAGCGGAGCGGGTGCGTGGCCACCAGACCGCCGAGCTTCCCGAAGGTTGCCTGCTGCAGGCCAACCTTGGCTCCTTCACCGGATTTTACGGGGGCTTGCCGCAGCGCCGGGCCTATGAACTACTGCAGCGCGGCGCGTATCACTGCCTGGCTTCCGACCTGCATGACGCCCGCTCGGCGCCGGTCATTCTCGAGCCGGCCCAGGAGAAACTGATGTTCAATCCGGCCCTGCAGAAGCTCGCCGGGTTCGTCGCGCCGCGCGGCAACGGAGGAAGTTCGCAGCTGGCATTCTGGTAACAACTTTTTTCAACATATACCAGAGAAGTGACTCGTCATTTATCCGGGGCCGTGGATACTTTTTGTCCCCTACCTCAGGAGGAAGCATATGAAACATTATGATTCGATCAAACGGATACTGGTAACCGGAGGTGCCGGTTTTCTTGGATCACATCTCTGCGAGCGATTGATCGGTGACGGTCATGATGTTTTATGTGTAGATAATTATTATACAGGACGGAGAGCCAATGTTGCTCATCTTCTGGATCACCCGAACTTTGAGGTTCTCCGTCACGACATTACCTTCCCGCTATATGTCGAGGTTGATGAAATTTACAATTTGGCTTGTCCGGCGGCACCGATTCACTACCAGTTCGACCCGGTAGCGACAACCAAGGTCAGTGTGCATGGCGCGATCAATATGCTTGGCTTGGCCAAGCGTACCAAAGCGAAGATTTTTCAGGCGTCGACTAGTGAGGTCTATGGTGACCCACTGGTCCACCCGCAACCAGAAGAGTATTGGGGGAATGTTAATCCTGTTGGGCTGCGTTCTTGTTACGACGAAGGTAAACGTTGTGCAGAGACCCTTTTCTTCGACTACCGTCGTCAACATAATGTGTGCATTAAAGTTGCCAGGATTTTCAATACTTACGGTCCACGTATGCATGTGAATGACGGCCGGGTTGTCTCAAATTTCATAGTTCAAGCGCTCAAAGGAGAAGACATCACTCTTTACGGAGATGGAAGCCAGACCCGCTCTTTTTGCTACTGTGACGATCTGGTCGAGGCTTTTATAAGAATAATGAACACCTCCAACACAATCACGGGACCAATGAACCTCGGTAATCCCAGCGAGTTTACTATTCGCCAACTTGCCGAGAAGATAACCGATCTTACGGGTTCGAAATCGAAATTGATTTACCGACCACTCCCTGCCGATGATCCAAAGCAGCGCCAACCGGATATCTCGATGGCTCGCAGGGAACTGGGGTGGGAACCGACCATCGGCCTGGAAGAGGGGCTCAGGAAAACCATCAATTATTTCGATGAGTTGCTAAACACGCGACCACAATGATCTGGTAAATCTCGGGTTGCTTTGATTTGTTAAGGTCCTCACGGGCATTGTTTACACTTCAACCGAAAGGAATCCCATGAAACTGTTCAATACCTCGATCCTGTTGTTGTTGATCACCTGCTTTGTCAACCTTCCGGTCCTGGCAGCCGTTACCGAGCTGAAAACCGAGCAGGAGAAGCGCAGCTATGCGATCGGCGCCAACGTTGCCAGGAACATCAAGCAGCAGGAGGTCGCCGTCGACCCGGCCCTGGTGTCGCAGGGGTTGCTCGATGAAATGGCCGGCAAGTCGTTGCTTGACGATGCCGAACTCGGCGGCATCATGCAGCAGTTGCAAAACGAGGTCCGCCAGAAAATGATCGCGGAATTCGAGAAAGCCGCTGTCGAGAATCAGCGGCGTGGTACCGCTTTCCTGGCCGAAAACCAGAAAAAGGCGGGGGTGAAAACCCTGCCGAGCGGAGTCCAGTACCAGGTGCTGACGGCCGGGACCGGCAAATTGCCGACCGAGACCGATACCGTGCTGTGCAACTACCGCGGCCAGTTGGTCGATGGTTCGACCTTCGATGCCAGCCCTCCCGGCGAGCCGGTGGCGTTCAAGGTTAACCAGGTGATCCCCGGCTGGCAGGAAGCCCTGAAACTGATGACGGTCGGTTCCAGGTGGCAGCTGGTGATCCCTGCCGACCAGGCCTATGGCGAGCGCGGCGCCGGCAACGTCATCGGCCCGAATGAAACGTTGATTTTCGATGTGGAACTGGTGGGGATTCAGCAGGGGCAGTGAACGCAGCGCAAACAGTCAGGCCTGCCGGGTGCTGTTGAGGTGGCAGGTCACTCGGTACTCATTGCGCATTGCCGTCGTCTGCGGGGATCCTGACGAATTTCGAACCGGATCGCGCCCACGGGCGCTCCACCGCATGCCGCTGGCCGCAACAGATGACATGCGGCACCGCGGTGTGCAGGTAGGTGGCGTAGTTGAAAAAGTCGCGGTGATACCAGGTCTCGGTCTTGGCGGTGCAATTATCGCCGGTGGAGCCGCAACGCGGACAGACCCTGTCGTGGCCGGCCTCGTAGGTGACCTCGATATCGAGGCGCCGCTCGTCGTCGGCGATAGCCACCCGACGGATATGCCAAGGGGGAGAAAGCCCCAGGGTTGCCGAAATGAGGTGCGACAGTTCCATGGACCTTCGCCTGTTCGGTCGCTTGCTGCCCCCGGGCAGCGGTGTGTACCGCGAAGCGGTCGGGAGTTGCTGGAGAGCTGTGAATACAGGAACCGTGCCGATTCGCCCGCAAGGCCCTGCCGACCGCTGGTGTGCGAGTGTGCGGCGCCTGCCGCCAGGGCTGATGGGTGTCGCCGATTTTGCCGTATCGCAGGTTCTTGTTGAAATAGCTCGTTGTTACAATGGGTTGTGAATTTCGCTGGCAAGTTACCTATAACAGTTTTTCTCACCCCTTCGGGGCCGCAACCGGGGGCCTTGCGCCCCGGTTGCCCGGGGTCCGTAACCGGTGGATCATGAGACCGGGACCGGGCCTGTGGTTAATAGGCAGGGGAGACGTGTGGAGATGATGTTTCCCACCGCGAGATTGACCAGACCGGTTGAAGTTTTTGCTCTGCTGCTGCTGGTGGTCTTCACCACCGAATTGGCGGTGATGGAGTTGTTCTCCCCGCTGTTCCTGCAGGTCGGTGTCGTGATCGCCGCCCTGATCGATGCCACCCTGCTGGTGGTGATCGCCGCGGTCCCCCTGTCGATTATCTTTGCCCCGGTTTTTCGCGGGCGCCTGCGCCGAGACGACGCCGTGCGGCGGGCCCTGGTTGCCGCCTTCGGCAAGCTGGCGCTCGGCTGCCTGGCCATTGAACTGCTGGTCATGCTGTTGCTCCCCGGGCTGCTCCCCCCGGACAATTCCACCCTGTTCGATCTTGCGAACGCCGGCTTGACCACGCTGGGTTCGGCTCCGCTGCTGTGGTGGCTGCTGGCCCGGCTCGATCGCGACAACTACCGGATTGTCCTGGCTGATCTGCTGGAATCGCCGCAGCTTCTCTACCTGCTGCTGATCTACATTATCTTTGTCTCCGCGCTGCTGCAGGAACTGCTGTTCTCCGACGACCTGCCGATGGTGTATCACAGCCCCGCGCACATCGTCGAAGCCCTGATGATGACGCTGATCATCGCGCCGTTCCTCTGGCTGTTCGTCGCCAGGCCGCTCAGGCGTTCGGTCCAGGCTGAGCGGGTGCGGGCGCGGGCGGTCTATGAACAGGTGATCGACGCGGTGGTGCTGGTCGACGGCCAGGGGCGGATTGTCTCCCTGAATCCGGCGGCCCGGTCGATTTTCGGCTATGCCGAAGCCGAATTGGTCGGCCGGCTCGTGGACGTACTCTGTGCCGATGAACGGCAAGCGCTCGAATTGCTGCGCCTGGCAGCGACTGACGACCGGGGAGCGCACGGTGTTTTTCGAGAAATTAACGGCCAACGCCGTAACGGTACCCTGCTGACCATGGACGTTTCGGTCAGCAGGATCCTGATCGGCGGTCGCGAAGACCACCTGCTGATCATGCGCGACGTCACCGAGCGCAAGGAAGCCGAACGGGCCTTGCGCGAAAGCGATATCCGTTTTCGTGAGGTGTACGAGCAGTCCGAGGATGCCATCCTGTTCTTCAAACCAGGATCTTTCTACGTCATCGATGCCAACGCCACCAGCGAGCAGCTGTTCGGCTACGCGAAAGCCGACCTGCGCGGCCATGGACTGGAGCGGCTCTTCTCCGGGCAGCACCTGGCACGCGTGCAGCAGCTCGTTGCAGCGATCCGCTCAGGGGAGAAACTGCAGATCGACAGCCTGGTCGCCGTGCGCAGCGACGGCAGCGAGTGCATTGTCACCCTGCGCGTCAAGGTCATGACCCTGCAGGGGATCGAGGTGATTTACTCCACCCTGCGCGACATCACCGAGCGGGTGCTCATGGAACGGGAGTCGCGGGAGATCCAGGCCCGGCTGATCCAGGCCAACAAGATGACCTCGCTGGGTCTGCTGGTGTCGGGCGTTGCCCACGAAGTGAACAATCCGAACAGCTTCATCATGAACAATGCCCAGCTGTTCGCTGCCAGTTGGAGGGATTGCCGCAAAATCCTGCACGAGTACTCCCGTGACAATGGCGATTTTCTCCTCGGGGGGATCCCCTTTTCGGAGTTCGACGCGCAGTCGGTCCAGCTGCTCGAGGGGATTCTCGACGGTTCCCGCCGGATCGACCGGATCATCGACTCGCTCAAGCAGTTTGCCCGCCCGACAGTCATCGGCAGCATGGGCGAAGTCGATCTCAACCAGGTCGTTGCCTCCGCCGTGGCCATTCTTCAGCATGAACTGGTGCGCTACACCGAACACTTCCGCTGTGACCTTGCTGGAGAGTTGCCACGGATCAAGGGGAACGGCCAGCAACTCGGCCAGGTGATCATCAACCTGTTGATGAATGCCTGCCAGGCGCTGCCGGATCGCAGCTGCAGCATCCGTCTGGCCACCGCTTACGACCCGACCATTGACATGGTCGCAGTCCTGGTGCAGGACGAGGGGCTCGGCATCGATCCGGAAAACTCCCGACAGATCATGGAGCCGTTCTTCACCACCAAACTTGACAGTGGCGGAACCGGCCTCGGTCTGTCGATCTGCCGCACCATCGTCGCCGAACACTGGGGGGAACTGCAGTTTGTCTCGGCGCCGGGAGAAGGGACCACCTTCACCGTCAAGCTGCCGGTGGGGGACCTGCCGAGGAAAGGGCATCGAATCGATGAGGGACTTTGACAAAAACCCGCTGCCGGTCGTGCTGGTCGACGACGAAAAGCAGATTCTCAACGCTTTCCGGCTCACCTTGAAAAGTGCGGGGGTCGATGATGTTGTCACCCTCGATGACAGTCGCGAACTGATCGATCTGCTGCACCGGAAATCGGCGGCCGTCGTCGTGATCGATCTGAACATGCCGCATCTGTCCGGGCACGAACTGCTCCCCAGGCTGGTCGCCGACTTTCCGCAGATCCCGGTCATCGTGGTCACTGCCAATGATGACGTGGCCACGGTGGTCCATTGCATGAAAACTGGGGCCTTCGACTACCTGGCCAAGCCGGTCGGCGGCGGGCGCCTGGTGGCCAGTGTCATGAAGGCCCTGGAGATGCGCAACCTCTCCCGCGAAGTGATCTCGCTGAAAGGGCGCCTGCTCGACGATCACCTGAATCATCCCGATGTGTTCGCCGCCTTTGTCACCGGCAACAAGAAGATGCGGGCGATCTTTCAATATGTCGAAGTGGTCGCCGGCACCCGTCAGCCGATCATGATCACCGGTGAAACCGGCGTCGGCAAGGAGCTGATTGCCCGGGCGATCCACACCTTGAGCGGCTGCTCCGGCAAGTTCGTGGCGGTCAATGTTGCCGGCCTCGATGACACCATGTTTTCCGATTGCCTGTTCGGGCACCGGAAGGGGGCCTTCACCGGGGCCGACCAGCCCCGCGAGGGGCTGATTGCCAGTGCCGCCCACGGGACCCTGTTCCTGGACGAAATCGGCGATCTCGTCGAGACCTCGCAGATCAAGCTGCTGCGCCTGCTGCAGGAGCAGGAGTACTACCCGGTCGGTGCCGACGTGGTCCGCAAGAGCGACGCCCGCATCGTATTGGCCACCAATCACGATCTGGCGGAGTTGATTGCCGCCGGTCGCTTCCGCAAGGATCTCTACTACCGGTTGTTTGCCCACCGGATTCACATTCCGCCCCTCCGCGAACGGCTTGACGACATTCCGTTGCTGCTCGACCATTTCCTCGGGAACGCGGCCACCGGTCTGCAGCGCAAAAAACCGACCGCCCCGCCGGAACTGGCCGTGTTGTTGTCCCTGTACCCCTTTCCGGGGAACGTGCGTGAACTGGAAGCGCTGGTTTTCGATGCGGTGGCCCGCCACAGCGGCGGGGTCCTGTCGATGGAGAGCTTCAAGACGGTGCTCGGCGATGTACGCCCTGCCGCGGCTGAACTGGCGGCACAGCGTGAAGACCAGGGGGGTGACCCGCTGATGGCCCTGTTCGGGCACTTCCCCACCCTGGCCGAGGTCGAAGAGCACCTGGTCGGCCAGGCCATGCTCCTCGCCAAGGGGAACCAGGGGATGGCCGCGAAGCTGCTCGGCATCGGCCGGCAGACGTTGAACAAACGTTTGAATAAAGACGCGTAGCAGGACAGGCGGGTTGCGAGGTCGCAAGGAGGAGGCGGTTTCGCCAGCTGATGTTCTGGCTGCTGCGCTCGTGCTACAGGTAAGCCTTCATGGTGAATTCGCCGAACAGCAGCGGCCAGCTGACCAAGGCCAGCAGCCCCAGCAGCAGGAGCAGGCCGGCGGTGAGCCAGTTCCGCTCGACGCCGGGCAGACGTTCTGCCAGGGCGGGCCGGGAGCGCAGCACGACCAGCAGCTGCGGCACCAGCCCGCATAACACGGCACCGAACAGGCAGAGATAGAGCGGGTAGCCGATGAAGTGGTAATGTCCCTGCAGCAGGTCGAAGGGGCAGTGATGGCTCGGCAGTCGGTAGAAATAGACCGAGATGAAGGCCACCACCGAGGCCAGGGCCACGCCGCCGAACAGCCCGGCCGCCAGCGCCAGCAACGTCCGCCACCACCAGCTGCCGCACCAGCGGCAGATCAGCAGCAGTCCCGCAAAAAGCAGCGCCGTTGCATAAAACGCCACGATCATCGGCCGCATCGGCAGCGCCGCGAGTTCGGCCGCAACCCCCCCGCCCGCCGTGCTGAACAGCGACCCGCAGCAGGAAGTGATGATCTCCGGGTGCAAGCCGCTGAAATAGACCGCCATCAATCCCAGGTCGGCCGCACCAAGCGGCAGAAGCAGCAGCAGGGCCAGGAACTTGGTCCGGGTCAACGGTGCGTCCGGCACCTGCAGGTCGAGCCGGTTGCCGACCCACCACAGGCTGCCCAGCAGCAAGAGAGCTAGTTTGGTCCAGAGCAGGTGCCAGCCGACCGGGTTGGCGTTAAGCGTGCCGGTCGCGCACATGGCCCCGACGAAGAGCGGGTGCAGCGCGTCAAGGGTGTAGAGCAGGAGCAACAGGGAGAGGGCTTCGAATGCCACCGCCCACTGCACCAGCGTGGCCACCAGGTAGCATTGCCGTTCCAGGTGCAGTTGCTCCTCGTCGGCCGCGGCGGGCTGCCAGCGCCTGGCGATGCGCAGACCCAACCAGCCGCCGGCTGCCAGCAGCGCCAGGCTGATCAGCCCGCCCAGCAGCAGGGCGAGAATCCCCGGATGGAGGATCACGCCGGCGGGGTCCCGGCCAGCCGGCCGTCGCGCAGCAGGATGATCCGGTCGATCAGGGGATGGTCGCACACCAGCGGGTCGTGGGTGGCGATCACCAGAGTCAGCCCGGCCTGTTTCAGGTCGGCGAAGCGTTTCATCAGTTCACCGCTCAGGCGACTGTCGAGGTGGGCCGTCGGTTCGTCGGCAATCAGCACCTGCGGCCGGTTGACCAGGGCCCGGGCGATGGCGACGCGCTGCTGCTCGCCGCCGGAGAGGTAGGCGACGCGACGACCGGCCAGCGGTTCCAGTTCCACCTCCGCGAGGGCGGTGGCGACCCGGTGCGCCATCTCGGCGGCGGACAGGGATTCCGGATAGAGCGGCACCATCACGTTGTCGCGCACGGACAGTTCGGGGATCAGGTGGTAGTGCTGGAAGATGAAGCCGAAGGTGCGGCGGCGGACCAGGGTGAGAAACCGCTCGGGGAGGCGCGAGACCTCCTCGCCGGCAACGATCACCCGCCCGCTGGTCGGGCGCGCCATGCAGCCGATCAGGCTGAGCAGCGAGGTCTTGCCGGACCCGCTCGGGCCGCTCAGGACCACGGCTTCGCCGGCGGCGATCGCCAGGCTCACGCCGCAGACCGCCTCGACGGCATCCGGACGCCGCGGATGGAAGGTTTTACGGGCCGCCTCGACCTGGATCAGGGCGGTCATTGGCGCATGACCTCGTCGGGGTCGGTCGCCGCCGCCCGCCAGGCGGGGACCACGGTGCTGGCGACATACGGCACGATGGTCAGGAAAGCCAGGGTGGCGACCTGGTTGAAGTCGAGGTAGGGGGTCGGATCGAGCGGCGGGAAGAGCACCGACCAGCCGCGCAGCACCGCACCGAGCAGCGGCGCGCCCCACCAGAACACCAGCGCAAAGGCCAGGGCGAGGCCGCAGAGAAAAGCCAGCAGGGAGATCGCCAGCCCTTCCCAGAGCTTGAGGAGCAGCACGTCGGCGGTATCCCAGCCCACGGCCTTGAGGATGCCGATTTCCCGGCGCTCGCCGGCGCTCAGCCCGGTGGCCTTGTCCCAGGCCAGGATGCAGAAGGCCAGCAGCGCCGAGGAGAAGAGCGCCAGCAGCATGCCGCCGCGCCAGTCGAAGACCGCATGGTAGGTGCGCAGGATCTCGCGACTGGTGATCGGCCGGGAATCCGGCAGCAGGCGCTTGACCTTGGCGGCCACCGTCTCGACCTCGCCCGGATTGTGCACGGCGACCGCCAGGTCGGTCGCCATCTCCGCGGGCATGCCGAAAAAACCGCGCAGCTGCGAAGGGGTCATCACCACCAGGTCCTCGGTGAGCCGGCGCGATGCCGTGCGGAACACTCCGGTCACGGTGAAGACGGTGCCGAGATTGGCGGCGTCGATCAGGATCAGGTCGTCGTCGACGTCGATCCGCCGGGCGGCGGCGACGCCGGCGCCGATGGCGCACTCGTCGTCCCCTTGCGGCAACCGGCCCTCCAGCAGCTGCAGGGGCTGGTCGGCAGGTTCTATGCCGAGCAGGGTATAGTTAGCCCCGGTCAGGCTGTCGTAATAGTAGCCCCAGACCCTTGGGGTGACGCTGCCGACGCCGGGGATGGTCTCCAGCCTGGTCGGCCGCCGTCAGCGGGATCAGCTCGTGCCGCCCGGCCAGGGTGCGCTGCACCACCAGTTCGGGGCCGCTGGCGAGCAGGTTGAGCGCCTCGGTTTTCAGGGCATGGGTCAGCAGCAGCACCGTCGCCAGCACCGTGATCATCAGGGTATAGACCAGCAGGATGGCGCCGTTCCTGCCGGGGCGCCGCAGCAGCGAGGCGAGGGCGTATTCGAGGATCTTGAGCTGCCGCATCAGGGTTGCTCCGCGCCGTGCCGACGGATCTCAAGGGTCGTATCCGGACGCGGCCCGCTCGGGGCGAGCAGGGAGCCGGCGGGAAAATGCTCGAGGGCGCCGGGATGGTCCTGAAAAGGGCTGAACAGGTCGCTCATGCTCGGATGGCGGGTATAGCGCGCCTCGCTCCAGAGGGCGAGATCGGTCAGCGAAAGGACACTGACCAGCCGGCGCAGGGCCGGAAGCTCTTCCCGGGCGTGGCGCCGCGTCGACCACCCGGCCCAGCCGGCCTGCAGGAGCAGTCCGGTCAGCAGCAGGGCCAGCGCCGCCAGGTAGAGACGGCAGCGGGTCACTGTGCCGCGACGAACTCGACCAACTGCCGGCCGTCGAAACGCATCAGCTGCTGGCCGGCATGGTCGCGCATGAAGGTGGCCGCGGCCTCCTCGCCGAGGACCGGCACCAGTTCCTGGCCCATCGGCCCGAGCACATTGCTGCCGGTGACGAACAGGACGTCGGTGGCAGGGAGCAGCCTGGTGCTGTAGTATTCGGTGACGTACACGCCGGTGACCTGCGTGGCGGTGACTCCCGGCAGGTAGCTCGGCAGATCGAACAGGCAGATGAACATGTCCTTGGGGCCGTCGAAGTAGAAGCGGCGGCCGTCGTTCAGCTCGATGACCGCGACCCACTGCGGAAACGGCGCCACGAACATGCCGCAGACCGCGCAGCGGTCCTCCTTGCCGGGGAGAGGCGGGGTGGCGGCAAAGGCCAGGGTGGAGCTGATCAGGGTGCACAGCAGTACGGACGTGAAGACAAGACGCATCGGCACTCTCCTTGACAAGATACTCGCGTTGGTGAGAAATCGTATATCAAAGCCCCCTCATCATGCAAGATCGCGCGAACATGTCGGGCCGCTTGCCTGGACCGAGGAGCAGGTGTCCAATTTTTTGCACCCCTTCACGAATGCTTGCCACCAACGCAGGAAAGCACATAGTATATGCAAATCAGCGTGTTTCGGCGTCAGGGGCAGCAATGGCACGTTCCTTGTAAAAAAATCCCTGATTTGACAATTGCTGCCGGGAGGTTTTCCATTCATGTCGAGCCGTATCCTGTCCGTCTTTGTCCTGAGCCTGGTGCTGCTGCTTGCCACCGGCGCTTTCGCCGCCGAACCGGCCCGCTACCAGCGCACGATCGAGAACTATGTGATTCCCGACGTGGTGCTGACCAACCAGGACGGGCAAAAAGTCCGTTTCAAGCAGCTGCTCGAGTCCGACAAGCCGGTCGCCGTCGACTTCATCTATGCCACCTGTACCACCATCTGCCCGATCCTCTCCGCCGGCTACGCCAATTTGCAGCGCAAGCTCGGCGCCGACAGCGACAAGGTCCACCTGGTGTCGATCACCATCGACCCGGAGAACGACACCCCGGCGCTGCTCAAGAAATATCTGACGCAATACTCGGCCAAGCCGGGGTGGGACTTCCTCACCGGGAGCCGCAACGACATCAACCGGGTGATGATCGGCCTTCGACGCCTACTTCCGCGACAAGATGGACCACAAGCCGCTGACCTTCATCCGCTCGCCCAAGGACGGTACCTGGATCCGCCTCTACGGCCTGCTCAGCGGCATCGACTTCATGGAGGAGTACAAGAAGGCGGAGAATCTGGGAGGCGGTTGAATTGTTGAATCGTTTACCGTTCTTGCTCAAAATGATCGATTCAAACGATTCAAAGTGCGTAGCACAATTAATGGCGCCGTAGGAGCCAAATCAACGATTCAACCGATTAACTCTGCAGGGACTTCCAATGACAAAATATCTAATGATGATCGGTCTGCTGTTCATCGCGTCAGTGAACGCCATCGCTGCTCCAATCCTCCCTTCCCCCGAAGAAATCCAGCGTCTCGGTGAGAAGATGTACCGCGAGGGGATTCTCCCCGACGGCCAGCCGATGAAGGCCTTCGTCGCCGACGACGTCCCCGTCGACGGCACCGCCTTCACCTGCGTCAGCTGTCACCTGCGCAGCGGCCTCGGCTCGGTGGAAGGGGAGGTGGTCACCCCGCCGACCAACGGCCGCATCCTCTACCAGGAGCGCAAGCCGTTCATCAAGGGGTCGGAATTCATCCCCTCTATCTCCAACTACGCCAAGTACCTGCCGGAGCGCCCGGCCTACACCGACGACACCCTGGCCACCCTCATCGCCGCCGGCGTCGACCCCATCGGCCGCTCGGTGCTCAAGGCCATGCCGCGCTACGAACTCGACGATCGCGAGATGGCGATCATGATCGCCTACCTCAAGACCCTCTCCGACCAGCCGCCCCCCGGGGTCGGCGACCGGGAACTCAGGTTCGCCACGGTCATCGTCGAGGGGACGCGATCCGAAGGCCGTCGAATCGATGGTTCTCCCCCTGCAGTTCAGCGTCGACCGCAAGAACAGCCTCGCCAAGGCCGCCTCAGCGCCAACGACCGGGTGGCGCGCATGGGCTACAACATGCTCGGCGACCTGCACGCCTACACCTTCACCCTGTCGCGCTGGATTCTGAAAGGTCCGCCCGAAACCTGGCGCGCCCAGCTCGAGGAGTACTACGCCAGGGAGCCGGTCTACGCCCTGCTCGGCGGCATTACCCCCGGCACCTGGGAGCCGGTGCACCGCTTCTGCGAGGATCACCGCCTCCCCGACCTCTTTCCGATCGTCGACGAACCGGTCCTGTCCACGACCGACTGGTACACCCTCTACCTCTCCCGCGGCATCCGCCAGGAAGGGGAGGCGGCCGCCCGCTACCTGCACGGCATGATCGACCTGCTCAAGGGGCGCGCCATCGTCCAGCTGACCCGCGACAACAAGCGCGGCCGCGCCCTGGCCGACGGCTTCCGCACCATCTGGGCCGAGACCGGCCACGCGCCGATCATCGAGGTGGTCCTGCCGGCCGGCGCGGCGCTGACGGCGGAGACGCTCCAGCAGGTCGTCGCCGAGCACAAGCCGGCCGTGCTGATCGTCTGGGACGATGCGGCCCTGCTCCCGGCTGCTCCCCGAGCTGCTTGACCGGCGACCGACCGTCCCGGCCTGGTCCTCGCCTCGGGACCTCTCGCTCGGCGACGCCCTGTGGAGCGTCCCCGAGCCGCTGCGTGCCGCACTCTACCTGACCTGGCCCTACCGCCTGCCGCAGGACGACGCCCGCTACAACGTCGCTGCCGCGCAAGGTGCTGGCCGGCGTCAAGAACGCCGCCGACTACGACCCGGTCGTGCTGCGCCAGTCCTACGTCACCCAGGAGATCCTCGGGCAGGGCGCTGATGATGATGCGCGGCGAGTATCTACCGCGACTTCCTCCTCGATACCATCGGCATGATGGAGGACATGTACCTCCCTCTCTACGAACGGGTCAGCTTCGGCCCCGGCCAGCGCTACGCCGTCAAGGGGTGCTACATCGTCCAGCTCGGTAAGGGGGAGAAGCCGCTTCTGGAGAAGAAGAGCGAGTGGGTAATTCAGTGAAGCTGTTGCATCGTTGGTCGCTATGCTTCTGTTGCCGCGTTGAATCGACCCTTCGGAACGTGCATGCAAACGATTTAACGCGCGTAGCGCAATTCAACGAATTAACCGCGCTACCGGCGTTATTCAACGGTTCGGCAAAGCTCTCGAAAGGCAGGTCGAAAATGACCGGAACAAAATTTCTGCTGCTCGTCATGCTGCTGCAGTTCCTTGCCCTGCCCGTTCTCGCTGCCGAAGGGGAGGGGGGCGCGGCCGCCTACATCGTCCTCGACTACCGCTACGACCCGGTCGGCAGCGGCGGCGATGTCGACACCGGCCACGCCCTCTGCGGCACCCGCTGCAACGCCCTTTCCTTCGACTACGCCGACTACCTGATGGCGGATCCCCGGGAAGTCAAGAGGGTCGCCTCCGGGCGCGAACTCACCGTCCCCCTGGACAATCCCTTCCTCGCGGGGAACTGCATCTGCACCGTCGACGAATACGTCATCCAGCCCAACGCCCGCCACCGCTCCCGGCCGCAATGAAGCGCATGTCGCTTTTTTCGCACCCCTTTCGCTCTCTCCAGACTGTGCAAATGCGCAAAAGCCACGTGATATCCGCACAGTCCTCCCCCCGCCCTGCTTTGGCACACTGTTTGTAATAACAGTTGTCGGCAACTTGTATCTAAATTATCCGGCCCACCGGAAACAGTAATCACAAAACAAACCACTGAGTCGATCTGTTACGGACTCTTTAACGGAGGTTACCCGACCATGAAACCACTGACGACCCTGACTGCCGCTATCCTGTTCTCCTGCCTGCTGGCCCTGTCGGCCCAGGTTCTGGGTGCCGAGAGCGCCTCCCCGCCGCCGCCGCCGTCGAGGCGACCGCCACGCCGCCGGTCGAAGGCGACGCCGCGCCCCAGGACGCCGACGCGGCCGCGGCCGCAATCGCCCAGGACCCGGCCCACCAGTCCGACGCCTTCCTGCGGCAGAAGGCCTACCAGGAAAAACGTGAAGAGATGAAACGGCGCCGCGACGAAGCGCTCAAGGTCCGCGAGCAGAACGCCAACTGATAATGATCGCCACTGCATTGAGGAGACTGTCCATGTTCAAGCACACGCTGCGTTTCGTCCTGGTGACGCTACTGGCCGTCGCCGTCCTGATCGGGCGACGCGGGAGCGCCGGAGCCTTCCTGAGCCCGAGCAACCCCGCAGTGATCGCGGTCGAACCGGACCCGGCGGGCAGGGATGTACCTGCCCCCCAGCTACCAGACCGACTACACTGCGGTCCCCAATCCGGACTTCATCATCGGCCCGGGGAGCATCCCCGACTACCTGACCACGCCCAACTGGGCCTACTCGCCGCCGCTCACCAAGTTCGTCGACCCGCTGCCGGGCGTGTGCGTCCCGACGCCGCGGCCGGCTGGTCCAACTGCGACAGCGTCGGCACCATGGACAAGAACATCCCGGTCGCCATCCCCGACATCGTCACCTATCCGGGCTCCGACTACTACGAACTCGAACTGGTCGAGTTCGACGAGCCGATGCACTCCGACCTGCTCGCTCAACCCGACCACCCTGCGCGGCTACCGCCAGGTCGGCGTGGCCACCGACACCTCCGGTCTGACCGGCGCTGCACTGCCTGCATCGACCCGAGCCTCAATCCCGGCGTCGACCGAACCGTCTGCACGCTGGCCGACGACCTCGGCCTTCTCGGCTACGACAAGGCCCACTACCTCGGGCCGGTGATCGTCGCCGACAAGGATCGCCCGGTGCGCGTCAAGTTCATCAACAAGCTGCCGATCGGACCCGCCGGCGACCTGTTCGTCCCGGTCGACATCACCATCATGGGCGCCGGCGACTTCGATGTCGCCTACGACGCCGATCACCAAGCAGCCGATCGCCGGGAGCGGTCCCGGCGATCTTCACCGAGAACCGCGCCGAGCTGCACCTGCACGGCGGGCGCACCCCGTGGATCTCGGACGGCACCCCGCACCAGTGGATCACCCCGGCGGGCGAAGAGTACCACCTATCCCAAGGGGCGTCAGCGTCGAGAACGTCCCCGACATGCGCCGATCCGGGTCCCGGCGCGCCAGACCTACTACTGGACCAACCAGCAGAGCGCCCGCCTGATGTTCTACCACGACCACGCCTGGGGGATCACCCGCGTCAACGTCTACGTCGGCGAGGCCGCCGGCTACCTGATCCGCGACGACACCGAGCAGGCCCTGGTCGCCGGCAGCATGCATCCCCGCCGGTCGACGAGATCCCCCTGGTCATCCAGGACAAGACCTTCGTCGATGCCGCCACCATCGAGGCCACCGACCCGACCTGGGCCTGGGGGACGCAGCCGTGGAACGGCGTCGCCCGCTCGACCCGCACCGAACCTGGATGACCCCGGTGACCGGCGACCTGTGGTGGCCGCACGTCTACATGCCGGCGCAGAACCCCTTCGACACCTACCGGCATCGCGCCGATGGGGCGCTGGGCCTACGGCCCCTACTTCTGGCCGGCGACCCAGAACGAGTTCCAGCCGGTCCCCAACCCCTACTACAACGCCGACTGCGACCCGCTGACCGCCGACACCGACACCGCTGGGATGCTTCGGCGGCTTCTGCCAGCCGCCGGCGATCCCCAGCACCCCCAACCCGTCCTGGGGCGCCGAGGCGTTCCTCGACACCCCGATGGTCAACGGCACCGCCTACCCGACCATGACGGTCGATCCCAAGCCCTACCGGCTGCGGATCCTCAACGCCGCCCACGACCGCTTCTTCAACCTGAGCATGTTCACCGCGGCGCGCAAGACCTCCGGCACACTGGGCCGAGAACTCGGCGTCCGCGTCGCTGTGCAGCGACACCGCCGCGGATCCGACCTGCACCGAGGTCAAGATGCTGCCAGCCGTGATGCATCCCGGCTTCCCGGCCACCTGGCCGACCGACGGCCGCCCCGGCGGCGTCCCCGACTTCGCCACCCGCGGCCCCGACTGGATCATGATCGGCACCGAAGGCGGCTTCCTGCCGCAGCCGGTGGTGATCCCGCCGCACCCGGTCAACTGGAACACCGACGTCACCACCTTCAACGCCGGCAACGTCAATGCCGGCTCGCTGATCCTCGGCCCCGCCGAGCGCGCCGACGTCATCGTCGACTTCTCGCAATACGCCGGGCAGACGCTGATCCTCTACAACGACGCCCCGGCCCCGTGGCCGGCCCTCGACCCGCACTACGACTACTACACCGGCGGCTCCCGACAACCGCGACATGGGCGGCTGCCGGCCCGACCCTCCCCGGCAACGGCCCAACACCCGCACGGTCATGCAGATCCGGTCGACGAACGGCGCCGGCCAGGCCTTCGACCTGGCAGCCCTCAAGAACGCCTTCGATCCGCGTTGACCGGCGGCAACCCGGCCGACGGCGTGTTCCGCCAGAGCCAGGATCACGATCATCGCCGCCCAGGGGAACCTGAACCCGGCCTCCGACCCGGCGCTCTTCGAGGCCTTCCCCTTCGACGACACCTATCGACGGCGGCGCCTACCAGCAGGACTACAGCGCCTACAACAAGCTCTACGGGACCAGCTTCCCGTCGACCTTCCCCAACTGGGGGATCTCGCGGATCAACGACACCGAGATCAGCTTCTTCAACCCGGAGCTTGACGCCAGTCGTCACCGACCAGCCGATGCATGCCCAAGGCGATCCAGGACGAGCAGGGCGAGACCTTCGACATGTACGGCCGCATGCGCGCCGGCCTGGGGCTGCAGCTCCTGCAATCAGGTTGCCGGGGCCGTCGACTTCGTGGTCCAGACCTACAGCGACCCGTCCACCGAGATCCTCGAGGAGAACGGCATCCAGGTCTGGAAGATCACCCACAACGGCGTCGACACCCACCCGATCCACTTCCACCTGTTCGACGTGCAGGTGCTCAACCGCGTCGGCTGGGACGGCTTCATCCGCCTCCCCGACCCGACCGAGACTGGGCTGGAAGGACACGGTCCGCATCAGCCCGCTGGAGGACACCATCGTCAGCGCTCAAGCCGGTCACCCCGCGGCTGCCCTTCGGCATCCCGGAGAGCGTCCGCCCCTACAACCCGGCCACCAGCCCTCGGCTCCATGACCGAGCTGACGCCGATCGACCCGGCCACCGGCGCGAACCGCACTCTGGTGCCCCTGACCGGCGAGCCGTGGACCGGCAACGAGATCGTCACCCTCGACTGGGAGTACGTGTGGCACTGCCACATCCTCAGCCACGAGGAGAACGACATGATGCGGCCGATTTCCTTCCAGTTCCAGGAGCAGCTGCCGGCCGCCCCGAGCGCGCTGGCCGCCACCGCGGCCGGTACCGGCATCAATCTGGCCTGGACCGACCCGACCTCGCCGGACAACCCGGCCACCTTCGGCAACCCAGCCAATGAGATCGGCTTCACTATTCATCGATCCGAAGGCGGCGCGCCGTACGCACCGCTGGCCAACACTCTGGCGAACGCGACGTCGTATGTCGATACCGACGTTCAGCTGGGAACTATCTACCTTTACCAGATGACCGCCTACAATGCGGCCGGCACCTCGGCGGCGACTTCGAACATCGCTCCGGCGACCACCCCTCAGGTGGCCATGACCAATCCGCTTGACGGCGACACCATCATTGCCCCGGCCACGGTCACTCTCGTTGCCGAAGCCGCGGTCGGCACCGTGTCGGTCACCTTCTATGACGGCGCTGCCGCGCTGGGAACGGACGGAGCTGCACCGTTCACTTTTGACTGGAATCCCGCGGCCGGCTCCCATACCCTGACCGCCGTGGCCTTCGACGGCACTGTCGACATCACCTCGGACCCGGTCACGGTCACCGTCATCCAGATCACCGACCCTCCTGCCACCCTGACGGTGCCCGTCACCGGCCCCGGGTTCGGCACCGATACTATCTCCTGGAGCCCCGTCCCGGGGACCAGTGTCAGCTACCAGCTGGAACAGTCGACGGACGGCTTCGCCAGCGCCGGCACCCTGGTCTACAGCGGCCCGGCCACCAACACCGTGGTTACGGTCTACAATAACGGCACCTACGACTACCGGGTCAGCGCCACCGATACCGGCATGGGTGCCAGCGCCTGGACCTATGCGGCCGACAGTTGGGTGGTGGACATCCCGTCAGCTGCCCCGGCCGCCATCACCGTGCCGGCGACCAGCACCACCGGCACTTACACCGTCTCCTGGAGTGCTTCGCCGACCCTTGGTGCGACCTATGTCCTGCAGGAGTCGACCGACCCCGGCTTCACCGGCACCCCCGCCGAATACCCGGTGGCCGCCCTGGGCAAGACCTTCTCCGGTAAAGCCAACGGCAGCTACTATTACCGGGTCAAGGCGGTCAACCCGCCGATGACCGACAGCAGCTGGACTACTGGTGCGACCCCCTGCGTGGTGGCCCTGCCGGCGGCCTCTCCGGCCACGGTCACCGTGCCGGCGACCAGCACCAACGGCAGCTTCACCGTCTCCTGGGCGGCCTCGACCACCCCGGGGGCGACCTACACCCTCGAGGAATTCGACCACGGCCAATTTCGCCGACGGCACCATCTCGCCGCCGATGACCGGCCTCACCGGCACTTCGCAGGCGATCACCGGCAAGACCGGCGGCACCTGGTACTATCGGGTGACGGCCATCGCCCCGGGCTATTCGGCCAGCAATGCCGCCTATGGTACCAAAGGTTGCGCGATCCTGCTCACCGTCATCACCACCCCGGGCAACGCGACCTCGTTCCCGCAGGGGACCCCGATCAACATCACTGCCACGGCCACCACGCCGAGCGGTTACTTCGTGGCGCAACTGGACATCTATGTCGGCAGCACCCTGATCGGCAGCGATACTGCCGCACCTTATGAAGTTGTGTGGAACTCGGCCGCCGTCGGCACACACAGCCTGCTGGCCGTAACCACCTACGCCAATGGTGCGGTCTCCATGTCGCCGATGGTCGGCATCAATGTCACCGGGGCGATTCCCGTCACTCTGGTGACGGCTCCGGCGGCGCCCAGTTACGACCTGGGGAGCACGGTCACCCTGACCGCTACGCCAACCGCCATCTCCGGGGTGAGCATCGTGCTGGTCGCCTTCTACGACGGCCCGGTGCTGATCAACTTTGCCTCGGTCGATCCGTACAGCACCAACTGGGCATCGGCCACCGGCGGGGTGCATGACCTCAAGGTCATCGTCTATTACAGCAACGGCGAAACCTCCACCTCGGCGTTGCTGCCGGTGACGATCAACGACACGGTGGCCGCTCCGGCGTCGATTACCGTGCCGGCGATCAGCACGACCGGGAATTATGTGGTGTCCTGGGAGGCTTCGACGACGGTGGGGGCGATGTATGTCCTGGAGGAATCCACGACGGCGACGTTTGATTTGGGTACCGTGTCCGAAGTACTCGATAGGACGACGCCGACTTCGGCGACGATTACCGGTAAGGCGACTGGATACATGTACTACTATCGGGTCAAAGCGAGTAAGTCGCCGATGACGGAAAGTGGCTGGGTGAGTGGCGCTAATGGTGTAAAAGTAACTATGAACGTAGCCTTGGCAGCGAATGGTGGTGTTGCCAGTGCATCTTCGAGTGTTGGCGCCGGTTTCCCGGCGGGTGCCATCAATAATGGTGATCGAACCGGTTCAGTTTGGGGAAGCGGTGGCGGTTGGGCTGATGGCACCGCTAATGTTTATCCTGATTGGGTGCGGATCAATTTCGCAACAGCGAGCGTGATTGACGAGATCAATGTCGTCACCCTGCAGGACAATACGGCGGCCCTTGTCGAACCTACTGCAGGAATGACCTTTACCAAGTACGGCATTACGAACTTTGAAGTTCAGTACTTGAGCGGGGCGACCTGGGTAACGCTGACAAACGGCAGCATCACCAACAATAACCAGGTCATGCGCAACATCACCTTCCCGGCAGTGTTGACCAGCAGTATCCGAGTGTTGGTGAGCGGTTCCCTGGGCGGCTACAGCCGGGTCGTTGAGGTTGAGGCGTTCACTGCCGGAACGGCTCCGACGGTTGCTCTCACAAGTCCAACGAATGGGCAGGTTTTTGTGGATCCTGTCTCGATCAACCTCGTGGCGAATGCCGCGGCCAGTGGTGCTCTGACCGTGGATCGCGTTGAGTTTTACGATGGTGCGGCACTCCTTGGGTCTGATAATGCTGCTCCGTATGAACTGCCGTGGAATACGCCCTCCTTTGGGGTGCATACATTGACTGCAGTCGTTTATGATAGTTTAGGAATTTCATCAACATCTTCCCCGGTCGTGATCGATGTTCAATCGAGTGTTGTCAAAACGAACGTGGCTTTGGCCACGAATGGTGGCATTGCGAGTGCATCTTCGAGTGTTGGCGCCGGTTTCCCGGCGGGTGCCATCAATAATGGTGATCGAACCGGTTCAGTTTGGGGAAGCGGTGGCGGTTGGGCTGATGGCACCGCTAATGTTTATCCTGATTGGGTGCGGATCAATTTCGCAACAGCGAGCGTGATTGACGAGATCAATGTCGTCACCCTGCAGGACAATACGGCGGCCCTTGTCGAACCTACTGCAGGAATGACCTTTACCAAGTACGGCATTACGAACTTTGAAGTTCAGTACTTGAGCGGGGCGACCTGGGTAACGCTGACAAACGGCAGCATCACCAACAATAACCAGGTCATGCGCAACATCACCTTCCCGGCAGTGTTGACCAGCAGTATCCGAGTGTTGGTGAGCGGTTCCCTGGGCGGCTACAGCCGGGTCGTTGAGGTTGAGGCGTTCACTGCCGGAACGGCTCCGACGGTTGCTCTCACAAGTCCAACGAATGGGCAGGTTTTTGTGGATCCTGTCTCGATCAACCTCGTGGCGAATGCCGCGGCCAGTGGTGCTCTGACCGTGGATCGCGTTGAGTTTTACGATGGTGCGGCACTCCTTGGGTCTGATAATGCTGCTCCGTATGAACTGCCGTGGAATACGCCCTCCTTTGGGGTGCATACATTGACTGCAGTCGTTTATGATAGTTTAGGAATTTCATCAACATCTTCCCCGGTCGTGATCGATGTTCAATCGAGTGTTGTCAAAACGAACGTGGCTTTGGCCACGAATGGTGGCATTGCGAGTGCATCTTCGAGTGTTGGCGCCGGTTTCCCGGCGGGTGCCATCAATAATGGTGATCGAACCGGTTCAGTTTGGGGAAGCGGTGGCGGTTGGGCTGATGGCACCGCTAATGTTTATCCTGATTGGGTGCGGATCAATTTCGCAACAGCGAGCGTGATTGACGAGATCAATGTCGTCACCCTGCAGGACAATACGGCGGCCCTTGTCGAACCTACTGCAGGAATGACCTTTACCAAGTACGGCATCACGAACTTTGAAGTTCAGTACTTGAGCGGGGCGACCTGGGTGACCGTGACAAACGGCAATATCACCAACAACAATCAGGTCATGCGCAACATCACCTTCCCGGCGGTATCCACCAGCAGTATCCGAGTGTTGGTGAGCGGTTCCCTGGCAGGGTATAGCCGAATTGTCGAGGTCGAGGCATTTGCACCGTAATTATTTAAATTACAATGGTTTTGATAAAAATCCCCATCGCAAGACGGGGATTTTTGTTTTTGCTTACAACAAAAAAGCTATCTATTACGCCCTACGTACTCAAGGAGGACGGCGTCCTTATCTCCACGGACGGCAAAGGGCTCTGGAGGGAAAACATCATGATCAGAACGACTCTGGCGTTCCCTGGCATATACCTGCATGCCTTTGAAGCCGGCAACGAGGGCGGCAAGGGCTCACGTGTTGGGTTGATCTCTACACCACGCGGCGTCCTCACTCCAGCCTAGACGACAAAGCCCCGAATGAGGCATATTGGATAAAAGCCCGGCCTGGCGAAGCTGGCCGGCTATCCATTTGTCGGCCCATCTTAACCCCGTCAGCCTGTCCTAACGATGGGGACCACCTCTGTTTAGTGAAAGAGTTGTTGTTGTCATGAAGCAAACGATTCAACTTGGCGTTCTTTCTGCGTTGAATATCGGCATTGCCTTTGTATTTCAGTGGTATGTCTTCACGCAACTAGGCCCAGGCATAGAAACGGACGCCCTTTTCGCAGGGATGACATTGCCCCAGTTGGTATTGGTTGTCATAAGCGGTTCGCTTATGCACGTTCTGGTTCCACTATTGGCGGGAGAGGATAATAATGCGCTCCTCCGTAAATCATGGGGATTCCTCTACCTTGTGGCTGGCCTATTTGGTTTGTTGGGAATAATTTTGTATTTAACGGCTCAATGGTGGGTAGCTCTATCTTTGCCAGGCTTCAGCGATTTAGGATTGTCTTTAACAGTTAAGTTGACTCGAATTCAACTGGTTGGCATGGTGTTCTCTGCCGTTAATTGTGTACAGTGGGCCACTTACCATGCACGGCAGAAATTTCTAAGGGCTGAATTCACTCCACTGATAGGGAGTATTGTTGCCTTGCTGATACTAGTTTGGGCTCTCCCCTATTTCGGTGTTGTTGCAGCTGCCTGGATTAATGTCTTTCGCATGGGATTGCAAACATTATTGCTTGCCCCAGGTATGGGCAAGCCGGTTCGGCCCGACTTAAAAAACCCTGCTATTAGTGCGGCATGGCAAAGAATTAAACCTCTATTAGTTGGGTCTGTCTATTATAAAACAGATCCGCTAATGGATAGATTTCTTCTGTCAATGACAAGTAGTGGTAGTATCTCTTTGTATTATTTGGCAATGCAAATTTATGGAGCATTTAATCAAGTAATAAACAAGGCTATCGCTGCTCCTCTAGTCCCTATATTGAGCAAGCTACATAAGGCTGATGATATAAGTAAATTCGAATCAACATATCGAATGAAGATATTACAAATAGGAGTAATCAGTATAAGCTGTTATTTGCTTATTTGCATTTTTGGGCAGTATTTACTTATCTTTGTAATCGGATATGGGAATGTAAGCGCAGATAATGTAGAAAATTTATGGATGATTATGATATGGTTGGGTGGCATGTTCGTCGGGGGTGCGGTAGGACAAATATCTTCTTCTTCATTTTATTCAACGGGTGATACAAGAACTCCTGCACGTATTGGTGTTATTACTTACACTCTTTATGTGCCTTTGAAAATATTGCTATTTTATATATATGGAGTTTATGGTCTTGCTCTTGTTACAAGTCTGTTCGTTATGGTAAACTTTTTCTTTCAAATTTATTGTCTAAATAAAAAGCATGCCAAATATAGATGAAATGGCTGGGAGTCGATAATGATAAATGAAAATTTTGCTGACAGAAATAAGCTTCAGGATATAGGTAGGTGGTACGTAAATGAGTATGTAAAGTATGTTGCAAGCGTTCTTCCTGCAGGTAGTTCGATCTTGGATGCAGGTGCCGGTGAATGCGTCTATAAAAAATTCTTCTCACATTGTGATTATAAATCGATCGATTTAGCTGTAGGCGAAAGTGCCTGGAATTATAAAAATCTTGATTATGTTGGTTTTTTACACAAAATGCCTCTCGATGATGAAAAATTCGAGGCTGTTTTATGTACTCAAGTTTTAGAACATTTGGAGTGGCCGAGAGAAAGTGTTAAAGAAATGTTTCGTGTTCTTAAGCCTAATGGAAAATTATATATGACTGTGCCAATGTCACAGTCTGAGCACCAAGCCCCTTATGATTTCTTTAGATATACCTCTTATGGACTTGAGTCAATCTGCAGACATGCAGGTTTTCGTGATATTAAGGTAGCCCCACTCGGGGGCATGTGGGTACGTTGGGCCTATGAGTTGCCAAGGGGGTTGTCTGTTTTCCCGTCGTCTGGCTTGCATACGGGAAAACTCAATTTATCCGGGTTGGTAATTCTCCCCTTTAAAGTTGTTGCATTTTGTCTTGTGCGGTTCCTGCAGTTAATGTTCTTGCTTCTTGATAAATTTGACAAGAAAAGGAATGACCCTTTTGGCTGGTCATGTGAAGCAAAAAAATGATTAAGGATGTTGATCTGGAAGATATCGGTTGTCCATTCGGGTGTCCGATAAACGACAAAACAATTCTTGTTGGGCACGACAGGTTACATAAACTATCTGGCAATTATGCTGTTGTTAAGTGTTGCAGTTGTGGATTGATTCGCACCAACCCACGACCAACTGCAGATTCCATAGGCTTCTATTACCCTGATAATTATGGTCCCTATCAAGGGTCCAAGGTTCTGGATCTCAATTCGACGTCTAGTATTAAACAATGGTCCAGAGTTTTTGTGAAATGGATATTCGATACAAAATCACAAAAAATGCCAGCTATCGAACCTTCTAGAGCCTTAGAAATTGGTTGTGCTTCAGGTGCATTTTTGCATCAAATGGCGTGCCAGGGTTGGCAGGTTGAAGGTGTTGAATTTTCAGAAAAAGCGGCTTTAGTTGCGAAACAGTTAGGTTATAAGGTACATGTTGGCAGCTTGGAAATGGCTCCGGTACCTGAACATCCGGTTGATTTGATTGTCGGATGGATGGTCTTGGAGCACTTGCATGATCCGATCGGGTGTCTTAAAAAATTATATAATTGCGCATGCCCAGGTGCCTGGTTGGTATTGTCTGTTCCTAATGCGAGCCCCCTGTTGTTGCGAATTTTTAATGATAAATGGTACGATCTTCATCTTCCCGCACACCTATATCACTTCACCCCAGAAACGTTAGCTAAAATGTTGGAGTCAGGGGGGTGGATTGTTGAAAAGGTTTATCATCAGCGGCTATTGAACAATCTATTCTTAAGTATAGCTTATGTCGCTGAGGATAAAGGTTGGCCTAGAGTGGGCCGATGGCTGCGAAACCTAACTATGCACCCTGAAATTTTTTATGCCCTATTCCCTTTTGCTTGGTTCTTGAGTGTTTTTGGTCAAACGGGTCGCATGACGGTGTGGGCAAGAAAGTGAAAATCTCTATTGCCTTGGCAACTTATAATGGTGCCAGTTATCTCCGGGAGCAGCTCGATAGCTTTGTTGCCCAGTCAACACAACCTGATGAGTTGGTTGTGTGTGACGATGGGTCAAGCGACAATACGCTTGCCATTCTGGAGAATTTTGCCGAAACCTCACCCTTTGAAGTTCTCGTCGTCAGAAATATGACGAACATCGGCTACACGCAGAATTTCGCTAAAGCGATGTCTCTCTGTTCTGGAGATGCGATCTTCCTCTCTGACCAGGATGATGTCTGGTTTGACAACAAGATTGAACGTGTGGTCTCTGTGTTTGAGACATACCCTGAATGCTGGATTGTGGTGCATGACGGGCGGATCGTAGACGAACAACTTCTCGGTTCTGGTGTCACAAAACTTCAACAAATTCATTTCGGCTACGGCGTAAGAGGATCGTTAGTTACTGGTGCGTTGACTGCACTTCGTCGAGAAATACTAGAATTTGTTTTACCTGTTCCGCCTAAAATTGTTGGTCATGATGTCTGGATACACGGCATATGTCGTCTGTTTGAAGGCCGTCGCATTGTTTTGGAGAGTGCTTGCAATCTATTCGTCGGCATTCTGGAAATACCTCCGAGTGGGTTGTAAACTCGCGGCGGACGATTGGTTGGCTGGATGTTTTTTTTAGCCAGTTACGCACAGCTCCCGCCGGCGACTATTGTGACAGGATTGTTTTTAACCAGGCGATGCAGGACAGACTGGCTCATCTTACCGGAATATTGACTAGCATCTGAGGATGTGGCCGCTGTGGTTGCTGAAAGACAACGACTCAAGGATGAACGTCAGGCACTGGACTGTCGGCAGCGACTCGCTCAGGCCGGACCACTCGTCGGCGATGCTTTGCCCTGTCTATGCTGTTGCGTGGCGACTACAGGTATTTCAACGGGATTCGCAGTTTTCTGCGCGATATTGTGCGAATGTGGTAAGGAGTGTGTCCCATGAAAAAATTCTTTAGAAAAATGCTGAATGCAACGGGATTTGATATCGTCCGAACTAGAAATCAACACGGTTCTTTCGAGCTACATCTCAGGCAGTTATTTCTTGATAGGAAAATTGATTGTGTAATAGATGTTGGTGCTAATACGGGTCAATATGGTTCATTCTTGAGAGGATTAGGTTACGATGGATGGATAGTTTCATTTGAACCAGCCAAATCAGTGTTCGACAAGTTGGTAGAAAAGTCAATACGCGACGACAAATGGTTATGTTTTAATTTTGCGTTAGGGGATAAGACGGAGAAAAAAATATTAAATGTGTATGGAAGTACAGATTTTTCTTCATTTCTTGAAGCAAATGATTATTCAAAAAACATATGGAACCTATTGTCAAGCGTGACACATGAGGAGGTTCCTGTTGTAAAGCTTGATGATATATTTCATGATATGTCACAAAAACAAATTGTGAAAACTACTATCTCAAGATGGATACTCAAGGTTATGATCTTAATGTATTTCGTGGAGCACTGTGAGTCTCTCTATAAGATTGATGCGCTCCAGACAGAATTGTCGCTAATTCATATTTATAATAATATGGGTCAATGCATATGAAATATTGAACGAAATGCATGCTCATGATTATTTTATCAGTGGCATGTTCGTTGTTAATAGGGATAAATCATTAGCGGTAATTGAGTTTGATTGTGTTTTGATAAAACGGGCTCCTACGAAATGATGTTGGCTAGTAACCTGGAAGCTTCATCAAAAATGATGTTGCTTACAAAACGGCTCGAGTTGTCGCCAAGCGGTGGTCGTGAACTGTTGTGTAAATTGAATTACGACTTGCTCAATGAAATTTACGGCAACCGTTTGGTGGTCTATGAATTATCTACCGGGCGACTTAAAGAGGTAATACCGATTTTGGATGCATTCAAAGGGAACATTGATGGACTAAATTCCACAACGATTAATGATGCACTGAACACGATCAAGGCTAAAACTGTAAGTAAAATATTTGTAGATGGTTCCAATTTGGGCGCGTTTGTGAAGGTTCTCAAGCAAACAATACCGCAGGTTGAGGTCACCACTTTTTTTCACAATGTTGAGGCTCGTTTTTTTGTGGGGTCTCTACGTGTGCAAAAATCTCTTCGTGCGCTCGCAGTGCTAATTGTTAATTACTTGGCGGAGCGCAAGGCTGTCCGTTACAGCGACAAGATCATCTGCCTCAACGAGCGCGACAGCATCTTGCTTAATAAGATATATGGGCGCGGGGCAACGCATATTTCACCGATGGCGCTTGAGGATAAACTGCCGCCGGGTCATGCTGATCAAATCTCGCCTTCAGATGAGAAATTCGCCCTGTTCGTTGGTGGAACCTTTTATGCCAATCGCGTCGGTATTGCCTGGTTTGTGCGGGAGGTTGCTCCGCGCATCGACATGAAGGTCTGCATTGTCGGCAGAGGCTTTGAGCAACTGCGGGACGAACTGGAGATACCGGGGAAGGTCGAGGTGGTCGGCGCAGTGGACAGCCTGGCCGAGTGGTATCGTCGGGCGCAGTTCGTCATTGCGCCGATCTTCGACGGCTCAGGGATGAAGACCAAGGTTGCCGAGGCGCTGATGTACGGCAAGAAGATTGTTGGCACCCCCGAGGCGTTTGCCGGATACGAGGAAATTTCTTATCATGTGGGCTATGTCTGCGCCACAGCAGATGAGTTTGTCGCGGCGATTGAATGGATCAGAACTGAGGATGTGAAGCCGTTCGATCCTGAACTGCGTGCACTCTACGAAAAGTGGCATTCTTATCCGGCGGCTCGGGATCGACTCGCCGAGATTTTGTGTTCAGGTGAATGCAGTCGTCTGAAAAGTGAGATAGGAATATGAAGATAACTGTTATAACGCCAAGATACGCAATATCTGGGGTACCTCTCGCGCAAGTGCAATTCGTGAGAGCACTGTCTGCTGCAGGGCATGATGTAGAATTTATTATTGGGTTTGTTCATCACGGATACGATGCACCCAAAATTGATAGCGTAAATGTCCGCATTCTTAATAAACAGCGTGTTATTGGTATGCTGTTGCCGCTAATTCGATATCTCAGGGAAAACAAGCCTGATGTCGTATTTTCTGCTGAGGACCATCTCAATGCTGTCGTTTTGATAGCGGCTCTTGTCTCACGGTCGAAAGCTAAAATAAGTGGCGCATCAAGAATAAATGCACTTGGTAAATATGGTACATATTCTAACGTTCCCTTTACTAAGCGGTGGTTTTTGAAGATCCTCATGCGTGCAGTTATGCCAAGGGCGAACGCATTGACCTGTGTATCAAAAGACATGGTAGATCAATACAAACATGTATTCAAATCGTCGACACACGTTTGTGTTTATAATATTATTGTTGACAACATCTCGCTGGAAAGGATGCGCGAACCTGTTGCCGAGAAATGGTTTGTCGAAAAGGACAGACCTATCCTAATCACAGCTGGAATTTTGACTAAACGAAAAAACATATCGGATATAATTTTAGCAATGAAGGAAGTGACGAAAACAAGAAAAGCCAGGTTGATTATACTTGGAGATGGTGAAGAAAGAGGCGAACTTCAGACACTGATAAACAGACTTGGTCTAGAAGCCTCGGTAAAAATTCTCGGTTATGTTGATAATCCTCTTAAATACTTCAGTCGTGCTGATATCTTCGTCTTGTCTTCAAGTGCTGAAGGATTGCCGAATGCCCTCGTTGAAGCAATGATGTGCGGTTGCACCCCGGTTTCGACTAATTGTCCAACGGGGCCTCGTGAAGTGTTGCTGGATGGGAGATATGGCTATCTTGTGCCTGTAAATGACCCAATTGCGTTAGCTGCAGGAATCGAACGGGCCATCGACCACCCAATTTCTGAAAACCTTCTGCGTGATGCTATCAAGCCTTTTTCTGAGCATGATGTTATAAAAAGGCATTTCGATGTTTTGGGGATTGGCGTCCGTAATTAATGTGCAGATAACATATCATGAGGGTTAACTTATTATTTATTTAAGTTGGTTAGGTCTTCTAGGAAATCAGGCCGTGTCTAATAAAACTGCAATGATTTTTTATGGTGGCTTTCTGTGTAAAGCTGGTGGCGCATTTATGCATGCGGCAGTTTTTGAGAGAGAGCTTCGTAAGCTTGGTTGGAATGTCACAGTTATTACTTTGGATAGTTTGCCAATATGGTGCAGATATTTACCTCATCTTGTAGAAAAGCTTGTTAATCACTATAGAAAGCCACTTGGCTTTATTTATAAGGGCTATGCTACAAGAGCATTATATAAATACTTCTATAATAAAAAAGTAGATATTCGCATTTTTGAAGATGTGTATATCGGATGGAATTCAAAAATTCCATCTATTAGTATTCTTCATGCAGTATGGAGTGACAACTTACAATCGTTTACTCTCAATAGCCATCACCAGGAACGGCTTATAGCTCTTGAGGCAGAATGTATAAATAGGATAAAGCATGCTGTAGTTACCGTTTCTAGGCCATACAGTGATTACCTAAAAGAAATACACTTCAAATCGTATAATATCAGAGAATTAGACGTGGTCGAGTTGGGCTTAAATCAATACAAAGTTACTAAAAATAAAAATATAGATAGGGATATTAAGTCAATTGTTTATGCAGGTAGTTTGGAGGCAAGGAAAAACGTGTTTTTTTTGCTCGAAGTTTACAAAAAAATCGTTACAATTGACACTTCATATAAATTAACAATTATTGGCGACGGTCCTGATATGTCTAAGCTTAAAGACTTCGCAAAAAATAACGGTCTATTCGTTAGTTTTTTAGGTAAGTTAACCCACGACGAGGTATTGTCTGAGTTAAACCGTCATGGAGTATATTTGCATACCTCTACTAAGGAGTCATTCTCTTTTTCATTGCTTGAAGCCAAGTTGGCAGGCTTGAAAACTTGTGCGTATGCCGGCTTACAGGTTCCTAGAGAGTTTATTGATGTGGAAATTAAATCATTCAATGTTGATGAGTGGTGTAATGGAGTACTTAATGATAGTTGTAAACCTAATGAATTCAATCATGAGAATTATACTGCTAAAAAAATGATAACTAACACGCTAAAACTAATTTAAAATTAAAAACGTCGAGTGTAGATATTTATTTATATGAAAAAAATACTTTCAGTATTCGGAACAAGACCTGAAGCTATAAAAATGGCACCAGTAGTGTCAGAGCTTAAAAAGTATCCAAACCTATTCGATAGCAAAACTTGTGTAACGGCACAACACAGAGAGATGCTTGATAGTGTACTCGTTCTGTTTGAGATTGAGCCTGAATATGATCTCAACATAATGGGGCAAGGTCAGAGTCTTACTGATATCACATGCAAAGTTCTACAAGGTCTTAAGTCTGTCCTCGAGGATTTTAGACCGGACATTGTTTTGGTTCACGGTGATACAACTACTACCTTTGCGGCCAGTTTGGCTGCTTATTATGAGAAAATTACCGTTGGGCATATAGAGGCGGGGTTGCGTACCGGGAATATTTATTCACCATGGCCAGAAGAAATAAACAGACGATTGACATCCACGATTACCCGTTATCATTTTGCACCGACTGAACACGCCAGGCAAAACCTGTTAAATGAGGGCGTAGAAAGTAAGTCGATTATCGTTACAGGAAATACCATTATCGATGCTCTTTTATCTGTTGTTGAAAAGCTACATACTGATGCTGAATTACGTCTGAATATAGCAAGGGATTTTAGTTTTTTACATCAAGAAAAACGCCTTATATTGGTAACAGGTCATCGCAGGGAAAGTTTTGGGGAAGGCTTCGAATCAATCTGTAACGCCTTGAAGCTAATTGCTGAGGCGCACGATGATGTGGAAATAGTTTATCCAGTCCATTTAAATCCCAAGGTATGGGAACCTGTTCAGCGAATACTTTCAGGTGTTAAACGGATACATCTAATTGCCCCACAAGAGTATTTGCCATTTGTTTATTTGATGAGTCGCTCGTATTTAATTATTACTGATTCCGGTGGTGTGCAAGAAGAAGCACCCTCCCTTGGCAAGCCAGTCTTGGTAATGCGCGATACAACAGAACGGCCAGAAGCTATGGATGCAGGCACTGTGAAACTTGTCGGAACCGATGCTAAAATTATAGTTTCAGAGGTATCTAAATTATTATCAGATAGTTCAGCTTATGAATTTATGAGCAGAGCACACAACCCATATGGTGATGGGAAAGCTGCAGCACGAATTGTGGACACATGGCTTTGAGTGAACTACAGCTTCAACTTTGTACGCTACACGCAATTGCCGTCTTTCTGGTAATGATGTTTCATTTCGGGTTGGGTGGGCCCCGGCGCGTTTCAAGGTAATTGCCGCCTTAACGAACGAAAGTGCACACCTGTCATGTGGCCCTACTGGCTGATGTTCATCATCCCGGCACTCGCCGGTCTCCAAAATGCCCGGCTCAGGGACGACCAGATTGGGGGGAACCTCCGCTACACCCTGAAAAAGACCTGGGGCTCGGCAATCGTCATTCTCACCCTGCTGATCGGTTATCGCTTCGAGGTCGGCGGCGACTGGGGCAACTACGAGCGCAACCTGGGGGAAGCCTATTTCAGTCGACTGGGCGAGATTCTGACTCATGCAGACCCTGGCTACCATCTGCTGGAATGGCTGAGCGTCCGGAACGACTGGGGGATCTTCGGCGTCAACCTCATCGGCGCATTTCTCTTCTCCTTCGGCCTGGTGGTCTTCTGCCGCCACCTGCCACGCCCCTGGCTGGCCTTGGCCGTGGCCATCCCCTACCTGGTGATCGTCCTCGGCATGGGCTACACCCGCCAGGGGATCGCCGCCGGCCTGGTGATGCTCGGCCTGGTGGCGCTGGGGCGCCAGATGGTGTGGAAATTCGTCTTCTGGGTGCTGCTCGGCGCCACCTTCCACAAATCGGCGGTGCTTCTGCTTCCGATCGCCGCTCTGGCGGCGACCAGAAAGCGCTTGTGGACCGTCCTGTGGGTCGCAGTGATCGTAGCCGGTGCTTATGTTGCCCTGCTGGAAAAATCGATCGACGCTCTCTACGTCAACTACATCGAAGCCGAGTACGAATCGCAAGGCGCCCTGGTGCGTCTTGCGATGAACGCCGTCCCGGCCTGCCTCCTGCTCCTTTGGCGCAAGCATTTCGAGATGAGCCTGCCACAGATGCGCCTGTGGATCTGGATGGCGCTGATCTCCTTGGCCCTGTTCGCCGCCTACTTCGTCACCCCCGCCAGCACCGCCCTCGACCGCATCGCCCTCTATATGATCCCATTGCAGCTGGTGATCTTCGCCCACATCCCCGAAGTCTTCGGCACCCGCGGAGGGCGCAACACCCTTTTTACCGCCGCGGTCCTCCTCTACTACGCCGCCGTTCTCTTCGTCTGGCTCAACTTCGCCACCCATGCACGGTATTGGATTCCATATCGAAATTGGTTGTTTATTTAGAATCCGTGACTCGTAACTCGTAACTCGGAGAGGCCGTAATACGAATCACGTATCACGAATCACGGGGTTTTCCCCACGAATCACGCGTCACGAGTCACGCGTCACGGTCTTCCCGAGTCACGAGTTACGGATTCTACCCGCAGATTTTGAATTTATATGAAATGGAGGGTGAGATGAGAAGTCATGTCGATCTGGATGTCTGGAAAAGTGCTGTCAATCTCGCTGCCGATGTCTACAGTGTTACAGCGCAGTACCCGGCAGAAGAAAAGTTCGGATTGGTTTCGCAAATGCGGCGGTCAGCCACCTCGATTGCTTCCAATATCGCAGAAGGTGCAGCCAGGACCAGTGGCAAGGAATTTCTGCATTTTCTGTCAATCGCGTCGGGCTCAGCGAGTGAACTCTACACACAGCTTGTCATTTCTCGACGAATTGCTATCATCGACGACACGCCGCTTTCGACCTTGGAGCAAAATGTTGGAAAGGTTTCCCAGATGATCCGAGGACTGATCAGGTCCATAAAAGCCAAAAACCCGGTATAACCGCGTCACAAATCACGAGTCACGCGTCACGAGTCACGAGTCACGAGTCACGAGTCACGAGTCACGAGTCACGAGTCACGAGTCACGAGTCACGAGTCACGAGTCACGAGTCACGAGTCACGAGCTCACGAGTCACGAGTCACGAGTCACGAGTCACGAGTCACGAGTCACGAGTCACGAGTCGAGCGAGTCACGAGTCACGAGTCACGAGTCACGAGTCACGAGTCACGAGTCACGGATTTTACCTATGTGCGGCATTGCCGGAATCCTCTTTGACGGGCATCTCCCTGTCGCCGACGTCGCCTCCGCCATGGCGGCGGCGCTGCACCATCGCGGCCCCGACGACGCCGGGCTATGGAGCGATGCTGATGCCGGGGTCGCCCTGGCCCACCGCCGCCTCTCGATCCTCGATCTCTCCCCCGAAGGCCACCAGCCGATGCATCGGCTGCGGCCGCTATGTCATCGTCTACAACGGCGAAATCTACAACCACCTCGAGCTCAAATCCGAACTTCGACTTCGAGTTACGGTTCGGATCACGGACCGCGCCCCGCGCGCTCGTTTCCGCGGCCACTCCGACACCGAAGTCCTCCTGGCCGCGTTCAGCGCCTGGGGTCTGGAGAGAACGCTTGCGCGGATCAACGGCATGTTCGCCTTTGCCCTGTGGGACAAGGTCGAGCAAACCCTCACTCTGGTGCGCGACCGTCTCGGCAAGAAACCACTGTACTTCGGCCGGGTGGCCGGTTCCTTCGTTTTCGCCTCGGAACTCAAGGCCCTGCGCGCTGTCCCCGGCTTTGCCAACGAGATCGATCGTGACGCCCTGGCCCTCTACCTGCGCCACAACTGCATCCCGGCGCCCCACTCGATCTACCAGGGGATTTACAAACTGCCGCCGGGAACATCCCTGACCCTGACTCGCGACCTGGCTTTGCGAGCGAACTGCTGGGCAGACATAACCAGTTCCATTCGCCCCTACTGGTCAGCGCGGACGGTCTTCGAAGATGGGCAAGTCCGACCGTTTACTGGCCGGGAAGGGGAGATCCTCGACCATCTCGACGCACTGCTGCGCGATGCCGTCGCCTCGAGGATGATCGCCGACGTGCCGCTGGGGGCGTTTCTCTCCGGCGGCATCGATTCCTCCCTGGTCGTCGCCCTGATGCAGGCGCAATCGGGCCAGCCGGTCAGGACCTTCACCATCGGCTTTCACGAGGCGGCGCACAACGAAGCCGAGGATGCCAGGCAGGTGGCCCGCCACCTGGGGACCGAGCATCACGAACTGTACCTGTCGCCGCAGGACGCGCTCGACGTGGTACCACGCCTGCCGACCCTCTACGATGAACCGTTTGCCGACTCCTCGCAGATTCCGACCTTCCTGGTCTCGAAATTCGCCCGCGAGCAGGTGACCGTGGCCCTTTCCGGCGACGGCGGTGACGAACTGTTCGGCGGCTACAACCGCTACCTGTGGGCGCCGCGACTCTGGGGGCGGATGGCTCCCTGGCCACTACCAGTGCGCCGTGCGGTTGCGGGGATGCTGAATTCCGTCTCGCCGGATCGGTGGGGGAAAATTGCCGCTGACCTGAACATCGGCCACCGCACCCCGGCCGACAAAATCCACAAGATCGCCGCCTGCTTGCCTGCCCACACTCCGGCCGAGGTTTACCGCAAGCTCGTCTCGCACTGGGAACAACCGGAGTCGCTGGTGCCCGGCGGGCGCGAACCGGCCACGGTGCTGGAAGAGCTCGACGGGCTCATTGCCCACCATGGCTTCGCCCCGGCGATGATGCTGGCCGACCTGGTGACCTATCTTCCTGACGACATTCTGGTCAAGGTCGACCGCGCCAGCATGAGCGTCAGCCTGGAGGCACGAGCGCCGCTGCTCGACTACCGGCTGGCGGAGTTCGCCGCCCGGGTGCCGCTTGACCTGAAGGTCCGGAACGGGCAGGGGAAATATCTGCTGCGGCAACTCCTTTACCGTTACGTTCCTCGGGAACTGGTCGAGCGCCCGAAGATGGGCTTCGAAATCCCCATCGCGGCCTGGCTGCGCGGCCCGTTGCGCGAATGGGCGGAAGATCTCCTTGACGAGCGGCGGCTGCAGCACGATGGATTCCTCGATCCTGTCCCGATCCGCACCCGCTGGCAGCAGCACCTCAAGGGGGAGCGCAACTGGCAGTTCCATATGTGGGACATCCTGATGTTCCAGGCGTGGCGAGAGGCTGCACGATAGCGAGGATTTCAATAATGACTCGGCTTTTCCTCTTTTTCTCCGGCATGTGCTTCGCGCTGCTGCTCTTTGCCGCAACGGCTTGGCTTGGCGCGAAGCACCTTGCCGCGTGGACGGTCGTTTCAGCAGAGCCCGTCAAGGCCGACGCCATCGTGGTCCTTGGTGGCGGTGATGTCAGCCGGTTGCGCACCGGGGCGCAGCTTTACGATCAGGGATTTGCCAGCCGCCTGGTTCTGGTCGACACCAGTGTCAGGGACTGGGCACACATGATGCGCAAGCAGTGTGACGACTGTGCCCTTGAAGAGAAACAAGTCACCATCATCGAAGGATCGACCAGCACTCAAAGCGATGCCGAACTGACTTTGGCGCACTGTCAGCAGAACGGCCTGACCTCTGTCCTGGTCGTCACCTCCCCCTACCACACCCGCCGTGCGCAACAGGTTTTCGATGATATCTATAGCCCGACTGGTATACAAGCACGTGTCATCAGTACCGACGATTACGGCAAACTGCAACGGCCCACGGCGGAGTGGTGGCGCGACGAACGAACCCTGCAGACCGTCTGGGTGGAGTTCGGCAAGATCCTGTACTGGGAGGTGTTGGGGGCGAGATGAAGATCCTGCTCTTCGCCAATACCGACTGGTACCTGTACAACTTTCGCCTCAGCCTGGCGGAAGCCCTGCGGGAGCGGGGCCATGCGCTGGTATTGCTGTCGCCGCCGGGGCCGTATGGCGAGAGGTTGCGCGACCTCGGCTTCGACTGGCGGCCGTTCCCCTTCTCGACCCGCAGCACCAACCCGTTCGCCGAACTGGCCGTCATCCGTCGCCTAGTGACGCTGTACCGAGCCGAGCGTCCCGATCTTCTCCACCATTTCACCATCAAATGCGTCCTCTATGGCAGCCTCGCCGCGCGCCTTGCCGGCAATCCGCCGGTGATCAACGCGGTGACTGGTCTGGGGCACATCTTTACCGATTCCGGGGTGAAGGCGCGCACTTTGCGCCCATTGGTCTGCCGGCTCTACCGTCTGGCCCTGGGCGGGGTGAAGCGGCGGACGATTTTCCAGAATGATGAAGACCGCGACGAATTCCTGAGGCTCGGCCTGGTTGACCATGCACAGGTGCGCTTGATCCGTGGTTCCGGCGTGTCGGGGCAGCGTTTTCATCCCGTGGTCGTTTCTTCACGCCAAGGGGACTCGCCGGTCATCCTGTTCGCGTCCCGGCTGCTGCGCGAGAAAGGGATCTTCGAACTGGTCGAGGCGTTGCGCCGGCTGCGCGCCGAACGACTGCCGATCTCGCTGCAGATCGCTGGTGACCTCTACCCGGACAATCCCTCGTCGCTGACCGCGGCGGAATTGGCCGCCCTGCAGGCAGAACCGGGGGTCAAGTATCTCGGGCACGTCGAGGACATGCCGGCGCTCATGGCCCGTGCGGATATCATCGCCCTGCCGTCTTACCGGGAGGGGACACCGCGGGTGCTGGTCGAGGCGGCCGCCGCCGGCAAGCCGATCGTGACCACCGCCATCGGCGGCTGTCTGGGCCTCGTCGAGGATGGCGTCAACGGCCTGCTGGTGCCGGTCCGCGATGTGGACGCGCTGGCCGTCGCCTTGCGGCGGTTGGCCACGGATGCACAACTGCGCCAGGATTACGGCAGGGCCGGGCGGCGCATTTTCGTTGACGGTTTTTCGGAAGAGCTGGTATTGCGACAAACCATGGCTGTGTACCGCGAACTGTCCAGCGATGCTGTCTAGCCCGTTATCTCCCTCCTGGCAACTGCTGCTCTGGGCGCTTTCCGCGGTTCCTCGTGAACAGATGCTCGCATTGCCCGTGGTCGCACCGGACGACTGGGATCTGCTGTTTGCCGAGTGTCGCCGCCATGGGCTGTTCCCGCTGATCAACCGTGCTCTCCAGCAACTTTCCTCCGAGTTATTCCCGGATGTACAGCGCAACCGGTTCCGTGCTGCCGCTGCCGCCTGTATGCTGCGCAGTGACCGGATGCAGCGGGAACTGCAGCATCTGCAAGCACTCTTCGCGCTGAACGGCGTGCCGGTCATCCCCTTCAAGGGCCCGGTGCTGGCCGAGCGTGCCTATGGCGATGTCGGACTGCGGGTTTTCAACGATCTCGACCTGCTGGTCCCGGAAGGGTGCGTGGCGGCCGCCATCGACTTGTTAACCGGGCAGGGTTATCGGCTGATGCCGGGCGTGGACACGCGGGACCTGAACCGGCTGGTAGCCTCGACCAACGAGGTTGGTCTGGAGCATCCTTCTGCGGAGTGGCTGGTGGAAGTCCACTGGGCTTTCGCCAAGCCGTGGCAACGACTGCGTTTCCCCCTTGATGCCATCTGGAACAGGGTCGAGCCCTCCGCGCCGGGTGGCCATCTGGACGACGCCACCACCCTGCTGCAACTGTGCGTGCATGGAACCAGCCACTACTGGGAAAAACTCAAATGGGTCGTTGATGTCGACCGTCTGGTGCGGGCGGCCCCGGATCTGAAGTGGCCGCTGTTGCTCGCCCAGGCCAGGGAGATCGGCTGCCTGCGCGCCCTGTTGCTCGGTCTGTCGCTTGCTCATGACCTGTGCGGCCTGCCCCTTGCCACACCCGTCGCGGAAGAAGCGTCCCGGCACCGGCAGCTCCCCTGGCTGAAACGATTTGCCGCCGCCGGTTGGCGGCTTTCCGGCGAGCGCAAGCGGTCACGGTGGGGGAGGGCTCTCTTCATCCTGCGCTGCCGCCCGGGGTTCCGCGCACGCCTGCGCGTGGTTTCGGCATTTCTGGCGAAATGATCCGCCAAACCCCCTTCGCATTCCCCGGACAATCTGCTAGATTGCCGGCGACAGAGATCGGGGAATTATGTATTTTTTACCACACTTCTACGTTTTTCTGACGGCCTTGACGGCGGCGCTGATCACGGTGCCGTTGCTGCGGCGCTGGGCCCTCGACCAGCAGAAGCTCGATCACCCCGATTCTCGTAAAATTCACCAGACGGCGATGCCGCGCATCGGTGGCATCGGCATCTTCCTGGCGTTTCTCTTTGCCGTCGTGGTGTTCCATCCCATCGACGCGCCGATGCGCGGTTTGCTGGCCGGCACCCTGGTGGTGTTCGTCACCGGCCTGGTCGATGACCTGTACGGTCTTTCCTCGCGCAAGAAATTCCTCGGCCAGATCGTCGCCTGCCTGGTAACCATCACGGTCGGCGGGGTCTGGCTGCAGAATCTCGGTGACCTGGTCGGAGTCGGCAACCTGGTGCTGCCGCCGGCGCTCGGGATCCCGTTTACCATCTTTGCCGTGGTCGGGGTCTGCAATGCCATCAACCTGATCGACGGTCTCGATGGTCTGGCCGGTGGAGATCTCGGTCATTGCCCTGACGGCCTTCGCCCTGCTCGGCCTGCTCGACGGCAACCCGTTGGTACCGCTGGCCGCCGTGGCTCTGGCCGGCGCCATCCTCGGGTTTCTCAAGTACAATTTTTACCCGGCACGCATCTTTATGGGCGACGCCGGTAGCCTGACGGTCGGTTTTCTCCTCGGGTTTTTCGCCATCCACCTGACCCAGCGGCCGGACGCCACCGTCAGTCCGATGCTGCCGGTACTGGTTCTCGGCCTGCCGCTCTTCGATGCGGTCTGGGTGATGACCCGTCGCCTGTTGCACCGGACCAGCCCGTTTTCCCCGGACCAGTCCCACGTTCACCACAAATTCCTCAACCTCGGCTTCGAACATCGCTTCACGGTGCTGGTCATCTACACGTATTTCGCTCTTCTGGGCGTGCAGCGCCTTGCTGCTGAGTGACACTCCCCGAATATTTGCTGTTGCTCTACCTGTTTGCGACGGCGGTTGGCGGATATCTGGTCTTGCGCCACCTGATCCATCACCGGGAGCGGTTTGCGTTTCTGCAGCGGGATGCCGCCGGCGGCTTGCGCGAAACCGAACTGTTCAACCGCTGTGCCGAGGGGATCGATCGCATTCTGTCGTGGCTGTGAATACCGATCGGGGGCTATGTGCTGCTGGCAGCGGGGCTCAACCTTTCCGACAGGCAATCGCTATGGCCGGTCTCCCTGCTGCTGCTTCTCGTCGGCATCGCTCTGCTGCGAATGCAAAGCGAGCGGAGCGGCGAATTTCAGCTGTTGCTGGTTTACGCCGTTGTCGGGCTGGCCGCCTTCGAGGTCTGGCACACCATGGCACGATGCTCTTCAGTCTGACCGCGAAGCGGTTTGGCGACCTCCTGCTGATTGCCGTCAGTCTGATCACGGTCCTGAAACTGCTGTTCCGCCGTCCTAAGGAATTTTATCTGTCCTCGGTCGATTTTCTGGTGCTGTCACTGCTGGTTATCATGGCCATTGCCGCCCGGCAGCCGGCCCTGCAAACATTCAGAATCGAAGGGCCACTGGTCCGCGCAATTCTTCTGGTGGTTGCCGTTCGCCTCCTTGCATTGCGTGGCCCAGTGCTTCGTCGTTATCTGGTTCTTGCCGCCCTGGCGGCGCTGGCCCTCTTCGCCTTGGCCGGACTGCGCTGATGCTCGAGCTCGACGGGCTCGGCCTTCCTCTGGCTTGTGCCGTTGATCCGCCTGTCGCATTGCCTTCTCGATGGATATCCCCGGGCAGACATGATATAAAAATAATTTGTTCCAACTCTTGATGAACGGGAGCCAAGGATGGCCAAGGTTGCATTGATTACGGGGGTCACCGGCCAGGACGGGGCCTATCTCGCCGAATTCCTGTTGAAAAAGGGCTACGTGGTGCACGGCATCAAGCGTCGCGCCTCGCTCTTCAATACCGACCGCATCGACCACCTCTATCAGGATCCCCACGTCGAGCACCGCAACTTCATCCTCCACTACGGCGACCTGACCGACGCCACCAACCTGATCCGCATCGTTCAGGAGGTGCAGCCCGACGAGATCTACAACCTGGCTGCGCAGAGCCACGTCATGGTCTCCTTCGAGACCCCGGAGTACACCGCCAACTGCCGACGCGTCTCGGCACCCTGCGCCTGCTCGAGGCGATCCGCATCCTCGGCCTGCGAGGAGAAGGTGCGCTTCTACCAGGCCTCGACTTCGGAGCTGTTCGGCAAGGTGCAGGAGACGCCGCAGAGGGAGACCACCCCGTTTTATCCGCGCTCGCCCTACGGGGTCGCCAAGCTCTACGCCTACTGGATCACCGTCAACTATCGGGAAGCCTACGGGTTCTACGCCTGCAACGGCATCCTCTTCAACCACGAATCGCCGATCCGCGGCGAGACCTTCGTCACCCGCAAGATCACCCGGGCCATGGCCCGCATCGCTCTCGGCCTGCAGGACTGCCTCTATCTCGGCAACCTCGACGCCAAGCGCGACTGGGGGCATGCCCGCGACTTCGTCGAGGCCCAGTGGCTGATTCTGCAGCAGCCCGAGCCCGAGGATTTCGTCATCGCCACCGGCGTGCAGTACTCGGTGCGCCAGATGGTCGACACCGCCGCCCGGGAACTCGGCATCACCCTGCGCTGGGAGGGGGAGGGCGCCGGATGAGATCGGGATCGTTGCCGCGCTGGACGATAGCGGACCAGGGCGGCAGGAGCGCGGAGCCGCGGCAGCCGGCCTGGCGCCGGTCGTCAAGCCCGGCCAGGTGATGGTTCGAGTCGACCGGCGCTACTACCGTCCCGCCGAAGTCGAGACCCTGCTTGGCGATCCCGCCAAGGCCAGGGAGAAGCTCGGCTGGTCGCCGCAGATCTCCTTCCAGGAACTGGTCGGGGAGATGGTGCGGGCCGACCTGGACGCCGCCCGGCGCGATTCCCTGGTCAGGACCCACGGCTATCAGGTGTTCGATTATCACGAGTGATCAGGCCGGCGGTCACTGCAGAGCGCGCAGGGCACGCTGTCCTTGCGCCCTGTGCGGTCGCTGATGCAGAGGTATTTATGATCGTGCCAGTCATTTTATCCGGCGGGGCCGGCACCCGGCTGTGGCCGCTGTCCCGCGAACTCTACCCGAAACAGCTGCTGCCGCTGGTCGGGGAGCAGACCATGCTGCAGGAGACGCTGCTGCGGCTGCACCGGCGTCGCCGACCTGGCGCCGCCGCTGGTGGTCTGCAACGAGGAGCACCGGTTCATGGTGGCCGAGCAGTTGCGGGTCATCGGCCAGCCTGCCGCCGCCATCCTGCTCGAACCGGTCGGGCGCAACACCGCGCCGGCGGTCGCGGTGGCGGCGCTGCAGGCGATGGCCGCGGGGGACGATCCGCTGCTGCTGGTGCTGCCGGCCGATCACGTCATCCGGGATGCCGCCGCCCTGCGCGCAGCCGATTGCGGTGGCCCGGAACTCCGCTGCAAGCAAGAGCCCTGCTGACTTTCGGCATCGTGCCCACCGCCGCGGAGACCGGCTACGGGTACATCCGTGCCGATCGCGCGGGGCGCCTGCCGGTCGATGAGCAGGGGGCGGCCCCCGGTCACGGTGCTGCCGTTTACCGGGTGGCGGAATTCGTCGAAAAGCCCGACCTGGCAACCGCCCGAACATACCTGGACAGCGGCGACTATTACTGGAACAGCGGCATGTTCCTGTTTCGAGCCTCGGTTTTTCTCGCCGAACTGGAGAGCTGGGCGCCGGAGATCCTCGCGGCCTGCCGGCTGGCCTTCGCGCGACGCAGTGCCGATCTCGATTTCGTGCGGGTCGATGCCGCAGCCTTTGCGGCCTGCCCGGGCAATTCCATCGACTACGCGGTGATGGAGAAGACCGGGCGGGCGGCGGTGATCCCCCTGGACGCCGGGTGGAGCGACGTCGGCTCCTGGTCGGCGCTCTGGGAGGTCGGCGTGCGCCGACGCGGCCGGCAATGTCTGCCACGGTGACGTCATCGACATCGATGCCCGCAATTCCTATCTCTATGCCGGCTCGCGGCTGCTGGCGGCCGTCGGGGTGAGCGACCTGGTGGTGGTCGAAACCGCCGACGCCGTGCTGGTTGCCGCCAGGGACCGGGTGCAGGACGTCAAGGAGATCGTCGACCACCTCAAGGCGGCACGGGTCGGGAAGAGCACCTGCTGCACCGCCGGGTCAACCGTCCCTGGGGCAGCTACGAGGGGATCGATTCCGGCAACGGCTTCCTGGTCAAGCGGATCACCGTCAACCCCGGCGCATCCCTCTCCCTGCAGCGCCACCGGCATGCGCGCCGAGCACTGGGTGGTGGTGCGCGGTACCGCCCGGATTATCTGCGGCGACGACATCCTGACGCGCACCGCCAACCAGTCGGTCTACATCCCGATCGGCGCCGTGCATCGCCTGGAAAACCCCGGCAACGAACCACTCGAGATCATCGAGGTGCAGACCGGCGGCTACCTCGGCGAGGATGACATCGAGCGGTTGGAGGATAATTACGGGCGATGACCATGAAGCTGTCCTGTTTCAAAGCCTACGATATTCGCGGCCGGGTGCCGGATGAGTTGAACGAGGAGGTCGCCTACCGCATCGGCCGGGCCTTTGTCGAGCAGTTCCACCCGCAGAGCGTGGTGGTCGGGCAGGATGTGCGGCCGACCAGCCCGGCGCTGGCGCAGGGCCCTGATGCGCGGCCTGACCGAGGGCGGGGCGGAGGTTCTCGATATCGGCCTGTGCGGCACCGAGGAGGTCTACTTCGCCACGGCCTTTGCCAGGGCCGGCGGCGGCATCATGGTGACCGCCAGCCACAACCCGGCCGACTAGAACGGCATGAAGCTGGTGCGCGAAGGCGCCCGGCCGATCAGCGGCGACTAGCGGCCTCGAGGAGATCCGCGTCCTGGCCGAGCGCGGCGATTTCACTCCTGTCGGCCCATGTCGGCAGCGTCACTCCTTATGAGCATCGGCCCGCCTATCTGCGCCATCTGCTCAACTATGTCGACTTCGAGGTGCTGCGCCCCCTGAAGATCGTGGTCAATGCCGGCAACGGCTGTGCCGGTCCGGTCATCGACCTGCTCGAGCAGCAGCTGCCCTTCGACATCATCAAGATTCACCACGAGCCGGACGGCACCTTCCCCAACGGCATCCCCAACCCCTGCTGCCGGAGAACCGCGACGCCACCCGCGATGCGGTGCTGGCGCACGGGGCCGGCGCTGGGGATTGCCTGGGACGGCGATTTCGATCGCTGTTTCTTCTTCGACGAGCACGGCGACTTCATCGAGGGCTATTACATCGTCGGCCTGCTGGCCGAGGCCTTCCTGGCCAGGCATCCGGGCGCGAAGATCATCCACGACCCGCGCCTGACCTGGAACACCATCGACATCGTGCGCGCAAGCCGGCGGGACGCCGGTGATGAGCAAGACCGGCCACGCCTTTATCAAGGAGCGGATGCGGGCCGAGGACGCGGTCTACGGCGGCGAGATGAGCGCCCATCACTACTTCCGCGAATTCGCCTACTGCGACAGCGGCATGATCCCCTGGCTGCTGGTGATCGGAGCTGATGTGCCGCAAGCGCAAGTTGCTCTCCGAACTGGTCGGCGAGCGGATGCGCCGCTTCCCGGCCAGCGGCGAGATCAACCGGACCATCGCCGACCCGGCGGCGGCCCTGGCAAGGGTCGAGGCGCGCTACGCACCGGCGGCCCTGCTGCTCGACCGCACCGACGGCCTGTCGCTGGAGTTTGCCGACTGGCGCTTCAACCTGCGCCTGTCGAACACCGAGCCGGTGGTCCGGCTCAACGTGGAAAGTCGCGGCGACCAGGCGCTGATGCGTGCCAGGACCGACGAACTGCTGCGGCTCCTGGATGATCTAAATAAAGAATCTCGAACGGTAGCTGACATGACACGACCCGCCCCTGCAAAGATTCTCGTCACCGGCGCCGCCGGGTTCATCGGCATGCACGTCTGCCAGCGCCTGCTGGCCCGCGGCGATGCAGGTGACCGGCCTCGACAATCTCAACGACTACTATGATGTGACACTTAAGGAATCACGACTCAACTGCCTGTCGAAGAATAATAATTTCTCTTTCGTCAAACTCGACCTGGCGGACCGGGCCGGCATGGCCGAACTCTTTGCGCGGGAGCGCTTCGAGGTGGTCATCAATCTGGCCGCCCAGGCCGGGGTGCGCTATTCGCTGGTCAATCCCCATGCCTACGTGGAAGCCAACCTGGTCGGCTTCATCAATATCCTCGAGGGGTGCCGCCACCACGAGGTCCGCCACCTGGTCTACGCGTCGTCGTCATCGGTCTACGGGGCCAATACGGCGATGCCGTTCTCGGTGCACGACAACGTCGATCACCCGGTGTCGCTGTACGCCGCCAGCAAGAAGGCCAACGAACTGATGGCGCACACCTACAGCCACCTCTACCGGCTGCCGACCACCGGTCTGCGCTTTTTCACCGTGTACGGACCGTGGGGGCGGCCGGACATGGCACTGTTTCTCTTTACCCGGGCGATCCTTGCCGGGAAACCGATCGAGGTGTACAACCATGGCCGGATGCGGCGCGATTTCACCTACATCGACGACATCGTCGAAGGGGTGGTCCGGGTCGCTGACCGCACGGCGCAGCCGAACTCCGCCTGGAGCGGCGAGCGTCCCGACCCAGGGACCAGTGCCGCTCCGTACCGGGTCTATAACATCGGCAACAACCGTCCGGTGGAGTTGCTGCGCCTGATCGAGGTGCTCGAGGACGCCCTCGGCCGCAAGGCCGAGAAGAACTTCCTGCCGATCCAGCCCGGTGACGTGCCGGCCACCTATGCCGACGTGGATGCTCTCATCGATGACGTCGGCTTCAAGCCCGGCACGTCGATCGAGGAAGGGGTGGGGAAATTCGTCGCATGGTACCGGAGTTACTATGAGTGCTGAGATTTCCCGGGCGAGACGCATCTTCGTCACCGGCGGAGCGGGATATATCGGCTCGCACGTGGTGCTGGCCCTGGGCGAGGCCGGCTATGAGGTGCTGGTCTACGACAACCTCTCCACCGGCAAGCGTGCCGCGGTGCTGCACGGCGAACTGGTGGTCGGCGACCTGGCCGACCGGGTCCTGCTGGAGGCGACTCTGCAGCGCTTCCGGCCGGAGGCGGTGATTCATTTCGCCGCCTCCATCGAAGTCGGCGAGAGCGTGGCGAACCCCCTCAAGTACTACCGCAACAACAGCGCCAACGCCCTGAACCTGCTGGAAGCGGTCAGAAGTGCCGGGATCGGCTGCCTGCTCTTTTCGTCGACCGCCGCGGTGTATGGCAACCCGCCGGAGGTACCGGTGACCGAAACGGCGCCCCTGGCGCCGATCAATCCCTACGGGGCTTCCAAACTGGTCACCGAGCAGATGCTGCGCGACCTGGCAGCTGCCGAACCTGCCTTCCGTTACGTGTCGCTGCGCTACTTCAACGTCGCCGGTGCCGATCCGGCGGGGCGACTCGGCCAGGATTACGCCAACCCGACCCACCTGATCACCCGGGCCCTCAAGACCGCCCTGGGGATCTTCCCGAAACTGCAGGTGTTCGGCACCGACTATCCGACCGCGGACGGCACCTGCATCCGGGACTACATTCACGTCAGCGATCTGGCCCGGGCCCACCTCGACGCCCTGGGCCACCTGCTCGATGGTGGAGCGGGCACTGTCTGCAACTGCGGTTACGGGCGTGGTTTTTCGGTCCGTGAAGTGGTGGCGATGGCCAAGACCGTCACCGGCATCGACTTCCCCGTCGAGGAGACCGGGCGTCGCGCCGGTGATCCGGCGGAACTGGTCGCCGACAGCGGGCGGATTCGGCAACTGCTCGGCTGGCAGCCGCGCCATGACGACCTGGAATTCATTCTGCGGACAGCGTGGGCGTGGGAACAACAGTTGGCAAAATAGTCGCTGGCTCCTTGTTGCCTGGTCGCGACCATAGACATTGACCGTTAATTCCTAGAAGGAGTGTCCAAATGAATTTAGCCGTTGTCGGAACCGGCTACGTCGGCCTGGTCACCGGGACATGTTTCGCCGAGATGGGCAATTCGGTCGACCTGTGTCGATATCGATGCCGACAAGATCGAAAACCTGCGCCAGGGGGAGATTCCCATCTACGAGCCGGGGCTCAAGCCGATCGTGCTGCGCAACGTGGAGGAGGGGCGCCTGGTCTTCACCACCAGCCTCGCCGAGGCGATGCAGGGGGCGCAGGTGGTGTTCATCGCCGTCGGCACCCCCCCGGGCGAGGACGGCTCGGCGGACCTCTCGCATGTACTGGCAGTGGCCCGCGCGATCGGTACCCACCTGGATGACTACAAGGTCGTCGTCACCAAGTCGACCGTGCCGGTCGGCACTGCCGACCAGGTACGCGCCGCCGATCGACCGCGGCGCTGAGCCAGCGTGGCGTGCGCGGTGAGTTCGACGTGGTCAGCAACCCCGAGTTTCTCAAGGAAGGCGCGGCGGTCGAAGACTTCATGAAGCCTGACCGCATCGTGGTCGGCACCGACAGCGAGCGGGCCCAGGCCTGATGCGCGAACTCTACCAGGATTTTTCGCCGGAACCACGACCGCATCCTCTTCATGGGGATCAGGGATGCCGAGATGACCAAGTATGCCAGCAATGTCGATGCTGGCCACCAAGATCTCGTTCATGAACGAAGATTGCCAACCTCTGCGACCTGGTCGGGGTTGACGTCGAAAAGGTGCGCCTGGGGATCGGCTCGGACAGCCGCATCGGCTATTCCTTCATCTACCCCGGCTGCGGTTACGGCGGCTCCTGTTTTCCCAAGGACGTGCGCGGCGCTGATTCACACCGCCACTGGAGAACGACTACCAGCCGTTGCTCCTGCAGGCCGTGCACCAGCGCAACGAAGCGCAGAAACACGTGCTGTTCGCCAAGATCGTCGAACGGTTCGGCGCCGACCTGTCCGGGTTGACCTTCGGCGTGTGGGGGCTTGTCGTTCAAACCGGGTACCGACGACATGCGCGAGGCGCCGTCGGTGGTCTTGCTGCATGAACTGATCGGAGCCGGTGCCAGGGTGCGCGCCTATGACCCGGAAGCCATGGAGGCGGCGCACCGGGAATTGCCGCGCGCCTGGTTCGAGGGCGGTTCGCTCAGTCTGTGCCGCCACCAGTACGAAGCGCTGGAGGGGGTCGATGCCCTGGTCCTGGTCACCGAGTGGAAGCCGTTCCGCCACCCCGATTTCCGGGCCATGCTGACGATGATGGCAACAGCCGGTCATCTTCGATGGTCGCAACCAGTACGATCCGCAGATGTTGCTGCGCGAGGGTTTCGAATACGTCGGCATCGGCCGCCGCGCTGGTGCTGCCGTTTAACTGGCTGGAATACTATGCGATTTTACTTGCTCGTGGCTTCTGAAAATTTATAAGATGCAACGATGATGATTCGCTATTTTCAACCTTTTCTGAGGAGGCTGCCCATGATCCGCAACCTAACGAAAACCTTCCTGCTGCTGACCGGCGCGACGCTGTTGCTGGCGTCGAGTGCCTTTGCCGAAGTGCGCATCGGCGCCGTGACCTTGACGCCGATGGTCGGCTATCAGACCTTCGACAGCAACCTCGACCTGGAGGACAGCGCGGCCTACGGCATCGCTCTGGGCTATACCACCAGCAAGCATTGGGCGCTCGAACTGGATGTCCGCTACATCCCCACCGAGGTCGACCAGTCCGGCGGCCCGGATGTCACCAACCTGGTGGTCACCGGCAACCTGCTCTATCATTTTATGCCCGAGCAGGCCTTCGTCCCCTACCTGCTGGGCGGTCTCGGCGCGCTCCAGTACGATATCGACGGTACCGGCAGCGATGACGAGGATTTCATCCTCAACTGGGGCGGCGGCTGCAAATATGCCATTACCGACAGTGTCGACCTGCGTCTCGACCTGCGGCATGTCATCGATTTCCGCACCGATAACGAAGGGAGCGACCAGGACAGCGATACCAGCAACAACTTCGCGGCGATGCTCGGACTCAATATCCAGTTCGGCGGAGCCTCCCATGTGCCGGTACGGGAGACCCGCTGAGCAGCGGCCGCCTGGCCCGCAACGCCGCGGCGACGGGGCAGCGTGCGCGGCGCCATCTGCCAGTCCATGCGCGTGGGACCGACTCCGACCTCACGCGCATTCTTGACGGGTTGAGCCGGGAGGCCGGTGACAAGGAGTCTGGCATGCAGAAAAACCTGCGGCTTGGCGAGATCCTGAAGCAGGCCGGGATCATCGACGACTTTCAACTCGAATCGGCACTCTCCTATCAACGGTACTGGGGTGGGCGTCTGGGCGAGTCGTTGATCAGGCTCGGGTATATCACCGAGGAAAACATGCAGGACTTTCTGGCGCGCCAGTTCGAGTTGCCGCGCGTCGAACTGTTCGGCCGGCAGATCGCCGCGGAGGTACTGCACGCCATTCCGGCCGACAAGGCCCGGGAGTTTCATGTGCTCCCGGTGGAGCGCGGCGAGTTGAACGGTACCCGCTTCCTGCTGGTGGCGATGACCGATCCGACCAATATCCTGGCCATCGATGCCCTGCAGTTCATGGCTGGTTGCCACATCCGCCCGGCACTCGCGTCTTCGTCATCGATCGGTCATGCCCTGGATCTTCACTATGGTGCTCCGGTCTCCAGCCAGGAAGTGCTCGAACTCTCCTTCGAGGAGTTGACCGAGCAACCCCGCCCCCTCGCGCCGGCGCCGAGCCGTCCGCCGGTCAGCCAGCAGGCGTTCCGACGACTCGAGGAGCGTTTCGAGAATCTGGTCGAGATTCTCCGTGAACGCGGACTGCTCCCGGACCGGGATGTCGGCGAGGGTTTGTAGCGGTTGCCATGATCTTCCCCTTTTTTCGCGATGTTCTCTGGCAGCGACTGCGCCGCAACCGGATGGCCATGGTCGGCGCCGCCATTGTCCTGGTCATGTTTCTGCTGGCGGTTGCCGCGCCGTTGCTCGGCCGTGATCCCGGGGCGATCGATATTGCCGGGCGTTTACAGCCCCCTGGGTGGCTGCACCCGCTGGGGACCGACGATCTCGGCCGCGACGTGCTGACCCGCATCCTGTTCGGCGCGCGCATTTCTCTGCTGGTCGGATTCGTCGCCGTCGGCATTGCCACCGTGATCGGTATCGCGCTCGGCGCCCTGGCCGGCTACTACGGCCGCTGGGTCGATACGCTGTTGATGCGCTTCGTCGATATCATGCTCTGCTTCCCGACTTTTTTCCTGATTCTCGCGGTGATCGCCTTTCTCGATCCGTCGATCTGGAACATCATGATCATCATCGGCCTGACCGGCTGGATGGGGGTGGCGCGGCTGGTGCGCGCCGAATTCCTGTCCTTGCGCGAGCGGGATTTCGTGCTGGCCGCCCGGGCGCTGGGCGCCAGCGACCTCCGCATCATCTTTCGCCACATCCTCCCCAACGCCCTGTCGCCGGTGCTGGTCTCGGCAACCCTCGGCGTCGCCGGCGCCATCCTGACCGAAAGCGCCCTGTCGTTTCTCGGCATCGGCGTGCAGCCGCCGACGCCGTCGTGGGGGAACATGCTGATCGCCGGCAAGCAGACCCTCGGCACCGCCTGGTGGCTGTCGGTCTTTCCCGGCCTGGCTATCCTGGTCACGGTGCTCGGCTACAACCTGCTCGGCGAAGGGATGCGCGATGCTCTCGACCCGCGGATCAGGGACTGAAAGACCGCCCGTTGGCAACGACTGCCGGATTAGTCGACGACTTGATCATCGATTTTCAGTCCATGCCTGACGACTCTCCCGCCCGGTTGATACTCGCCCGCGCCGCCGCCTTTCGCCGCTGCGATTTCGGTTTCATCTTCGATTCGTATCTGCAGGCTTCGAACTTCCGCCGCCAATTCCCCGACCGTGACGAGTACCTGCGTTACGGCTGGGCCAACCTGGGCAAGGATTTCCGGATCCTGGACTGCACCATCGTCAAGGAGGCCGTCAACGGGCTCCATGCCCGGGTGATTTTCACGATGACCATCGAACTGCACGATGAGCGCCGGTGCTATGCCGAACTGGCCTGGCTCGAAAATGACGGTGACGGCTGGCGTTACCGCTACGGACAGAAACTTGCCGGCGACGAGCTGCCGCATCAGCTCGGAGAGCTCGATTTCCGACACTTCGACGAAGCCGTCGACAAGGTCTGCTACTAAAGCCATGACTCTGCGGATTCTCTCGCCCACCGATCTTGACCGGCTCAGCATTGCCGCATGCGCCAGCCCGCGCCGTCGGCTGCATCTCAACCTGCACGCCGATTATGCCGATCCCTGCCAGCGTTTGTTCAATGCCGTCGAACCGGGCAGCTACGTCCGGCCGCACCGCCACACCGATCCGCCTAAACCCGAATGTTTCGTGGTCGTGCGCGGACGTTTCCTGTTGCTGATTTTCGCTGGGGACGGCAGGATCGTGGAGCGTCTCGTGCTTTCTCCAAGCGGTCCCGCCGTGGCCGCCGACGTGCCGGCCGGCACCTGGCATGCCATCGTGGCGCTGGAGCCGGGGAGCATCTTCTTCGAGACCAAGCCGGGACCATACCTGCCGCTCTCCGACAAGGACTTCGCCCCCTGGGCGCCGGCGGAGGGGAGCGAAGCGGCCATAAGGTATCTGCAGGAAGTAATGAGCAAGGACTGCCCGGGCGGTCAGTTCGGCAGGTAACGACCCATTCCTCTCCCCGTGCGGTCTCGCCGCATGCTGTCTCAAGGGATTTCCATGCCCGAGTTGCCCGAGGTCGAGACTACCCGGCGTGGTCTGGAGCCGCTGCTGGTCGGCCGCACCATTCTGGCGGTGCAGGTGTACAATCGCAGCCTGCGCTGGCCGGTGTCGCCCGGTCTGGCCGCCGGCTTGCGCGGACGAACCGTGCATGCCGTCCGGCGCCGCTCCAAGTACCTGCTGGTCGATTGCACCGCCGGCACGTTGATCCTGCACCTCGGCATGACCGGGCACCTGCGCGTGGTTGCGGCAGCCGAGCCGCTTCGCAAGCACGACCACGTCGCGCTGCGACTCGATGACGGCCAGTCCCTGCGCTTCAACGACTCCCGTCGTTTCGGCGCCGTCCTCTGGACCACTGCCAATCCGCTGGATCATCCCCTGCTCAAGGACCTCGGCCCGGAGCCCTTCGACGCAGCCTTTACCGGTGAGCTCCTGGCGCGCCGGGCACAGGGGCGGGTGGTGGCGGTCAAACCGTTCCTGATGGATGCCCGCACCGTGGTCGGCGTCGGCAACATCTATGCCAGCGAGGCGCTGTTTCGCGCCGGGATCGATCCGTGCCGAGCGGCAGGGAAGGTCAGCCGGACGGCATGGAAGAGGCTGGTGGCGGCGGTGCGCGCGGTCCTTGCGGAGGCGATTGCGGCCGGGGGCACCACCATTCGCGACTTTGCCAACAGTGCCGGCGAGCCGGGGTATTTCCGCATCAATCTAAAGGTTTATGGACGAGCCGGGGAACCGTGCGTCACCTGCAATACACCGGTGAGTCAGGTCAGGCTGGGGCAGCGGTCGACCTATTTCTGTGCGAACTGTCAGAAATAACCCGGGAACGAAGCGCGAAGGAAGGGTTGTCTCGGGTCAACCTTGCCACCGGCAGCAGATCCACCCGGAAAGCCGGTTTTTTTGTCTGGAGGACCCCATGCAGGAGTTCAAATTCACCATTCCTTACGCGGTGCGGGTTGCCGACGTGAACTACGGCGGCCATGTGGCCAACTCGGCGGTGCTCAACTTTTTCCAGGATGCCCGGATCGCCTACCTGAAAGACCTCGGCGATTACTCGGAGATGGACATCGGCGGCGGTTGCGGGATCATCCTCCCGGAAGCCCACGTGAAGTACCTGGCCGAGATGTTTCTTGGTGACACGCTGACCATCGGCGTGAAAGTCGTGGAACTGGGACGTTCGGCTTTCCACATGAAATATCGCATCGCCCGTGACGGCAAGACTACCGCCGAAGGGGAAACGGTGCTGGTCTGTTTCGATTACGCGGCACGCCGGCCACGGCGGCTGGATGACCAGTTCGTCAGCCGGGTGCGGGAGTTCGAGGCGATCGGCCCGTCGTCAACCGGCCCTTGAGTGCATGGCGGCGCAGTGCGGACAACCGGGCTCGTCGCGATGCAGGCTCATCTCGCCGCGCAGGTAGGCAAGGGCCTGCTCCAGTCGGGCGACTCGCCCGCCGAAACCGGTCCGGAACCGCTCGGCCATCTCCTCTTCCTCGAAGGTGAGCATGGAGGGACGGCAGCAGGGGGTGACCACGCTGCCAAGCACGAACCATGACTGCTGCGCCGGGTGGGGGCGGCCGGTGAGAAAATCGGTTGCCATGGCCATGCGACTCTGCTCGGGAAAAGCCAATTGAGCCGATACGCCGCAGTGCGGACAGCAGAACCGCTGCTGCTCGCCGGCAACGGTGGTCAGGGTGTAATGCAGGTGCTGGCCGACCGGACGCTGACAGATCAGGCAGAACTCCCGCGGCGGGGAGGCGACCGCCGGCATGGCCGGGAGGCGCGTGTCACGATCGCCCCCGCCGGCAATGACGCCGCCGTGGATGCGCCTGAGCGCCCGGCGCTGCTCGAGCGCTTCGAGATCACGGTGCACGGTCATTTTCGAAACGCCGAACCGCGCCACGATTTCGGCCACGGATAAACTCCCCCGTTCTTCCAGCCAGGCCAGCAACTCCCGTCGCCGCTCCATTCCCTTCATGTCGACCCCGTCTGATATCTTGATAACAGAAAACCGCCAAGAGTATCACAAAACCAATTGCAACGAAGTTTGTTCGCGAATTATAGTCAGATATTATACCAACGATGTTGTGATATCAAGCTAACATTTATTCGTCAACGGAGGAGACCTGCCCGGCTCGCTGCCAGGGCAGGACCGGCCATGACGCAATCCACTCACTCTTCATCGACCAAACGTAACCTGCGCAGGCCGGAATGGCTCGTGCCGTGGGTCGCCAGCCTGGTTCTGCATCTGCTGCTGTTGGGGGCGGTTGCCCTTTGGCTTGGCCGGCAACGCGAGGTCGTGTGGGTCGATCTGCTCGAAGCCAGATTACTGCGAACCGAGCGCCAGGGCGCCATCACTTCGCAGCCGGCAGCGCAGCCTGTGCTGAGGCAGACGGACCCGCCGGCTCCCCGAAAACCGCGTTCAGCCGTGAGTGCTCCGGTTACGCCGCAAGCGCTCGAACGCCCGGTGCAAGTCTCGCCTGCCAGCCGCCCGGAACCCCAGGCCGTGGCAACGGCAAGATTCGCCGCGTCCGGGACAGAGGCCGGGGGGAGAGAGACAACGGTCGTACCGGCGGCACCGCCTGCCGCAGTTTCTCCTGTCGATGCTTCCGCCGCCGGCCGGGGGTCATCTGCCGACGAAGTGCCCGAACAGCGCTATCTGAGCCGGCAGTTTGCCTATATCCGTGAACAGGTCATGGCCCGGCTGGTCTATCCGCCGCTGGCCCGGCGCCAGGGGTGGAGCGGCCAGGTCATGGTCGAATTCACCGTCTGTGCCGACGGCAGCATCGAGGCGCTGCGGGTGGTCGGCAGCTCCGGTCGCTCGCTCCTCGACCGGCAGGCATTGCTTGCCGTTCAGGCGGCGGCGCCGTTTCCGAAGCCGCCCGTGCCGGCGAGAATCAGCCTGCCGGTGAGCTTCAACCTGGCATCGGCACGTCACTGACATTGCCCGGCGGCTCCTTGCGCGCCGGTATCAACTCTCAGGGAGGTTTAAAACATGTTGTCAAGAAGCTTGGTGGTGTTGACCGCGGTCATGTGGCTGGTTCTGCTGGGTGTCAGCCAGTCGGCCATGGCCGAGACGATGCTGCTCGACGAGATCACCGTGCGGGCCGAGCAGCAGCCCCAGATCGAGGCGAGCCTGACCATCCGTGAAGTCCGCGAAAGCCCGGCCCGCGACATGGGCGAAGCCCTGCAGGTGCTGCCGGGCCTGGATCTGGTCCGCAAGGGGGCGATTGCCAACGACGTGGTCCTTCGTGGCTTGCAGGGGGACGATATCAACGTGTTCCTCGACGGGGTGCGCCTCTACGGCGGCTGCCCGTCACGGATGGACCCGCCGTCGTTCCATTTCGACTTTGCCGAGGTCGATCGCATCGAAGTGCTCAAGGGGCCCTACGATGTAGAGAATCCCGGCAGCCTCGGCGGCATGATCAACGCAATCTCGGTAAGCCCTGCGCAGGGGCCGGGCTTCAGCGCCAGTTTGACCTACGGGAGCTTCGACATGGTGAACGCCTCGGCCAAAGCCTCCTACGGTGGGGAACAGGGTGACGTGCTGGCCGGCTACGCCTACAAGTATTCGCTGCCGCCGCGCTCCGGCGACGGTGATCGCATCACCGATATCTATTCGTCGACCAGCCCGAACCGCTACCGTGACGACGATGTCGATTCCAAGGCCTACGAGATCAACACGGTCTGGGTCAAGGGCGGTTACCGGATCAGCGACCATGCCCGGAGCGAACTGAGCTACTCCTACCAGGACGCCGACCACGTGCTTTACCCGTACCTGTTCATGGACGCCGACTACGACCGGACCAGCCGGGTCAACTGGACGACCACCATCGACGACCTGGGGCCGACACTCAAGCAGCTGTCCTTCCAGGCCTGGTGGAACCAAGTCGACCACCTCATGCATGACGAATTCCGGGCGAGCTCCCTGCCAATGACGCCGGCCATCACCCGCGACTACTCGATGCGGACCGATGCCACCACGGAGACCTACGGCGCCAAACTCAAGGGGAGCTGGGCGGTGGGGGAGGGGACCCTCGATGGCGGTATCGACTTTTACCAGCGCAACTGGGACGCCGAAAACGTCATGGCCATGTCCATGTACAATCCCCAGCCGATGATCCCCGATGTCGACATCGACAATGTCGGAGCTTTTGTGGCCTACAGCCTGCCGCTCGGCGAAGGCTGGTCCCTCGATGCCGGGGCGCGCGTCGATCACACTGCCGCCGATGCCGGCAAGCTCGACAGCAACCGGGTCGCTACCCTGTTCCAGCCCTACTATCCCGGAGCCTCCCTGGAGCACGACACGGACTTCACCGAACTCAGCGGCAATCTGCGCCTGACCTGGCAGGTCGACGACACCCTGGAACTGTTCGCCGGCGCCGGTTCGGGATCGCGCACCCCCGATCCCCAGGAACTGTACATCAACCTGCAGCGGATCCCGACCATGATGATGCCGACGGTCACCAACTGGCTGGGCAATCCCGAACTGAACCCGACCCGCAACAACCAGCTCGACCTGGGGGCGCGTTTCTCCGGGGCGGACTGGTTCGTCAAGCTGGCATATTTCTACAGCAGCCTGCAGGACTACATCGATGTCACCGATCTGGCCGACCCCGACGGCATGGGCCCCCTGGCCCCGGCCCGCAGCTACCGCAACGTCGATGCCACCATCTGGGGCGGCGAAATGTCCGGCCAGTTCGCGCTCCCCGGTGATCTCTACCTGAGCACCACGCTTGCTTACCTGCGCGGCGAGAACGACGACAGCGGCGAACCGCTGGCGGAGATGCCGCCGCTGTCCGGGAGCGTCAGCCTCCGCTACGATGTCGACCGCTGGTTTGTCGAGCTGACCGAACGGTTTGCCGCCCGCCAGGACCGGGTCGACGAGGAGCTCAATGAGACGGAAACCGCCGGCTGGGGGGTCACCGACCTCAAGGCCGGCCTGAACTGGGAGAAGTGGAGCGTGATCGGCGGGGTGAATAACCTGTTCGACAAGTACTACGCGACGCACCTGTCCTACCAGCGGGACCCGTTCCGTTCCGGGGTCAAGGTCCCGGAAACCGGGGCCTTTGCCTACCTGACGGTGGCCTATCGGTTCTGATGCGGTAACAGGGCGGGTTCCGGTACCGGAACCCGCCCTGTTACCGCTGTTGCCGGGAACCCGAAGCAGCGGTCAGGTGGTGCCGCCGGGAGCCGGTCGGCGCCAGCGCTTGCGGACCCACTCCTGCGTCCGGTCCATGTAGTAGTAGATCACCGGGGTGATGTAGAGGGTCAGCAGCTGCGAAGCACCAGCCCGCCGACCACGGCCAGCCCCAGGGGCCGGCGGGATTCAGCGCCGGCGCCGATGCCGAGGGCGATCGGCAGGGTCCCCATCAGGGCCGCCATGGTGGTCATCATGATCGGCCGGAAACGGACCAGGCACCCCTGGTAGATGGCCTCCAGCGGGGCTTTGCCCTTCCTTGCGCTGGGCCTCCAGGGCAAAGTCGATCATCATGATGGCGTTCTTCTTGACGATGCCGACCAGCATGATGATGCCGACAAAGGCGTAGAGGTTCAGGTCCTTGCCGAAGATCAGCAGGGTCATCAGGGCGCCGAAGCCGGCCGACGGCAGGCCGGAGAGGATGGTCAGCGGGTGGATGTAGCTTTCGTAGAGAATGCCCAGCACGATGTAGATGACCAGGATGGCCATGACCAGCAGCAGCGCCAGCCCGGTGGTCGAGGCTTGATAGACCTGGGCCGTCCCCTGGAAGCTGGTGGTGATGGCCGCCGGCAGCGTCTCCGCGGCCTCCTTTTCGACGGCTGTCGACCGCATCGCCCAGCGGGACGCTCCGGCTTGAGATTGAAGGAGAGGGTGACCGCCGGGATCTGGCCGAGATGGTTGACCGACAGCGGACCGAGGCCGTGCGTCGCAGCGTGGCCGAGCGATGACAGCGGCACCAGCTGCGCCGGTCTGCGCGGAGCGGACATAGAGCAGGCCCAGGGCCTGGCGGGTCCTGCTGATATTGCGGCTCCAGCTCCAGGATCACCTTGTACTGGTTGGTGGGGGCATAGATGGTGGAGACCTGCCGGGAGCCGTAGGCGTAGTAGAGGGCGTCCTCGATCTGCTCGGCGCTGAGCCCCAGGGCCGCGGCCTTGTCGCGGTCGATGTCGACGCTGATCTGCGGATTCTTCATCTGCAGGTCGCTGGTGACATCCTGCAGCAGCGGCAGCTGCCGCAGCTTCGCTTCGAAGTGCCGTCGGCGTGCCGGTAGAGCTCCTCGGTGTCGGGACTCTGCAGGACGAACTGGTACTGGGCCTTGGACTAGGTGCGCCTCCAGCCGGATCGGCGGCGGATTCTGCAGGAACATGCATGATGCCCGGGACCTGCGATCACCTTCGGGCGCAGCTTCTGGATGATCTGGTCGGCGTTGAGCTCGCGCTCGTCGCGCGGCTTCAGGTTCATGAACATGAAGCCGCTGTTGCCGCCGACCGCGGCTGACCCGCCGGCACCGACCGAGGACATGAACGCCTCGACGTTCGGATCCTGCAGGACGATCTCGACCAGCTTCTGCTGATGGCGCTTCATCTCCTCGAAGGAAATCCCCTGGGCGCCCTCGGTGATGGCGAAGATGGCGCCGATATCGTCGGTGGGGAGCAGCCCCATCGGCATCTTGGTGAAGAGCCAGACCGGTCAGCACGGTCATGGCGACGGTCACGACCAGGGTGGTGCGGCGGTAGGCGCAGCACCGCGGCCAGAGCTCCGCTCGTAGAAGCTGCAGCATGCCGTCGAAGAACCGCTCCATGGCAGTTGTAGAGCCGGCCGTGGCTGCTCCCGGCCGGTGCGGGCGCAGGAAGCGGCTGCAGAGCATCGGGGTCAGGGTCAGCGAGACGACGCCGGAGATCAGGATGGCCACGGCGATGGTGACGGCGAACTCATGGAGCATCCGGCCCAGCATCCCGGCCATGAAGAGCACCGGGATGAAGACCGCCACCAGGGAGATGGTCATGGAGACGATGGTGAAGCCGATCTCCTTGGAGCCCTTGAAGGCGGCTTCCATGGCATCTTCGCCCTGCTCCATGTGGCGGACGATGTTCTCCAGCATGACGATGGCGTCATCGACCACGAAGCCGACCGACAGGGTCAGGGCCATCAGGGAGATGTTGTTGACCGAGAAGCCGAGCAGGTACATGGCGGCGAAGGTGCCGACGATGGAGAGCGGCAGGGCCAGGCTGGGGATGATGGTGGCCGAGAGCGTTGCGCAGGAAGAGGAAGATCACCAGGATCACCAGGCCGATGGTCAGCAGCAGGGTGAACTTGACGTCGGCCACCGATTCGCGGATCGACTCGGAGCGGTCGAAGAGGATGTTGAGCTCGACCGACGCCGGGCAGCTGCTCGCGGAAGGTCGGCAGCAGCTGCTTGATGCGCGTCGACCACCTCGATGGTGTTGGTGCCGGGCTGGCGCTGGATGGCCAGGACGATGGCGCGGGTCGACTTCCCTTGGTGTTGTACCAGGCGGCGACCTTGTCGTTCTCGACGCTGTCGATGACCTGGCCGAGATCCGCGCAGGCGCACCGGCGCGCCGTCGCGGTAGGCCACGACCAGCGGCTTGTAGGCCGTCGGCATCGTAGAGCTGGCCGCTGGCCTGGATGGTAAAGGCCTGCTTGGTCGCCCTGCAGGCCGCCGGTGGGCAGGTTGACGTTGCCACGCTGGCCATGGCCGTCGGCCACCTCGTCGATGCCGATGCTGCGGCTGGCCAGCGCCCTGGGATCGAGCTGGACCCGCACCGCGTACTTCTGCGAGCCGTAGACCAGCACCTGGGCCACGCCGTTGATCATGGAGATGCGCGGGGCGATGATGGTGTCGGCAAATTCGTTGACCGTCGGACAGCGGCAGGGTCGGCGAGCTGAGGGCCAGGTAGAGGACCGGCTGGTCGGCCGGGTTGACCTTCTGGTACGAGGGCGGGGTCGGCATGTCCTGCGGCAGCTGGCGGGCCGCCTTGGAGATGGCCGCCTGCACGTCCTGGGCGGCCGCGTCGATGTCGCTCTCCAGGGCGAACTTGAGGGTGATGATCGGATGCTGCCCTGGCCGTTGGTGGAGGTCATGGAGTCGAGGCCGGCGATGGTCGAGAACTGCCGCTCCAGCGGGAGTGGCCACGGCCGAGGCCATGGTCTCCGGGTTGGCGCCGGGCAGGCTGGCCGAGACCTGGATGGTCGGGATAGTCGATGGTCGGCAGGTCGTTGACCGGCAGCAGCCGGTAGGCAAAGAGCGCCGAAGATCATGATCGCCAGCATGACCAGGCTGGTCATGACCGGCCGGCGGATGAAGGGCTCGGCGATGTTCACGGTTGTTTGATGTCCAGTTTGGCGCCGGGGTAGAGACGCAGCTGGCCGTCGGTGACCACGCTCTCGCCGGGTTCGATTCCATCGCTGATCACGGTCACGTCTTCGAAGGCGATCCCGGTTTTCACCGGGCGCAGTTCGGCGGTGCCGTCGCTGCCGACGACAAAGACGAAGGTGCCCTTCTGCCCGGTCTGCACGGCCGCGGTCGGGACCACCGTGGCATTGTCGAAGGAGGCCAGGGTGATGACCGCGGTGACGAACTGGCCCGGCCACAGGCGGCGGTTGGTGTTGGCGAAGCTGGCCTTGAGACGAATGGTCCCGGTTCTGGCTGTCGACCGCGTTGTCGATGAAGGTCAGTTCGCCGGTTTCAGGTTGCGGCTCTTCGCCGGGGAGCAGGACGCGGACCGGTCAGGTTGCCGCGCCGCGAGCGATGCTGCGGACTCTGGCCAGTTCGCGCTCGGGAATGGTGAAGCTGACGTCGATCGGCTCGATCTGGTGGATGATCACCAGCGGTTCGCCGCTATTGGCGGTGACCAGGTCGCCGGCATGGGCCATCAGGCTGCCGGTGCGGCCGGTGAGCGGTGCCGTCGATCCGGCTCCAGGCCAGTTGCAGCCTGGCATCCTCGACGGCGGCCCGATCGGCGGCGACACTTGCTTCCAGCGATTCGGCCTCGGCCTGGATCAGATCGTAATCCTGGCGGGAGATCAGCCCCTCGCCGGTCAGCACCTGGTAGCGATGCTCCTTCTCGCGGGCAGTCGTGGCCAGAGCCAGGTTCCTGGCGAGACTGGCTTCGGCCTGGCGCAGGGCGATCTGGAACGGGGCGGGATCGACCGTGAACAGCGGGGTCGCCCTTGCGAACGTCCTGCCCCTCCCGGAAGTGCACGGCGACCAGCTGCCCGCCGACCCGGGAGCGCACCGCCACCGTGGAGCGGGGCTCCACGGTGCCCACGGCCCTGGCCTGCAGCGGAACGGTGCGGATGCCGGCCTGCCCGACCTTGACCGGCACCGGCGGTCGTGACGGTGGCCCTTGCGGCCTCTCGTCGCCGCAGGCCGCCAGCACGCCGGCGGCCAGCAAGGCCAGGAGCAGAAAAAAACGGTGCTGGAACGCTGTCACCTTGGACATGAACGCTGCTCCTGTGGTCAACGGGGTGTGGCTGTAGCGGCCATGGGGGGCACCGGCAGGCCGGGGAAGCTGTCTTCGCCGAGAATGCCCATGGCTCTGGCAAGATCCACTTCGGCGGCCAGGTAATCCCGGCGAGCCAGGGCCAGGCTGCTTTTCGCCTGGCGCAGGTTCAGTTCGGCATCATCGACCTCGAGGCGGATCTTGACGCCGTACTCGAACCCCTTTTCCGCCAGCTTCAGCAGCTTCTCGGCCTGGATGACGGTCCCCTCGAGCGCCCGCACCAGCTCCACGGCCACGTAGATCTGGTCGATTGCCTCGCGGGTTTCGATCTCGATGGTGTCGAGCAGTTGCAATTCGTCGATTTTCAGGCGGTCTCGCTCGCTCTTCACCTGCTGCACCCGGCCGCGGGTCTGCAGACCGTCGAAGATCGGCCAGGAGAGGTGCAGGCCGAGGTCCCAGGTCTCGCCGTCGTTGTCGGCAGAGCGGGACTCGAGCTCCTTCCAGCCGTAGCTGCCGGAGAGGTCGAGCCGCGGCTTGTCGCCGGCATTGGCAACGGTAACCAGTTCCTCGGCAATGCTGATGCGGTGCCTGAGGTCACGCAACTCCGGACGCTGTGCCCGGGCAACGGTCCAGGCCTCATCGTAGCCGGGCGGGGTGGTCGGCACCGCCTCCAGGGTGCCGGAGACATCAACCGCTTCGCTGAGGCCGAGAACCAGTCGCAGCCGGTCGCGCAAGGTGCGGATCAGGTTGCCGGTGCGCACGACTTCGGGGCGGGCATTGGTTTCCGCCACCTCGGCCACCAGGACGTCGTAGTCGGTGGCAAGGCCGACCGCAAAACGCTTCCGGGCCTCGTCGAGCCGGCGCGACTTCTGGGCCAGGTTCTGCGCGAACACGCTATTGAGTTCACGTGCCAGCAACACGTCGAAGAATGCGACGGATGCGTTGCGCAAGGCATCCTGGCGGCTGGCCCGCAACTGTTCGTCTGCGGTCTGCAGGCCGAACTCCGCGGCCCGGATGCCGGCCTGGACCTGTCCCCAGGTGAACAAGGACCTGGTCCAGCTGCAGGTAAGTTTCACGCCGGTCGTAGGCCGAGGTGCCGATGGCATTGTCATCCTCGCGGGAGAGACTGCCCCTGATCGTCAGGTGAGGGAGGGCGGCGGCACGTTCGGCCACGTAGACCCCTTCGGCCTGGTTGCGGAATTCGACCGCCTTGGCGATGCCCCGGTTCCGCTGCGCGGCGAGGTCGAGAACCTCGTTGAGCGTCAGCGTGCGCACCTCGGTGGCCTGGGCCAGCCAGGCGCCCGGGGAGCACAGGATGAAGAACAGGCTGAGTAATGGCAAACGCATCATTGATCGGTACGGGCTTTCGGGGTGAAGGATAGGTGCCGGCTCGCCGGTTGCCGCAGGCGTTGATCGTGACCTGCGAAATATAGCGATTAGCCATTGAAAAGTAAAACCCGGAGTGCGTCAGGCCGGCGCTTGCCTCCGGAAGTCAGGCAGAATCAAATACGCTCACGCTTTATGGTCGGGGCATTCATGCAAGCCACCCGGCAACAGGGTGCGCCGGAATGCTTTCGGCCGACCGGCCGGCTTGACTCTGCGGCAGAGATGGTCGAAAATGACGGAAAAGGTCACTATTCCGATGAACTTGGCGAAGAGTTACAAGGTGCGCCGCTTCCGGCTTGGCGAGCGGGTTTATCTCGAACGCTTCGACAGTGAAGCATTGCTGCTGGTTGCCGATCAGGACCGGCTCCTGACCGTTAACGCCGCCGCCGCCGATCTTTTCGCAGCGGTGAGGGCGTTCTTCGGCAGTACGTCGTTCACGGTTGAGGAGGCCGCCGCGTGGCTGACCAGCCGCTATGCCCTTACGCCGCGGCAATGCCGCGACAAGTTGCGCGAACTGCTGGCATTCGGGCTGCGGCACGGCCTGGTTTGCCGAGCCGCTGCCGGCACTTCTCCCGGGGCGCTGGAGCATCATGACCGTCTCTGACCCGATCGGCCTCGAAACCCGCCTGTCCGTGAACCCTGCCCTGGTCCTGCGCGTGGAGAGCGATGAGTGTGCCCTGCTGTTCGATCCGGACAGCGGCCGGGTACACCTGCTGAACCCGAGTGCGGTGGCGGTGTGGCAGCGGCTCGATGGGCGGCTCACCCTGGGGGAGATCGTCGCCGCTCTCGGCGAGGAATTCGACGGGATGGGGGCGGAGTGCGGTGAACAGGTGGTCGCATTGGCGCGGGACCTGGCTGAACTCGGCGCCGTCGGCTTCCTCGTCGAACGGTCGTGACATGCCGGCGCTGATGGCCACCCCGCGCTCGCTCGATCTCGAGATTACCAGTCGCTGCAACGCCTCCTGCCGCTACTGTTACTACCTGAACAACGACGGCGTCACCTACGCCGACCTGCCGACGGAGCGCTGGCTGGATTTTTTCCGGGAACTGGAAGCCGGCGCAGTGATGAATGTCTGCCTGCTGGGTGGCGAACCGCTGCTGCGCGAGGACTTCTTCACCTTGGTCGACGGCATCGTCGCGGCCCGCCTGCGCTTTTCGGTGCTGACCAACGGCAGCCGGCTCACCCCCGCCGTGGCCGGGCGCCTCAAAGCCACGCGGCGCTGCGATGAAGTGCAGGTGTCCCTCGACGGCTCCCGGGCGGCAGTGCACGAAAGCCTGCGCGGTCCCGGGACCTTCGCCCCGGCTCTGGCGGCAATCCGTGCACTGCAGAGCACCGGGGTTCCGGTCACGGTACGGGTCACCGTCCACCCCGGCAACCTCGACGATCTGCCGCAGGTTGCCGCTCTGCTCCTCGACGATCTCGGCCTGCCGGCGTTCAGCACCAATGCCGCCTCGGCCCTGGGGAGTGCCGGCAAGTACGGGGCGGAGGTGCTGTTGACGCCGTTGCAGCGACTGCGGGCCATGCGCCTGCTTGCCGAACTCGACCAACGCTATCCGGGGCGCATCCAGGCCTCCGCGGGGCCGCTGGCAGAGTGGCGGATGTTTCACGCCATGGAGCAGGCCCGCCGCGACGGCATGCCGATCTCCGGACGAGGCGCCCTGGTCGGTTGCGGCTGCATATCTTCCAAGCTGGCCGTGCGCGCCGACGGCGGCTATGTGCCGTGCGTGATGCTGCCGACCGGGGTGCTCGGCGAAATCGGCCGGGATGCGCTGGCCACCGTCTGGCAGACGGCGCCGGTCCTGGAGAAGCTGCGGCGGCGCAGCGCCATCCCGCTGAGCTCCTTTGCATCATGCCGGGAGTGTCCCTGGGTGGCCAGTTGTACCGGCAACTGCCCGGGGCTGGCCGGCGCCCTGACCGGTGACTGCAACCGGCCCTGCCCGCAAACCTGCCTGAAGAGCTTTGTCGCGGAGCTGGCCGCGGCCGGGGAGGCGTTATGGCCGTAGCCGACCGCCTCCCTCCGCTGGCGACCCTGTACGTCTACCTGACCAGCGGTTGCAACTGTGCCTGTCGGCACTGCTGGATCGTTCCGGAAGCTGCCGCGAACGCCAGCGCCCTCGCTCCGTCGATCCTGCGCCGGGCTGTCGAGCAGGCACTGCCGCTCGGGCTGCAGGCGCTCAAGTGGACCGGCGGCGAGCCCACGATCCATCCGGAGTTCGCCGCATGCCTCGCCCTGCAGAAGGAATACGGGCTGACGGCCTCCCTGGAGACCAACGGCATGCTGCTCGACGACCGTTTGGCCGGCCTGCTCCAGGACGCCGGGGTGACGGACGTGTCGGTCAGTCTCGACGGCGCGCAGGCCGTCACCCACGATGCCATCCGCGGCGTCACCGGGGGGTTCGCGCGCACCTGCGCCGGCATTGGCGCGCTGGTCGCGGCCGGCTACCGCCCCGAACTGATCCTCACCCTGCAGCGCGCCAATGCCGGCGAACTGGACCGCTTCCTCGACCTGGCCGGCGCACTCGGCGCCGGCCAGGTCAAGCTGAACATCCTGCAGCCGGTGCTGCGCGGCGCCGAACTGGCCAGAACCGGCGCGGGGCTCAGCGTTGCCGAGCTGGTTGCCCTGGCCCGCCGGTTCGACAGTGCTCCGGCCGGGCAGGCTCCGCCGGTCATGCTGGACATCCCCCTGGCCTTCCGCCCCCTGGGGCAGCTGTTCACCGGTGGCTACGGGGTCTGCGGCATTCACCAGATCCTCGGCATCATCCCGGACGGCTTGTATGCCCTGTGCGGGATCGGCCAGCATCACCCCGAACTGGTCCTGGGCCGGGTGGCCGACGTCTCCCTGACCGAGGTCTGGCGGGAGCATCCGCTGCTGGTGCGGATCAGGAACGGGCTCCCCGGAGAGCTGCAGGGGGTTTGCCGTTCCTGTCTGATGAAAGCCGTCTGCATGGGCAGTTGCATCGCCGCCAGCTATCATCACGCTGGCGACCTGTTTGCGCCCAACTGGTTCTGCCAGGCCGCTGCGGAGGCCGGGCTGTTTCCCGGCACGCGGCAGCGCTGACGTTACGCGCGATATTTGCAACAGAGTTCGCAACAGGAGTTGGCAAGCTGCCGGAAAATTGCTACCCTTGCCCGAGATCATGGCAAGGTCGGTGAGGAGACTTTTGGATAATGACTGTTCCCAAGCGCCCCTGGCAGGAACCGCGAGTCAGGTCGATCGCCGACCTGGCCGATGCCTGCGGGGTTGCCTGCAATGCCGGCAGCACCGCGGTGTCCGGGGCCAATTGCGCAAACGGCAGCCAGGCCAGCAACAAGTGCCAGCTGGGCAATACGCCCGGCAGACGGTGCCAGACCGGCCTGTCGGTATGACAAAGTGCCTCACGGAGAGCAAATGCATGTCCGCTAAGCGTATCTGGCAGGAACCGGTGGTGCGGACCATCGAGCAGTTGGCCGAAGCGCAGGGCATCACCTGCAACCAAGGCAGTACCGCCACCGGCGGCGGCGCCACCCAGTGCCATACCGGCAACTTCGCCAACCAGGACCGCTGCGCCCTGGGTCTCCGCCCGGTCAACACCTGCTCGACCGGGGTCTGGGTGGGGCGCTAGTCCCGGCCCGGCAGCCTGAAGAACAGCCGCCACGGCCAGTAGACGTACCCTTCGCCTGAAGCGTCCCGTTTCAGGGCCAGCACGATTGACCCCTTCGTCCACACGGTGACGGCGCTCTCTCCGCGCAGCCGCAGGGTTCGGCGCGTCGCCTGGCGCAGGAGCGGTTGCAGCAGTGGTGCGCAGCAACGGCGCAACCCTCTGCCCAGCCGGCCGCCCCGTCCCGGCCGGTCCGGATCGATGCGGCCGGCGTAGCGCAGGAACAGGCCGGTCAGGTGTCCGGCCACCCCCCCGGCCACGGTCGTGCGGGTGCCGAGCCGGTAGCGGCCCACCACCCGGCCAAGCACCCGGGGCGTCCGCTCGCCATGGTCATCGACCCGCGCCGCCGCGTCGCCGCGGGTCCCCAGGCGCCCCCGCCGGCCGATGACCCGATGGACGATGGCCAGCCCATCCTCCCCTTGCATGATGATGCAGTCGCCCACCCTGAGCTTGTCCGGTGTCACCGGCTCCGACTCGAGCAGGTCCCCCTCCTGAAAGCAGGGCCACATGCTTGAGCCCCGATAGAGAAACATCTCCGGGCCGGGCTTCATGGCAACTCCTCGGCCAGCGAGGTCAGCCGCGGCCAGATGGCACCGCCGCGCGGCAGACCCAGCCGCCAGCAGGGGAGACCGCGGCCGAGGCGGCAGGCACAGCGGAAAAAGTGCTCTTTCTGCGAGGGGGCGGACAAGGCGGTCGCGGGATACTCGTTGCAGGCGCGGTACAGGTGCGGCACCGCATCGACCGGTTGCATCGGGACCAGGGAAACCTCCGTCTCCTTGGCCAGGACCAGCAGGCCGCTGACCCGTTCGTGGCGGCCGAGATCAAAGCGCCAGCGACCGTCCGCAGGGGCTGCCGGCGTCGTCATCGTCGTCCAGCTAGGCAACGGGCTGGCCCACCAGCCCTGCGTGTCCGGCCAGACCAGGGCGGCATCGTCGGAGAGAACTTCCCAGCCCTGCGTTGCGGTCGCCAGCGTGGTGCTTTTGCCGCCGCCGGGCGGGGCGAGGAACAGCAACCCCTTGCGGTTCCTTGCGGTAAAGCCGGCATGGAGAATCACGCCCTGGCGGCGGGCGATATCGGCGATGAGCAGGTTCCAGGGCAAAGGAAAACGGAAGTGCGGCTGATCCGGGGAGGTGAGCGCCGACCAGACAGCAGTCGGCGCCTGGTCCTGGTAGAGAAGGCTGCCGAGCGGGCCGCTGACATGGTGCCATCCGGGACGGGTGCCGAAAGGGCGGCGATTTTCGATCATGACCGTGCGGTCGGGGTCCCGGCCAGCAGGTGCCGACGACTGCAGGTTGTCAGCAAGTGTCTGGAGGGAGTCCTCGCCCGGGGCATCCTGCGCAACGAATCGATAAAGCAGCGGACCGATGCGGACATCGAGGCTTGCGCTCGGCGCTGCGTGGGTTTTGCCGTGCATGGCCGGAATATATGCCAGGTCGTCACGGCATGGCAAATCTTCAACACGAGGTGACCTGGCCGGAAGGGGAGGGTTCTCTTGTCCGGCCAGGTCATGGTAAAAGGCTGAAGCATGTCTCTCGAATTGAAAGATCGCCTGATACATGCCCTGCGCCTGCGCCGGGCCTGGCGCCTGGTGTGGCAGGCGGCGCCCGGCTGGACTCTGTGCAGCCTGGCGCTGCTGCTGTTCCAGTCGTTGCTGCCGCTGGCGGCGCTGCTGCTGCTCAGGCAGGTGGTCGACGCCCTGGCCGGTGCCGTCGCTGCCCCGGGGCCGGAAGCCTTCGCGCCCGTGCTCCTGTGGGTCACCCTGGCCGGGCTGGTCGCGCTGCTCACCGCCCTGGCCAACGGCCTGGGCACCCATGTGGCGGAGGTGCAGTCGCTGGCCGTGGCCGACCACGTGGCTGACGTCATTCATGAGCGGTCGATCGCGGTCGATCTCGGCTATTACGAAAACCCCGCTTTTCACGATACGCTGCATCGGGCGCAGCAGGACGCACCCTATCGCCCGTCGAGCATCGTCAACGGCCTGAAGCAGACCCTGCAGAGCCTGCTGACCCTGGTCGGCATCATCGGCCTGCTCTTTACCTTTCACTGGCTGGTGGGCCTGGCGCTGTTCGCCGCAGCGCTTCCTGCCGCCCTGGCACGCCTGCATGCCGCCCGCCGCGACTTCGTCTTCATGCAGGGGCATGCCGAGGAGGAGCGCCAGTCTTGGTATTTCCACTGGCTGTTGACCAGCACCGAGCATGCCCGGGATCTCCGCCTGCTCGGGGTCGGCCAGCTGTTCAGAGGCCGCTACCGGGAGTTGCGTGACCGTTTGCGGGGCGGTCGCCTCGCCATCAGCCGCCGGCGGATGTTCGGCGACCTGGCCGCGCAAGGGGTCGCCGCCCTGATTTTGTACGGCACGCTGGCGATCATGGCCTTCAATGCCGTGCAGGGAGCCCTGACGCTGGGCGTCATCGTCATGTACTTCCAGGGCTACCAACGGGCCCTGGGGGCGTTGCAGGGGCTGCTGCAGGGACTTGCCAGGCTCTACGAAGACAATCTCTTCCTGCGGCATTTCTACAAGTTTCTCGATCTCCCCTCGCGAATCGAGCAGGGCGGCGGCCGTTGCGACGTCCCCCCCGCCAAAACTGCCGGGCTGAGCTGCCGCAACCTGCACTTCACCTATCCGAGTCGAAGCGAACCGACCCTCAACGGGGTGGATCTCGACCTTCGCCCCGGGGAAATCGTCGCTCTGGTCGGCTTCAATGGCGCCGGCAAGAGCACGCTCGCCAAACTGCTCTGCCGTCTCTACGACCCGGACGGCGGGTCGATCCGCTGGGAAGGGGAGGACCTGCGCCAGCTGGATGCCCGGGCCTGGCGTCGCGGCATCAGCGTGGTCAGTCAGGACGTTGCCCGTTTCAATGTCACTGTGGCGGACAATATCCGCCTGGGGGATGTCGACCGTCCCGACGACCCGGCTGCCGTGGCTGCCGCCGCGCGCCAGGCGGGTATTCTCGACACCATTGCCCAACTTCCCAACGGGTTGGAGACCATGCTCGGCAACCACTTTACCGATGGCCAGGAGCTCAGTGTCGGCGAGTGGCAACGCCTGGCCCTGGCGCGGGCCTGGTTCCGGGATGCGCAGATTTTCATCCTCGACGAGCCGAGCAGTGCCCTCGATCCGTTGGCGGAGGCGGCCCTGATCAGCTGCCTTCATGACGTCATCGGCCGACACACCGCACTGATCATCAGCCACCGGTTGGCGACGGTCCGGCAAGCCGACCGCATCTATGTGCTCGACCGCGGTCAGGTTGTCGAACAGGGCGGCCACGCCGAACTCCTGCAAAAAAACGGCGTGTATGCCCGCCTCTTCAATGCGCAGGCAAGCCGGTACGCATAGTCTGCCGCTGACTCCGGGCCGGTCCCGGCCCCTCGTGCACCACCCTCTGGCCGCCTGCTGTCTGCTCCGACCACACTGCCTCTCCCCAGCCAAGATATCTGGTATTAAATCCCTCTTGTTGGGACTTGAAATGTTACAGTAACATGTTGATTTCTCGCATAATTTAGTGTTAAAAATGAAGAGTGCTCTGCAAGTGGTTGACGTGCCCTCCCGCCGGACCCGGCGACGTCATGACGATGCCGTGATTCAGGGCCGGTTTTGCCGTGATCGCGAGGTGTGCCGATGCTCTTTTCGTTCCTGTCCCTTCTCGAGTCCAGGCAAGCGACGAAACCGTCCTCCGGTTGCCTGCAGTGTGGTCAGTGCTGCGAATTGTTTGGCGGACACCTGCGGGCATCCGCCCACGACTTGCAGCGCTGGCAGGAAGATGGCCGGCAAGACCTGCTCGACGGCACCAATCACCTGGGGTGGATCTGGGTCGATCCGTTGACCAAGGCCCGGGTCGCCCCTTGTCCGCACATCGATCGCAGCGATCCCGAACAGGTCCGTTGTACGATCTATGCGCACCGACCAGCAATGTGCCGTGACTATCCGACCCTGGCTCACGGCCGGCGTTGCCTGCGCGGGGTGTTTCTCAGCTGGTGGACGACCATCACCTGCAGCCCGGTCATGGAATGGGTGTGGGCACTCGAGGAGTTGCCGGTGGCGGCCTGAGAACTCTCCGAATAAATCTGGACAGAGCCGTTCCCTTGCCTTATGCTGGGCGCCTTACTGCCTGCGGGATAACGACAGTCGTCAAGGAGACCAGCAATGATGTTCGGCCCTCATCAAGACCTCGGGGCCTCCATGTTCAAGACCTGGAGCGAAGAACAACAACGCGAGGAGATCGGCAAACTGGTCGCGGGGTACCGGGCCGGCGTGCCGCTCGGCATCCTGTGCAAGATGGCCGAGACGATCGCCGGCAGCCAGGGGAAGGCCAGGGAGCATCTTGAGCACTTCATGTCGTCCGAGGAGCGACGGGAGGCCGTCGAGAGGGAGCAGGGCGGCATGCGTGTGATCGCGGCGGAGTTTCTTCTCTAAAGACCTGGCCATCGGCCAGAGGCGCCTGACCCATCAGCACCAACCCCTTGTCATGCTTTCTCCGGTTAAACTTATTGTGATCACGCAGGCCAAGGAGTCGTGCGCAGCGGAGCGAAGCGAACCCTCGGCCGCTCCTGCCAGCCTGGGGTTCAGTCACGCTGATGCGGTCGTCCGAACTGTTGCGCTGCAGGCTTTCTGCCGGAGATGACCGCCCGGCATGACTGGAGGTGTCATGGACAACACCGAAGACCCTGGCGGGATGCCGCTGGCAATGACCCTGGATCCCGGTGTGTATTACCGGTGCAGCTGCGGCAAGTCGCAGCACCTGCCTTTCTGTGATGAATCCCATCGCGGCCCTGGACCCGGACCGATACGCTTCGAGATACACAGCAGACAGCAAGTTTTCCTCTGCTGTTGCGGCAAGACCGGCAATGCCCCGTTTTGTGATGAATCTTGCGGGGTGACCTTGCCTTGACATCCCGGAGAGCTTCCACGCATGATCGTCCCGTGGGGCCGGCCGGGGGTTGTCGGGAGCCTGGGGCGGACTTTTCGTCGTAATGTCCTTGGGGGAAGCTGAAATGACGGTCAAGAACAAGATCCTGCTGATCGATCCGCAAGAGGTTTCACGGGCCCACCTGAAAGCCATCCTCGGAACCGACCATGACGTCATCGTCGCCGCCACCGGCGGCGACGCCCTCGCCCTGCTGGAGACGCAGTCGCCCGACCTGATCCTGCTGGACCTGGAAATGCCGGATATCCGGGGCGCCGCACTCTGCGCCCGCTTGAAAGAGCGAACGAACATCCCGGTTATCATCCTCTCCAGCAACGAGTGCAAGGAAAACATCATAGAAGGGCTCTATGCCGGCGCGGAGGATTACCTCGCCAAGCCCCTGATCGAAAGCGAGTTGCTGGCAAGAGTCGATGCCCACCTGCGCACCCGTAACTACTATGCGGACCTGCACCACAACGACCTGATGATGCTGCTCGAATTGACCGAGATTGTCTCGGTCACGCGCAATCCGGCCAAGATTCTCGATACCATCGTCGCGAAGATGTCCAAGGCCATCGACGTTTCGCGCTGTTCCATCATGAATATCAACGACGATGGGGAGTTGGTCGTCAAGGCCAGCAGCGACCTGGAAAAGAACCGTGAAATCACCCTGGACCTGCGCAAATACCCGGAGTTCGTCGAGGCGTTGACGACGCGAAAGCCGGTCGTCATTCAGGACATCAGCACTCATCCGCTGATGGCCCCGGTCAGGGATCAGGTCAAGGATCTGACAACCAATTCGATCATTGTCGTACCGATCGTCAAAAAGTTGAGCGTGATCGGCACCTTTTTCCTGCGAACCACCTCTCCCCTGAAAGGCAGCATCACCGAGCGGGTTTTCAAGCTCTGCCTGGCGGTGGCCAATATTGCCGGCAATGCGCTCGAGAACGCGGTGCTGTTCGAAACGATGTATTCGACCAAGCGCTTTCTCGAGGACGTCGCGGTCCGGGACGGGTTGACCAAGCTGTACAATCACCAGTTTTTTCATGCCAGGCTCGAGGAGGAGTTCTCCCGGGCCCACCGTTACCAGCTGTCCCTGTCCTGTCTGTTCATCGATATCGACAATTTCAAGAAGCTGAACGATACCTTCGGGCATCTCACCGGCGACGTGGTTCTGCGCCAGATCGGCCGGCTGATCACGAATGTCCTGCGCACCAGCGACATCGCGTCCCGATGCGGCGGCGAGGAGTTCGCCATTTTGCTGCCGAATACGGGACATGACGGCGCCCTCGAACTGGCCGAGCGGCTGCAGACCAAGATTTGCCAGGTATCCAACCGTGCCCGGGTGACGGCCAGCATCGGCGTGGCTACTTATCCTCACCACGAAATTAATTCTTCATCCGATTTGCTGCATTATGCCGACCAGGCCATGTACCAGGCCAAGCAGGCCGGCAAGGATTGTGTGCGCTGTGCGGAGCTGGCGCCGTGACTCTCTGGCATCCTGACCAAGCGGCACACTTTCCCGGAGCCTTCAGCCCTGTTCCGCGGGGGCGTTGAATGCCGGGTCCGCTGCACACCGCCAGGACCTCGCGACGGGAGCTGACCATCCAGGATGTGGCCGGGCTGCTGCATCGTCGCGGCCTGATCGATGCCGCAGCAGAACACCCTGATGCTCTGCCCGGGAGAACAGCAGGCGTCCCGCCTGCGCAGTCATCAGCAGGCTGGTGCGTCGCGACGGTCGGGACTCAGATCGTCGAGATGGTTTCGCCGGCGGAGGTGATCTGCTCCTTTAACCTGGTGATGCCGGCGACCGGCAAGATGCTCACCGAGGACATCGTCACCGAGGTGATCGCCCAGGCGGTGGGGCTGGAGTTTCACAAGATCGACCCGCTCCGCCTCAACCTCGACCTGATCACCTCGCACATCTCCCGGGCCTTTGCCCTGAAGAACCTGATCCTGCCGGTGGCCCTGGCCGACGGCGTGATCACCGTCGCCGTCGCCGACCCGTTCAACGTCCAGGCCATCGACGATCTGCAGCGGGGCGCAACCTCCAGGTGAAGCCGGTGCTGGCCTCGCGCAGCGACATCCTCAAGGTCCTCGGCGAGTTCTTCGGCTTCCGCGCCTCGGTCATGGCCGCCGAAGCGGAGATGGGCAAGGGGATCGATCTCTCCAATCTCGAGCAGTATTTCCAGATGAAGGGGCAGCACGAGATCGAGAGCAGCGACAAGCACATCGTCTCCGCGGTCGAATTCCTGCTGCGCTACGCCTTCGACCAGCGCGCCAGCGATATTCACATCGAGCCGAAACGCGACAAATCGCTGGTGCGGATGCGGGTCGACGGCGTCCTGCACAACATCCACACCGTCCCGAAGAATCTGCATCCGCCGATCGTCTCGCGCATCAAGCTGCTGTCCCGCCTCGACCTGGCCGAGAAGCGCCGCCCGCAGGACGGGCGCATCAAGACCCAGCACAAGGGCAAGGAGATCGAGCTGCGCGTCTCGACCCTGCCGGTGGCCTTCGGCGAAAAGGTGGTCATCCGGATCTTCGACCCGGAGGTGCTGATGCAGGATCTCGACCGGATCGGCTTTCTACCCGCGCGAATACCAGCTGTACATCTCGTTCATCCACAAGCCCAACGGCATCATCCTGGTGACCGGCCCGACCGGCAGCGGCAAGACCACCACGCTCTACTCCTCGCTGCGGGCGCTGTCCTCGCCGGAGGTCAACATCGTCACGGTCGAGGACCCGATCGAGATGGTCATGGAGGAGTTCAACCAGGTCGGGGTCCAGACCGCCATCGACGTGACCTTCGCCACGGTGCTGCGCAACATCCTGCGCCAGGACCCGGACATCATCATGATCGGCGAGATCCGCGACCGGGAGACCGCCGAGATCGCCGTCCAGGCCGCCCTGACCGGGCACCTGGTCCTCTCCACCCTGCATACCAACGATGCGCCCTCGTCGGTGATCCGCCTGCTCGACCTCGGCGTGCCGGCCTTCCTGATCTCCTCGACGGTCATCGGCATCATCGCCCAGCGGCTGGTGCGGACCATCTGCCCGAACTGCAAGCGCGAGCGCCCGCTGAGCGAGCAGGAGCTCCGCTACCTGCAACTGCCGGAGGGCGCAGTATCACGGTCTGGGAAGGGGAGGGCTGCGGTGAGTGCCGCGGCACCGGCTATCGCGGGCGCACCGGGATCTTCGAGATGATGGATTTTACCGATCGGGTCAAGATGGAGCGTCACCGACGGGGCGGACCTGGACGATCTGACCGAAGCTGCCCGTGCCGACGGCATGATTAGCCTGCGCCAGACCGCGATCCGCAAGATGCTCGAGGGGGTGACGACCTTCGAGGAGGTGGTGTCGATCACCGGGTGACGCGTCGGCTCAGACGAGGCTGAACCGCAAGGCAACGGGCAGGGGGATCCCTGCCCGTTGCTCATTTTCAGGCGGCGATTCGTTCAGGCGTCGAGTCTGACCACGGTCCGCCCCTGTAGCTGTCCTTTGAGGATGGCCGCGATCTTGTCGTCCAGACTCGGCCAGACAGCATTCCTCGGCCAGGCTGCCAAGCTGCGGCAGCTGCCATTCGGTCGCCAGCTTGTTCCAGACACGGCTGCGCAGCGGCATCGGGCATTGCACCGAATCGATCCCCAGCCAGGCTCACGCCGCGCAGGATGAACGGGAAGACGTTGACTTGCAGTTCCGGTGAGCCGACCAGCCCGCAGCAGGTGACGACACCACCGTAACGGGTGGCCTTGAGGGCCGCGGCCAGGGTGTCGCCGCCGACACAGTCGACCACCCCGCCCAGCGCTCTTTGAGCATCGGCCGTTCGACGTTGGCGGTCACCTCGTCGCGCGGCAGCACCAGGTGCAGCGCCGAGTCCGTTCAGGAAGCTCGGCCTGCTTCGGTTGCCGGTTGCGGCCGCCACCTGGTAGCCGAGCCGGGCCGAGCAGGGCCACGGCGACGCTGCCGACGCCGCCGGTGGCACCGGTGACCAGGATTTCGCCGGCCTCGGGGGCGATGCCGTGTTCGACTAGGGCGTGCACCGACAGGGCGGCGGTCAGCCCGGCGGTGCCGAGGACCATGGCGTCGCGCAGGGACGAGACCGGCGGCAGGGGCAGCGCCCAGCGGCCGGAATGCGGATCAGCTGGCCGTAGCCGCCATCGGTCTCCATGCCGAGGTCGAAGCCGGTGACGATCACCTGCGTCGCCGGGCTGGAAGCGGCCGCTGGCATCGCTGACCACCTCGCCGGCGGCGTCGATCCCCGGCGTATGCGGGAAGTTGCGGGTAACGCCGGGGTGCCCGGTGGCGGAGAGGGCGTCCTTGTAGTTGAGCGACGACCAGCGCACGCGGACCACCAGTTCGCCCTCCGGCAGGTCGGCGAGGGTGCGGGTGACGATGCGTGCGGGTGAAGTGTTTCGGTTCGGGTTGTTCGACCAGCAAGGCCTTGAAGTTCTCGGCCATGATCATCTCCTGGGTGGTGATGGCAGTTGGCCTTATCCCACTTCGTTGAAGATGCGTTCGCGGAACTCCACGCCAAGTTCCCCGGCCACCCGCCGGCAGGCGGCGATGTCGATCCCCGGCACGGTGACGGCGGTGGCGATGACCGTGGGGATGTGGTGCGTGGCTTCACGTAAAAACTCAAGGATCGCCGCATAACCGGCCTCTCCACAAGCGGATTGGCAGATGCGTTGGTAGCTGGCGGCGTCCGCGGCGTTGAGGGAGACGCTGAGGACATCGACCAGCCCGGCGAGTTCCGGCAGGATGTTGCGGCCATGCACCAGGTTGGCCTGGCCGTCGGTGTTGATGCGCACCGTCATGCCGCGCCTTTTGAGCCAGCCGGCCACTTCCTTGACCAGGTCGAGGCGCAGCAGCGGTTCGCCGTAGCCGCAGAAGACCACTTCGTCAAAGCCGGTCGGGTCGCCGATGGCGGCAATCACCTCGCTGGCGGTCGGTTCGTGCTCCAGGCAGAGCTGGTGCCCCTTGACGGTGAAATCCTCGAACTTCGCGCAGAAGGTGCAGCGGTTGGTGCAGCGGTTGGTGATGTTCAGGTAGAGGCTGTTGCGGATCATGTAGGCGATGCGGGTGCGCTGGTCGACCGTCGCCGATGCCGAACAGGCGGAAGGCATTGAGCGAGGTGATGCGGGCGACGTCCTCGAGCGTCAGCCCCTTGATGCGTGCCAGTTCCTCGGCGGTGGCCCGCACCATGGCCGGTTCGCAGCGCTTGCCGCGCCACGGCTGGGGGGCAAGGTAGGGGCAGTCGGTTTCCACCAGCATCACGTCGATGGGAAGCCCCGCGGCGACCTCGCGCAGGGCTGCTGTTGGCCGGGTAGGTGAGGGGGCCGGCGAAGGAGATGAAGAAGCCCAGGGCGACGCAGTCGCCGGGCCAGGGCCAGGTCCCCCGAAAAGCAGTGCATCACCCCGCCGACCTCAGCCGCCCCCTCTTCCCGCAGGATCGCCAGCACCTCGTCATGGGCGTCGCGGTCGTGGACGATGAGCGGTTTGCCGAGGTCGCGGGCCAGGCGGATCTGGGCGCGCATCGCCCGGCGCTGAACGTCGCGCGGGGAACGGTCGCGGTAGAAGTCGAGGCCGATCTCGCCGATGGCGACGACCTTGTCATGGCTGGCCAACTCCTGCAGTTCGATCAGGCCTGTGGCATCAACCGTGGTGGCATCGTGCGGGTGGATGCCGACACTGGCCCAGACGTTTTCATGGAGGGA
>CAVVMK010000008.1:0-90000 GCA_963749425.1 uncultured delta proteobacterium
CAGCCGGCCGGTGCGGGGCAAGGACCGGTTATCCTCCCTGCGGGCAGGTCTGGCCTCCCCGCTGGCCCACCGTTGCCACCGGTGGGCCGACGTGTTTCGACGTGCTGTTCGCGGACAAGCCGTCCGGAAGGCAGCCCGGCACAGCGTGCTGCAGGCATGGATGCAAAGCGGTTTATCTCTGGTAGACTGCAACCAAGCCACTCTTACCTCCCTGAAGGGAAAGGATGCCTGCCATGCGCAAACAGACGTCGCTCGGACTCGCTCTCGGCGTGATGCTCTCCTCCCCGCCGCGGCGCCGGCCGCCGAGATGATGAAGCCGGGGCTGTGGGAAATCACTACCAGCATGGAGATGCCGGGGATGCCGTACCAGGCGCCACCGCAGACCATGCACCATTGCTACACGGCGCAGGAGGTCAGGGAGGAGCCGGTGCCCAAGGATAAAGAACTGCAAGATCACCGAGCTTAAATCCTCCGGCAACAAGGTCACCTGGAAGATCGAGTGCAAGGGCGAGATGGCCGGCAAGGGGGAGGGGGAGATGATCTACCGGGGCGATTCGGCCTACGAAGGGAAGAGCCATGATGCAGACGCAAGGGATGACCATGACCACCAAGTACAAGGGGCGGCGGCTCGGTGAGTGCAAGTGACCGCCTGCTGCCCGGGGTGCAGGGATGAACAAAGGCCACTTCCTTGTGGAGGCGGCCTTTGTTCTGGCGTGGTTGCCCCCCTCAGGGCATCGGGAAGATCAGGGTCGGCAGTTGCTCGGTTCTGGCGGTGGTGAACTGCAGCATCTCGACGAAAGTCATGCCGTCGGGCTTGATCAGGAACAGCGCCATGATGCTGACCAGCAGGCCGGCCGCCACCCAGTTGAGCATGGCCGTGCGCATCGACCAGTCGGGAATCAGGTGGTAAGGGTTCTCCCCAGCATCCTTCTCTTCGCTGGCCGGCATCCTGGCGGCCATCTGCCGCAACATCTTGCCCGAGCAGAGGAAGATGACCGCGGAGATGGCGTAGTGCGGGAGGATCTCCATCGACACCTGGCCGGTCACAAGCAGCCCGGCGTAAAAGACCATGACGCCGAGTCCGAGCAGGGTCATCTGGAGACTGAGTTTCGCGTTCATCGGTCCCTGGCAGTGCCGGAATTCCACCTTCTCACCTAAAATTAGCGAGATTGCCGGGTGCTGTCAAGGGCAGCGGCGGCTTCTTGCGCGGGCCGACGGTGCCTAACGAACCCGCTGGGCCTGGGCGCGGCCGGGAACAACCAGGCGAGCCACGTCGTGCCAGGCCCGCCGCACTCCGCAGATCAGTCCGGGCAGGCTGCAGGCGAAGCCGACTAGGGCGGCCGAGTGGTGCAGGGTCACGCTGCCGGTGAAGTGGGCCAGCGCCAGGAGGAGAAGAAACGCCGTGAGCAGGGCGAACACCACCCGGCAGGTGCGGGCCAGGCGTTCGCCTCCCTGGGCGAGGATCAGGCTGAACATCCCCCAGATGGCAAAGTATCCGGCCTGTGGCACCGGCCCGGGCAATTGCCCGTAGCCGGCGCCGGCAGCAGTTCGACGGCCAGGACCGAGAGCCAGAACAGACCGAAGCCGGTAAAGGCCACGGCACGCAACGGAGTTGCTGCGCAGGGCGGACAGCCCGGTGACGATCTGGCCCAGGTCGAGCGGCCATCATCAGCAGGCTGAGCAGGTGAATTTCGAGTTGCGGCACGGGCAGTTGCTTGAGGGCGAACAGGGCGGTCGATGCCGAAGCAGAAGAGACCGAAAGCCGGGGCCGGGATCGGCGCGTTCCCTAGGACCGGGGTTGCCCAGGCGGCGGCGACGCTGGCTGCGGCAGGATCCGGTCACCGAGGCGGTCGGCCAGTTCGTGATATTTCAGGCAGTCGCAGAACTGCGCCGAACAGAACTTGATGATCATCTTGGCATCGTGCGGTGAAATGTAGCCGCAGCCGACATCGCAGACTTCCTCGTCGCAACCGTAATATGGGCAGACAGTTCGATCTTTCATGGCAACCTCCGTCCTGGATGGTGGGACCCGGCCCGCATGCGGGGACAATCAGGCCGGATCCCTCTACAAGGAGTGTCGCTGGATGGTTGAGCAAGGGCCGTACCAATCGGGAGACAAAACCGATATTCAATTAAAAGCTCATGTGATAACAGTATGTTGTGATGACAGACGCGGAGATGGTTGCCGGCGTTGGCCGGTTCGTCTGGGGTTGCAGAAATGCGAAAAAAAGCGGGGAGGGCGAGCGTGCCGAAGCCACCGTGCTGGCGTCGGAGACGTCGGGTTTAGTCTGAAAATTATAAGAATAACAATATGTTGACCTGACATTTTCGAGGTCGGCCGTCTCTTGCAGAAATGCAAAACGACCGATTCGCATTCCTGCAACTCGAAGGGGCTGGCGTCAGTCGATCTCCTTTTTTCTGATCCCGTATTTCTTCAGCTTGCGGTAGACGGTCGCCATGTTCATGCCCGCTTCCGCGGCGGCGGCCTCGACGTTGCCGCCATGCTTGCGCAGCAGACGGGTCAGGTAGTCGGTTTCGAAAGCGGGCCAGGGCGGCCTCGTAATCGGCCTGCGGTGGAAAAGTGTGCCGGGCTGGTCGGTGTCGATGAACTGGGCGAGGGCCGGCAGACCGATGTAGGCACCGCTTTCGATGGTCAATGCGGCCTCGATGACGTTGCGCAACTGGCGGATGTTGCCCGGCCAGGCGTAAGCGCAGGCCGCCTCCAGGGCTTCGGGCGTCAGCCCCTTGCAGGCTGGTGCCGAACTTCTCGTTCTGCTCGCGGATGAAATGCGCCACCAGCAGCGGGATGTCGTCGCGGCGCTCGCGCAGCGGCGGCAGATGCAGGTTGATGACGTTGAGCCGGTAGAACAGGTCCTCGCGGAACGTCCCCTTTGCCACCTCGGCGGTGAGGTCGGAGTTGGTGGCCGAGATCAGGCGCACATTGACCTTGGTCGGCGTGGTGTCGCCCAGCCGGCGGAACTCCTGCTCCTGCAGGAAGCGCAGCAGGGTCTTCTGCACGTTCAGCGGCAGGTTGCCGACCTCGTCGAGAAAGAGGGTGCCGCCGTCGGCAGCCTCGAGCAGTCCCTGGCGGTTCTCGGTGGCGCCGGTGAAGGCCCCCTTGCGGTAGCCGAACAGTTCGCTCTCCAGGATGGTCTCCGGCAGGGCGCCGCAGTTGATGGCGACGAACTTGCGGTCGCGGCGCGGCGAGTTGTGGTGGATCGCCTGGGCGATCAGCTCCTTGCCGGTCCCGGATTCGCCGGTGATCAGGACGCCGGTGTCGCGCACCGCCACCTTGGCGACCCGCTCCAGCAGGTCGCGCAGTCCGGCGGAGGCACCGATGATGTGGTCGAAACGGAACTTGCCGGCCAGTTCCTCCTTCAGTTCGCGGTTCTCCTCGAGCAGGGCATGGTGCTGCAGGGCATTCTTGACCCGGTAGATCAGTTCGTCCGGTTCGAAGGGCTTGGTCAGCATGTCGTAGGCGCCGCGGCGCAGGGCCTGGATCGACATCTCCACGGTGGCGAAGGCGGTGATCATGATCACCGGGATCTCCGGGTAGCGCCGCCGCAGGTGCTGCAGCACCTCCAGACCGTCCATCTCCGGCATCTTGATGTCGGTGATCACCAGGTCGTAGGCGCCGGCGGCGAAATCGGCCACGGCCTGCACCGGGTTGGTATAGGCCTTGACCTGGTAACCCTGGTCGCGCAGCACGGCCTCCATCATCCGGCAGAGACCGTCTTCGTTGTCGATCAGCAGGATGCGTGCGGCAGGCATCAGAACTCCTCTCTGGTCAGTGGCAGGCGGACGGTCACGGTGGTCCCCTCGCCCGGGTGACTGGCGATGCGCGATCGTGCCGTGGTGCAGTTCGATCAGCTGCCTGGTGATCGCCAGCCCCAGCCCGGTGCCGCGCTCCTTGGTGGTGTAGAACGGCTCGAAGATCCGCCCAGATCTTCTTCGGCGATGCCGCAGCCGGTGTCGGCGAAGGTACAGGACGGCACATTCCTCTTCGCGGGCGGTGCCGCACGGTGAGTCACCCCTTGCCGTCCATGGCCGCGCCGGCATTGAGGATCAGGTTGATCGCCACCTGGCGGATCTGGTCGCCGTCGGCCGGCACCGGCGGCAGGCTGGGGGTCGAAGTCGCGGACGATCTTGACCCCGAACAGGTCGGTGTGGTTGGCGGCGAAGTCGACGATCTGGTCGAGCAGCTGGTTCAGGTCGGTCGGCGCCAGTTCGGGCTGCGGCGTGCGCGCATAGCTGAGCAGATCCTGGACGATCTTCTTGCAGCGCTTGCTCTCGCGCTTGATCTCGTGGATGTAGTGGAAGTTCGGGTCGTCTTCCGGCAGTTTCTTCTCCAGGTAGGCGGCATAGCCGAGGATGACGCCGAGCGGGTTGTTGATCTCGTGGGCCACCCCCGACGAGAGCACGCCGAGGGAGGCCATCTTCCCCTGTTGGGCCAGGCTGGTTTCGAGTTCGCGGTTGCGCTGCAGCACCGACGGTCATGCGGTTGAAGGCGGTGGCCAGTTCCCCCAGTTCGTCGCGGCTGTCGACCTGCATCTGCCGGTTGGTCTGGCCGCGCTTGATGGCGCGGATCGTCTCGATCATGTGCCGGATCGGGTCGGAGAGGACCTTGGCGGCCAGGAACACCAGCAGGGTGGCAACCAGGCCGACGCCGAGCGAAATCCATCCCCAGGCTGCTCGAAAATGCGCCCCTTGATCAGGTTGGTTTCGCGGTAGAACTCGTCTTCGTAGGAGCCGACGGCCACGATCCAGTCCCAGGGTTTGAAGTACAGGTAGCGGACGATCTTGGGCGCGGGGTTGGGCTTCGCCCGGATTTTGCCAGGGATAGCGGATCCACCCTTCGCGCTGTTCGCACATCTGCTGGATGAAGGCGATGCCGTCGCTGTCGCGAGCGGCGAAGATGTTCTCCCCTTCCGCTTCGGGGTGGATGGTCAGGGTCCCCTTGCGGTCCATGCAGTAGATGTAGCCGGTCTGCCCGACCTTCTTGGTCTTGAGCTGCTCCTTGAGGGCGGCGAAGGCCTGGTGTTCGGCTGCCGGATCCTCGTAGGTCTCGTCGAGATAGCCGCCGGCGGCGATGATCCAGTCCCAGGGGGCGAAGTAGCGGTAGGCGACCATCTTCTGGCGCGGCTTGGACGTCGAGTTCCGGGTTGCGCCACGGGTAGATGATGGTCAGCACCTGGCCGGGAGCCACGGTCTTGGCCGCCTGGCACATGGCCCGAATGAAGTAGTGACCGTCCTCGTCGCGCTCGTCGAAGACATTCTCCCCTTCGCGGGCGATATGGACCGCGAGGTCGCCGCGGGTGGTCATGGCATAGATGTAGCCGGTTTCGCCGACCTGTACCCGTTTCAGCGCCCGCCGGGCAACTTCCTGGGCCGTGGTCTGGTCGATCCGCCCCGCCTGCTGCTGGCGGTACTGGGCCTCGACCAGGCCATAGGCAAGGTTGGCCAGGGTGGCCAGCTCCTTGTGGACGGTCTCTTTCTTGTCCTCGCGATAGACCTCGAACTGGCGGTGATGGGCATCGAGCAGGTCGACGGTGAAGTGGGCAAGATGGTCGAGGTCGGCCATGCTCGCCTGGGTGATGCCGAGTTGCGCCTGGCGATAGGCAATCCAGCCGACCACCCCGCCGACCACGAACAGCGGGACCAGCACCAGCGGCAGGACCACCACCAGCAGTTTCCAGCGGATCTGCAGGTTGTTGACGAAGCGGAACAGGTGTCGACTCATGGTCAATTCGGTGAAGCTATTGCGGAGGCCGCCTGCGGCGTTGCGCGGTGCTCGCCCCCTCGCCTATCCTTACGGATATGTCTCGGGTTCTGCGCTCCGTGCGCCTTGCATCCGGCCTTCCTCATGACGCTGTTGAACGGATTTGGATCCGGAGAGATGAGAAATTGTCAAATTATGCGATTTTGTGGAAAAAATCAAGGACAGAGCTCAGTAGAGTTCGTACTTGAGCAGCCGACATTCGAGGGGGCCGTTCCACAGGGGGATGCGCCGGGTCGCCTTCAGACCGACGCACTTGGCGGCGGCCAGGTTGCCGGTGAGGAGCCAGGCGGTCCAACCGGTCCAGCGCTGCTTGAGGGTGTCGCCGATGGCACCGGTAGAGAGTGTCCAGTTCGCCCCGTCGTCTTTGAGGCGTTCGCCGTAAGGGGGGTTGAACAGACAGCGTGCCCGGCCCGGACGGGCGGGCGAGCGTTGCGAAGTCTGGCCCGCGTCCAGGTGATCGCGGCGGCGTTGGTCAGCCGCGCCGGCGTTGTCGAGGGCGGCCCTGAGGGCGCGCGGGTCGCGGTCGGCACCGACGATCGGCGCAACCGCCGGCCGGCGCAGTTGATGGGCTTCATCGCGCAGCGCCTGCCAGTCGCGGGCGTCGAAGCCCGGCCACTTCTGAAAGGCGAAGCTGCGCGCCAGCCCCGGCGCGGTGCGGGTGGCCAGCAGCGCCGCCTCGATCGGCAGGGTGCCCGAGCCGCACATCGGGTCGACGAAGGGGTGTCGTGCCGTCCCAGCCGCTGAGCAGCAGCAGGCCGGCGGCCAGGGTTTCGCGCAGCGGGGCGATGGTGCGCTCCAGGCGATAGCCGCGGCGGTGCAGCCCTGCGCCGGCCAGGTCGAGGCTGACCGTGCAGCGGTTGCCGCCAGGTGCAGGTTGACCGGCAGGTCGGGAGCGGCGGGATCGACATCCGGCCGCCGTCCGTAGTGGTCGCGCAGGCGGTCGACGATGGCATCCTTCCCCTTGAGGGCCACGTAGCGCGAATGCGTCAGCGCCGAATCGCGCACGTTGGCATCCAGCGCCAGCGTCATTTGCGGGGTGAGAAATTCCTCCCAGGGGCAGTTGCGGACCCCTTCGTAAAGCTGGTCGGCGCTCTGGCAGGGAAAGTCTGGCCAGCGGCTGCAGGACGCGATTGGCGGTGCGCAGCCAGAGACAGGCCCGGTAGCCGTCGGCTCGGCTGCCGCGGAAGTGCACGCCGCCGGTGCCCGGCGGACGACCCGGTCGACGCCCAGGTCGCCGCAGTTCCCCGGCGAGCACCTCTTCCAGGCCCTTGGCCGTGGTGGCGAAGTAGCTGCGATTCAGTCATGGTGGCGTCCAGGTGAACAAGTTGTGTCGATCCTCCATCGGGCTGCCTATGCCATCAATGGCTCCGCGCGGCCGGATCATTGACTCTCCGGAGGGCCTTCGTTAACGTGAACTGAGACGGGTGTGCATGCCGACAGCTTGGCGGACAGACGCTTGCACGATCAAGGATAATCGATAATTTACAGGGTGGCAAGGAGCTTTGTGTGCTGAGTTTCGATCCACGCCGTCAACCGGCCGCCCCCGGCGTCTACCTGATGAAGGATGCCGCGGGGACGGTCCTCTATGTCGGCAAGGCCAAGGATCTGCGCAAGCGACTGCGCAGCTACCTGCAGGCCGGAACGCGACAGCCGCCCCCAGGTGCGGTTTCTCCTCGAGCGGGCGACGCAGTGTCGAAACCATCGTCACCGATACCGAGAAGGAGGCCCTGCTCCTCGAAAACACCCTGATCAAGCAGTACCGGCCCCGCTACAACATCGACCTGCGCGACGACAAGACCTTCATCTCCCTGCGGCTCGATCTGCGCGAGGAGTTCCCGGCCTTTGCCATGGTCCGCCGGGTGAGTGCGGACGGAGCCCGTTATTTCGGGCCGTTCACCTCGGCGGCGGCGGTGCGCGACACGCTCAAGGAGATCCATCGCATTTTTGCCCTGCGCCGCTACCCGATGACGCGCTGCCGCCGCCGGTCGCGCCCCTGCCTGTTCCATCAGGTCGGCCAGTGCAGTGCGCCCTGTCATGGTTTGATCAGCCGCGATGCCTACCGGGTACTGGTCGAAGGCGCCGTCGCCCTGCTCGAAGGGCGCGCGATCGAAGTGCGTCGATCTGCTGCGCCGCCGCATGACGACAGCGGCCGCAGCCCTGCATTTCGAAGTGGCCGCCCGGCTGCGCGACCAGATCCGGGCCATCGAGCAGACCGTCGAGCGGCAGAAGGCGGTGCGTTACGGCGGTGGCCGACCAGGACGTGATCGGCTTGCATCGTGCCGGCGGCGAAGTCGAGGTGGCCGTGCTCTTTGTCCGGCAGGGACAGCTGGCCGGACGGCGCTGCTACAATCTCGACTGGCAAGGCGAGGACGCCCGGCTGCTGGAGGAGTTCCTGGCTGCGCTATTACGACCGGGAGGTGCCGGTCCCCGGAGAGGTCCTGCTGCCGCTTGCCGATCGAAGGGGGAGGCGGTCCTGGCCGACTGGCTCGGCGAGCGCCGCGGCCGCAAGGTGCGACTGCTGGTGCCGCGCCGCGGCGCACGGCTCGCACTGCTGACCCTGGCGGCACGCAATGCCCAGGAAAGCTGGCAGGAACGGGGCAGCCGCCGCGAGGCGCGCGCAGGAGCTGCTGGCCGAGCTGCAGCGACGTCTGCAGTTGTCCCGTCCGCCGCGACGCATGGAGTGGTTCGACATCTCGACCCTCCAGGGGCAGGCGACGGTGGGGAGCATGGCGGTGGTCGTCGATGGCGAGCCGGTTCCCGGCCGAGTACCGGCACTTCGGCTGCGGACGGTCGCCGGCGGCGATGATTATGCGGCCCTGCGCGAGGTGTTGCGGCGCCGTCTCGCGCGGGGGGCTGGCCGAGCAGGCGCTGCCGGATTTGCTCCTGATCGACGGCGGGCGGGGTCAGCTGGGCGTGGTCGCTGCGGTGCTTGCGGAACTCGGGCCTGGCAGCGGCAGGTCGATGCTGGTCGGGATGGCCAAGAGCCGGGTCAAGGCCAACGTCCGCGGCCAGCTGGTGGAGCGCAGCGAAGAGCGGCTGTTCCGGCCGGGGCGCAAGAACCCGGTGACTCCTGCCGCGCGGGTCGGCGGGGCTGTTCCTGCTGGAGCGGCTGCGTGACGAGGCCCATCGCTTCGCCGTGACCTACCACCGCACCTTGCGCGGCAAAGGGCAGCTGGCGTCGGTTCTCGACGATATCCCCGGTGTTGGCCAAAAGCGACGGGAGGCCCTGTTGAAGCATTTCGGCAGCGTCGGCAGGCTGCGCACGGCGACGCTCGTCGAACTGCAGGCGGTGCCGGGGCTGCCGGAGACGGTCGCCAGGCGCCTCTATGAGCAGTTGCGCCCGCCCGGACCGGCCGCTTCCTGAGCGATGCCGCATTCCGCCGTTGAGTCTCCCGCAGCGAAGCCACGCCTGAGCGCTCGCGAGGCTGATACAAGGTCGATGCTATGGGAAAGGGATGAAAGCGGCCAGGCTGCAGGTTCACCAGACAGCAGCAATATCAGGACGCGCAGGCGGGATTGTCGGACAGAGCCTAGGCGATGCCGGTGATGTCAGCCATGGGGACATTACCTCCCTTTGCGCGGATATGCTCAGGCTGACCGTAGCGTTCGACACATCGCCTCTCAATAGTGGGCACGATCCGGTCGAGACGCGTGCTCGTCGTCAGGATCCCCAGCGAAGCAAGCTGGATAATCCTCCTGGGTGAGTTCGGCTTGGCATGCCTCGTGGATTTGGCAGGATGCAGGCAATGGCAATCGTCAGAAGATGCAACCGGCGCGGGGCTAGGGGGTGCCATCCGCCACCAGTTCGATGACCGTCAGCTCCGGGGGAGAGAAGAGGCGCATCGGCGGACCCCAGCTGCCGGTGCCGCGGCTGGTGTAGAGCCAGCTGGACTGGCCCAGCCGATAAAGACCGTCCTGCATGGGGTAGACCAGTCCGGTGATCAGATTGAACGGGAAGAGCTGGCCGCGGTGAGCATGGCCGGAGAGCTGCAGGGTGAAGCGTTCGACCGCGGCCGCCTCGACCCAGGGGCGATGCTTGAGGAAGAGGGTGATCCGCCCCGGCACGCCGGACTCAAGGATTTCGAGGTCCCTCGGCCGCTCCCCCCAGGCCGGGTCGGTGACTCCGGCGAGCTGGAGCCCTGCGACCGTAACCAGCTCGTTGTTCAGGACCCGGAAGCCGGCGGCCTCGAGAAATTCCAGGGATGTGCCGCGGCCGGCATAGGCTTCATGGTTGCCGACCACGGCAAACTTGCCCAGCGGGGGGGTGAGTTGCCGCCAGGGGGTGACCAGATCGGCCAGGTGGTTGCGCTGGGCATCGAGCAGGTCGCCGGTGACCACCAGCAGATCCGGAGCCAGCTGCCTGATCCGGGCGATGACGTTGTCGAGCACCGCTTCGCGGTTGATCAGGCCGAGGTGCAGGTCGGACACCTGGACGATTTTCAGGCGCGCCGGCCCGCCGGACGGCTGCGGTACCGTCAGGGTGATGGTTTCGACCTGCAATCGGCGGGCCTCCACGAAGGCCCAGGTGCCGGCCAGGGCGACGACCGCCAGGACAAAGAGCGCCGTCCGCCGTCCGCCGAGCAGCCACTCGTTCAAGGTCGGCCAGCGCCGGCTGCCGAGGCGGACCAGGCCGTTCCAGGCGCCGGTAGCCGTGAACATCGCGAACGCCAGCCACAGAAATCCCATCCAGAGATAGCCGATCCAGGCCAGCGTCCGGGCTGCCATGTCGAATTCGACCCGCTCCAGCAGACGGGTCAGCACCGGCGCGGTTATCATGGCCAGGCCGATAACGGTCAGCGTTATGCGGATTTTTCGCCCGGCAGGGATCGAGGGAGCGAAGCCCCCACCACACCCAGAGATGCATGAGGGAATAGAGCGTCAGGAAGGCAGAGGGCAAACAGGATCATGTCAGTCCTGGGAGAAAATAGCAGAAAAGGCCCCCGGAAGACTCCGGGGGCCCTGGCGTCAAACCCGGGACCAGTCTACTCCTTGGTGACCTGGGCGTCTTCGACGATCACGTCGTACTTGTAGCCATAGCCGAAGTCCTTGGCGACCGCCAGCTTGCCGCTGACGACCACGGTGTCTCCCGTCCTTGACTGTCGCGGTGGACGTGACGGTCAGGTCGTTGGTGCCGTTCTGGCCGCTGCCGTCCTGGATGTGCAGCCAGTTTTTCCCCATGATTTGCGGGCTGAACTTGACCACCTTGCCGCGCACTTTCACGGGCTTGCCGGCCAGTTCGGCCTTCCTCCGCGTAGATTTCGGCAACCGTCTGGTCGGCTTTGGCGATCCCCTTGAGACTGATATCGGCGAGGGGTGACGACCTTTGGGGGCGCCGCTGCTGCTGGGCATCGCCGCGCTGCGGCCGACATGCCGCCGGTCGGCGGATGTCCTGCCGGCATTGCCATGTCCTTCGCCGCGGGGGCGCCACCGTTGACCAGCAGCGACGGGACGAAGTAGATGCACGTCGAAGGTGCGGTTGAGGGTTTTGCTCTGGAAATTCTGGCATCACCATCCCCTGCCGGGACGGCCACGGAGTCGCCGACCTTGACCTTGGTCTCCGGGAGCCGCCACCCAGAGCCTTCGTCTTGCCGGTATCGACCTGCACGTAGGTGTAACCGGCGGCGTCGATGGTTTCGATCGACCTTGCCGGTCATGGCCGGGGAGGACGCGGAAGGCGCACCCGGAGCCGGGGCTGCTGCCGGCTGGGCAGGCTGCGCGGCGGCTTGGCTGTTTCCGGGGCTTTTTGTTGCTCACCGCAGGCGGCCAGGGTGGCTGCCAGGGCCATCATGCTCATCAGGTAGAACAGTCGTTTCACGGGGAGTTCCTCCAGGTTCTGGGGACGGCTGTCCCTTCGGTAGGTTCGGTGGCAGGCACCAATTGATATATATAGCACAGTCTCGATTTTACCACGACAAGAGGGGGTTAGCTGCCCGCCCGATTGTAAATGGTCGCCAGGGCCCGCAACTGCTCGGCCAGCGCCGTGGTCAGTTGCCCGTGGCGCAGGCGCCAGCGCCAGTTGCCGATGGCGACCCCGGGACGGTTGAACCGGGCCTCTTCGCCCAGCCCGAGCAGATCCTGACAGGGGATGATGCAGAGTTGCGCGACGCTGGCCATGGCCAGGCGAATCAGGTCCCCGGGGATGTCCGGACGGACTGTGCCGAGGTAGCGGCCGATGCGCTGTTGTTGCGGCAGGCTCAAAGCGTCCCACCACGCGCGCGTGGTGGTGTTGTCATGGGTTCCGGTGTAGACCACGCAGTCGGGGCGGTAGTTGTGAGGCAGGTATGGGTTGTCGGGGCCGGAATCAAAGGCGAACTGGAGAATCTTCATGCCGGCAAAGCCGAATTCCCGGCGCAGGGCATCAACTTCCGGGGTAATCACGCCGAGATCCTCGGCAATGATCGGCGGGTCCGGGAAGACGGCGCACAAGGCTCGAAACAGCTCCCCACCCGGGGTCGGCTCCCAGCGGCCGTTGACGGCGGTGGCTGCCCCTGCCGGAATGGCCCAGCAGACTTTCGAAGCCGCGAAAATGATCGACGCGCACCAGGTCGGCACGCTGCAGTTCATGGCCCGAAACCGATCCAGCCACCAGGCGAAGCCGCTCGGCCTGGTGGCTTTCCCAGCGATAGAGCGGGTTCCCCCAAAGCTGCCCGGTGGCACTGAAGTAGTCAGGAGGAACCCCGGCCACAACGGTCGGGTGTCCCTCCCGGTCAAGCCGGAACAACGGCTGTCTGGCCCAGACATCGGCGGAATCGAGGGCGACGAAGATCGGCAGATCCCCGAACAGGCGGATGCCCTTATGGTTGGCGTAGTCTTTCAGATTCTGCCATTGGTTGAAGAAATATGAATTGCCGGTATTCTTCGCCGGCAACGGCCTCGGCCAACCGCCGACGCCAATCCGCCAGGGCCGCTGTCTCGCGCTGCCGAACCGGCTCTGGCCACGCTGCCAGGAGCAATCGTGGAAATGGGTCGCAAGGCCGCAAACAGGGCGTAGTCATCAAGCCACCCGGAGTGTTTCTGCGCGGAATTCGGCAAAGGCGAAGCGGCGGGTGCTGTCGGCCCGGGACTGGAAGTTCCCCGCCGCCCGGTTCAGCAGGTTTCCCTTGAAACGGGCCACGGCGGCAAAGTCGACGAACTCGTCGCTCGACGGGTATCCGGGGAGATCGGCCGGATCCAGGTCACCGCAGGCGACCAGGCTCGGCAGGTCGATCAGCAGCGGGTTGCCGGCGAAGGCCGAAAATGCGTTGTAGGGAGAGTTGCCGTGACCGGTAGGCCCGAGCGGCAGGATCTGCCAGACGTTCTGCCCAGCGGCGGCCAGGAAGTCGACGAAATCCCGCGCCTCCGCACCGAGAGCGCCGATGCCGTGCGGACCGGGCAGTGCGGTCGGGTGGAGCAGGATGCCGCTTGCGCGGGGATGGTGCATGGTCCGGGGCCCTCGCTGTTCTTCAACATGCTGACGGGCATTATGCCAGAATTGCCGGAAGGTACAATCGACAACCGCTGCGGCTTGGTTGTTAAGCTCTTTCCAGGAGCGTCCATTGTGGATTATTATGCGGCAAATTTCCTGCCCGGGAACGAGGTGCCATGTTCCGACTTCCCCTTCCTCAGAAACCTGTTGTTGCTAGGGTTGGCGATTCTTGCCTGTCTCCCCCTGTATACGCTGCTGGTATTGCACCCGGCATACCACCGGCAACTGATCAGCGATACCGAAGCCGATGCGGTGCGTTTTACCGACCATCTGGTGCGGAGTCTGCGCCTGGAGGGGGTGATGGTCGAGCGTGAACGACTCCGCCGGCGAAATCCTCGGGCAAGTGCAAATGATCAAGGCCGACCGCAAGCTGGTCAAGCTGCGCTTCTTTTCTCCCCGGGGAGAAATCGTCTATTCGACCGATCGTGCCGAAATCGGCAACGTCAATACCAGTGAAGCCTTCCGCAACATCGTGGGCAAGGGGGAGGTCCTTTCCCAGGTCGTCAACAAAGACCGGCAAGACGGCCGATGGGGTGGCTGCCCGACTCGATATGATCGAAACCTACGTGCCGCTCCTGGCGGATGGGCGTTTCGGCGGAGCCGTTGAAGTCTATTACGATATCACCGCCCGGGTTGCCGAAATCAAGGAACTGACTGCACGCACGACGCTGACCCTCGTGCTGGTCGCCCTCGGCTTCCTGGCGGCCATGCTTCTGGCCCTCAACAAAGCCAGGGGTTCGCTGCAGGAGCGGGATCGGGCCGAGGCGGCGCTGCGCCAGGCCAACGAGGAACTGGAGCAACGCGTTGCCCTGCGCACGACTGAACTGTCAGCGGCCAATACCCAGCTGACCAGTGAAATCGTCGAACGATTCCTGGCGCAACAGGCCCTTTCCCAGTCCCTTGAGGAAACCCGGCGCCAACGTGAAAAGGTCGATGGCATCCTGCGGTCGGTAGGTGACGGACTGATCGTGACGGATGATCAACTGACCGTGCAACACATGAATGCTGCGGCGGAAAAATTGCTCGAAGTCCCGTTGGAAAGGGCTCTTGGCCAGCCTCTCGATGGACTGGCGGGAGTCAGGGATCTGTCCAAAAAGGTCCGTGACATGCTCGGCGAAGGCAACCTGGCGGCATGTCGACTTTATCTTTCCTGGAGCTGGCCGCCGGCATTCCCGGGTTTTTCAGGTGCGGTTTTCCTGGCTGAACTCCGAGTCGGGCGAATCCGGGGTCATTCTGCTGTTGCACGATGTAACCAAGGAGCGCGACCTCGATCGATTGAAAAATGCTTTTCTGGGGATGGCAGCCCATGAGCTGAATACCCCGCTGGCAGCCATCCTCGGCTTCAGTGAACTGCTGGTCTCTCCGGGGAGTCCTGAACGTCTCGCCCCGAAGCAGAAAGATGAATACCTGCAGCTGATTCACAGCAAGGCCCGGGAGTTGTCCCGGCTCGTCGACGACCTGCTCGACATCAGTCGGGTCGAGGCCGGTCAACCGATGGCTCTCGCGTATCAGCCCGTTCGCCTCGACGAACTGCTGCGCGAGGCTCTGCATGCCATTCAGGACCGGAGCCCGCGACATCGTTTCGAACTGCACTGTGATGCCAAGCAGACGGAGGTCCAGCTTGATCCCGGGCGTATCCGTCAGGTTCTCAACAACCTGCTCGGCAATGCCGTTAAATATTCACCGCCAGGGAGGCGTGGTCAAGGTTGTCGCGGCTTGCGTGGATGGGCGCTGCCGGTTCAGCGTCGTCGACAACGGGATCGGCATGACGGCCGAACAGGTCGAGCACAGCTTTGACAACTTTTATCGCGCGGACTCATCGAGTACCGCGGTGCGTGGTGTCGGACTGGGGATGAGCATCGTTCGTCACATCGTCGAGGCCCACCACGGCGAGGTCCGGATCGACAGCCAGTTGGGCCGGGGAACGATCGTGCATGTCGAGTTGCCGATCGCTCCGCCGCTGTGAAGAGTTATGGGAAATGGTTCGTTCCGTGGAGATTGACGCCGGCCCCGGACTTCGGCTAGTATTCGACAAACGGGCTGTCATGGCCCGTTTTCTTTTGTTTGTGTGGGACCATCCCAAAGCTCAAGGCAGGCATTTATTTTGGATCGACAGTTTCTCGACGAAATCGGCCGCCGCCGAACCTTCGGCATTATCAGCCATCCCGACGCCGGTAAAACCACCCTGACCGAAAAGCTGCTGCTGTTCGGCGGCGCCATCCAGCTGGCCGGGGCGATCAAGGCGCGCAAGGCCGCCCGGCACGCGACCAGCGACTGGATGAAGGTCGAGCAGGAGCGCGGCATTTCGGTGACCACCTCGGTCATGAAGTTCACCCACCGCGATTGCGAGATCAACCTGCTGGATACGCCCGGCCACCAGGACTTCTCCGAGGATACCTACCGGGTGTTGACCGCGGTCGACAGCGCACTGATGGTGATCGACAGCGCCAAGGGGGTCGAAACCCAGACCGAGAAGCTGATGTCCGTCTGCCGCATGCGCAATACCCCGGTGATCACCTTCATCAACAAGCTCGACCGCGAAGGGCGCGAACCGCTCGACCTGCTGCACGATATCGAGGACAAACTGCAGATCGAGTGCGCGCCGATGTCCTGGCCGATCGGCATGGGCAAGCGTTTCCAGGGGGTCTACAACCTGTATCGCAAGGAACTGCGGCTCTTCGCGCCCGGTGGCGAGACCCGCCACCGCGAGGCCGTGGTCATCAACGACCTGCACGATCCCCGGCTCGATGAACTGCTCGGCAGCCAGGCCGACGAATTGCGCGACGATATCGAACTGCTCGAAGGCGCGGCCAACCCCTTGGAGTTGGCGGAATATCTCAAGGGGAACCAGACCCCGGTCTTTTTCGGCAGCGCCGTCAACAACTTCGGCATCGAGGAGCTGCTCGACGCCCTGGTCGAACTGGCGCCGGCTCCCGGACCGCGGGCGACGCTGACCCGTGAGGTCGCACCTGACGAAGAGGCGTTTTCCGGGTTTGTCTTCAAGATCCAGGCGAACATGGATCCGATGCACCGCGACCGGATCGCCTTTCTGCGCATCTGTTCCGGCAAGTTCACCCGCGGCATGAAGGTGCGCCACCACCGCATCGGCAAGGACGTCAGCCCTGGCCAATGCCACCATCTTCATGGCCCAGGACCGGGCCCATGTCGAGGAAGCCTTCCCCGGCGACATCATCGGCCTGCACAACCACGGGACCATCAAGATCGGCGATACCTTCAGCGACAAGGAGCCGCTGAAATTCACCGGCATCCCCAGCTTCGCCGCCGAGCATTTCCGCCGGGTCGGCTGAAGAATCCGCTCAAGTCGAAACAGCTGGACAAAGGGCTGACCCAGCTCGCCGAGGAGGGGGCGATCCAGGTGTTCCGGCCGCTGCTCGGCAACGACTACATCGTCGGCGCGGTCGGGGTGCTGCAGTTCGATGTCACCATGGACCGGCTGCGTACCGAGTACGGCGTCGATGCCAGTCTACGAAGCGGTCGACTATGCCACCGCCCGCTGGGTCAGCAGCCGCCGACCCGAAGAAGTTCGCCGAATTCGAACGGAAGAACCAGGCGCATCTCGCCCATGACGCCGAAGGCGTCGCTGGCCTTCCTCGCACCGAGCGAATGGCGCCTTGGCTACGTGGTGGAGCAGTGGCCGGAGGTCGTTTTTGCCAAGACCCGCGAGCACCAGTAAACAGCCGGTGGCCGAGGCCGGCTGCGGCGCTGTGCAGCCGATGCCGGGCACTGACGGATCGTCACGTAACGACGCCAGGCTGCAAACAGGCGCTGGTTTGAGGGGTTTTCTCGGTGAGCCTTACGGTTTTGCGTGAAATCCAGGATTTAGTCGGGGGGCTGACATGAGCAACGGGACACGACGGTGGCGGGTCGACCGCCCGCGCATCCGTGAACTTCTGAGTCTGGAAGCCTCCCCCGGGACGGTCACGGTCGAAGGGTGGGTGCGCACCGTGCGGCACGGCAAGGGGGTCACCTTTCTGGCCGTGAACGACGGCTCCTGCCTGACCAGCCTGCAGGTCGTGGTCGAAGCCGCCAGTCCGGCCGGCCGCCGCCCTGGCCGGGATCGGTACCGGCGCCTGCGTGCGGGTCGGCGGGAGTGGCTGGCCGATTCGCCCGGTTCCGGTCAGCGCTGGGAGGTGCGTGGCCGACGAACTGATCGTACTCGGCCCGGTCGACGACTGCCTACCCGCTGCAGAAGAAGCGCCACGGCCTCGAATTCCTGCGGGAGATCGCCCACCTGCGGCCGCGGACCAACCTGTTCGGCGCCGTCTTCCGGGTGCGCAGCCGGCTGGCGTTTGCCGTGCACCGGTTTTTCCAGGAACGCGGCTTTCTCTGGGTGCACACGCCGATCATTACCGCCAACGACTGCGAGGGGGCGGGGGAGATGTTCCGGGTCACCACCCTCGACCCGGTCCGGCCCCCGGTCGATGACGGGGCAGATCGCCTGGCGCGAGGATTTTTTCGGGGAGAAGACCGGGTTGACGGTCAGCGGCCAGCTGGAGGGGGAACTGTTCGCCATGGCCTTTACCGATATCTACACCTTCGGTCCGACCTTCCGCGCCGAGAATTCCAATACCAGCCGTCATGCCGCCGAATTCTGGATGATCGAGCCGGAGATGGCCTTTGCCGACCTGGCCGCCGACTGCGCCCTGGCCGAGGAGTTCTTCCGCTACCTGGTCGCCGTCGCCCTGGAGGAGTGTGGCGACGACCTGGCGTTTTTCGAGCAGTTCGTCGCCCCGGGGTTGACTGGCCCGGCTGGAGGCGCTGGCAGAGTCCAGTTTCGCGCGCATGACCTATACGCGAGGCGATCGAGTCGCCTGGAGGCAGCGGGGCAGGCCTTCCACTTCCCGGTGGCGATGGGGGTGCGACCTGCAGTCGGAGCACGAACGTTTCTTGACGGAAAAGGTCGTCGAACGGGCCGCTTTTTGTCACCGACTACCCGGCGGAGCTGAAGGCCTTCTACATGCGCCTGAACGACGACGGGCGCACCGTGGCGGCCATGGACCTGCTGGTGCCGCGAGTCGGCGAGATCATCGGCGGCAGCCAGCGCGAGGAGCGGCTAGAGGTGCTGCGAACAGCGCATGCGCTCCGGCGGGGTCGCGCCGGAGAGCCTCGACTGGTATCTCGACACCCGCCGCTGGGGGAGTTGCCCGCACGCCGGTTTCGGTCTCGGTTTCGAACGGTTGCTGATGTATCGTGACCGGGATGGAGAATATCCGCGACGTGATCCCGTTCCCGCGGACGCCGGGGAATGCGCGGTTCTGAAGCGTATTTGTAACCGGTCCGACCTGCTGTTTATTGGTACATGATCTGGTTGGTAGCGCTGTTCCAGATGAATACACCGTCCAGCCAGTTGCCGCCGTCGATCAAGTTGCCGTTCTTGTCCGTGACGTTGTCCGAAGAGGCGACGACCAACAGGAGGTTCGGGTCTTTGCTCCACGGCATGATCAGGTAATATTGCTGATAATGTACGTCGGTAAAGTATACCCGATCGTTGGGGTCGCCACCGACGTTAAGGTTGAGTTGCTCGATGTCCCCCGCAAATTTAACCTCGCCAGTGAATGTCGGATCGTTTAAAGGGAAAAGAGTGTCCAATTCGAAATCATCGATGTTGCCCTCCGCGACATTGGAGGGATACTCATAGTCGTTTTCCAGGTAGAAAACCGTAAAGGCGTGATAAAGAGTGCGACAGTTGGATACTGCGGAAGCTAGTGCAGCCCGTTGCTTGTACGCAGTATACTGCGGCAGGGCAATGGCGAACAGAAGGGCAACCGTTCCGATTGTAACCATCAATTCCAGCAGGGTAAAGCCGCGCTGATTATTCCCGGGCATGGAAAGCCCTCCAGTTAAGATGTCATCTTCATTTGCAAAGTTCGCGCCATGAATTCGCGGCGCGAACACAACCGCTGTTCAGGAGGTCTTTTGCTCCGCTACAAAGTCGTCGAAATTCCCGTGGTGACCGACGAAGCCATTGAGGCCGCCCTCAACCAGCTGACTGCGCAAGGCTGGCAGTTCGACACCCTCCAGTTCGTGGTGCGCGAAGCGAGCAAGCGCCCGGCGATGGCCTTCGCGATCTTCACCCGCCGGGACGACCCGGCCGGTTGACGGTCAGGCTGGCCGGTTCCCCGGCTTTTGCACATCGCGAAAGCTGATCGTGTGCTTGGGGTCGTTGGACGGCGAGGCTCCGCAGCGCGGGCAGGCCGGCTCTCCCGCTTCATCCTCGACGGTTTCCACCACGGCCAGTTCCCGCGGCTGGCCGGCGCAGCTGCAGGACCACTTGCGTTCGACAATCATCGGTCACCTCCCTGGTCACAGGTCGACATGCAGCAATTATGGCAGGTCGGCGGCCGGTGACAACCCTCAGTACGCCAAACCGGTCTTTTTGCGGACCTTCAGCAGAGTTCTCGCTCCGACATGGCGGGCCTTGGCCGCCCCCTCGGCGAGGATGCGCCGCAGCCCGTCCGGGTCGGCCAGCAGCTCCCGGCGCCTTGCCGCATGCGGGGCGAAGTAGTCGCGTACCGTCTCGAACAGCTCCTGCTTGACCTCGCCGTAGGCCAGGCCGCCGGCCTGGTAGCGCTGCCGCAGGGCCGCATCCTGCTCCTTGTCGAGAAACAGCCGGTAGATCCTGATAGACGTTGCAGTTGTCGGGATCCTTCGGCTCCTCCACCGGGGTCGGGTCGGTGACGATGCGCATCACCTGCTTGCGCAGGGCGTTGTCATCGGCGAACAGGTCGATGGTGTTGCCGTAGCTCTTGCTCATCTTCTGGCCGTCGAGGCCGGGGACGGTGGCGACCTCCTCGTCGATCTCCGGTTCCGGAAGGGTGAAGATCTCGCCGTACTCGTTGTTGAACTTGATGGCGATGTCGCGGGCCACTTCGACGTGCTGCTTCTGGTCCTTGCCGACCGGCACCCTCTCGCTCTGGAAGAGCAGGATGTCGGCGGCCATCAGCACCGGGTAGGCGAACAGGCCGTGGTTGGCGGCGATCCCCTGGGCGATCTTGTCCTTGTAGCTGTGGCAGCGCTCGAGCAGCCCCATCGGGGTGAAGTTGGAGAGCACCCAGGTCAGCTCCTGGACCTCGGGGACGTCGGACTGCACCCAGAAGGTGCTCTTTTCCGGATCCATGCCCAGGGCCAGAAAGTTGGCGGCCGCCTCCAGGGTGCCGCGGGCCAGCGCCTTGCCGTCGCGAGACCGAGGTCAGGGCGTGGTAGTTGGCGATGAAGCAGAACAGCTCGGCCTGTTCCTGGTAGTCGATCATCTTCGTCATCATGCCGAAGTAGTTGCCGAGGTGCAGGGAGCCGGAGGGCTGGATGCCGGACAGGACGCGCATGGGGTCGATCTCCGTTTGGTCGCTTGAGTCGGAAACGATGCAACCTAGCAGAAATGGGGACAGAGTTCAATTCTGTCCCCATTGCTCTCCGCAAGCCCGGGCAACCTGGCCGAAGCGAGGGAAAATTCAATCCCGTCCCCGGCAGGGGATGCTCAGCGCCTGGGCCGGGGCGGCGGGTGTCCGAACGCCACCCGGTAGACATCCGGGTAGGTCGTGGCGAAGTGGACGGTCAGCCCCTCCTTCAGGTAGTCGGGGAGTTCCTCGAAGTCCTTGCGGTTCTCCTCGGGGAAGATCAGCGTCTTCAGCCCGGCGCGGCGGGCGGCGATGGTCTTCTCCTTGACCCCGCCGATCGGCAGAACGTGGCCGGTCAGGGTCAGTTCGCCGGTCATGCCGAGCTTTTTCATCACCGGCTTGCCGAGGATCATCGACAGCAGGGCGGTGGTCATGGTGACGCCGGCCGAGGGGCCGTCCTTGGGGGTGGCGCCGGCCGGCACGTGCAGGTGGACGAAGTGGTTGTCGAAGAAGTCCTCGGCGATGCCGTACTCCTTGAGATGGGCCATGACGTAGGAGTAGGCGATCTCCGAGCTTTCGACCATGACGCTGCCGAGCTGGCCGGTCTGCTTGAACCCCTTGGTCTTGCTCGGCATGGCGGTCGCCTCGATCTGCAGCGTGGCGCCGCCCAGGCTGGTCCAGGCCAGCCCGGTGACCACCCCGGGGGTCCCTTCGAAGACCTCGTCGGCGGTGAAGACCGGTTTTCCCAGGAAGCGTTTCGACCTCCTTGCGGCCGATGACGATCGGCTGCCGTCCGGCCGTCCTCGGCAAAGGCCATGGCGGCCCTGCGCATGATCTTCTTGATCTGGTTCTCGAGGCTGCGCACCCCGGCTTCGCGGGCGTAGCCGTCGATGATCTTCACCAGCGCCGCCTTGTGGATCGCCACCTGCCCCTTCTTCAGGCCGTGGTTCTTGAGCGCCTTGGGGATCAGGTAGCGGCGGGCGATCTCCAGCTTCTCCTCGAGGATGTAGCCGGAGAGGCGGATCACCTCCATGCGGTCGAGCAGCGGCGCGCGGGATGGTGTCGAGCTGGTTGGCGGTGGCGATGAACAGCACGTTGGAGAGGTCGAAGGGCACGTCGAGGTAGTGGTCGCGGAAGCTGACGTTCTGCTCCGGGTCGAGCACTTCGAGCAGGGCCGAGGCCGGGTCGCCCTGGAAGGAGGCGCCGATCTTGTCGATCTCGTCGAGCATCAGCACCGGGTTGGCGGTGCCGGCGGTCTTCATCGCCTGGATGAACTTGCCCGGCATGGCGCCGATGTAGGTGCGGCGGTGCCCCTTGATCTCGGCCTCGTCGCGCATGCCGCCCAGGGAGAAGCGGAAGAAGCTGCGCCCGAGGGCAGCTGGCGATGCTCTGGCCGATGGAGGTCTTGCCGACGCCCGGCGGACCGACCAGGCAGAGGATCGAGCCGGAGATGTCCCCCTTCAGCTTGCCGACGGCGATGAACTCGAGGATGCGCTCCTTGACGTCCTTCAGCCCGTAGTGGTCGCGGTCGAGGATCCGCCGGGCGCGGGTCGAGGTCGTAGCTGTCGCTGCTGTGAACCCCCCAGGGGAGGCTGGTCAGCCAGTCGAGGTAGTTGCGGCTGACGGTGTATTCCGGCGAGTGCGGCTCGATCAGCGAGAGCTTCTCCATCTCCTCGTCGACCGCCTTCTGCGCCTCGCCGTTGAGCTTGAGCTTCTTCAGGCGCTTCTCGAACTTTTCCAGTTCGGTGGTCTTGCCCTCCTTTTCCAGGCCGAGTTCCTTCTTGATCGCCTTGAGCTGCTCGCGCAGGAAGAACTCGCGCTGCTGGGCGGAGACCTTCTCCTCGATCTCTTGGAGATCTTGCTCTGCAGGCGGGAGACTTCGAGCTCCTTCTTGAGCAGGACCAGCACCTTGTCGATCCGCTTGCGCACATCGAAGGTCTCCAGGATCCGCTGCAGTTCATAGCCGTCGGCGCGAGGTCAGGTTGGCGGCAAAGTCGGCCAGGCGCGCCGGGATCGTCCATGCTCGAGCGGTTGAGGAACAGCTTGATCTCTTCGGAGTAGAGCGGGTTGATCTGCACCAGTTCCTTGAGGGTGGCGATGATCGCCATCGAGTAGGCCTTCAGCTCCGGGTTGACCGACAGTTCCGGGGCAAAGTGATAGCGTACCCGGGCCGCCAGCATCCGCCGGCTGGGGATGACCTCCTCGATGAGAAGCGCTCCAGGCAGTTGACCATGACATGGATGCTGTCGTCGTCGGTGTGCAGGACCTTGAGGATCTTGGCGGCGACGCCGACGGTCTGCAGGTTGTCGGGGCCATCCTCGGCATCGAGGTCGCGGACCATGACCAGGCCGATGGCCCGGGAAGGGCTCTCGATGGCCTGGCGGACCGCCGCCATCTGCTGGGGGCCGTTGGCCGCCAGCGGGATCAGCAGGGCCGGGAAAGCAGGGGCGCGGGCGCAGCGGGATGATCGGCAACTGGTTGGGCAGCACGTCGGCGGCAACCACCAGCCCTTCCCCGGACGGTGTGGCCGGGTGCTCCTTCCTCGGTGATTTCCGGTTCGATGAACTTGTCGTCAGTCGCGTCAGTCATGGCGGGACAGCGGGCTCCTGCGAGGGGTGATTCGGCGCGTTGCCGCAGCCGGTCTTGCGGCGGCCGTCTGGCTTGGCCGCGGAAAAGTCTTCCGTGGGGAAAAACTAAGCATGTTGCCCCGGCCTTGTCAACCGTCACCCGGGGTTGGACGGCGGGCGGCCTGTGGTATTGATGGCGCCGGAAACGGCCATCTGTCATCGCAGGATTCGACCAAGTGATGCCCCTGCTCCTGCCCCCAGCGCCTTTTTCTCATCGACGGTTCCGGCTACATCTACCGGGCCTACTTCGCCATCCGCCACCTGTCCAATTCGAAGGGGCATGGCGACCAACGCGGTCTACGGCTTCATCAACATGCTGCTCAAGGTGGTGCGCGAGCAGCAGCCCGACCATCTGGCGGTGATCTTCGACAGCAAGGGGCCGACCTTTCGCCACGAGCTCTACCCCGAATACAAGGCCAACCGCGCCGCCATGCCCGAGGACCTGGTGCCGCAGATGCCGGTGATCAAGGAGGTGGTGCGGGCCTTCAACATGCCGGCCATCGAGCTGGCCGGGTTCGAGGCCGACGACATCATCGCCACCCTGGCCAAGCGCTTTGCCGCGCGAGGGGATGGAGGTGACGGTGGTCACCGGCGACAAGGACCTGATGCAGGTCGTCAGCGAGCGGATCCGCCTGCTCGATACCATGAAGGACAAGGTATCGGGGCTGGCCGAGGTCGCCGAGCGCTTCGGCGGCACGCCGGAGCAGGTGATCGAGGTGCAGGCCCTGGCCGGCGACAGCTCGGACAACGTTCCCGGCGTGCCGGGGATCGGCGAGAAGACGGCGGTCGAGCTGATCCGGGAGTTCGGCACGCGTCGAGAACCTGCTGGCGAACCTCGACCAGGTCAAGGGGAAGCGGCGGGAGAACCTGCGAGACTTCGCCGAGCAGGCGCGTCTGTCGCAGCAGCTGGTCACGCTGGTCGACGATGTGCCGCTCGATCTCGACTACGACAGCTTCGCCCTGTCGCCGCCCGACCGGGAGGCGCTGACCGCGCTCTTCAAGGAACTGGAATTTCACAAGCTGCTGCAGGAGTTCTCCAGCGAGCGCGCAGAGCCAGCGGCGAAGGACTATCGCTGCGTACTGAGCCAGGCCAGATCTCGATGCGCTGGCTGCGTCGCCCTGCAAGCCGGCCGGGCGCTTCGCCTTCGACACCGAGACCACCGGTCTCGATCCGCTGCGCGCCGAGCTGGTCGGCCTCTCCTTCGCCGTCGAGGCCGGCGAGGCCTGGTACATCCCGGTCGGCCACCACTACCTCGGCGTGCCCCGAGCAGCTGCCGCGCGCAGCTGGTGCTCGAACGCCTGCGGCCGCTGCTGGAAGATCCGACTGGTCAGAAAGATCGGCCAGAACATCAAGTTCGACGTCCTGGTGCTGCGCCAGGCCGGGATCGAGCTGCAGGGGATCGAGACCGACACCATGCTCGCCTCCTACCTGGCCCAACCGGCCGCCAAGTCCCACGGCATGGACGCCCTGGCCAGCGATCTGCTCGGCTACCGGACCATCAGCTACAGCGGAGGTGACCGGCAGCGGCAAGCAGCAGGTCGGCTTCGACCAGGTCGAGATCGAGAAGGCCACGGTCTACGCCGCCGAGGATGCCGATATCACCCTGCGCCTCGCGGAGAAACTGCTGCCGATGGTGGCGGCGAGCCGGCCAGGAGCAGCTGTTCCGCGAGGTCGAGATGCCGCTGGTGGCGATCCTCACCGACATGGAGCGGACCGGGGTGCGCATCGATCCGGTCTTCCTCGGCGGCCTCTCCCGCGAGTTCGAGGGCAAGCTCGCCGCCCTCGAGCGGGAGATCCACCAGCCTGGCCGGCGGACCGTTCAACATCGCCTCGCCCAAGCAGCTCGGCGAGGTGCTGTTCGAGCGGCTGGAGCTGCCGCGCGGCCGCAAGACCAAGACCGGCTGGTCGACGGACAGCGAGGTGCTGGCCAATCTGGCCGACGAGCATCCGGTGGCCGCCCTGCTCCTCGACCACCGCTCCCTGGCCAAGCTCAAGGGGACCTACACCGACGCCCTGCCGAAGCTGGTCAACCCCGACACCGGGCGCATCCACACCTCCTTCAACCAGGCGGTCACCGCCACCGGGCGGCTTTCCTCCTCCGACCCGAACCTGCAGAACATCCCGATCCGCACCGAGGAAGGGCGGCGCATCCGCGAGGCCTTCATCCCGGCCGCCGGGCTGCGTGCTGCTCTCCGCCGACTATTCGCAGGTCGAGCTGCGCATCCTCGCCCACCTGGCCGACGTGCCGGCCCTCAAGGAGAGCTTCGCCCGCGGCGAGGACATCCATCGCCGCACCGCCAGCGAGGTGTTCGGCATCTTCCCCGAGATGGTCACCGACGAGCAGCGCCGCCAGGCCAAGACCATCAACTTCGGGGTGATCTACGGGATGAGCGCCTTCGGCCTGGCCAAGCAGCTCGGGATCGGCCGGCGCGAGGCGCAGGCCTTCATCGACGCCTACTTCGCCCGCTATCCCGGCATCCAGGCGTTCATGGACGCGAAGCATCGCCGAGGCGCGCGAGCAGCAGTACGTGACCACCCTGCTCGGCCGGCGCTGCGCGGTCCCCGAGATTCACAGCCAGAACGGCGCGATCCGCGGCTACGCCGAGCGCAACGCCATCAACTACCCGGTGCAGGGTTCGGCCGCCGACATCATCAAGGTCGCCATGGTCAAGCATTCACCGGCGGCTGGCCGCGGAGCGGCTGGCGGCGAAAATGGTGCTGCAGGTCCACGACGAACTGGTCTTCGAGGTGCCGGAGGGCGGAGCTCGACGCGGTGCGCGAACTGGTGCGCGACGGGATGGAAGGGGCGGTGACACTGACGGTGCCGCTGGCGGTGGAGATCGGGGTCGGCCGCAACTGGCGGGAGGCGCATTGACGGGTTCGAACCCGCCACCGCCGGCTGGTCAGGGTCCGGCAAGGTTCCGGAGCCTTGCCCTTGCCGGACGGTCGTGGCATGATGCGCGCCACTTATCCGCGGGAGCCGCTGCATGGTCAAGGAGCAGGACTACGTCGCCATCTTTCATTCGATCCACCGCGTGCTGCAGGTCGAACAGTTGCTCAAGCGCGCCGGCGTCGTCTTCCTGCTGATTCCGGTGCCGCGCAAGCTGACCTCGGACTGCGGGCTGGCCGTGCGCATCGCCCCGGACCAGCTGGCCGGCGGCGCTTGCCGTGCTCGCGCACCGCCGGGGCTGCTCCCTGCCGAGCTCTACCAGTTGCAGGCCGGCGAGTACGTCGCGGCCGATCCGGGCCGCGCTGCTGTCGCCCCCTTCGAACGACCTGATTTCTCGCCCGTTTTCTCTTGACAATTCCCGGTTGTCGCTTCACTAAAGTGCTCCTTCTGTCGAGGAGCCGCCACATTGCCGCCATGTTCAATACCCTGAGCGAAAAACTCGACGCAGTCTTCAAGAAGCTGCGCGGGCGCGGGCGGCTGAGCGAAGAGGACGTCCAGGCGGCGATGCGCGAGGTGCGCCTGGCGCTGCTCGAAGCCGACGTCAACTTCAAGGTGGTCAAGGATTTCGTCGCCGCGGTGCGCGAGCGCGCCGTCGGCCAGGATGTGCTGCAGAGCCTGACGCCTGGCCCAGCAGGTGATCCGCGTGGTGCGCGACGAACTGGCGCTGCTGATGGGGACCGGCGAGGAGAACCGCCTCGACCTGGCGGCCCGGCCGCCGGTGGGGATCATGCTCTGCGGCCTGCAGGGCGCCGGCAAGACCACCACCTGCGGCAAGCTGGCGCTCAAGCTGCGCAAGCGAGAAGCGCTCGCCGCTGCTGGTGCCGGCCGACGTCTACCGGCCGGCGGCCATCGAGCAGCTGAAGATCCTCGGTCGCCAGCTCGACATCCCGGTGTTCGCCAGCCGCGCCGACCAGGATCCGGTGGCGATCTGCCGGGAAGCGCAGGCGTTTGCCGACCGCAACGGCTACGATACGCTGATTCTCGACACCGCCGGGCGCCTGCACATCGACGATGCGCTGATGCAGGAGCTGGAGCGGATCAAGGCTGCGGTCGAGCCGCGCGAGATCCTGCTGGTGGCCGATGCCATGACCGGCCAGGATGCGGTCAACGTCGCCACCGCCTTCAACGAGCGGCTCGGCCTGACCGGGGTGATCCTGACCAAGCTCGACGGCGATGCCCGCGGCGGCGCGGCCCTGTCGATCCGCGCGGTGACCGGCAAGCCGATCAAGCTGGTCGGCGTCGGCGAGAAACTCGACGCCCTGGAGGTCTTCCATCCCGAGCGGATGGCCCAGCGCATCCTCGGCATGGGCGATGTCCTGTCGCTGATCGAGAAGGCGGAAGCCAGCCATCGATCGCGATCAGGCCGCCGAGATGGCCCAGCAGCTGCGCAAGGAGGGGTTCACTCTTGGAGACCTTCCGCGACCAGCTCAAGGCGATCAAGAAGATGGGTTCGATGGAGTCGATCCTCGGCATGATCCCCGGTGCCGGCAAGGCGCTGAAGCAGATGCAGGGGATGCAGCTGCCGGAAAAGGAAATGCAGAAGATCGAGGCGATCATCAACTCGATGACCCTCCAGGAGCGGCGCGACCACCGGGTGATCAACGGGTCGCGGCGCCTGCGCATCGCCAAGGGGAGCGGCACCCGCGTCCAGGACGTGAACCAGCTGCTCAAGCAGTTCACCGAGGCGCAGAAGATGATGAAACGGATGCAGAAGCTCGGCCCCAAGGGGCTGCAAGGGACTGATGGGGAAGGGCGGCGGCCTGCCGTTCTGAGGCAGCATATAACCGGGGCAACCCGATCAAGCGTCAAGCACCGACAAACGAAGGAGTCAAGGCATATGGCAGTGAAAATCAGGCTGGCCCGTGGGGGCGCCAAGAAGAAGCCGTTCTACCAGGTGGTCGTGGCCGACGAGCGCTGTCCCCGTGACGGCCGTTTCATCGAGAACCTCGGCCAGTACGATCCCAAGCAGAACCCGCCGATGGTCAACCTCAAGGAAGAGCAGACCATCGCGTGGCTGAAGAAGGGCGCCCAGCCGACCGCGACGGTCCGCACCCTGCTGCGCGACAAGGGGATGCTGGCCAAGTGCCAAGCAGGCCTGATGTGCGCTGCGTCCGGTGGCGCGGCGAAGTCGTCCGGTGACGCATCCGACTTCCGATGAGCTGATGGCAGTGGCGGTGGTCGCCGGCACCCACGGCCTGCGCGGCGACCTCAAGCTCCGGCCGCTGCCGACCGCCGCCCCGGCGCTGCCGCACCTGCGCGAGTTCTATCTGCAGGCTCCGGACGGCAGCCTCACGCTGCACCGGATCGTGCAGAGCAAGCCGCACAAGCAGCATCTGCTGGTCCGCCTGGCCGGCCTGGAGAGCCTGGACCTCGTCCAGCCCCTGGTCGGCCGGACTGTGTTGGCGCGCCGCCAGCGACCTCCCGCCACTGCCCTCCGGACAAACGTTACTGGTATGAACTCGAAGGGCTGGCGGTGGTTGATCGTCCGCCGCGGTCCCCTCGGCCAGGTCGACCGGACTTTTTGCCACCGGTGCCCACGAGATCCTCACCGTCGATGGCGAGTACGGTGAAATCCTGATCCCCTTCATCCCTCAGTTCGTGCTGGGTACCGACCTTGCCGCCAGGGAACTGCGGGTCGATCTGCCGATCGGGCTGGTTCCCGGCGACGATGCGCTTTGACGTCCTGACCCTCTTCCCGGCCATGCTCCAGGCGCCGCTGGCCGAGAGCATCCTCGGCAAGGCGCAAGCCGCCGGGCTGATCGAAGTCGGCATCCACTCACTTGCGCGACTGGGCGGAAGGGCGCCACCAGGTCACCGACGATACCCCCTGCGGCGGCGGCGACGGCATGGTCATGAAGGTCGAGCCGATCGCCCGGGCTCTGGTCGAACTGCGCGAACGCAACCCGGGGGCGCGGGTGCTGCTGATGTCGCCCCAGGGGCAGACGTTTCGCCAGGCCGATGCCGTGCGCCTGAGCAGGGAGCCGGGACTGATCTTCGTCTGCGGGCGCTACGAAGGGTTCGACGAGCGGGTGCGCACCCTGGTCGACGAGGAACTGTCGCTGGGCGACTTCGTCCTCACCGGCGGCGAGCCGGCGGCCCTGACCATGATCGACGCCATCGCCCGCCTGTTGCCGGGGGTGCTCGGCGCCGCCGGCAGCGCCGAGCACGACAGCTTCAGCGACGGCCTGCTCGAATACCCGCAGTACACCCGCCCGATCGAGTTCGAAGGGCTGCGCGTTCCCGACGTGCTCCTCTCCGGCAACCACCAGGCGGTCGCCGCCTGGCGCCGCCGCGAGCAGTTGCGCCGCACCTTGCAGCGCCGCCCCGACCTGCTGGAACACGCCGACCTGAGCAAGGCCGACCTGAAGATGCTGGAGGAGTTGCGGCGGGAGCGGAGGGCTAGTTTCCCTTCCACTCATTCCCTCCAGATGTGGGTCTGGGGTGCGCACCGGCGACAGCGGAAAAACTGTCTGAGCGCAGCGAGTTTTTTTTCGCCGAGCGGCGGGCGCGCCGTCCACGTGCGTTTCCGCCATTTTCTGTCTTGACTTGCCGGTGCCTGTTGTAAGTAAGCAATTCGCCGAATTTGAGGAGGACTACACGATGAACATCGTCGATCGTATTGGTATGGAGCAGATGCGCAAGGATATCCCCGTGTTCAAGGCCGGGGACACCCTGAAGGTTCACGTGCGCATCACCGAAGGTGACAAGCAGCGCATCCAGCTGTTCCAGGGGGTCTGCATCGCCCGCCACAACAAGGGCGTCGGCTCCTCGTTCATGGTCCGCAAGGTCTCCAACGGCGTCGGCGTCGAGCGCGTCTTCCCGCTGCATGCCCCGACCGTCGAGAAGATCGAGGTGCTCACCGTCGGCCGCGTGCGCCGCGCCAAGCTCTACTACCTGCGCAACCTGCAGGGGAAAGCCGCCCGTATCCGCGAACTGCGCGAAGGCTAATATTCGCCAGTCATCTGTTTGATCCCAAGCCCCGGCCTATGCCGGGGCTTTTTCGTTGGGAATCCGGCCACCAAGGCACCGGGCACCGGTAACCCCTGCTAGTCGGTAAATCACCGGCCAATTGGCGTGCTCGACGGCTTGGTGGCATAATGACCACCATGTCCGCCCAGCCCGAACTCTTCGCCGGAGACATCCCTCTCCACCCTGCACTTCGAGCGGCAGGCGCAGGCGCGCGGTTACCGCGCCGTAGCCGGCATCGACGAGGCCGGCCGCGGGCCGCTGGCCGGGCCGGTGGTGGCCGCGGCCGTGATCCTCCCCGCAGCAGTTCGACCTCCCCGGCCTGACCGATTCCAAGCAGCTCAGCGCGAAGGCCCGCGAGCGCCTCTACCCGCTGATCCGCGCCCAGGCCCTGGCGGTCGGCATCGGTGTCGGCCGCGTCCTGAGGAGATCGACCGGATCAACATCCTGCAGGCCACCCTGCGCAGCATGCAGCGGGCGGTCGGCCGGCTGAACGTTCCCGCCGATTTCCTGCTGATCGACGGCAACGTGCCGGTGCCGCTCGGCGTGCCGCAGCAGACCCTGGTCAAGGGCGACTCCCGTTCCCTCTCCATCGCCGCCGCCTCGGTGGTCGCCAAGGTGGTGCGCGACCGGATCATGGTCTCCCTCGACCGCATTCACCCCGGCTACGGCTTCGCCGGCCACAAGGGCTACGGCAGCGCCGCGCATCTCGCACGCCATCGCCCGCCTCGGTCCTTCGTCCGTGCCACCGCCGCACCTTCGGCGGGGTCCGCGAGCACTGCCGGTGCCATGACCCAGGCCCGGCTGAGCCTCGGCAAGCATGGGGGAGGAGGCCGCTGCCCGCTTCCTGGAGAAGCGCGGCTTCACGCTCCTCGCGCGCAACTACCGTACGCCGGTCGGCGAACTCGACATCATCGCCCGTGATCGTCAGCATCTGCTGTTCGTCGAGGTCAAGACCCGACGCAGCGCGGCCTTCGGTGCGCCGGCCGAGGCGGTCGGCGCGCACAAGCAGCGCCAGATCGTGCGCGCCGCCCAGTGGTACCTGGCTACCGCCCGCTACCCCGACCTGCAGCCGCGCTTCGATGTGATTGCCGTCCTTGTCGGCAGCGGCGAGCCGGTCATCAGCCATATCCCGAATGCGTTCGGATTGTAAGTTTTTTGCAGATAACAACCTTGACGTCTGAGACGCGGAGGTGCGGAGAAAATCCGGGTTGTTCAGTGTCTCATCTCTCCGGTATCCTGCTGCGGCTCTGCGTTAAAACTATCTTTCGTTTTGGAAGCTTAGCTCGAATGCAAGATGAGGAGGTCGCAGGTGTCCGTTTCATTGCGGAGCCTGGGGATGCTGCGGGTTGCCGCCGTCACCCCCGAACTGAAGGTCGCCGACGTCGCCTTCAACCTGGCGGCCATCGAGGCGCCGCGGCGGAAGCGGCCGCCAAGGCCGGTTGCCGGCTGGCGGTCTTTCCCGGAGCTGGCGGTGACCGGCTACACCTGCGGCGACCTGTTCGGCCAGCCGCTGCTGCTCGACCAGGCCGAAGCCGCCGTGCTGCGCCTGGCCGCGACGAGTGCGCGGCTCGGCATGACCCTGGTGGTCGGCGTGCCGCTGCGCCAGGGGGGGCGGCTGTTCAACGCCGCCGTGGTGCTGAGCGGCGGGCAGGTGTGCGGCGTCGTCCCGAAGAGCTTCCTCCCCAACAGCCAGGAATTCTACGAGCGACGCTGGTTCGCCACGCGCGGCCGAGGCCACCGCCGACCACCTGCTGCTTGGCGGCACGGAGGTGCCGTTCGGCACCGACCTGCTCTTTCCGGCCGTCGATTTCCCGGAGTGCGTGCTCGGCATCGAAATCTGCGAGGACGCCTGGGTGGCCAGCCCGCCGAGCGGTGACCTGGCGGTGGCCGGGGCGACGCTGCTGGCCAATCTCTCCGCCAGCCCGGAGACCCTCGGCAAGTGCGCCTATCGCCGGGCCCTGGTCGAGGCGCAGTCGGCACGCTGCCTGGCCGCCTACCTCTATGCCTCGGCCGGCCCGGGCGAATCGAGCACCGACCTGGTCTTTTCCGGGCACTCGCTGGTCGCCGAGTACGGCCAGGTTCTGGCCGAGACCGAGCGGTTCCGCTTCGACACGCAGAGCTGGCGGTCGCCGACATCGATCTGGAACGGCTGGCCAGCGAGCGCCTGCGCCAGAGCAGTTTCGCCGCCAGCCGGCCGCAGCGCGACTACCGGCAGGTGCCGATCGCCGTGGGCGACGCGTGGTCGACGCACCTGCTCCGCCCGGTGCCGCGCACGCCGTTCGTCCCGGTCCAGGTCGAGGAGCGCACACGCCCGCTGCCGGGAGATCTTCGCCATCCAGACCACCGGCCTGATGACCCGCCTGCGCCACACCGGCAGCCAGCCAGGTGGTGATCGGCATCTCCGGCGGCCTCGATTCGACCCTGGCCCTGCTGGTGACGGTCAAGGCCTTCGACCGGCTCGGCCTGCCGCGCACCGGCATCGTGGCGGTGACCATGCCCGGTTTCGGCACCACCGACCGCACCCGCGGCAATGCCGAGACCCTGGCCGGGGAACTGGACGTCACCCTGCGGACGCATCCCCATCGATGCCGCGGTCAGCCAGCATTTCCAGGATATCGGCCACGACCCGGCGCAGCACGACATCACCTACGAAAACGCCCAGGCCCGCGAGCGCACCCAGATCCTGATGGATGTCGCCAACCAGGTGCAGGGGCTGGTGATCGGCACCGGCGACCTGTCGGAGCTGGCCCTGGGCTGGTGCACCTACAACGGCGACCACATGTCGATGTACGCGGTCAACGCCGCGGTGCCGAAGACCCTGGTGCGCTACCTGATCGCCTGGTGTGCCGAGGCCGAATTCAGCGGCACGGGCGGCGGCGGTGCTGCACGACATCTGCGCCACCCCGGTCTCGCCGGAGCTGCTGCCGCCGCATCCCGACGGCAACATCAGCCAGCAGACCGAGGCGCAGGTCGGCCCCTACGAGTTGCACGATTTCTTCCTCTACCAGGTGGTGCGCTGCCACTTCGCGCCGCGCAAGGTGCTGGCACCTGGCTGCGCAGGCCTTCGGCGAGGACTATCCCCGGAGGAGCTGCGCCGCTGGCTGACGCTCTTCTACCGGCGCTTCTTCGCCCAGCAGTTCAAGCGCTCCTGTCTGCCGGACGGACCGAAGGTCGGCAGCGTGGCGCTCTCGCCGCGCGGCGACTGGCGCATGCCGAGCGATGCCAGCGCGGCCCTGTGGCTGGCGGAGCTGGAGGAGGATCGTAGGGGCGTGATTCATCACGTCCCGGGCGCCATGAATGGTGTCCCTACGCCATAAACATAACGGAATCCCATGTCCGGCACCCTTTACGTCGTCGCCACGCCGATCGGCAATCTCGAGGACATCACCGCCCGGGCCTTGCGCATCCTCGGTGAGGTCGACCTGATCGCCGCCGAGGACACCCGCCACAGCCGCAAGCTGCTCAACCATTTCGGCATCCGCACGCCGATGATCTCCTGCCACGAGCACAACGAGCAGCCAGCGCCAGGAGGAATTGCTCGGCCGCCTGCGGCCGGGGCAAAGATCGCCCTGATCAGCGATGCCGGCACCCCGGCGATCGCCGACCCCGGCTACCGCCTGGTGCGGCCTGTCATGCTGCCGGGATCCCGGTGGTGCCGGTGCCGGGACCGTCGGCGCTGATTACGGCCCTGAGCGTCGCCGGCGTGCCGCACCGACCGCTTCGTCTTCGAAGGATTTCTGCCGGCCCGGGCCGCGGCCCGCGAGCCGGCTCTCGAGGGCTTGCGCCACGAACCGCGCACGGTGGTGTGCTACGAAACGCCGCACCGGCTGCTCGGCGGCGCTCAAGGCAATGGCCGACGGTCTGGGGGGCGGAGCGGCCGCTGGTGGTGGCACGCGAGCTGACCAAGCTGCACGAGGAGCTGTTTCGCGGGACGGTCGGCCGAGGCGCAGGGAGCATTTTGCGGCGGAGCGGGTGCGCGGCGAACTGGTGCTGATCCTGCCGCCGTTCGCGGCGCCGCGCCGGAGCGCGACCTGGCCGCGGTGCTGCGCGAGTTGCTGGCTGACGGCCGGCTATCGCGCAAAGAGGCGGTCAAGCAGGTGGCGAGGGAGTTTGGCGTCGCCGGCGACGCGGTCTACCGGCTCAGCCTGGAAATCACACGGCAGTGAAACGTCAGTAGCGGATGGTAAAGTCGGTGCACTCCGCCGGACCGTCCAGCCACTCGGCGACAACCTCGGTGACGCCGGCCCGCGGCGGCCCCTGTCGGCACCAGATGAGCGCCTGCTCGATGACCGCGCGCTCCCCCTCGAACACCGCCTCGACGCTGCCGTCCGCCAGGTTGCGCACCCAGCCGTTCAAGCCCAGCCCCTGCGCCATCTCCACGGTCGACTGGCGGAAGAAGACCCCCTGGACGCGACCGGCGATGCGAACCTTTGCGCGGACCATCATGCTGACCCTCCTGTGCCGGTCATCCGCAAAAACGTCGCTTCGTCGATGATTGCGACGCCAAGTTCCCGGGCGCGCTCCAGCTTGCTGCCGGCATTCTCGCCGGCCACCAGGTAGTCGGTCTTCTTGCTCACCGAGCCGGCGGCCCGCCCGCCAAGCCGCTCCACCAGGGCTTCGGCCTCGTTGCGCCCCAGGCTGGAGAGGGTGCCGGTGATCACGAAGGTCCGGCCGTTCAACTGCCCGTCGCGCTGGACGGTCGCTTCGTTAGTCGGGGTGACGCCGAGTTGCCGAAGCTTGTCCAGTAGCAGCCGGTTGGCCGGGTCGGCGAAGTAGTCGACCACGGCCGCGGCTACCCGGGGGCCGATTTCGTGAATCTGGGTCAGCTGCTCCTCGTCCGCCCTGGCCAGTTCCTCCAGGGAACGGAAGCGTTTGGCCAGGATTTTCGCGGTGTGCTCGCCGACGTGACGGAGGCCGAGGGCGAAGAGCAGCCGCGACAGCGGGCGGGTGCGGCTGGCGGCAATGGCCTGGAGCAGCTTGCCGGCCAGCACCTCCCCCATCCGCTCCAGGGCGAACAGGTCGTCGCCGGTGAGCCGGTAGAGGTCGGCGACATCCTCGATACGGCCGCGGTCGAGGAGTTGCTGCAGCTGCTTCTCTCCCAGCCCCTCGATATCCATGGCGTGGCGCGACACGAAGTGCCTGAGGCGCTGCAGCAGCCGTGCCGGACAGTGCGGGTTGCCGCAGCGCGGCACCACCTCCTCGGCCGCCTTGTGCACCGGGCCGTCGCATTCGGGGCAGCTCTCCGGCAGCGGCACCGGCTGCTCGCCACCCGTGCGCTCCTCCACCAGAACCCTGACTACGTCGGGAATGACGTCTCCGGCGCGTTCGACCACGACATGATCGCCGACGCGCACGTCGAGCCGGGCGATCTCGTCCCAGTTGTGCAGGCTGGCCCGGGAGACCACCACCCCGCTGACCGCCACCGGCCGCAGGTGGGCCACCGGGGTAATCGCCCCGGTGCGGCCGACCTGCAGGGCAACGGCCTCGACCACGGTCCGGGCCTGGCGCGGCGGGAATTTGAAAGCCGCCGCCCAGCGCGGCGAACGGCTGACCTCGCCGAGTTCGCGCTGCAGGGCGAGGTCGTTGACCTTGATCACCACGCCGTCGATCTCCATCGGCAGCGAGTCGCGGCGGGCCAACAACGCGTGGTAGCGGGCGGCGACGGCCTCTTCCCCCCTGGCGATGATCGTCTCCGCAAGGTTTACCGGGAGCCCCCACTGCGCCAGCAGGCGCAGCAGCTCCAGCTGACTGGCCGGCTGTGCCCCCTCCAGCCGCCCCGTTCCGTAGCAGCAAAGCTTGAGGGGACGGGTCGCGGTGACCTCGGCATCGAGCTGGCGGAGGCTGCCGGCCGCGGCGTTGCGCGGGTTGGCGAAGGTCTTCTCCCCGGCGTCTGTCTGGCGACGGTTGAGCTGGCGGAAGTCGGCCAGCTCCATGTAGACCTCGCCGCGCACGTCGAGAAGGGAGGGGCAGGGCGTGGTCAGTTGCTGCGGCAGGCCGGCGATGGTGCGCAGATTGTCGAGGATGTTCTCGCCGGTCACGCCGTCGCCGCGCGTGCTCCCGGCAACCAGGCAGCCATCGGCATAGGTCAGCTCTACCGCCACCCCGTCGAGCTTCAGCTCGCAGGCATACTCGATTTCGGCCGCCCTGGCCAGGAAGGTGCGGCGGAGACTCTGGTCAAACTCGCGGAACTCCCCCTCGTCCTTGACGTTTTTCAGGGAGAGCATCGGTACGACGTGGCGCACCGGGGCGAACTTGTCCAGTGGCGCCGCCCCGACCCGCCGGCTCGGCGAGTCCGGGCTGGACAGCTCCGGGTGGGTGTGTTCCAGGTCGAGAAGTTCGCGGAACAGCGCGTCGTACTCGGCGTCGCTGATTTCCGGGGCGTCGAGCTGGTAGTAGCGACGGTTGTGGTGATCGATCGCCCGGCACAGTTCGGCGTGGCGCTGGCGGGTGGCGGCATCGGCCATGGGGTTTCGGCTCCGGCGGCAGGGGAGGTCGGTTCTCCGTCGCCTTATAGCACAAGGGGGCGGACGTCGCAATTGGAGCGGGGCGGATTGCCAGTCGCCGCCGGCTCTGGTAAAGTCCTGGCAAGACTGTCCTGACGGGAAACTGATGCAACTGACCACGGAACAATCTCTGCAACTGGGCACCCTGGTGGTGCTGTTCATCCTGTCGGCCTTCTTCTCCGGTTCGGAAACCGCGCTGATGTCCCTCGACCGCCTGCGGGTCAAGTACCTCTCCCGCAAGGGGCGCACCGAAGCGGTGCGCCTCGAGGCGCTGCTCGACCGTCCCGACCGGCTGCTCAGCGGCATTCTGGTGGGCAACAACCTGGTCAACATCGCGGTGTCGGTCTTTGCCACCGCCCTGTGCATCGAGCTGTTCGGCGAGCATGGCGAACTGCTGACCATCCTGATTCTGACGCCGCTGCTGCTGGTGTTCGGGGAAATCGGTCCCAAGGTCTATGCCGCCAAGTACCCGGAAAAGGTGTCGTTTGCCGTACTGAATCCGATCCGCGCCATCATGTGGCTGCTGACCCCGGTAATCTGGCTGGCCGGCGGCGTGTCGGGGCTGCTGACCCGGCTGCTGCGCGGCGAAGAGCAACGGCCGCTGATCTCCGAGGACGAATTGCGCTCCTTCATCGAGTTCGGCGAACACGCCGGCGTGGTGGCCAAGGATAAGCGCAAGATGTTGCACGGGGTCTTCGACCTCGGCGCGATCCGGGTGCGTGACGTGATGGTGCCCCGCACCGAGGTGACCGGGATCGAGGTCGATACCCCCTTCGCCGAGGTGGTCAGGATCGTCGCGGAAACCCGCCACTCGCGTTTCCCGGTCTTCGAGGGGGGGCTCGACCGGGTGATCGGCGTGATTCATTCCAAGGAGATTCTCGACTACCTCAACTGCCCGGGGGAGTTTTCCCTGCGCCGGCTGGCCCGGCTGCCCTATTTCGTCCCCGAGGCCAAGCCGATCGAGGCCTTGTTGCAGGCCTTCCGCCGCAAGCACATCCACCTGGCGATGGTGGTCGACGAGTATGGCGGCGTGGAGGGGATCGTGACCCTGGAAGATATCGTCGAGGTCATCGTCGGCGAGATCCAGGACGAGTATGACGACGAAGAGGCGTCGATCCGCCCCCTGGGACCCAACCGCTTCCTGGTCGACGGCAGTGCCACCCTGCGGCTGGTCAACCTGCGTTTCGGCCTGTCCCTCTCCGAGGAGCATGTCACCACCCTGGCCGGCTTTTTCCTTCACGCCCTGGGCCGCATCCCCGCGCCGGGGGATAGGTGTGAAGCCCAGGGCGTACACTTTACCGTGCGGCGCATGGCGGACCGGCGCATCGATGAAATCGAAATCGAACTGCCTGCCGCATCCCGCCCCCTGACGCGCCCCGTCCCACCTTCGGCGGATTTTTCTTCTAACCCCCGAAAAATAAGAATTATTTCTTGACACCCCGCGGGTGTCGCCGCTATATTTTGCCCAATTGGTGGTGAATTGTGTATTTTGCGGCCAAAGAGGGCCAAGATGGGTTTCCAGGGTGTCAATTACAATGCGATCGACGCCAAGGGCCGCGTCAGTATCCCGGCGCGCTTCCGCGAGTCTCTCAAGGGTGACGACGCCCTGGTAGTGACCCAGGACCGCGGCGGCATCGTCGCGTACCCGGTCGCCGAGTGGGAAAGTTCATGCAGCGATTTGCCGCGCTGCCCTATGACGAGTTTCGCGAAGCCCTCTATTTTGCCACGGTCACACCGGCGACCCACTGCCCGTTCGACAAGCAGGGGCGCATCCAGATTCCCCAATCCCTGCGGGAAAATTGCCAGCTTGATACCGACGGCGAACGCGACGTGGTCATCGTCGGTGCCGATCGTTCGATCCAGATCTGGAACAAGAGCCGCTACGCGGCCATGCTGGCCGAGGCCGAGCAGCGCCTGGCCCAGTTGCGCCAGCGGCGCCTCGAGTTGGGGCTCTGACCGTTGCCGCCGGGGGCCTTCCGACACCTGTCGGTGCTGCCCGCGGAGGTGGTCGAGCTGCTCGCCCCGCGGCCGGGTGGCATCTACCTTGACGGTACGGTCGGGGGCGGCGGACATGCCCAGCCTGATTCTCGAGGCGAGCAACCCGGACGGCCGGCTGATCGGCCTCGATCGCGATCCGGCGGCACTTGCCGCGGCGGCCGTGCTGCTGGCGCCGTTCGGTGAGCGGGTGACCCTCCGCCACGGCAGTTTCGCCGCGCTCGATGAGCACCTGGCCGCGCTTGGTGTGGCCGGGGTCGACGGCATCCTCCTGGATCTCGGGGTCTCCTCGCACCAGCTGGATACCCCGGAACGGGGTTTTTCCTTTCGCGAGGACGGTCCCCTCGATATGCGCATGGACCCGGCTCATCCGCAGACGGCCGCCGACCTGCTGGCCGTTGCCGAGGCCCGGGAGCTGCAAGCGGATTTTTCGCGACTACGGGGAAGAGCGCTGGGCCGGCCGGATCGCCCGGGAGATCGTCAGGGTGCGGGCGTCCGCGCCGCTCGTGACGACCAGGCAACTGGCCGAACTGGTCAGGCGGATCGTGCCGGGGGGGATGGTTCCGCAACGGATGCATCCGGCGACGCGGGTCTTTCAGGCCCTGCGGATTGCCGTCAACGATGAGCTGGGGGCGCTGCAGGCCGGTTTGGCAGCGGCCTTGCGCAGCCTCCATCCCGGCGGGCGACTGGCGGTGATCAGCTTCCATTCCCTGGAAGACCGATTGGTCAAGCAGGGGTTCCGCGCCGCCGCCAACCGTTGTACGTGCCCGCCGCGCCTGCCGGTCTGCGCCTGCGGCCGGAAGGCGCAAGTCAAGATCCTGACGACTCGCGGGGTCCGCCCTGCCGAGGCTGAAACCATGACCAACCCCCGGGCGCGCAGTGCCGTGTTGCGTGCCGTCGAGCGGTTGGCTGCCTGAAGGAGGCAACGATGACCGAAACCACTCTTGGCGCCTTGCCGAAGATCAACGGCTTTGCCCTGCATCGGCCGCGGCTGCTGCCGATGCTCGGCTTTATCGGGCTGCTCTGCGTGCTGTCGCTCTGTTTCGTGTGGTGCCGCGTGCAGGTGACCAGTCTCGATTACGAGATCTCCAGCCTGGAGAGTGCGGTGCGCAAGGCCAATCAGGAAACCGTGGAGTTGCGCCTCGAGGTGGCCACGCTCGGCACCCCGCAGCGGCTCGAACAGGTGGCCGTCAACGATCTGGGGCTGCGCTTCCCGGTGCCACAGCAGGTGGTTACGGTCGACTGAGTCCATGTCGATCCTGGAGCGCGGCGTCACCATTCGCATCCGGCTGCTGGGGCTGGCATTCATTGTCGCCTTCACCCTGGTCGGCTGGCGGGCCTTCAGTCTCCAGGTCCTCCAGGAACGTGAGTGGGTCGAGCGTGCCGAGCGCCAGCATCAGAAAACCATTCCGCTCATCCCGCAACGCGGCACGATCTTTGACCGTAACGGCGAAGTCCTGGCCCTGAGCATGGAAGTCGACTCGGTCTATGCCGAGCCGCGCAAACTCGAAAACCGCGACCAGGTCGCCCGGCAACTGGCGGCGATCCTCGACCTGCCGCTGGCCACGGTGCGTACCAAGCTGGCCGGCGAGCGCGGCTTCGCCTGGCTGAAGCGGCAGGTTCCGCCGCAGCAGGGACAGCGGATCCGCAATCTCAAGCTGGAAGCGGTCGGTACCATCAAGGAACACCAGCGCTTCTATCCCAATTCGACGATCGGCGCCCAGTTGATCGGTTTTACCGGGCTCGACCCCAAGGGGCTGGAAGGCATCGAGGCGGCCTACGACAAGTCGCTCCTCGGTCGCGGCGGCTACCTGGTCATGGAGCGTGACGCCCTGGGCCGCGGTATCGGCTCCGGGGTGCCGGAAGTGCAGGGAGCCACCCGCGGCAACGACTTGCACCTGACCATCGACGAGAACCTGCAGTACATCGCCGAACGCGAACTGGCGGCCGGGGTCCGCGAGTACCATGCCAAGGCAGGAGCAGTGGTGGTGCTGGAGCCGGACAGCGGCCGTATCCTGGCGCTGGCCAACCAGCCCGACTACAACCCCAACGCCTTCTCCCGCTACCGGGCCAGGACTGGCGCAACCGGGCGATCAGCGATACGTTCGAACCCGGTTCGACGATGAAGGTGTTTCTGATGGCCTCGGCTCTCAACGAAAAGGTGGTGACGCCGAATCAGCTGATCCACTGCGAGAACGGCTCCTACCGGGTCGGCGGCCGAACCATCCATGACCATCATCCCCACGGCATCCTCACCGCCGAGGAGGTCCTCAAGGTCAGCTCCAACATCGGCTCGGCCAAGATCGGCAAGATGCTCGAGCGCAAGCGACTGCACTCCTACCTGCGCGACTTCGGTTTCGGTCAGAAGAGCGGCATCGACCTGCCGGGCGAGGAGAACGGTATCCTGCGCGACCCGAGCCGCTGGTTCGAAATCGACCTCGCGACCATCTCCTTCGGCCAGGGGGTGAGCATCACGCCGTTGCAGCTGGCGGCGGCGACGGCGGCGATCGCCAACGGCGGCTACCTGATGGAGCCCTACGTGGTCGAAAAAGTCACCGACAACTCCGGCGCGGTGATCAATGAACGCCAGCCGAAGGTGGTGCGCCAGGTGGTCAGCAGCCGAGGTGGCCGCGCGGGTGGCCCGCATGATGGAGACGGTGACGGCCGATGACGGCACCGGGATCAAGGCCCGGGTCCCCGGCTTCCGGGTTGCCGGCAAGACCGGAACCGCCCAGAAGGTCGATCCGGTGACCGGCGGCTACTCGGCGGACAAGCGGGTGGCGTCCTTCGTCGGCTTCGTCCCGGCGGAGGATCCGCGCCTGGTGGTGGTGGTGATGATCGACGAGCCGCGCGGCCAGGTCTATGGCGGCCTGGTGGCGGCACCGGTCTTTGCGCGGTCTCGACGCAGGCCTTGCAGTACCTCAAGGTCATGCCGAACCAGCCGCTGTCGCCGGGCGAGACGCTGCCGTCGATGGAGGAAATTCTCGCCCAGGCCAAGAAAGAGCAGGAGGCGGCGGCCAAGCAGGCGGCCGCTGCGCAGGCCGGCGGCGCTGCCGGTCGTGGAGACCGGTCCGCAGGAGATCGAGGACGTGCTGGCCGCGGCGGAAACCCCAGAGCCGGCCGTCCCGGCCGGGCCGCAGATGCCGGATTTCAAGGGGATGAGTTACCGGCAGGTGGTTGAAGTGATGCAGAACCCGCGGGATCAATATCAGTCTGCGCGGCCATGGCCGGGTCATCGACCAGTCGCCGTCACCAGGTGCGGCCATTCCCTACGGGGCCACGGTCTGGGTGCGGCTGGCTCCGCCGGGTGCAGGCGGATGCCGGAGTGCCAGGGATGCCGAGGGGCTGAGCATGCAGACTTGCCGAACTGCTGGCGAAACTGTGCCGGTCAGGCAGGTGTCTCGGCCCTGCCGAGGCCGAGGTAGCCGGCTTGCGCTACGACTCGCGACGGGTGCAGCCGGGCGACGCCTTTTTCGCCTGGCGCGGGCAGGCCAGCGACGGCCATGGCTTCCTGGCCGACGCGGTGGCGCGTGGCGCCGTGGTGCTGGTGGTCGAGGAACTTCCCGGACAAGCCTTCCCGGCAACGGTGGTGCCGGTCGACAATTCCCGCCTGGCCTGGCCGGAATGGCGCGGCCTTCTACGGCGATCCGACCCGGGAGATGAACGTGGTCGGGGTGACCGGCACCAACGGCAAGACCACCACCACCTACCTGGTCGAAGCGGTGCTGGCCGAGGCGGGGCAGGCCCCGGCCGTGGTCGGCACGATCAACTACCGGTTCGATGCGGGAGTCCATGCGGCACCGCACACCACCCCCGAGGCGCCCGAACTGCTCGAGCAGGTTGCGCGCTTCCGCGACGCCGGGGCGCGTTCGCTGGTCATGGAAGTGTCCTCGCATGCTCTCGACCAGTATCGTGCCGATGGCATTCGCTTCCGGGTCGGGCTCTTCACCAACCTGACGCCGGAGCACCTCGACTACCATGGCGACATGGAACGGCTACTTCGCCAGCAAGCTGCGGCTCTTCAGGGAGCTGCTGCCTGAGCCGGCGGCCGGGCCGTGGTCAATATCGACGATCCCTACGGCGTCCGGCTGGCGCAGATGCTGCCGGACGCCATCACCTGCGGGCGCAGTGCCCGGGCCATGATCCATCCCGGATGAACTGTCGGTCACCCTGGCGGGGATACACGGCCGGGTCGTCACCCCGGCCGGACCGGTACAGGTGGACAGCCCGCTGCTGGGGGAGTACAACGTCGAGAATCTGCTCGGCGCCATCGGCGCCGCCGTGGCGCTGGGTGTGCCGGCACCGCGCTCATCGAGCGCGGCCTGTCCCGTGCCGCGGCCGTGCCGGGACGGCTGGAGCCGGTGGCCGAACCGCTGCGGCGCCGTGGCCCTGGTCGATTACGCCCATACCGGCGATGCCCTTGACCGGGTGCTGCAGACGCTGGAGGCGCTCAAGCCGCGCGCATCATCACGGTGTTCGGCTGCGGCGGCGACCGTGACCCGCGCAAGCGGCCGGTCATGGGGGAGGTGGCGGCGCGGCGTTCCGATATCGCGGTGGTGACGTCCGACAACCCGCGGACCGAAGACCCGCTGCGGATCATCGAGCAGATCCGCGCGGGAGTCAGCCGCGATTCATCCGCGCGAGTGGACGTCGCGAAGAGGCGCAGACCGCGGTCGGGCGCGGTTACGTGGTCATTCCCGACCGGCGGGCGGCCATCCGCTTCGCCGTCGGTCTGCTGCGGCCGAACGATATCCTGCTGGTCGCCGGCAAGGGGCACGAGGACTACCAGATTCTCGGCACCACGCGCATTCATTTCGATGACCGCGAAGAGTTGCGTCACGCGTTTGCCGAAGGAGCCCAGCGCATGACCTCTCTCGACGTGCGCACCGTGGCGGCCGTCACCGGCGGGCAGATCATCCACAACGGCGCCGATGTCCTGATCCAGGGCTTCTCCACCGACAGCCGCACCCTGCAGGCCGGCGACCTGTTCATCGCCCTGCGCGGCGAGCGCTTCGACGGTCACGATTATATTGCCCAGGCGGTCCGTCACGGAGCCGCCGCCTGCCTGAGCGAAGAAGTCATCGCCGGGCTGACCATCCCGGTGGTCCAGGTAAAAGATACGCTGGCGGCATTCGGTGATCTGGCCCAGGCCGTACGCCGTCGTTTCACCGGTCCGGTGGTCGGAATTACCGGCACCTCCGGCAAGACCACCACCAAGGAGATGCTGGCGGCGATCCTGGCCCGCACCGGTCCCGGGCTCAAGTCGGCCGGCAATTTCAACAACCTGATCGGGGTGCCGCTGACCTTGTTCGGCCTGCAGCCGGAACATCGCTGGGCGGTCATCGAGATGGGGATGAGCGCTCGCGGCGAGATCGCGCGCCTGGCACAGGTCGCCGCACCGGCCATCGGCATCATCACCAACGTCGGTGCCGCTCACCTGGAATAGCTCGGCGGCATGTCCGCCGTGGCCCGGGCCAAGGGGGAACTGTTCATCCACCTGCCGGCCGGAGGCACCGCGCTGGTCAACGCCGACGACCCGGAGATCATGCAGCTGCCGCTGGCCAACGGCGTGGAGCGGATCCTGTTCGGCACGACTGCGGAAGCGCAGGTGCGGGCAACGGCCGTCCGCGTCGTCGATGGCGCGGTAAACTTTACCCTGCACCTGCCGGAGAGATGCTCTTCCGGTGCATCTGCCGTTGCCGGGGCGGCACAATGTGCACAACGCCCTGGCGGCCGCGGCGGCGGCCTGGGTGCTTGCAGTGCCGGTCGCGGACATCGTGGCCGGGTTGGCCGAATTTCGACCCTGCCCCGGCCGGATGGAACTGATCGAACTGGCCGACGACCTGGTGATTCTCGAGGACAGCTATAACGCCAATCCCGCTGTCGATGCGGGCGGCCCTCGATGCGCTGCACGATCTCGGGCGCCCCGGGCGGCGGATAGCGGTGCTGGGCGACATGCTCGAACTCGGCCAGGCGGCGCGCGACCTGCACCGCGAGGTCGGGGCGCATGGTCGCCGAGCGGGCGGACTGGCTCTTCACCCTCGGCGAATTGGCCCGCGAGATCGCTGCCGGTGCCGCCGCTCACGGCCTTGCCGAGAACCGGATCGTGGTGGCCGAAACGCTTGAGGAACTGCTCGACCGGTTGCGGCCGATGCTGCAGTCGGGCGACCGCCTGCTGGTCAAGGGCTCGCGCGGCATGCGCATGGAGCGGGTCAGTGCCCTGCTGTGCGGCCGCGACCCGGCCCCGGCCCACTGAAGGAGCGGCGCCGATGCTTTATCACTTGCTCTATCCGCTGCATACCAAGTTCTCGGTGCTGTATCGTTTTCAAGTACATCACCTTCCGCACCATCTATGCGACCATCACCGCCCTGGTGATCAGCTTCCTGCTCGGCCCCTGGATGATCGGCAAGCTGCAGCGCGCTGCAGATGGGACAGAGCATCCGCAAGCTCGGACCGGAATCGCACTTCAAGAAGGAGGGGACGCCGACCATGGGCGGGGTGCTGATCCTGACTCGCCATCGTCATTCCCACCCTGCTCTGGGCCGACCTGACCAATCTCTATGTCTGGCTGACCCTGCTGGTCACGATCGGCTACGGGATCATCGGCTTTACCGATGACCTGCTCAAGGTGCGCAAGAAGAACAGCGACGGCCTGTCGGCGCGCCAGAAGATGTTCTGGCAGCTGCTGCTCGCCTTCGGCGTCGGCATGGTCCTGCACTACCATCCCGGCTTTCCAGACCACCCTGACCGTTCCCGTTCTTCAAGACGCTGCATCCCGATCTCGGTCCTGGGGTTACGTGCCGTTCGCCATGCTGGTGATCGTCGGCGCCAGCAATGCCGTCAACCTGACCGACGGTCTCGACGGCCTGGCCATCGGACCGGTGATCATCGCCGCCGGGACCTACCTGCTCTTCGCCTACCTGGCCGGACATGCCAATCTGGCCAACTACCTGCAGATCACCGGCGGTGCCCGGCGCCGGCGAACTGGCCGTGCTGTGCGGGGCGATGGTCGGGGCCGGACTCGGTTTCCTCTGGTTCAACAGCTATCCGGCCCAGGTGTTCATGGGCGATGTCGGCAGCCTGTCCCTGGGCGGGACGATCGGCACCATCGCGGTGATCACCAAGCAGGAGATCGTCCTGGTCATCGTCGGCGGGATCTTCGTCATGGAAGCGCTTTCGGTCATTGTCCAGGTCACCTCGTTCCGCCTCTACGGCAAGCGCATCTTCCGCATGGCGCCGATCCATCATCATTTCGAGTTGAAGGGGTGGCCGGAGCCGAAGATCATCGTGCGGTTCTGGATCATCAGCATCATTCTGGCCCTGATCGGCCTGTCGACCCTGAAGTTGCGCTGATGAGCACCGACTATCGAAACCAGCGAATCGTGGTGGTGGGGCGGGGCCGCTCCGGGCATCGGCCTGTGCCGGTTCTTGCAGGCTCGCGGGGCCCGGGTCGTCCTGTCCGACCGGCGGGCGGCCGCGGAGTTGCCGGGTCTCGAGGAGCTGGCGGCCAGCGGTATGCAACTCGACTGCGGCGGCCATACGGCCGGGCTGTTCGATGCCGCCGACCTGATCGTCCTCAGCCCCGGCGTGCCGCCAAGGAGATCCCCGCGGTGGCCGGGGCCGCAGCGCAAGGGGGTGCCGGTGCTCGGTGAGATCGAAATCGCCCGGCGGGAGCTGCCGCAACCGCTGGCGGCCATCACCGGCACCAACGGCAAGTCGACCGTTACCACGGTGATGGGCGAGATCTTTCGGGCATGGGGGAAGCGGACCTTCGTCGGCGGCAACCTCGGCACACCGCTGATCGAGGCGGTCGGCGGGGACTGGGAGTGGCTGGTGGTCGAACTCTCCTCGTTCCAGCTCGAAGGGATCAGGCATTTCCGGCCGCGCTGGGCCGTGCTGCTCAATATCACCGAGGACCATCTCGACCGCTATCCGGACATGGCCGGCTACCAGGCGGCCAAGGCGCGGATGTTCGAGAACCAGACCGCCGACGATTGGGCAGTGCTCAACGCCGACGATCCGCTGGTCGTTGGCGGCGGCAGCGGCCACCCCGGCCCGCCGCGTGCTGTTCAGTGGCCGCCGGCCGCTCCTGGAAGAGGGGATGTGCCTTGTCGGGCGGGGACCTGCTCTGGCGCTGGGAGGGGGGTGAGCAGCGCTTCCCGTTGCAGGAGCTGCGCATCCGCGGGCAGCACAATCTGGAGAATGTCATGGCCGCCCTGATCCCGCCGCTGGTCGAGGGGTGTCCGCCGGAGATCGCCTGGGCGGCGGCCACTGCGCTTTCCGGGCCTGCCGCACCGCATGGAACTGGTGGCAACGGTCAAGCGGGGTTCGCTGGTACGACGATTCCAAGGGAACCAATGTCGGCAGCGTGGTCAAGAGCCTGGCCGGTCTCGAGCCGCCGGTCACCCTGATCGCCGGCGGCAAGGACAAGCATGGCGATCTCGCCCCGCTGCAGGCACCGGTCGCCGCCAAGGTGCGCGACCTGATCCTGATCGGCGAGGCGGCGCCGCGCATGGCTGCGAGCATTCGCGCGGCTGACCGCGGTACATCGCGCCGACAGCATGGCTGATGCGGTGGCCCTGGCGGCGGAACTGACCCCGTCCGGCGGCACGGTGCTGCTCTCGCCGGGCTGTTCAAGCTTCGATATGTTCAGAAATTATGAAGAGCGCGGCCGGATCTTCGCCGCTGCGGTTCGTGCCCTGGCCGAAGACCAAGGGAGCCGTGCATGGAGCTTAGACGGGGGCACGATCACTCGCTGCTGCTGCTGGCGGTCGGCCTGACCTGTCTCGGCGTGGTCATGGTCTTTTCCTCGTCCTCGATCATGGCCGTGCGCGAGCATGGCGACAGCCTCTACTTCCTCAAGCGCCAGGGGCTGTATGCGCTGATCGGCTTCTCCCTGATGGCCGGCCTGATGCATTTCAACTATCTCTACCTGCGCAAGCTGGCGGTGCCGATTCTGCTTTGCCTGCCTGTTCCTGCTGGTGCTGGTGCTGGTTCCGGGGATCGGCGCCAAGATCGGCGGCGCCAAGCGCTGGATCCGGCTGGCCGGTTTCTCCCTGCAGCCGGCGGAATTCGCCAAGCTCGGCCTGATCATCTTCATGGCCCACTCCCTGGCGCGCAAGCAGGACAAGATGAAAAGCTTCAAGCTCGGCTTCCTCCCCTACATGGTGGTGCTCGCCGTCCTGCTCGCCCTGATGCTGCTGCAGCCCGACCTGGGGAGCGCCCTGACCCTCGGGGTGGTGGCCATGGCCATGATGTTCGTTGCCGGGACCCGCCCGATCTATATCGCCGGCCTGGGCATCCTGGCGATGCCGTTCCTCTATTTCCTGGTGATGAACGTCGATTACCGGCGCCGGCGCATCCTGGCCTTTCTCAACCCCTGGGAGGATCCGAGCAATACCGGCTTCCAGATCATCCAGAGCTGGATCGCCTTCGGCTCCGGCGGAGCGATCGGCAACGGCCTCGGCGAGAGCAAGCAGAAGCTGTTCTTCCTCCCCGAGGCCCATACCGACTTCATCTTCTCGGTGGTCGGCGAGGAACTCGGCTTCGCCGGCGTGATCGTCATTGCCGCCATGTTCCTGCTGCTGGTCCTGCGGGGCTTTCGATGCGCGCGACGCACGCTCCCGACAACTTCGGCAGCTATCTGGCCTTCGGCATGACGCTGCTGATCGGTATCGAGGCGTTCGTCAACATGGCGGTGGTCATGGGACTGGTGCCGACCAAGGGGCTGGCGCTGCCGTTCATTTCCTACGGGGGGTCGAGCCTGATGGCGACGCTGATGGCGGTCGGCATGATCCTCAACGTCTCCAGCAAGACGCCCGGAGAAGTGCGATGAGACTGCTGCTGGCCGGCGGCGGCACCGGCGGCCATCTCTTTCCGGCGGTGGCTCTGGCCGAACAGTTGAGGCAGGAGGAACCGGAGGCCGCGAGTTCTGTTCGTCGGCACCGAGCGCGGGCTGGAGTCTCGGCTGCTGCCGGAACTCGGCTGGCCGTTGCGCACCATCGCCATGAGCGGCTGGGCCGGACTGGGCTCGGCGCCCGCGGCAAGGCTCTGGCCGGATTGGTGAAAAGCCTGGCTACAGTCGCGACGGATCCTCGCCGAGTTCCGCCCCGACGTGGTGGTCGGGGTCGGCGGCTATGCCTCGGTGCCGGTGCTGCTGGCGGCCCGCCTGAAGAGCGTGCCGTACCTGATCCACGAGCAGAACGCCTGGCCGGGGCTGGCCAACCGTCTGCTCGGCCGCTGGGCCAGACGCATCTGCCTGTCGTTCGCCGAGGCCGGCCAGGCATTCCGGCGCAGCCCCGACGGTGGTGACCGGCAACCCGGTGCGGGCGGCCATGGAAAGCTGTCCCGACGCTGCCGGCCGGCACGCCGCAGCTGCTGGTTTTCGGCGGCAGCCACGGCGCCCGGGCCATCAACCGGATGCTGCCGGCCGCCGCTCATGCAGCTGGAGCGTCTGGCGCGGGACCCTGCGCATCGTCCACCAGACCGGGACCGCCGAGGTCGAGGCCGGTCCGCGACGGCTACCGGGCGGCCGGCTGGAATGAGGTCGAGGTGGTACCGTTCATCAACGACATGGCCGCGGCCTATGCCCGCGGCACCCTGGTGATCTGCCGGGCCGGGGCGACCACCCTGGCCGAGCTGACCGCCTGCGGCCGGCCGGCGGTGCTGATCCCCTATCCCCTATGCCGCCAGCAACCACCAGGCGGCCAACGCCGCGGCGCTGGCCGTCAAGGGGGCGGCACTGATGATCGAGGAGAGCGACCTGACGCTCCGACGACCTCGGCCGTCCTGATCGACGGCCTGCTTGCCGACCGGCACCGTCTGGCCAGCATGGCGCGACGGCCCGCAGCCTGGCGCAGCGCGGCGCAGCCGCCGGCTGCTGGCCGAATGCCGGGCCGTGGTATCGGCCACCTGAGGAGGAGCGACATGTACGGCAAAATCCAGCAAAATCCATTTCGTCGGCATCGGCGGCATCGGCATGAGCGGCATCGCCGAGGTGCTGCTCAATCTCGGCTACCAGGTCTCCGGCTCCGACCTGAAAGAGAGCGAGATCACCCGGCGCCTGGCCGGGCTGGGCGGCCGGATCACCTACGGACACTGTCGGGAAAATCTGGAGGACGCCGACGTGGTGGTCACCTCGACGCGCGGTGCACGCCGACAATCCCGAAGTGCTCGAAGCGCACCGTGCGGCTGATCCCGGTGATCCCGCGGGCCGAGATGCTGGCCGAGCTGATGCGCATGAAATACGGCATCGCCATCGCCGGCACCCACGGCAAGACCACCACCACCAGCATGGTGGCGACCGATCCTGACCCACGGCGGCATCGATCCGACCGTGGTCATCGGCGGCCGGCTCGACCCCTTCGGGTCCAACGCCAAGCTCGGCCAGGGGAAGTTCCTGGTGGCCGAGGCCGACGAATCGGACGGCTCGTTTCTCAAGCTGTCGCCGACCATCGCCGTGGTCACCAATATCGATGCCGACCACCTCGACTACTACCGCGACCTCGACCAGATCCGGGACACCTTCGTCGATTTCATCAACAAGGTGCCGTTCTACGGGCTGGCGGTCCTCTGCCTCGACGATCCGAACATCCAGATGCTCCTCCCGCAGGTGCGCAAGCGCATGATCACCTACGGGATCAACAGCCAGGCCGATTTTTCCGCGTCGGCCATCGAGCATGCGGCCGACCGGACCTCCTTTACCGTGCACTACCGCGGCGAACAGCCTCGGCCGGTCTCGGCTTCCGCATGCCGGGGCGGCACAACGTGCTCAACGCCCTGGCCGCCGTGGCGGTCGGCATGGAGCTCGACCTGAGCTTTTGCCGCGATCGCCGAGGGATTCAAGGATTTCGGCGGGGTGCAGCGGCGCTTCCAGATCAAGGGCGAGGTCGGCGACATCATGGTGGTCGACGACTACGGCCATCATCCGGCCGAGATCAAGGCCACCCTGGCCGCGGCCCGCGCCGGCTGGCAGCGGCGGGTGGTGACGGTCTTCCAGCCGCATCGCTACAGCCGCACCAAGGCCCTGTTCGACGACTTCGTCACCGCTTTCTACCAGGCCGACCACCTGGTGGTGATGGATATCTATGCTGCCGGCGAAGAACCGATCTCCGGGGTGTCGGCGGCCGGAATGCTGGCCGAAGGGATCCGCGGAGCACGGCCATCGCTCGTGCGTCTACGCCGCCGACCGGACGGCGGCGCTGGCACACCTGCGCGAGGAGCTGCAGCCCGGCGATATGGTGATCACCCTCGGTGCCGGGAATGTCTGGCAGGTCGGTGAGGAGCTGCTGGCCGGGCTGGTCAAGGAGACAGGACTGGTGAACCCGGTGGTTCTTGACGAACTGGCGCGGCGCTGCCGTGGGGAACTGCTGCGCGATGAGCCGCTCAGTGGCGCCATACCACCTGGCGGGTCGGCGGCCCGGCGACCGCGCTGTTCCGCCCGGCCAACCATGTCGACCTGGTTCAGGGCGTCCGCCTGCTCGATGGCGCGACGCTGCCCGTGGATGGTCCTTGGCGGCGGCAGCAACCTGCTGGTGCGCGACGGCGGTTTTCCCGGGCGTGATGATCGATCTGCACCAGTTCAGTGCGGTGCGGGTCGGCGCTGACGGGCTGGTCGAGGCGGAAGCCGGGGTCCGCCTCAATGCCCTGATCAAGCAGCTGGTCAGCGCCGGGCTGGCCGGGCTGGAGGAGTTGGCCGGGATCCCCGGCACGGTCGGTGGCGCGGTGGTCATGAATGCCGGTGCCGGCAACCAGGAGTTCGGCAGCGTGGTCGAAGAGATCGAGGTGCTGGCCGGGGAGACCTATCGCCTGGCGGCAGGCGGCGGCTTTCGACTTCGGTTACCGGCAGTCTCGGCGTGGAACCCGGCGAAATCGTCACCGCCGTCCGGCTGCGGCTGACCGACGGCGATCCGGAGCTGCTGGGCGCCATCTATGCCGAACGCCTGGACCATCGCCGCCAGGCGCATGCGGTGGGCGGGCCCAGTGCCGGCTCGGTGTTCAAGAACCCGCCGGGGATGAAGGCCTGGGAACTGGTCGCCGGCTGCGGCTGGCGCGGGCGCGGGATCGGCGGAGCGCGGGTGTCCGAACGTCATGCCAACTTCATCGTCAATACGCGGCAAGGCCAGCGCCGCGGACATCGAAGCGCTGATCGAGGCCATTCGCGGCGACGTGCAGACGAGAGACCGGGAGTCGTTCTGGAGCCCGAAGTCAAAATCGTCGGGGATGCCGGCCGCGGCCGGCCTCGTCAGCGAGGGAGCCATGATCGAAGCGGAACAATGGCAGGGGAAACGGATTGCCGTCCTGATGGGCGGGCTTTCGGCCGAGCGCGAAGTTTCGCTGCGCACCGGCAATGCGGTGCTGCGTGCCCTGCAGGGGCGCGGGCTGGATGCCGTCGCCATCGATGCCGGTCGCGATCTGCCGGCACGACTTGCAGACGCGGCGGCCCGAGATCGCCTTCATCGCCCTGCACGGCCGTTTCGGTGAAGACGGCACCGTGCAGGGACTGTTGGAACTGCTGCAAATTCCCTATACCGGCAGCGGGGTGCTGGCCTCCAGCCTGGCGATGAACAAGCTGGTCACCAAGCAGGTTTTGTTGCATCATGGAGTGGCGACCCCCGCCTTTGCCGTGTATCGCAAGGGGGATGACGCGACGGCTTCCTGGCCGGCTGGGCGACTTATCCGCTGGTGGTCAAGCCGGCCCGGGAAGGCTCGACCATCGGGGTCAGCATCGTGCGCGGTGCGCGGCGCAGTTGCGCGCCGGCCTCGACGAGGCGTTGCGCCACGATGACCTGGTGCTGGTCGAGGAGTTCATCGCCGGCGCCGAAGTCACCGTCGGCGTGCTCGGCGCCGAGGCCCTGCCGGTGATCCAGGTGGTGCCCAAGGGGGGGTTTTACGACTACCAGCTCGAAGTACACCCCCGGGCAGACCGAATACCTGCTGCCGGCACCGCTGCCGACTGGCATTTACGCCCGGCTGCAGGCGGCGGCGGTGGCCGCCTGCCGGGCACTCGGCTGCCGCGGCGCGGCGCGCGTCGATTTCATGGTGCGCGACGAGGAGTTGTTCTGCCTCGAGGTCAACACCATTCCGGGGATGACCGAGACCAGCCTGCTGCCCAAGGCGGCCGGCGCGGCCGGAATCTCCTTCGCCGAGCTGGTGCTGCGCATCCTCGCCGATGCCGGCTTGAACAAGTAACGGATCAGTGCGGAAAGACGGGACGATGCTCGACTTCAAGCATAACCTGAAGAGCCACAAGCCGAAGAAGGTCAAGGTGCAACCGCGCAAGCAGGAGAAGCAGCCGCGCGACTGGCGCAAGCTGTTTCACCGGCTGCTGCGGGTTGCCCTGTTCGCCGGCAGCGCCACGCTGGTCGTCGCCGGAGGTCTGCTCGGACTGCAGCTGCTGCGCGAATCCGACTACTTCACGGTGCGCAACGTGCGGGTGATCGCCCAGTCGCGGGTCAGCGAGCGAGGAGATCGCTGGCGCCTCCGACGTCCGCATCGGTGCCAGCATCTTCGATCTCGACCTGGCCCTGATCGGGCGCAAGATCGAGGAGAACCCCTGGATCGCCCGGGCCGAGGTGGTCCGCTCGCTGCCGGACGAAGTGGTCATCACGGTGACCGAGCATCAGCCGCGGGCGGTGATCCAGCTCGACTATCTGTACTATGTCAATGCGACCGGCGAGGTCTTCAAGCTGCTCGACAGCAGCGACCGGCTCGACTACCCGATCATCACCGGCATCGACCGCCAGTTTCTGCTCGATCATCCGCAGCGAGGGGCAAGGCGTGGCTGCGCCAGGCCCTGGTGCTGGTCGATGAACTGGACGGCCGGCAGCCGTTTCAACCTCAGTCGACGTTTCCGAAATCCATATCGATCCCGAGGAAGGGCTGGTCGTCCATACCCGTCAGCATCGGCGTGCCGGTCCTGTTCGGGCACGGCGATTTCGCCGTCAAGCTCGACCGCCTCGAGAGAATCTATGGCGAACTGGAGCCGCGCCTGACGGCGCTCCAATACATCGATCTGAATGTTGCCGACCGGGTGATCGTCAAGGTGGACCCGAAGTACGCGGCCGGCCGCAACGAGAAGCAGGGAAGAAAGGGATTGTCATGAGCAAGAAGGGCGAAAACCTGATCGTCGGCCTGGATATCGGCACCACCAAGATCTGCGCCATTGTCGGCACCGTGACCGAAGACGGCCTGGACATCGTCGGCATCGGCACCAGCCCGTCGCGCGGCATGCGCAAAGGGGTGGTCATCAATATCGAAAGCACGGTCGACCGCCATCCGCAAGGCGATCCAGGAAGCCGAGCTGATGGCCGGCTGCGAGATCAACTCGGTCTTCGCCGGGATCGCCGGCGGACACATCAACGGCATCAACTCCCAGGGGGTGATCGCCATCAAGAACCGCGAGGTCGACCGCCGAGGATGTCCGCCGGGTCATCGATGCCGCCAAGGCGATCGCCATCCCCATGGACCGCGAGGTGATCCACATCCTCCCCCAGGAGTTCATCATCGACGACCAGGACGGCATCAAGGAGCCGCTGGGGATGAGCGGCGTGCGCCTGGAGGGCAAGGTGCACATCGTCACCGGCGCCGTGGCCAGCGCCCAGAACATCATCAAGAGCTGCAACAGGGCCGGTGTCGACGGTCGGCCGACATCGTTCTCGAGCAGCTGGCCTCGGCCGAGGCGGTGCTCTCCCCGGACGAGAAGGAACTCGGCGTGGCGCTGGTCGATATCGGCGGCGGCACCACCGACATCGCCATCTTCGTCGACGGGGCGATCAAGCACACCTCGGTGCTCTCCCTGGGCGGCAACCACCTGACCAACGATATCGCCGTCGGCCTGCGCACGCCGATGCCCGGAGGCGGAGAAGATCAAGCAGAAGTACGGCTGCTGCCTGACCTCCATGGTCGGCAAGGACGAAACCATCGAGGTGCCGTCGGTCGGCGGCCGCGAGCCGCGGGTACTCTCCCGCCAGTTGCTGGCCGAGATCCTCGAGCCGCGGGTCGAGGAGATCTTCACCCTGGTCAACCGGGAGATGATCAAGAGCGGCTTCGAGAACCGCATCGCTCCGGGCGTGGTCATCACCGGCGGCTCGGCGATCCTGCCGGGGATGCCGGAACTGGCCGAGCAGATCTTCAACCTGCCGGTGCGGCGCGGCGTCCCGCAGGAGATCGGCGGACTGATCGACGTGGTCAATTCGCCGATCTACGCCACCGGCGTCGGGCTGGTCAAGTACGGCAGCCGCAACGTGCAGAGCCAAGAATTTCGCCATCGGCCAGGACAATGTGTTCGACAAGGTGGTCCGGCGCATGAAAGAGTGGTTCGGGGAATTTTTCTAAACCTCTGCATCTTGCGCCTTGACCTGAACGTCGCCACAAGATATTGTGTTGCGAACCATTTGCCGTGCCCGCAAGGCCAGCGGCGTGAACCCGTTCGGAGGGAACGATGAATGTTTGAATTCGATGACAGCATGGAGCAGGTGGCGCGCATCAAGGTGATCGGCGTCGGCGGCGGCGGCAGCAATGCGTCAATACCATGATCGCCGGCGCAATATCGAGGGGGTCGAGTTCATCGTCGCCAATACCGACGCCCAGGCGCTCAAGGCCAGCAAGGCGCCGGTGAAGGTGCAGCTCGGCGGCCAGCTGACCAAGGGCCTCGGCGCCGGCGCCAATCCTGAAGTCGGCCGCGAGGCGGCCCAGGAGGATCGCGGCCGGCTGGCCGAACTGCTCCAGGGCGCCGACATGGTGTTCATCGCCGCCGGGCTGGGCGGCGGCACCGGCACCGGCGCCGCGCCGGTCATCGCCGATGTGGCCCGGGAACTCGGCGCGCTGACCGTCGGCGTCGTCACCAAGCCCTTCGCCTTCGAGGGAACCAAGCGCCAGAAGCAGGCCGAGCAGGGGGTCGAGGAGCTGAAGAAGGTGGTCGACTCGCTGATCCTCATCCCCAACGACCGGCTCAGCGGCCTGGCCGGCAAGAAGCACCGGCATTCTCGATGCCTTCAAGCCGGCCGACGATGTGCTGCGCCAGGCGGTGCAGGGGATTTCCGACCTGATCACCACCCACGGCTTGATCAACGTCGACTTTGCCGACGTCAAGGCGGCCATGAGCGAACGCGGCATGGCGATGATGGGGATCGGTGTCGCCGAAGGGGAGAATCGCGCGGTCGATGCCGCCCACCAGGCGATCTGCAGCCCGCTGCTCGAGGATATCGATATCTCCGGCGCCAAGGGGGTGCTGGTCAACGTCACCGGCTCCTCGAGCATGACCATGGACGATTACCAGGAGGTCTGCCCGGATCATCCACGAGAAGGTCCACGAGGACGCCAACATCATCATCGGTCTGGTGATCGACGAGGCGATGGGCGAACGGATCAAGGTCACCGCCATCGCCACCGGCTTCGGCGATGCTTTCGACAAGCGCCGCCAGGCGACTCGCGAGATGGCCCGTCCGGCCCTGGCCACCATCGCCGGCAATGCCCCGGTCAGCCAGGGAGACATGGACGTCCCCGCCTACATCCGCAACCGTGACGGTGGGGCCAAGCCCCGTGCCGCCCGCAACGGTCTGGCCGAGGGGGAGGAGTACGATATCCCGGCCTTCCTGCGCCGCCGGGTCGACTGAGCCGCTCGCCGAGGCATCCTTCGCGAACCGAAATGAACCGCCCTTCCAGGGCGGTTTTTCATTTGGATGGGCGCTCCAGGCGGCACCTGGTTTCCCTGCCCCATTTTGCTTATAAAATCCACGGCATGCTGCTAGACTGCCATGCATGTCCCGTCGCCTGATCGACCAGCAGCGCCAGCGCCTGGCCAGCGAGAGCGGTCCTGCCGTCAACCCCTGGGGAGGGCGGCTGAGCGTGGCGCTGATCTATCCGAACACCTATCACCAGGGGATGAGCAATCTCGGGGTGCAGGCGGTCTATCAGCTGCTCAACCAGCGGGACGACACCCGCTGTGAACGCTTCTTCCTCCCCGACCCCGAAGATCTCGCCGAGTACCACCGCACCGGCTTCCCGCTGGTCTCCCTGGAAACCCAGCGGCCGCTCAGCGACTTCGATCTGGTGGCCTTTTCCCTCTCCTTCGAAAACGACTTCGTCAATGTGCCGGTGCTCTTCGAACTGGCGCAACTGCCGCTGTGGCAGGCCGAGCGCGGGGAACGCCATCCCCTGGTGCTGGGCGGCGGAGTCTGCGCCTTTCTCAATCCGGAGCCCCTGGCCGAGATCTTCGACCTGTTCGCCGTCGGCGAGGCCGAAGTGCTCCTCGCGCCGCTCCTCGACGCCCTGCAGCAGGCCGGGGCGTCCGACCGACCCGGTCTGCTGCAAATTCTTGCCGGGGTGCCCGGCATCTACGTGCCGTCCTGCTACCGGGTCGACTACTTTGAGGACGGCACCCTGCGGGAGATGACCGCGCAGTCGGGTGCTCCCGAGCGGGTGGTCCGCCAGTGGCTGGCCAGGCTCGACGATTTCCAGGCCCGGACCTGCGTGGCCACCCCCGACACCGAGTTTGCCGGCATGCACCTGGTCGAACTCTCGCGCGGTTGCCCGCGCGCCTGCCGCTTCTGCGCCGCCGGTTTCATCTACCGGCCGTTCCGCGAGCACACTCCCGAGCAATTGCACAAGGTTTTGCTGGCGCAAGGGGAGGTTCCCGGCAAGGTCGGCCTGGTGGCGGCGGCGGTCAGCGATTATGACGGACTGGCCGGCCTGGGCAACGCCATCCTGGCGGCCGGCGGCGAAGTGTCGGTCTCCAGCGTACGGATCGACGCCGTGACCCCGCAGCAGGTCGAGGTGCTGGCCCGCTCCGGGCACAAGACGCTGGCCCTGGCCCCCGAGGCCGGCAGCCAGCGGCTGCGCGATGCGGTCAACAAGGGGGTGGACGAGGGGCAGATCCTCGAAGCGGCACGCATGATCGCCGCCGGAGGGATCCCCAACCTCAAGCTCTACTTCATGGTCGGCCTGCCGGGGGAAGGCGATGATGATGTGGACGCGATCGGAGCCCTGACCAACCGGATTCGCACGGTCTGGGAAGCGGAGGGGAAAGCGCGCGGCCGGCTGGGCCGGCTGACCCTGTCGGTCAACCCGTTCGTCCCCAAGCCGTGGACGCCGCTGCAGTGGGCGCCGATGGAGCCGGTCAGCCGGCTCGAGAAGAAATACCGGCGACTGCGGCGGCTGATCGGGCCGCTGGCCAACGTCGACCTGCAGTGCGAACCGTTGCGCAGTGCCGAACTGCAGGGGTTGCTGGCCAGGGGCGACCGGCGCTGCGGCCGGCTGCTGCCGCTGTTGGCCGCCGGCAAGGGGCTGAAGGCGGCCTGCCGGGAGGCCGGGCTCGACCCGGCTTTCTACCTGCACCGCGAACGCGGCGCCGGGGAGTGTTTCCCCTGGGAGGTCATCGACCAGGGGGTGCGGCGGGACTATCTCTACGAAGAGTACCTGGCGGCCCTGGCCGGGAATCTCGGGACCACCTGCCACCCCGGTTGCCGGCGCTGCGGGATGAATTGCTGAGAGCTGCACGGTCGACATCCCCGGCGGCCACTGCTCGCGGCCTGTCTGTCCAGTGGTCCTCGGCGCAGGTCGTCTGTCACGTCCTTCCGCCTTGGCTCACGACGTTGCTTCCGGTCATGAAGACCGTTTGGTACGCGTCCGTTTAAAGGAGCGTTGAACGATACCCAGACGGCCACCTTTCGTGGAACGCTACCGATTTGTCTCGATGATAATTCCTGATATAATCACTCGTAATTGGACGTTTACCCCCTGCAGCCGCATCGAAAGCCTCGTCAAAAATTGTGGTTTTGCCATTGGTTATTCCTGGCGGCAGCAGAAGTACTCAGCTTCAACCCCGGTTGTTGCGGACTCGAGGGGGACAGAGACCGGTCATGGCAAGCCGTATTAAAGCTTCTCGCCTCAATGCCACCCTGACATTGGTCCTGCTTCCCGCTCTGGTGGGTGCGTGTGCCCTGCAGGCCACAGCGATGTCATTGTCTGACGCGACCAACAATTCCATAGTCGCCGAGATGAGAATGCCGCCTCTGGTCATGGGCATGGCCGATGAGATCATCGACCGGTTGTTCTGGCGTGGCGTTATCCTGATCGGCCTGCTGATCCTTGGTCTTGGCTTGCTCCGCAGGGTGCAGCAAAGGATCGTCGGCACATGAGATGTCAAGGGTCGTCTTTGCGCAACCTGGCCAAGGGGCCGGTTCCACTTCTGCTGTGCCTGCTGCTGGCCGGCTGCTCGGCGCTGCAGTCCCCGGGTGTTTTTCACCCGAACGTGGTCAATGACGTCAGGTTTCGTGACCGGGTTCAGTCGAAGTTCGACGCGGACGTCAGGGTCTCGGTTGCAGTGCCGACCGCCGCAGAGGCATCGTCCTTGTTCAATGCGGACCTGATCGGCAAAGAGATCCAGCCCGTCTGGGTAAAGGTGGAGAACCACAGTGACCGGACCTATTACCTGCTCAGTGCCGCGACGGATTCCAACTATTTTTCGCCCCTCGAAGTCACCTATGCCATGACCGGCCGCTTGAGCGGGTCCTACCGGACGGACATGGCCGACCACTTGCGCTCGCTGAACTTCAGGAACCCGATCCTGCCCAACACCGCGGTGTCCGGCTTCATCTTTACCAACCTCGACGAAGGGGAGAAGGTGGTCCAGATCGACCTGGTTGCCGAGGAGCAGGTCAAGTTCTTCACCTTCTTCGTGCAGATCCCCGGGATGCGGGTCGATTACCGGACGGTCGATTTCGATGCCCTCTATCCGGCGGAGCAAATCGTCGAACTGGATGAGCAGGATTTGCGGGCGGACCTTGAGAAACTCCCCTGCTGCACCACGGACCAGGCAGGGGCGAACTCCGGCGACCCCCTCAACCTGGTGGTGGTCGGCGAATTCAGGGAGATCGCCGCCGCCTTTGCCCGGCGCGGCTGGCTGCCGGCCGAAGAAACCTATGCCACGGCCGTCTGGAAAACCATCAAGTCGTTTTTCTTCGGGTCGAGCTACCGGTATTCCCCGCTGAGCCCCCTCTATTTTGCCGGGCGCCACCAGGATTTCGCCCGGCAGAAACCGCGCCACGACATCCACGAGCGCAACCACCTGCGGCTGTGGTACACGCCGATGCGCTACCAGGGCAAACCGGTTTTCGTCGGCCAGATCAGCCGGGACATCGGGGTGCGTTTCACCTGGCGGGCCCGTCCGCCAGTCACCCACAAGATCGACCCGGATATCGACGAGGCGCGCCATGCCCTGGTCGAGGACCTGCTCTTTTCGCAGATGCTGGCCAAGGTCGGCTTCGTCAAGGGGGTTGGTTCCGCCAGGCCATCGAGTCCGAGGAACAACCTGACAGGTGACCCGTATTTTACCGACGGCTACCGCCTGGTCCTGATCCTGGAGCAGCACCCGACGGCCCTGGACGAGGTCAGATCCCTGGGGTGGGAGGAGCCGACAACCTTCCATCTTGGCCCTTCAACGGGTGATTGAGCATTACGGAGCGAGGGAATTCCATGAAGCGCAGGGCGACAGTTCTCTGTCTGATCTTATCGGTTGCTGGTGCTCTGCTGGCCGGGGTCCCGCCTGAACTTCAGGCCGAAGAGACCTTTGTCACTATCGGCGGCGGCGATTACACCGGGGTTTACTTCCCCACCGGTCTGGCGATGGCAACCCTGCTTAACAACCGTCGCCACGATTACGGTATCCGCGCCACCGTCGAGGCAACCAAGGGGACGATATTCAACATAAACGCGCTGATGGCCGGGCAACTGGAGTTCGGCCTGGCACAGGCCGACAACCAGTATTATGCGGTCAACGGAATGGCCGCATGGGAGACAAAGGGCCCGCAACGAGAGCTGCGCGCCGTGTGCAGCCTGTACCGCGAAACCGTGACCCTGGTGGCGGCGGAGGATGCCGGGATCGTGTCCCTTGCCGATCTCAAGGGGAAGCGGGTCAGCCTCGGCAGTCCGAGTCCCAGCCAGCGCCGGATTGTCATCGATACCCTGCAGGCCGTCGGACTTGATCCCGCCCGTGATCTCATCCAGGTCACGACCACGGCCTCCGAAGCTCCTGCCCTGCTAGAAGATCACCTCATCGACGCCTTTTTCTTCGTCGTCGGGCATCCCAGCGAGAGCATCCGCCTTGCGCTTGCCGGAGAACGCAAGGCCCGCATGGTCCCGGTTTCCGGCCCTGATATCGACAGGCTGGTGGCAAAGCACAGCTATTACAGCACGGGCCTGTTGCACGTGCAGAGTCTTTACCCCGGGACGGGAGCCCCTGACGGCGAGGTGGCCACCTTTGGCGTCCTGGCCACCCTGTGCACATCGGCAAAGATTCCGGACCAGGTCGTTTACACCCTCACGAAAGTCATCTTCGAAAACCTTGCCGAACTGCGGCAGCAGCATCCGGCCCTCTCCGGTCTGGCCAGGGAAGAAATGCTCAAGGGGCTCTCCGCGCCGCTCCATGCCGGGGCGCTGCAGTACTACCGGGAAGTCGGGTTGCAATAGAGGGTGTCCCCAGTCCGGGTGCGCTGCGAGGCTATGGTTAAGGACGGGTGATTGATGGATAGGTTGCTTTCGAAGGGCCGGATGCTCCGCCTGCTTGCCGCTCTGCTGTTTCTGCTGCTGGCCGCATGTGCTGCGGCCCCGCGCAGTTTTACCCGGCCTGCACCGGGATACGCCCCCCCGCCGTCACCCGCCGGCCTTCTGGCGCAGGCCGAGGCCAGTCTGCAAAAGTCCAACGGCGACAAGGTGTCGGCCTTCCATCTGCTCGACCGCAACGCCGACGGCCTGGAATGGCGGCTGGCGCTGATCGATTCCGCGGCCAGCTCCATCGACCTGCAGTATTACCTCTGGTATGGCGACGACAGCGGCCTGCTGCTGATGCACCGTACGATTGCCGCGGCCAACCGCGGGGTCAAGGTCCGGATTCTCATCGACGACCTCGACACCATCCTGCGCGATGCCGCGACCCCCGAGCTGCGCGACCACCCGTTTGCCGCCATCGATGCCCATCCCAACATCGAAATCCGCCTGTTCAACCCGTGGAACGCCCGGATGCTCCTGGGGCGGGCCGTCGAGATGGTCGAGCAGCTCGAACGCCTCAACCAGCGCATGCACAACAAGCTGCTGGTGGCCGACAACCGTGCGGCGATCATCGGCGGACGCAACCTCGGTGACGAGTACCTCGGGCTCAACGGCAGCTTCAACTTCCACGACCTCGATGTGCTCGGCATCGGCCCGGTCGCCCGGGACGCCTCGGCCATCTTCGACCGCTTCTGGAACAGCGACTGGGTGATGCCGGTCGAAGCACTGCAGGAGCCGCTGACGGAGCGGGAAGTCGAGGGTCTGCGCTGGCAGGTCTTCGGACAGTTGCAGGAAGCCGAGGCGCTGGTCGGCACGTCCCTGGACCCCGTCGATTGGCAGGAAAACTTCACCGTGCTGGCCACGTCCATGAGCATCGGCCGCAGCCGCACCTTCACCGACACCCCGGACCGGGATGCGGTCAGCCATCACATGCCCGATGCAATCCGTGACTTGCTCGCCACCGCCAAGCAGGAACTGCTGATCACCAACGCCTACATCATTCCTGACGACAAGTTTCTGGAGAGGCTGGCCGAGTTGGTCCGGCGCGGGGTGAAGGTGCGGATTCTGACCAATTCGCTGGCGACCCACGACGTGCCGGCGGTGAACAGCCACTACAAGCAGTGGCGCGAACCGTTGCTCAGGGCCGGCGTCGAACTCTACGAGATGCGCCCCGATGCCGCCATCCGGCAGGAGATTGCCGACCGGGCCCCGGTCGCGTCCGGTTTCATGGGGCTGCACACCAAGGCGATCGTGGTCGACCGCGAGCGCTCCTTCATCGGCTCCATGAACCTCGACCCGCGTTCCAGCCAGATCAACAGCGAGATGGGCGTGGTCATCGACAGCCCGGAGCTGGCCGAAAAGCTGGCCGGCATCATGCTCCGCGACATGTCCCCTGAAAACAGCTGGCACGTGGTCCTTTCGCCGGACGGGGCACTGCGCTGGATCTCAGAAGATGAAGTGCTGGACATCCAGCCGGCGCGTGATTTTCTGCAGCGGGTGCAGGACCAGTTCTTTATGATGTTTCCGAAGGATTACTACTGAGCAGGATGGGGATAAAGGGTCGCGATCTCCTGGAACCGGCCGGTGCGCAGGAAGCGGACGACGTAGTCGGCCACCTCACCGGACCACATGATGAAGGTGTGCGACTTGGGGACGGTGACGAAGTCGTGCATCCCGTCCAACCGGGTGCTGGCCACCGACACCGTACCGTCGCTCGGTTTGGGGACGAACCAGTCGCCCAGGGGGTTGAACTCGTCGACCCCGGCGATGACCCCGATCTCGAACCACGGCGAAGGGAGGCGGTTGGGCAGGCTCTCCGCCCCGGTCCCCAACTGAATCACCGTCGACCCGAGGATCGTGCTTAGCAGCGAAGACCCGTTGATCATATCGGCCAGTTCGCTCCCCTGGTTGGGCGGGGCGAGCATGACGACGCGCCCCATGTTGGGCATGCGGTTCCCGGCCAGGTAGGCGCGGACCAGGATCCCTCCCAGCGAGTGGGTGACGAAATGCATGCGGGGAGAGTTGCTGCAGCAGGCATCGATCTCCCTGGCGAGCAGTCCTGTCAGTTCTTGAGGGGAACTTCGCATCGACGGGTAGCCGAAATTGTGGACATGGAACCCTTCGGATTCGAGCCGGTACTGCAGGGGGAGCATTGAATAACTGGTGCGCCCGTACCCGTGGAGCAGGATGACCGTTTCGGGTTCGGCGAAACATGTGTAGGGTGCCGAGACAAGACTCATTCCCAGGCATGCCAGAACGATGAGGACCCGCAAGACCACATGAGCCTTTCCGCCCACCCGCAGCACTCGGATGGGCAATGGTTTTTCTGCCATCGTTACAGCTTTGGATATCAGCCCCCGAGAACGACCGCATCCGGAATTTCGTAACGCTCATCACCGACGCGGATCAGGTTCAGGTCGCTTTCTTTGGTTGCCCGGAATTCGGGCATGCCATCTGCCTGGCTGGTGCCGGCGCCGATCGGCCTGCCCATGCGGAAGAAGATCGCTCGGGCGCGGCCATCGGGCCTGGTGACGACGACCGTGGCGTAGCCGCCGCCGGCGCGGGCAACGCCGAATTCGCACTGCGTCATCGGCTGGCCGACAGACTGCGCGCAGGGGATCTGCCCGGTGGCATCGAATTGGCCCTGGCCGGCACGCAGCGCCGAGTCGTCGGGGCCGGTGGCGGCGCTCCCGTCGGGCGATAGCGCAGGCTTCAGGAACTCCGCGGCCACATAGCCGCGCGGCCCGCCCCCCAGCTGCTGGACATCGCACCAGATCCGGTTCTCGACACGCTGGCACCCGAGGTTGTCCAGAACGGTTCCCGGCGCATAGCTCGCAAGGGCTTTTGCCGTCGTGGACGGTTCTTCCCTGAGTCGCAGCGCGCGGGAGACCCCCGTGACTTCCCAGTTGCGTGGCCCGCCATCCTCGGGGGCGGCAGGGACACTGGCAACGACGGTTCCAGGGGGGTGGTCAGCGGCGCCGGCCTGAATCGATACCGCTACTGAACAGAACAGCATGAACGCTGTTGCCGGGTGTAATTGCATATTTCCGCTCCGTTGATCATTCAGCACGGGCTTGGCGACGTGTCGGTCTGTTTTCGGTGAACCGGAAAGCCAATCAACTTCAGTATACTGAATTTTACCAAGTTTTCAGGCAACAGCGGCTCATGTGGGAAGGCCGGTCCCCGGTCTTCGGCGGTTCGTCCGGACCATCAGTCAACCCCTTGCCTGGTGCTGATGATTTGTTACCATTACATGTCAGGCACATCGTTTGATGATCATGCAAGGACCCCACCCTGCCGTGGATCGGCAGCCTGGCCAGGGTGATCGGCGGGAACCAGGTCTCAGTGACCACTCTGGTGAAACCGAACCAGGATTCGCACATGGTCGAAGCGAAGCCGAGCATGATCCTTGCCGGTCGCATGGCCGACCTGTTCATGTACAACGGCCTCGACCTGGAGATCGGCTATCTGCCGTTGATTTTCGAGGCGGCCAGAAACCCCAAAATTGTCCCTGGCCAGCCGGGCAACTTCGACTGCTCCCGGTTCGTGACCGTCATCGACAAACCCACGGCCGTCGACCGCAGCATGGGCGACGTGCACCCTCTGGGCAATCCTCACTACCACTTCTCGCCCGGCAGCGTTCTGCGGGTGGCCCAGGAGATGGCCGATACTCTGGGCCAACTGGATCGGGAGCATGCCGACTTCTTCCAGCAGAACTTCCGGAACTTTGCGGCGAATATGGCCGCGCATCAGCAACAGTGGAGCGCCCTTGACCTGAAGGCAAAGCGGTTCGTGGCATATCACAAGCTGTTCGAGTACCTGGCCGCCGATTTCGGCCTGCGGATCATCGGCTACGTGGAGCCGAAGCCGGGGATTCCTCCCTCGGCCGCCCACATCGAGAGCCTGATCGAAGCGATGCATCAGGCGCATCCTGATGGCATCCTGACGGCCGGCTATTACGGCAGGAAGGAGTCGGCATCGCTCAGCGAGAAGACCGGCGTCAAAGTCATCCTCCTCCCCGGCGACGTCGGGGCGCTGCCCGGCACTGACGACTGGTTCGCTTTCATGGACACGGTCATGGCGGCGCTTCGATAGTTAATCATCCGGTACCGGCCTCCGAGGAGATCAAGCCCTCGGGGGCCGGTACGGAAACCACCAAGGACTCTCATGGAAACCCTCAGCTTCCTGTTCCTGCCGTTTCTGGCCTGCCTGTTACTTGTGGCCATCCATGCCTATTTCGGCATTCACATTCTGGAACGGGGGATCATCTTCGTCGACCTGGCCCTGGCCCAGTTTGTCAAGCAGAGCCTTTTTGTTTTCTAAAAGAACAGGAGGAATATCCATGTACAGCTCGAAACTGGCGGCCTTGTTTCTTGTCCTCTGTCTGTTCGCATTGTCAGTTGGGTGCAAAGCGGAAGTTGGCAGCAAGGCCTGGTGTGAGGAAATGAAGCAAAAACCCAAGGCCGACTGGACGGCCAACGAGGCGGTCGACTATGCCAAGCACTGTATTTTCGAGAAGAAGGAATAACCTCAACAGGATATTTTGTGTCCTGCTGCTGGGCCTGGCGACCGCGGCGGTGGCGGTATCCCTGACAATTCGGGGCGGGAGGCTATACTGAATTAAAGGGTCAAGGAGGCTACGCCATGTTCAACCGGTTTCTGACAATCCTGGCACTTCTCAGCATCGCGACCGGCACCTCGGCTCAGGTCGAAGCCCCTGCCGTTTGCCAGTTTTGCGGGATGGACCGCTCCGCTTTCGCCCAGAGTCGCATGCTGATTATCTATGCCGATGGCACCACCGTTGGAACCTGCAGCCTGACGTGCGCTGTCCTCGCGATGAAGCAGCACCCGACTTACCAGGTGAAAGCCTTGATGGTCGGTGACTATCGGACGGAACAACTCCTGGCCGCGCGTGCGGCCACCTGGGTGATCGGCGGCAGGTTCCCCGGTGTGATGACGTCCGTTGCCAAATGGGCTTTCGACACCCGCGTCGCCGCGGAACGGTTCATCGCGGAAAATGGTGGAACCCTGGCAACTTTCGATGACTGCTTGCAGTTGGCTCTGCATGAGCATTGAACTTCGGGGCATCGCGCTGAATGGCATCGGCCTGGCCAACAGCCCTTGCGGCGATTACCCATTTCCCCGCCTGAACGCTGCAACCGCCCCTCGTTGCCAGTGCCGCCGGCATAGCTGACCGGATTGCTTGACATTGATGGCGGGCATGGTTGACTAAACAGAAAGGCCCGCCGCGACGATGACCGGCGCGGCCGTCATTCACCTCACAGGGAGATCAACTCATGACCCAGGAACGCCAAGGTATCATCACTTTCAAGGGCAACCCGATGACCCTGCTCGGCCAGCCGGTCAAGGCGGGCGATGTCGCCCCCGATTTCCGGGTGGTCGACAACGCGCTGCAGCCGGTGACCCTGGCCAGCAGTGCCGGCAAGGTCCGTCTCATTGCCGTGGTGCCGTCCCTCGACACGCCGGTCTGCGACACCATGACCCGCACCTTCAACCAGGATGCCGCCAACCTGCCGGACAGCGTGGCGGTCTACACCGTCAGCCTCGACCTGCCTTTCGCCCAGAAACGCTGGTGCGGCAATGCCGGGATCGACAAGGTGCAGACCCTGTCCGACTATCAGGACCGCTCCTTCGCTCTCAACTACGGGCTGCTGATCAAGGAACTCAAGCTGCTGGCCCGCGCCGTCCTGGTGATCGACGCGCACGACCGGGTCAGCTACCTGCAGATCGTCCCCGAGGTGACCGCCGAGCCGGACTATGACGCCGCCCTGACGGCGGTCAAAACGCTGCTCTGAACCGATCCGCCCAGATGGCAACAGCGGCCCGCGGGGCTTTCCCGCGGGCCGCTGTCGTCCACCTCAAGCCGCAAGGAGAAACCCATGGCCGAAGGCACGCTGTTGCTGGAAAAGGGCGAGGGGATCGCCCTGATCACCATCATCAATCCCCAGGCGCTCAACGCCCTGACGATCGCCGCTTTTCATTCCCTTGCCGAGATGCTCGATGCCCTGGAAAACGATCGCGAGGTGCGGGTGGTGCTCCTGACCGGTGCGGGGGACAAGGCCTTTGTCGCCGGCGGCGACATTCGCTACCTCGGCAGCCTCGACGTGGAGGGGGCGCGGAATTTCGCCCTGCTGGCCCAGGGCCTCTATGATCGGATCGAATCGTTCCCCAAGCCGGTGATCGCCGTGGTCAACGGCTATGCCCTGGGGGGGGGCTGCGAACTGGCCATGGCCTGCGACCTGCGCATCGCCGCCGAGACCGCGCGCTTCGGCCAGCCCGAGGTCAAGCTCGGCATCATCCCCGGATTTGCCGGCACCCAGCGGTTGGCGCGCCTGGTCGGCAAGGGGCGGGCCAAGGAGCTGATCTTTACCGGGGAGATGATCGATGCCCGCGAGGCTTGGCGGATCGGCCTGGTCAACCGGGTGGTCCCCCCCGGGCAGTTGCTTGCCGAGGCCAAGGCGGTGGCGGCCAGGATGGTCGACAAAAGCGCATCGGCGATCCGCCTCGCCAAGGATGCCATCGAAAACGGCCTGGAGATGGACTTTGTCCGGGCGGCCCGCTACGAGGCCGATCTGTTTGCGCTGTGCTTTGCCACGGCCGACGCCCGCGAGGGGCTGAAGGCTTTCATGGAGAAACGCCCGCCCAGCTTCACCGGCAGTTGACCTGCGCAAAGGCCGGCTCTGACAGAGCCGGCCTTTGCTTGTGTGGCCATGGCGAGCAGGCGGCTGTCGCCATGCTTGCCGGATTTACCGGGCACTTTCGGGCCGCCGGGTCTGCCTCGCGGCGTGCGCGATTGTCGCGTGGGGTTTCGGACGATATAATAGCAGTATGACAGGGCGAAGGGCCCGGAGAGGAAGGTGCGTCATGACAGGCCACGAAATACTCAGGGAGATGCGCCACGTTTCCACCGGGGAGCGCTGTTTCATCAAGTGGTGGCGCAAGGAAAATGATTTCGTCGATTTTGAACTGATCGATACGTTCCTGGGCAACTTGCAGCCGGATCACGAATTTGCCGGCTTCGAACTGCTGACTCTGGAGCAGATGTGGCAGGAATTGCATCGCCGCGAACCGAAGCGGGTCTTGCTCGACACGCGGCGGGGGGAGACGGTGATCCACTGGCGGCACGTGGCCGAGGATGGCAGCGTGCGCGAGGACATCTATCCGTACGATGCCGCGTCGCTGATGACCGTGTTCGACGGTGAGACGCGCGGCGACACCATGTAGCGGGTGAGACCGGGACATTCGCGTTGGCGGGGCCGTACCGAGGGTACGGCCTTTTTGTCGTGACGCGGGGCTGCCTGCTAGCGAGCGATGCGCTGGTCGAAGGACCATTTGCCGCCGCCGTGGCAGATCAGCGCCAGAGCCAGGCCGATGGCCAGGAGGTGATACTCGAACCCCTCCCCCTGCTGACGGCCGAACCAGTTCATGAAGAAGCCGTGCTGGGCATGCACGAAGAAGATCGCGCCGCCCATCACCATGGCGATGCCAAGGGCACACAGGCGGGTACAGAAGCCGATGATCAAGCCCAGCGCCCCTGCCGATTCGGCCAGGATCACCAGGATCGCGACCGGCGTCGGCAACCCCATCTTGACGGTGAAGGCATTCATGGTTGCCTGCAGCCCGGCGCCGCCGAACAGGCCGAAAACCTTCTGCAGGCCGTGCGGCAGCATGACCAAGCCCAGGGTCAGGCGCATGACCAAGCCTGCCGTGTCGTTTTGAGTTCCGAAGACCATGCGCAGCATAGGCGTCCGTCCTCCGTTGAAGGTGTCTTAAAATACCATATATCAGAACGGCGACCGGGAGAAATAGCGTTTGGTCGCGTCCTGCAACTTGCTGACGGCCTGAAACGCCTCGCGCAGCAGATCCTGTTCGGTTTTGCTCAAGGTATTCGGATCGAGATGATGGCTGGGGGGCTGGCCGGCTTCCAGCCGTTCGATTTCATGGCGCAGCCGCAAAAAGGTCAAGGCTTCGAAGGCGGCACGGATGTGTTCCGCGGTCTCTGCCGTAAAGACGTTGGTTTCGACCAGGGCCTTCAGGCGGCCCAGGGTGCTGGTTGCCTGCACGCCCTTTTCCAGGGCGAACATCCTTACGCAGTCGACGATATACATGACGCCGCCGAGTTTGAGGGATAATTGGCCCTCGTGCTCGCCGCTCTTGTCAAGCACGAAACGGCCGAGCAGGCCGAGCGGAACCTTGTAGCGCAGATCGAGGGACATCATCTGGTAAAGGAAACCCGGTTGATGGGCGACTTCGCTTCTCACCATCTCGCGCAGTTCGGCGGCCAGGACATGATCCCCGGCCAGCGCGGTGAAGTCGAAAAAGATCGACGAGTTGCGAATCTGCTGAGGTTCGGCGTCGGCAACCCAGGCACGGATTCTGCGTCGCCAGTCACGCAGGCGGCCCCGCCACAGCGGGTTGTCGACCATCACCTGGCCATCGCACAGAGGATAGCCGACCTGGCTCATGGCCTTGACCAGATGGTTGGCCAAGGGCGCAAAAAAAGCTTCGAGCTCAGCGGTCCGGTCCGGGTCGACGTCCTCGAAAACCAGGGCGTGGTCCTGGTCGGGGGCGAGGAGCATCTCCCGGCGTCCGCCGCTGCCGAGGATCAGGAAGCAGTAGCGGACTTCGGGGAGGCGTGCGCCACTGCCCGTGTGTGCCGCCAGGCACAGTTCGAAAACCCGGCGCATAAGCCCGTGGTGGATGTAGGAAAGGATTTCCATGACTTCAGGGGTGCTGCGGGTTTCCGAGAGGAGGCTGCGCGCCACGGTCAAAAGCTCCTGACGAATGGCCGCCAGCCCGTCGAGGGTCTGCTCCTCGCGGATATTGCCGACCAGCAGCATCGCCTTGTGGCTGCGGTAGCGCATCAAATCCTGCAGGCTGACCATCCCCGCCACTTCCCCCCGGTCAACGATCGGCAGGTACTTGAGCTGAAGGCGGGTCATGTGGGCCATGGCCTCGTACATATAGGTGTCCGGAGTCATGGTCGGCGGCTGCGGAGTCATGATCTCACGGGCGGTGATCTCGTGGCGGTTGGCCGACTCCGTCGCGACCACCCTTGCCACCAGTTCCCGCTCCGTGACCATGCCGAGCAAGTGCCGGTCTTCATCCACGACCAGGATGGCGCCGACGCCGCGCTCCACCATGCGTCTTGCGACCTGTTTGGCGGTAATGCCGGGAGGGCAGGTGTCAACATTGCTGACCATGATCTCGGCCAGGCGTTTTTTGAACGGATACGCCTCCATCAGGGCCGGGCTGGCCCGCAGTTGCTCGGCGACGATCTCCGAATAGAGGCTGCGTACCCGCGACAGCACCATGCGGGTGAAGTAGCTGGACAGTTCGGGATTGTCCTTTTGCAGGCGCTGCAGAGCTGCAGCCGGGATCAGGTGGCAGACCGTAGGCTTGAGGGTGCGTGCTCCGCCGGAATAGGGCTCGCCGGTAAAGACCGGAGTACCGCCGAACATCTGGCCGTCCCGGCGCTGGTCGACTACGATGTCACTGCCGTCGGGACTGGCCACGGTGATGGCGACCAGCCCCTCCTTGATGACGTACAGGAAACCGGTCGGAGGGTCGTTTTGCTGAAAGATGAAAGTGTCGGCCGGGTAGGAGGCAAGCGTCGCGGCCCGACTCAATTCCTGAAAACGGTCATCAGGAAGCTGGTCGAACGGTTCGATCTCCCGCAGGTGGCGGACTGGACTCATCGTTGTTCCGGCAGCCGCAAGCTCTCTGGCGGGAGCTTGCGGTTATTTGGCGGGAAAGCTTTCATCCGCAGGCTTTTGCAGCACATGGCCGAGCAGCAGCCCGCCGATGCTGCCGTAAGCTCCGGCGGCCACGGCCATGAACATCATCCAGCTGGTCTCGCCGGGGTAGACGACCATCCCGAGCAAGCCACCGCAGATCAGGCCGACCCCGCCAAGCAGCAGCGGTCCGGCCCCGATCCGCCCGACCCGGGCGATCAGCCAGGCGCCGAACGCGAAGGCCAGCACGCAATGGGCGGCATAGCCGCCGAGATCCCAGCGAATCAGGAAATCTTCCTTCATGCCGGCAAGTGACAGGGCCAGTGGCAGGATCGTCGCGGTCAGGCTCAGTCCGGCGGCGCCGCCGAGGAATATGCCGAGGGTATAGCGCAGCCATTTTTTGCTGATCATGGTTGCTCCTGTTGGGAGATGCGCGAAATATCGCCCCCCTAGATAGCAGATTGTGGGCGAGATGACAACCGTCTGGGCCAAGGTGCCGGACTTGACCGCTGGGCGGCAGGCGGTCGCCGCGGTTGCCGGTGCGGCCTTTTGCGCGCCGGACCGATCGTGGCGACCGCCCGATAACCGGCGCAAAGAACAGTTGCGCAACCGGGGGAAACCGGTAAAGATAGGGAGCCTTGCTATCTTGCCTCCCGGAGAGGTCATGCCGCATTCCCCGTTCAGCGAAGAGAGTTTTCTCTTCCTGCAGGTCCAGTCGCTCTGCCAGGGCGAGCCGGTCACCTGTTCCCCGGATCTGGATGTCGTCGCGGCGGCGCGGCTGATGCGCCAGCACAACATCTCCGGCGTGGTCGTGGCCGACAACGACATCCCGGTGGGCGTTGTCTCGGTCAGCGACCTGCGCAACCTGATTGCCAGCACCGGCGGCAAACTCGATAACCGCTGCGTGCGGGAGATCATGACGACCGGCCTGATCACCGTGCGCGGCCGGGACCTGGTGGTCGAGGCGATCTTCAAGATGGCCAAGCACAACATTCACCGCCTGGGCGTGCTCGACGAATCCGGCGGGTTGCTCGGCGTCATAACCGACACCGATGTGCTGCGCCTGCAGACCCGTACCCCCCTTTACCTGAACCAGGAAATCGAGGCGGCCGTCTCGATAGAGCAGCTGCGCAAAGTCAGTGCCCGGATGATCGGCATGGTCAGCTTCGCCTCCCGGGCCGGTGCCGACACCAAAAGCCTGGTGCAACTCATCTCCCATCTCAACGACGCCTTCACCCTGCGGATCATTGCCCTGCTCGACTGCCAGGAGGGGATTCGCCTGCCGTCGGGAGCCGCCTACCTTGCCCTCGGCAGCGAAGGCCGCGGTGAACAGACCCTGCGCACCGACCAGGACAGCGCCATTGTTTACGCCGACGATCTCACTCCCGATCAGTTGGTGGAGATTGACCGGTTTTCAACCCGGCTGGTCGATGCGCTCGAAACCATCGGCGTACCGCGTTGCCCCGGGGACACCATGGCCAGCAATCCGCAGTGGCGGCGCAGCCTGGCCGGATGGCAGGAAGTGCTCGAACAGTGGCTCACCGTGCCGAAATCCGAGCACTTGGTCAATTTCGGCATGTTCCAGGACTTTCGCACCGTGCATGGCGACCCTGCGCTCGAGGCGGGGCTGCATGCGCATGTGCAAACCACGCTGCAACGGTTTTCCCTGTTCTTCCCCTATATGGCGCGGCATATTGCCCGGTTCCCGCCGCCGCTCGGCATCTTCGGCCACATCCGGGTCGAGCGGCACGGTGAGCATCGCCGCGAGTTCGACATCAAGAAAGCGGGGATTTTCGCCATTACCGAGGGAGCCAGCCTGCTGGCCCTCGAGCATGGCATGACCGGCGGCAGCACCTGGGACAAACTCGACCTGCTCCGCCAGCATGGCATCCTGCCGACCGGCGACGCCGAGATTATCGAACAGGCCTTTACCTACCTGGTCGGGTTGCGCCTGGAGCGGCAGCTCAAGTCTTTGAACGCGGGGAAGCCGCCGAGCAACCATGTCAACCCGTTGGTCATGACTGACCTGGAACGGGACCAGCTGCGGCACGCCCTGAAGGGGGTCAACACGTTCCTGCGGATTCTGCGCGATCGCTTCAAGCTCGATTTCATCTCTCGCTGAGCGCGCGCTGAACTCGCTGACGGCGGCGAACCTGTTTTGGCTGGTAAAGTCGCTGCCTGGCTGGCGACGCCTGTCGCGGCGGAGTCTAAGGGGATGTTTCGCGTTGCAGCCGTGCGATCAGGGGAAGATCGGCCGGGAGGAAGGGGAGCGTGGACAATTCCGCCGGGTAGAGCCACCGGTGGGCCGCCACCTGCAGGTTGCGAATCCTGGTGTGGGCCGGTTCACAGTGATAGGCGAGGAGCAGGACCGCCCCCCAGTCGTAGCGGTGATGGATGACCGCGAAGATCTCGCCGACCGTCACCTCCAGGTCGAGTTCCTCGTGCAGTTCCCGGTGCAGGGCCGCCGCCGGGCTTTCATCGTCCTCGAGCTTGCCGCCGGGGAACTCCCACAAGCCGCCGTGGCGGGCTCCGGCCGGCCTCTGGGTGGCCAGCACCCGCCCCTGGCGGCGAATAATCGCGGCGGTGACGATCAGCGGTTGCATGGCGGAGCGACTTCTGCCCGGCAAACTGTGCGTTTTTTGGCTGACGGCATCGGGTTCTCGATGGTATAACGCCGGCGTCCGGGGATACCGGGATCAAGGAGCAGCATGACCAGGCTGACCGAAAAGGGCCGGGCGATCCGGCAGATGTTTGACGAGATCGCGCCCCGCTATGATCTGCTTAATCGACTGTTGTCGTTCGGCGTCGACCGCCGCTGGCGACGGGCCGCCGTGCGCCAGTTGGCCATTCCTCCGCGGGGCCGCGTTCTCGATGTAGCGACCGGCACCGGTGATGTCGCCCTGGAAATCGCCCGGCAGACCGACGCGTCGGTGCAGAATCGTCGGGGCGGATTTCACCCAGGGGATGCTGGTGCGCGGCCGCGAGAAAATCGCCGCATCTCCTTACCGTGGCCGGATCGAACTGGTCAATGCACCCTGCGAGGCACTTCCCCACCCCGATGGCACCTTCGATGGCGTGACTATTGCCTTCGGCATTCGTAACGTGGTTGACCGGCAACGTGGTTTGCGCGAGATGGCGCGGGTTCTCAAGCCGGGTGGCCGGGTCGTGATCCTCGAGTTCGCCACCCCCCGCAGCCGCCTGTTCCGCTCGGTCTACCTCTGCTATTTCCACCGGCTGTTGCCGCGTCTCGGCGGGCTGCTGTCGCGGCGCAGCGCCTATCAGTACCTCCCCGAGTCGGTGCAGGAGTTCCCCGATCGGCAGACCTTTCTGACGATGATGGCCGCTTCCGGTCTTGCCGCCCTGCGCTGCATCGATCTGACCGGCGGTATCGCTGCCCTCTACGTCGGGGAAAGACCCCGCTAGTCAGGTTTTTTCCCGCCCCCGCCCCACAGGATTGCCGGGTCTTCGATCAGCTTGAGCGGCAGGCTCAGGGTGCGCTGGAAAACCCCCAGCACCCCCTTCGATATGGCGCTGATCGGAATGGCTTCGACCTTCGGCTTGTCCGCAGGGCCCGTCACCTTGAACTGGGCGGTGATCAGGGCCCGCTCCTCGCCACCCAGGATCCAGCCGGCAATCGGCAGGCGGGTCACCACCTTGTCGATGGTCCCGAGCGGCTTGGCCACCACCAGCAAGTCGAGCTGGTTGCCCACCATGTCGTACTGGCCGACGTACGACATGTTCATGGCATTGCTGTCGATCACCAGATGTTCCGTGCGGACCACCCCCTGGTCGATGGCCAGTTCGGTGGTCAGCAGGGAGAACGGCAGCCCTTCCAGGTTGATGTCGGGCAGCTTGAACTGGAACAGTTGGGAGACGTTGAGCAGGGAGAAGAGCGTGCTCAGGAGCGGCGAGTGGCGCATGACGCCATCGCGGACCGTGGCGCGGACATTGCCGTAGGAGCTGGGCAGAAAACGACCTTTCCCCAGCTCCCCCTGCAGGTAGAAATCACCGCGCAGGGTGCCGCGCATGATGCTTTTGCGGTCGAGCAGTTCATTGTAGACCTGGTAGGAATCGACATTTTCGACGTGCCCGGAAACGCGGATGACGCTGGCCTCGCCGGTAAAGTCAACCAGCACCTGGGTCGTGCAGTAGCCGTCGCCGACCTTGAAGTCGAGTGGATGGATCAATAGGCTTGCCGCGGTAGGCACGATGAGCGCCTTGGCGTTGGTGAACTTCATGCTGTACAGGTCGCCCTCCTTGGCCTCGACCCTGATGCGGATCGGCAGCAGAGGCTTGTGGGCGGAGGTTGCGGTGGTCCGCGCCTTGCGGGCGGCTCCCGCCGCCGGGGATACGTTGGTCCACAAACCGATGATTTCCTCGATGTTGGCGTATTCTCCAGAAATCTCCAGGTCGACCTCAGGGGCGTCAAAATTACTGACGGTACCGGTGACAGTCGCTCGGGTGCCGCCATCGAGGCGCACCTTGACCGGGGCGAAGCGCAGACCGTCCCGGTCGAAGAAGCAACCGGCCGCTCAGATTCCGCAACATGGTCCGGTCGGAGCGGAAGATCAGCTCGTCAGCCCGGATGGCCGGAGCCGAGACCCAGAGTTCGAGCTGCGGTTTATCAAGGTCGGCTATCTCGGCCTTGCCGGTGACCGGCGAATTGCCGACCAGAGCCGTCAGCTTGTCTCCGTGCACGCCCTTGCCCTCGATCAGCAGACGTCCGTTGAGGCGGCTCAGGTCCGCCACGATGCCGTGGGCCGGCATGCTCACGTCCTGCAGTTCGACAGAGAATTGCGGCTGGAGATCCATGAGCGGCCCGGCCGCCTCCACAACCAGGGCCGCACCCCCCAGCAATTGCAGTTTCTCCAGCAACGGAGCAAACGGACGCGCCGCAGCCAAGTCGGCGATCTCAAGGCGGGCGGACAAGTTGCTGCTCTGCTGTTCCCCCCAGGCAAGGCTGCCGGTCAGCCCGCCGCGCAACGGCCCGAGCTCCAGGCGCGATTCTGTCAATGACCAGGGTGTCGGCGGTTCCCTGGGCATGGACGGTCAAGAACGCATCCGGCGATGGGGGGAGGTGCAGCTGTTCGCCGTAGCGAAACTCCAGCCGGGTCAGGTCGGCGCGCAGGTTTACCGAGAGCCGGTCAATACTGCCGGTTGCCTGGCCGGTCAAGGCCAGGGGGCCGGTCACTTCCAGGTCGGCCGGCAGGGAGCCGCTGCCGAAGGAGAGCAGCTGTTCGGCCGTGGTATCGCTGCGCACGTCGATGGCGACCCGCAGCGGGGCGTCGGCTTGTGGTGAGGCCGTTCCGGTGAATGCGACCGGTACCCCTGCCACCACCCCTTTCCCGAGGGGAAACTGCCATTGGCCGTTGTCCAGCCCGAAGCGGAGCAACGGCAGCTCGCCGCGCGCCTCCTTGCCGAGCGCCCAGGCCAGGTTGGTGGCTTCTCCGGCCAGGCTGTCGACCGCCCAGCGGCCCGGCCCTGGCGAGTCGGCAGGCCAGCTCGCCCGGACCGTGGCCCGCGTCAGGGTAATCGTGCCTCCTGGCTGCAGTTTGGCCAGGATCGGCCGGTCCACCTGCAGGTCGTCGGGCAGCCAGCGGCGCAAGGTGTTGACCGGCAGGATGGCGTTGTTGAGCTGGCCGGACAGTTCGGTGCCGTCAGCGGTCGGAACCAGGTTGACCTCGCCGGCCAGCCGCAGATCATCCAATTGCACGGTCATCTGCCGGATCGTCTGACGTTGGCCCTCGCGTTGCCAGGTGCCGGCGACCTGCAGGTGCCTTAACGGCAGTTTCTGCCGGTAAGCCGTGCCCGGGCGAATCTGCAGACGCGGGCCGCTCAACTCCGCCCGAACCGTCACCGCCTTGCCCGGCTGGCCCTTGATGAATACGGCGAGGTCGCCTTCTCCCGCAGCGGCCACCCCGACGCTGTCGGGGAGGAACCCGGCCAGTCGCGAGGCGTCCAGGCCTTTCCCTTCCAGGGTCAGATCCCAAAGGGCTTCCTGCCAGGCGCCGGCAGCCGGCAGGTCGACCCGGCCGCTGACGTGCAGACGGGCCGTGCGAGGTTGGTCGGCAAGGGTGCCGGCAAGATCGAAGGTTGCGGTCCGCGCCAGCCCGAAATTGTGGAGGTTGATCGCCAGGTCGTCGAGGGCCAGTCTCCGGGTGGCCCCGGACGGCTCCGTCCACTGCAGATCAAGAGCCCCGTGCTGGATTTCCACGCGACGGATGTGGAGATCGCGCACCAGTTCCAGGTCGAACCGTCTTGCCGGTGAAGTCTCCGTCTCCGGTGCCGACGGCGCAATGCGCAGTCGCGGCGTATCGAGGGCCACCTCGCTGAGGATCGGCTTCCCTAGCAGCAGCCCGTGCCAGGCCAGCTGCAGCCAGAGCTGCTCGGCATGGACTTCGGTCGAAGTCTGCAGCCGTGCCGATCCGCAGTTCGGAGAAGCGAAAGGCGATCCCGGCCTCGCGCAGTTCCAGCTGTGCCTCGCCAAGTTGCACCGGCAGCTGCAGGCGCCGGCCGAGTTCCCCGGCCAGATACTCACGGTAGTGGTTGAGATCGAAGGTCGCCAGAAAATAGCCCACCCATAAGGCGGTTCCCGCTAACAACAGGGCGGTGAGCCACGAGCCACGGGTGGCGACGCAACAGTTTTGCTGGGTTCATAATCTTATCCGGGCAGGGCGGTCTTCTGGTCGGTTGCCTTGGCCGCGCCGGGGACCGGGAGGCTGACGATGAAGCGGCTCCCTTGACCCTCGATGCTTTCGACGCGAACCGAGCCGCCGTGCAGGGTGATGATTTCACGGACCATGGCCAGCCCGAGGCCGACGCCCCGGACCCGGCGCCGGTCGCCGATGTCCAGGCGGTGAAACGGCTCGAAGATGCGCTCCAGTTCCTCGGCGGGGATGCCGATCCCCTGGTCGGCAACGATGATCTGGATGGTCTCTGCTTCCGTCCGCGCCCTGTACGGTGATCTGGCCGCCGCGCGGAGAGAACCGGCAGGCGTTGCTGAGCAACTGCCTGAAGACCTGCAGCAGTTCGCGACGGTTTCCGTAAATCATGGCACTGTCCGGACAGTCGATACTCAGGGCGTGCCGATCCGAACATTCGGGTGTGTGTTTGCCGCATTGCTCAAGCAGCTCCCGGAGCCGGAAGTAACTTCGTAGTCGATCCGGGCCTGATCGGTTTTCAGCCGCGTGACTTCGAGGAAGGTCTGAATCAGCTCCTGCAATTTTTCCGGCTTCCGGTGAAAATCGTCTCCACATGGCAGCGCACCGGTTCGGCCAGGGAGGCTCGTCGAGCAGCAGTTCGGAAAAGCCGGTTATGGCTGTCAGGGGCGTGTGCATTTCGTGACTGACGGCCGAGAGCAGTTCATCCTTGGTCCGTTCCAGTTCCTTGCGCTCGGTGATGTCGAGGGCGATCTCTATGCGGACCAGTCGGCCGTCGGGCCAGCGTACGGCCTTGTCCAGGCACTGGTACCAGTGCCCGTCCTTGGTGTTGCGGAACTCCCAGGTGAACGGCGGCCCGGGCTGCTCCTCGCGGAGCAGCAGCTGGTTCGAGCAGAAGCCGCAGGGCTGCTGCTGCCCCTGCTGCAGATAGTCGTAGCACGATTGCCGCGCGCCACTGCGGGCCGAAACGTTCACGGGCGTAGCCGTTGACGAAGAGCAGCTCATACGTGTGCATGTCGGCGACATAGACGATCGCCGGCAGCGAATCGAACAAGGTGGTCAGTTCGTCGAAGGCTTCGTGCTGCCGTCGCAGGGAGTGACACAGGTAGGCGAACAGCAGCCCGCCGGTCACGGGACGAACAGCCACCCCTTGGCCGTTTGCCAGTGGGACAGCTCGCCGGTATCCTCTGCCAGGCTGGCCAGCAGTTGGTCACTGAAGAGAGATCCACAGGCCGGCGACGATGCATGTAGACACCGGCCACCTTGCAGGCGGTGGCCAGCCAGGGGCGGGCGGGGTGTCGCATCGAGATCATGGTGTCGATAACCGTCCGCGATGATGGGCTGTTACGAACTTATTATACCCGTTCTTCGCCGTTGGATACGCAAAAATTCCCCTGGCTGGGCACTGTTGACCATCGGAACCGGCATGCCGATGTCGGCAGATCAGCCGGGCAAATGGTGCAGGCAGCGGGCTGGTCACCTGGCGGGGTTGCCCGTCGTCCAGGGAGGGAAATTGCAGCCGGTGGCAGTGCAGATAGCGGATGGTCGAGTCGCGGCCACGCGGCTCCGCCGTAGCGGCGGTCGCCGACGATCGGCCAGCCGGCATCGGCCAGTTGGCGCCGGGCCTGATGCGGCCGCCCGGTGACCAGGTCAAGCTCGAGCAGCGCCAGAGCGGCCGGTGGCCGCCAGGCAGCGGTAGCGGGTCGAGCGCCGGCTTCATGCAGCTCACCTTCGGGAACCGGGGTGGCCAGTTCCCCTCGAGCGGGGACACTGCCGCCGACCAGGGCCAGGTAGTGCTTGCTGATCTGACCGTCCATCAACAGCCGGCCGTACTGGCCGGTGGCCCAGTGTCCCTTGCCGAACAGGACCGGTCCGGAGGTGCCGATATCGAGCCGGTGGACCGCTGCCACCCGGTGGCGGCGTGACGCAGGTCGACGAAGCGCGCCACCCGCGCCACCAGGTTGTCGTCTTCGTGCCCGACGGACCGATGCATGGCCAGGCCGGCCGGCTTGTAGATCACCAGCGCGTATGCGATCCTCGAAGAGCAGCTCCTGCGGAGGGACGCCGCCCAGGCTTCGACCAGCTCCGCAAGGCGGGTGCTGGGGAGGACCGTGATCGGCAGGCCGCTGCTGACGATGACCTGGCCGGCAAGCGGGGTGCCGTCGGAGCAGATGCGCCCCTTGCGGAGCAGTTGCTGCAGAAAGCCGCGGGGCGGCCGGGACCCGCAAGGGCCAGCGTCCGTCAAGCAGGGGCCGTCCCGCTTCGAAGTCGTTGATCCGCCAGTGCCACATGGTCGGTCAAGCATAATCGTTTGCGGCGCATCCGGCAATCAATTCTGCGGCAGGCCGCCAAGCGTGCTTTACAGTCTGGGGATCGGCTTGCTAACATGCACGGTCATCTTCCGGCCGGCATCGAGTGCAAATTAATGCAGGCGGCTCCCATCAGCGTACCCCCATGAAACTCAAGCGCATCGAAATCACCGGGTTCAAGTCGTTCCTCGAGCGCACCACGCTGGCGTTCGATGCCGGCGTGACGGCGATCGTCGGTCCCAACGGCTGCGGCAAGAGCAATGTCGTCGATGCGATCCGCTGGGTGATGGGGGAACAGAACGCCCGCAACCTGCGCGGCCGGATCATGGAGGACGTGATCTTCGGCGGCAGCGAGAACCGGCGGCCGCTGGGCATGGCCGAGGTCTCCCTGATCCTCGACAATGCGGCCGGGCTGGCGCCGGCGGCGTTTCGCGACTATGCCGAGATTCAGGTCACCCGCCGCCTGTTCCGCAACGGCGACAGCGAATACCTGCTCAACCGCACCCCTTGCCGGTTGCTCGATATCACCGAACTGTTCATGGACACCGGGGTCGGCACGCGCGCCTATTCGATCATCGAGCAGGGGAAGATCGGCCTGATCATCAACGCCAAACCCGAGGAGCGGCGGGTCATCATCGAGGAAGCCGCCGGCGTCACCAAGTTCAAGTCGCGCAAGAAAGCCGCCCTGCGCAAGATCGAGGCGACCCGGCAGAACCTGCTGCGGCTGGGTGATATCATCAGCGAAGTGCGCCGCCAGATGTCCAGCCTCAAGCGGCAGGCCCAGAAAGCCGAGCGGTTTCGCGAGTACCGCGAGGAGTTGCGCGGAGATCGAGCTGCAGTTCGCCCTGCGCCAGTAGGCGGCATTCGCAGCCCGCACCGGTGCGCTGGGGATCGCTGCAGCCCAGGAATGCGAAGTCGCCGCGCACGAAAGCGAAGTGGCGCGGGCGGAACTGGCCCTCGATCAGCTGCGCCTCGAACATGTCGAACGCGAGCAATTGGTCAGCGGAGCGGCCAGGAACAGGTCTTTCGTCTCGGCAGTGACCTGCAGAAACTCGAAGGCCGCCTGGAGCTGACCGTTCGCGAGATCGAGATCGCTGGAGCGGGATCGTCAGCGCCTGACCGCTGAACAGGCCGATATCGCCTCCCGGCTGACTGCCGCCGAACAGGAAGCCGACACCCTGGACTCCGGCAAAACCGACCGGATGCGCGACCTTGAGCGGGAAACGGCGAGCTGGCGAAGCGGAGCAGACGCCTTGCCGAGTTGGCCGGGCGCGAGATGGCCCTCAATCAGAAGGTCGAAGAGGCGCGCAGTCAGCTCTATCATCTGCTGACCATGCTATCGCGTCTTTCCGGACAGCAGGAGGAGGCGGCGCGTCGCCTGCAGGCCCTGGCCGACCTGACCCAGCGCAATCGCCAGGATGCGGTTGCCGTGCGCGAGCAGTACGAGCGCAACCAGGCGAGGACGCTGGAGATGGTCGAGCAACTCGCCGGGCTGCGCGGCAATCGCGAGGTCAGTGCAGGCGGACCGCACCCGGTTTCAGGAGGAGCCTCGCCCGCCTGCGGCAGGAGGTTGAGGACGCGGAAAACCAGCTGCTGGTCCGGCGCGAGGAGCTCAGCCGGCAGCGGTCACGGCTTGAATCGCTCGAACAGCTGGAGCGCAATCTCGATGGCTATGGCCGCGGGGTGCGGACGCTGTTGGCCGATGCGGCCCAGCGCGGTCGGGTCCGCGGCGTTCTTGCCGACGCTCTCGACGTCCCCGCCGAGTACGAGGTGGCCGTGGAGGCCGCGCTCGGCGAGCGGCTGCAGGCGTTGCTTGCCGGTTCGGCTGCGGATGCCCGGGCCGCGCTCGATTTTCTGCGCCAGGGAGATGGGCGCTGCACTTTCCTGATTCCCGGAATTCCCGGTGCCGGCTGGCCCCACCCTTCACTGCGGGGCGAGCCCTGTCCGGGCTGGTCGAGCCGCGTCGCGATGACGGGACCTGGTCCGATCCCTGCTTGGCGCGGTCTACCTGGTGGATGATCTCTCGCCGTTTCTGCGTGACGGCCTGCCGGCCGGCATGACCTGCTGGTGACGGCCGATGGCGATGTGCTGACGCATCTCGGCGAATTGACGGGCGGCGGCAAGCGGGCGCTCGATCAAGGTTTGCTTCACAAAAAGCGTGAGATCAAGGAGCTCGTCGTGCAGGTCGTCGCTCGGACAGGAGGTTGCCGATCTCCAGTCGCGACGGGAGCAGCTGCGCCGCGACGCTCTCGCGGCGGAAGAAGGGTTGCGTGGGGCCGAAGGTGCCTTGCACCAGCAGGAAATCCGCTTGCTCGACTCACCAGAAGGATCAGCTCGGGCTGGAGCTGGAGGCCCAGCGGCTCCAGGAGCGGCTGGAGGTTCTCAGCTTCGAGGAGGACCAGCTGCACGAGGAGCAGGAAAGCCTGTTGCGTTCCCGGCAGGAGGCCGAGGCGAACCGCATGGATGGCGAGCGGGACCGTGCTGTCCGGGAAACCGAACTGGCCGAGTTGCCAGGCGGCTGCCCAGGAGTTGCGCAGCCAGCTGGAAACCGTGCGCCAGCTGGTCACCAGCCGCAAGGTGGTTGCTCGCCGGTCTCAGGGAGCGCGAGGAAAACAACCGGATCCAATGCCGAGCGTCTGCGCGTCTTGGCGAGGAGTTGGCGGCGCGTCGCGACGGGGCTGTCCCGCGAGTTTTCCCAGGCCGGCGAGCGCCAGGAAGCTCTGCGCGGCGAGATGCAGCAGCTGCGGCTGGAGCTGGATCGTCTGCTGGACGGGCATGGCGACGAAGAGCGTCGACTGGCCGGGCTGCGCGAACGCTTCGAGGAGAGCCGCCAGGGGATCGAACGGCACGAAGCGGAACTCAAGGAGCTACGTTCGCGCGGTTTGCGCGCTCGCGAGGAGTTCGCGGCTCGCCAGTTGGCCAGCCGCGAACTGGAGCTTGAGCGCGAACATCTGCGTCAGGGTTTTCTCGAGCGCTACCGGGTCGATCTCGGCGGAGGCAGCGATCATGGCGCTGCTCGATCCGGATTTCGACGGAGACACGGCCGCTGCACGCCGCGAACTGCTGCAGCGCAAGATCGACGAAATCGGCGAAGTGAACCTGACGGCGATCGACGAATATCGCGAAATGGAGGAGCGCCACGCCTACCTGGCCGCGCAGCAGGACGACCTGCAGCGGTCGCTTGACGGGCTGCAGGCGGCCATCGTCAAGATCAACCGCACCACGCGCCGGCGCTTCCGGGAAACCTTCGACCAGGTCAACAGCCAGGTTCCGGGAAGTCTTCCCGCGGCTGTTCAACGGCGGGCAGGCCGAACTGCGCCTGACCGACGAGGAGGACCTGCTCGAGACCGGCATCGAGATCGTGGCCCAGCCGCCCGGCAAGAAGCTGCAGAACGTCTCCCTGCTGTCCGGCGGTGAAAAGGCCCTGACGGCAGTGGCGCTGATTTTTGCCATCTTCCTGATCAAGCCGTCACCGTTCTGCCTGCTCGATGAAGTGGATGCGCCGCTCGACGATGCCAACATCGGCCGGTTCAACGAAATGGTTGCAGACGATGAGCGTCCCTGTCGCAGTTCATCCTGATCACCCACAACAAGCGGACCATGGAGATCGCCGACAACTTGTACGGCATTACCATGGAGGAGCCGGGAGTCTCCAAGCTGGTTTCGGTCCGCATGAGCGAAGTGGCCTGAAGTCATGCCGTTCAAGGAACTGCTCGGGCAGCTGGTGGCCAGGGTGCCGGGAGCCCAGGGGGCGATTGTCGCCGACTGGGAAGGGGAGGCCGTCGACCAGTTCGGGGTGATGGATGATTACGATCTGAAGATCATCGGTGCACACAAGGGGGTCATCCTGCAGAACTTGCGGGCAGTCGTGACCCGTCTGGGTGATGATCGGCTGGAGTGAAGTCGTGATCACCACGGCCGCGTCGCAGACCCTGGTGCTGCCGGTGACCAACGACTACTTTCTGGTGCTGACGCTCGACCGGTCCGATTCGCTCGGCCGCGCGCTCTTCGAAGCGCGTCGCTGCGCGAAGGCGCTGCTCAGGGAAATCGCGTGACCCGTCATGAGTTCTCTGCTCGATCATGACCACGCTGTTCGTTGCCGTGACGCTGTTCGTTCTCGTGGTACCGGGCATCTTTCTGTGGCGCTACCTGGCGCGGGGGCGCAGGAGGAAACCGCGCCCGACCCGCACGGCAAGCAAGGAGTAATGAGATGATCGGTGGTTTGTTCGGACGCCTGCGCGAGGGGCTGACCAAGACCCGGGAAACCTTGCTCGGCAAGGTCGAGGCCTTGATCCAGAAGCATCCGCGGGTCGACGAGGAGTTTTTCGAAACTCTCGAAGAAATTCTGATCGCCGGTGATTTCGGCATGGCGGTGACGCAGGAACTGGTGACTGCCCTGCGGCGGCGGGTCAAGACGGAGACGTGATTCCGAGCGCCGGAGCGTCTTCGCGAAATCCTGGCCGAGGAAATCGGCCGGCGCCTGCCTGGTGACCAGTCCTGGACGCCGCCGCCGGAGCGGCCCTGCGTCATCCTGCTGGTCGGTGTCAACGGCGTCGGCAAGACTACCACGATCGGCAAGCTGGCTGCCCAGTTCAGTGCGGCCGGGCAAGCAGGTGGTCATCGGTGCCGGCGATACGTTTCGTGCCGCCGCTGCCGAGCAGCTTGCAGGTGTGGGGCGAGCGTGCCGGTGCCGAGGTGGTGCGTGGCGCGGCGGGCACCGATCCCGGCGCGGTGGCTTTCGACGCCGCCCGGGCAGCTCTGGCGCGCCGCGCTGATCTCCTGCTGTTGGATACCGCCGGTCGTCTGCACACCAAGGTCAACCTGATGGAAGAGCTGAAAAAGATCCGGCGGGTGCTGGCCCGCGAGATTCCCGGTGCACCGCATGAAACCTGGCTGGTGCTGGATGCCACCACCGGGCAGAATGCCCTGTCCCAGGCCCGCCTGTTTCGCGAAGCTGTCGAGATCAGCGGCATTGTCTTGACCAAGCTCGACGGAACGGCAAAAGGCGGGATCGTGGTTGCGATCGGCGCCGAACTCGGACTGTCGGTCCGTTTTGTCGGAATCGGCGAGGGGGTTGACGACCTGCGACCGTTTCGCCCCGACGAGTTTGTGGCGGCATTGTTTCAGAACGGGTGAACTTACTTGACTTTCTTTCGGTTTTTTACTAATTTTAGAGAACTGTCGAAGAGAGGTTGCCCGTGAGCGTGGAGTTGATCGTCCGCCTGGAAGAGTTGGTGGATCGCCTGTTGGACGAGCGGGCTGAATTGTTGAGGGGGAACGGGCACTGCTGACGGTCGAGCGTGACCGGTTGTTCGCCGATCGGAACCGGGTTCATGAAGAGCTTGGCCGGTTGCTTGCCAAGCTTGATAAACTCGAAGGGCGCGGGATGTGAAACAGAGTCTGCAGGTCTCGATCCTCGGGCAACAGTTTCACCTGCGCACGGATTCGCCTCCCGAGCAGGTCAGGCGGATTGCCGAGTTTGTCGAGACGCAGATCCAGGAGGTGACCGCATCGGGTCGCGTGGCTGACTCGCTGCAGGCGGCGGTTCTGGCGTTGCTCAATGTCTCGGCGCGGTATCTTCAGGGAGACGAGCGGGCCGCGGGGTTGCGCCGAAGAGTCTGGTGAACGGTTGCGGCGGCTGGTCGCGCGGATCGAGGGGGCGCTGTCCCGCTGAGCTTCGCCGGACAGGGGGCAGGCAAGGAGATCAAGAATCTCTGTATGGAGATTTTCACGATAGATTGGCAGATGGTTTCAGCGCCCTGTCGGGTGTTTTGCAACTATGTACAGACGGGAATGGTCAACTTGTCCGGAACGGTCGATATCGCCGGGATGAATGGGAGTTGTGGCGTCCGAAGCAGACTCCGTCGGCGCGTTCTGTCCGCCGGTTCCGAGAGCTGATTTGCCGGTTGTTGCTGCTGCCGGCCCTGTTCTCCGTCTGCCCCGCCCTCTGTCTGAATCCCCTCCATGCGGAGATCCCAGGATCGTGGGGTCTCGATGCCCAAGCGTCCCCTCCGGGAAAAATTGCTGGCTGCGCGGCGGCACTGCTCGGCCGAAACCTGTCTGCACCTGAGCCTGTTGGTGCAGGAGCGGTTCCTGGCGGGGGCAACCTATCGGCAGGCCGCCTGTATCGGTCTGTATAGCCCGGTGCTGAACGAGGTCCATACCGAACTGGTGGCCCGCCGCTGCCTTGACGAAGGGAAGCGCCTGGCCTACCCGCGGGTCAAGGGGGGATTGATCGAGTTCGCCGAGGTCGCCGGGCTCGATGAACTGGCCCCGGGGGCTTTCGGGGTTGCCGAGCCCGTCGGCGGGAGAATGGTTGCGTTGTCGGAAGTCGACGTGCTGGTCGTTCCCGGCGTGGCCTTTGATGGTGCCGGTTACCGGCTCGGTTATGGCAAGGGTTGTTACGACCGGGTCCTGGCGGGCTGTCCCGGCGCTTTGGAACGGGTCGGGTTCGCTTATGAGTTTCAGGTGGTCGCAGAGTTGCCTGTGGACAGCCACGACTGCCGGTTGACGCAATTGGTCACCGAGCAGCGCCTGCTCCACTTCCCCGCTGGCATGACGGCGGGCCGATAAATCATTCCACGCCGAGGAGGTGCTGAATGTTGAAGATAGAAATTGTTCTGTTGATCGTGCTGGTTGGTCTGGTTGCCGGGGGTCTCCTGGGTGCCTTGCTGAGCCGCAAAACTTCCCGGGCGAAACTGGTCAATTCCGAACGTGGTGCGGCGCGGGAGCTCGAAAATGCCCGCAGGGAAGCCGACACAATTCGCAAGGAAGCTGACACGATTCGCAAGGAAGCCGACACGATTCGCAAGGAAGCCGAGATCCAGGCCAAGGACGTCGTGTTCCAGGCCAAGGACGAATGGGAGAACGAGGTCCGCGAGCTGCGTCGTGAACTGCAGGGGCTGGAAAAGCGCCTGGTGCAGAAGGAAGAGAACCTCGATCGCAAGGTTGAGCAGCTCGATGCCCGTGACCAGGAGTTGCAACGCCGCGACCAGCAGTTGCTCGAGCGCGACCGGGCCCTCCAGGAGCGCAACGCGGAGATCGATCGCCTGGTTGAAGAGCAGCGCAGGAAGCTTGAGCAGATCGCCGGGCTGTCGGCCGAAGACGCCAAGCAGCAGCTGCTGGCGATGATGGAGAGCGAGGCGCGCCACGACGCTGCCAGGCGCATCAAGCAGATCGAGGACGAGGCCCGGGAGGTTGCCGACAAGAAGGCGAAGAACATCCTCTCCCTGGCCATCCAGCGCTATGCCGGCGACTATGTGGCCGAGAAGACCGTCAGTGTGGTGCCGTTGCCGACCGATGAGATGAAGGGACGGATCATCGGCCGCGAAGGGCGCAACATCCGCGCCATCGAGGCGGCCACCGGCATCGACCTGATCATCGACGACACCCCGGAGGCCGTGATCATCTCCGGCTTCAACCCGGTGCGCCGCGAGGTGGCCAGGCTTTCCCTGGAACGGCTGATCGCCGATGGCCGCATCCACCCGTCGCGCATCGAAGAGGTGGTCAAAAAGGCCGAGCGAGGATGTGGACAAGGCTATCCGCGAGGCCGGCGAGCAGGCGACCTTCGATGTCGGCGTGCACGGCATCCACCCGGAAATCGTCAAGCTGATCGGTCGTCTCAAGTACCGCACCTCCTATGGGCAGAACGTGCTGCAGCACTCTCTCGAAGTCGCCTTCCTGTGCGGCATCATGGCGGACGAGCTGGGCCTCAATGCCAAGCAGGCCAAGCGGGCGGGGTTGCTGCACGACCTCGGCAAGGCCGTCGACCACGAGGTCGAGGGTTCGCACGCCCTGATCGGCGCCGACCTGGCCCGCAAATACGGGGAGGCCCCCAAGATCGTGCATGCCATCGCGGCCCACCACGAGGAGGAGAAGCCGGACAGCATCCTGGCCAACCTGGTCCAGGCGGCCGATGCCCTGTCCGGGGCCCGGCCCGGCGCCCGTCGCGAGATGCTCGAAACCTACGTCAAGCGATTGCAGGATCTGGAGCGGATCGGCACCTCCTTCGGCGGGGTCACCTCCTGCTTCGCCATTCAGGCCGGCCGCGAGATCCGCGTCATGGTCTCCAGCGACAAGGTCTCCGATGAACAGTCGCACGTGCTGGCCCGCGACATCGCCAAGCGGATCGAGAACGAGATGACCTATCCCGGCCAGATCAAGGTCAATGTGATCCGGGAAACGCGGGCGGTCGAGTACGCCAGGTAATCCTTGTTGAATCGTTGAATTGCGCTGCGCGCGTTGAATTGTTGAATTGTTGATCGGCCCCGCCTGAGTATTCGATTCAACGATTCAACAGGGCCGCAGGCCCGTTCAACGACGCCAAAGGCACCAATTCAACGGCTAACAGATTTGGAGTCTGCATTGAAAATTCTGTTTATCGGTGACATCGTCGGCCGGCCGGGCCGGCAGATGCTTGCGCGGCACCTGGCGTCCTGGTCGACCGTCATCTGGTCGATCTGGTGGTGGTCAATGCCGAGAATGCCGCCGCCGGCTTCGGCGTGACCCAGGACGTGGTCGATGAACTGTTCGGCATGGGGGTCGATGTGCTGACCACCGGCAATCATATCTGGGACAAGAAGGAGGCCCTGCCGATCCTTGAGCAGGAAGCGCGCCTGCTCCGTCCGGCCAATTACCCGCCGGGGCTGCCGGGCAAGGGCTGGGGGCTCTTCCGTACCAGCGCCGGTGTGCCGGTGGCGGTGATCAATCTGGAGGGGCGGGTCTTCATGAACAACCTCGACTGCCCGTTCCGGGTGGCCGATGCGATTCTCGGTGAACTCGGCCGGAGCGGCGCGGATCGTGCTGGTGGATTTCCACGCCGAGACCACCAGCGAGAAGGGCGCCATGGGCAGCTACCTGGATGGCCGGGTCAGTGCCGTGGTCGGCACCCATACCCACGTGCAGACGGCCGACGAGCGCCTGCTGCCGGGCGGCACCGCCTTTATCAGCGATGCCGGCATGACCGGCAGCCGCGATTCGGTGATCGGCATCCGCAAGGAGCTCTCCGTCGAACGTTTCCTGACCCAGCTGCCGGTGCGCTTCGAGGTGGCCAAGAAAGAGCCGATGCTGTGTGGCGTGATGGTGACGTCGATGCCGCGACCGGCCGGGCCGAACAGATCGAGCGGATTCAAATCGTTGATCGCGAATAGTCGCGATGGATTCAAGGGCGCGGACAGTGCCACGCGAGGAGCACCCCGGAGGAGAGCAGGGATGATGCAACCGGTCAGCGGAACAGATGGAGGTCATCCGCCGCGGTGCGGTCGAAATTCTGGTCGAGAGCGAACTGGAAGAGAAGCTGGCCCACGCCGCGACCAGCGGGCGAGCCGCTGCAAGATCAAGGCCGGCTTCGACCCGACCGCACCGGACCTGCATCTCGGCCACACCGTTCTGATCCAGAAGCTCAAGCAGTTCCAGGAGCTGGGGCACGAGGTCAATTTCCTGATCGGCGACTTTACCGGCATGATCGGCGATCCGACCGGCAAGACCGAGACCCGCAAGCAGCTGACCCGTGAGGAGGTTCTGCACAATGCCGAAACCTACAAGGAGCAGGTCTTCAAGATCCTCGATCCGGAGCGTACCAAGGTCGTCTTCAACAGCACCTGGATGGGGCCGATGTCGGCCGCCGAGCTGATCGCCCTGGCCTCCCGCTACACCGTGGCCCGCATGCTCGAGCGGGACGACTTTCACAAGCGCTTTACCGGCCAGCAGCCGATCGCCATCCACGAGTTTCTCTACCCGCTGGTGCAGGGGTGGGATTCGGTCGCCCTGAAGGCCGATGTCGAACTGGGCGGCACCGACCAGAAGTTCAACCTGCTGGTCGGCCGCGAACTGCAGCGACAGACTGGGCCAGCGGCCCCAGTCCGTCCTGACCATGCCGCTCCTGGAGGGGCTGGACGGGGTCAACAAGATGAGCAAGTCGCTCGGCAACTATATCGGCATCAACGAGCCGCCCGAGGAGATCTACGGCAAGCTGATGAGCATCTCCGACCAGCTGATGGTCCGCTACTACGAACTGCTCTCCGATGTCGACCTGGCGACGCTGGCCAGGGTGCAGCCGCGGGGTGGCGGGCGAAGCCGACGGCTGGCA
>CAVVMK010000008.1:97500-102149 GCA_963749425.1 uncultured delta proteobacterium
TTCGCCAGTGACCGGGAGTTCGACAATAAAACGGGTTCCGTGCGGGTGATTGTCGCGGACCCTGATATAGCCATTGTGATCGGAAATGATGGTGGAAACGATGGCCAGCCCCAATCCTGTCCCGCTTTTTTTAGTTGAAAAATAAGGTTCGAAAAGGCGGGGTTTGTCTTCGTCTGGAATGCCGCTGCCGTTGTCGCTGACCGTCAAGGTGGCAAGTTGCAGCGGTTTGCTGTAGCTGGTGGACAGTTCGATGGTCGCCGCCCTGTGCCGACTGCGGCAACGGCATTGTCGAGCAGGTTGATGACCACCCGTTTGAGCTGCTCTCGATCGAGACTGAACTTCGGCAGGGTTTCGTCGGGCAGATATTGAAACTGTATGTCGCGGTGCCCTTCCTGAAACAGGACCAGGGCTTCGGCGACGACCTCGTTGAGGTTGTTGTCGGTCGGGTTGCTTGCCGGCATGCGGGCGAAGTTGGAAAATTCGTTGACCAGGGTTTTCAACTCCTCGACCTGTTTGATGATCATCCGGGTACATTCGTCGAAAACGGTGTCGTCTTCGGGAAAACTTCCCTGATAGCGGCGGCGCAGGCGTTGGGCGGAGAGTTGGATCGGGGTCAGCGGGTTTTTGATTTCGTGGGCGATCCGTTTGGCCACTTCGCGCCAGGCGGCCATGCGCTGGGCCTTGAATAGTTCGGTCAGGTCATCGAACACGACCACGGTCCCCATGAACTCCTGGTTGTCATCCTTGAGGGTGGTGACGTTGACCAGCAGTGTCAGCCGACTGTCGGCCAGGTCGATGGTGACCTGACGCTGATGGCGTCCTTCCCGAACCGAGCAGGTCGCGCAGCAGGTCACGGACCACCGGCAGGTGATCCGGGCCAAGACATTTCACGGAAATTGCGGCCGACGATTGTGTCGGTATTCAGTCGCAGGATCTTTGCGGCAAATTTGTTGATGGTGGTAATGATCCCGTGGTTGTTGATGGAGATGACGCCGGCGGTAACGTTGGCGAGCACCGTCTCCATGTAGCGGCGGCGCTCTTCCAGTTCCAGGTTGGAGGCCTGCAAGTCAAGGTTGGCCTGGTGGATGGTCTGTTGCCCCTGACGCAAGTCCGAGGTCATTTTGTTGAAGGATCTGACCAGGCTGCCGATCTCGTCGTTGCTGGCCCGGCTGATGGTGACGTCGAGATCCCCTTCGGCGACCCGGTTGGTGGCCTCGGCCAGTTCCTTGATCGGCTCGGTGATGCCTCGGGCCAGGTAGAAGCCGGCCCAGGTGGCCAGAAAAACGATCACCAGGGAAATCAGCAGCAGAGAAAGGACGTAGCCGGTCTGAATCCGGCCCTTGAGCAGTTTGGTGTTGCGGTATTGTTCGAAGGAGAGATTGATCTCCTTCATCTTGTTGACCAGCGAGTAGGGGACGTAGTAGTTGACCACCACGACCCCGACCACATCGTCTGGGTTCCAGTTGGAGTAGACCGGCACAATGCCGCGGATCAGATCGGCCTTGCCGATCGGACTGATGCGGGTAAAGCGGTTCCCCTGCAGCGCCTCGCGAATGCTGTCCGAACCCGGATCGGTGAATTCGGCAGGGGGGACCTGGGGGTTGAATGCGCGTACCAATTCCTCGTTGGTCGCAGAAAAGACCTCGACAACGCCGAGGTTGTACTCTCGCTGCTTCTGGTGGATGAGGGTGATCAGGGCCGGGAGATTCTCCTCGTTGAGCAATTTCTGCTCTTTTATGAACTGGGAGATTTGCTCGGCGTAGTAAAGAGCATTGCTCGCCGAATTCTTGTAGTAGGTTTGCGCGACCTCCAGGGATTCCTCGATGGCCTCCTCGATCTGGCGGTTGAACCAGTTTTCGATGGAACTGGTAATCAGGCCGGCGGAGACCAGGAAAAGCAACAGCGTTGGTATCAGGGAGAGTGCGAGAAAGGCCAGAACCAGTTTGCTGCGCAGCTTGGCGCCAGGGATGGCGCCGCGCCGTTCCATCCAGAGTTTGAAAATATTCCGGAAGACCAGAAACAGGCAGATGATAATCAGCAGCAGGTTGAAGTTGATCAGCGCCAGGACCAGAATGTTGCCCGACAGGGGGATTTCTGTGGTGAGGCTGAACAGCTTGGTCTGATAGCGCAGGGAAAAGAAGACCAGCGCGAACAGGACAATGCGACAAACCACTCCCGACGTCGTTTGCGAGCCTCGGCAAGAGACAGGGGCGATGTCTTTGTGGGGTTGTCAGGGGTCATGGGGGATCATACATATTCGCTTATTCTAGGGAGATTGTCAGGGCTTTGCAAGGTGCATTGCTAGAAACTGTAGCGAGCAAATAGACTGTCCGGTGTTGTAGCACAACATCTGTCCGGTTCATGGTGGTGCTAGGGAGGACCGCCATGACACGGACGCAACTGCTACAGGAGATCCGGAAAATGAACTTTGAAAATGCTCTGACCCTCTGGACCGAAGACCGCCTCACTCAGCAGGAGGCCGCCCGCATGCTCGGCGTCTGTGAACGCACCTTTCGTCGCTACCTCCAGCGTTACGAGGAGAACGGCCTCGACGGACTGAACGACAAACGCCTGACGCAAGCCTCGGCCCGCAAGGCTCCCGTCGACGAAGTCGATGGCCCTGTGTGACCGCTATCGCTCACGCCACATTGGCTGGAACGTCCGCCACTTCTATGCCTGGTATCGCAAGGGCGGTGGCCAACGCAGCTACACCTGGGTCAAGAACCAACTCCAAACGGCGCGGTTGGTCCCCAAGGCCGTCAAGCGCGGCGCCCATCGCAAGCGACGGGAGCGCGCCGCTCTGGCCGGGCATGATCCTGCACCAGGACGGCAGCACCCATCAGTGGGTGCCCGGCACAGATGTGGGATCTGATCGTCACCATGGACGATGCCACCAACGAGCACTACAGCATGTTCTTCGTCGATGAAGAAGGCACCATCAGCAGCTTCCAGGGGGTCAAGGACACCATCGCCGCCCACGGCCTGTTCTGCGCGCTCTACACCGATCGCGGCACGCATTACTGGCACACGCCCGAAGCCGGCGGCAAGGTCGACAAGAAGAACCTCACGCAGTTCGGTCGGGCCATGCACCAACTCGGGATCGAGATGATCGCCGCCTACTCCCCTGAAGCCCGGGGACGTAGCGAACGGGCCTTCCGCACTCACCAGGACCGTCTGGTCAAGGAACTGGCCTATCACGGCATCACCACCATGACCGCGGCCAACCGCTATCTCAGCGAGGTCTACCGCCCCGCTTTCAATGCCGAATTCAAGGAACCGGCGCGGGAACCAGGGATCCGCCTTCGTCCCCGTGCTCAACGCCTCACTCGACGACATCCTGTGTGAGCACTATGAACGCACCGTCGGCCGGAACAACTGCGTCTCCTTCGAGAGACTGACTCTGCAAATCCCGGCCGATCCTTATCGCTGCAACTACGTCAAGACCAAGGTCCGCGTCCATCGCTACCCGGACAGCACGCTGGCGATCTTCCATGGCCCGAGAAAGCTGGCCAGCTATCTGTCGAACGGAACGTTGATGATTGAACCGAACCAACAGGCCGCCTGAGTCTCCCCCTCAGGTCTAACCGGACAATTCATTTGCTTCAAAACCGGACAATTCTATTTGTTGCCAACAGGTGCATTGCTAGAAACAGAAGGGGCAGCCGGAAAGGCTGCCCCTGAAGGTTGGTGTCGGTCGGTGCTCAGGCCCCGGAAAGAGCCAGTTCCGGAGAGAACGACGAAGTCGCCGACTGCAGGGTCTTCGAACAGGTTCTTGCTGGGCAAATTCGATAATTGCCAGCAGTGGGATTCGCCAGGATTTTTTCGACCAGTCGATGGTTGATGTCGTGTCCGGCCTTGTGGGCACGTACGTGTCCAAGAATCGGGTAGCCCAGCAAACTGAGATCGCCCACCGCATCAAGGATCTTGTGGCGCACGAATTCATCCGGGAAGTCGAAGCGCCCCTTCGGATTGAGAATCCGCTCATCATCAACGACGATAGCGTTTTCCAGCGAGCCGCCGCGGGCCAGGCCGGCCGCCTTGAGTTGTTCGACGTCGCGGAGGAAGCCGAAGGTGCGGGCCGGAGCAAGCTCGCGGCGGAAACTTTTCTGCGTCACCTAGACGAGAGCGCTGCTGCGAAGAAATACAGGGATGCTCGAAAGCGATATCGTAGGTCATCCGAAAGAACCGCGAAGGGATGACATTTACCCGTTTTTCACCGTCGCTGACCGTGATTGGCTGGCGGATTGCCAAGAACACCCGACTCCTCGAAAGCTTGCGCAGGCCTGCTGCCTCGATCAGGGAGGCGAATGGCGCCGCGCTTCCATCCATGACCGGGACTTCCGGTCCGTCGATGTCGATATGCAGATTGTCGATGCCGTAGGCGGCAACGGTGGCGAGCAGATGCTCGACGGTCGAGATGCGAACGCTCGGCCCCGGCCGAGAACTGTGGCGAGGCGGGTATCGACCACGTCTCCGAGCGGGCCGGGATGCTGACCGGTCTGAGTCCCGAGCAGGCGATGGAAAACGATGCCGGTTCCTGCTTCGGCGGGACGCAGGGCCATGTTGATACGCGTGCCCGGTGCAGGCCGATTCCTGGATATCGCGACGGATTTGTCAATTGTACACTGGCAGATCATGGTCAGGATGCT
>CAVVMK010000009.1:0-496483 GCA_963749425.1 uncultured delta proteobacterium
CTGCAGGGAGGATAAGCGTTACAAGGTACCTTGCCCCGCACCGGCCGGCTGCCGCGCCGGCCCGGCACGAAAAGCGGCCCCGCATCACTGCGGGGCCGCCTGGCATACCCGGACCATCCTGTGAAGGCGACTAGTCGACCTTGACCGCCTGCAGCACCAGGTCCTCTTCCTCGAGGGCCGCCGGCACGGTCTCGGTGGCTTCGACGGCCTTCGGCCGCAGCGAGTTGGCGAACATCGCACCGATCATCAGCAGCACGCCGGCGACCGCAAAGGACATGGTGAAGCTGCCGGTCTTGGCCTTGAGCAGTTCGCCGATCTTGACCAGGGCGAAGGCGCCAACTCCCCAGGCACTGAAGAGGATGCCGTAGTTCATGCCGTAGTTCTTGACCCCCCAGAGATCCTTGGCGAAGGAGGGGAAGAGCGCCAGGTTGGTGCCGTAGTTGAAGACCATGAAGGTCACCAGCAGGACCAGCACCAGGGCGTTGGAGTAGGTGCCGTCGACCACCGGGATGGCGGCGAACATCAGGGCGGCCTGGAAGACCAGCATGATCACCAGGGTGTTGGCGCGGCCGATCTTGTCGGAAACCACCCCGGCGATGATCCGCCCGGCGGCGTTGCCGATCGACATCACCGCGACCACCAGGAACGCCCAGGTCGCCGAGGCTGGCCTTGGCCAGACCGGTGGCGCTGCCGATCACCATCAGGCCGGCGCCGGCACCGATGAAGAAGCAGACCCACAGGGTGTAGAATTTGCCGGTGCGCAGGATCTGCGAGGGGGTCATGTCCTCGACCGTCGATTTCTTGGCCACGGCCTTGGCGTTCGGGTCGGCCACGTAGCCGGCCGGCGGGTTTTGCAGCAGCATGCCGAACAGGCAGACGACGATGCCGAAGGCGATGCCGAGGATCAGCATCGACTGCTGGATCCCGTAGGCGCCGAGCAGGTAGTTGGAGAGCGGGGCGATGTAGACCGGGGCCAGGCCGAAACCGGAGACCACGATGCCGGCGATCAGGCCGGTCTTGGCCGGCGGGAACCAGCGCAGCGCCGGCGGGGTGGCGGCCGAGTAGCCGAAGCCCATGCCGAGGCCGAACATCACGCCGAAGCCGAGGATCCACATCCAGTAGTTGGTGCTCAGCGAGGCGACGACGAAGCCGCCGCCGACCAGCAGGCCGCCGATGATGCAGGTGGCGCGCGGGCCGATCTTGTCCTGCATGCGCCCGGCGATGATCATCGAGAAGGCGAAGACCAGGCAGGCCAGGGCATACGGATCGTTGACCGAAGCGAGGTTCCAGGTGAAGGCGCCTTCGCCGCCGGCCTTGATCGAATCGGTGATCGCACCCTTGAAGATGCTCCACGCATACAGGACGCCAAGCGCCAGGTTGATGGCCGTGCCGGCCAGGGCCACGGTCCAGCCGCGACGATAGGAAATGCTGGTCGTGCTCATGGTTGCCTCCTTGGTGATCGGGATCGGTAAGACCAAGCCCGGAATGGTCAACATCTTCACCCGGAACGCCAGCGGCCACTTGGCCGCTGAAATCGATGATGGCCGGCTCACTGCCCTGTTTCTTCCCGAATGCTGCCATCGTCGCCTCCCGCTGTGTCCGGTGCCCGGCACCCGTCGCGCCGTGTGTTGATCCTTTCTCATCGCAACCGCCATACCAATGTTCTAGATCTCTGAAAAATATTTTTTTATCTTATGATTTCATATAGTTACAATAGAATTTCCGGGCGTTTCGGCGATGCGTCGGGAGGAGTCAATTTGCAGAAATGCAAAACGGCAGAAGAAGAAAAGCAGGGTCCGAGCGGGGGGCCCGCTCGGGTCGGACAGGACAAAGCCCCAGTCGTAGCGGGGTTACGGCGGATCGTTGGCGAACGGCCGAGCTCGCATGCCGGCCGACGATTTTGCAGCGATGCAACCCGTTTCCGGGCTTTTTGCACGAATGCAAAAACATGCGCCGTCCTTAAGGACGGCGCGTGGTTCAGGCAACCGGGCAGATCCGGGGTTCCCTTCCGGCATCCCCCCGGACTGTGAATCGCGCCGCGGGTCAGGCCCGCGAAACGAAGCGTCCCTCGCGGGTATCGACCTTGACCTTGACGCCGGACTCCAGGTAGGCCGGCACCTGGATGGTCAGGCCGGTCTCCAGGATCGCTTCCTTGGTCTGGGCCTGGGCGGTGGCGTTCCTGATCGCCGGGGCGGTGTCGGTCACCAGCAGTTCGACCACCATCGGCGGCTCGACACTGACCACCCGCCCCTCGAACAGGCCGAGGGTCACTTCCATCCCTTCCAGCAGGTAGCCCTGGACCGGCTCGTACAGTTCGCCGCCGAGTTCGTACTGCTCGTAGCTCTCCAGGTCCATGAACACGCCGCCGTCGCCGGCCGGGTAGAGAAACTGCCCCTTGCGCTTCTCGAAGTCGGCCTCGTCGACCCGGTCACCGGCCTTGAAGGCCTTTTCCAGCACCTGCCCGGTGAGCAGGTTGCGGTACTTGGTCTTGACCAGGGTGTGCGCCGCCGCGCGCCGAGGGAGACTGGGTGGTGAATTCGAGGATCAGGCAGGGGGCACCGTCGAGCTGGAATGACCAGGCCGCGCTTGAAATCGTTGGTGGCGATCATGGGAAACCTCTCTCGTTGAGTCTGATTCTGCGGCTTCGCCGTAAGGCGGCGCGACTATAACATCAGAGCGCGCAGGACGCTCAACGATTTTCCGGTGACATCCGCCGCAACTTGTGCTTAAATGACGCGCTTTTACCGCCAGAAACCGCACTGCAAACCGAAGGAGCAACGACCATGTACAGCTGTGGCGACCTGAAAAAAGGTCTCAAGCTGATCATCGACGGCGACCCGCATGTCATCGTCGCCTTCGACTTCACCAAGCCCGGCAAGGGGCAGGCCCTCTACAAGTGCAAGCTGCGCAACATGCTGACCGGCTCGCTGTTCGAGCGCACCTACCGCTCCGGCGAAAGCTTCGAGCCGGCCCAGTTGGAAGAGCGCGACATGCAGTATCTCTACAAGGACGAGAGCGGCTACGTGTTCATGGACCAGAAGACCTACGAGCAGGTCACCATCACCGAGGAGGTCCTCGGCGACGACCACTACTTCCTGATCGACAACATGCAGGTCAAGATCCTGCTGTTCAACGAGCGCGGCATCGGCGTGACCCTCCCCAACTTCGTCAACCTGCGCGTCGATCCAGGCCGACCCCTGGGTCAAGGGGGACACCGCCGCCGGCAACAACAAACCGGCCACCGTCGAAGGCGGCTATACCCTGCAGGTCCCCTCCTTCGTCGAGGAGGACGACCTGATCCAGATCGACACCCGCACCGGCGATTACTATACGCGGGTCAAGGAATAAGGCGGCAGGCGAGCTAGGGGCTCCAGTCGGATCTGGCAGCATTCGGGTGAGATGACTGACTCAACTGGGCTCTGGCCCGCAAACGGGCAGACTCTCGAAAAACGCGCCCGGATCCTGCAGCAGGTCCGGGCCTTTTTCGTCGGGCGCGGCCTGCTCGAGGTGGAGACCCCGCAGCGCATCCCGGCCAACGCCCCGGAACCGTACATCGACGCGGTTGCCGCCGGCGAAGCGGTGTTGCAGACCTCGCCGGAACTGGCGATGAAGCGCCTGCTCGCCGCCGGCTACCCCGACCTGTTCCAGCTCTGCCGGGTCTGGCGCGAGGGCGAACGCGGCCGCCGCCACCTCCCCGAGTTCACCCTCCTCGAATGGTACCGCCGCGATGCCGACTACACCGCGCTGATGGCCGACTGCGAGGCTTTGCTCGCTGCATCTCGTCCCCTCCGGGCAACTGGACCTGGCAGGGGATGGCCATCGACCTGACGCCCCCCTGGCCGCGCCTGAGCGTCGGCCGAGGCCTTCCGCCGCCACGCCTCCTGCACCGTCGGATGCAGCACTGGCCAGACGGGCGCTTCGACGAGGTGCTGGCCGCTGGAGGTGGAGCCGCGCCTCGGCCCCGGCCCGCTCTTTCTGGTCGACTACCCGGCGCCGCTGGCCGCCCTGGCCCGGCTCAAACCGGGCGACCCGACGGTCGCCGAGCGCTGCGAGCTCTACCTGGGCGGGCTGGAACTGGCCAACGGCTTCTCCGAACTGACCGACCCGGTCGAGCAGCGCGCACGCTTTGCCGCCGACGAAACCGCCCGCCGCACCGCCGGCAAACCGCCGCGGCCGCTGCCGGAGCCTTATCTCGACGAACTGTGCCAACCTCCCCCCCTGCGCCGGCATCGCCCTCGGCATCGACCGACTGGTGATGCTGCTGACCGACGCGCCGGACATCGGCGAAGTGGTCGCCTTCACCCCGGAGCAGCTGTGAGCCAGCCGCCGAGCCAGACCTTGCGGCCTTGCTCGGCGACTGCCTGCGCCAGGCGGTCAAGACCAGCTACGCCCTGTTTCGCATCATCGTGCCGATCGCCATCGGCGTGCGCCTGCTGGAACTGCTCGGGGCCATCGACCTGCTCGGCCGCCTGCTGGCACCGCTGATGGCCCTGGTCGGCCTGCCGGGAAGCATGGGGCTGGTCTGGGCGACCACCCTGGTCACCAACCTCTACGGCGGCATGGTGGTCTTCGCCGGAGTGGCCCCCGGCGCCGGGCTGACCGTCGCCCAGGTCACGGTGCTGGCCACCATGATGCTGATCGCCCACGCCATCCCGGTGGAAGCCAGCATTGCCCAGCAGGCCGGCACCCGCTTCCGCACCATGGCCGCCCTGCGCGTGGCCGGCGCCCTGCTGGCCGGGATGCTGCTCAACCTCGGCTACACCGTCGACCGACACCCTGCAGCAGCCCAATCAGGCCTTGTGGAATCCGCCGCCGCGCGACCCGAGCTGGCTGCGGCTGGGCGCTGGGCGAGGCGCGCAACCTGGCCTACATCTTTCTGATCATCCTCGCCCTGCTGGTTCTGATGCGCCTGCTCGAGCGGTTCGGCATCATCAATGGCCTGACCCGCCTGCTGCGGCCGGTGCTGACCCTGCTCGGCATCAGCGACCGCGCCGCGCCCCTGGCGATCGTCGGCATGACCCTGGGACTGACCTACGGCGGCGGACTGATCATCCAGGAGGCACGCGCCGGCCACCTCTCCCGCCACGACGTGTTCTGCGCCCTGGCGCTGCTCGGGACTGTGCCACAGCTTCATCGAGGACACCCTGCTGATGATGGTCATCGGCGGCCATCTCTCCGGCATCCTGCTCGCGCCGGACCGCTCTTCGCCCTGCTGGTCACCTTCCTGATCGCCCGCCTGCTGCGCACGCCTCCCCGACACCGTGTCTCGACCGCTGGTTTTTCAGCCGCCGCTAGCAACGACCACCTTGTCTCCGCCACGGCTCCTGGGGTATTAATCAGGGACCGGGCAGCAGACTGCCGGCTCGACCGGTACCGCCATGAACTTCCATTTCGCAAACCGCCATGCTCGATGCCTGTCGGACTCCTGTTCGGCGACGAGGTCAGTCTCGGCCCGGAATTTCTCGGCTACCTGCAGCCGAGCGGGGCAAAATCGGCTTTCCGGACCCAGGCCAAGCAGCACCATCCGGATCGCCTTCAGCAGCGCGCCGCGCCGGAGGTGCGGGCCCGGCAGACCGAACGCTTTCGGGAAATTCACCAGGCCTACCACCTGCTCGCCAATACCTTCTTGGCCCGGCGCCACCAGCGGCCGCGCGCCACCGCGCCAGGTCACGGCCGAACCCTCGGCCGCCGGCGCCACGCCGCCGCGCCGGAACCGCGCAGGAACTCCCGCCGCTGCCGATGGAGTTCGGCCTGTATGCCTACTATCGCGGAAAGATCGAGCTACCGTGACCTGATCGAGGCCCTGGTCTGGCAGCGTCGCCAGCGTCCCTCGATCGGCGCCATCGCCTGCCAATGGGGCTGGCTCAACGAGGCCAAGGTTCGCAGGATTCTCGGTCACCGCGGCACCATGGGACGCTTCGGCCGCCGGGCCGTGGAACTCGGCCTGCTCTGACCCCGCTGCAGGTCGAGGCCCTGCTCCATCACCAGCGCACCCGCCAGCAACGTCTCGGCCAGCACTTTATCGACCGCGGCCTGTTGACCCCCATCGAAGCCGACCAGCTGGCCCGTGACCTGGTCCGCCACAACGCCTGCCTGTCCGGCGGACGGCGCTAGACTGCCCACCGCGCCCGGGGTCTCTCCGGAAACATCCTCGCCTGACCGCAACCCGCACCTGTCGCCGTCCGGCCCCTGGCGCACCTCGCCGTAGGCTTCGGGCCGGCAGTGGGCCATGCCGTGCTCATGAGAATTGCCGAATCTCTGGTAGACTGAAAAAAGAGATTCATCTTTCCATTCCAACGCACGAGGCGACCACGACATGGAAACCAAACTCAGGGCGATTCTGCCCGACCAGGAGTTGCTCCGTCTCTACGAGCAGATGGTCCTCTCCCGGGAGTTCGAGGAGGCCTGCGCCGAGCAGTACACCAAAGGGCACATCACCGGCTTCCTCCACCTGTACAGCGGCCAGGAGGCGGTGGCGGTGGGCGCCACGGCCGGTCTGCACAAGGATGACTACATCCTCTCCGCCTATCGCGAACATGCCCAGGCCATCGTGCGCGGTGCCGAACCGAGGCGGGTGATGGCCGAACTGTTCGGCAAGGCCACCGGCATCTGCAAGGGCAAGGGCGGATCGATGCACCTCTTCGATCCCGCAGCTCAACTTCATGGGTGGCTACGCCATCGTCGGCGGCCAGTTCCCGATCGCCGTCGGCCTGGCCTTCAGCTGCCAAATATCGCCGGGAGGACCGCATCACCGCCTGTTTCTTCGGCGACGGTGCGGTCAACCAGGGGACCTTCCACGAATCGCTCAACTGGGCGCAGCTGTGGGAGCTGCCGGTGCTGTTCATCTGCGAGAACAACTTCTACGGCATCGGCACCGAGGTGCACCGCTCCTCGGCACTCGCCTCGCATCCACAAGCGCACCTGCGGCTACGACATCCCCTCGGAAAAGGTGGACGGCATGGACGTGATCGCCGTCTACAAGGCGGTCAAATATGCCGCCGAAAAGGTGCGGGAAAGCGGCCGGCCCTACTTCATCGAGGCCGTCACCTACCGCTTCCGCGGCCACTCCATGGCCGACCCGGCCAAGTACCGCTCTGCAGCCGAACATGAAGTCTGGAAGGCCCGCGACCCGCTTCCCAACTTTGCCAAGCCGCCTGCTCGAGGAAGGGATCGCCACGTGAAGCCGAGCTGGACGGCAATCCGCAGGCCGTTGCTCGGCAAGCGTGGAGGAGGCGGTCAAGTTCGCCGAGGAGTCGCCCTGGCCGGAGGACGGCGGCGATCTGGGAGGATATCTATGTCTGAGATGACCTATCGCGATGCCCTGAATCTGGCCCTGAAGGAAGAGATGCGCCGTGATCCCGTCGGTGGTGGTCTGGGGGGAGGATGTCGCCCTGTACGAAGGCTCGTTCAAGGTGACCCGCGGCCTGCTGGCCGAATTCGGCGAGGAGCGGGTCAGGGACACGCCGATCTCCGAGAACACCATCGTCGGCGTGGCCGATCGGCGCGGCCATGGGGGGCTTGCGGCCGGTGGCCGAACTGATGACGGTCAACTTCGCGCTGCTGGCCATGGACCAGATCGTCAACCACATGGCCAAGATCCGCTACATGTTCGGCGGCCAGACGTCCCTGCCGATGGTGGTGCGCATGCCGGGCGGCGGCGGCAGCCAGCTGGCCGCCCAGCACTCCCAGATCGCTGGAGAGCTATTTCATGCACTGCCCCGGCATGCAAGTCGCCTACCCGGCCACGCCGGCCGACGCCAAGGGGCTGCTGAAGAGCGCCATCCGCGACAACAACCCGGTGATCTTCCTCGAACACGAACTGCTCTACAACAGCAAGGGGGAGGTGCCGGACGATCCGGAATTCCTGGTGCCGTTCGGCCAGGCCAAGGTCATGCGCGAGGGCAGCGACGTGACCATCGTCGCCTACGCCCGCATGACGGTCCTGGCCCTGCAGGCCGCCGCCGACCTGGAGAAGGAGGGGATCTCCTGCGAGGTGATCGACCTGCGCACCCTCAACCCACTGGACACGCGAAACGCTTCATGGCCTCGGCCCGCAAGACCGGCCGCGCGGTGGTGGTCGAGGAGTGCTGGCGGAGCAGCGGTCTCGGCGGCGACCTGGCCCACCGCATCCACGAGAGCGTGCTTCGACTGCCCTGTTGGCCCCGGTCAAGCGCGTGGCCGGGCTGGATGTGCCGATGCCCTATTCCCGCGAAGATCGAAAAGCTCTGCATCCCGACCAGGTGAGATCGATCGCCGATGCGGTGCGCGCGGCAATGACCGCCAAATTCTAGCAGTCTGCCGAAGGAGCCGTGATGAAAGAAGTCACCATGCCCAAGCTCTCCGACACCATGACCGAGGGGACGGTGGTCGCCTGGCGCAAGGCCGTCGGTGCCAAGGTGGAGCGCGGCGAAGTGATCGCCGAGGTGGAGACCGACAAGGCCACCATGGAACTGGAGGCCTTTGCCAGCGGCGTGCTGCTGGAAATCCGCGTTGAAGCCGGAACAAGTGTGCCGGTCGGCACGGTGATCGGCCTGATCGGCGCGGCGGGAGAAGCTGCGGCACCCGCAGCCCAGTCCCGAGCCGAGCCCGAACCGGAACCCGCACCCCAGTCCCGAGCCGAGCCCGAGCCCGAGCCCGAACCCGAACCCGAACCCGAACCGGAACCGGAACCGGAACCGAAGACCAAGCCCGCGCCCGGAGCAGAAGCCGGACCCGCCGACGAGATCCGCGCGGCCCCGATCGTCCGGCGCCGCGCCCAAGAGCTCGGCATCGACCTGGCCACCGTAAGTGGCAGTGGGCCGGAAGGGAGGGTGCTGCTCGAGGATCTCGAGGGGACTCGTCCCAAGGAGTCAGCAACGATTCGTGAAGAGGCCCCACAGACGGCTGCGCCGAGCGGGGAGAAACCCGGACCGGCACCCGCTGCACAACCGCTGACGCGGATGCGCGCGGCCATCGCCCGGACGGTCAGCGAATCGTGGCGGACCATCCCGCACTTCTCGGTCACCACCGAGGTGCGCATGGACGCCGCCGAGCAGCTCAGGGCCAAGCTGCAAGATGCCGGTGACAAGGTCTCCATGACTGCCTTGCTGGTCAAGGCCACCGCCCTGGCCCTCGGCAAATTCCCGCAATTGAACGCCTCCCTCCGGGACCAGGCGATCGTGCTTCACCCCGACATCAACATCGGCATCGTGGTGCGTCGTGACGATGGCCTGCTGGTGCCGGTACTGCGCGACAGCGCGGCGCTGCCGCTGGCGGAGCTGGCGCAACGCACGGCACGGCTGATCGAGCGCGCCCGCCACGGCCAACTCAACGACACCGAGCTGAGCGGCGGCACCTTTGCCGTCTCCAACCTGGGGATGTACGACGTGCATTCCTTTGTGGCCCTGATCCTGCCGCCGATGGCGGCGGTCCTGGCGGCAGGGTCGGTGCGGGATGCCGCGGTGATCGAGGACGGCAAACCGGTGGCCGGCCGGCTGCTGGCGCTCACCCTGTCGGCGGACCACCGACTGGTCGACGGTGTCGATGCCGCCGAATTCCTCCGGGAAGTGCAGCGGCTCCTGCAGGCTCCCGGGCAGTTGGCCGATCGGGATTCCGCATGATCCCCGGCCAACTGCCCGGCTGCGGCAGCAGCCGCCACCCCGAATGATTCCGGGCCGGTTGAAAGCTGTCGGCGGGGTGTTAGTCTTAAACCTGCGCGGGCGACGCATGCTGCGGGAGAGCCGGCGCTCCAACCTACCCCGGGAGGTCACGGCATGAAAGGCAACGACAAGCTGATTGCGGAATTGAATGCGCGCCTGAGCGAGGAACTCGGAGCCATCAACCAGTATTTCGTGCATGCGGAAATGTGCGAAAACTGGGGTTACGCCACGTTGTCCGAGGCAATCAAGAAACGTTCCATCCAGGAGATGAAGCACGCCGAGAAGCTGATCGAGCGAATCCTGTTCCTCGAGGGGAAGCCGATCGTCTCCAAGCTCGGTCCGATCACCATCGGCAAGAAGGTCGAGGAGATGCACAAGAAAGACTGGCATGCCGAAGCCGACGCCATCAAGAAGTACAATGACACCATCAAGCTGGCGGCGGAGGTCGGCGACAATAACTCCAAAACCCTCCTTGAAGCGATCCTCAAGGAGGAGGAAGAACATATCGACTGGCTCGAGGAGCAGCAGGACCAGATCGAGCAGATGGGAATCCAACTTTACCTGGCCGGCCAGACCGGCTGACCCGGTACACCCGGAGGTTCCCCGCGCCATGATCTGGCTTTACCTGTTGGTCACCATCCTGATCGCCTGGGGGCTTGCCAAGGATCTTTCCCGAAAAGAGACCTGGCTGATCGGTTTCGGCCGGATTACCCTGAAAGCGCAGCCGCGACGCTACTGGCTGGCCATCGGTCTGCGGGTATTCATCCTGGCGGCCGTGGTCGCCACAGCCTGGATCAGGAGCCAGCCCGCCTAGAAACCGGCCGTCCGCCGGCGGGTTGCCGACGGGCGGCCTGTTTGATGCGGTGCAAGAGTGGCTGGCTTACGCCACGGGGAAGTGTCTCTGCACATGCAGGCGCACGGCGTCCTCGAAGTCGGCTTCGCGGTCGCCGCGATAGACCATCGAGGAGCCGATCTCCGCCGCCAGGATCGCCGCCCGGTATTTTGGCAGCAGGCGCGAGACGCGCCGGCGCAAGCGTGGCTCTTCGCGCAGCATGGCGGGGAGGTGTGCCAGCAGAGCCCGGCGATAGGGCTCCTGCAAGGGGAGTTCGGGCCGGCTCTGAAAATAGCGGAACAGGCGCGCATAGTGAGCATTGATCTCGCTGCTCAAAGCATCGGAGATCTCGGTGCAGAGCAACCCGGGCTTGTCGTGGTGGCGTCGAAGGATCAGCCTGGCCTCGTCTCCGGCACGCTTTTCCAGAATAGCCAGGACATCGCTGACATAGCGCTCCTTGTGCGCCAGGAACTCCTGGTCCGACAGCAGCAGGTTGGCAATGATCTCGTAGGAGGATGAGATTACCCCGCACTTGTTGGCCGAAGCATCGCGCATGATCAGTACGCCCCGCCGTTGCAATTCGTTGCGTGCCTCCGGAGTCAGGAACGAATTGGCCCCTTCGACGATGACACGCGCCGATGGCGTACCGTCCGGGAGCAGGAACCGCTCGCAGTTGTCCCGGTCGATGGTTTCCGGGCGGCCGCCGGCGGGGATGAACAGATCGGCCGGCACGGTGAAGACCAACTCGGCATATTCCCGGGCAGAATTCGTCGCTGGACACCCACTCCTCCTGCAAAGACCCCGCCTCGGTGCACGTCACTCGCCGGTAGAGGTCGCGCAACCCTTCCTTGCGCCGGCCGCTGCGATAGAGCAGCATGCCGCCCGGGTGCAGCGCCTGCGGGTCGAAGCTCGCCAGGTCCTGCTTGAGCAGGATTCGCCGCAATTCCTCATGGTCGGCGCCGGCCGCGTCAACCAGCGCCGCGGTGCCGTCGAGAATCAGCACGAACTGTACCCCGGGCGCGCGCTCGAGCAACAGTCGCATGGCGTTGCCGGCCACGTCGCCGTTCGGTCCGCCGGTCAGCTTGACGCGAAACGTTTCGCGGCGCAGGTCGACCCCCAGCTCCTGCATGACGATCTCCGCGAAGGTCACCACGCCGGTGGATGTCACCCCATACTCTTTGTGGTTGATCCCCACCTGCTTGCTCGACATGATCCCGGCGCCGAGCAGATAGCTGCGCCGCCGCGCCAGTTGGGCGATCTCCTCGATCATGATGTCATGCATGTTTTCGTCCGGGCCGAGTTCGATCATCTCGTCCTCGCGATAATAGTCGACGACGGCCGGGTGTCTGGCCACCCCGTCCCCGGTCACAAAGATGTCGAGGAAGGCGCTGGCGATCCCGTACTGCAGCTTGTAGAGACGGATGGTCTCGATGGCCTGGTCGTCGGCGGCATCCTGTCCTCGCCGCAGGTCGGTGGCGTCGAGCAGCACCACCATTTTGGAGCCGCCCTCATAGATGTCCTTGTTCTTGGCATGCTGGGTATGGGCCAGGACAAAATTTTCCCGGAACAGGGTGTTGGCGTTGGTGACCAGATCGTCCTGGCTGCGGGCAATGACCGTGCGCCAGCCACCGCGGGCGATATCGGAAAAGCCGATATGGTAGCCGAAGCCGGCCCGGCTGAAGAAGAAGGTGATGCGAAACGGCAGCGCAGGCGGCAGGTCGGCGGTAAATTCCGCCCCCAGTTCGCCGAGATAGGCGGGATCGAGACGAAAGGCGAAGGCCTGCTTTTCAAAGACAAAGGCATTGGTTTTCAGGGTATGGCGAATCATCAGCAGGCAGCAGCGGAAGATGTTGCGGCGGATTTCGTCGAGATGGCGGCGACCGGTATTGTAGTTGGTCACGGCCGCGGTCGCCGCGGACAGCGCCGCTTGGTAGTCGGCTTCACGCACTGCCCGCTCCGGCTCGAAGCGGCAGCGAAACAGTTCCACCAGTTGCAGGGCGATCTGCGGGTTGGCATGGAACGCGGCCCGCACCTCTTCAAGATCGTAGCGGTCAGGCTGGCTGTGCGCCAGGGTGGTATGACAGAACGCGATGAAGGCGTTGACCAGGGAAGCCTCGGCACCGCTCATCACGCGGGGGATGACGAACTCGCGGTACGCCTGCGAACCGGCGGCAAGGATCTGGGTGGTCCCCAGTTCTTCGCGCAACTTCCGGAATAACGGGGAACCCGCATCAAGTTCCTCCCCGGAGCGCGGACGCACGTAGATAGCTGGCCAGGAAGTAGGGGTGGATGCCGGTGCTGATGGTCAGGCAGTAGGCCCGGCTGACGCCGAGGCCGAGACGATGGAACACCTCCATGACCTGCTGCAGGAAATCCTTCTGCGGCGGGTTGCCGACGGCGAAGCTGACCCGGGTCTGACCGGAACCGTCGGCCAAGGTCTCGAGATCAAGGAACAGGCCACCGCGCCGCTGTGCCTCGCTGAGCAGGTAAAGCGCCTGGGCCACGCGCCGGGGCGGGGAAACCCGGATGTAGCTTTCGTTGTTGAGCCAGAGAATGGTCAACAGGGGCTCGAACTTGTGCCGCTCGAAGCCGGGGAAATACTCGCGGACCGCCCTTGCCACCCGCCGGCGGACCACGGTCGGGACCTCGACGTCGTAATTGGTGGAGATCGCCTCATCGCTCTTGCGATCGAATTCGAAACGCTGGATTTCCAACGTCTGCTCGCGGCCCGGGAGCGCCTGGCCGGAATGAGCGAACATCGCATAGGATATCTCCCGTTCGGCGATGTTGCGCAGGGTCAGGGTTTCGTAAAGAGAACCCGGCGAACTGGCGGTCGCAAGGATCAGCGCCTCGGGTCGATCCGCCAGGATCAGCCGCCGGTTGAGTTGCAGGGTAGCGAGTTCCCGCTCCAGAATGGCCAGCGCCTGAAACTCATCCCTCATGGCCACAAAAAAATACGGGTTCATCTGGGTTCGCAGCCAATGCCGGTTGGTTTTGCGGGTATAACGCAACGGGTTGGCTTCCTGTGGAGAACCGGCCATCTTTCTGCCTCCTGAAAAATCGTCCTGCCCGAGGATTGTCGAGATCCCGGCTGTCTATATGTTCGCCATTCCCGGCGAGATGTCAACCACTCGGAATGAACGCGGGGCCGGCGGAAGATCCGCCGGCCCCGCGTTCATTTAGCAACCGTTCGTACGCTAACGCTCGACCGGATCGAAAAACCAGATCGTCCGTTTTTTGCGCCAGCCACGCTCCCACATGCAGCTTTCGTAACTGGTGCGTTCCGTCCCGGGCTCAACCCCCCGGGAAGCCCCGCCGGCAATGACCTGACAGTCGCGATCGTCGACGAAGAAGTCGCTTTGCCGCTTTTCGGCGTGCTCCCAGCGCGCGGCACATCCTGTCATCAACAGGGCGATAAAACCAACGACCAGAAGCTTCATAAGGAGGGTCCTCTCTTGATCAGGTCGTGCACTTGCCGTGCAAGTCTCAACTTTTAAAGATTAGCACTTCCCCATCGACCTACCAAGATTTTTCTTGACAGACCCCGGGGCTCTTGGTCAGAATTACCTCCACTTCATCAATCTTCACTAACTAAAAGGAGAGAAACATGAAAAAACTGATGATCGTTCTGATGCTTCTGGCTTTCGCCACCAGTGCCACCCTCGCCATTGCCGCCGACACGGTGACCTACGAGAACAAGCAGGGGAAAGTTACCTTCAACCACAAGGCCCACAGCGACAAAATGAAGTGCGACGCTTGCCACCAGGGCACCCCGGCCAAAATCGAAGTGACCAAAGATGCGGCTCACGGTGCGGTTTGCAAGGACTGCCACAAAGCCAAGAATGCCCCGACCAAGTGCGGGGACTGCCACAAGAAGTAATGCGTTCCTGAGGTTGATCGTCACGCGGGGTCCTCCGGTCGGAAGACCCCGTTTTTTCATGTCCATTTATTACGGATCTTGTCATCGTTGCACACCAGACATGGTGTGCTAGAATTTCTTGGCTTTTTATCGATACGAAAGGAGCGTCCATGTCCATCAGGGGAACCCAGACCGAGAAGAACATTCTGGCGGCCTTCGCCGGAGAGAGCCAGGCCCGCAACCGCTACAGCTACTTCGCCAAGCAGGCCGACAAGGAAGGCTACAAGCAGATTGCCGCGATCTTCGAGGAAACCGCCGACCAGGAGCGCGAGCACGCCAAGCGGCTGTTCAAGATGCTCCAGGGGGGCGAGGTCGAAATCACCGCCAGTTTCCCGGCCGGGGTCATCGGCACCACCGCTGCCAACCTGCGCGAGGCGGCCAACGGCGAACAGCATGAATGCACCAGCATGTACCCTGACTTCGCGGGGACTGCGCGCCGCGAGGGATTTCCGGAAATTGCCAGGGTTTTCGAGGCGATCGCCGTCGCCGAACGCCACCACGAAAAACGCTATCGGGCTCTGCTCACGAACATCGAAAACGAGCAGGTCTTCAAGCGTCCCCAGGCCGTGGTCTGGCGCTGCCGGAACTGCGGCTGGCTGCACGAGGGTACCGAGGCGCCGGAAACCTGTGCCGCTTGCGCACACCCCCGCGCCCACTTCGAACTGCTGGCAGAAAACTACTAACCCGCAAGGAGAGAACCGATGCCAAAGCTCAACGAAGTCTACAAGTGCAACCTGTGCGGCAACATCGTCGAAGTGGTGCATGGCGGAGCCGGAGCCCTGGTCTGCTGCAACGAGAAGATGGTCCTGCTGGTCGAGAACACCGTGGACGCCTCCAAGGAGAAGCATGTGCCGGTGATCGAGATCGGTGCCGCAAGCATCACGGTCAAGATCGGCAGCGTGCCGCATCCGATGGAAGCCGCCCACTTCATCGAGTGGGTCGAACTGCTCGCCGACGGCAAGGTCTACCGCCAGCAGTTGCAGCCCGGCCAGGCCCCTGAGGCCACCTTCCCGGTAGTCGCCAAGCAGGTTACGGCGCGCGAGTACTGCAACTTGCACGGGCTCTGGCTGGCCAACAGCTAGATTGCACCGGGCAAACCGAGGCGGGGACGAGCCGACGGCTCGTCCCCGCTTTTTTTGCGCCGGCGGTATCAGCGGGAGTTCGCCATGCACCAGGTGCAGCAACCGGCAATTCAATCGGTTGACATTGGCCGACCGCAGGTTAAGTTTATTAAAATAGTCGCAAGGAGATTGTTCCAGGTATGACCGACCTGCGTCACGTGTGGGACCAGCGCATCAGGGACTGGCCGACTGTTCGCAAGATTGCCATCGACCTCGGCCTGACCGGAAAAGGTCATCATTTTTATTGCCCTGGCTGTCAGCCCCTGTGCACCGGCACGCCGGAGCTGGCGATCGGCGAGGGGCATTTCGAATGCTTCCGCTGCAACGCCCGCGGCGATGTGGTCGGCCTGGTCAAGCTGGCCCGCAAGTGCGACCTGGAAGCAGCGATTGCCTGGCTGGCCCGCGAAACCGGCGAGCAGAGCCCCGGGCCGTGATCGGCGGCACGACTCCCCTGGAACCGCAGACCGGCTGGCCGGCCGTGTTCACAGATTCACCGTGCGGCAGAAGCCGCCTTCCGCTATCCAGCAGGTTGCCATGAAAGATCTTCGGCGCGGGCGATTTCTGGCCCCTGCTCCACAGGAAGGGTCATTGCCTGCGGCTTGGCGGGTACGCCTTCACGAGATCATCTTCGAGGCGGATACACCGGCCGGGCGCTTTTTCGATCTGGCCTTGATCGTTACGATCCTGCTCAGCGTCGTCGCTGTGATGCTGGACAGCATCGTCGCGGTCCAGGAGGCCTACGGTCATTGGCTGCTTGCCGCGGAATGGTTCTTCACCATCCTTTTTACCATTGAATACCTGTTGCGCCTGGTCTGTATCGGGCGGCCGCTCAAGTATGCCACCAGTTTTTTCGGCGTCATCGACCTGCTCAGCATCTTGCCGACCTACCTCAGCCTGCTGCTCCCCGGCAGCCGCTACCTGCTGGCAGTCCGCATCCTCAGGGTCCTGCGGATCTTCCGCATCATGAAGCTGGGTCCCTATATCAGCGAAGCAGACAGCCTGGTGCGGTCACTCAAGGCCAGTCGCCGCAAGATCGCCATCTTCCTCTACACGGTCCTGACCCTGGTGGTGATCCTCGGCTCGGTCATGTACCTGATTGAAGGGGGCGAAAACGGCTTTACCAGTATCCCGACCAGCATCTACTGGGCGATTGTCACCCTGACCACGGTCGGTTACGGCGACATCTCGCCTAACACCGTTGCGGGGCAGATTTCTTGCCTCGATGATCATGATCCTCGGCTACAGCATCATCGCCGTGCCGACCGGGATTGTCACCGCGGAGATGACCCGCCTCAAGCCGCAGGTCACAACCCAGGCCTGTCGCGAATGTTCCGGCGAAGGGCACGATCCCGACGCCCTGTTCTGCAAATTTTGCGGGGCCGGACTATAGCGCTGGTCAGCTCACGGACTAGGCTCCACGACGGTGCGGCCGGACGCCGGCCAATTCCGAGCAGGCCAGAAACGCAACGGGCCGCCATCATGGCGGCCCGTTGCGTTTCTTCACCGGCAGTTCAGACAAATTCGAGGAGGCGCACGTCGAAATGCAACACCTTGCCGGCCAGCGGGTGGTTGGCATCAAGATGCACGGTCGTATCGCCAAGAGCCACGACCTGTGCCTCAAAGGCGGCGCCATTGGCTGCCTTGATTTCGAGAAAATTGCCGATCGCCAGCAGATGATCGTCGGGAATCATGCGGCGTTCGACTTCAGCCACCATCTCCGGAAGATGCAGACCGTACCCGTGCTCCGGTAGAATCTCCACCGTGCGCTGTTCTCCCGGCGACAAACCCATGACTGCTTCATCGAAGCCGGCGATCACTTCACCGGCACCGACCGTGAATTCCAGCGGCTCATGCCCTTCCGAGCTGTCGAACACCGTACCGTCGGCATGGCGGCCGACATAGGTAACCCGAACCCGGTCGCCGGATTGCGCTGTGCGCCTGTTCTCAGCGGACATCCGGCTATTTTTTCCCGGCCGGGGCCGGCTTCTTGCCCGCGGCGGAGATCAGCTCGACTTCGAAGATCAGCACCGCATTGGGACCGATGACCGGCGGCGCTCCCGTTTCACCATAGGCCAGAGCTGCCGGGATGAACAGTTGCCACTTCGAGCCTTCCTTCATCAATTGCAGGGCCTCGGTCCAGCCGGGAATCACCCCGCCGACCGGCAGCACCAGCGGCTCGTTGCGCTGGTAAGAGCTGTCGAACTCGGTGCCGTCGACCAGGCTGCCGCGATAGTGCACGCTGACGACGCTGTCCACTTTCGGCATCGGCCCGGCCCCTTCCTGAAGAACCTTGTACTGGAGGCCGCTTTCACGCACCACCACGCCAGGTTCCTTGGCATTCTTGGCGAGGAAGGCCTCGCCGTCCGCCTTGTTCTTCGCGGCGAGCGCTTGCTGCTTGGCTTCCTGCTTGGCCATCCGCGTTTCGCGGAAAGACTTGATCTCGGCCTGCATCTGCTCTTCGGTAAGGCGCGGGGTTTTCCCTTCCAGGGCATCCTTGACGCCGGCCAGCAGGGCGGCGGTATCGATCTCGACTTCCTGCTTGACGAAATCTTTCCCGATGTCGAGCCCGATGGTGTAGCTGACCCGCTGCTTCGAATCTTCCAGCTTGACGGCGTCCTCAGCGGTGCAGCCGGCGGCAATCGCCACCAGCAGGAAGGTCGCGCCAATCACATGCATGGTTTTCTTCATGACCAGTCCTTTCAGAGTAAGAAATTTCAACGCGCAAAGATACTCGCGGGGCGGAGTTGCTGTCAACTGGCAATCGGGTCCGGGGACCGCCGCGTCCCGCTCCGGGCAGAGGGCCACGGCCTGCTTGCGCACGGACGGCTTCAGGTCAGCTGTGGTTGCGCAACTGCAGTTCGACCGGGTGGGGGTGAAGATAGTGCTGCCGTGCGAGGTATGGCTCATGGTACTTGCGCACGTAATGGTTGACCAGCGTGAGGGGGACGATCAACGGGACGCTGCCGTGACGATAGTGCTCGACCAGTTCCAGAACTTCCTGTTTTTCGTCACTGGCCAACTGCTTTTTAAAGTAGCCGAGCAGGTGATGCAGAACATTTACGTGTTTGCGCAGCGAGGTCTGCATCCGCATGGCTTTCATCAGCTGCGCCTGATAAGTCGCGCAGGTTGCGGCGATCGGCTGCCGGCCGGCCTGAGCCACCAATCGCCCCATCTGCCGATAGAGTTCCGGGCTATGGCTGAGCAGGAGCAGTTTGTGCGTGGCATGGAAATCGACGAGGGCCGCGGCCGTTACCCCCTCGCTCAGCAGGTCGCGCCAGCGCCTGAAGACGAAGACCGCTTCGATGAAGTTCTCGCGCAGATGCGGGTCGTGCAACCGCCCGTCTTCCTCGACCGGCAACAGCGGAAAATGCGCCATGAACGTGCGGGCAAACAGCCCCACTCCTTTTTTGGCGGGTACCCCGTTACGGTCGTAGAGCTTGACCCGCTCCATCCCGCTGGAAGGTGATTTGGCCTTGAAGATGAAGCCGCAGAGCTGCTCCTGCTCCAGTTCCCGCACCCGCTGGTCCGCCCACGACTGCATCCGCTCGGTAAGGTCTTCGCCGGAGCGGGAAAACACTAGGCGAGGGCCGTCAGCGCCCTCTATCAGGCGCAGAGTTTGTCGCGGAGTCGGCAATCCCAGCTCCACTTCGGGACAGACCGGGACGTACTCGAAATACCTCCCCAGGGTGTCGCGCAGATAGCGATCGAGCTGGTGCCCGCCATCATAGCGGACCATCGCGCCGAGCAGGCAGCTGCTGATCCCGATACGGACCTTCTCGCCCATGTCAACAACTTCTCCCGGTCGCCTGTGCTGTTTTGCCCGCCGGATAACGCAGCAGGGGATTCGTCTGCTATAGTTTAACAAACTTTGCCGGATATTTTTCGGTGTACTGGCGGGAGGCGTACGGACACTCCCCGTTACGGCTCGCGGTTCCCTTGCTCCAGGGGCTTTCCGATTGCATGATCCCGATCTCGAGCGTGCGACTGCGCGATGTCAACGGCCGGCCAATTCGGCCCGACGGTGAATTCGTTCTCTACTGGATGATCGCTGCAAGGCGTACCCGTAGCAACTTTGCCCTGCAGCATGCCGCCCGCGAGGCAGCGCGCCTGGGCAGGTCCCTGGTGATTCTCGAAGCGCTGCGCTGTGACTATCCCTATGCCTCGGATCGCCTGCACCGGTTTGTGCTCGACGGCATGGCGGCCAATGCCGGCGCACTGCAAAACCGGCCGGTCGGCTACTACCCCTACCTCGAGCCGGAGCGCGGGGCCGGCAAGGGGCTGCTCGCCGCCCTGGCCACCCATGCCTGCCTGGTGGTCACCGACGATTTCCCGGCATTTTTCCTGCCGCGGATGGTTACCGCAGCCGGGGCGCAACTGCCGGTCCGGCTGATGGCGGTCGACGGCAACGGCCTGTTGCCGCTACGGGCCGCCGGACGATCGTTCAGCACGGCTTATGCCTTCCGGCGCTTCCTGCAAAAAGAGCTGCCGGAGCATCTGGCAGAGCCGCCATCCGCCGACCCCCTGGCCGGCCTGCCATTGATCCCGCCCGCGCCGCTGCCGACGGCGATCAGCCAGCGCTGGCCGGCTGTCGACGTTTTTCAACCGGTCGCTCTCGAAGGAAAACTGGCGTCGCTGCCGATCGACCATGCCATCCCGGCCGCCGGGGTAACCGGGGGGCAGGACGCCGCACAGACGCGGCTCGTCAATTTCGTTGCCGGCCAGCTGTCCCGATATGGCGACGAGCGTAATCATCCCGATGCCGATGTGACCAGTGGCCTTTCTCCCTATCTCCATTACGGGCACATCGGCAGCCACGAAGTCTTCCAGGCGGTCGCCGCGCGGGAGCGCTGGGCGCCCCAGGACCTGACGCCGCCAGCCAACGGGCGCCGCGCCGGCTGGTGGGGGATGAGCGACAGCGCCGAAGCCTTTCTCGACCAGCTCATCACCTGGCGCGAACTGGGTTATAACGTTTGTGCCTGCCGGCAAGATTACGCATCCATGACCAGCCTCCCGGAGTGGGCACGACGTACGCTGCAAGCGCATGAGCACGATCCGCGACGCTATTGCTACACGCGCGACGAATTGCGAGCCGCCCGCACCCACGACCCGTTGTGGAATGCCGCGCAGCGCCAGCTGCTGCGCGAGGGGACCATCCACAATTACCTGCGCATGCTCTGGGGAAAGAAGAATTCTCGAATGGTCACCGACACCGCAGGCCGCCCTCGAGGTGATGACCGAGTTGAATGACCGCTTAGCCCTCGATGGTCGTGACCCGAATTCCTACTCGGGGATGCTCTGGTGTCTCGGACGCTTCGATCGTCCCTGGGGCCCACCCCGGCCGGTCTTCGGTACGGTTCGCTACATGAGTTCCGAAAACACCCGGCGCAAAGTCAGGCTCAAGGAATATCTGCAACGTTATTCGGACTAGGCAGCAGCCAACCAGGGGAGGTTGTCATGGAACTGCTCGGCAAGACGGTAGCGGTATTGGCGGAACAGCAGTATGAGGATCTGGAGCTTTGGTACCCGGTATTGCGTTTTCGCGAGGCGGGGGCACAGGTGGAGATCATCGGCGCCGGCAAGGCGAGTTACCCCTCGAAGCACGGCTACCCGGTCAACGTGACCCTGCAGGCCGACCAGGTGCAAGGAGCCGGCTTCGATGCAGTCATCATTCCGGGAGGGTATGCTCCCGACCACATGCGCCGCCACGCACCGATGGTCGGCCTGGTCAAGGATGCGGTGGCGGCCGGCAGGATCGTCGCCGCCATCTGTCACGGTGGCTGGCTGCTCTGCTCGGCGCGTTGCATTGCCGGCCGCAGAGTCACCGGCTTCTTCGCCATCCGCGATGACCTGGAGAATGCCGGCGGCATCTATTTCGATGCCGAGGTGGTCCGTGACGGCAACCTGATCACCTCACGGGTTCCTTCCGATCTGCCGGCCTTCTGCCGGGCGATCATCGAGGCCTTGAACCCGTAGCCCGGGGAGGGGGCGCGCCGCGCCGACCTCCCGGGGCGGGTCGGGGAAAAGCCGTGGCCCGCAGCGCGTCAGGCGATTGCGTCGAGAAAGTCGAGAAGCGCCTGGTTGAATGCCGCAGGCTGCTCGAGGTTGGCCATGTGGCCGGCGGCAGGGATGATACGGAGCCTGGCATCGGGCAGGCCGGCAGCCAGAGCCTCGGCATGAGCCGGCGGGATTGCGGCATCCTCGGCGGCGCCGACGACCAGCGCCGGCAGGCGCAAGGTCGGCAGCGCCTCAAGGTAATCCCTGCGGTCGCGCATGGCCAGCAAGCCACCGACAACCCCTTCGGGCGCAGCCGTATTCATCCAGTGGCGGACAGCGGCAATCAGCGTGGGGCGGTTCCGCAAGGTGGACGGTGCGAACAGCAGTTTTTCAAAGGATTCCGGCACGACCCCGAGATCGCCGCTGCGCACGGCGCCCGCCAATTCGTCCCGGCGCACCTTCCCTGCCGAATCGTCGGCCGCCGCCCGGGTCACCAGGAACATGCCCGCCTTGAGCCGGTGGGGATGGCGTGCCGCCAGGTCAAGCAGCACATAGCCACCCATCGACATCCCGCCGACCACTGCCGTCTCGATGGCGAGATGATCGAGCAGTCCGATGACGGCATCGGCATACCTGCCGATCGTGGGCGTTCCCGCCAGGGCCGCCGAACCGCCAAATCCGGGGAGGTCCGGAACGATCACCCGGAATCCGGCAGCGGTCAGGGCCTTGACCTGGGGCTGCCACATCTGCCGGCACAGGGGAAAACCGTGGATCAGGACAACAGCCGGACCGCTCCCCCGGTCATCGTATGACAATAGCGGCATGGTCATCGCTCATCAGCCAGACATGAGGAAAGTCGCCCGCATCTTGGCTTTCCTCACCCCGGGGGAGGCTTGCCTGCGGAACGGACGCGAAAAAAGCCATTACCGACGGGCGGTCATTCGAGGAACCCGAACTTTTTCATCCGGTAACGGAAGGCATCGATCCCGAGGTTGAGCCGCTTGGCGGCCTTCGACTGGTTCCCTTCGGCCATTTCCAGCGACTGGCGAATCAACTCCCGCTCGACATCCTCGATATCGATCCCCTCGGGAGGAATCCGGAAGTTGAGCGGACTGCCACCGCTGGTGTCGGCGGAGCGGGAAATCAGCTCCCGCGGCAGATGTTCGAGCATCAGGACCTCTTCGTTTTCGAGGATCATGGCCCGCTCGATGATGTTGCGCAGTTCCCGCACATTTCCCGGCCAGGTGTATTCCTCGAGGAACTTCTGCGCCATCTTGGAGACCCCCTGGACGTTCTTGCCAAACTCGCGGTTGAAATGTTTGATGAAAAATTCCACCAGCGGCATGATGTCTTCGGGACGTTCCCGCAACGGGGCGAGAAAGATGGGAATGACCTGCAGTCGGTAGTAAAGATCGTTACGGAAATTCTTCTCTTCGATCTTTCTGAGGAGATCCTGGTTGGTGGCTGAGATGATGCGGACGTCGACCGGAATCTCCTTGGTTCCCCCGACCCGGCGAAAGGCCCGATCCTCAAGGACACGCAGCAACTTGGCCTGCATCCCCATCTCCATATCACCGATTTCGTCGAGGAAGATCGTGCCGCCGTCGGCCGTTTCAAAGAGCCCTTTCTTCAATGACTTGGCGTCGGTGAACGCGCCTTTCTCATAGCCGAGCAACTCGCTTTCCAGCAGCGTGGCCGGGACCGCCGCGCAGTTGATGGCCATGAACGGATGATCTCGGCGGGCACTTTCAAAATGGATGGCTCTGGCGATCAGTTCCTTGCCGGTACCGCTTTCGCCCAGGACCAGCACGGTACTCGCGTCGCTTTTGGCAATCTTGCGCACCATCTCCAGGACCTGAAGCATGTAGCGGCTCTTGCAGATGATCTTGTCGATGCCGTACTTGCTGGTTTGCGTGGTCCGCAACTGGGCGACTTCCTTGCGCAGACTGCCGGTCTCCAGGGCCTTGCGCACGATAATCGACAATTCGTCCAGGTTGAACGGCTTGTTGATATAGTCGTAAGCTCCCAGGCGCATCGCCTTGACCGCGGTTTCCAGCACGCCAACCGCACTGACCATGATGACGATCAGGTCTTCATCCAGCTCCTTGGCGCGCGTCAGCACCTCGAGACCGTCCAGCCCGGGCAGCTGGATGTCCAGCAGAACCACGTCGGGAGGATCCTCCTGAAGCAACCGGAGTGCCTCCTCGCCGGAGGCCGCGGTCTGCACCTCGTAGCCCTGCTTGCGGAGCGACTGCTCCAGCGACCAGCGGATCAGATGCTCGTCGTCTACCACCAGAATCTTGGCTCTGCGCACGTTATCCCTCGTTCCGGGGAGGCGGACCGTCAAATTTGCCGACCGGCAGATCGATGGTGACCCGCGTCCCCTCGCCGACCCGGCTTACCACCCGGATCGTGCCGCCCTGCTGCTCCATAAGCTGCCGGCAGATGGCCAGTCCCAGCCCGGTTCCCTGGGTCTTGGTGGTATAGAACGGAGCAAAGACCTTCTCCAGGTCCTCCGGAGGAATCCCCGGACCACTGTCACCCACCAGAATTCTTACGACTTCCTTGCCGTCGACTGCCTCTGTCCCGGTCTGGATCAGCAGCGTCCCCCCATCCTTCATCGCCTGGATGGCGTTGATGATCACGTTGAAAAATACCTGCTGGAGCTGTTTTTCGTCAACCCATACGGGAGGCAGGTTGCGGGTCAGTTCATGAAGCTGGTGTACATTGCGTGCCTCGGGGTGCTGGGCGACAAAGAACAAGGTCTGTTTCAACAGGGCGTTGACATCAGCCCAGTCGAAAGCTGGCTTGCCCGGCTTGCCGAAATAGAGCAGGTCGGTGACCGCCTTGTCAAGGCGGTTGATCTGTTCGAGAACCTTGGCAACCACCTCGTGACGTGGATCAGCCTCCGGGAAATCGCTGGCCAGAACGGTAATGGCACCGCTGATGGCGGTCAGCGGATTCTTGATCTCATGAGCAATCCCGGCGGACATCTCCCCGACGGAGGCCAGACGATCGGCACGTTCCATCTGCTGGTAATGGTAAGTCTGCAACTCCTGCTTGGCCTGGTGCAACCGATCGACCATGGAGTTGAAGCTGTCCACCAACCGCCCGACCTCGTCGTCCTGCCCCGGGTTGAGGCGCACGGCAAAATCGCCTTCCTCGACCTGCGCCATCTTGTCGGAGAGCAGTTTCAGCGGACGGCGCACGAAGCGTTGGAAAATCAGCAGTATCCCGCCGGTCAGCAGGCCGATCATCAGGAACATCGAGATGCTGAAAAATTTTGAGGAACTGTAGAGGCGGGTTTCGAGCGCTGCGAGCGAATAATCGACATTGAGAATGCCGATCACCTTGTTGCCGCTGCCGTGGCACGGGGTGCATTGCGCCCGGGAATTTATCGGTTTGAGCACGATGAGAGTTTCACCCAAGGATCCCAGCAGGACATCATGGCTGACGCCGCGCTGGAAGGTTTTCAGGTGATGCGGATTGATCCGCCGCCCGATTTCGTTGGGGTCGGAGGACCTGAGCACCCGGCCGTCGGGGTGGAAGATGCGCACGCCGGCAAGGTGCGGGTCGCTGCCGATCGTCTCCAGCATCGTCTGAACCTCGCGGCTGTTGCCGTTCGCCATCGAACTCGCAATCGAGCGTTCGATGACCGACAGCATCAGTTCGGCTGTCTCCAGGCTGCTCTGGGTAATGTTCTGGTGCTCGCGACGAATATGCAACAGGGTCACGGCGCCGATGGCAACCGTGAACAACAACAGGGAGAGGACCAGGATCCTGCCGATCAGGCTCTGAAAAAACACGGTTCAGCCCTCGTCTTCCGCCGGATTCACCGGGTTAACCGGGCGGGTCTGGTTGGGCGGAGTCCTGGTCCCGGCCGGCGCTTTCCCTTGGGTTTTCTTGGGTGGGGTGAAGATGAACTGCCACTCTGCGTAATGGCTCTTGCCCTTGAGGCTTTCCAGTTCGTCCGGAAAGTTGTCCTGGCGGAAGGGCGCAAGGGCACTGGTGCTCCGCACGCCGACGACCCGGCTGGCCGGGTCCATGATGGGTTCAAAGGGCTGGCTGGTCATCGGATCGTCATACAGGCGGCGTAGATGCCTGACCACTCCGGGCGCGCGCGGGTCGCGAAGCAGTTCCTCCAGGCTGGCCGGCAACCGCTGTCCACTGCTGTTGAACCTGTAATAGCTGGCAAGGGCCTGCATGTATTGCTGGCCGCGCCAGAGCAATTCCTCTTCGCGTTCGCGCTGGACCAACGCCTTGAGCGTTTGTCCAGCCAGGCTTGCGGTCAAGCCGAGCAGGACCACCAGGAAGAGCACCGTGAGCAGTGCCGTGCCTTGCTGGCGCGAACAACGGGCCGACGCGGGCACCGGTTACTTCTCCTGGCCGAGCAGGTAGGACAGGATGATTTCATCCAGGTTGGCCTTAACGTCGGCGGTCGACTTTCCAGTTGCGGGGGCGGGCGCCGGGGGCGGGTCGGCCGGCGGCGCAGGGACCTTCAACAAAACCGGTTGCCGCGGGGCAGCGGGTGCAATCGTCGGGGCAGGCTCAGGCCGGGGAGACGGGCGAGCGTCCGCCGCGGTTGCCGGCGGCGGCTGTGCCGGGGAGACCGACAGCCGGCCCGGCCCCCCGCTTTTCCCGAAACGGGCGATGGCCTCGTCGAATTCGCCATTTTTCAGGCTGCGCAGCATCCCCTTGTGTTGCTCTTTCATCAACTCCTCGACGACCTGCGCCAGGTTGTCGATGCGGGTGATATCGGCATATGAGGTTTTGCGCGAGGCAAGGATCGTTCCGCCGCGGTAGAGCAGGGTGACGATGGTCGGGCTGTTGCGACCGCCATCTTCGGTCTGGACATGGTAGACCACGCCTTGGTAGGGAAAGTTATGATTGAAACCGACAACCATGTAGGCAACCTATCGGGGGAGAAAACCCTCCTGCAGCACCGCAACCGGGCAGCCCTGCCCGCCCCGGCGAAACGGAAATGTCCGGCAGACTCAGATTACTAGCACAGTTTTGCCGTCGGCGACAAGCATCTCCCCGGTCAGGACCCGAGTAGTTTCTTGATCTTTGCCACCGCCTCGAGAGCGTCACGGGCATAGAGATCGGCGCCGATCCGATCGGCATACTCCTGGGTCACCACCGCACCGCCAACCATGGTAAAAACTGTGACTCCCGCTGCGCGCAAGCGCTGGAGCACCTGGTCCATCTGCTGAATGGTGGTGGTCATCAGCGCCGAAAGACCGACGGCATCGACCCGGTGCTCGAGAGCCGCGGCAAGAATCCGGTCGGCCGGCACGTTCTTGCCGAGATCGATCACCTCGAACCCATGGTTTTCAAGCAAGGTGCAGACGATATTCTTGCCGATATCATGGATATCCCCTTCGACCGTCGCCATCAGAATCCGCCCGAGACTCGGGCCGGTCTCTCCCGCCATGGCCGTCTTCAGGTAGGCGAACGCAGCCTGCATGGTCTCGGCCGATTGCATGACCTGCGGCAGGAAGATACGCCCGGCCCCGAACCGCCGACCAATTTCCTCGAGACCGGGGAGCAGCCCTTCATTGCTGATGGCCATTGCCCCGAGCCCGGCGCCCATGGCCTCGTCGACCAGCGCCACGATCCCCTCGCGTTCACCGGCAATCACCGCCATGGCCAGGCGTTCACGGATACCCGGCAACGGGGCACCGGGCACCGACCGCTCCGTCACCGGGACTTTGAGCTCCCCGCCTTCCGGCTTGCCGTAAACCGCAATGTACTCTTCGGCATGCGGATCCTGGCCGAGCAGCAGGACCGCCGCCCGGTAGGCATCCATCATCCGTGCATCCTTCGGATTGATGATCGCCGCCTTGAGCCCCGCCTCAAGGGCCATGGCGAAGAACACCGAGGAGAGCACCGGACGGGCCGGCAGGCCGAAGGAGACGTTGCTGACACCGAGCACCGTGCCCAAGCCGAGTTCGTCCCGCACCAGGCGCAAGGCACCCAGCGCCGCTTTCGCTCCTTCCGGTTCCGCGGAGACGGTCAGGGTGAGACAGTCGATCAGCACGTCCTCTTCAGGCAGACCGGCTTGCACCGCGGCGTCACGGATTTTGCGGGCCACGGCCAACCGTCCGGCGGCATCAGCGGGAATTCCCTGCTCGTCAAGCGCCAAGCCGATGATGGCGGCACCGTAACGGCGCGCCAGCGGGAGAATCCGCGAGAGGCTCTTCGCCTCGCCGTTGACGGAATTGATCAGCACCTTGCCGTCGGCAGCCTGTAACCCGCGCTCGAGAGCGACCGGATCGGAACTGTCAAGGACCAGCGGGGTCATGACCGTGCCGGTCACGGCATAGACCGCCCGCTCCAGGGCCGCCGGTTCGTCGACACCCGGCGCACCGCAGTTGACATCGAGCAAATGAGCGCCGGTTGCGACCTGTTCCTGCGCCTCGCGGCGGATGTAGGTGGTCTTGCCGGCGCGCAACTCTTCGGAATAGGCCTTCTTGCCGGTGGGATTGATGCGCTCGCCGATCACGGCGCACGGCGCATCACCACCGAGCGCCACCACCGAACTGCGACTGGAGAGAAAACCGCGGCGGCGCGGCGGGGTCCAGCCCGGCGGCCTGCCCTTCCAGGGCGGCACGCATGGCCCCGATATGTCGCGGGGTGGTGCCGCAACACCCGCCGATGACCCGTACACCGAGGGCGATCAACCGCGCGTGAAACGCCGTCATCTCCTCCGGGGTGCCCGGGAAGACCGTGCGCCCGTCGACCAGTTGCGGCAGGCCGGCATTGGCCTGGGCGATCAGTGGCCGCGGGGTCACGGCGCGCATCTTTTCGAGCACCGCGTAGATTCCGTCGATGCCAAGGCCACAGTTGGAGCCGAGGACGTCGGCCCCCAGGGCGTCGAGGGTGACCGCCGCCGCCTCGGGGGAGGTGCCGAGGACCGTGCGACCGCCATCGTCAAAAGTCAGCTGGGCAATGATCGGCAGCCTGCAGACATCGCGGCAGGCGATGATCCCGGCCCGCAGTTCGCGAATATCGAGAAAGGTTTCAAAAGAGATCAGGTCGGCACCGCTCTCGGCCAGTGCTGCGATCTGCTCGGCAAAGACCCCGACCATCTCCTCGAAGCCGGCATCGCCGACCGGTTCCAGAAAACGCCCGGTCGGCCCGACCGAACCGGCGACGAATCCGGCGGCTCCGCAAGCCCGGCGGGCCAGTTCCACTGCCCGGCGATTGAGGTCGGCAACTTCGGCAGCCAGTCCGTAGTGGGTCAGCTTGGGACGATTGCCGCCGAAGGTGTTGGTGACGATGATCTCGGCACCGGCCGCGGTGTATTCCCGGTGGATGCCCGTCACCACGTCGGCGGCGGTACGATTCATCAACTCAGGGCACCCCCCGGGGGGGAGGCCACGCTCCTGCAGGAGCGTACCCATGGCGCCATCGAGCACCAGTACCCGCTGGCGGATTGCCTCGAGAAAAGAGTTCACCGGGGTTGCTCCGTGGTGGTGGAGGCCGCATCGCCGGCAGGAGTCTTGGCGAGCAGGCGGAAATCCGGGTTGACCGGCTGACGCAGGTCGACATGCCCTTTCAGGGTGTCGACGGCGACGCCTTCGACCAGGATGCGGATTTGCCGCAAATGCGGGAAGTTGACGGCGATCGTATTGGCCAGCGCATGCACGGTCAGCAGTTCACTCCAGCTGCCGCCAGGATGACTGTCCACCAGGGCGCGGTCGAAATCGAGCCGCACTTCATTGCCGGCGACGGCAATCCCGCGGAGAATGGTCTGGGCGGGCAGAACCGGCGCCAGGTTGCCGATCGGTCCGTCGATCAGCGCCTGTACCGTGCTCTTCAGACAGTCCGCCTCGACCAGGCAGTCAGACAGTTCGCGCCCCTCGGCCATCAGCCCGCTGCCGTCGGCAGCGGCAAAATACAGGGTGACGGTGCGCAACTGCCGTTGCGGTTCGACCGGCGTCGGTGCAAGGGGCGGCGTAATCAGCAGATTGCGGAGCAGCAGGCCGCCGAAAACCAGCAGAACCAGCAGAAAGGCCCAGACCAGCAGACGGTCGTGGCGCGGTGGCCGGGGATTACGGGAGGTGTGCATGGTTCAGTCCAGGGTAACGGTTGCCACATCGGCAAGCGGAGCACCGAGAAAGGCCCCGCCAACCCGCTCGAAGCGGTCGGGGACATCCGTCACGAAAAACCTCGGGGTACCGGGGGGGGGGGCCGCTACGTCGCAGATGCTGAGCACCCAGCAGGCTCGCCACGGTCTTGGCGGTTTCCGCCGCCGAAATCGATCAACTCGACACCAGGGCCGGCAACTTCCTGCAGGGTGCGCTTGAGCAAGGGGTAATGGGTACAGCCCAGCACCAGGGTATCGATCCCCTCGCGCAGCAGCGGGGCAAGGTATTCCGCTGCCGCCAGATGGGCCACCGGATGATCGGCCCAGCCTTCTTCGGCCAGAGGCACGAACAGCGGGCAGGGAGCCACCGAGACCTCGATCTGCGGGTTGCCGGCCCGCAGGGCTCTTTCGTAAGCGCGACTGCGGATGGTCCCCTCGGTACCGATCACCCCGACACGGCCGGTGCGCGTCACGGCAAGCGCTTTACGCGCACCCGGCTCGATCACCCCGACCACCGGAAGCTGATGAATCGCCGAGAGATCGTCAAGGGCCACCGCCGAAGCGGTATTGCAGGCGACCACCAACAACTTGACCCGTTGCCCGACCAGGAACCTGGCGGCCTCGCGGGCATAACGTCCAACCGTCTGCGGACTTTTGGTCCCGTAAGGGACCCGGGCGGTATCGCCGAGATAGACCAGCTCCTCCTGCGGCAGCTGAAGGCGCAATTCCCGCAGGACCGTCAGACCGCCCACCCCAGAATCGAAAATGCCGATCGCCCGCTCCGGCACACCTCACCCCCGTTGTCAGCCGTTCCCCCGAAAGGTGATCACTCTAGTGCCGCCCCAGTCAAAAAGTCAAGGATTATGGCCGATTTCCCCTTTATCCCACAGCGCAAACCTGCTATGTTTTCAGACCGACAGCCTCATGTCGCCCGGGGGGTTATGAATTTTACCGCAACCAGCGAATTTCTGCAGAATTTCGAGACCAGCAAGATCGTCGCCTACCTGCAAACCCTCAATCTGCAGGAACTGATCCACAACCCCTACTTTCTCGGCTGCATGGCAATGTTATCGGTCACCTGCCTGCTCATGCGCTGGCGGGTTCTGCTGGTCACCATCCTTACCGTCAGCGGTTTTATCTGGCTCCTCTCCTATACTCTGGAGCAAGGCACCGCCCTGCAAGGAGGGGTTGGCAGCGAAACGTTGATGGTGTTTGTCGGTGGCGGCACCGTGATCGTCTTCCTGGCGATCTATTTTCTGTTTATCCGGGGCGAATGACGCCGGCAGTCACACGTCCGCCCCCCATCAGCAGAGGTTAGCATGGCCTTATCCTTCAAAAAACGCGACTTGATCCTGATTGCCATTGCCATTCTGATCCTGGCTTTCCTTTGGCAGGCGCCCCCGGAATCGACCAGCCGGGTCCCTTATGACGATACCCATCGCCGCTTCCACGACCTGGTGAAGAGCGACGGCAAGAAGGCCGCCGAGAGGTTTTGCGAGGAGTGCCACAACCCCGGCGGCGTCCCTTTCCCCGCCGGCCATCCACCCAAATCCCGCTGTCTTTTCTGTCACAAGCTGGCGACGCCCTGATTTTCGCGAGACAACGGCGCGGCTCGGCTTTTTCACGGATGCCTCGAGGCGACTCCACCCGGCGCGGCTCGGCAGTGAGCCGCGACGACCCCGATTTCTCTGGCGTTTCCGTCAGAGGCCAGGCTTGGCATGTGGCTTGCTATCCAAACCATCACGGATAGCGAACCACACCCCGCAAAGGATGCAGCGATGACGATCCCGAAAACGCCTGCCAATGCCGAACAAAACCGACATTTCGTGGACACCCTGCTCTACCTGGTTGCAGGGAGCGCCATGATCCTGGTCAGCTTCACCTTTCTTGCCTGGCTGCGCACCTGAATTTTCCATCAAAACGCAACCCGTACTTTAGAAACCAGGAACCCCGGTCATAGCCGGGGTTCCTGGTTTCTAAAGATGGCTTGACGCTTTCCGCTAAAGGCCCCGGACCTTCACCGTACCGACATAATTGCCGGCAAGTTCGGCCAAGGCCCCGATCTCCCGCGGCGTATAGGGTGACAACTCCCGCCAGGCCGGTTCCAGAGCAGGCGCCGGATGATATTGCTGTAGCACCCAAAGTGGCGCGCCGCGCACCAGTTCACCCAGATCGCGGATCGCCTGCGGATCGACAAGGCCGGGGACACAGGTGGTCCGGAACTCGACCTCGACCGGGCCATCAAGAGCCAGGCGGACGCTCGCCGTCAGCGCTGCGCTGGCGACCGGACCCTGATGCAGCTCAGGGTACCGCAACGGCGAGGTTTTCAGATCGATCGCCAGGCTGTCGACCAGCCGGCGCTCCAGAAGGTCGGCAAGAACATCCGGACAGAGGCCGTTGGTATCGAGCTTGACCGCCAGGCCAAGTCCCTTGACCGCCGTCAGCCAGTCCGCCAGCTGCGGATCGAGGGTCGGCTCCCCGCCACTCACCACCACCCCGTCGATAAAGGTCGCCCGGCTGGCGAGGTCGGCAAGCACGTCGCCAGGATCAAGATCCGGCCAACGCTCCGGGTCAAGAACCAGGTCCGGATTGTGACAAAAGGGGCAGGTCAGATTGCACCCGCCCCAAAAGACCAGGGAAGCAATCCGCCCGGGGAAATCGAGCAGACTCGTTCCCTGAAATCCCTTTATCCCCATCTGCCATCTCGCTTCGGCTCAGTCCCCGACCGGCAGGGGCGAACCGGGATTACTTCTGGGTCGTCGCAACCACGTATTCGCGGCGGTCCCGAAACTCTTCCTTCTTCCCCTTGTTCCACTGCTGCACCGGCCGGAAAAACCCGCAGACGCGCGAATAAACCTCGGTCTTCTCGTCACATTTTGACAACATCAGACAACCTCCCCCGTTGGTGCGATGTTTGCTGCTGCCGTCAAGCGGCCTGGTCATGATGATGCGGACAGGTGAAATGCTCTCCCTGAATGTAGCCATGGACTGGACAGATGGTAAATGTCGGACTGATGGTGAAGTACGGCAGATGGAAATTCTCGGCGATACGTCGCACCATCAGCCGGGCGCTACGCCAGTCCTCGAGACGCTCACCGAGGAAACCGTGGAATACCGTGCCGCCGGTATACAGGGTTTGCAGGCTGTCCTGGTGGCTGAGTGCCTCGAAGATGTCGTCGGTCGCCCCCACCGGCAGCTGGGTGGAATTGGTATAGTACGGCTGGTCGGTACCGGCGGCGATAATCTCCGGATAACGTGACTTGTCGGCGCGGGCCAGGCGGAAGCTGGTCCCCTCGGCCGGCGTGGCCTCAAGGTTGTAAAGATGGCCGGTCTCTTCCTGGTAGCGCTCCAGTTGCGCGCGCATGAACTGCAGGGTCCGCACCGCCAGGCTCTTCCCCTCGGCAGTATCGATCCCCTTGCCGCCCAGATTCAACAGGGCCTCGTTCATGCCGATCAGGCCGATGGTCGAAAAATGGTTGTCCCAGTATCGGCCGCTGCGCTCCTTGATGCCGGCGAGATAGTAGCGGCTGTAAGGATAGAGCCCATCGTCGGTCAGGCGCTCGAGTTGCTTGCGCTTGATCTCCAGAGACTCGGCGGCCATCTCCATCAGGTCCGCCAGGCGGGCATGGAAGGCCTCCACGCTGTCCGCCTGGTAGGCCGCCCGCGGCAGGTTGAGGGTGACCACGCCGATGGAGCCGGTCAGCGGGTTGGAGCCGAACAGGCCGCCGCCGCGGCGCCTGAGCTCGCGGTTGTCGAGGCGCAGCCGGCAGCACATGGAGCGGGCGTCCTCCGGGTCCATGTCGGAATTGATGAAGTTGCTGAAATAGGGGATGCCGTACTTGGCGGTCATCTCCCAGACCGGCTGGAAGCGCGGGCTGTCCCAGTCGAGCTCCCTGGTGATGTTGACGGTCGGAATCGGGAAGGAGAAGATCCGCCCCGAAGCGTCGCCTTCCATCATCACCTCGCAGAAGGCGCGGTTGAACAGGTCCATCTCCTCCTGAAACTCGCCGTAACACTGGGCCGTCGGTTGCCCACCGACAATCACCGCCTCGTTGGCCATGCCGCGTGGCGGCGACAGGTCGAGGGTGATGTTGGTGAACGGCGTCTGGAAGCCGACCCGGGTCGGCACGTTCATGTTGAAGACGAACTCCTGTATCGCCTGGCGGACTTCCTTGTAAGAGAGCCTGTCATAGCGGATAAACGGCGCCAGCAGCGTATCGAAGTTGGCGAAAGCCTGGGCGCCGGCGGCCTCCCCCTGCAAGGTGTAGAAGAAATTGACCACCTGGCCGAGGGCGGTGCGGAAGTGCTTGGCCGGGGCGCTTTCGATCTTGCCGTAGGCCCCGGCAAACCCCTTCAGCAGGAGATCCTTCAGGTCCCAGCCGCAGCAGTAGACCGACAGCATGCCGAGGTCATGCAGATGGAAATCGCCTTCGCGGTGGGCTTCGGCTATGTAGGTCGGATAGATCTTGTTGAGCCAGTAGTTGCTGGTGACGTTGGAGGCGATGTGGTTGTTGAGCCCCTGCAGCGAGTAACCCATGTTGGCGTTTTCGTTGACCCGCCAGTCCTCCTGGGTCAGGTAGGAATCGATGGAATCGATCGCCTCCTTGATGAAGGTGCGGGTCTCGCGCAGTGCGGCGTGCTGCTGGCGGTAGAGGATGTAGGCCTTGGCGGTCTTGGCGTGGCCGTTCTCGATCAGGATCTTCTCAACCAGATCCTGCACGTTCTCGACGGTGGGGATGCGGCCATCCTTGTAGATGACCTCCAGAATCCCCACCACCTGGCGGGATATCCCGGCAGCCTGCTGCATGTCGCTGCCGCCGACCGCCCGCACCGCCTTCTGAATGGCGTCGGCAATTTTCGGTTCCTCGAAGGACGCAAGGCGCCCGTCCCGCTTGCGAATAAAATTCAACATTGCAGCCTCCCCGCAGAACAACATGGCACAGGGGAGAATTTAGCATGACTGCCGACACGGCCGTCAAGAAAAAATCACAAGATATAGTCACAAAAAAACAGCCTCAACACAACATCTTGTGCACCAATCCGTGGGAAAGTTGTGGATCAACCGCCGGAGTGAATCTGCTAAGGAGGCAGGATTCTTGACCGTTGCCGGGTACCGTGCTACATCCACCTGAGCTTTGCACAGCCCGGAGGTCCCATGGCCGATCTCGCCCGCTTCGGCGTTTCCATCGACCGGCAACTGCTGGAGAGTTTCGACCGGCTGGTTGCCGGCCAGGGTCAGCCCAACCGTTCCGAGGCGATTCGCGACCTGATCCGCAACGCCCTGGTCGAGGAGCAACTCCGCGTTGACGAACATCTCCCCTCGGTCGGCACGGTAACCCTGGTCTACAACCATCACACCCGCGACCTGGCCGACAAGCTGACCGAACAGCAGCACTCCCGCCACGATGCCATCGTCTCGGCCCTGCATGTCCACCTCGACGCCCACAACTGCCTGGAGGTGGTGGTGGTGCGCGGCACCGCCGCGGAGATCAGGCGGATGGCGGACGAGTTGCTGGGGACCAAGGGGGTCAAGCACGGCAAACTGGTGCTGACGTCCACCGGGCCGGAGCTGGACTGAGCGCCTCTCGTCGTTATCCTCCCCCTTCAGCGGTACCCCCCGGGGCTGCAATCACCGCGGCTACAGGAATTTTGCCAGTTCGTCGAGAAGGCGGCGGTTGTCGGCGGCCGAACGCACGGCGAGGCGCAGGTAGCGGTCGTCGAGGCCGGTGAAGTCGGTGCAGGGACGTACCAGGATGCGTTGCGGCCGCAGAGCGGCGGCAAGGCTGGCGGCATCGGCAGAGGACTCCGGCAGGCGCCAGAGGAGGTAATTGGCCGCCGCAGGGTGAACCGCACCGCCAAGGGCCGCCAGACCGGCGGCCAGTTCGGTGCGCAGCACCGGTATCGCCTGCAGGGTGGCGGCTCGCAGGGCATCGGCCTGAATACAGGCGAGACCGGCAGCGATGGCCGGAGTGGAGAGCCGCCACGGTTCGCGGCCGGACGCCAAAGCCGCCACCAGCTCCGGGGCGGCGGCCAGCCAGCCGACGCGCAGGCCGGCAATGGCATAAAACTTGGTCAGGGAACGCAGCACCACCAGCCTGGGAAAGGTGTCGATCCGGTCGGCGATCGACAGGTGCGGAACAAAATCGACGAAGGCCTCGTCGACGACCAGAAACGTTCCGACCGGCAACACCGTGAGCAACGTGTCGAGGAGCTCGCGCGGGATGCCGGTACCGCTCGGGTTGGCGGGATTGGCCAACCAGACCAGATCGGTGTCGCTCTGCAGCGCGGCGCGGAGCGCGGCCGGGTCGAGGCGGAACCCGGCGGTCGGGTCGAGCTGGAAGCTGTCGACCTGCGCGCCGGCCTGCAGCAATGCCGGCCGGTATTCACCGAAGGCCGGCTCGACCAACAGGACCCGCCGCGGCCGCAGCACCCGCGGAACGAGATAGATGAACTCGGTCGCGCCGGCACCGGCCAGCACTCCCTCCGGGGGGAGGCCGTGATGGGCGGCCAGCGCCGCAGCCAAAACCGCGGCGTCGCTCTCCGGGTAGTGACAGGCCTCGGCCAGCGCCGCCCGGGCGGCGGCCAGCGCTGCGGGCGGCGGGCCCAGCGGATTGAGGCTCGCCGAGAAGTCGAGAATGGCTTCCGGCGCACAGCCCAGTTCGCGGGCCAGCAGCAGGGCCTGGCCGCCGTGGAAAGGCGCGGCCCCGGTCACGGCAGCCATGGCCAGGGCCTTGCCGTCACCACCCAGCCGGCAACTGCCGCGAGGCCAAGCGTCAGCAGGGTCACCGCGTACATCAGCAGAATCATGCGCCGGTAATCGTCGCCGGTCAGCGAACGACCGCCATCCCCGAAAGTCGGTTTGCTCTGCCGGGTGCCGAAGTAGCTGGCCGCCCCGCCGAGTTGCACACCGAGGGCGCCGGCCACGGCCGCCTCGGGCCAGCCGGCATTGGGGCTGGCGTGGCGGCGTGCGTCCCGGCGCAGGATGCGCCAGGCGGTGCGGGCATCGTAGCGCAACAGCAGGCTGGCGCCGACTATCAGCAGAGCAGTCAGGCGCGCCGGCGCCCAGTTGAGCAGATCGTCGAGACGGGCCGCCGCCCAGCCAAAGTGTCGGTAACGTTCGGTCCGGTAGCCGATCATCGAATCGAGAGTACTGGCCGCTTTGTAAAGGATTCCTGCCACCGGCCCGCCAAGTCCGAGATACAACAGGGGGGCGACAATGCCGTCAGAAGTATTTTCAGCCACCGTCTCGAGACACGCCCGCAGCACCCCCTGGTCGTCGAGTTCGGCGGTATCGCGCCCGACGATCAGCGCCAGCGCGCTGCGTGCCCCGTCGAGATCCCCTTTGGTCAGCGCCGCCACCACCGCGGCGCTCTGCCGGTGCAACTCGCGCGCGGCCAGACAGGTCCAGGCCAGCCAGACCGCCGTGACGGCCGCCAGCAGCGGGTGCAGGCGGGCCGTCACGGCCAGCAGCCCCCAGGCAAGAGCACCGCAGATCAACAGCGTCAGCGCCGTCAGGACCACCCCGCCGAGACGCCGGGGCCGAATCCGGTCGTAGAGCAGGTGCTCCAACCCGGCAATCAGCCGGCCGATTCCCACCACCGGGTGCGGCAGGCGCCGCGGGTCACCGAACAGCAGGTCGGCGGCAAAGGCCGCTGCCAGGAGTGCCGGCGGCATCAGCGACCGGCCTCCGCCGGCAGGTCGAGCAGTGTCCAGATCGATCGAAGATCAAGATGCGCCGCCAGGTGGTCGGCCAGACGGTCGAGTTCGCTATCGAGGCGCACCCCGGCGGGACGGGTGAGCGGCGCCAGCCCGCGATGGCGACGCAGGTTGTCGAGCAGAGCATGGCGCACGGCGGCGACCTCGAACAAACCGTGCAGGTAGGTGCCCCAGACCCGGCCGTCACCGGACACGGCGCCGTCCTCGAGGGTTTCGCCGAATCCCCCGAAACGGGCCACGGCAAAGAGCGGCCGGGCCAGCGGGCCGCGCCGGGTCTCCCCCATGTGGATTTCGAAGCCGGCGACCTGTTCGACGGCGGCCAGCCCGAGGGATCCGGCCCCCTCCAGGACGGTTCCGGACACCTGATGGGTCTGTTTTGCTTCCGCCAGCACCGTCTCCACATCGAGCAGTCCGAGCCCCTCGGCTTCGGCCGTGCCGGACTCGGCCCCGGTCGGGTCGCTGATGCGTCGACCGAGCATCTGGTAGCCGCCGCAGATCCCGGTGACCCGCCCGCCGCCGGCGTGAAAATCGTGGATCGCCCGCGCCAGGCCGCTGCCGCGCAGGAACTGCAGGTCGGGGATGGTGCTCTTGGTCCCGGGGAGGATCAGCAGATCGAGGCCGGCGATCTCTTCAGGAGTGGTGAGGTAGCGCAGAGCGACATCGGCTTCCTGCTCGAGGGGATCGAAATCGGTATAGTTGGCCAGGCGCGGCAGGCGCACCACGCCGATGCTCAAGGGCGCCCCCGTGCGCGCCTGCCCCCGGCGCTCCAGTCCGAGCGAATCCTCCTCGGGAAGCTTGAGGTCGAGCCAGGGGACGACACCGAGCACCGGCACGCCGGTGCGCGCCTCGACCTCGAGGATGCCCGGAGTCAGCAGGGAGGGGTCGCCGCGGAACCGGTTGATGATCACTCCGGCGAGCATCTTCCGCTCTTGCGGAGTCAGCAGTTCCACGGTGCCGACGATGCTGGCGAAGACGCCGCCGCGGTCGATGTCGGCAACCAGCAGCACCGGTGCCGCCGCCATGGCCGCGGCTTTCAGGTTGACGATATCAAAGGCGCGCAGGTTGATTTCGGCAATGCTTCCCGCCCCTTCCATGACCACCACGGCGGCCTGCCCGGCCAGGCGGCGGAACGATGCTTCCACCGCGGCGAAGGCCTGCGGTTTGTAGGCATGGTACTGGGCCACGGTCATGTTGCCGACCGGGCGGCCGTGAACAATCACCTGCGAGCCGGTGTCGGAATTCGGCTTGAGCAGCACCGGGTTCATGTCGACATGCGGCGCCACTCCGCAGGCGGCTGCCTGCAACATCTGCGCCCGGCCGATCTCGCCGCCGTCCGCCGTGACCGCCGAGTTCAGCGCCATGTTCTGCGCCTTGAACGGCAGCACCGTGACGCCCCGGCGCTGCAGCAGCCGGCAGAGGCCGGCGGCCAGCACGCTCTTGCCGACATCGGAACCGGTGCCGCCGATGAACAGCGCCTTGCACCCGGTGCCGGGGGCAGGCTGTGCCGCAGCCTGACGCCGAAGCCGCCCGCCACCGCTCCCGGCTCCCGAATCCCGAACACCGGTTCGGTACCCGCGCGGCGTCACCATCCGATGGCTGGCATCGATGAAGGTCGTGGTATTGCCGACGATGACGATGGAAAACATGTCGATGGCATGGGTGACACAGTCCTGCAGGGTGGTGACGACGACCGCTTCGCCGGCCCGGCAGGCATGGCGGACGATGCCGACCGGAGTCTCCGGAGCGCGGTGACGCAACAGGGTCGCCTGGGCCGCTTCGATCTGCGTGGTACGACTGACGCTCTTCGGGTTGTAGAGAACGACCACGAAATCGGCTGCCGCGGCGGCCTCCAGCCGCCGGCTGATCAGCTCCCAGGGGGTCAGCAGGTCGGAGAGGGAGATCACCGCGAAATCGTGCATCAGCGGCGCGCCGAGGCGGGCCGCCGCCGCCTGCAGGGCGGAGATGCCGGGAACGATCTCGATTTCGACGTGCGTTGCCGCCCCCCCCTCGTTGGCCAGTTCCAATACCAGCCCGGCCATCCCGTAGATGCCGGCATCACCCCCCGAGACCAGCGCCACGACGGCGCCGGCGGCGGCCCTCTCCAGCGCCTGCCGGCAGCGTTCGACCTCCTGGCGCATGCCGGAGGGGAGCAGTTCCTTGCCGGTCAGCAGTTCGGGAATCAGGTCGAGGTAGGTGCGATAGCCGGCGACGACCTCGGCCGCCTCCAGGGCGGACCGCGCCGCCGGGGTCAGGTGCTCGGAGGCGCCGGGACCGATGCCGACGACAAACAGTTTGCCGGCGGGCATCATCCCACCCGCTCCGCCACGGCCACCGTGACATTCCCGGACTTCCGCTTGGCGATCAGCAGCGGTCCGCCGCCGGCCGCGAGCAGCGCCGCCGGTTCGCACACCCCTGTGGCGCCGACCGCTGCCAGGGCATGCGGCGAGGCCGGGGAAGGGACGGCAACACCGTTGAGCTCCGCGGCCGCATAGAATTCGACAGGGAGGGCGTGGCGCGCGGCGAATTCGAGCAGGCCGGGTTCATCGGCCTTGTCCGTCACGCTGGCCAGGCGGCCGATGCTGGCAAAGGCGAGGAAGGCGCGGTCGAGTTCAGCGGTCACCACCGCCTCGATCTCGTCGGCGGCAGTGCCGCGGTTGCAGCCGATCCCCACCGCCAGGTCGGGAGGACGCAACGCCAGCAGGTTCGGACGGCGATCGAGGTCGGGCAGCTGCCGGTGAGTGACGAACACCATGCCGGCCGCGCCGCTCTGCAGGGCGGCGACAAAGGTGGAATGGAACTCGATGCCGGGGGTATTGGCAAAATGCGGCGCCACACGCCCGCGGCGGTCGACCAGGGCGATGCGTCCCCCCTCGAGGAGCAGGCTGTTGAGATTCTTGACGTGCGCCAGCGGCTCGACGCGCAGACCCGCCTGGCGGGCGGCTTCATCCCAGGCGGTCAGGCCGTTGACATCGGTCGCCGTGGTGATCACCGGCGTCCCGCCGCAGGCGGCGGCCAGTTCGACCGCCAGCCGGTTGGCGCCGCCGAGGTGCCCGGCCAGCAGCGAAACGGCAAACTGCCCGGCCTCGTCGAGCACCACCACCGCCGGGTCGCGCCCCTTGCCGGCCAGGTGCGGGGCAACCGTGCGCACGACGATCCCGGTGGCCATGACGAAGGCAAAGCCGCGGTACTGACTCCACAGGCGCGCCACCAGCACCTTGAGTTCCCCGCGAAAAGGGGTGGCCGCATCGCCGGCCTCGCCGGCAAAGCGTTCCTGCACGTAGAGCGCAGCTGCCGGGCATGCCGCCTGCAGGCGCGCTCCGAGACGCGCGCCATTGCGGGTAAGAGCGATGATGGCCAGGCTCATGCGCACCCGTCCCGATGGCCATGGCTGAAATCGGCGGCATACAGGCGCGATCCGGCGAAGCCGCCTTCCCGGCTGGCCTTGAGCACGTCGCCGACCATGATCACCGCCTGGCGGTCGATGCCGGCCGCGCGGACCTTCGCGGCGATGTCCCCCAGGGTTCCCGCAACCACCTGCTGATCCGGCCAGCTGGCCCTGGCCACCACCGCCACGGCAGTGTCCGCGGCATAGGCTCCTTGCAGCAACGCATCGATCACCGCCTCGATCATCCCGACTGACAGATAGATCACCAGGGTTGCCCCGATTTTCGCGAGTTCGGCCAGGCGTTCATGCTCCGGCACCGGGGTACGCCCGGCCATCCGGGAGATGATCACGGTCTGGGAAACCTCCGGGACGGTCAGTTCCTGCTTGAGGGCCGCCGCTGCTGCAAAGGCGCTGGTCACGCCGGGCACCACCCGATAAGCGATGCCGAGGCGGTCGAGTTCCGTCATCTGCTCCTGAATCGCCCCGTAGAGCGAGGGATCGCCGGTGTGCAGGCGCACCGCCCGCCGCCCCGCCGCGACAGCACCGGCGAGCAGAGTGACGGTTTCCATCAGCGTCAGTCCGGCCGAGTCATGCACCTCGGCAGCAGGGGCATAGCGGCGCACCAGTTCGCGGTCGACCAGGCTGCCGGCATAGACCACCAGGTCCGCCTCGCCAAGCAGTCGGGCTCCCTTGACGGTGATCAGCTCGGCATCGCCGGGACCGGCGCCGACGAAGTGAACGAAGTTGCTCATGGCGCCGGGTTCCTGACGATCAGCAGCGACAGGTAGTCGAGCGGCTTGCCGAGCAGGGCAGCGAGTTCGGTCACCACCTCCTCTTGCGCCGACCCCACCCGGCGGACAAACACCGCCTGCCGCTCCAGTCCCAGTTCGACGAGCAGCGCGTAGACCCGGTCGAAGACCCGGCCGACCTTGAGCAGCGCCACGCAGTCGAAATCGCACAGGGCCTGGCGCAGGCGGGCGTCCTCGCAGGTTGCCGGGAGAATCGCCAGCCGTTCCGCGCCCAACCCCAACGGCACTCCGGCGGCAGCCGCCGCGGCACCGATGCTGGTGATGCCGGGGACGATCTCGACGGGGACCTCCGGGTAGCGTTCGCGCAGGATCCGCAGCAGGTAAAGAAAGGTCGAATACAGCAAGGGGTCGCCGATGGTCACGAAGGCGACCGACTTGCCGCCCCGGACATGACCGGCGACCTCGGCGGCGGTCGCCTCCCAGTACGGCTGCAGTTCGTTTTCGTCGCGCGACATCGGGAAGACCCGCTCGAGCACCTGTTGGCGGCTCCGGTCGAGCTGCTCCGCGATGATCCCCAGGGCATAGCTGGCCGCTTCGGCCTGACCGGTCGGCGCCACGATGATGTCGGCGGCACGCAGGATGCGGGCCGCCTTGAGAGTCAGCAGTTCGGGGTCGCCGGGACCGACACCGACGGCGTAAAGACGGGCGAGCATAAGTAAGGGCCGAGAACCCGTTTAATTGACGCGGAGGCGCAGAGGCGCGGGGAACGGCTTTAAATTCAAGAACATTTATCTTTGGCTTTCTCTGAGTCTCCGCGTCTCTGCGTCAAAGCATTTCTTGCGGATTTATTCCTTGACCGCCGTGATGACAAAGACCGGGTTGTGCGCCTCAAACAGTTTGTAGTCGGTCAACGGCCGGGTGCGGGCGACATTGACGGTCGCCACCTCGAGCTGGTAACCGGCATTTTCGAAAAATTCAGTGGCCGCGGTCAGGGTGTCGAGGGTGACGGCATTGATGACCACCCGGCCGGCAGCCGGCAGGCGGAGGTCGATGGCCTTGAGGATGTCCCAGAGGTTCCCCCCCGAACCACCGATGAAGACCCGGTCCGGGTCGGGAAGCTCCTCGAAACAGCCCGGGGCTTCCCCGGCCACCACGTTCACATGGCGGGACTGGAACTTGCCGAGATTTTCCTTGAGAAAGGCCAGGCACTGGACGTTGCGCTCGATGGCGTAGACCTCGCCGTTGGGCAGCAACTGATCGGCCTCGATGCTGACCGAACCGGAGCCGGCGCCGATATCCCAGAGGGTCATGTCGTGGCGCAGGCGCAGCTTGGCGAGACTGACGGCACGCACCTCCTCCTTGGTGATCAGTTTCCTGACCGTGGCGAATTCCTCGTCGGGGATCCCCAGAACCGCACGGGTTCCCACTCCGCCCGCTTCATACTCCTTGACCAGGATCAGGACGTTGAGCGGCGCCGCCTCGATCTCCAGCAACCCGCGGATGTCAGTGCGCACGATCCGCTCCTCGTCGCTGCCGAGGTTTTCGCACAACCAGGCGGTGTAGCCTTCGCGACCGCGCTCGAGCAGTTCCCGGGCGATCGCCGCCGGGTTGTGCTGCTCGTCGGTCAGCACCGCCGCCTTGTCGTTGGCCACGATCCGGTCGACCGCTTCCTTGAGGCCGCGACCGTGGGTGGAGACGAACACCGTGTCGTCCCACGGCTCGCGGATCCTGGCAAAGGCGTACTGAACCGAGCTGACGTTGGGGAGGAATTCGAAATCGGCTTCCGGCAGGTTGCGCAGCAGGTGGCGGCCGATGCCGAAAAAGAGCGGGTCGCCGGAGGCGAGTACCACCGGGTTGCCAGGATGGCCCTTGAGCCGCTCGACCACCCTGCCGAGGTTGCCGTCGATCACCAATCGCTCGCCGGTGAAATCCGGGAACAGCGCGAGTTGCCGTTCACCGCCGATCAGCAGGTCGCTCTGGCGAATCAGCTCCAGGGCGCGTCGACCGAACTCTTCGTGTCCCCTGACTCCTGCCCCGATCACATAAATCTTGTTCATGGTTCCCTCGCTCCGCCCTGGTCGCCGAAGGTCACGGCGGGTTCGCCGGCATAACCGGCCAGCAGCACCCCGCAGCGGATGCCGGGGGCCCATTCCTGTAACTGCTCGATCGCCCGTGCCGCGACCAGCGCGACCAGGGGGTGGTGCGGGCCGAGTTCCTGGTACAATTCACGGGCGGTGTTGGCCCACTCTAGCCGTTCGCCGAGCGCAGCGTCAAGACCGGCGCCGCGGACCCAGCCGGCCACGGTTGCCAGGTCGAGAGTGGCCACGGCGGCGTGGGTCTGCGGATGGCCGCAGGCGATCTTGACCAGCTTGGCGAACTGCGCCGCAACCGTCAGTTCGGTCACCTGCCGGCGCCGGCACGCGGCCGCCAGGTAACCGACGTGGTCGCCCATCAGGATGAACGCCTCTTCCGGCAGGGGCAAGGCTCTCTGTGCCGCCAGTTCGCTGCTCCGTCCGGTGCTGGCCACCACCCGTCGGCACCCGGCGGCCAGCGCCACGTTGAGGGCCGTATCGATGGTGTCGGTCCAGGCCCGATGGGAGATCGGCGTCACCACCCCGGTGGTGCCGAGGATCGACAGCCCGCCGATGATGCCGAGGCGGGCGTTGAGGGTGCGACTGGCGCGTTCCTCACCGTCGGGGATGGAGATGGTCACTGCGAGCGGGACCCGGAAGCCGGGAGCCGGGAAAACCGAGCGGACCGCGGCGGCGATCATGCGCCGCGGCACCGGATTGATGGCCCATGCCCCTACCGGCACGGCCAGTCCCGGCTTGGTCACCCGACCGATACCGTGACCGCCGGCGATGGTGACGGTCCCGCCAGGGGACTGCTCCGCCGCGACCGGGGGGCGGTCCCCCGGCGCCACTCTCACTTCGGCCCAGACCTCGCAGCCGTGGGTGACGTCCGGATCGTCACCGGCGTCCTTGACCACGCAGCAGGCTGCCGACTCGGCATCGAAGCGCTGGCCCTGCAAGGTAAAGCTGACTTCGATCCCGGCCGGCAACGGCAGTTCGACCGTGGCCACCGGGCGCTGCTCGCGCAGCATGCGGGCCGCGCCCAGCGCCGCGGCGGCGGCACAGGCGCCGGTGGTGTAGCCATGACGGAGCGGCCGGCGCACGCGCTCAGCACTCCTCCCCGGCCAGGATCATCAGGGCGTTGAGGATCGCGGCGGCAATCGCCGAGCCGCCCTTGCGCCCCCGGCAGGTGATGAACGGCAGCCCGGAACCGAACAGGGCCTCCTTGGATTCGGCGGCCCCGACGAAACCGACCGGCACGCCGACCACCAGGGAAGGCGTCGCCACCCCGGCCTCGGCCAGGGCAAGCAGTTCGAAGAGCGCCGTCGGCGCGTTGCCGATCAGAAACAGTCCGCACCCTTCCGCCACTCCCCGGCGCATGGCGAGCAGCGAACGGGTGACGCCTTGCGCGCGGGCCTCCCCGGCGATGTCGGGATTGGCGACATGGCAGTGCAGTTCGCTGCCGAACCCGGCCAGGCGGGCCTTGTTGACTCCGGCATGGACCATGTGGGTGTCGCACAGGACTTTTTCACCGCGGCGCAGGGCGGCAATGCCCGCGTCGACCGCTCCGGGGGAAAAACAGGTGCTGGCGGCGAAATCGAAGTCGGCGGTGGTGTGGATGATGCGCCGGACAACCGGCCACTGCCGGTCGTCGAACCGGTGCGCACCGACCTCCCGGTCAATGATCGCGAAGCTCTGGCGTTCGATCTCCCGTGGATCGACCAGGATGCGGGGCGCCATCATGCGTCCCGCTCCGCGCCCGTCTGCCAGCCGGCGGCCCGCAGGGTCGCGCCGACTCGCTCGCAGACGATCTCGGCCAGCTTCGGATGGACCCCCAACGGGGCGCCGAGGACCAGTTCCAGACCGGGATGGCGCTGCGCCGCTGCGGCCATCTCCTCGGGCAGGTCCTCGAGCACATGGGCGCCGGCGTAGAGAAAGTACGGATAGAGGAGGATGCGCCGTGCTCCTTTGGCGACGCAGGCGTCGATCCCCGCCTGGATATTCGGCGGATGCTGCTCGCGGAAGGCCACCTCGACAATGGCGAAGCCTCCCTGCCGGGCAACCATCCCGGCGATCTCGTAAAGGGCGCGGTTGGCCTCGGCAACCCGGGAGCCGTGGCCCATGAGCAATATGGCGGTGGTCATCATTCTCCTCCTGGCCGGACATCAACCTCGATTACGGATGGCTATCGATCAGCCGCGCCAGCAGCTCGTCCCGGGTACGGGGCGGGGATTCCCCGCAAGCCAGCCCCCGGCGGCGCAGTCCCTCGAACAGTTCGAACACCAGCGGCAACCGCAACCCCACTTCCGGCAGGGACCGGCACGCCGCCGGGTAATCCGCGACCTCCCCCTGGAAAGCCACGGTCCCCTCGTGCAGAACACAGATGTCGTCGGCCCAGGCGAAGGCGAAATCAACATCGTGAGTGGCGGTGATCACTGTGCACCCGCCCTCGTGCAGCAGGTCGAGGAGCGTCAGCAGTTCCGCCGTCATCGGCGGATCGAGCCCGGCGGTCGGCTCATCGAGAATCAGTACCTCCGGCTCCATGGCCAACACCCCGGCCAGGCAGGCCCGCTTCTTCTCCCCGTGGCTCAGGGCATGGGTCGGCCGGTCCGCCAGGTCCGCCAGGTGAACCGTGGCCAGCGCCCGCTCCACCCGCTGCCGCACCTCGTCCGTGGACAGCCCGAGATTGAGCGGGCCGAAGGAGACGTCTTCGCGGATGCTCGCGGAAAAGAGCTGGCTGTCGGGCTCCTGGAAGACCAGTCCCACCCGGCGGCGCAGGTCACGCAGCGAGCGGCGGTCGTAGGCCACAGGGGTGCCGGCATAGCTCATCACCCCGCGGTTCGGCCGCTCGATGCCGTTGCACAAGGTCAGCAGGGTCGATTTCCCGGCCCCGTTGCGCCCCAGCAGCGCTGTCCGGCGCCCCTCGGCGAACGCCAGGGTCAGGGCGGACAAAGCCCGGGTTCCGTCAGCATAACAGAAATCGACGTCGTCGGCTGCGAGGATCGGTGGCATCAACGTCTCATCCGGTTATCAGCAGCGCCATGGCCACCAGCAGCACTCCGGTGGCGACCGCCAGGACCAGCTGACCCGCCGGCAGGGCGGGCTTGCGCTCCAGCCAGCACAGCTCTTCCTCGTAGCCGCGGGCCACCAGGGCCAGATGCAGCTGGCGGGAACGCTGGTGGGTGCGCAGGTAGAGATTCGCGCCCAGCACCGCCAGCGCCCGGAAGCTGTTCCCGGCCGTCGCGTAACCGAGCCGGGACTGCTGCGCCACGGTCATCTCCCGGGCAATGTGCAGGACGGTGGCCAGTTGGCGGTAGGCCAGCACCATCAATTCGAGCAGCAGCTGCGGCACTCCCAGGCGGCGCAGCAGGGCGATGATCTCGGTCATCGGCGTGGTCAGCGCCAGCAGGTACAGGCTGGTGACCGCGCCGAGAGCTCGGGCCAGGACCAGCCCGGCCTGGCGCACTCCGCCGTGGCTCAGCCCCAGCGGCACCGCGATCCCCGGCAGCGTCACCAGCAGGGTATCGCCACCGCCCAGAGACACGGCCAGGCTGGCCACCCCGACCAGCAGGAACCCTGCCGGGACCAGCAGCAGCCGCAGGTAGGCGGCTGCCGGAATGCGCGCTCCGAGCAGCGTCGCCCCGGCCATCACCACCATCACCAGAAGCGGCACCAGCGGGGTGGCAGACACCAGCGCGGCAACCAGGCCGAACCCGGCCAGCAGCCCCTTGATCGCCGGGTGCAGCAGGCGCCAGCGGTTGTTATATGCGTAACGGTCCAGCAGCATGTCAGGCTCCGCTGGAACGACGGGAACGGGTCCGCTCCCGCTTGACCCCGAGGTAGTAGCCGATGAAGCCGGCACCCAGCACCGCCTGCAGGGTAAAGAGCAGGCTTTCGATCTCCCCGCTCGGCGGTTCCATCAGGGGTGCCGCCCATGGCCGGTAGTCCGGCGCCAGCTGCCGGACCACCGCTTCGGCCTGGCCGTCGGCACCGGCAAAGAGGCCCGCCGGTGGGCCGCCGGGGCCGCCTTGGGACGGCCGCACCGTCAGCAGCGGATATGCGACCAGGGCGACCACGGCCAGCAGCAGCAACGCATCCCGCCAGTTACGGTTCATGGTCGAGCTCCCTCCCGCGCAAGCGGCAGGCCCAGTTCCTGCAATTCGGCGGCACTGTGCCTGAGCCAGCCGGTTGAAGATCAGTACCGTCAGCAACCCCTCGCTGATCGCCAGGGGGATCTGCGTCACAGCGAAGATGCCGGCGAATTTGGCGAACGCCCCGGCAAAACCGCTGACCGGATCGGGAAACGCCAGGGCCAGCTGCATCGAGGTGGTGAGGTAGGTGGCGACATCGCCCAGGGTCGCGGCGGCGAACAGGGCCAGCCCCTGCGGGAGCCGGATCATTCGGCCCAGCCGGAAGATGCCATAGGCCAGCAACGGACCGACGACCCCCAGGGAAAAGAGGTTGGCGCCCAGGGTGGTCAGGCCGCCATGAGCCAGCAGCAGCGCCTGGAAGAGCAGCACGATCAGCGGCGATCGGCGCCATGGTCAGCGGACCGAACAGGATCGCGCCCAGGCCGGTGCCGGTCGGGTGCGAGCAGCTGCCGGTCACCGAGGGGAGCTTGAGGGCCGAGAGGACAAACACAAAGGCCGCGGCGAGGCCGACCAGCATCTTCAGTTCCGGTTTCTCCCGAACCCGCCGCTTGAGGGTGCGCAACCCGATGACCACGCAGGGCAGCGCCGCGACGCCCCAGCCGATGGCGTGTTCCGCCGGAAGAAAACCTTCCATGATGTGCATGTCCAACCTCCCTCGTGAACCGGGCGCGGAGGAAGGATGGACGACATCCTCCAACCTCCTTTGCCATCGGCGGTTGCGTAGGTTTCCAGGCAGGCTTTCTGGCTCCGGGATCGTCCCTTCCTCTCCCCTTCCCGCCCGGCTTGGTGACCGGACAGTGGCTCAAACGAGAGGTCGGTCCCCCGTCACAGCGGCGGGTCCGCGGGGGATTCGCACCCCCTTTCCTGTCTCCTGGAAACTGGTTGCTTGCGACTCTTCAGACGGCCTGGATCAGCAGGTACGGCGCAACGATCAGCAGCCGGAACGGTTTATCCGGCTCCCGCTCCCAGGCGGCCAGCTCTTCAACTCCCGGCTTGCGCAACCGGCCGGCGTCGATCCAGCCCGCGACTTCCGCGGCGCGATCCTGCGCCACGCACCAGGCGACTTCGACCAGCTCCAGCTCCGCAGCCACCAGGATCACGCTGCCCCGCCCTGAGTGGCCGCGCAGTGCCCGCCAGTCGACGGTGTCGAGCTCGTCCTGAAGTTTCTTGCGAAGATCGTCCATCGGTTTTCCCGGTTGCTTCGTAGGGGCATGATTTGTCACGCCCTGGGCGCAATAACTTGCGCCCCTACGTCAAACCTTGTCGCCGCGCAGGTCACCGGCGCTACCGCCGCCATCTGCGGAGTGACCATGCCGGCACGGGCTTGTTCGATCTGGGTCTTCAACTGCTGTCTCCTTCGGTTTGCAAGATCACCCGCCGCCAGCCGCGCACCGAGTTGATCAGCCAGAGCCGGCGGGCGGCATACAGGTCCTCGCGGCGCAGGACCGCTTCGTTCACGACCCCGCGTTCGAGCAGTTCCCGGCGCAGCGTCCCGGGCAGAAGCCCGCAGGACACGGGCGGCGTCACCAGCCGGCCAGCCTTTTCAACCACCAGGTTGTGCACCGTCCCCTCGGTGATCTCGCCACGACGGTTGCAAAAGAGCACGTCGAGACAGCCGGGGTGCCGTTCCAGCACCCCCTCGTACCAGGGGCGCCAGGTGGTCTTGTGGTAGAGCAGCGGCTCCCGGCTGTCGATCGCCTCCGCCGCCAGCGTCACCCGGGCCGGCGCCGTCAGGGAAGCCCGCGACGGCAACGCTTCCGCCGTCACGGTGATAGCGCCGTCGGCAGCCAGCAGCAGGCGGACTTTATACCGCCCCTCCTTGACCGGCGCCACTGATAACTGCCGCTTCACCTCGTCAATCGGACAGGCAAACCCGAGTGCCGCCGCCGAAATCGCCAGACGTTGCAGGTGCCGCTCCAGCAGGAAGTAGCTCCGGACGTCATCCCACAGCAGCGTCTCGACCAGGTGCAGCGGTTCGGCCTGCTTCGTCAGAAACGCCGCCTTGCCGAGGCACTCCCGGTATTCGGCGTCGGCCTCGGCGTCCGCGGTTACGCCGCTGCCGACCCCCAGTTCGCCTTCGCCGCGACGCAGGTCGAGGACCGCCGTGCGGATCGCCACGCTGAACACCGCCTCCTCGCCCGGAGAGACGAAACCGAGTGCCCCGCAGTAGAGACCGCGCGGCCCTTCCTCGAGTTCGGCGATGATCTCCATGCTGCGCCGCTTTGGCGCCCCGGTCACCGACCCGCAGGGGAACAGAGCCCGGAAGATGTCGGTCAGACTGGTGTTCTCCCGCAACCGGGCAGTCACCGTCGAGGTCATCTGGTGCAGCGTCGGGTAGCTCTCCACCGCGAAGAGTTGCGGGACCGCAACCGAGCCGGTCTCGGCGATCCGGCCGAGGTCGTTGCGCACCAGGTCGACGATCATCAGGTTCTCGGCCCGCTCCTTGGACGAGGCCACCAGTTGTTCGAGACTCCGGAGGTCGTCCGCACCAGTGAGGCCGCGCCGGGCGGTCCCTTTCATCGGCCGCATGACGATTTCGGCGCCGCGCCGGGCGAAAAACAGTTCCGGCGAGGCCGAAGCGATCGCCACGTCACCACAATCGAGCCAGGCACAGAACGCCGCCGGCTGGGCCACGCACAGCTGCCGGTAGAGTGCGAAAGGTTCGCCGGCAAAGCGGAAGCGCTCCCGGAAGGTCAGGTTGACCTGGTAGCTGTCGCCGGCGGCGATGTATGCCCCGATCTTCCCGAAGGCGTCCGCATAGGCCGCGAAATTCCACGAGGGCTCCGGAGTCAGTAGCCGGCAGGCACCAGCGACGGTGGCCGTCCCTGGCTCGACCGCGATGCGCTCGGCGAAGAGGCCGAACCAGGCCAGCGGCAACCCTCCCCGCGGGTGCGCCGGCAAGGCCGGATCGAGACCGGAAGCCGCCTCGTAGCTGACAAAGCCGGCGGCATGCCGACCGCTGGCCACGGCCTGCTCGACCTCGGCGAGCAGTGCCGGCACCTGTTCCGGCGTCTCTGCCACCAGCCGCCGCGCCAGTCCGGCAAATCGAAACGAGCGCCCTGCCGTTCCCGGGAGAAACGACTCGAACAGGGCCTGCGGCCGCCCGTTCACCGCCCCCCGGCCTGCCAGACGCGGCAGCTCGCGACGAAATGCTCCGCCAGTCGCGGATTGCTGGCGAAGTGCAGGTGCACGTAGGAGCCGAGCACGTTCCCGCGCAGGTAGCCTTCCGTCCCGCAGGGGGCACCGTCACGGCCGGTGACCCGGTAGGCGCGCGGGATCTCTGCCGGCATCGCCAACTCCGAGTAGTGGAACTCGTGGCCGCGCGCCACCGTGCCGGCAGGCCCCAGGGAGGTATCGGCGGTCATGGTCACCTCGCGGTAGCCGAGCGCGCGGCGCTTTGCCAGCAGGCGCGCCGCCGCCGGGAAGACCCCGGCCAGCGGCACACCGTCGAGACTGTCGGCCAGCAGCAGCAGGCCGCCGCATTCGGCGTAGACCGGCAGCCCCTGTTCCGTCGCGCGGCGCAAGCCGGTGAGCAGCTCCAGATTCGCCGCCAGCCGTTCGACGTGCAGTTCCGGATACCCGCCCGGCAGGTAGAGCCCGGCCAGACCGGCCGGCAGGGTCTCGATCAAGGGCGAGAAAAACACCAGCTCCGCCCCGGCCAGCTCCAGCAATTCCAGATTTTCCGGGTAACAGAAGCAAAAAGCCTGGTCACGGGCCACGCCGATCCGGACGGTCCGCGACACCCCGGTCCTCCCGCCCGCAACCGGGTGTGAGACGGCCGGCGGCGGACCGGCAAGGGCAGCGAGCAGCCGGTCGAGATCGACATGCGCCGCCACCCAGTCGGCCAGTTGCGGGTAAATCGCGTTCGCCCCGGCATCGCCCGCTGTCACCAGGCCGAGATGGCGCTCGGGGAGCACGACCTCCTCGCTGCGCGGCAGGCAGCCGAGCAAGGGCGGCAGCCCCGGCACCGAGGCATGGGCCTCGCGCAGCAACCGCTCATGGTTGGCGCTGCCGACCCGGTTGTAAAGCACGCCGGCGAATTCCAGGCCGGGAGCGAAATCGACGAAACCTTTGGCGACGGCCGCGGCACTGCGCGCCTGGGCGCGCGCATCGACCACCAGCAGGATCTTCCCGCCGAGCCAGCGGGCGATCTCGGCGCTGCTGCCGGCATCGCTGGCCCCGTCGGCGCCGTCGAACAGCCCCATCACCCCTTCGACCACCGCCAGCCCGGTATCGGCGCAGCCGGCGGCAAAGCTGGCCAGAACCCGGTCGCGACCGCACATCCAGCCGTCGAGGTTGCGACTCAAGCGCCCACCGGCTGCGGCGTGATGGCCGGGATCGATGAAGTCCGGCCCGACCTTGAACGGCGCCACGGCCAGGCCGCGCCGGCGCAGGGCGCCGAGCAGGCCGAGAGTCACCGAACTCTTGCCGCTGCCGCTGGCCGGCGCGGCGACGATCAGCGGGCGCACAGCCGCTCCGGAAGGTGGTCGGCGTTGACCAGCCGCACCGTGCGGTAGCCATCGGCGAAGTAGTCGACCACGTTCAGGCAGGCGTAGTCCTGCTCCAGGCAGAAGACCCGGTCGAGCGGGGCGCCGAGGGCATCGAGCAGAATGATCCGGTTGACGCCGCCGTGGGCCACCAGCGCCACGTTCTTCCCCGGCAGCGCGGCCAGCAGCCGGGTCAGCTCCCGCCGGACCCGCAGCGCGGCATCGAGGAAGCTTTCGCCGCCCGGAATCCGGTAGTGGACGATATCGTCGAGGCGCGCCTGCCACTCCACTGGATAAAGCCGGCGCAACTCATCCCAGGTCAACCCCTCCCAGTCGCCGGCATGCAGTTCGCGCAAATCCTCCCGATAGTCGACCGGCAGGCCACGGGCGGCGGCCAGTTTCTCGGCGCCGTAGCGGCAGCGGTCGAGATCGCTGCTCCAGACCGCATCGAGGGGCACCCCCTTGAGCCGCTCCGCCACCGCGTCCAGTTGCTGCCGCCCCTGGTCGGTGAGGGGAACGTTGCCCTGGCCGTTGTAGCGTCTGGTCTCGAACCCTTCGACCTGGCCGTGGCGGATCAGAAACAGGCGCGTACGTTCCATCGCATCACTCCTTGACGGCGACCAGCACCAGCAACAGGGTCAGGACCTCGAGCAACTCGACCGCCGCGCCGAGCACATCGCCGGTCACCCCGCCGAGCCGCTTGGTTACCCAGGCTCCGAAAGCCATCGCCGCCAGCGCCAGGCCGCCGGCCAACAGCACCCCGTTGAGAGCGAACAACCCGATGGCCACCGCCACAAGTACCAGGCTGGCCAGCAACAGTTCGCGACGGCCGGCATGGGCGGCGAAGGCCGCCCCGATCCCCTCCGGGCCACGCAGGTAGGAACCGGTCACCGTCAGCAGCACCGGCGCCCAGCGCCCGGCCACCGGCATCAGCAACAGGGCCGCCGGCCTGATTTCATCGGGCAGGGCGGTCAATGCCTGGTACTTGACCAGCAGCAGCAGGACCAGTCCGACGGCGCCGAACACGCCGATGCGGCTGTCCTTCATGATCGCCAACATGGCGGCACGATCACGACCGCCGCCAAGGCCGTCGCAAAGGTCAGCCCAGCCGTCGAGATGCAGGGCTCCGCACCCCAGCACCAGCATCACCAGCAGCAGGGCATCGACGACAGGCCGCGCCAGCAGCAGCGACAGACCGAGGTCACCGGCAACCAGCAGGCCGCCAAGGAGCAAGCCGACCAGCGGAAACCACGCCATGCTGCGGCCGAGTTGCCGCTCGTCGACCTGCGGCGGGACCCCTACCGGCAGACGGGTCAGGAAACCGACCGCCAGGCGCAGTTCCCGGATCAATTCCATCAGGGCGTAACCCCTTCCGAGACCCCGGCCTCGGCGAACGTCCTGATTTCGCGCAGCATGCGCAGCGACGCCTCCACCAGGGTCATGCCGAGGGCCGCCCCGGTCCCCTCGCCGAGACGCATCTGCAGATCGAGCATCGGCTGCAAATCGAGCCGCTCCAGCATGGCGGCATGACCGACCTCCACCGAGCGGTGGGCGGCAAACAGGTAGTCACGGACCTGCGGGTGCAGTTCCGCGGCGAGCAGCGCCCCGGCCGTGGAGATGAAGCCGTCGACCACCACGGGGATGCCGGCCGCGGCGCAGCCGACAATCAGCCCGGCAATCCCGCCGATCTCGAAGCCGCCGACCTTGGCCAGCACATCTATCGGGTCGCGCGGGTCGGGGCAGTTGGCCGCCAACCCCTGCTCGATCACCCGGATCTTGCGCGCCAGGGTCGCATCATCGATGCCGGTGCCGCGATGCGTCACCGCCGCCGGCGGCAGGCCGCTGAAGACGGCGATGATGGCGGCCGAAGGGGTGGTGTTGGCAATCCCCATGTCGCCGGTGCCGACCAGGTCGATCCCTTCCCGGCAACACCCTTCGGCCAGGGTCATGCCGACGGCCAGGGCGCGCAGGGCCTCGTTGCGGGACATGGCCGGGCCGTGCACGAAGTTGGCGGTGCCACGGGCGATCTTGCGGTCGAGCAGGCCGTCGAGCGAGCCGAAATCGTGATCGACCCCCATGTCGACCACCACCACTTCGGCGCCGGCGTGACGGGCCAGGGCATTGATCGCGGCGCCGCCGCCGATGAAGTTGTAGACCATCTGCGCCGTGACCTCGCGCGGGAAGGCACTCACTCCTTCGCTGGCCACGCCGTGGTCGCCGGCAAAGGTAAAGATCGCCTTGCGACGGATCGTCTCGCGGCCGCGCGCGGCCACGAATCGCCGGGCAAACTCCTCCAGTCGGCCGAGGGAGCCGGCCGGCTTGGTCTGCCGGTCGAGGCGGGCCTGGACGGCGGCCATGGCCGCCTGGTCGAGTGGTCGAATCCGGGCCAGGGTACCAGGCAAATCGATGGACGGGGACGTTTCCATCAGGACTACTCCGTAACCGGGGTTATTTCAGCTGCCGGGGGAGGCCGGCGGTGACCAGCCAGACGTTGTCGGCCCGCGCCGCCAGGCGCTGGTTGACCTCCCCGGCCAGGTCACGAAAGGTCCGGGCCAGGGCATGCTCCGGGACGATCCCCTGGCCGACCTCGTTGCTGACCATGATCAGCGGGGCGGGCAGGGACGCGAGGCTGCCGATAAATACTTCGACCGCCGGCCAGACCGCTGCCGCGGAGCCGCCGGCCAGCAACAGGTTGGTCAACCACAGGGTCACGCAGTCGAACAGCACCGCGCCATGACCGGATGCCGCCGGGACGACGGCAGTCAGGTCGAGGGGCGCTTCCAGGGTCCGCCAGCGCTCCCCCCTGGCCAGGCGATGCCGGTCGATGCGCGCCGCCATCTCGGCATCCCCGGCCTGGGCCGAGGCGACATAGAGCAACGGTCCGGGCGCGCGCTCGGCCAGTTCCTGGGCGAAGCGGCTCTTGCCGGAGGCCGCGCCGCCGAGGACCAGAATAACCTTGCCTGACTGTTCCGCGATCTCCGGCATCGGACCATGCCCTTTCGGCACCAGAAAAGATAAAACCCCGGGCCGTGCAGGACGACCCGGGGCTGACGAATAAACGACTGCCCGGCCCTTTCCCGCGAAAGGTCCGCTACGTCGTCCGGGCAGGTCTCCTGGCTCGTGGATCGCCTTACTCGCCGGCCCTTCCCGCCCTTAAGCCGCAGGGCAGTGGCATCATGCCGGCTTTCATCACCACTTACAGTTGCGGGGCAGCGAGGGAATTGCACCCTCTTCCCTATTCTCCCGCCTGCGCCTGTCGGCTACGGCGGGCACCCGAACGTTTCATCGATCAATTGTATCGTCATTTAAGCAGAGTGGCGGCGAAGGTGTCAACGGGCAAGCGACCTTCACCGCTCGTCGATCGCCGCTTCAATCCGCGCCCAGACGTCCGCGACCCCCTCGCGGGTCATCGCGGAGAAGGTGGTGAAGAGCTCCCGTTCCAGGCCGGTGGCCCGGCTGATGACGGTGAGGCGGCGCGCCAGTTCGTTGCGGCTCAGCTTGTCGACCTTGGTGACCACCGGGATGGTCGGGCGCTCCGCCTCCTCCAGCCAGTCGAGGAACCGCAGGTCCTCGTCGCTCGGGTCGCGGCGCACGTCCAGGAGCCAGACCACCGCCTTGAGATTGTCGCGCCCGCCGAGATAGTCGCGGATCATCGGCTGCCAGCGCTCGCGCACGGCACGCGGTGCCTTGGCGAAGCCGTAGCCGGGGAGATCGACGAAATGCAGCAGGTCGTTGATCATGAAGAAATTGAGCATCTGCGTGCGGCCGGGGGTCGACGAGGTGCGGACCAGCCCCTTGCGGTTGAGCAACGTATTGATCAGGCTGCTTTTGCCGACGTTGCTGCGCCCGGCGAAGGCGATCTCCGGCAGTGCGGAGATCGGGCAGGCGGCCAGGGACGGGGCGCTGGTCACGAAACTGGTGCTCTGGATGATCATGGTGAGTCGGTCGCCTTTCCCGGGGACGCAGGCTGCGCCGCCAGTTTGTCCGGATGCTAGCACAATCCCTCGCCCATCCCAAGCGTCACCGCTTGGCTCCGGGCATTGCGGCCAGGCTTTGACCGGACGCACTCTGGCCGCGGCGGCCGACAGCCGTTGCACGGATGCCGCCGCTGAGGTATAAATTTACCAGTTGCCAAGTCATCTTTAACTTTTCGAGGAGGAACCATGTTCAGCAAGAAGCTACTCGACAGCATGAACGAACAGATGAAAAACGAATTTGCCTCGGCATACCTTTACCTGGCCATGGCCGGCTATTTCCAGTCCGAGGACCTTCCCGGCATGGCCAGCTGGATGCGGGTCCAGGCCCTCGAGGAACTGACGCACGGTGAAAAGTTCTTCCATTTCATCTGTGACGCCGGCGGACGCACCGACGTGCGGGCCATCGATGGCCCGCAGAATGCCTACAAGTCGCCGCAGGACTGCTTCAAGGCGGCCCTCAAGCACGAAAACTTCGTCACCGCCAGCATCAACGACTTGACGACCCTGGCCCGCAAGGAGAACAACCACGCGGCCGATATCTTCCTGCAGTGGTTCGTCACCGAGCAGGTCGAGGAAGAGGCGAGTTTCGGCCTGATCGTCAAGAAGCTGGAGCGGATCGGCAACGACGGCAACGGCCTGCTGCGCCTCGACGAGGAACTCGGCCAGCGGGTCTTCGTGCCGCCCGCCGCCGCAGCCGATTAATGGGCGTGGCGAGTTGACTCCCGCCGCTCCCAGCTAAAGAAATCTTGGCAAAACGGCGGTCATCTGCTAAGCTGGCCGCCGTTTTGCCACTAAATCAGGAATCAGCCCAAGGAGGTCTGCATGTTCAACCAGCTCGACGTCAAGGAAGCGGTACGCCGCTCCATTCAGACGGAAAAGAACGCCATGGATTTCTATGTGCGCGGCGCGGCCCAGATGAAGAACGCCGAGGCCCGCAAGACCTTCGAACTGCTGGCACGCGAGGAACGCGAGCACGCTTCCTGGTTCCATAACGTCTATACCGGTGACGACATCCCCGACCTGGAGGCGTTCCTCAACTCCGGACCGACCGTCGATTCCGACTGGCTCAGGGACCTGGAGAAGGTTGGCGTGACCAATCTCGATGAGCGCAAGGCCATGGAGCTGGCGATGGAGAAGGAGCGCAAGCTTGCCGAGCACCTGCGCAGCCTGGCCGCCAAGATCGCCGATGCCGATGTCCGTAAGGTCTTCGAGGACAATGCGCGCTCGACCGATCACCACTATCAGCTGATCGAATCGGAATATGCCCGCCTGATGGGCATGGTTCACGAAACCGATATCGACACCTTCGTTCGCGAATAAGCTCCCGCCCGACCCAACCACCCGCGGCAGCTCGCTGCCGCGGGTGGTTGCAAATGGACTGCCCCGTTCGAGTATTTCCCCTCGGTCATAGAAATATTGCTTGACTGAAGTTAGAGCGAGCCAATAAACTTGGGATTGCCTGGTCGCCAGGGATCAGCAAGGGGTGTTGGCCAGGGCCTGGATGCCGGTTATTTGGCTTGCGAAGCTGGCCATATCACCGGGCCCCGCAGTAACGAGAAACCATATCTTGTAAAATTTCAATAGTTTGTGCTTGTGGCATAGATATTGTATTTCGAATATTCGGAAGTAAAAATATCAACAGGGAGCTGCCGTAGCGACACGCCAGGTCCAGGCACCAGTCAAACACCAAAGCATCCGGGGAGGTTCATCACATGAAAAAGATTGTCGGTTCCATTACCACATTGATTCTCGTGGCGTTGCTCGCCACGTCTGCATTGAGTGCCGAAGGCGGGAACCCGCGCAAGGGCAAAGCCCTGTACAAGAAGAACTGCAAAGAGTGCCACAATGCCGGGGCGGTCGGCGGCGAGATCACTCCGCTGACCAAGACCATGGCCCAGTGGGATCGCTTCTTCGAGAAACTCAACCACCCCGCGGAGGGGCTTAAAGGTCTCTCGGAGCAGGACTTGAAAGATATCCAGCAGTTTCTCTATGACCATGCCGCGGATTCGGATCAGCCGCAGACCTGCGGGTAGTTTTCACTAGGACATTTCATTTTTCATGAGGAGGCAGAGGATGAGAAGGATTTTGAGCCTTGGGCTGACCGCCCTGCTGGCACTCCCCGCGGCCGCGCTGGCTGCAACCCCCGAGGAAGCCGCCATCCAGGAGCTGCAGAAGCAGATCCAGGCGTTGAGCACCGAACTGGAGGATCTATCCGACCGGCTCGACAGTGCCGAACGGCATTCGTCTCTTGACCGCATCAATCTGACCGGAGACATGCGGGTCAAGGCCGACAGCCTGCATTACGACGACATTACCGTAAACCAGGGATACATGGTCGATTTTGACAATTCCTTCGATACGCTGACCTTCGATACTCCCCTCAACCCCGGTGGCAACCTGGCCGGCTTCACCGGCGGTGACCTGACGGCGGCTCAAGGGATTGTCAGCGCCCTGGCAGCGGACCCGACCTACGCCGCGGCTTTCGCGGCTTATCCCGGCCTCGACCAGGCCATGGCCGCCTACCTGGCATTCGGCCAGGTACTGGGCACCGGCGTCTTTCCCAACGCCCCGGCCAACGGCCAGCACGACGAAGACAACGACATCCTCTACACCACCCGCCTGCGCCTGAACATGAAGGCCAAGGTGTGGGACAACGTCAACTTCGCCGGGCGCCTGACCATGTACAAGAACTGGGGCGATTCGACCGGCGTCAAGGTGTTCGACTCCTTCAACAGCTTCACCATGGACGGCACCAACAGCGGCAACACCACCGGCGACTGCTGCGTGTCGAGCGCGCCTACTTCGACTGGAACGACATCGGCGACACCCCCTTCTACCTGTCCATCGGCCGCCGCCCCTCGACCTACGGGCCGCCCACCCACTATCGCGAGAACGAACTGCGCGGCGGCACCCCGTAGCGGGCACGTGGTCAACTTCAACTTCGACGGCATCACCGTCGGCTACGACCTCGAGGATGCTGACCGGCATCGAAGGCATGGTCAGCGCGCTTCTGCTACGGCCAGGGCTATGAATCCGAATTCGGCAACGGCTCCCTCTTTACCGAAACCGATCTCGACGACACCCACCTCGGCCGGCTTCAATTTCGACGCCTACAACGATGACACCACCTTCCTCCAGGTGACCGTGTTCCGCGCCTTGGACCTGATCGACTCCTTCAAGGGCCTTGCTATGATGCCCTTCGCCGACACTCAACGGCGACGGCATCCCCGAAGGCTTCAACACCGACGGCTACATCAGCCGCTTCCAGGGGTCCAGGAAAACATCGGCGACATGAACCTGGTCGGCGTCGGCTTCACTCGCGAGGAGTACGACAACGGCGTCAACTGGTTCGGCTCCGGCGGCTGGACCCACACCGAGCCGAACGGCAACTACAACTCCATGGGTCTCGGCGGCCTGCTCTATCGACGCCATGCCGATCATGGAAGTCACCGGGATCAGCACCAACCTGCAGGGGCAGCCGGTCGTCGACACTGGAGAGTACCGGTCGAATATGTCAAATCCGACGACTGGGACAAAGAACGCGACGGCTACTCGGTCTACGTCGGCGTCCAGATCTCCGGCGCCGCATGGGCAAGTTCGGCCTCGAGTACAACTACGGGTCGCAGCTACTGGACGCCCTTCACCCAGGCCCAGGACGACATGGTCGGCAGCAAGCTGGCCACCCGCGGGCATGTCGGCGAAGCCTACTATATCTTCGACATCAACCCGAACATGTTCCTCAAGATCGGCGGCATCTACTACGACTACGAGTACACCGGCAGCGGTTCGCCGGTCGGCAAGCCGCACAAGGTCGAAAGATGTCCAGGACGGCGAGGCATACTCGCTTGTTCCCGGTTCTCGACAAGGTCTGGGACCTGAACGCTTCGCTGACCATGAAGTTCTGATCGCCCGCAGGGGAGCGGCGTATCGCCGCTCCCCTTATTTACGGCCACTCCATCAATCTATCGATATATTTAAAGAGATGGCCGGACAAAACTTACTCTTCGACAAAGGAGCAGACGCATGAACAGGAGCTTCACTTATTTGCTGGCGTTCGCCCTCGCGGCCGGGCTCGGAACGGTGCCGGTTACCGCGGCCTTGGCCAAATCCGCGAACAATCATGCCACCTACGTGCAGGGTCCGATCGAAAACGGCCCGCAGGCCACGGCCACGTGCCTGAAGTGCCATGAGCAGCATGCCGCCGATTTCATGAAGACCACGCACTGGACCTGGTCGTCCCAGCAGACGGTCGACGGCAAGAGCGTCGACCGCGGCAAGAAAAACGCCATCAACAACTTCTGCGTCGCCATCGCCAGCAACGAACCACGCTGCACCAGCTGTCACGCCGGCTACGGCTGGAGCGACAAGAACTTCGACTTCAGCGACGCCACCAAGGTCGATTGCCTGGTCTGTCACGACACCACCGGCACCTACAAGAAAGAACCGATTGCCGCCGGCCTGCCGGACAAGTCGGTCAACCTGCTCAAGGTGGCCCAGAACGTCGGCGCGCCGAGCCGCTTCAACTGCGGCAGCTGCCACTTCTTCGGCGGCGGCGGCGATGCCGTCAAGCATGGCGACCTCGATTCGTCGATGGAATATCCCGAGCGCAAGATCGACGTGCACATGGCCACCGACGGCAACGACTTCCAGTGCCAGGAGTGCCACAAGACCAAGGCTCACCAGATCAGCGGCCAGGCGATGGTGGTCTCCCCCGGCGGCAAGGAGCATATCGGCTGCGAAGGCTGCCACGACCAGGCCCCGCACCAGCAGGCACGCCTGAACAGCCATGCCGCCACGGTGGCCTGCCAGACCTGCCACATCCCCTACTTTGCCAAGGAGATGCCGACCAAGCTCTCCTGGGACTGGTCGACGGCCGGCAAGGAGATCACCCCCGATCCGGTCGACAAGCTCGGCAAACCCACCCACGACAAGAAAAAGGGCGACTTCACCTGGGGCAAGATGGTGGTTCCGACCTATGCCTGGTACAACGGCGAGGCCGGCGCCTACCTGACCGGCGACCAGATGGATCCCACCCAGGTTACCAAACTGACCTACCCCAAGGGGGATATCAAGGATCCGAACGCCAGGATCTACCCGTTCAAGATCCACACCGGCAAGCAGATCTACGACACCAAGCAGAATATCTTCATCATCCCGAAGGTCTTCGGTGCCGGCGGCTACTGGAAGGATTTCGACTGGAACAAGGCGGCCAAGCTGGGGATGGAGGCGGCCGGCCTGCCGTACAGCGGTGAGTACGGTTTCGCCCCGACCATCATGTACTGGCGCATCAACCACATGGTGGCCCCGAAAGCGGAAGCCCTGACCTGCCTCGATTGCCACGGCGACAACGGCCGCCTCGACTGGAAAGCTCTCGGCTACCGGGGCGACCCGATGGACAATCCGGCCTTTAGCAAGACCAGCAGCAAATAGGCAACCTGCTCAGCGAACGGCCCGCACCATCCGGGGCCCGGCTTGCGCCGGGCCCCGCTTTTTTGGCGGCCAACCGGCAAGAGGTTGTGTTTTTGCCGGATCAGCGGTATCTTGAGGGCATCCCAAGCAGCAGGAGCAAACCTTATGTTCGGACTGGGCACCTCGGAACTGATCATTATCCTGATTCTCGTGCTGATCGTCTTCGGCGCCGGCAAGCTGCCGCAGGTCGGCAAGTCGCTGGGTCAGGGACTGCGCAACTTCAAGGACGGCATGAAGGATGGCGAGAAGCCGGAAGAGGACAAGGAACAGATCGACAACCAGCACAAGCAATAAGTCGCGGCGGCATCCGCCGCTGCGATCCAAAAGACCAAGCAAAGGAGCCGCCCCGGATGAGGGACGGCTCCTTTTTTGCTCGCCGCTGGTGGAATCAGGCGTTCTGCGGAACGATGGTGACCACCACCCGGCGGTTGAGCTGCTTGCCGGCCGCGTTCGCGTTGTCGGCAATCGGCTGGGTCTCGCCGAAACCCATGGTGCTGATGCGCGCGGCCGACACCCCCTGCGCCACCAGGGCATTGCGCACGGCTTCGGCGCGGCGCACCGACAGATCCTGGTTGAAGGCCTCGGAACCGTCGCTGTCGGTGTGGCCGGCGACCATGATCCGGGTTTCCGGATACTGGATCAGCACCTGCGAGACCCGGTTGATCTCCTGGTAGGCGCCGGCCTTGAGGGCTGCTGACCCGCTGTCGAACAGCACGTCGGACTTGAAGGTCACTGCCAGGACGTTGGCGTCACGGCTGATGCTGGCGGCATCACTGGCGGCAAACTGCTGTTGCAGGGCGGCCTCCTGCTTTTCCATGTAGTTGCCGATGCCGGCGCCGGCCAGGCCGCCGACCACCGCGCCGATCCCGGCGCCGAGCAGCGTTCCCTCGGTATCGCCGCCGATCGCCTGCCCCAGTCCGGCGCCGACCGCGGCACCGATCCCGGTTCCGTAGACCGCCCCTTGCTGGGTCTTGGTCATCGGCTGGGCGCAGCCGGCAGCGATGAACGCGGCGAGGGTCGGAACCAGCAACCATCTCCTGCTCTTCATGGTGAACCTCCTCATGTGGTGAGCTTGCATTCGGTCGTAGGAACAGCTTGCCGACCCTTGTTAACAATGTGCCACATTCCCTGCAAATCTCAACCTGTATCTTCCGGCCCGGGATGGCCGCGGGCTTGCCATCCCGGTTGGGTCATGCTACTTTTCTGCCTCGCCATTTCGACGCATCTCCCGCAAAGAGGTTTACCGACGCGATGAAAATTTCCCGCAGTGAAGTGGAGCAGGTCGCCCGCCTGGCCCGCCTGGCGCTCGACCCTGCCGAACTGGAGCAGCTGACCGGCGACATGGACGCGATCCTTGGCTATGTCGACCAGCTCAACCGGCTGGAGACCGCCGGCATTGTCCCCACCGCCCATGCCGTGCCGATGGCGAATGCCTTCCGCGCCGACGTTGTACAGCCATCCTTTACCCCGGCGCAAGCCATGGATAATGCCCCGGCTCCCGACCCGGCCGGTTTCCGTGTCCCGCGGGTCATCGAATAAAGGAGCTCGCCGTGACCCTTTACGAACTGACCCTGCAGGAATTGCGCAGCGGACTCGATCGACGGGAGTTCTCGGCCGTCGAGGCGGCCCGCGCTTTTCTCGAACGAATTGCCGCTACCGACCCGCAGCTCAACGCCTTCATCACCGTCTGCGCCGAGCAGGCCCTGGCCGAAGCCGCGACCGCCGATCAGCGCCTGGCCGGCGGCGACACGGCCCCCCTGGCGGGAATCCCCCTGGCGGTCAAGGATATCTTCAATACCTGCGGGGTGCGCACCACCTGCGCCTCGAAGATCCTCGACAACTACATCGCCCCTTACGACGCCACCGCGTTTGCCCGCATCAAGGCGCAAGGGGCGGTATTGCTCGGCAAGCTCAACATGGACGAGTTCGCCATGGGCAGTTCCAACGAGAACAGCGCCTTCGGCGCGGTGCGCAACCCCTGGAACACTGCCTGCGTGCCGGGCGGCTCATCGGGGGGGAGCGCCGCCAGCGTGGCCGCCCGCCAGGCGCCGGCAGCGCTCGGCACCGACACCGGCGGCTCGATCCGCCAGCCGGCCTCGCACTGCGGGGTGGTCGGGCTGAAGCCGACCTACGGGCGGGTGTCGCGCTACGGAGTCATCGCCTACGCCTCCTCCCTTGACCAGGTCGGGCCGGTCACCCGCGACGTGCGTGACTGCGCCCTGCTGCTGCAGGCCATCGCCGGCTTCGATCCTCACGATTCGACGTCCGTCGACCGGCCCGTGCCGGACTATGCCGCCGGCCTGGTCCCCGACCTCAAGGGGGTGCGCATCGGCCTGCCCAGGGAATACTTCATCGCCGGACTCGACAACGATGTGCGCGCCGCCGTCGACGCTGCCGTCGTTACCTGCCGGGAGCTCGGCGCCGAGATTAAGGAGGTCAGCCTGCCGCATACCGAATTTGCGGTGGCCTGCTACTACCTGATCGCCACGGCCGAGGCCTCCAGCAACCTGGCGCGCTACGACGGCGTGCGCTTCGGCCGGCGCGCCGAAGGCGCCGGCGGCCTGCTCGACATGTTCAAGCGCAGCCGCGCCGAGGGGTTCGGCAGCGAGGTCAAGCGCCGGATCATGCTCGGCACCTATGCCCTTTCCTCGGGCTACTACGATGCCTATTACCTGAAAGCCCAGAAGGTCCGCACCCTGATCCGCCAGGATTTCCTTGACGCTTTCACGGAGGTCGACGTCCTGCTCGGCCCGGTGGCGCCGACCCCGGCGTTTTGCCTCGGCGAGAAGACCGCGGATCCGCTGCAGATGTACCTCTCGGACATCTTTACGATCCCGGTCAACCTGGCCGGCACCTGCGCGCTCAGTCTCCCCGGCGGCTTTTCCGCCAGCGGTCTGCCGATCGGGTTGCAGCTGATCGGCAAACCGTTCGCAGAAGGGGAGCTGCTGCGCGCCGCCTACGCCTTCGAGCAGGCCACCGAGTGGCACAAGCGAAAGGCGAATATCTAGAATTCAGAGCACAGAAGTCAGGGGAAAACCGGAAGCTTTTGCCTCTATTCTGAATTCTGTATGCTGACTCCTGAATTCCCGAGGTTTTATGAACTACGAACCCGTCATCGGCCTGGAAGTTCACGTCCAGCTGACCACGCACACCAAGATCTTCTGCGGCTGCTCCACGGCTTTCGGCCGGGAGCCGAATTCGCAGACCTGCCCGGTCTGCCTGGGACTGCCCGGCGCCCTGCCGGTCCTCAACTACCAGGCCGTCGAGTACGCCATCCGCACCGGGCTGGCCACCAACTGCCGCATCGCACCGCACTCGGTGTTCGCCCGCAAGAACTACTTCTACCCGGACCTGCCCAAGGGCTACCAGATCTCCCAATTCGAACTGCCGGTCTGCGAGCACGGCTGGCTCGACATCGACGGCGAATGGGGGAGCAAGCGGATCGGCATCACCCGCATCCACATGGAAGAGGATGCAGGCAAGCTGGTGCACGGTGACCTGCCGGGGAGCAACCAGAGTTCCTTTGTCGACCTGAACCGGGCCGGCACACCGCTGCTGGAGGTGGTCTCCGAGCCGGACCTGCGCTCGGCCGACGAGGCCGTGGCCTACCTGAAAAAGCTTCACCAGATCGTGGTCTACCTCGGGGTGTGCGACGGCAACCTCGAGGAGGGGAGCTTCCGCTGCGACGCCAACGTCTCCCTGCGCCCGGTGGGGCAGGAGCAGCTCGGCACTCGTGCCGAGATCAAGAATGTCAACTCCTTCCGATTCGTCAAGCAGGCGATCGAGTATGAGATCGAGCGCCAGGCCGAACTGCTCGACGACGGCGGCACGGTGGTCCAGGAAACCCGCCTGTTCGACGCCCAGACCGGCATGACCCGCTCGATGCGCGGCAAGGAGGAGGCTCACGACTACCGCTACTTCCCCGACCCCGATCTGGTGCCGCTGGAGATCAGCACGGCGTGGATCGAAAGCGAGCGCGCCCAGCTTCCCGAATTGCCCGAGGCCCGTCGCCAGCGCTACCAGGCCGCCTGGGAGTTGAGCGCCTACGATGCCGAGGTACTGACCGCCGAGCGCGCCATGGCCGAGTACTTCGAGGCCTGCGTGGCGCTGCTGCCGACCCAGGCCAAAACCATTGCCAACTGGGTGATGGGGGAACTGGCCCGCAAGCTCAACGAGGCCGGGGTGGCCATCGCCGACAGCCCGGTGACCCCACCGCTGCTGACCGCGTTGCTCAAGCTGATCGACGCGGGCACCATCTCCGGCAAAATCGCCAAGACCGTATTCGACGCGATGTGGGCCACCGGCCACGAACCGGCAGCGATCGTCGCGGAGCAGGGGCTGGTGCAGGTCTCCGACAGCGGCGCCATCGAGCAGATCGTCCTGGAGGTGATTGCCGCCAATGCCGCCCAGGTCGAGCAGTACCGCAGCGGCCAGGAGAAGGTGTTCGGCTTCTTCGTCGGCCAGGTGATGAAGGCCAGCAAGGGGAAGGCCAACCCGGCGCTGGTGAACGAGCTGCTCAGGAAAAAACTCTCGGGAGGGTAACCGATGTCCACCTGCAACCTCACCCCCGACGTCGGCATCCGCCCCTACCGCTACCGCGACGGTGTGCTGCACCTGCTCGACCAGCGCCGCCTGCCCACCGAGGAACTCTGGCTGGAGTATCGAGACTATCAAGGGGTGGCCGAGGCGATCCGCAGCATGGTGGTGCGCGGCGCGCCGGCCATCGGCATCGCCGCCGCCTTTGGCGCCTGGTTCGGCGCCCGCGACCTCGCCACCGAGAGCTTCGCGGATTTCTGCGCAGAATTCGCGAAGGTTTGCGCGGTGCTGGCCGCCACCCGGCCGACGGCGGTGAACCTCAGCTGGGCTCTCAACCGCATGCAGAGCCTGGTGCGCGCCAACGAGGGGCAGCCGGTCGTCAACCTGAAGATCGCCCTCGAGTACGAGGCCCTGGCCATCGCCGAGGAGGATCTGCGCCTGAACCGCAACCTGGGCCGCCATGGCGCGGCGCTGCTCACCGACGGCGCCCGGGTCCTCACCCACTGCAATGCCGGGGCCCTGGCCACCGGCGGCTTCGGGACGGCCCTGGGGGTGATCCGCGCGGCGGTGGCGGCGGGGAAGAAGCTCAGCGTCCTGGCCGACGAAACCCGCCCCTGGCTGCAGGGTTCGCGGCTCACCGCCTGGGAACTGCAGCGCGATGGCATTCCGGTCACCTTGATCTGCGACAACATGGCCGGCTGGCTGATGGCCAAGGGCGAAATCGATGCGGTCATCGTCGGCGCCGACCGCATCGCCGCCAACGGCGACACCGCCAACAAGATCGGCACCTACAGCGTGGCGGTGCTGGCGAAAGAGCACGGCATCCCCTTCTACGTCGCGGCGCCGACTTCGACCATCGACCTGACGCTCAGCGATGGCAGCCTGATCCCGATCGAGGAACGGGCTCCGCAGGAGGTCACCCATCTCGGCGCGCAGCGCCTGGCCCCGGAAGGGATCGCCGTGTGCAACCCGGCCTTCGACGTGACCCCGGCGCGCCTGATCAGCGCCATCATCACCGAGCACGGCGTAGCCCGCGACGACTACCGCCCCCGCCTTGCCGCCCTGGTCGCCAAGGCCCGCTGAATGACCGGGCCGGCCCTGCACAGCTGGCACTCCTGGCTTCGCAACCGCGAGCGGGACACCCTGGCCCGGGCCGTACTGGCGGCCGGCTTCGCCGACGCGGCGAAGACCGTCACCAACCTGATGCTCCTCGACGAACAGGAACTGGGGACGGAACTGGTCGTCAGCCTCGCCGCCGACGCCCTCGTCACCGCCGACCCCGACCTCGCCCTCAACAACCTCGAGCGGCTGTTCTGGACCAGCTCGCGGGAGACTCTCGCCACCCTGCTGGCGGAACCGGTCCGCCGCCGCCAGTTGTTGACGATCCTCGGTGCGTCGCCGTTCCTGACCGCCCTGCTCTGCCGCCGCAAGGAGCACCTTGACGATCTGTTCGGCGCTGCCGGGCTGGCGATCGCAAAGAACCAGGTCGCCATGGACGCCGAGTTGCGGCAGCGTATCCCCGCCGGCAGCAGCTTCGAGTTTCTGCAGCAACAGCTGCGGCTGTTCAAGGCCCGTGAGATTCTGCGCATCGGCAGCCGCGACCTGTGCGGCCTTGCCACCCTGGAGGAAGTGACCGCTGAACTCACGGCCCTGGCTGCAGCCGCCCTGCAACGTGCCTGCGAGATCGGCGAGGAACTGCTGCGCGCGGAGTATGGCGCACCCCTTCTCGACATCGGCTGCGACACCGACAACGAAGCCCGCTTTACCGTGCTGGGGATGGGGAAGTTCGGCGGTAACGAACTCAACTTCTCCTCCGATATCGACCTGATCTACTTCTACACCTCCGACCGCGGCCTGACCGCAGGCGTCACCGATCCGGCCGGCGGGGTGCGCAACTGCATCTCGCTGCACCGCTACTTCATCAAGCTGGCGGAGCTGGTGACCAAGGCGCTCAGTCAGGTGACCAGTGACGGTTTCGTCTTCCGCGTCGACCTGCGCCTGCGGCCCGAGGGGGACAGCGGCGAGATGGCCAACTCCCTGGCCGCGGCGGAGATCTACTACGAGAGCTGGGGGCAGAGCTGGGAACGTTCGGCCATGCTCAAGGCCCGCCCGGTGGCCGGCTCCCTCGAGCTTGGCGAAGAGCTGCTGCAGCGCCTCGAACCGTTCATCTACCGGCGCCACCTCGACTACGCCATGGTCGAGGACATCAAGCTGATGAAGCAGAAGATCGACCACAGCCTGGCGCGCGCGCAGGAGGGGACGCAGAATCTCAAGCTCGGCCGGGGGGGGATTCGCGAGATCGAGTTCTTCATCCAGGCACTGCAGCTGATCTATGCCGGCAAGAACCCGCGCCTGCGCGAACGCAATTCCCTCAAAGCCCTCGACCTGTTGTGCGACGAGGGGCTGGTGAAGCCGGCGGAACGGGACCAGCTGGCGGCGGCCTACCGCTTCCTGCGCACCGTCGAGCATCGCATTCAGGTCGTCCAGGAACGCCAGACCCACAACCTGCCGACCCGCCCCGAGGAGCTGCTCAGCCTGGCGCGGCGCTGCGGGTTCGCCACCACCGAGGCCTTCGTCACGGAGCTGGCGCAACGACGGGAGCGGGTCACCCAAACCTTCCGCGACCTGTTCTACACCAGCGAAGAAGAACTGCCGGCCCAGATCAGCCCGGAGGTCGCCTTCCTCTTCGACCCGGCCGCCGATCCCGACCTGTGCAAGGACATCCTCGAGGAGAAGGGCTTTCGCAACCCGGATGCCGCCTACGACAGCCTGCTGGTGCTGCGCGACGGCGGCGCCGGCAGCCGCCTTACCGAACGCGCCCGGCGCATTCTCGACCGCATTGCCCCGCTGCTGCTCCAGGAGGTCCTGAGAACTCCGGACCCGGCGATGGCGCTCAATAACCTCGAGCAGTTTTTGGCTGCCTGCCGGCGGGCGCGTGGCACCTTCTACTCCCTGCTGGCGGAGAACCCGGAGATCATCAAGCTGATCGTCTCCCTCTTTGCCACCAGCCAGTTCCTGTCACGCAGTTTCATCCTGCACCCGGAGATTCTCGACTCCCTGGTCTCGCGCGCCCATGCCGCGGAGACCCGCGACGCCACGACGATGAGCACCCGTCTCGCCGGGTTGCTTGGCGAGGCCCGTCATTACGAGGAGAAGCTCGAGGTATTGAGGCGCTTCCGCAACGAGGAGTTCCTGCGCATCGCCCTTGACGATCTCTACGGCCACACCCCGCAAGGCGCGATCACCCGCCAGCTCTCCTTCCTGGCCGACGCCTGCCTGACCCAGGCCGTGGCCGTCGCCCGCGAGGAGCTGCTCCCCCGCTTCGGCCTGCCGTTCTGCCGCAATGCCGACGGCCATGAGCACGAGGCGAGCTTCGCCATCATCGGCATGGGCAAACTCGGCGGCATGGAACTCAACTACCACTCCGACCTCGACATCATCTTCATCTACGAGGGGAACGGCGAGACCCGCCCGGTGGCGGGGAGCGACCCGGAGCGCTTCAAGGGGCAGGGCAACCAGGAATATTTCGCCCGCCTGGCACAACGGATCATCTCGGTGCTGACGCTGATGACCCGCGAGGGGTACGTCTACCAGATCGATGCCCGGCTGCGTCCGTCGGGGAACAAGGGGCCGCTGGTCACCTCCCTGCCGGCCTACGAGGCCTACCACCAGGAAACCGCCGCGCCGTGGGAGCGTCAGGCTCTGATCAAGGCCCGGGTCGTGACCGGCACCCCCCTGCTGGCGGATCGGATCACCGCTCTCACCGAGCGGATCGTCTACGAACGGGCGCTGCCGGAGAACTTGGCCGGCGAAATCTACCGGCTGCGCCAGCGCATGGAGAAGGAAATCGCCCGCGAGGGGGGAGGACAATTCAACATCAAGACCGGACGCGGCGGGATGGTCGACGTGGAGTTCCTGGTCCAGTACCTGCAACTGCGCCACGGCGCCGCCTGCCCCGCGGTGCGCGTCGCGAGCACCCTCGAAGCCCTGCGCGCCCTGCAAAACGAGAGACTGCTGCCGGGGAGCGACGTCGAACTGCTGATCGCCGGCTACAAGTTCCTGCGCCGACTGGAGAACAAGCTGCGCCTGGTGCACGACCAGTCGGTCAACGACCTGGATGCCGAACCCGCCGCCCTGGCCAAGCTGGCCCGTCACCTCGGCTACCCGGACAAGCCGCGCCGGCCCGAAGAGGCGTTCCTCGACGAGTACAACCAGGTTACCGAGGGGATCCGCGAGGTCTTCGACCGGCACCTGGCCCCGGAGGGGGAGGCAACTCCGGTCTGAGCAAGGTCATGCGGCCGGCCCTGCGCGTTCAGTAACACCCCGGACAGTTCGAAAGCCCCCGGTTGAGCGACTTTTGAGATTGCCGGCTAGCTGTGATTCCTCCCAAACAACGGCAAGCCCGGAGGGAAACGGCAGGGGCTTGCCGTTGTCGTCCATACCACAACAAAAGGCCCCGGTTTCCCGGGGCCTTTGCCGTTGCTGCGATTATCAGGCGGGCAATCGGGGTTATCGTGCGATCCACTTGAAACTGTGGGGCCAACGCGTCGGTGTAGAAGAAATGACGGTGTGGCAAACATGACAGGTATTGCGGTGTTCCGGGTTGTTGCCGCCGTGCTCCCCCTGGAATTCATTAAGGTCGTCGCCTTTCGAATCTTCATGGCAGGCGGCACAGCTGCCTATGGTCACCGCCTTACCCTGATAGGCAATCGCTTGGTAGTTGTCGGACTCTATCCTGCTCGGGACCATGGCGTGGGGGCTGCCGTGGCAAGCTGAGCAGCGCATCCCCCCATGCCCGACGGCATTGCGGTAGAGGGTAAGCCCAGTGTCCACCTCCGGGATTGTTGTGCCGCCATGGCAGCTGGCACAGGCGGGTTCGCTGCCCCAGGGAATCCTGCCGGCAGCGATACTGCTCCCGACTTCGGCTAGGGTGCCATGGCACGCAATGCAATTCCCGTCCGCCGCCTGGTGGCGGAGACTGCGGTTGCATTGACTGTTCTGGCCCGGATGGCAACTGTAACAGGTCGGCTGGCTGCCGGCAGGCAGCCCACCATGGAACGCATGTACCGACTCGGAGAGATATTTCCTGCCGGGTTCGCCGGCGCTGCCCAAGGCCGGGCTGGGATGGCACTTGGCACACAGGACCGGGCGCTGACTTTGGAGCGTCGTCGCCGACAGATTGTCATGGGCCTCGAGAACCGACGCCACGCTGACGCCATGACATCCTTCACAATGAATCTCGTCCGAGGTCGGCACGGTGGCAAAGGTCTTGGCAAGAACCGCTCCGGTGGCCTGGTCACGGACCGTCACTTTGGCCACCTGGTAGGGAGTCCAAGTGCCGTTGTCCAGTACGGGCGTCACCGGAATGCCGCTGACCTGAAAGTGGTCACCCTTGGCCAACATGGTACCGCTGAGGCCGTTGTTGACCCCAGGGTCATCCAGGTTGAGGCCCTTGTCAGGGGGGAGCGTCACACCGAATAGCGCATCCATGTTATCCCAGAACTGGCCATAGCTGCGTTTGCCGTAGGAGTAAGTGTTATTGAGAATTTTGTATTTGACCTCGATCCCGTCCACTACGATCTCGGGGGGGTTGCCTCTGCGGACAACCTGTGCCCAGACAGTATTGTAAGGAGGGAGAATGACGGCATCGTCATAAGTTGGATTGAGACAGTGCATCCCAAGGTCATTCCAGGCGAAGACCACATATTCTGATGAATGTGGCCTTTGTACGGATCCTTTTGCCTGGAAGACGTTATGGGTCTTTTTGACGGAACCGCCGGCGAGGGTCACGCTGATTTTGCCGACACGCTCTACCCCGAACGGGTTGGGCGAAACCGTAAAGGCAACTTTGCCAGGGCCGCTCCCCGAAGCACTTTCAAACACGCCAAGCCAGCGTTTGGGAGATGTGGAAACTGTCCAGGCACACCCTTCCGGAGCGGTAACCTTGAACTTGCCGGATCCTCCGATCCCGCCAAAATGGCTCTCCGCAGCGCCGAGCGACACGCTGCAGGCTGAAACGGCACGAGTGATATCCGCTGCCTCAGTGGCCACGCCAGAACCCGTCAGACAGAGGAAACAACTCGCAACGATGGCGACACTACGGCCGGTTTTCGCATTTAGCATGGCGGTTCACTCCTTGCTGTTTCAATCAGCTCTTTGCGACTGCTCGTTTGTGGCTAGTCTGTTGTGGCAAGCAGCGACAGAAATTCAGCCTGCGATAACCCTGGCGGGGATCTTTTCAACAACAAAAACCGAGTGTATCGATAATAACATCAGGAGCTTGGCCATCATCGCCGGAATGACCTGCCATGTGCTGCCCCCTCATGGAAGATTGGCTTCGTCTTATTAGTATCAACATTTTTTTGCACTTTTATCACCAGGCAACGAAAAGTCAATCGCGTAACCGCTATTTAAAGAGAGCGGTCTTGTGAATCGAAGTCTCTCACGGGTCGCGGCACACTCAATGCCTGTTCAAGTCTTTTGCTTACGGACGAAACATTGCTGGCGCACATAAAAACCATTAATTATCTACAGAGATAAGGAGGCAACCTTAAAATTGTCTTGCCGGTTGTGACCCGAGTTTGGCCTGCTCAGCAAGCCGACGCAAGTGTGCCTCCAAAATCCCCAGTCCAAGGAAAGGGCCGCTCGACAATCCAGTCGGCCCGGCTCGTCGGTGTCAGCCTCTGGCCTTGAGGCTCCGCATCAGCTCCCGCTCTTTTCCCGCATAAAACTATTGCCCCTGCAGCATGATTTCGCCATACACCCCCGGCACATTCATAAAACATCTCTAATTTCATTATATTACGCAGCCGGTCAGGATTTATCTCGACCGCCGCAAAGGCAGTTTGCAGCATGTTTACGATATACGCTGCCACTTCGAGGCGGACCGCCCATGCGCCCGAAAAACAATAGATATTCCCTGTAAAATCAAGCAGATAAATGTCTGACGAAAAAAGTTCTCAAACATGGCACGTCGAATGCACTATTAGCGAGTCAAAGACAACCAACGCCCCACGAAGGGAGAACGGTCATGAAAAACACGATGAGAGGACTCGGCTGGATGATGGTTTACGGCGCCTCCGCCGCCTATGCCGCTCCTGGCAGCGCTGGAAATGGCGTGAGCTGGCTCGGCTATCTGTTCCTGGGTTTCTTTGCACTGGTTATCGTCAGCCAGCTGGTGCCGGCCGCAATCCTCTTCTTCGGCATGGTCAGGAGCGTCTTCTCGGCCCGCACCGACAAAGTCTCGAACCACAACTAGGTCGAAGTCAGGAGCCACGAGGAGGACATCATGAACACGCACGGACTGCTCATTGTCGACGAGGATCTGGCCACAAGGCGACAGATGGCGGAGATGTTCAGTGGTGCCGGCTACCAGGTGAGCGCGCCATCCTCGGTGGCCGATGCGCTGGTCGGGATCCTCAAGAAGACCGTGAAGGTGGTGCTGCTGAGCACCCGGTTCGACGAGTTGCTGGCCACCGAGCTGATCCCGCTGCTCAAGCAGTGCAACCGCGACCTGAGCATCATCCTGGTGGCGAGCGAGTTGCCGCTGGCGCTGCTCCGCAAGGCACGCCACGAGGGGATTTTCTACCACGCTCTCAAGCCGGTACAGCCAGGGGACGAAGAGGAGTTGTGCCACGCTGTGAAGTGTGCCTTCGACAAGGCCAATCATCAAGACCATTGACCCGTGCCCGAATAAACCACTGGCACCTTAACCAAGCATAGAGGAGGATATCATGAACACCCTGCGTACGACGACCATGACCGTGAGCCATGATGCTGACCAGCAGCCTGCCGGCCTTTGCCGTGGACACCAGCCGCACCTATTCGAGCGGCACTTCTCATCGGCGTATTCCTGGCCTTCTGCGCGCTGCTGGTGGTAGTGCAGCTGATGCCGTCGGTGATGCTGCTGGTCGGCTTCATCAAGGGGCTGGCACGGCGCAGTGAACCCAAGGCCGCAGTGGCCGCTCAGTCCTCGAAGTCCTGAAACCACGCATCCCAGAGAGGAGGTGATGTGATGAGCCTGTTAGACCAAATCGGCGAATGGCACCAAGTCTACACCCTGGTGGATTTCTACCAGTACATCAAGGGGGTCGAGTACCTGATCTGCCTGGCCTTCTTCATCAGCTTCCCGATGTTCTACCGTTACCTGCACGGGCCTTCGGACACGCAGAGCCAATGAGCACAGGGCTGCCCCGCAAGGGGTGGCACCCTCTGTCAGCAAGACCCTCCGGGGCTGCAGGTCGATCCTGCAGCCCCTTACCGTTATCCCGCAGGAGAGTGCCCCTCTCACCAGGCTCGACCTGGTGCTTGCACCCCTCGAAATACTGCCGGAGTAGTTCACGAAAAGGCTGATCAGCTGTTCCACCATGATCGGGTCAACGGCAACCGGGTGGATCGGTTTTGCGCAGAGTTCCTGGCCAGCGGGGTATCCAGGGGACCGTGGTTTTCGTGTTATGATAAGAACATGTCGGAGCAAGCTCTTCGCACCAATCCAGACCCGCCCCGCTACACCCGGCGTCCCTTCCCGCCCTATCGCTACGTCCCCTTCCAGGGCAAAGCGACGTTGCCTCATCCGCGCAACGATCCAGCGGGGCACTCTTACTCTGCCGACGAGGAGTTCCTGGCGCACTTCACGCCTGACGACTGGACCAACTGCAAGCCATACCTCTATGGCATCGACCTGTTCAACAACGGGTACTGGTGGGAAGCGCACGAAGCCTGGGAGGTGGTTTGGCTGGCGGCCGGGGACCGGTCGACCAACTGTGGCATCTTCGTGCAGGGGTTGATCCAGTTGGCGGCCGCCCAGCTCAAGCGGGTCATCGGCTCGTCGCGGGGGGCACAATCGCTTACAGAAGCCGGGTGTGCAAAACTCGCGGTGGCTGAGGGGATATTCCTCGGCATCGACGTGGCACGGTTGATCACCGAGGCGCAGTGTTGCCTGCGTGAGGACTGCAACGAATTCCCGCACATCATCCTGCACCTGCCGTCCTGACGAGCACTCACAATTCCTGCGAGACGCATCAACCCGCCGGGATCGCCAGGCGGGTTGATGATGTTCGACAAGTCAACCAAGTCGGCCGCCCCCTATTCGCTCGACCACACGCTCTGCTGCCCTGCTTTTGGCACAGCTTCTGCTTTTAAAGAAAGTGTCACCGGTTGCCAAATTGACCAGCAGGGGATTGCCTATGGGCCGCCACGACACCAGCCAGCTCACCCCGTCTCCGTCCGGCGCCGCAAGCTGGCCCGCTGGGGGGCCTCCAGCGCAGTGCGAATCCGTCCGCCCCGGCGCGTTGCCGAAGCTGCGGGAACTGCGGGACGAGGTGTTTTCCTGGGCCGAATACAACTACTTGCGCAACCTGGCGAGTCTGTGCGGACACAATATCCAGCGCGCCTGCCAGGTCTCGGGACTCTCCCGTTCCCGCCTGTACACGCTCCTGAAGAAGCACCAGCTCACCACCTCGTTCCACGCCCCCTGTCACCAGAAATAATTCCTGCCGTACAGGAAAGTTTCCTGCCCGACAAGACAATTCCTGTCGAACGGAAGCCTCTACCCGCCCCACGACCACGACAACATCATAACGGCTTGATATTGCGATGTTATTATTTTCCTGAAAGTTGGTACAGCGGTTGCTTTTAGGAATAGGCAACCAACCCATTTTTCGGAGGAGGCCACCATGAAAACCAACTATCTCAACATCATGATCATCGTCATCGTTGTCAGCGGCACCGTGTTCGCCTCATTCATCGGTGATATTTCACGCGGGGTCGAACCGCTCCAGACCATCTTCTTCTGCTTTGTCGCGGCCATCATTACCATCCAGATCATTCCGGCCCTGTTGCTGCTCGGCAGCCTGATCAAGGGCCTGCTGGCACGCCCCGAGAAGGACCTGGCCGAAGAAAAATCAAACCACTGACGGTTGTCATCGGTGCGCTCAGCAGTCACCGCCTTGACAGCGAAAGGAGTCCTCCCATGAAAACCCGACTGCTCATCCTGACCAGCGCCCTGCTCCTGGGTCCGGCCACCTTGGCGATGGCCGAAGCCGGCGTCCGCCAGGACCACAGTTCATACCTGGCCTGGGCCTTCCTGGGGATGTGCGCCCTGATCGTCATCGTCCAGCTCATGCCGGTGGCCGTGCTTACCTTCGGCCTGGTCAAGGGGCTGCTCAAAGGCAAAGACAAAGAACAGGTCGCCGCCCACCAGGGCGCAGCCCCCAAGTAGCCGGCCCCCACGGGCGACCGGCCCAATACTCACTTACAAGGGATGGGATCGATCATGCGCACTTATCATGGAAAACTCTTCTGGCTGATCCTGCTGCTGGCCGGGCTCGCGCTGCCGCCGGCCGCCGTCGCGGCGGACAACGCCGACTGCCTCGGCTGCCATGCCGATGCCGATACCGTCGGCAGCACGTTCCATATCAACCCGATCACCTTTGACACCACGGCCCATGCCGAGATCGGCTGCCAGGATTGCCACGCCTCGGTCACCGCCAACCATCCCGATGACGGCGACACCCCGTCGAAAACCGAGTGCCTGGAATGCCACGACACGGTCGGCGCCGAATACGCCCGCAGCGGCCACTTCGAGATGGCCGCCTGCAAGGACTGCCACAATCCCCATCGGGCGCGCGGGGCCACCGAGGTGTCCGGCCAGGAGATGAACGCGATGTGCGCGACCTGCCATGGCGGACTGGAGACGGCGCTCAAACATGCCGAATGGCTCCCCCAGGCCGACCTGCATCTCGAAATGCTCCCCTGCATCTCCTGTCACACCGCCTCCAAGGACAACGTCATCACCCTGTACGTGATCAAGCGCCAGGGCACCTCGCCCTTCGGCGACTTCGACCTCGCCAGCCATGCCGAGCTCAAGGCCCTGGCCGGCGACAAGAGCATTCAGAGCCTGATCGACCGCAACGAGGACGACTACATCTCCCTGGCGGAACTGCGCATGTTCAACCTCGACTCCGCCAACGAGTCGCTGCGCCTGCACGGGATGATCACCCCGGAAACGGTCAGCCACGATTTCCGCATCCTCGACAACCGCTGGGACTGCACCTTCTGCCACGCCTCCGGTCCCGCCGCCCGCCAGACCAGCTTCGTCGCCCTGGCCCGGGAGGACGGCAGCTACCAGCGGATCGCCACCGAACAGGGCGCGGTGCTCGACGCGCTCTACGGCACCCCGGATTTCTACATGGTCGGCGCAACCCGCAACAAGGGGCTCGACTACCTCGGCATGGTGATCATCGCCGGCGGCATGGTCATGCCGATCGGGCACGGCACCCTGCGCTTTCTGACCCGCAAGAACCGCCAGCACCGCGAGGAGGACTAGCCATGGCCACCACCAAGATCTACCTGCAGCCGACCCCGGTCCGCATCTGGCACTGGCTCAACGCCTTCGGCATCGTCACCCTGACGATCTCCGGCGCCCAGATCCGCTTTCCCGAGTATGTCCCGCTGTTCGCCAGCTACAAGTCGGCGATCCTGCTGCACAACACCGCCGGGCTGGTGGTGGCGGCCTCCTTCTCCCTGTGGTTCTTCTACTACGGGGTGGTCGCCCGCAACCTCGGCAAGATCTACGTGCCGACCAGGGACGACCTGCAGGCCGGCCTGCTCCGCCAGGCCAAGTTCTACCTGCTGACCTACTTCCTCGGCTGGCCCAACCCCCATCACCCGACGCCGCAGAACAAGTTCAACCCGATGCAGAAATCGGCCTACATGGCGATCATGTTCGTGCTGATGCCGCTGATCGCCCTCACCGGCATCCTGCTCACCAACGTCAGTCCGCTGCGGGAACTGGTGATCCTGGTCGGCGGCCTCAAGCTGCTGGTGGCCGCCCACTTCCTGCTGGCCTGCTGCCTGGTCGCCTTCCTCTTCACCCACGTCTACCTCGCCACCCTCGGCAAGACGCCGATGGCCTACATCAAACCGATGTGGACCGGCTGGGAAGAGGTCGACGCCCACGACCAACCCCATCACTCCCCCTGACCGGGATCTAGATGGCCAACTACTCGCGGTTTGCACGACCGGATGACCTGTGCGGGCACCGATAGTATCAAAAGTGCCTGCCAGGTCCCGGGCTCCCCTGATTACGGTGGCAATCACTCCCTGATAAAGGGCCGTCTCACCACGACGTTCCAACCCCTCTGCTTCAGAAATAATTCCTCCCGCACAAGAAATTACTATTGCCGAGCAGCAGGATTCCTGTCCAACAGGAATCCGTGGGGCTGTTCCGGCCTTGCCGTTTATAGATAACTATATGATTTAGTTGCAATTATTTGATTTTTTCAGCTTGGTACAGTGGTTGCTTTATAAAAAGTCAACCCAGGACGTCATGCAGGAGGCCGCCATGAACCCGCTCATCGCCCGCATTACCGGCACGCACGGCAGCAGGATGACCAACCCTTCCGAAGAACTGCGCCGCCTCTCGCGCCGCGGCCTGTCCGACCTGCAGCGCTTTATCCTGCTCAGTGCGGCCTGCTTCATGATCCGTGACTTCAATCTCTACCAGGCCTTCCCCGAGGAGATCCTGCAGATTCTCGGTTGTGCGCCGCCGCCGCAGTTGGTGCTGGTCGCCCTGGCCGGCTACGTCTTCACCGTGGTCACACCGTTGCTCATCCATCTGTGCCAGGGTGAAAAACCGGTCGTCAGCCACTGGCACCTGCTGTACCGCTCGAGCTTCTACCTGTTCTTCCTCTGTTCGCAAACCCTGGGTAGCTACTTCATGCTGGTGTTGGGGACCGGCCTCCTTCTCTACCTGCTGGAGCAGACTTGCGTGGGTGTCTCGATCTACCGCCTGAACCAGGGCAATGGGCACCCCGCCTGAACCTGGCGATCCAGGGTTTGACGCTGCGAAGGCCGCCCCCACGGGCGGCCTTCGCTATTTCATTGATCAACGGTTCCACTCTGAGCGGGCCAACAGCAATCGGCTGGTTTAATGTTTCGCAGAGCTCCAGGCTCGCGAGAAAATCGGGGGATGCCGTAGCGTCTTCATGCCTCGTCGCGCTCCGGACCCTCGCTGCGGACAAGGTGCGGATCGAGCAGGTGGCGGGGCTGGACGTTGGCCATGGCGCGCAGCAGGCTGCGCCGGACGTGGGGGATCTCGGCGGCGAGGTCCTTGACCAGCCGTTTCATGCGCTGGCGCTGCAGGTCGGCCGTGCCATGCACCGGGCAGGCGCAGGAGATCAGCGGGAAGGCATTGCGTTGGGCGAACTTGACGATGTCCGCCTCCTCCACGTAGACCAGCGGGCGGATCACCGTGTGCCGGCCGTTGTCGGCCAGCAGCTTCGGGCTCATCGCCTTGAGAGTGCCGACGTGAAACTGGTTGAGGAGCAGCGTTTCGATGAAGTCGTCGAGGTGGTGGCCGAGGGCCAGTTTGTTGCAGCCGAGACGGTCGGCCACGCCGTAGAGGACACCGCGCCGCAGGCGGGCGCAGAAGGCGCAGTAGGAGGAGCCGGGGCGTAGCTTTTCCGCGATGATCCGGGCGCAGTCGGCCGTCTCCAGGTGCATGGGAAAGCCGTGCTCGACCAGGTGCGCGGCCAGGATGTCCCGGCGGTAGCCGGCAAAGCCCGGATCGACGTTGACCGCCACCAGTTCGTAGTTGACCGGCGCGCGCCGGCGCAGGGCGTCGAGGATGTGCAGCAGGGTGTAGGAATCCTTGCCGCCGGAGACCGCCACGGCAATGCGGTCGCCGGCCTCGACCAGGCCAAAGTCACCGATCGCCTGCCCGACCTGCTTCCTGATCTTGCGGTACAGCGCATCTTCAATCAGCAAGGCTGACCCCGCTCCCTAGCGGTAGCAGAGCAGCCGCTGGCTCACCACGTCGGCCATCAGCTGCAGCCCCTCGCCGGGGAGGTTGTAGACCTTGACCACCTTCTTGTAGCGGCTGCTGGCCGGCATCAGCCCTTCCAGGGCATTGGGCAGTTCCTCCAGCCACCCCCGGCTGAAGGTGCAGGACTCGCTGCCCGGGAAGAGCGCCACATAGAAGATGTCGGCTTCGACCAGGTCCTGGAAGAAATGGGTGCCGAAGGAGAGTTCCGGCATCAGGTTGCCGCCGGGAAAGGCCACCTCGGCCAGGGCGGTGATGTTGTTGAGTTCGGCGAAGGTCACCGGCACCCCCAGCGTCGGGGTCGAGGTTCCCCAGCGCCCCGGCCCCATGAGCAGGGTCGGCACCTCGCTGCGATCGCCGAGCCGCTTGTTGAGACGGCCGATCAGCCGCGCCACCTCGTATTTTTCCGGGAGTGGCAGGCGAATGTATTCCTCGGAATCGACCAGGATCATCCGGCGGATGCTCTGGGCGATGCTCCCGCCCATGAAGTGCCCCTCGGTGGCGAAGAACACCTGCTCTTCGGGGATGTCCAGCGGGATTTCGACCTTCTGCGCCTCCCCCTTGGTCTGCAACGGCCGGCACTGCACCACGTTGAGCACCGGGGTGGCGTCGGCAGAGAAGTTGACGGTGAACTCGACATCCACCGGGTAGCGGTAGACTCTCTCCAGGGTCTTGAGCATGCGCTGCATCAGCGCGGCGAAGGGCCCCTCCGAAAGCAGGGCGTCGAAGGTCAGCAGCCAGACCTTATCCCCCTTGGCGCCGCGCTCCTCCAGGCGCTTGGTGGTCTCCCAGTCGGGAACGGCGTAGCGGGCCCAGTCGATGTCGAGCTTGCGGCGGAACAGGTCGAGGAGCGACACCGTTTCCGGGCGGTTGTTTTCGATGTTGATCAGGTCGACATCGCGCTGGGCGAAGCGGCGGGCGTCTTCGAACCCTTTCAGGGGGCGCTTGAGCGGCGCATCCAGAGCGACGATCCGCGGGTAGTCCCCCTCGACCCGGTCGACGGCGCGGGTGCCCAGGCCGAACACCAGGCGCAGCATGCCGGCTTTCGGGTCCATCTCCTTCGACCAGACGAAGGTGTTGTAGGAGACGCCGACCCCGGCCAGGTCGGGGAAGTAATAGTGGCTGTGGTAGCTGCCGGAGACCCGCTGGATCAGCAGCGCCATCTGCTCGTCGTGACGGTCGAGGCCGCGCTGGCGGCGGTAGGCCAGGGCATCTTCGCTCATGGTGCTGGCGAAGATCGCCCGTACCACCTCTTCCAGCCGGGCGCAGCGTTCCTCCGGGGAGCCCTGGTTGGCCAGGAAGAAGCTGTCGTACTTGCCGGCGAAGGCGTTGCCGAAGCCGTCCTCCAGCAGGGAACTGGAGCGGACGATGATCGGATACTGGCCGAAGTACTCGAGCATCTGCTGGAACGCCTCGCGGATCTCCTCGGGGAAGCTCCCCTGGCGCATCTTCTCGCGCAGTTCGGCGGCCGCCGTGAAGTAGCCCTCGTCGGTCTTCTGCTGCATCAGCAGCTTCCACCAGCCGTTGTGGACGATGTAGGAGTAGTAGACGTCGGAGCCGACGAAGAACGAATCGTGGCGCTCCAGGTGCCCTTTCCAGTCGAACTCGTGATCGGCGAGGAGGATGCGGCGGGCCAGCAGCATGCCGGCGGCCTTGCCGCCGACGAAGCCGGTACCGATCATGCGCGCCTTGATCTCCAGCAGGTCCTCCAGCGTCAGGTAGGCCCGGGCCAGGGAGAGAATGCGGTCCTCGCGACCGATCATCAGCCGGCAGAGCTGGTCGACCATCGGCGACGGTCTCCTCCGGCGGGCGGTTCGAAGCCACCAGGTCCTCGGCCTGCAGAAACAGCCGGTCCCAGTAGTCGAGCTGGCGACGGCCGCTCTCCGTGCCGCGCCGGCTGATGCTGGAGAGCAGCTCGGTGGCTTCGAAGCTGCCGGTCACCGGCAGGAACTCTTCACCGCGTTGCACGTGGGGGAGAAACATGGTCGGCGAGTTGCGCTGCCAGACCTTGATCGGGTGGACGTGCAGGGCCTCCCGCCAGTTGTGCACGTCGATCATCAGCTGGGTGGTCTCGCGAATCCGCGCGGTGGTCCGGAACGAATGGTTGCCGCGCAGCAGGGCGAAGTAGGCGACGGTGTCGAGTTCGAACAGGTAGGGGCAGGTGACCTGGAAGAAGTTGCCGATCATCTGGTCGGTGGCCCAGGCCGTGAGCAGGTCGGAGAGGCAGTCGAAAACGTAGAAGGTGCCGCGCCCTTCGTCGGTGGCGATGGCATGGACCCGCGTGGCGAACGATTCGAACCCCTGGAAGGCGTCGAGCTGGTAGGTGACCACGTTCGGCGCCGAGGCGACCAGCGGCTCGTGGCGACCGAAGCGCATGTACACCACCCGTCGTCCGTCGGCCAGGGCCTTGCGCACGTAGGGGGTGACGAAGGCCCGGTAGTCGGCGATGTTGTCGACCCGCCAGACCACGTTGTCGCCGATGCGCAGTTCGTCGAGGATCTTGTCGAGACCGGGGATGCCGGTGGAGACGCGGGTGTTCTTATCCATCAGGTGACTCCTGTCGAGAGAAAGCTGTAAAGGACGAATTCAGAAGTCAGGAGTCAGAATTCAGAAGAAGGCCCATAACCGACTGAATCCTGCTGCACTCGAAGGCTTCTTAATTCCGTATTCTGTATTCTGACTTCTGTATTCTGACTTCTGTATTCTGCATGCTGACTTCTGCCTTCCCGGGATTCACCGGCGCCCGCCGCCGAACATGGCCCCCAGCACCCCCCTGATGATCTGCCGGCCGAGGTTGCTGCCGATGGCCCGGGCGGCACTCTTGGCCGCCGCCTCGAAGACATCCTCGCGGCCGCGCGGCGCCGGCCGGGCGGCCTGTTTCTCCGCTTCCCTGCGCTGCTTCTCGGTTTCCGCCTGCTGCTGGGCCTGCTGGGCGCGCTTCAGGAGGATCTCGCTGGCGGATTCGCGGTCGACCACCTGCTCGTAGTGGCCGGCAAGGAGGGAGCGCCGGATCACCCCGGACGCGTTCGGCATCGGTCAACGGCTGCAGGCGGCTGCGCGGCGGGCGCATCCAGGCGCGCTCGACCATCGAGGGAACCCCCTTTTCGTCGAGCACCGAGACCAGCGCCTCGCCGACCCCGAGTTCCATGATCGCCGCTTCGACATCCAGTTGCGGGTTGGGACGGAAGGTCTGGCCGCGGTCTTCACCGCCTTCTGGTCACGCGGGGTGAAGGCGCGCAGGGCATGCTGCACCTTCAGGCCGAGCTGGCCGAGCACGGTGTCGGGGAGGTCGACGGGGTTCTGGGTGATGAAGTAGATGCCGACCCCCTTGGAGCGGATCAGCCGCACCACCTGCTCGATCTGGTCGACCAGGGCCTTCGGAGCGTCGTCGAACAGCAGGTGGGCTTCGTCGAAGAAGAACACCAGCTTCGGCTGCGGCGGGTCGCCGATCTCGGGGAGCCGCTCGAACAGCTCGGCCAGCAGCCAGAGCAGGAAGGTGGCGTAGAGGCGCGGCGAGCGCATCAGCTGGTCGGCGGCGAGGATGTTGATCATGCCGCGGCCGTCGTCGCACTGCATCAGGTCGTCGAGATCGAGGGCCGGCTCGCCGAAAAACGGTCGCCCCCCTGCTCCTCCAGCACCAGCAGGCCGCGCTGGATGGCGCCGACGCTGGCCGCCGAGACGTTGCCGTACTCGGTGCGCAGCTCGTCGGCGTTGTCGGCGACGAAGGTCACCATGGCGCGCAGGTCCTTGAGGTCGAGCAGGAGCAGCCCCTGGTCGTCGGCCACCTTGAAGACGACGTTGAGCACCCCTTCCTGGGTGTCGTTGAGGCCGAGGATGCGGGCGAACAGCTGCGGCCCCATCTCGGAGACGGTGGTGCGCACCGGGTGGCCGGCTGCGCCGAACAGGTCCCAGAAGGTCACCGGGTAGCCGCGGTAGAAATCGTCACCGAGCCCGAACTGCCCGGCCCGCTCGCGCACCTTGGGATGGTCGCCGCCCGGCTCGACCAGACCGGTCAGATCCCCCTTGACGTCGGCCAGGAAGACCGGCACCCCGCCGTCGCTGAAGGCCTCGGCCAGCACCCGCAGGGAGACGGTCTTGCCGGTGCCGGTCGCCCCGGCGATCAGGCCGTGGCGGTTGGCCACCCCCGGCAGCAGGTCGATGTCGGTCTCGCCGGCGCGGGCCAGCCACCAGCTCAGGTCGCGGTCACTCATCTTTTGGCCTCCTTGACGTGGATAACATTTGTGGATTGTAAACCGGCACGGCAATTCCGGCAATAACGAAGGCCCGGTTTGCGCCGGGCCTTGCCATTCCTGCCGTTGCTCTGCCCCGCGCTTATCCCAGCAACCTCCTCAACACGTGGTGGAGGATGCCGCCGTCGTTGAAGTAGGCGACCTCGTCGGCGGTGTTGAGCCGGCAGATCACCGGCACCGTGTCGATGCGGCCGTCGGCGCGGCGGATGGTCAGGACCAGCTCCTGCCCGGGCACGAGCGGCCCGTCCTGTCCCGGCAAGGTCGAAGGTCTCGCTGCCGTCGAGCTGCAGCGTCTTGCGCGTCGTCCCCGGCGGGAACTGCAGCGGCAGAACCCCCATGCCGACCAGGTTGGAGCGGTGGATGCGCTCGAAGCTCTCGGCAATCACCGCCTTGACGCCGAGCAGCAGCACCCCCTTGGCCGCCCAGTCGCGGCTGGAGCCGGTGCCGTACTCCCTGCCGGCGATGACCAGCAGCGGCACCCCCTCCCGCTGGTAGCGCATGGCTGCCTCATAGATGCTGGTCTGCTCCCCGGAAGGGAAGTGCCGGGTGAAGCACCCCTCGGTCCCCGGCGCCAGCTCGTTGCGCAGGCGGATGTTGGCGAAGGTGCCGCGCATCATCACCTCGTGGTTGCCGCGCCGCGACCCGTAGGAGTTGAACTCGGCCGGCTCGATGCCATGCTCGCGCAGGTAGCGACCGGCCGGGCTGCCGGCGAGGATCGCCCCGGCCGGGGAGATGTGGTCGGTGGTGATCGAGTCACCGAGCAGGGCCAGCAGGCGCGCCCCCGCGAACCCGGCGAATCGCTGCGCCGGCGGACCCATGCCGATGAAGTAGGGCGGCTCCTTGACGTAGGTGGAGGCCGGCTCCCAGGCGTAGGTCTGGCCGGTGGGGACCGGCAGTTCGCGCCAGCTCGGCTCGCCGGTGAAGACATCGGCGTATTTTTCACGGAACATCCCGGCGGAGACGGTCTTGACCGCCGCGGCAATCTCGGCGTTGCTCGGCCAGAGGTCCCTGAGGTACACCGGTTGGCCGTCGCTGCCGGTGCCGAGCGGTTCGCGTGTCAAGGTTGATGCGGGTGGTCCCGGCCAGGGCAAAGGCCACCACCAGCGGCGGCGAGGCCAGCCAGTTGACCCGGGTCTGGGCGTGGATCCGCCCCTCGAAGTTGCGGTTGCCGGAGAGCACCGAGCCGACGGTGAGATCCCCCTGTTCGATGGCCGCGGCGATCGGCCCGGCCAGCGGCCCGGAGTTGCCGATGCAGGTGGTGCAGCCGTAGCCGACCAGGTTGAAGCCGAGCGTGTCGAGGTAGGCCTGCAGACCGGCCTTCTCCAGGTAGTCGGTGACCACCTTGGAGCCGGGGGCCAGGGAGGTCTTGACCCACGGCTTGCTGCTGCAGCCCCTTCTCCACGCGCCTTTTTGGCCACCAGGCCGGCGGCCATCATCACCGCCGGGTTGGAGGTGTTGGTGCAGGAGGTGATGGCGGCGATCACCACGTCCCCCTGTCTGCAGCGGCATAATCGGCGCCGGCCACCGGCATGCCGTGTTCTCCAGGCGTCGCCAGCCGGGATCGCCTGTTCGGTCGCCGCCTTCAGGGCCGTCAGATCGACCCGGTCCTGCGGCCGCTTCGGCCCGGCCAGGCTCGGCTTGACCGTGGCGAGATCGAGTTCCAGCACCGCGGTGAACTCGGGATCGGGAGTGCCGGCATTCGCGCCACAGCCCCTGGGCCTTCGCATAGGCTCTCGACCAGGGCGACGGCGTCGCGCGTCGCGCCCGGTCAGGCGTCAGGTAGTCGAGAGTGATGCGGTCGATCGGGAAGAAGCCGCAGGTGGCGCCGTACTCGGGGGCCATGTTGGCGATGGTGGCCCGGTCGGCCAGCGGCAGATCGTTGAGCCCCGGCCCGAAGAACTCGACGAACTTGTCGACCACCCCGAACTTGCGCAGCATCTGGGTGACGGTCAGCACCAGGTCGGTGGCGGTCACCCCCTCGCGCAGCCGCCCCGTGAGGCGGAAGCCGACCACTTCGGGGATCAGCATGGAGACCGGCTGGCCGAGCATGGCCGCCTCGGCCTCGATGCCGCCGACCCCCCAGCCGAGCACCGCCAGGCCGTTGATCATGGTGGTGTGGCTGTCGGTGCCGAGCAGGGTGTCGGGATAGGCGAGCTTGCGCGCCGTCCCGCTCCTCGCTCCACACCGTGCGCGCCAGGTACTCGAGGTTGACCTGGTGGCAGATGCCGGTGCCGGGCGGCACCACCCGGAAGTTGTCGGAAGGCCAGCTGTCCCCAGCGCAGAAAGGCGTAGCGTTCGCGGTTGCGCTGCCATCTCCATCTCGACGTTGACAGCCGAAGGCTTCGGCAGTGGCATAGGCATCGACCATCACCGAGTGGTCGATGACCAGGTCGACCGGGATCTGCGGGTTGATCAGCGCCGGGTCGCCGCCGGCGCGGGCCAGCGCATCGCGCATGGCGGCCAGGTCGACCACCGCCGGCACGCCGGTGAAATCCTGCATCAGCACCCGAGCCGGGCGAAACGCGATTTCGTGGTCGGAGCGGTGTTCCCCGAGCCAGCCGAGCACGGCCAGGATATCGTCGCGGGTGACGGTCTTGCCATCCTCGCTGCGCAGCAGGTTCTCGAGCAGGATCTTCAGCGTCATCGGCAGACGTTCGACCCCCGGCTGACCAGCTTCGGCCAGGGCGGTCAGCGCAAAGTACTCGTAGCTTGCCCCGCCCGCCACAAGGGTGCGCCGGGAACGGAAGCTATCGGGGTTGGCATCGCTCATCACAAACCTCCGCATGCAAAGTTGTTTGCCACAGTCTACCATAGGCGGCCGGGTTGTGCCGGACCGGAACACCTTGCAATCACAGGTGGCATTTGTTATCTACAAGGTTGTCACCTCACGCCCGGAAAGTTGCTCATGGACCTTGCCCTGCTTGACCAGACCCTCTTCGCCATCACCTATCGCCAGTACGGCCTGGCACTGCTCGCCGTGCTGGTGGCCCTGGCCAGCAAAAAACTGATTGCCTTCCTGCTGACCAGGCTGGTCGCTCCGCTGACCCGCCGCACCGAAACCGATCTCGACGATCACTTGCTGGAGTGCATCCGCAAACCGCTGGAGCTGCTGGTCCTGATCATCGGGCTGTTCGTGGCGGTGCAGATTCTGCAAGCTGCCGGTCGAACCGACCGACCTCCGCGGCGGCGCCCATGCGGTTCTCAGGGCCCTGATCACCGTCGCCGGCGGCTGGGCGCTGTTCAACATGGCCGGAGTGTTCGGCAGCGTATCTGGAAGCACTCTCGGCCAAGACCGACAACGATCTGGACGATCACCTGGTGCCGTTCGTGCGCAAGTCGCTGCGAGTCTTCATCGTCATCCTCGCCGGGATCATGATGATCCAGAATCTCGGCTACTCGACCTCCGGGCTGCTGGCTTCCCTCGGCATCGGCGGCATGGCCCTGGCGTTCGCCTCGAAGGATGCCCTGGCCAACATCTTCGGCTCGCTGATGATCATCTTCGACCGCCCCTTCAAGATCGGGGACGTCGTGGTTGCCGACAGCATGGAGGGGATCGTCGAGGAGGTCGGCTTCCGCTCCACCAAGATCCGCACCCACAACAAGAGCCTGATCAGCGTGCCGAACAGCCTGATCGCCAACATGCCGGTCGACAACATCACCCTCTCCAACAAGCGCCGCATCCGCATGACCATCGGCGTCACCTACGATGCCACCCCGGCGCAGCTGCGCGCGGCAACCGAACGCATCCGCACCCTGCTGCGCGCGCATCCGGGCCTTGACCCCGAGGCGGTGCAGATCAACCTCACCGATTTCGGCGCATCCTCGCTCGACATCCTGGTCCAGTGCTTCACCGTCACCCCCGACTGGAACGAATACATGGATGTCCGCGAGGAGGTCTGCCTGCAGATCATGGACGTTCTCGAGGAACTCGGGCTGGAGTTCGCCTTCCCGAGCCGCACCGTCTACCTGCACCAGGCGGGTGCCGGGCCGACGGCGAACGCCACGCCGCTTCCCCGCAACTGAACGGCCCACCGGGCCGAGGAGGAAGAACATGCGTATTTCCTGGTTCTCGTCCTGGCAGCCGGCCTGCTGGCCGGCTGCGCCCCCTGGCTCGGCATGGAAAAAATCTCCATCGGCATGACCAAGTCCGAAGTCCTGACGCAACTCGGCACCCCCACCGATGTGGCCGGCTCCGGCGATGTCGAGTATTTCTGGTACAATCCCATCAACCGCTTCTGGCAGCGCTACTACGTACGCATCGTCAACGGCAAGGTCGAATCGTACGGACCGCTCGGCAGCGAACCGGACATCCCCAGGTAGTCATCCCCTGACGAGGAGGTGAGCATGGCCAGTCGTCGTCCACTTCACCGACCTGCGCGCCGGTCTCAAGGAAAACCTGCATGTCAAGCTGGAGCGCCTGCTCGTCGAGGCCGGCATCGCGGCGGTCGTCGCTCACGGCGACCTGACCGCCATCAAGCTGCACTTCGGCGAGCGCGGCGGGCACGCCTACCTGCGTCCGACCTTTGTCCGCCGGGTGGTCGACCGGGTCCAGGCCCTTGGCGGCAAGCCGTTTTTCACCGATTCCAGCACCCTCTACCCCGGCGAGCGCAAGGAGGCGGTCGTCCGCCTTGCGCTGCGCCATCGAGAACGGCTTCGCCTATGCCGTGGTCAATGCCCCGCTGATCATGTGCGACGGCCTGCGCGGCCATTCGGCACGCCGCGTGGCGATTCCCGGCGAGACTTCTGCAGACGGTCGACATCGGCCTGGAAATCCTCGAAGCCGACACCCTGGTGGTCCTGAGCCACTTCAAATGCCATGAACTGACCGGTTTCGGCGGGGCGCTCAAGAACCTCGGCATGGGCTGCTCGAGCCGCGCGGGGAAGCTGGAGCAGCATTCCACCGTCGCGCCGGAGGTCTCGGAAAAGCACTGCACGGTGTGCGGCGCCTGCCTGAAGGCCTGCGCCCACGAGGCCATCGACTTCGCTTCGCGGCAAGGCCCGTCATCGACACGGCGCGCTGTACCGGCTGCGGTCGCTGCATCACCATCTGCGAGCCGCAGGCGATCCGCATCCAGTGGAACGAGCAGGCGCCGCTGGTGATGAAGAAGATGGCCGAGTACGCCCTGCGGCGCCGTGAGCGGCAAGGCGGGCAAGCTGCTGTTCGTCAACTTCGTCACCCAGGTCTCGCCGGCCTGCGACTGCTACGGCTATTCCGACGCGCCGATCGTCCCCGATCTCGGCATCCTGGCCGGCACCGACCCGGTCGCCCTCGACCAGGCCTGCGCCGACCTGGTCATCCAGGCCCGCGGCCTCCCCGGCACCGCCATGGTCCACGGCCACGAACCGGGGGGCGACAAGTTCCGCGGCGTCCATCCGGAGATCGACTGGGAGATCACCCTCGACCATGCCGAGAAGACTCGGCCTGGGTAACGCGCAGCTACGAGCTGGTTCACCTCGAACCGAAGGCGGGAATTGGTAAGGCGGCAGGGTCGCAGCCATGATCATCGGTGTTCCGAAGGAGATCAAAAACCAGGAGCACCGGGTCGGCATGACCCCGGCCGGGGTGCGCACCCTGGTCGAGGATGGCCACCAGGTGCTGGTGCAGAGCACGGCAGGCGCCGGCAGCGGCCTCGACGATCCCCGTTACCGCCAGGCCGGCGCCACCCTGCTGGACGATCCCGCCGAGCTTTACGCAGCGGCACAACTGCTGGTCAAGGTCAAGGAACCGCTGCCGTCGGAATATCCCCTGCTGCGCCCCGGCCAACTCCTCTTCACCTTTCTCCACCTGGCCCCGGAACCGGAGTTGGCGAGCGCCCTGGCGGCAAGCGGCTGCACCGCGATAGCCTATGAAACCGTGGCCGACGCTCAAGGGGGATCTGCCGCTGCTGATCCCGATGAGCGAGATTGCCGGGCGGATGGCGGTGCAGGTCGGCGCCCACTGGCTGCAGAAGGAGCAGGGGGGAAAGGGGTGCTGCTTGCCGGGGCGCCGGGGGTGCGCCCGGGAAAGGTGGTGATCCTCGGCGCCGGCACCGTCGGCGAGCAACGCCCTGCGCATCGCCGTCGGCATGGGCGCCGACGTCACCGTGCTCGACATCGACCCGGCGCGGCTGGCGACCCTGGACGACCATTACGGCAATCGTATCCATACCCTCGTCGCCAACAGCCAGACGATCGAGGAGGAAGTGCCGCGGCCGACCTGCTGATCGGCGCGGTGCTGGTCGCCGGAGCCCAGGGCGCCGACCCTGGTGAGCCGCGAACTGGTGGCGCGAATGGAGCCGGGGAGCGTCATCGTCGACGTGGCGGTCGACCAGGGGGGCTGCGTCGCCACCATCCGGCCGACCACCCACGCCGACCCGGTCTACACCACCGACGGGGTGCTGCACTACGGGGTGGCCAACATGCCCGGCGCGGTCAGCCGCACCAGCACTTTCGCCCTGACCAACGCCACCCTCCCCTATGTCCGGCGGCTGGCGGCCGAGGGCTTCGCCGCCTGCCTCGGCGACCGGGAACTGCGCGCCGGCGTCAACGTCCACGCCGGCACCATCACCCACCCCGCCGTGGCCGCCGCCCTCGGCCGACCCTGCCAGCTGCTGGGCGCCGGTTAGCCAGCCCCCGGGCGGGAACACCGGCAAATCCCGGATGCCCTCAAATCATTGCAAAATGTAACAATCCTTGATAGGAATAGCGCACTGACCGACCCGAACCTGCGGGCTGGTCAGCGCTCGGTGATACTTTCGGGAGGGGGGCCCGCAAGCGGATGGCCATGAACGTCAAAAAAACCCTGTCCATGTATTCCAAAACCATTTTGCTGGTCGATGACGTTCCACTGCTCGTCGAAATGGCCAAGCGCTTTTTCCGGCGGGAACAGGTGCGGCTGCTGACGGCAGGCAGCGGGCCGGAAGCCGTGGAAATCGTCAGGAGCCAAAAGCCCGACTGGTCTTCATGGATCTCTACATGCCCGGCGGCGACGGCGACCTGGCCTGCAAGGAGATCAAGAGCGACTTCAAGCTGAAATCGACGCCGGTCATCATCGTGACCAGCAGCAACTATCCCCAGGACATCGAACGTTGCAACCTGGCCGGCTGCGATGGCTTCATTCAGAAACCGATGACCAGGGAACACGTTTTCGAGGCCATCAAAAAGTTCATCAAACTCCCGGAATGGTCCGGCAAAAGAACCGTTGTCAACCTTCCCGCAAAATACGGGGCCAGCCCGGACAAACCATGGTCCGGAGTGGTGACCGACATCAGCATTGGCGGGGTGTTTCTGGAGGCGGCAAAAAGTCTCGAGATCAACACCACGATTCACCTGGAGTTCCGCCTCAACCACCAGAACCTGGCGCCGATTCAGTGCCAGGGACGGGTGGCACGGATCAGCTACAACACCAGGCTGTCTCCTGAGGGGTCCACGGGCATGGGGATCGAATTCACCGACATCAAGACCCTCGATCTGTTGACCATCCAGTCCTGGCTGGCGAAACCGCAGTAAATCGGCTGCCGGTCGATGGTCGCGCCGCGTCCGGCAGACGCCGCGTCCCGCTCCGGGCCGATTGCCGCCGGCGGCTCAGGCCAAGCCCAGTTCCGTATCGAGAATGTAGCGGGCGATGCTGCGCTTCGGCGGCAGGTCCGGCAGGGCATCGAGCGGGAACCAGCGGGCATCGGCAAGTTCGCGGGTATCGACCGTGACCTCACCGCCGGCATAGTCGGCGACGAAACCGCACATCAGCTGGCTCGGAAACGGCCAGCACTGGCTGCCGACATAGCGCACGTTGCCGACCCTCACCCCGGTCTCTTCCAGCACCTCCCGCGCCGCCGCCTCCTCCAGGCACTCGCCGAACTCGATGAAGCCGGCCACCAGGCTGTAGCGGTTGGGGGCCCACTCCGGCTTGCGGGTCAGCAGCACCTCGCCGGGGCGGCGCACCAGGACGATGGCGCACGGCGCGACCTGCGGGAAGTGATGGGTCGCGCAGGCCGCGCAGCGCTTCCCCCACTCTCCCGGCAGCCGCTCCACGGGCTGCACCGCAGGCCGGGCAGAGCTGGCTGTGGTCGCTCCCAGTGCAGGACCATGCGCCCCAGCCCGCCCAGAGAGAGCAGGTCGATCGGCAGGTCCGGGTCGGCGGCCAGCAGGCTCTCGGCGCGCAGGCCGTCCGGCAGCGAGTTCTCGCGCGGTGCCGAGCAGGCGGCAGGGCGGCCGTCCAGGTGCCGAGACAGGCCCGCACGCTCGACCTGCCGGCAGGCAGGATCGGCCGCTCCCAGTGACCGGCCCCAGCAGATCTCCCCGTAACGCCACCCAGATTCCCGCTTCGCCGGGGTCGGCAGCGGCCGGCCAGCGCAGGCCGGCGGCAAGGCAGCTCGGTTGAACGGCGATGCAGCGGCGAGATAGCAGCGGCAGCCAGCTCATGGCCGTCCTCCGGCCGGGATCGCGCAGCAGGGGCAGCAAGGTCTGGCAACGCGGGCTCCGGCCGAAGACCGTAAGCGACTGAGCGAGCAGATGGCTACCGGCTCGAGATCCGTAGCTTCGGGAGGGAGCATCAGCGGTGAATCTCCGAAGGCGGCGAACAACGCCACGTACTCATCGCAAAAACCCGCCGCGCTCCACAATCCGCCCAGCACCTCCAGGCGGCCGGCCACATAGCCGGCCTCCTCGGCCAGTTCCCGGCGGACACACTCCTGCGGGGACTCCCCCGGCTCGAGCCGGCCGGCCGGAATTTCCCAGAGCATGGTGCCGAGCACCGGACGATACTGGCGAATCAGCAGGACCCGTCCGTCCGGCAGGATCGGCAGGACCGCCGCCCCCCCCGGATGGCGGATCACTTCAAAGGTGGACATGCGGCCGTTCGGCAGCCGGTGGAGCTCTTCACCGACATCGAGGACGCGGCCGGCAAAAACCGTACGGCGATGCTGAGATTCGGTCATGATCCCTCCCCGCAAACCGGCGCTGTCTAGATGCGGCGCAGGGCGACCGCCGGCGTCAGGCGGCTGGCCCGCCAGGCCGGCACCAGCCCGGCGAGCAGGGCGGTGGCCAGACCCACCAGGTTGGCCGCCAGCACGTCGGCCAGCTCCAAGGTGCGCCTTGAGCACATGGCTGGTGGCAAAGTGCTGGTTGGCGCTGGTCAGGCGGGTCAGGTCGAGACCGTGGGCGCCCAGGTAGCTGCAGGCCGCCATGCCGGCCAGGCTGCCGACCACCGCCGCTACCGCGCCAAGGGCCAGCGCCTCGCAGACCACCAGCAGGACCACCTGGGCCGGACGGGTGCCGATCGGCGGCGAGCACGCCGAACTCGGTGGTCCGCTCCATGACGCTCATCCCCATGGTATTGACGATGCCGAGGGCGACGATGGCAAAGACGATCAGCACCAGCAGGCGCATGGTGGCGTCGTTGAGTTCGATCAACTGGGTGACGTCGGGGGCCAGTTCCTGCCACGGCGCCACCCGGTAGCGCTCGGCGGGGAAGCTGGCCGCGCAGCCAGCCCGCCAGCTCCGCCTCGTGTTCCGGGGCGACGCGCACGGCCACCGCGGTGGCGACCTCGGCGGCATCGAACAGGGCCTGGGCGGTCGGCAGGTCGAGGAACACGTGGCTACGGTCGAAGCTGGCCAGCGCCGTACGGTAGATGCCGCGCACCGGCAGGCGACGGCTGCCGGGCTTGCCGAACAGGGTCTGCACCAGCACCGTCACCTCGTCACCGACCGTGACCCCGAGGCTTTCGGCCAGCACTGCACCGAGCAGTACCCCGCCGCGCGGCTCGAGGTAGCGCCCGGCGCTCAGCCGCCCGGCAACCAGGGTCACCCGCGCCTCGGCCGCCGGATCGACCCCGGTCAGCACCACCGCGGCACTCCCCGCCGGCGCGCTCAGCAGCCCCGGCGCCCGCAGGCGCAGACTGGCCGCCGCCTCCGGGCGACCGTTCAGGAGAGTGACCACCCGCTGCGGATCGCGCAACGGCTGCAGGCGGGTCAGGCTCTCGCCGCGGCCGGCGGCCACCACCTGCAGGGAGGCCGCATCGAGCTGCACGGTGCTGGCGACCATCTCCCGGTGCAGGCCGGCCTTGAGTCCCTGGAAGACGATCAGGCAGAAGAGGCCGAAGGCAATCGCCGCCATGGTCAGCAGCGAGCGGCGCGGGCTGCGCCAGACATTGCGCACCGCCAGGCGGAGAAACAGTATCAGTTGCTCCATGCGCCCTCCGACTTGCGGGCGGTGAAGAACGAGACCAGCCCGTAGACGTGGTCGACGCGGGCGACATCGACAAATCCGGCCGCCGCCATCAGGGTCGGGGAGATCGCCGCGCAGGTTGTCGACCAGTTCGCGCTGGACCAGCAGCACCCGCGCGCCCCACCCCATCAGCCAAGCCGCTGGCCGTGGTCGGCCGGTCGACGTCGGCGGTGACCAGCCGCCCGCCGGGGCGCAGCACCCGGATACATCTCGGCGAAAGCCTGCCGCTTCAGCTCGGTATCGATGTGATGGGTAAACATGGAGTTGACCACCACGTCGAAGGCGCCGTCGGCAAAGTCGAGCTCCTCGGCGACGCCGGGGGCGAACCGGGCCGTCAGGCCGGCGGTCTCGGCCTTGTGCCGGGCGATGGCGATCATGCGCGGCGCCGCGTCGATCCCCCACACCTCGCCGCTGCCGCCAAGTTGCGCGGGCGATGGCCAGGGTCAGGCTGCCGGTGCCGCAGCCGACGTCGAGCACCCGCTCGCCGGGGACCAGTGCCAGGTGCTCGAGGGTCTTCTCGCGGAATTTCCGCTCCCGGCCGAAGGAGAGCTTCTCGATCAGCGGGTCGTAGAGCCAGGCGACGTGGTCGAGGTCGCGACCGCGGGTGGTCTTGACCGTCAGGCGGCATGGTGGATGTCCAGCGTCTCCGTGAAACGGTCGCCGGGCGGCAGCAGCGGCAGGAGGTGGCCGACCCCGCGCAGGTTGAAGAGGTAGCGGATCAACTCCAGCGCCTGCGGGCGGTCGAGCCAGAAGCCGGCCTCGTGCAGGCGCTCGAAGCCGTCGAGCGCTTCGCCGATGGCCCGGGTCATGGCCCGCGAGGCCGATGCGGAGAAGACCTGTTCGACCGGCGCCGCCGTCGCTGCCGCCGCCGAGCAGGGCGGCCAGGCGCGCCCGCTCCTCGAGGGTGCCTTCGTGCTGGATGGTCGCCGCCAGGTAGTTGTGCCGGCGATCGCGCAGATCGTCGTGGAAGTCGGTGAGATCGTCGATCACCTGCAGGGCCAGGCCGATGCTGAAGATGCCCCGGTCGGCCAGCACCAACCGCTCGCGGACTGCGCCGCGTCTCGGCCAGCAGCGGGGCGACGAAGGCCAGCCGCAGCAGGTTGCCGCCCTTGTACATGTGCACGCTGGCCAGAATCTCGGCCGGAGTGAGGATCGCCGGCCACGCCCCCCTCTTCGGTGGCTTCCTCGGCGCCGATCGGCACCATGGCGGCAAACACCTCGTGGCCGATCTGCCGCGCCTGCTCGCGGTGACCAGGCCGCCGGCCGCCGCCTCGTCGAGCAGGCGGAAGAGGATGCGGTCGAAGAGCAGGATGTGCATGACGCTCTTGAAGCGCGTCGCCCGCTCCGGGAAAGCCAGCGGCAGCATCTCCTTGTACTCGTCGTCGAGCAGGTTGTCGGTGCCGGTGACGATGCCGCGGATGGCGTGGTTGAGCCCCCCGTAGAAGAGCCGCCGCTCCGGCGCGACCCCGGCGCTCCGGTAGACCGCCAGGAACAGCGAAGAGAAGAAGTGGCGGCGGGCGTACTTGAGAATGCCGGCCGGCGGCGGCACCGCGCCGAGGTAGGCGCCCGGCAGGGTGGCCTTGAGCAGGCGCAGGGTTTCGGCCTCCACCTGGCGGTGCTCCTGCAGCGACGGGTAGAGACGGCGGAAGGCGATCAGGGCGCGCATCGTGCTGGTCATGTCCGGTCTCTCTGGTGGGGCGGGCGGGGCAGCAGCAGGGGCACCCGCTGTCGGTATTCCGGCCAGGTAATCGGGGAAACGCTTCGCCAACCAACCGCTCTTCACGCCTCAAGAACAGCAACTGCCATAGCAGCATGACCGGCAGGCTGACCAGCAGCATGCCGAGAGAAGCCAGCAGCAGCCCCACCCCCCAGGCCGCCAGGTCGTAGCCGAGAAACATCGGGTGGCGGCACCAGGCGTAGCTCCCGGCGGTCACCAGGCGACGGGCCGGCTCCTGGGGGGCCGGGGTACCGTCGCCGTAGCGGGCCAGGTCACCGGTCGCCTTCTGCACCAGGAGGCAGCCCGCCGCGATCAGCAGCGCGCCGGCCGGCACCGCCCAACGCCCCCCCGTCCAAGGGGGAAGCATCCGGTCGAACCACAGGCCGCCACCGATGATCGCCGCCGGGATCAGCAGCCAGTAAAGCAGCGCGGCCCGCACCCGGGCGCGCCTGAGCGACCGCCGCGGAGCCGCGGCCCTTCCGGGCCGGCTCGTCACCCGCGAAGACACGTCGCCCCCCGGCACCGTTTCGGCCGGGCCACCCGGCCAGAATGCCTGTCACCCCCGCTGATAGCCATCAGGAAGAACTGTACACTAAGTTGACCATACAAGTCAGCTATTCTGGAAAGACCAGGACCGCTTCCCCCCAGGTCACCGACAAGGTCCGCGGCAGGCGGCCTTGCGGGTCACCGTCGATCTGCAGCGGCACCCCGTCGCCGCGCAGCGCAAGCCGCGGGTGGCGAAACGCTCGACCCCGCGCGGGGTCAGCCGAGGGCCAGCCCCAGGAGGGTAAGGACGAAACGCCGCTTGCCCATGGGCGCCACCAGGCAGACATCGAGCCGTTCGGCCAACAGCGAGGCGGTCGGCGTCAGACTGAAGCGCCCGCCATAGAAACGGCCGTTGCCGGCCACCACCTGGCAGGCGCGGCGCACCGTGCCGTCGTCGCCGACAACCTCGAAGAGCGGGAGCGGAGTGCTGACCAGGGTCGGCCAGCGCACTGACCGCGTAGGCCAGCTTGCCGGTCCGGCGCTTCGAGGGCCAGATCGACCCGGTGGACCGCCGCCGCATCGAAGCCGGCGCTGGCCATCAGCAGAAAGCGTTCGCCATCGGCAAGGCCGAGGCAGACCGGCCGCGGCACCCCCTGCAGGGCCACGCGGCAGGCCGCTGCGAGGTTGCGGGGAATGCCCGGCCTCGAGGGCGAAGACGTTGGTGGTGCCCAGCGGCAGGAAGGCCACCGGGATCGCTGACGGGGCCAGGCCGTTGAGCACCTCGTTGAGCGTGCCGTCACCACCGGCCGCGACGATCCGGTCATAGCCCCGCTCCCGCGCCAGGGCCGCGCAGTGCCGGGCGTCGCCGCGGCCCCGGTCAGCCGCACCTCGACCATCGGCGCCTTGGCCAGAAACCAGGCGGCCGCCCGGGCAATCCCGGCCGGGCATCGCCGCCGCTGACCGGGTTGGCGATCAGCAGCAGGCGCATGGCCGGACCGTCGCTGACGGGACGGGATATAAGCACGATGGGGTGGTATTATAGTGGAATGGCGCCACTGACACAGGAAAAAACGCTGGTCGAGGAGAACCCTCGGCAACGAGCCAGCGCGCCTGCTCGCCGTCGGCGACATCCACGGCTGCCTGGCACCGCGTTGCAGGCAGCTGCTCGGCGCAGGTTCGCGCCGACCGGAAACCGACCAGTTGGTCTTTCTCGGCGACTACATCGACCGCGGCCCGGACAGCGCCGGCGTGATCGATGAGCTGCTCGCGTCCTGCAGGCACGCTTTCCGCACAGCGTCTTTCTGCGCGGCAATCACGAACAGATGCTGCTCGACGTTCTGGCCGGCGCGAACCCGACCATCTTCCTTGTTCAACGGCGGCGGCAAAACCATCGCCAGCTACCGAGGCGCGGGGCGGCTGGCCGCCGCCCGGAGAACACCGCCGGTTCCTCGCACACCCTGCCGGCGCTGTTACCGAGACCGACCGGTTCATCTTCGTCCACGCCGGCCTGCGCCCCGGCATCCCCCTCGAGCTGACCAGCGCTCCCGACGACCTGCTCTGGATCCGCCAGGAGTTTCTGACGAGCAGCGGCGACTGGGGGGAAACCGTGGTCTTCGGCCACACCCCCCGGGAGAGACCCCTTGCTGGAAGAACACCGCATCGGCCTCGACACCGGCTGCGTCTACGGCGGCCGCCTGACCTGCTGCGACGTATTCACCCGCCGGTGCTGGCAGGCCGTGGAGCTGGGCTAGGGCTAGGCCCCTGCCTTTACCGTCTCTTCCGCAGCAGATCGCCGGCCCGGGCCCCGGCCGGCAGAGCAGAGTCTCACCCGGGCGTTCGGCTGGATCACCGCCAGCGGCTCACCCTGCCTCGCTGCGGGCACCGTCGAGGCGGAAGGTCGCCTGACGCATCCCCGGTCCGATCAGTTCCAGCTGCGTCGCCGACGGCAAAGCGGTTGCGCCCTGCCACCAGCCAGCCGTCCGCGCCGCCGTCATCGAGCACCACCCCGACGAACAGGTGGCTCTGCCGGTAGCGGGAATCCGCCGGATGCACCCCGGCATGGTCCCGGCCGAACAGGAAACCGCTGCCGTAGGGGCGATGGCTGACCGTCTCCAGTTCCCGCAGCCACAGGGGATCGACCTGCCAGCCCGCCGGGTCGGCCCGCCAGGCGTCGAGCGCCGCCCGGTAGACCCGGGTGACCGCGGCCACGTAGTAGCGGCTCTTCATGCGCCCCTCGATCTTCAGGCTGTCGATGCCGGCGGCCAGCAGTGCCGGGAAGGTGCTCGATCAGACAGAGGTCGCGGCTGTTGAACAGGTAGGTGCCGCGCGCGTCCTCCTCGATCCCGAAAAATTCGCCGGGACGGGTCTCCTCCTGCACGGCGTAGTTCCAGCGGCAGGGCTGGGCACACTCGCCGCGGTTGGCGCTGCGCCCGGTCATGCGCCGCCGAGAGCAGGCAGCGCCCGGAATAGGCGACGCACAGCGCACCATGAGCAAAGACCTCCAGTTCCAGCGCCGACGCTGGCGCGGATGTCGGGATCTCCGCCAGCGTCAGTTCCCGGGCGAGATTCAGCCGTTTCACCCCCTGCCCCTGCCAAAATTGGGCAGCGGCGACATTGGTCACGTTGGCCTGGGTGGAGAGATGGAGGGGCCGATCGGGATCGACAGTCGCGCACCAGGGTCAGAGACTCCCGGGTCGGCGACGATGTAGGCATCGATCGGGCAACGGGCGCAATTGTTCGAGCAGCCGGCGGAACTCCGCCTCCTCGCCGGGGTGCAGGAAGGCGTTGAGGGTCAGATACAGCCGCCGCCCGTGCCGCTGCACCAGATCGCAGGCTCTGGGCAGTTCGGACAGGCCCAGGCAGCCGGAACGGGCCCGCAGGCTGAACCGGTCGATACCGAGGTAGACGGCGTCGGCACCGTAGGTCAAGGCGGTTTCGAGCTTCTCCAGGTTACCGGCCGGAGCCAGCAGTTCGGGGATAGGCAAAGGCGCTCTCCTTGAGACGCTGGCCGAAGGATAACACAACAGGGCACGAAATGTGCACAATTTGGCGGGTACCGAGCATGCCGGCAAACTTGACAGGTTCGGAAAAAACTTATAATTTTTAGCAAATTTTGCGTTGACAGTAAATCTCGACCGTCATCAAGGGGGTATCATGAAGATCACCCGCATTCTGCTGATTGGCTGTCTGTTCGCCGCATCTGAGTACTCCGGCGCTGGCCGCCGGAGGAACCGATCATCTACACGGTGCAGAAGGGGGACACCCTGTGGGGGATCTCCAAGCGCTTCATCAAGGACCCCTTTTACTGGCCGAATCTCTGGTCGCACAACCCGACGGTCGGCAACCCGCACCTGATCTATCCCGGGCAGAAACTGCGCATTTACGACGGCCGGATCGAGATCATCCCGGTCGAGATGGCGCAGGAACCGACCTGCGGCGACGCCCGGTGAAGCGACCGAGCCGGCCCCGGTTCCGGCCGTGCCCGAGACCATCCCCCTGGTCGACATCTATGGCGGCGCGCGCAGCTTCATCGCCGTCAGCGAAGCCGAGGCTCTCGGCACCTTGATCGACACCAACGACAACCGGGTCATGATGGGGGAGAACGAGGTCGTTTACCTGGAAATGAAGGACCTGGCCGCCGTCGCCCCGGGACAGCGCTACGAATTGCTCGAAGTCGGCACCAGGGTGGTCCATCCGGTTACCGAGGAACTCATCGGCTACCAGGTCCATCATCTGGGCTATGCCGAGGTGACCGACGTCACGCCGAGCGTTGCCGTTGCCACGATCAAGGACTCGACGCGCGAAGTCATGCGCGGCGCCAGGGTCCGTCCCCATGTCGACCTGCCGGCCTTCATCCCCCGCGTACCGGCGCGCGCCGACCTGCACGGGTATATCGTCGCGGCCGACGAGGGCAAGATCGCTCTCAGCCAGCTGGATGTCGTCCACGTCGACCTTGGTGTCGCCAACGGCCTTGAAGTGGGCAACGACCTGGCCATTTTCCGCCCGCGGACGCTGACCAGGTCGGCACGACCGATCAAACGGTTCGACCCGGACAATTTCGTGGAACTTCCCGACCAGCAACTCGGTACGGCCATCGTCATTGCCGTCCAGGAAACCACCGCCGCGGCCCTGATCCTGGAGGTCGGCAACCAGCCGATCTACCGCGGCGACCAGGTCATCACCCTGCGGCCCTGAGCCGCCTGCTGATCGGCACCACGGTCATCTGTTGAATTGTCGCCGCGGCCTGCCGGCACCATGCGGTCGCGGCGTACTGGAATCGGTGGTTCCCGCAATCGAGGGGGGATTATGGACGCTCACGCCGGTTGGCTGCGCCTGCAGCTGACGCCGGGGCTGGGCCGGGTCGGCCTGTTCCGGCTGATCGACCATTACGGCTCGCCGCAAGCGGTCCTCGCCAGCAACCCTGGCGAGTGGCCGGCACTTCCCGGACTCCGCCTGGCATCCGCCACGGCTCCCCCGCCAGCCGATGACCCGCACCTGCTCGCGATGCTCGAACGGCTGGCGGCGCTCGACAGCTGGCTGCTCACCTACTGGGATGCCGATTACCCGACGCTGCTGAAAAACATCCCCGATCCGCCGGCACTGCTTTATGGCCGGGGTCGGCGCTGCTTCGCCGACGCCCTGGCCGTGGTCGGGGCGCGCCGGCCCATCACCGACCGGGATCATGGCCGCCGAGTCCCTGGCCCGGGACATCGCCGCCCAAGGCATCCAGATCGTCAGCGGCCTGGCCCGCGGTATCGACACGGCGGCCCATCGCGGCGCGCTGGCCGCTGGGGGGCAGACGATCGCCGTCCTCGGCTGCGGCATCGACCGCGTCTATCCCGCGGAGAATGCCCGGCTCTTCGCGCAGATTGCCGAGCACGGCACACTGCTCAGCGAATACCTCCCCGGGCAGCGACCCGCTGCCCGGCCACTTTCCCGGCCGCAACCGGATCATCAGCGGCCTCAGCCGCGGCACCCTGGTCATCGAGGCCGCCGCGGACAGCGGCTCGCTGATCACCGCCGAACTGGCCCTGGAACAGGGGCGCGAGGTCTTCGCCGTCCCGGGGAGCATCGACCGGCCGACCAGCGTCGGCCCCAACCAGCTGATCAAGGACGGTGCCCATCCGGTCACCGAGGCGGCCGATATCCTGACGTCCTGTGGCCGGCCGCACCGGCCGGCGCCGCCGGAGAGCAGACGGTTCGGCGGGCCCTGCGCCGAACCGGCCCGCTCGGTCCTGGCCGCTCTTGGCGAACGAACCGCGGCAGATCGATGAACTGGCGGGGAATTGGGGTTGACTGCCGGAGAGCTTTCCGCTATTTTGCTGCACCTAGAACTCCAGGGGGGGGTTGAACAACTTCCCGGAGCGCGTTTCGTGCGCGTTCACCACCCCGCTCACCAACCGACAGGAGAGCGTCTTGAGAGAACGTGTGCTGGCGATTGTCACCCTCATCGCCCAGTACTTCCTCGAGGACCAGGAACCGAAGTCGGAAAGCGACCTGGTCGAGGAACTGCTGGCCGTCGGCTTCGCTGCCGAAGAGATCGATGCCGCGTTCATCTGGATGGAAAACCAGACCCTGCAGACCGCCGCAGAGTCGCAGGAGCTGGTCGCTCCCGTCATCACCCACCGGGTCTTTTCCGCGGAGGAGCAGCGGCATCTGACCCGGGAGGCCCGCGGTTTCCTGGTCCGGCTGCGCGGCGCGGGGATTCTCGACGAGGAACTGTTCGAGGAGATCGTCCACAAGTCGGTGCAGATGACCGACGAGAAGTCTCCCTCAGGGAGATCAAGATCGTCACGGTGCTGGCCCTGTTTGCCCGCAGCCAGCACCAGTGGCGACAGGAGTTCGACTGCCTGCTCGAAGACGACTGGTCGCGGCTGCTCAACTAGGCATCCGGGCTGCGGGCTTCCTGCAGCCTTTTTCATTTCCGGCAAGAATTCCATGGCACAATCCCTGGTCATCGTCGAATCGCCGGCCAAGGCCAAGACCATCGAGAAATTTCTCGGCCCGGGCTACAAGGTCCTGGCCTCCTACGGCCATGTCCGCGCCCTGCCGAGCAAGCAGGGATCGGTCGATGTGGCGAACGACTTCGACGCCGAAGTACGCGGTGCTGCCGAGAGCAAGCACCACATCGAGGCGATCAGCAAGGCTCTCAAGGAGAGCGACCGGCTGCTGCTCGCCACCGACCCCGACCGCGAAGGGGAGGCGATCTCCTGGCACCTGCTGGCGGCCCTCGGCCTGGACGACGGCAAGGCGACCGGCTGCCGGTCCAGCGGGTCGTCTTCCACGAGATCACCAAGGGGGCGATCCTGCAGGCCGTCGCCCACCCCCGCGACATCGCCCAGGAACTGGTCGATGCCCAGCAGGCCCGCTCGATCCTCGACTATCTGGTCGGCTTCAACCTCTCCCCGTTTCTGTGGAAAAAGATCCGCTACGGGCTTTCCGCCGGCCGCGTGCAGTCGGTGGCCCTGCGCCTGATCTGCGAGCGGGAGAAGGAGATTGCCGGCCTTCGTCGAGCAGGAGTACTGGACCATCGCCGCCCAGCTGGCCAACGCTGCCGGAGCAGGGGTTCACCGCCAACCTGGTGCAGCTCGACGGCAAGAAGCTCGGCAAGTTCGACATCCCCGACGACGGCGACGGCCGAGGCGTTGAAGCAGCGCTTCGCCCAGGCCGACTGGCGCGTGGCCCAGGTCACCAAGAGCGAGAAGAAACGCAACCCGGCGCCGCCCTTCACCACCTCGACCCTGCAGCAGGAGGCCGCCCGCAAGCTCGGCTTCTCGGCCAAGAAGACCATGTCCACCGCCCAGAAGCTCTACGAAGGGATGGCCATCGGCGCCGCGGGCACCGTCGGCCTGATCACCTACATGCGTACCGACAGCGTCAACCTCTCGACCCAGGCGCTGGGCGAGGCCCACGAACGTGATCGTGCGGCTGTTCGGCAAGGAGTACGCCCTGGCCAAGCCGCGCTTCTTCAAGAACAAGGCGAAAAACGCCCAGGAAGCCCACGAGGCGATCCGCCCGACCGACCTGCCACGCACCCCGGCGGAGGTGAAGCAGTTCCTGACCCCCGACCAGTTTCAAGCTCTACGAGCTGATCTGGAAGCGCACCGTCGCCTGCCAGATGGCCGAGGCGCTGCTCGACCAGACCTCGTCGACATCGCACGCCGGCGCCGGGCGGCGGCTGTTCCGCGCCACCGGCAGCGTGATCCGCTTCCCCGGTTTCATGAAGCTCTACATCGAGGGGACCGACGACGACGGCGAGGAAAAGGAGGGACCTGCTGCCGCCGCTGACCGACGGGGAAGCCCTGACCCTGCACGAGCTGCTTCCCGAGCAGCACTTCACCCAGCCGCCGCCGCGCTACACCGAAGCCACCCTGGTCAAGACCCTGGAGGAGTACGGCATCGGCCGGCCGTCGACCTACGCCAGCATCATGAACACCCTGGTCGAGCGCAAGTACGCCCTGCTCGAGAAGAAGCGCTTCTTCCCCGAGGATATCGGCATGGTGGTCAGCGACCTCCTGACCGACCCATTTCGAGCCGCTACGTCGATTACAATTTCACCGCCGGACTCGAGGAGGAGCTCGACCAGGTCTCCCGCGGCGAAAAGCAGTGGAAGCCGCTGCTCAAGCGAGTTCTGGGGACCGTTCAAGGCCCTGCTCGACCAGAAGAAGGAGGAGGTCGAGCAAGGGACGGCTGACCACCGAGGCGACCGACGAGACTCTGCCCGGAATGCGGCAAGCCGCTGGTGGTCAAACTCGGCAAGCGCGGCAAGTTCATCGCCTGCACCGGCTTCAAGGACGGGTGCAAGTACACCCGCCCCCTCGACCAGGACGGCGAGCCGGCGGAAGCCGCCGAGCCGGTCTTCTCCGAGGAGAAGTGCGACAAGTGCCAGGCGCCGATGCTGATCAAGGATGGCCGCTACGGCAAGTACCTGGCCTGCTCCGCCTACCCGGCCTGCAAGAACATCCAGCCGCTGAACAAGCCGAAGGGGACCGGCGTCGCCTGCCCCGACTGCAAAGAGGGGGAACTGATCGAGAAGAAGTCCCGCTTCGGCAAGATCTTCTACTCCTGCAACCGCTACCCGCAAGTGCAAGTACGCCCTGTGGGATCCGCCGGTGGCCGAGCCCTGCCCCAAGTGCGGCCACCCGGTGACGGTGAACAAGACCACCAAGCGCGACGGCACCTATCCGCAGCTGCCCGCAGGACGGCTGCGGCTGGAGCACGTTGCCCGCCACGGCGGATAAACCGGCGGCCAAGCGCAAAGCCGAAAACTCGCCAGGAAGACCAAAGCGTAGGGGCGACGCATGCGTCGCCCTTGCACCCGGATACTAGCCACCCCAGGGGCACAGCACGCTGTGCCCCTGCCTGTTTCGAAGGAGCCCGATGAGCGCTACGCCTTCCCCCATCCCCGTCATCGGCGGCGGCCTGGCCGGCTGCGAAGCCGCCTGGCAGGCGGCCCGCTGCGGACTGAGCACGGTCGACTCCACGAGATGCACCCGCAGCGGATCACCCCGGCCCACCACGGCGACCGGCTCGGCGAACTGGTCTGCTCCAACAGCCTGCGCGGCGACCGGCATGAACAATGCCGTCGGTCTGCTCAAGGAGGAGCTGCGCCGCTGCGGCAGCCTGTTCATGGCAGCGGCCGATGCGAACCGGGTGCCGGCCGGCGGCGCCCTGGCCGTCGATCGCGACGGCTTTCGCCGAACAGTTGACGACAGCCATCGCGACCCATCCGCTCATCAACCTGCGCCGCGAAGAGGTCACCGCCATACCCGGAAGGCGATCCGGTCATCATCGCCACCGGGCCGCTGACCGCCGACGCCCTGGCCGAGCGAATTGCCGCGCTGACCGGGCAGGAGCACCTCTACTTCTACGACGCCATCGCACCGATCGTCGAGGCCGACTCCATCGACCTGGACGTGGTCTTTCGCGCCTCGCGCTACGGCAAGGGGGGCGACGACTATCTCAACTGTCCCCTCGACCGCGACCAGTACCTGGCCTTCGTCGCCGCCCTGCTGGCGGCGGAGAAGGTCGCCGCCGCGCGACTTCGAGAAAGCCGTCCACTTCGAGGGGTGCCTGCCGATCGAAGAGCTGGCCGCGCGCGGCGAGATGACCCTGGCCTTCGGGCCGATGAAGCCGGTCGGCCTGCGCGACCCGCGCACCGGCAGGGAGCCCTTCGCCGTGATGCAGCTGCGCCAGGACGACCGCCATGCCACCCTCTACAACCTGGTCGGCTTCCAGACCAAGCTGACCTGGCCGGAGCAGCGCCGCATCTTCCGCACCATCCCGGGGCTGGAACAGGCGCGCTTCGCCCGGCTGGGCAGCATGCACCGCAACACCTTCCTCAATGCCCCGGCCTGCCTGACCCCGACCCTGCAGTTGCAAGACCGAGCCGCGCCTGTTCTTCGCCGGGCAGATCACCGGCGTCGAAGGCTACGTCGAATCGGCCGCCTGCGGCTTTCTCGCCGGGCTGTTCGCCGCCGGCCCGCCGGCTCGGCAGGGAGCTGCCGCCGCCGCCACCGACCACCGCTCTCGGTGCCTTGCTCAACCATCTGACGACGGCCACACCCCAAGGGTTTTCAGCCGATGAACGTCACTTACGGGCTGTTCCCGCCGCTGGAGGGACGCAAGCGCAAGTCGCGCCGACCGCCGCCTGGCCATGGCGGAACGTGCCCTGGCCGATCTGTCCGTTTGGTGGTCGACGGTCGAAGCGGTCTTCGCGCCGCCAGCGGCCCGGCCTGGCGGTTGAACTCATTTGCATGGCGAGGGGAATTCTGATATAAGTTTCTCTTCATGACCCGGATTTTTTATTCGTTTGACAGCCACGATCTGCCGGCAGGAATGCGCGGCGCGGCGTCAGACGTTGACCTTGGGGACCATGCCGACATGCCGTTGCCCGTCAACCGCAGCCAGATCGACCTCCGGGACCTGTTCGAGCTGCTGCGCCGGCATCACCTGACGCTGCCGTTCCAGCTTGCCGTCTACGCCGAGCGGGAGCAGCCGCTGGCCGACACCATCCCGTCAATCTGCCGCCGCGATCCCGGCCAGCCCCCCTGCAGCGCCCGTTGTCTCGAACAGTGGGCAGACCTGGTCGACCTGGCCATGGTCAGCAACCGGCCGCAGACCCACAGCTGTGCCCAGGGGATGCTCGGCTTCGCCATGCCCCTTCCCGGCAGCGATCGCCAGCCGGCCTGCCTCCTGGGGGGCGGGCTCCGCGAAGCCCGGCCGGCCCCCGCGGCGCCGTCCGGCGCCGGCCCCCTGGCCGGCCACCCGCCTTGCGCAACCCGCCTGGAGACCCATCGGCTCGCCGAGGAGATTTTCCGGCTGCTGCCGCAGCTGTTCGACCGGCAACTGCAGAAGTTGAGCCTGGCCCATATCAGCGACCGGCTGGCCGCAACCCGCGAAATCGCCCGGGAAGTGGGGCGCTGCACGTCCGATGCGGAAGCGGCTGCCCTGGTCAGCGAAGCGTTGGTGGTGCTGTTCGATCTGCCGCGGGTCATCTTTATCCTGCAGCAGCCCGGCCGGCCGCCGACGGTGCACACCTCCATGGGCCTCGAACCGGCAAGCCTGGCGGTGGACGAGGACCGCCTGGCCGACGCGATCGGTCCGGCGCGGACCACCCCGCTGCCGATGCCCGGCCAGGACCTCGCCGGAGTTCCTGCCGGGATCGGCGGACACTCGGCCCTGGCTCTTCCCGCTGCAGGAGCATACCGAGACGGATCGGCTTCCTGCGGTCCTCGACGTCGAACTGCATCAACGCGACCAGGCGCTGATCGAGCTGCTGGCCGGCCGCCTGACCGAGCCGCCTGCTGCATTTGCGTCAGGAGGCCGCCCTGCGCCAGGAGCGGCACCTGTCGACCCGCCTGGTCAACATGATCGGCAGCCTGGCGGTGGCCGACAGCCGCGAGGAGTTCCTGCACGGCCTGCTGGAGATGTCCGCCGAACTGGCCAACGCCACCAGCGGCTCGCTGATGCTGTTCGACGAGCACGAGCAGAAGCTGAACATCGCCGCGGCCAAGGGGATGAGCCCGCCGCTGGCCCGCTCGATGTCGGTGCCGCTCGGCGAGGGGATTGCCGGGCGGGTGGCGCGCAACGACTTGCCGCTGCTGGTCAACGACATCGAACGGGACAGCCGGGTGGCGACGCCGAACCGGCCGCGCTTTCGCACCAAGTCGTTCATCAGCATGCCCCTGCGGAACCGGGAGCGGCTGATCGGCGTGCTGAATCTGGCCGACCGCCAGGATGGCCTCAGCTTCACCGAGGCGAACCTGAACCTGGTGCTCAGTCGTTCGCCAGCCAGGCGATGCTGCTGCTCGACCGCACCGGCGTGGCTGGAACAGGTCGAGCACCTGGAAAAGCTGACAATGACCGATCCGCTGACCGGCCTTTACAACCGGCGCTTTCTGGAAGCCCGCCTGGAGGAGGAGATCAGCCGCAGCCAGCGGCAGGGCAAGCCGTTCAGCCTGGTCCTCGCCGACCTCGACAATTTCAAGTGCTACAACGACATCTGCGGCCACCTGGCCGGCGACAAGGCCTTGCGCAAGGTGGCCATGTCGATGCGCCGCGCCGCCCGCGAGATGGATGTGGTGGTCCGCTACGGCGGCGAGGAGTTCTGCCTGATCCTGCCGGCTACCGGCAAAAAGGAATCGCTTCTGCGTGGCCGAGCGCTCTGCGCCGCACCATCGAGGCCGACATCTTTCCCGGCGAGACCAACCTGCCCCTCGGCCGCCTGACCATCAGCCTGGGGATTGCCGCCTATCCCGAGGACGGCACCACCATGGACGAGCCTGCTGGCCGCGGCCGACCTCGCCCTGTACCAGGCCAAGGAACTCGGCCGCAACCGCACCGTTGCGTACGTTCCGCACCGGCCGGAGCCCCAGCTCGTCCCGCCTGCATGTGACCGAGCGCGGCTGACCGGATGATGCCAGCGGCACAGGATCGTGCTCGCCTCGGCTTCGCCGCGGCGCCGGGAATTGCTCGCCCTGGTCGGAATCAGCGCCAGCAGTCTCGGCCGGCTGCCGTCGATGAAACGGTCCTTGCCGGGGAGACCCCGCAACAGCACGTGGAGCGCCTCAGCCGGGAGCCAAGGCCCTGACCGTGGCCGGGCGCCCCGACGTGGCGGGGCGCTGGTTCATCGGCAGTGACACCGTGGTGGTGCGCGACGCCGCCATTCTCGGCAAGCCGGCCGATGCCCGCGAGGCCGCGGCCATGCTGCGCAGCCTGTCCGGACGCCAGCATAGGTGGTTTCCGGCTACGCGGTCCACGACCGCGTAGCCGGCCTGACGCTGAGCGGGAGCGTGGCCACCCGCGTCTGGATCAGGGCTCTGACCGAGCACCGAAATCGCCGGCTACCTGGCCACCGGCGAACCGTTCGACAAGGCCGGCGCCTACGCCATCCAGGGGATCGGCGCCTTCCTGGTGCCACGCATCGAGGGCAGCTACACCAACGTGGTCGGACTGCCCCTTGTGCGAACTGCTTGCCGCCCTCGAACAGCTCGGCGCGCCCGTGCCGCTGCGCTGACCAAGGACCGTCCGCCATGGACATCGCCGCCAACCTGGCATCGATTCGCCAGACCATCGCCACCGCCTGCGCGCGCTGCGGCCGTGACCCGGCGACGGTGCGCCTGGTGGCGGTCAGCAAGACCCACCCGGCGGCCATGGTCGAGACCGCCTTCGCCGCCGGCCAGCGCCAGTTCGGCGAAAGCTACGTCCAGGAGTTCCTGGCGAAGGCCGAAACCGTCAGGGCGCCCGTGCAATGGCACTTCATCGGCCACCTGCAGAGCAACAAGGTGAAGCACCTCGCCCGGCAAGGTCAGCCTGATCCACTCCGTCGACCGCCTCTCCCTCGCCGAGGAGATCGATCGCCAGTGGGGGAAGGCCGGGGCCACCGCCGAGGTGCTGATCGAGGTCAACCTCGGCGACGAAACCAGCAAGGCGGGGGTGAGCCGAAGTCTGCCGTGGAAGCGCTGCTGCGCGACTGGCCAGGCTGCCGCACCTTGCGTGCGCGGGCTGATGGCGATCCCCCCCTACTGCGCCGAACCCGAAGCGGTGCGCCCCTATTTCCGCCGCCTGCGCGAACTGGCGGTGCGCCTCGACGCCCTCGCCCTGCCGGGGGTGTCCATGGCCGAGCTGTCCATGGGGATGAGCCACGACTTCGCCGTGGCCGTCGAGGAGGGAGCAACGCTGGTGAGGGTCGGCACCGCCATCTTCGGCGAACGTTCCGGCCGATGAAAAGCACCCACCTGCGGCGTTACCCTGCGCCGTGGCAGTGCGGCGTACCATCATGGTACGTCTCGTCCCCCGGCGGGCGGGTGCCTTGCATCTGGGCACTTTTCATCGACCTCTCCTGATTCGTCCGTAATGTCCCTCTCGCCACCTTCCTCGGCCACCCCCCGCCTGACCAGGCGCGAGATCGCCTGGTTCTTCCTGCCGCTGCTCCTCAACGTGCAGATGATGAGCATCTCGCACTCGGTCATCAACGCCGCCCTGGCCCGGGTGGACGAGGCGATGACCGCCCTGGCGGCTTTCGCGGTGGCCATGATCCTGCACATCTTCATCGCCGCCCCATCCTACCAGAACCACGCCATCACCATCGCCATGGTGCGCGGACGCCGCTCCTTGCGCGGCACGGCCTGGTTCATCCTGCTGCTGTCGGCGGTGATCGCCGCCCTGCTGGGCCTGCTGGCCTTCACGCCGGTCGGCTGGTTCGTGCTGTTCCAGCTGCTCGGCGTCACCCCGGCAGTCGCGGCCGGAGCGCGTGACGTCCTGGCCATCCTGGTACCGCTCCCCTTCATCACCGGGCTGCGCGGCTTCTGCCAGGGGCTGGTCAGCCAGACCCGGCGCACCGGCCTGATCTCGCTGGCCACCGGGGTACGCATCGGGGCCCTGCTGCTGTTCCTCTGGTTCGGACGGCACTGGTTCGACGGTGCGCGGCTCGGCGCGGTGGCCCTGCTCGGTTGCGTCGCCACCGAAACCGTGCTGATCGCCTGGTTCGCCCGGCGTATCTGCCGGATTCCGGCCAGCGCCGAAGCGGAGCGGGGCTTTACCGAAATCGTGCGCTTCTCCCTGCCGCTGGCCGCCTCCTCCGGGCTGCAGCAGGCGGTGCCGCTGATCATCAACGCCATCATCAGCCGGCTGCCCGACGGAACCTTGGCCCTGGCCGCCTTCGGCATCATCCGCGGCTTCATCTTCCTGCTGGCCGGACCGATGCGCAATCTGCAGCAGGCATACCTGGCCCTGGCCCGCCGGGCCGACGACTATGCGGTCATGGCCGGCTTTTCCAGGGATGCCAGCCTGGTGCTGGCGATGCTCACCCTGGCCGTCGCCGGCCCCTTGAACCAGCCGGTGCTCGGCACTCTCATGGGCCTCGATCCGACCATGCGCAGCCATATCGTCTGGCCGCTGGCCGCCTGCGCCGTCTATCCCTGGCTGATCGGCGCGTCACACCTGCAGCGCGGCTGGTTTGCCGAGGCCCACCAGACCTCCCTGCTCGGTCGCGCCACCCTGTACAAAGTCCTGCTGCTGCTGGCCTGCTGGGCGGCCATCGCCGGCATGGCCCTGCCGCTGTCCGGCACCACGGTCGCCGTCGCCCTGCTGGTGGCCGCGGAAGCGGCGGAGGTCTGGTATCTGCATCGGCGTCGCGGCCGGCTCCTGGCCGGGTGATTGCGGCCGGGCCCGGTGTTCCGGTAGGATATTGCCATGGACGGAGCAAAACAAAAACATCCCTGCCCCGATTGCCGCTACTGCCAATGGTGCGGCGATGACCGGTGCCGGCTGTGCCGGCACACGGCGGCCGGCACCGGCCGGAAGCTGTCCATGGCGGAACAGATCCTCCGTTTCGAGGAGGTCAACCGCCACGGTCCTGGCACGCCGGCGCCGCGGCGCCGCGCGCCGAAATAACCTCCCCTCCTTTTCACTTGGCAAACGGTCGATTTTCCCTATTATGGTAGGGTCGTCTCAGATTTTCCGGGGGGAGGAGCGACCGTGCAGGCTAAAGTCGTCATCACACTGCTCAATGGCGAGGAACAACAGGGGACCCTGACCCGGGTGATTCATGCCGGCAGCCAGGATGTCGAGCTGTTTCGCGATGGCTCCGGCAAGCCGGAGCGCTACCGGATCGACGAAATCGCCTACATCAAGTTTCCCGGCAAACCGGAAGTGGGCACGATTTCCGACGAGAGCTCCTTTTTCGAGGATGTCACCTCCATCACCGGCGAACGTTTTCAGCTGCGCCTGAAACCGAGCCACAGCCTGACCAGCGGCTTCTACGGCTACCCGGTCGATCCCGACAGCAATTTCAAGGCGGTGTTTTTCTGCAATGCCGGCTTGCGCCAGCGCCAGAACTACCGGCCCCTCGGCGAAATCCTCAAGGAGCAGGGGGTGGTCGCACCCCAGGAGATCGATACCGCCCTCGCCCGGCAGAAGCACCTGCGCAACCGGCGGGTCGGCGAAATCCTGGTCGAGAAGCACAAACTCAATGCGACCTCGGTGGAACTGCTGCTGGAGGATGCCCAGAAGACCACGAAAAAACCCCACTGCTCCAAGGTCGGCGAAATCCTCGTCGAGGCCGGCCTGGTCACCCGCCTGCAGGTCGACGAGGCCCTCGCCGCCCAGGTGGCCGGCAAGCGCAAACGGGTCGGCACCATCCTGGTCGATCTCGGCCTGATTACCGAAGAGCAGCTGCTCTCCGCGCTCGCCCAGAAATTCGGCCTGAAAATCGTCGACCTGGACAAGCTCACCCCGGCGCCGGAGGCCCTCAAATGCCTGGCGCAGGAGATGATGGTGAAGATGCAGGTGCTCCCCCTGGAAATTCACCGGAACCGGCTGGTGGTGGCGACCTCCAACCCAACCGACCCGGTCATTGCCCAGAACCTGCGCTTTGTCACGAACTGCCCGATCGAGCTGGTGGTGGCCAGCGCCCGGCAGATCGCCGCGCAGATCGCCCGGGTGACCGAAACCCCGGCCCTGCGGATCGAAGAGCTGATCGGGGGTCTCGACCAGGTCGACGTCCTGCTCGAGGAAGAGCAGGAACTCGACAAGGTGACCGAGACCGACTCGAAGGTCATCAACCTGGTCAACAAGGTGCTCCTCGACGCCCACCGGCGCGGCGTCTCCGATATCCATTTCGAACCGGGGATGGGTCCCCTCCCCCTGACCATCCGCTACCGCAAGGACGGCATCTGCTCGCGGGTGCACCGGATTGCCGCGACCTACAAGGCCGCCATCATCTCGCGGATCAAGATCATTGCCAAACTCGACATCACCGAGCGGCGCCGCCCGCAGAGCGGCAAGATCCTGCTCAAGCACGGCGGCGAGCGCATCGAGTACCGCGTCGAAATCACCCCGACCATCGGCGGGCAGGAGGATGCCGTGCTGCGCGTGCTCAGCGCCTCACGCATCTACCCCCTTGACAAGATCGGCTTCTCCCCCGCGAATCTCCAGCGGATTCGCGCCACTCTCAAGAAACCCTACGGGATGATCCTCTGCGTCGGCCCGACCGGCTCGGGGAAAACCACTACGCTGCATTCGGCCCTCGCCGAAATCAACACCCCCGACCGCAAGATCTGGACGGCCGAGGATCCCGTCGAAATCTCCCAGGAGGGGCTGCGCCAGGTCCAGGTCCTGCCGAAGATCGGTTTCACCTTCGAGGAGGCGCTGCGCTCGTTCCTGCGCTCCGACCCCGACGTGATCATGATCGGCGAGATGCGCGACCCGGTCACCGCCAAGACCGCCATCGGCGCCTCGCTTACCGGGCACCTGGTGCTGAGCACCCTGCACACCAACAATGCGCCGGAGACCGTGGTCCGGCTGATCGAAATGGGGATGGACCCCTTCAACTTCGCCGACGCCCTGCTGATCATCGTGGCCCAGCGCCTGGCCCGGCGGCTCTGCGTTCACTGCAGACAGCCCTATCACCCCGACCGGAGCGAATACGACGAACTGGTCAACAGCTACGGTCCGGAGCTGTTCGCGAAGGACGGGATGCCGCCATTTACCGGGGAGCTGACGCTGATGCGCGCCAAGGGGTGCGAACTGTGCGACGGCCAGGGCTACAGCGGCCGGATCGCGGTCCACGAAGTGATGGTCAACTCCCCGGAGTTGAAGGAGGCGATCAAGCTCGGCGGCGGCATCGACAAGATCGAGCAGGTGAATATCGCCCAGGGGATGACCAACCTGCGCCGGGACGGCATCCAGAAGGTCTTCCAGGGAATCACCGATCTTTCCCAGCTGAACCGCGTCGTCGTCTGAGCCGGCGACCTGGCCAAGGGAGCTCGATCATGCATCCATCGACATCCCGGCTCCTGCTGCTCATCGCCCTGGCGACAATGGTGGCGGCATTCTTTGCCTTCGACCTGCACCGGCTGCTGACCCTGGCCGAGTTTCGCCTGCGCCAGCAGGAATTTGCCGCCTTCTATGCCGAACATCGCCAGCTGACCGTCGCCCTCTATTTTCTCCTGTACGTGGTGGTCACCGCCCTGTCGCTGCCCGGGGCGACGGTGATGACCCTGGCCGGCGGCGCCCTGTTCGGCTTCTGGACCGGCGCTGCGTCGTCGTCTCCTTCGCCAGCACCATCGGCGCCACCCTGGCCTTTCTGGTGTCGCGCTTTCTGCTGCGCGACTGGGTGCAGAACCGGTTCGGCGACAAGCTCAAGGCCATCAACGCCGGGATCGAGAAGGACGGCGCCTTCTACCTGTTCTCCCTGCGGCTGGTGCCGCTCTTCCCGTTCTTCGTCATCAACCTGGCCATGGGGCTGACGCCGATGCGCGCCGCGACCTTCTACTGGGTCAGCCAGCTCGGCATGCTCGCCGGCACCGTGGTCTACGTCAACGCCGGCACCCAGCTCGGCCAACTGCAGAGCGCCGCCGGCATCCTCTCGCCGGGCCTGCTGTTCTCCTTCGCCCTGCTCGGCCTGTTCCCGCTGACTGCCAAGCGCATCCTCGACCTGGTCAAGCGCCGTCAGGCCCTCGGCCGGCTTGCGCCGAAGCCGAAGCGCTTCGACTACAACCTGGTGGTGATCGGCGCCGGCTCGGCGGGGCTGGTGACCGCCTACATCGCCGCCGCGGTCAAGGCGAAGGTGGCGCTGATCGAGAAGGACAAAATGGGCGGCGACTGCCTGAACACCGGCTGCGTGCCGAGCAAGGCGCTGATCCGCTCGGCCCAGATGCTCGCCTACGCGCCGCCGGGCCGAAGAGTTCGGGCTGTCCAGGACCGAGGCGAGTTCGACTTCGCCGCGGTCATGGAGCGGGTGCAGCAGGTCATCGGCAAGGTCGAGCCGCACGATTCGGTCGAACGCTACACCGGCCTCGGGGTCGAGTGCATCCAGGGCGAAGCCCGGATCACCTCGCCCTAGACCGTCGCGGTCGACGACCGGATCCTGACCACCCGCAACATCATCATCGCCACCGGCGCCCGCCCCTTCGTGCCGCCGATCCCGGGGCTCGACCAGATCGACTACCTGACCTCGGACAATCTCTGGGAGCTGCGCGAGCTGCCGCGAGCGACTGGTGGTGCTCGGCGGCGGGCCGATCGGCTGCGAGATGACCCAGGCCTTCGCCCGCCTCGGCGGCGCCAGGTCACCCAGGTGGAGATGGCGCCGCGCCTCCTGGGCCGCGAGGATCCGGAGGTGTCCGCACTGATCCGCGCAGCGCTTCGAGGCGGAAGGGATCCGGGTGCTGACCGGCCATGCCGCCAAAGCAGTGCGGGTCGACGGGACGGCAAGAGTCTCTGCTCTGCGAGCACCAGGCGACGAACGGTCGAGATCGCCCTTCGACGCCATCCTGGTCGCCGTCGGCCGCAAGCCGCAACGTCAAAGGCTTCGGCCTGGAGGAGCTCGGCGTGCACCTCAGCGGCGCGCGGCACCATCGACGCCGACCCCTTCCTGCGCACCAACTTCCCCAACATCCTCTGCGCCGGCGACGTCGCCGGTCCCTACCAGTTCACCCACACCGCCGCCCATCAGGCCTGGTATGCCGCGGTCAACGCCCTGTTCGGCCGGTTCAAGACGTTCAAGGTCGACTACCGGGTGATCCCCTGGTGCACCTTCACCGACCCCGAAGTGGCCCGGGTCGGCCTCAACGAAGAGGAGGCCAGGGAGCAGAAGATCCCGTACGAGGTGACCCGCTACGCGCTGGACGATCTCGACCGGGCCATCGCCGACGGCGAGGACCACGGCTGGGTCAAGGTGCTGACCAAGCCGGGCAAGCGACAAGATCCTCGGCGTCACCATCGTCGGCCCCCATGCCGGCGACCTGCTCGCCGAGTACGTGCTGGCCATGAAGCACGGCATCGGCCTGAACAAGATCCTCGGCACCATCCACATCTACCCGACCCTGGCCGAAGCGAACAAGCTGACCGCCGGCGTCTGGAAGCGCGCCCACGCCCCGGCGCGGCTGCTGCGCTGGGCCGAACGCTACCACGCCTGGCGGCGTGGCCGCTGAGCGCCGAAAAAACTTCTGCCGCCCGCCGCGTAAACCTCTCCCCGCCCGCCGCGTCTTAAAGAACGACAGCGCGAGCGCACACCTCGACACCCCACTTGCGGAGGAGACCATGAACCAGCTCTTGATTATTGCCGCCCTGGCCCTTGCCATTGCCGGAACCGCCCCGGCCCTGGCGGACGACCGCCCGCCCATCCCCGGCCCCCGCTGGCAGGAACGGGCGGACACCCGCCTCGAACATCGGGGCGACCGCAGCGCCGACCGCTTCGACCGCAGAGGCGACCGCATCAATGCCCGGCTTGACGAGCAGGCCTTCCGCGTCAGCGAATTCTTTGCCCGGCAGGCGGCCAGCGCCGAGGCGGCCGGCCGGTTCGGCCTGGCGCACCGCTTCCAGCTCCAGGGGGAGCGGCTGCGGCAGCACTACGACCGCACCGGCGATCGCATCGACGCCAGGCTCGACCGCCGCGGCGAGCATCTCGCCCAGCGTTTCGAGCACCGGGGCGACCACCGCGACCGGGGCCCGGCCTGCCGCAACGACCACCCCCGCCAGGGCTTCGACCGGCCCCGCGCTGACCGCCGGCGCTAGCCCCGTGCCGGTGTTTGAAACGCCAAGGGGCCGGTTGACAACCGGCCCCTTGGATTGCCGACGCGGCGACTCCCGAGCGGCTAGGTCGTCCTGAGGGCCGCGGCGGCCGCCCGCACCTCGGCCGCCAGTCCTTCGGGGAGACCGGGATGGCGCAGCAGGCTCTCGATCGGCCCCGCCGCATCCTTCTTCCACCCCTTGGCGATGTAGACCTGGGCGATGCGCAGCAGCCAGCGCGGGTTGTCCAGTTCATGGCGCAGCGCCCCCTTGAACGATTCCAGCGCCCGGTCGAGATTTTTGCCGTGGCGCAGCCAGAACTCGGCGAGCAGCGGGTGCGCTCCGCCACCGCAGCCCCCGGAGGGGAGCCGGGCAAACAGCGCTTCGGCCTCGGCCTGGTCGCCCCTCGCGCTCCTGCAATTCGGCGCACATCAGAACCGTGGCCGGATCGAGCTCCCCTTCCGCCAGGGCCTGGGAGCCGGCCTCCAGAGCCGCCGGCCACATTGCCCCGTCCGGCCTCGAGCTGGGCCAGGCCGCGCCCAGCAGTAGCCGGCAAAGCGGTCCGTCGGCCAGCGCCTGGCGCAGCAACTGCTCCAGCTCCGCAGTGGCGGCGGGTCACGGCCAGCAAGCGTCACCAGGGCATCGAAGGGATGGAACAGCTCGGGAAGTGCCGCCAGGGCCGCGCGCAGGTCGGCCTCGGCGGCCTGCCGGCTGCCGGTTGCGGGCCAGCACCACCCCGCGCTCGGCACGGAACAGCGGGCCCCGCTGCGTTGCCGGCACGCGCTCGAACAGCGCCAGGGCCTGCGCATCCTCCCCCTCCTGCGCCGCCAGCCACGCCTGCAGAAAGGCCGCGCCGGCAGCGGCGTAGTGCCCGGCCAGCTCACTCGGGCAGCGTCGCCAGCAGCAGTTCCAGGCGGCCGGCGCGTCGAGTTCGTCAGCTTCGCCCCCGGCCGGCATGCCGGCGGCACAGGTCGGGCCGCAGCCGCTCCCGCAGGCGGCCGCAGTCTCGACGGTCCTGGCGCCGATTGCCCTGTTGCCCGCCGTCAAGGCTGGCCAACCGCCCTTCGGCCCGCTGCCCGCAGACTCCGCCGGACGGGCCTGCCTGCGCCAGTTGCAGATGCTCGCGGGCCTTGAGCAGATTCCCCAGGCGCAGCAGCCCCTGCGCCTTCGTCGAGATTGAGCTCGCGCCAGCCGGTCGCCGGCCTCGTCCTCCCAGGCCGCCACCTGTGCCAGCACCTCGGGCGACAACTCCGCGCGCTCCAGGCGCTTCGCCGCGGCAAGCAGTGCCGCCCACTCCCCGCGCGCGTGCTGCTTGCCCAGTTCCGCCACCGGATCGCTCTTGCCGAACAGATTCTTGAACAGACTCATGATCTCCTCGTATCGTTAATTTTCTGCGCTACTTGGGTAACATAACCAGCCCGTCTCACAAAAGCAAAATCTCAATGCACAGCTCATTCCAAACAAGGGCGGCGGCCGGGAGATTTTGCGCAGCGGACAGATGTCCGAAGCGCAGCAAGTTTCTGTCCGCAAGCAGGAGCTTCCGGCCGCCGGCCGCAGCCTTGCCATGCACTCCTTCGCTGCCTTGCCTCTCCGACCCGAAAATAGGCTATAAGCGCCCATCACACATACTCACGGCAGGAGCCCCATGAGCGAAGATACCAAGAAGATCATCTACTCGATGGTCGGCGTCAGCAAGCACTACAACAAGCAGCCGATCATCAAGGACATCTCCCTCTCCTACTTCTACGGCGCCAAGATCGGCGTCCTCGGCCTGAACGGCTCGGGGAAGTCGACCCTGCTGCGGATCATGGCCGGCGTCGACAAGGAGTTCAACGGCCAGACCATCCTCTCCGAAGGGTACACCATCGGCTTCCTCGAGCAGGAGCCGCTGGTCGACTGCGCCAAGACCGTGCGCGAGGTGGTCGAGGAAGGGGTGCAGGAGACCGTCGACCTGCTCAAGGAGTTCGAGCAGATCAACAATGCCTTCGCCGACCCCGACGCCGACATGGAGAAGCTCTGCGAGCGCCAGGCGGTGGTGCAGGACCAGCTCGATGCCCTCGATGCCTGGGACCTCGACTCGCGCCTCGACCTGGCCATGGACGCCCTGCGCTGCCCGCCGGGCGAGACCTCGGTGAAAGTGCTCTCCGGCGGCGAGAAGCGCCGCGTGGCCCTGTGCCGGCTGCTGCTGCAGAAACCCGACATCCTGCTGCTCGACGAGCCGACCAACCACCTCGACGCCGAGACCGTCGCCTGGCTGGAGCAGCACCTGCAGCGCTACGCGGGCACGGTCATCGCCGTCACCCACGACCGCTACTTCCTCGACAACGTCGCCGGCTGGATTCTGGAACTCGACCGCGGCCACGGCATCCCCTGGAAGGGCAACTACTCCTCCTGGCTGGAGCAGAAGCAGGAGCGCCTGCGCCGCGAGGAGAAGGCCGAGAGCCAGCGGCAGAAGACCCTGCAGCACGAACTGGAGTGGATGCGCATGTCGCCCAAGGCCCGCCATGCCAAGGGCCAGGCGCGCATCAGCGCCTACGAGAAGCTGCTCAACCAGGAGCGCGGCCAGCGCGAGCGCGAACTGGAGATCTACATCCCGGCCGGGCCGCGCCTCGGCGGCGTGGTCATCGAGGCCAACGGGGTGAGCCAAGGGCTACGGCGACCGGCTGCTCTTCGACAACCTGAACTTCAGCCTCCCCCCCGGCGGCATCGTCGGCATCATCGGCCCCAACGGCGCCGGCAAGACCACCCTGTTCCGCCTGATCACCGGCCAGGAGCAGCCCGACGCCGGCAGCTTCAAGATCGGCGAGACGGTGAAGCTGGCCTACGTCGATCAGGAGCGCGGCCTCGACCCGGACAAGACCATGTGGGAGGAGATCACCGGCGGCCAGGAGCAGATCCTGCTCGGCAAGCAGCTGGTCAACTCGCGCGGCTACGTGGCGCGCTTCAACTTCTCCGGGATCGGACCAGCAGAAGAAGGTCGGGGTCCTCTCCGGCGGCGAGCGCAACCGCGTGCACCTGGCCAAGATGCTGCGCGAGGAGGCCAACGTCCTGCTCCTCGACGAGCCGACCAACGACCTCGACGTCAACACCCTGCGCGCGCTGGAAGAGGGGCTGGAGAACTTCGCCGGCTGCGCGGTGGTGATCAGCCACGACCGCTGGTTCCTCGACCGCATCGCCACCCACATCCTCGCCTTCGAGGGGGATTCGCAGGTGGTCTGGTTCGAGGGGAACTACTCGGAGTACGAGGAGGACCGCAAGCAGCGCCTCGGCGCCGCCGCCGACCGGCCGCACCGGATCAAGTACCGGCAGCTGACCCGGCAGTAAACCCCACCTTCCCTGGACATTTTTGATCAGCCCTGGAGATGTTCTACATCATAGTGATCGGGCCGGCGGTACAGCCGGCCCGTTGCTGTGTTCAGGGGCGGGAGTTAAGCGGCGCGGCGGTCGCCCTGCGGCTGCGGCACAACCGGGTCAGGCGTGGATCAGGCGGCCGCCGCCGAACGCCCAGTTCTCCCAGGCGGTCTCCCTGAAGACCACCATGACGTTTTCGGGGTCGAGCCCGGCGTCCGCAAGCCGCCCCAGCAACTCTTCGAGGAGCTTCTTCTTGACCTTGACGCTGCGCCCCACCGACCAGAGGATCTCGATCAGCACGAAGTCGTCGGTGCGTGCGGCGGTCAGGTCCGGATAGCCGGGATCGAAGCGGAAGTCGTCGGCGTCGAGCTCAACAACCCGCTGGAAGCGGTCGGTCGCCGGCACCCCGGTCGATACCAGGGCCGCATGCACGGCATCGAGCACGGTGCTCTTGAATTCGCGGGGCTTGGGCTTGCGGACGGTGAGGGTCACGAGGGGCATGATCGGTCTCCTTGCTGGTCAATGTTTATGGCCGGGCGGCGGGCCACCGCCAGTGCTGCGGACAGACTGTTTTACGAGAAGCGAGTCTGTATTTGTTACGTAGCGGTCATTTGGTTTTTTCCGAGATTACCTGGCCTTGGCTTATGAAAGAAATGCCTTGCCCGGACTTTGCGCCGATCATGATGCATTCGATAATCGGCGCGTTGATCTCTTTGGCGGCCTCCCAGCTGACGATGAAGTTGGCACCGAAGCCCCCGGATTCGCCGCTTTCCTTGATGTAGATATGATTTGAGGCCAGCGGGCCCAAGGTCAGGGGGGCCGCCAGGTACTTTTTCACCAACTTTCCGTCGTTGTCATAAAAGTCTACGGCATTCACCCGCATCGAGTGAGCAGGGTCCGTGTTTCTGAGGCTCAGCATCGCCGCCAGTTCAAACGGCAGCGGCCGCGGCCCGCTGAACACGTTTGAGTAGACGGGGACGTAAACCGTTTGCCCGGTGGACAACCTGACTTGATTGTCAGCCAAGGCCGCCGGGCACGGCACAAGCACGGCAAGGGACAAGAACGAAATGACGGTGTTAACTATTGCGCGCCGCATGTTGGTCTTCCTTTTTGAGTATCGTGATTTGCCGCTTGACGCCATAGGTTGAACTGCGGGCCAGCGCCCTTGCCGCAGGGAGAAGGCATACGAGTCGCGAGACCGTATCATTCCGTCAGCTCGGCGGCTTGTTGGCCGATTCATCTGCTGGCTCTTCGGGAATCTGTGCTCCGTGCCATACCGCCACAATCCATACGACATTTTCTTTGACTCGGTAGAAAAACAGGTAGGGTGTAACGATCACCTCGCGGTAGAGAATGTCTGGAAACTCCGGAAGGGTTCGCCCGGACTCGGGATAGTCACGAAGTCGCAGGAGGACTTTCTCCGCCTTTTGCCGAAAAGAAACCGCCGCGGACGGTTTGTCGCGGCGGATATAGGCTAATGCCTGCAGAAACTGATCGCGTGCCGATGGAGTAAAGACGATTTTCATTGCTGTTCTGCCAGCAAGGCATCAGCTTCGGCTAACACGGCTTCCAAGTCGAAGCCAACGCCAGCTTCAATGTCCCGCTCTCCACGGGCAAGCAGTCTTAGGATTTCAAGTTCATGCTGCGTATGCTCGTACTCTTTCATGCTGACCATCACTGCGGCAGCTCTTCCTCGCTGGGTAATGAACAGCGGGTCGCGTGAAGCTGCTACGCGTTTGATGACGCCGCTGGCGTCTTGGCGGAGATCCGAGATGGGAATGATTTTCGGTACTCTTGACATTGGCTGTACCTCCTATTGTATGTCTAAGAGTAATATTTGGAGACGAGTGATGCAACAGCGATTTTTTTCGGCTAACGAGTCTGTCGGGTGGATATTGGGTCGGACCAAATTAACTTTTTGTTATCACAGAAGAAACATTCGATAAATAGGGGTTGAGCTGCGCTATGGCGCTGTTTTTGCCCCCGAAATCAGCGCCATAGCTGGCTTCTTCCTCCCTCAGCACACAAACATCGTCGCCAGTCACCACTTAGCGTCTTCGCCCCTTGACGCCCAAGTCCGCCTGGGTCGTCAGTGTAAACACCTCGCTCCCCACAGCAACGCTTTCCGACCAGAAACCTCTGCGCTCCGACATATTCTCTTGCAGAGCTTCCGCGGTCCATTCCCGGTGCGCTGTCCGTAAAGTCTCGACGTTGTCAATTTCCAGAGCTTCCATGAGCGCCGGCAGGTTGATGATTGTGTTGCGCCGCTTGTTCCCCTGGATTTCGTGATATCCGCCATGAGCCCACTCCCGCGGATGTTTCACAACTCCCGCCCGGACCATGTTGAAATCGACGCACAGCAGGCAACGCCGCAAGTATGCAGCAGTCTCTATCGCGGTGGCATGGTAACGGTCTTCCCAGAAGGCGCCCTTGCGTTGCTTGCGCGTGTTGTATTCATGTCCAGTTCGACCGGCCACCAGCTGCATCAGACTGAGGATACCCTGGTTGCATCCTCCGCCTCTCACAATGAGATGAACGTGGTTGGAGGTAATCGTGTAATTCAATATCTCCACATCAAACCGCTTGCGGGCTTGGAGCAGCCAATAGGTGTAGCGTTGGCGGGTTTGGGCGAATTTCAGCAAAAACTACTTTTTGTGTCAACGGTGCGTGATGTGCCAAATATGCCCTGGCAAAAAGCAACGATTCGCTCTCGGCATGTTCTCCCCTCCATTTCAATGCAATTGAGCCATAGAGGGCCATTTCGACCCAAAAATATCGCCCTATAAGGCTTATTTACGGCCTAAATTCATCCACTTTCTCATGATTTCAGAAACTTAACTTGGTCCGACCCCGACACCGCCCTGCCTTCATCCATCCGGCTCCGGCTGCGGCGGCACGGGGTGGCCGGAACGGGTTGGCGAAGACTTCGTCCCACAGTTGGCAACTTCCCGTGTCAGGCGCGCCGGGTCGGGTCCGGTTCATCCGGAGCCTTCGGGGACGAACTGTCTGAGCGCAGCGAGTTTTCGTCCCCGCCGGATGAGCCGGACCCGACCCGGGGCTGTCGCACCTGGCAGGGAACCACGCCGTTTGATCCAAAATTTGGGCGAGCAAATTTTGGTCGCCGTCCGGGGGCGAAACCCCGGAACTTTGAAGGTCGCTTTTGAATGAATGTCCATCGACCTGAGAAGGTGAGAGTGCAGACCGTACACGCACCTTCCCCCTCCTCCGCTTCTTTGCTATCATCCGCCCATGCGCCTCTACACCCTCCCCGTGCAGGCCACGGCACAAGACATCGACAGCAACGGCCACGTCAACAACATCGTCTACCTGCAGTGGATGCAGGACGCGGCCATCGCCCACTCCGGCGCGGTCGGCTGCACGGCCGCGACCGGCGCGGCAGGGTGCACCTGGGTAGCCCGTTCCCACCACATCGAGTACCTGCGCCCGGCCTTCGCCGGCGACCGCATCCTGGTGCAGACCTGGGTGACGGACGCCACCAGAAAGTCGAGCTCGCCGCGCCGCTACCGGATGGTGCGCGACAGCGACGGGGCGGTGTTGGCCAGGGGGGAGACGCTGTGGGTGTTCATCGACGTGGCGAGCGGCCGGCCGCGCACCATCCCGGCGGAGGTGCTCGCCTGCTTCGAGACGGTGCCGGACGGTACGGAGCCGTGACCCGCTCCCCCCTGACGACCCTGCGCGAGATTTTCGGCTTCCACGCCTTTCGCCCGCCCCAGGAAGAGATCATCGCCACGCTGCTGGCCGGCGACGACGCCTTCGTGCTGATGCCGACCGGCGGCGGCAAGTCGCTCTGCTACCAGATCCCGGCGCTGCATCGCAAGGGGGTGGCGATCGTCGTCTCGCCGCTGATCTCGCTGATGAAGGACCAGGTCGACGCGCTGGTGGTCAACGGCGTGCGCGCCGCCGGCTACAACTCCTCGCTGGGGGCGAAGGCGGCGCGGGCGGTGCTGGCCAGGCTGCACGCCGGTGAACTCGACCTGCTCTACGTGGCCCCGGAGCGGCTCCTCGCCGACGGCTTCCTCGACCGGCTCAGGGAGCTGCCGATTGCCCTGTTCGCCGTCGACGAGGCCCACTGCGTCTCCCAGTGGGGGCACGACTTCCGTCCCGAATACGTGCAGCTCGGCCGCTTGCGGCGGATCTTCCCGGGCGTGCCGCTGATCGCCCTGACCGCCACCGCCGACCCGCAGACCCGCGGCGACATCCTCGCCCGGCTCGGCCTGCAGCAGGCCCGCTGCTTCGTCGCCGACTTCGACCGGCCGAACATCCGCTACACGGTGATCGAAAAGCACAAGCCCTTCGCCCAGCTGAGCGCGTTTCTCGCGGACCGCCCCGGTCAGGCCGGGATCGTCTACGCGCTCTCGCGCAAGCGGGTCGAGGAGCTGGCCGGACGCCTGGCCGCCGCCGGCTGGAAAGCCGGGGCGTACCACGCCGGCATGGGCGATGCCGACCGGGAGCGGGTGCAGGACGCGTTTCTGCGCGACGACCTGCAGATCGTGGTGGCGACTGTGGCCTTCGGCATGGGGATCGACAAGTCGAACGTGCGCTTCGTGGCGCACTACGACCTGCCGAAGAATATCGAGAGCTACTACCAGGAGACCGGCCGCGCCGGCCGCGACGGGCTGGCGGCCGAGGCGCTGCTGCTGTTCGGCTACGGCGACATCGCCATCAGCCGCGGGCTGATCGAAAAAGGGGGAAATCCGGAGCAGAAGCGCATCGAGCTGCACAAGCTGCAGGCGATGGTCGGCTTCGCCGAAGCGCAGAGCTGCCGGCGGCGGGTGCTGCTCGGCTACTTCGGCGAACGGCTCGGCGAGGATTGCGGCAACTGCGACGTCTGCCTCAACCCGCCGGAGCGCTACGACGCCACCATCGACGCCCAGAAGGCGCTCTCCTGCGTGTTCCGGACCGGGCAGCGCTTCGGCATCGGCCACGTCGTCGAGGTGCTGCGCGGCGCGCGCAGCGAACGGATTCGCGAGCTCGGCCACGACCGGCTCTCCACCTACGGGATCGGCCGCGATCAGAGTGCCGAGGTCTGGAGCGGGCTGCTGCACCAGCTGATCCATCACGGCTACCTGGTCCAGGATGTCGCCCGCTACTCGGTGCTGACCTTGACCACCGCCGCCCGGCCGCTGCTGCGCGGCGAGGAGCAACTGGTGCTGGCCCGGCCGCGCCTGCGGGTCAAGGTCCAGCCGAAGAAGGGCAAGCCGCGCAGCGGCGACTTCGCCTACGACGAGGTGCTGTTCGAGCGCCTGCGCGCGGTGCGCAAGCGCCTGGCCGACGCCGCGGGGGTGCCGCCCTTCGTGATCTTCGCCGATGCCACCCTGGCGGAGATGGCGGCGACCCTGCCCACCGACGAGACCGCGCTGCTCAACGTCAGCGGCGTGGGCAAACACAAGCTGCGGCGCTTCGGCGGCGAGTTCCTCGACGAGATCATCAGCTTCGCGGGACGGTGAACGGGTTGCGCGCCGGCGCGGCGGACGGCATCCGCGGCACCGGCCGCGTCAGAGATGCACGGCCCGGCCGGCAGCGCCCAGGGCCGCCTCCTTGAACGCTTCGGCCAGGGTCGGGTGGGCGTGCGTGATCGCGGCGACGTCCTCGATGCAGCCGCCGAAGGCCATCAGCGCGACCGCCTCGGCGATCAGCTCCGAGGCCCGCGGGCCGAGGATGTGCACGCCGAGCAGGCGGCCGGACTCTCGGCGCGGCCAGCACCTTGACGAACCCCTCGGTCTCGTCGAGGGCCTTGGCGCGGCCGCTGGCCATGAACGGGAAGCTGCCGGCCGCGTAAGGCGTGCCGTCGGCCTTGAGCTGCTCTTCGCTGCGGCCGACCGAGGCGGCTTCCGGCTGGGTGTAGACCACCCCGGGGATCAGCTGGTAGTCGACCTCGGCAGCTGCGCCGTGCAGCCGCTCGACGCAGACCACCGCCTCGTCCATCGCCTTGTGGGCGAGCATCGGCCCGTGGATCAGGTCGCCGATGGCATAGACGCCGGCGCAGCCGGTCCGGTAGTCGGCATCGACCGCGATGCGCCCCTGCTCCAGGGTGATGCCGACCGCCTCGAGGCCGAGCCCCTCGACGCAGGGCCGGCGGCCGGCGGCGACCAGCACCCGGTCGCAGGCCAGCGCTCTGTGACGTCTTCCCGGCCAGCGTCAGCCTGACGCCGTCGCCGGCGACCTCGGCACTCCGGCCACCCGGGTGCCGGGGAGGATGGTCAGCCCCTGCTTCTCCAGGCTCTTGACCAGGGTCCTGGGCGATCTCCTGGTCGGTGTTGGGGAGCGAGAGTGTCGAGCATCTCGACCACGGTGACCCGTGCCCCCAGGCGCAGCCAGACCGAGCCGAGTTCCAGGCCGATGTAGCCGCCGCCGACCACCACCAGGTGCTCCGGCACCTGCTCGTAGGCAGGGCATCACGGGCCTCGCCGATCGGCCGCCCCGAAGGGGAGGCCGGGGATGGCCACGGCTTCGCTGCCGGTGGCCAGCAGGATCTGCTTGCCGGACAGAAGTCTGCTCGCCGTCGGCGGTGGTGACGACGACCTGCGGGGTTCCCTCTCCCTCGACCAGCCGGCCGGTGCCGGTCACCAGTCGGATATGCCGTGCTTCTTGAAGAGGCTGGCGATGCCGCGGGTCAGGCGCACCACCACCTCGTCCTTGCGTTTCATCATCTGCGCAAGGTCGAGGCGCGGCGGGTCGATGACGATGCCGTGGCGGGAGAAGCCGTCGCGGGCCAGGGCGAAGTACTCGCTGGAATCGAGCAGCGCCTTGCTCGGGATGCACCCCTCGTTGAGGCAGGTGCCGCCCAGGGCGTCGCGCTTCTCGACCACGGCCACCTGTCATGCCGAGCTGCGCCGCGCGCAGCGCCGCCACGTAGCCGCCGGGGCCGCCGCCGATCACCACCAGGTCGAATGGTCACTCACAGACAACTCCTTCTGTTTAACGCCCGCTCGCGTTGCTCGCTCGAGGCGCGGAGGCGCGAGAAAAACTAACCAGCAAAGGGGTTAAAGGCAAAGGCGCCAGATGTAGATTCCAGCGCCGGGACTAATGAGTCTTTAATCCAGGCTTGAACGCTAATAGAACTTTTCAGCGTCTCCGCGCCTCCGCGTTAAATAGGTGTCTAGTCACAACTCCAGCAGCAACTCCTCGGGATCCTCCAGGTACTCCTTGACCCGCTTGAGGAAGCCGACCGCTTCGCGGCCGTCGATCAGGCGGTGGTCGTAGGAGAGGGCCAGGTACATCATCGGCCGGATCACCACCTGGCCGTCGATGGCCACCGGGCGCTCCTGGATGGCGTGCATGCCGAGCACCCCGCTCTGCGGCGGGTTGAGCAGCGGGGTGCTGAGCAGCGAGCCGTAGATGCCGCCGTTGCTGATGGTGAAGGTGCCCCCCTCCAGTTCGGCCAGGGTCAGCTTGCGCGCGTTGGCCTTCTGCGGCCAGCTCGCTGATCTGCTGTTCGATCTCGGCGAAGGTCAGCCGGTCGGCGTCGCGCAGCACCGGCACCACCAGGCCGCGGTCGGTGCCGACGGCGATGCCGATGTCGTAGTAGTGGTGGTAGACGATGTCGCTGCCGTCGATGCGGGCGTTGACCGCCGGGAACTCCTTGAGCGCCTCGCACGGTGGCCTTGACGAAGAACGACATCAGCCCGAGCTTGATGCCGTGCTTGTTGGTGAAGTGCTCCTGGTGGCGGGCGCGCAGGGTCTTGAGCTGGCCGAGGTCGACCTCGTTGAAGGTGGTGAGCATGGCGGTCTGCTGGCGGGCGGCGAGCAGGCGCGCGGCGATGCGCTGGCGCAGCGGCGATCATCGGCTCGCGGGTCACCGGGCGGCCGTCCGGTGGCTGCCTGCGGTGGCGGCGGCTGGAGCGTCGCGATACGGGGCCGGCTCCTCGCTGCGCACCGAGGCGCCGGCGCGGTGGCGGCGGCCTGCACATCGTCGACGGTGACCCGGCCGCCGCGGCCGCTACCGGGAATGGCTGCCGGGTCGAGCCCCTGTTCGCGGGCCAGCCTGGCGGCGCCGGGATTGACCGGCGCGACAGTGACCGGCGGCGCAGCTTCGGTCAGGAACCGCCGCTCGCCATGGGTGCGGCGGCCGAGTGCCGGCGCGGCGGCAACGCTCGCCGGGGACGATGGCGCCGATGACCGCGCCGATCGGCAGCGTCTGCCCGGCCGGCACGGCGATCTGCACGGTGCCGGCAATTTCGGCGGTCAGCTCGACGTTGACCTTGTCGGTTTCCAGGTCGCAGAGCACGTCGCCCTGGCGGACGGTGGCGCCATCGGCGATGCGCCAGGCGGCGAGCAAGCGCTTCGTGGATCGATTCGCCAACGGCGGGGATGCGGATTTCCATCAGTTCACTCCAAAGGCCTGGTCGATGATGCGGGCCTGCTCCTGGCCGTGGCGGCGGTGGGAGCCGACGGCGGTGGCGGCCATGGCCGGCCGGCCGGCATAGTCCGGTTCGCGGCCGAACAGCTGCGCCAGCTGCGGGCGCAGGAACGGCCAGGCCCCCATGTTCTCCGGCTCCTCCTGGACCCAGACGACGCGCTTCAGCTGCGGCCAGCCGGCCAGGGCTGCCCGCAAGGCTTCGAGACGCAGGGGGTAGAGCTGCTCGATGCGCCACAGGGCAAAGCCGGTCCAGGCTGGCGAGGCGCCGCCGCTCGGCCAGCTCGTAGTAGATCTTGCCGGTGCACAGCAGCAGGGTGTGCACCTTCGGCGGCGGCTCCGGGTCGGCGAGAACCGGGGCGAAGCGGCCGTCGGCAAGCTCCGCCAGGGCACTGACGCAGGCCGGCAGGCGCAGCAGGCTCTTCGGGGTGAAGACGACCAGCGGCCGCCGGTAGGGGAGCAGCACCTGGCGGCGCAGCAGGTGGAAGAGCTGGGCCGGGGTGCTCGGGTAGGCGACCTGCAGGTTCTCCTCGGCACAGAGCGAGAGGTAGCGCTCGATGCGGGCGCTGGAGTGCTCCGGGCCCTGCCCCTCGTAGCCGTGGGGGAGGAACAGGACCAGGCCGCTGGCGCGGTCCCACTTGGCGATGCCGCTGGCGATGAACTGGTCGATGATCACCTGGGCGCCGTTGGCGAAGTCGCCGAACTGCGCCTCCCAGATGGTCAGCCCCTCGGGCATCTCCAGGGAGTGGCCGTACTCGAAGCCGAGCACCGCCGCCTCGGAGAGCATGCTGTCGTAGATCTGCACCGGCGCCTGGCCGGGGGCGAGGAAGGCCAGCGGCACATAGGGCTGGCCGCTCTGCTGGTCGACGACCAGCCGCATGGCGCTGGTTGAAGGTGCCGCGCCGGCAGTCCTGGCCGGAGAGCCGGACCGGCACCCCCTCGGCCAGCAGGGTGGCGAAGGCCAGGGCCTCGCCGGTGGCCCAGTCGAGCCCCTGCTCCCGCCAGGATCGCGTCGCGGCGTTTTTCCAGCAGGCGGGCGATCTTGGGGTGGGCGTTGAAGCCGTCGGGAATGCGCGCCAGGCGCGTCGCCGAGTTCGCGCAGGCGCTCCGCGGGGACGCCGGTGGCCGGGTCATCCGGGGATGACCTCGCGCCGGATCTTCTCCCACTTGGCGCTGAAGCCCAAGCCCTGGCGGGCATCGGCGGGGAGCGTCAGCGAGGTCTCGAGCTGCTCCGCGTAGCGGCTGGCCGCGCGCCTCGATTTCGGCCGTGGGGAAACCTGCGCTCTCGAGCGCTGCGGCGTACAGCTCATGGGCTGGCGGGCGGCGGCGGATCTTCTCGTACATCAGCGGCTGGGTGAAGCCGGGCTCGTCCCCCTCGTTGTGGCCGTGGCGGCGGTAGCAGATCAGTTCGATCACCACGTCGCGGGCGAAGGCCTGGCGGTACTCCAGGGCCAGCCGGGCGACGTGCACCACCGCTTCGGGATCTTCGCCGTTGACGTGAAAGATCGGCACCGACAGCATCTTGGCCACGTCGGTGGCATAGGGGGTGGAGCGGGCGTGGGCCGGGTCGGTGGTGAAGCCGATCTGGTTGTTGACCACCACGTGCACGGTGCCCCCCGACTGGTAGCCGTCGAGCTGGGAGAGGTTGAAGACTTCGGTGACGATCCCCTGGCCGGCGAAGGCCGCGTCGCCGTGAATCAGCACCGGCAGCACCCGCTTGCGCCCGCCGGGGCCGTAGCCGACGTGGCGGGCGCGGCACTTGCCGATCGACCACCGGGTCGACCGCCTCCAGGTGGCTCGGATTGCTGGCCAGGCTCAGGTGGATCGAGCCGTCGGGCAGGTCGGCGGTCGGCGGAAAACCCCTGGTGGTACTTGACGTCGCCTTCGCCGACGAAGGCCAGTTCGAGGTTGTCCTGGAACTCGGCGAAGATGTTCTCCAGCGGTTTGCCGAAGATGTTGGCCAGCACGTTGAGCCGGCCGCGGTGGGACATGCCCATGACCAGGTCGGTGACCCCGGCGGAGGCGGCCCGGGTCACCAGGGCATCGAGCAGCGGGATCAAGGCCTCGCCGCCCTCGAGGGAGAAGCGCTTCTGGCCGAGGAAGCGGCGGTGCAGGAACTGTTCGAACAGCGCCGCTTCCTGCAGCCTGGCGAGGATGGCCAGGCGTTCGTCCGCGACCCAGCTCCGCGCGGTTGCGCGTGGTCTCCATCCGCTCCTTGAGCCACTGGCGCTGGGCCGGTTCCTGGATGTGCATGAACTCGACGCCGATGGTGCCGCAGTAGGTGGCGTGCAGGGTGGCGACGATGTCGCGCAGGGTGGCCGGGCCGGGGTAGCGCAGGGGGCGGAAGGTGCGGTCGAGGTCGGCCTCGATCGAGGCCGAAGGCGGCCAGCGCCAGGTCGGGGAGGCGGCGCCGGGCGTTCCTCGTCGAGGGGGTTGGTCCAGGCCTGGCGATGGCCGAGGTCGCGGTAGCGGTAGATCAGCGAGTCGACCGCCGAGGTCTTGAGCGCCAGTTCGCAGTCGGCGGCGGGGAGCTCGCGGGCCAGGTCGAACCCCTCGAAGAAGGCGCGCCAGTCCGGTGCGACAGCTGTTCGGGGTGTTCCCGCCAGAGGCGGTACTGTTCCTCCAGCCACTGCGGGGTGACGTTGCCGGCGATCGCCATGTTCTGCCGGAAATCCTGTATGGAAAAAGGAATTTGCAAAACTTCGCAGAGTATAGCAAGCGCTGGCCGGGGGCGCAATCCGCCGTGGCATCAGGATGCGGCTGGCACACCCCCTGCTGGCAGCTCAGCTGCGCCTCGGACGGCAGGTCGTCGAGAAAACGCTCGGCCTGGATCGCCGCCATGCACCCCGGTGCCGGCGGCGGTGATCGCCTGGCGGAAGATCGGATCCTGCACGTCGCCGGCGGCGAACACTCCGGGGACGCTGGTCTCGGTGCCGTTTTTGGTCATGATGTAGCCGTCCTTGTCGAACTCCAGCTGCCCCTCGAACAGCGCGGCGTTCGGCTGGTGGCCGATGGCGATGAACACGCCGTCGCAGGGGAAATCCTCTTCGCTGCCGCTCTTGAGGTTCTGCAGGCGCACGCCGGTGACCCCGGCCTGGTCGGCGAGGATGGCGCTGACCGCCGTATCCCAGCGGAAGGCGATCTTGTCGTTGTCGAAGGCCCGTTTGGCCAGCACCGGGGTGGCGCGCAGCTCGTCGCGGCGGTGGACGATGGTGACCTGCCTGGCGAAGCGGGTCAGGAAGACCGCCTCCTCGATGGCGGTGTCGCCGCCGCCGACCACCACCACCTCCTTGTCACGGTAGAAGAAGCCGTCGCAGGTGGCGCAGACCGAAACGCCCCGGCCGTAGAGCGCCTCCTCGTTGCCGAGGCCGAGCAGGCGCGGCGAGGCGCCGGTGGCGATGATCAGGGTCAGGCAGCGGTAGAGCTCGTCGCCGATCCAGACCTTGAACGGCGCTCGCGCGAGATCGACCCGGGTGACCTCCCCTTCGATGAAGCGGGTGCTGAAGCGCTCGGCCTGCAGGCGCATGTTCTCCATCAGGTCGGGGCCCTCGACCCCCTGCGGGAAGCCGGGGAAGTTGTCGACGGCGGTGGTGGTGGTCAGTTGCCCTCCCGGCTGGCGGCCGTGGATCAGCAGCGGGCAGCAGCGGCCGCGGCCGGCGTAAATGGCGGCGGTCAGTCCGGCCGGGCCGGAGCCGAGGATGATGGTTTCCTGGATGACGTCAGGGGTGCTCATGGGGAGGCTCCTCGTACAGTTCGGCGGCATGGTAGCTCGAGCGCACCAGCGGCCCGGCGGCGACCTGGGTGAAGCCCAGGGCCAGGGCGGCGGCGCGCAGTGCGGCAAACTCTTCGGGGGGCAGGTAGCGCGCCACCGGCAGATGCGCCCGGGTCGGCTGCAGGTACTGGCCGAGGGTCAGCATGGCGACGCCGGCGGCGCGCAGGTCGGCAAGCACCTGCCAGCAGCTCGTGCGGCTGCCTCGCCGAGACCGAGCATCAGCCCGCTCTTGGCGGGGAGGCCGGGCGCCAACTCCCGGACGGCGGCGAGCAGGGCGAGGGAGCGGCGGTAGTCGGCGCCGGCGCGGGCCGTCGGGTAGAGGCGCGGCACGGTTTCGAGGTTGTGCCCGAGGACGTCGGGGCGAGGCGGCGAGGATCGGTGCGCAGGGCCGCGCGGTCGCCGCCCAGGTCGGGGATCAGCAGCTCCACCCGGCACCCCGGGGCTGCGGCGCGGATCGCCGCGGTGACCGCGGCGAAGTGGGCGGCGCCGCCGTCGGCGAGATCGTCGCGGGTCACCGCGGTGATCACGGCGTGGCGCAGCCCCAGTTCGCGCCACCGCCGCTGGCGACCGCCTGCGGCTCCACCGGGATCGGGCGGCGCCGCCGGTCCGTGGGCGACGTTGCAGAAAGCGCAGTCGCGGCTGCAGCGGTCGCCGAGGATCATGAAGGTGGCGGTCCCCTGGCTCCAGCACTCCCCCTGGTTGGGGCAGGCGGCGCTGCGGCAGACCGAGTGCAGCCCCTGCTCGCGGTGCATCCGGTCGATGCGGGCGAAGCCGGGGCCGGCCGGAAAGCGGACCTTGAGCCAGTCGGGTTTACGCGGCCGGGGCGATGTCATCGATACCGAGCAGGGGGCGGTCGAAGACCGCGGCAAAATGGTGCACCAGGGTGTCCATCACCACCGGCAGCGGCACGTCCCGGCCCAGCTCCCGATGCAGCGACGTCATCTCGACGCCGTGCAGGCCGCAGGGGACGATGGCGGCAAAACCCTCGCGCTGTTCGGCGACATTCAGGGCGAAGCCGTGCCAGGTGACCCACTGCCGGACGGCGACCCCGATCGAGGCGATCTTGCGGGGCCCGATCCAGATGCCGGTGCGGCCGGCAGAGCGGCCGGCGTCCAGGCCGAACGCCGCCACGGTCCGGATCAGGACCTCTTCGAGGTGGCGGAGGTAGGCGTGCACGTCGCGGCCGGCGCGGTTCAGGTCGACCAGCGGATAGCCGACCAGCTGGCCCGGACCGTGAAAGGTGACATCGCCGCCGCGCGAGGTCTCGACCAGGTCGATGCCGCGCCGGGCCAACTCCCGGGCCGAGCAGCGCAGATGCGCGCGCTTCGCCCCCCGACCGAGAGTGATGACCGGGGGATGTTCAAGCAGCAGCAGCAGGTCGTGAGGCCAGTCCGGGCGCTCGGCGAGCAGTTGCTCCTGCCAGGCGAGGGCCTGCCGGTAGGGAACCCGGCCGGCGCGCCAGACCCGCAGGCCGGGCCGGCTTTCGGTCACGCCGGTTCGAAATTGCTCTTGTCGGCCCCGCACAGCGGGCAGACCCAATCGGCGGGCAGGTCTTCGAAGGCGGTGCCGGGAGCAACGCCGTTGGCGGGATCGCCGGCGGCGGGGTCGTAGATATAGTCGCAGATCACACAACGGTACTTGCTCATGGTGGGCTCCTTGGAGAAAATCGGGCGTTTCCGGAAAACCAGACTTTCATTGTAGTCAATCCGCCGCGCCCTGCAAGCCCCTTGCGAGAAAAAAGCGGCGTCAGCCCGCCCGGGAAACCCCGGTCGACCGAGGTCGGGTTGCGTTGAGCAAGCCTCTTGCTTTAAGATGTCCCGAGGATTAATGATCATGAGCATTCGTCGCCTCCATTTCGTACCACTCCTGTGGGTCCTGGTGCTGTCCCTGCTGGCCAGCCCGGCGCGCCCGTTCGGCTACGTCTGGTGTCTTGGCGAGGATGGCCATGCAACCATGGAGACGGCCCGGGCCGGCAACTGCGACGGGGATGCCGCGGCTCTCCCGGCAGAGAACCTGGCCGCCCCGGCCCTGACGGGCGCCGCGGACAACTGCGGCGCCTGCCTGGACATTTCGCCCGCGCCCCGCTGGGGTACTGCCCGCGTCCGCACGATCGATGCCTCGAAGGCTCTCCCCGATGCGCACGTGCCGGCCCTGGTTGGCCATCATGACCGGCCCGCGTGGTTCCTGAACGAACAACCCCGTACAGATTCCCCGCCACGCCCTCCCGCAACACTCCGGCATCACCGCACCATCGTCCTCCAGGTCTAAATTCCCCGGGTTCAACCTCCTCGTTCCGGACATCCCCGTGATGCCCGGTTTCACGGTTATTTGCGTCCACACGACGCGATCAGCACCTCAAGGAGCCATCCACATGAACCTGCGACTCATCCCGCCCGGGGCGCTGTGCGTCCTGGCAGGGCTCGCAATCCTTACCTCGGCGGCGGCCCTGGCCTCCGAAACCGCCGGTTCCCCCGCCCTGACCCTGGAGGAGGCCTTGAGCCGCACCCTCCGGAGCAGCCCCGAACTGACGGTTGCGGCCGAAGAGTTGCGTGCCGTCGAGGCTGACGCGGAACTCGCCGGGCGCCTGCCCAACCCCGAGTTGACCGTCTTGCTGGAAAATGTCGCCGGCAACGGAGCCTACCAGGATGCCGACTCTGCCGAATTGACCGTCGAGCTCAGCCAGCCCATCGAGCTGGGCGGCAAACGCCGGCTGCGCCGGGAAGCCGCCGAGCTTGGCCGGCAACTGGCCAGCAATGGCCAGACGCTGGCGCGGGCCGAGGCCGTGGCCGTCACCCGGCAGCGCTTCGTCGCGGTGCTGGCCGCGCAGGAAAGGCTGACGCTGGCCAAGCTCCAGGCGGAAGTGACCGCGAAGTCGCTGAACGCCGCCGCGGAACGGATCGAGGCCGGCAAGGCGCCGACCATCGATCGCCTGCGGCTGCAAGGCGAAGCCAGCCAGGCCAACCTGGCCGTGAGCCGGGCCGAACGTGCCCTGGTAACGGCCCGCCAGGCGCTGGCCGCCAGCTGGGGGGATGCGCAGCCGGACTTCGACCTCGTTGCCGGCGACTTGAGCCTCCTCCCGGATGTCCCCGCGCCGGACCATGTCGATGTCACGCTCGAACAGACGGCGATTGCCGTCAACCGGCGCCTCACCACGGCATTGTCCGGCAACGAACTGGCACGGGCCAGGGCCAGCCGCATCCCCGACCCCAGCCTGACGGTCGGCTGGCGGCAGTTCAAGGAGAGCGACGAGGAGGCACTGCTGTTCGGGATGTCCGTGCCCCTGCCGCTGTTCAGCCAGGGGCAGGATGCGGTGATCGCCGCCAGCAGCCGGTTCAGCAGCGCCAGGGCCCGCGAACTCAGCGACCGCAATCAGGCCCGTGCCACGCTCCGCAGCGCCTGGCAGGCGCTGGCTGACGCCAGGGCCGAAGCCGAGGTGTTCGGCAAAGAGGTCGTGCCGGCCGCCGCGGAAGGGTTTGCCGCCGCCGAGTTCGGCTACCGGGCCGGCAAATTCGGCCTGATCGAGCTGCTCGACGCCCAGCGCACGCTGTTCGCAGCCAGGCAGCAGCAGCTCGCCGCCAGAACGGACTGCCACCTGGCGGCCATCGAGCTGCAGCGCCTCCAGGGTTTTGAACCCCCCGTTGCGTTGCAACAACTCCAATCCCCGTGAAAGGTTCGCTCATGCTTACGTCCCGCAATATCGTCACGATTGCTTTCATTATCGGTGTCGGCGCCCTCGGCTGGGTCGGCGGCTCGCGCTTCGCGCCTCAAAACGCGGCCATCGATGCTCACGGGCAAACAGCCCATCCGCCCTCCGCGCAGCAAGCCGCCCATGGCGACCAGGATGACCATGCCGGCCATGGCCACGCCGCGGAGCAGGACGAACACGCCGGTCACGATCACGCCCGGTCGGCCGACTCGGGAGAGATCTGCGCCGAGCACCGCATGCCGGAAGCGGTGGACGTGCTGTGCAACCCCGGGCTCATGACCACGCTCTTCCCCGGCGAAGGGGTGAAGATGCGCCTCGCCACCCCGGAGGCCGCCGCGCGGGCCGGCATCGTCATCGCCCCGGCAACGCAGACCGGCATGGCCGGGGGCCCCGCGATTCCTGCCCAGGTGACCTACAACCGCAGCCGGGTGGCTGAAGTGATGGCCCTGGCCGGTGGCACGGTGCGGCGCATCGCCGCCGAGCCGGGGCAGTCGGTCGGCAAGGGGGCCTTGCTGGCGGAGATCACGTCGCCCGGCGCCGCTGTCGCTCGGGCCGATTACCAGGCGGCCCAGGGCCGCCTGCAACTCGCCGAAGCCAACGTCAAGCGCGAACAGGAGCTGGTCGCCAAGGGGGTCAGCGCCCGCCTGGAACTGGAGCAGGCCCAGGCCGAGCAGCAGGCCGCCAGGGCCGCCGTCGACCAACTGCGCGAGCAACTCAACGCCTTTGGCGCCGGCACGTCAAGCGGGGGCGGTACCGCCCTGGCGCTGCGCTCGCCGCTGGCCGGCACGGTGGTGGCGCGCAGTGCCGTGGCCGGGCAGACGCTGACGCCGGAGACCCCGCTCTTCACCGTGGCCGACCTCTCCAGTATGTGGCTGGAGCTGCAGCTTGGTGCCGATCAGGTGGCCCTGGCCAAGGTGGGCGCGGCGCTCGAAGCCGAGTTCGACGGGCTGCCCGGCCAGCGCTTCCCGGGCAAGATCATCCAGGTGGGTGCCGGGCTCGACGAGCGCACCCGCCTGCTGCGGGTGGTCGCGGAGGTGGCCAACCCCGAGGCGCTCCTGAAGGCCGGCATGTTCGGCAGTGCGCAACTGGCAACCGAGGCCGTCGCGGCCAGGACTCCGGAGCGCCATGAGGCGAAGGAGCACGACCACGCGCACGGCAAGGGGGTCGCTCTCGACCAACTCTTTGCCGACGACGATCATGATGACGGGATCGTCGCCGTTCCCGCCGCCGCCGTGCAGGCTATCGACGGCAAGTCCTATGTGTTCGTTGCCCATGATGAGCCGGACCTGTTCGAACTGCGCCGGGTCGAGATCGGCCCCCGCCGGGCCGGCGAGGTGCTGGTGATTGCCGGTCTGCAGGCCGGCGAAAAGGTGGCGGCCAGCCAAGGGTTCGCTCTCAAGTCGGAACTGCTGAAGTCGCGGCTTGGCGCCTCCTGCGCGGATCACTAGCCCGACTTCGCTGGCGGACCGGCGGTGGCGTTACGCGCTGCCTGTGGCGCTGCGACGTAGCTTACGGCTACACCTCGCGCCTCCGGCATCGCAAGACTTGCCGTCGGCTCCTCCAGCTGTGTCGGCACCCTTTACAGGAGAATAAACGTGTTCGAACGTATGATCGAATTTTCATTGAAGAACCGCCTGCTGGTGGTGCTGCTCTTCGTCATCACCTGCGTCGCCGGCGGTTGGGCGCTGGCCCGACTGCCGGTCGACGCCTTCCCGGATACCACCCCGGTGCAGGTGCAGATCAACACCACCGCCCCGGCCCTCGGGCCGGAAGAGATCGAAAAACAGCTGACCATGCCGGTGGAACTGGCCGTCTCCGGCCTGCCGCACCTGGTCAGCGTCCGCTCGGTTTCCAAGTTCGGCCTGTCGCAGGTGGTGGTCACCTTCAGCGACGACATGCCGATCTACGATTCCCGGCAACTGGTCATGGAACGCCTGGCCGCCGTGGAGCTGCCGGAGGGGATCGAACGCCCGGAGCTCGGACCGATCTCCACCGGGCTGGGCGAAGTGTTCCACTATGTGCTGCGCTCGGACAACCCCGAACGGACCCTGGACGAGCTGCGCACCCTGCACGACTGGGTGGTCAAGCCGGAACTGCGCAAGGTCGCCGGGGTCGCCGAAATCAACTCCTGGGGCGGCCTGGAACGCCAGTACCACGTGGTCGTCGCTCCGGAGCGGCTGATCAAGTACGGGTTGACGCTGGGTGAGGTCAGGGCCGCTCTCCAGGAGAACAACGCCAACGTCGGCGGCGGCCAGGTGATCGCCTCCGGGCAGGCGCTGCTGGTCCACGGCATCGGCCGGGTCGGCAACCTGGAGCAGGTCGGCAACATCGTGGTCACCGCCCATGCCGGCGCCCCGGTGCGCATCCGCGACGTCGCCGAAGTGCGCATCGGCCACGAGCTGCGGCGCGGCGCGGTCTCCTACCAGGGGCAGGGCGAAGTGGTCATGGGGCTGGGCTTCATGCTCATGGGGGAAAACAGCCGCGACGTCACCACCGCCCTGAAGGCCCGCCTGGAGACGGTGCGCAAGGCGTTGCCCGAAGATGTGGTGATCGAGACCGTCTACGACCGCACCGAACTGGTCGACCAGGTCATCGACACCGTCGAGCACAACCTGGTCGCCGGGGCGATCCTGGTCGTCGCCATCCTCTTCCTGCTCCTCGGCAACGTCCGCGCCGGGTTGCTGGTCGCCGCCGCCATCCCGCTGTCGATGCTCTTCGCCGGACTGGGGATGTGGCAGATGGGGATCGCCGCCAGCCTGCTGTCACTGGGAGCGATGGACTTCGGCATCCTGGTGGACGGCTCGGTGGTCATGACCGAGGCCAACCTGCGCCGCCTCACCGAGCGACAGCTGCAGCTCGGCCGCGAACTGACCGCCGCCGAACGGATGAGCGCCATCGTCGCGTCGAGCAAGGAGGTGGTCCGGCCCATCGTTTTCGGCATGGGGATCATCGTGCTGGTATTCCTGCCGGTGCTGACCCTGCAAGGGATCGAGGGGAAGATGTTCCGGCCGATGGCCTTGACCTTTATTTTCGCCCTGGCCGGGGCGCTGTTGGTGGCGGTGTTCCTGTCGCCGATCCTCTCCTGCCAGTTCCTGCCGAAACGGCTCAACGAACACGAGGGGCGGGCCGAGAGGTGGCTCAAGAAGGTCTATCTGCCGGCCCTGTCCTGGGTGCTGCGCCGCCAGGCCCTGACGCTTGGCACCGCCACAGTGCTGGTGATAGTCACCGCCGTGCTGGCGCTGCGCCTCGGCGGCGAGTTCCTGCCGCGCATGGGGGAAGGGTCGATTGTCGCCAGCGTGGTGCGCCTGGCCGGGGTCTCGGTGGAGGAGTCGGTGGCCTACAACACCAAGTTGGAAGCGCTGGTCAGGGAGAAGTTCCCCGACGAGGTGCGCCACGTCTGGAGCCGCCTGGGGAGTGCCGAGGTGGCCACCGATCCGATGGGCACCGAGCTGACCGACATCTTCATGACCCTGCATCCCCGTGAGCAGTGGACCAGGGCCGGCACGCAAGGCGAGCTGGCCGCTGCCATTCAGGCGGAGATGGCCGGGCTCCCGGGCATCCGCATCGTCTTTACCCAGCCGATCGAGCTGCGCGTCAACGAAATGCTCTCCGGGATTCGCGGCGATGTCGGCATCAAGATCTACGGCGAGGATTTCGAACAGCTGGTCAGGCTGGGCGAGCAGGTCGAGCAGACTTCTGCGCAGGGTGCCCGGCGCCGGCGAAGTTTCGGCCGAGCAGATCACCGGCCAGCCGACCCTCCAGGTCAAGGTCGACCAGGACAAATTGGCTCGTTACGGCGTTCCGGCCCATGACGTTCTGGAAATGGTCGAGGCGGTGGGAACGCCGCAGGGTTGGCGAGGTGTTCGAGGGGGAGCGTTCCTTCCCGCTGGTACTGCGCCTGCCCGAGGCGCAGCGCGAGGACCCGGCGGCGCTGGCCGCCACCCTGGTCCCGACCAGGACCGGCGCGATCCTGCCGCTCAAGGCGCTGGCCGACATCACCGAGGAGCAGCGCCCCTCGACCATCAACCGCGAATGGGGGCGGCGACTGCTCAAGGTGTCGGTCAGCGTGCCCGGAACGCGATGTGGCCTCCTTCGTCGACGAGGCACGCGGCGCCATTGACCGTGACCTGACGCTGCCATCGGGGTACTTCGTCGAGTGGGGCGGGCAGTTCGAGAACCTGGAGCGTTCGCAACAAGCGCCTGGCGCTGGTGGTGCCGATCACCTTGCTGCTGATCTTCGTGTTGCTCTGGTTCAGCCTGAAAAAGCTGCGCGATGTGCTGATCATCTACACCGGCATCCCGCTGGCGGCGGTCGGCGGAGTCCTGGCCCTGTGGCTGCGCGGCATCCCCTTCAGCGTCAGTGCCGCGGTCGGCTTCATCGCCCTGGCCGGGATCGCCGTGCTCAACGGCCAGGTGATGATCGCCGCCATCCGCACCTTCCGCGAGGACGGCCTGCCCCTGGTCGAAGCGGTGATCAGCGGGGCCAGGCAGCGCCTGCTGCCGGTGGTGGCCACCGCCGTGGTCGATGCCGCCGGCTTCCTGCCGATGGCGCTCTCCACCGGGGTCGGCGCCGAAGTGCAGCGGCCGCTGGCCACGGTGGTGATCGGCGGGGTGCTGACCTCCACGTTGCTCACCCTGCTGGTCCTGCCGACCCTCTACGTGCTGGCGGTAAGGCGGGAGGAGACCTCCTGAGCCAGCGGGATCCCCGGCAAAAAAACCGGCGGGCCGCTGGCCCGCCGGTTCGCGTTACTGGCGATGCGGCATCATTCGATCAGCTCGATCAGGGCCTTGACGCACTTCTCGATCCCCTCGGCGGCTTCGGCAATGCTGCCGGCCAGCATGTAGGCCGGGGTCGAGACGATCTTGTTGGCCTGGTCGACGACGAACTCGCGGACCGGGCACGGCACGTGCCGGGTGCCCATGCTGGTCAGTGCCGCCGCGGTGCCGGCATCGGTGCCGATGGTCAGCTGGTGGGGGAGCCGATCGGCGCCGAGAACCCTGGAAACGAGCGCCGGGGCGATGCACACCGCGGCGATCGGCTTCTTCGCCGCCACCATCTCGCGGACCAGGCGCGCCACCTCGGCATTGACGCTGCATTCCGGTCCCTTGACCGCGAAGTCGCAGAGGTTCTTGGCCGCGCCGAACCCGCCCGGCATGATCAGGGCGTCGAGCTCCGCCGCCTTGACCGTGGCCAGGTCCCTGATCTTGCCGCGGGCGATGCGGGCCGCCTCGACCAGCACGTTGCGGGTCTCGTTGCCGGCCACTTCGCCGCTCAGGTGGTTGACCACGTGCATCTGCGGGATATTCGGGGCCATGCACACCGCCTCGGCGCCGTTGCGGTCGATCGCCAGCAGGGTAATGACGGCCTCGTGAATCTCGCTGCCGTCGTAGACGCCGCATCCGGACAGAATCACGCCAATTTTCTTCGCCATAACGATGCCTCCTTGTCTGGAACGAGGGTGATCTCCTCGGGTTATTGCCTGCTGCAGATCACCAAAGATTAAGGGAACCGCCGGCAATGTCAAGACGGAGGCCAGTTCGGCCGCCACCCGGGGCTGGGATTACGCCCCGGATCGTCCCCGTGCGATTGACAGAAGTAGGCTATTTCGCTACGCTGGCATGCTATGGAGAGAGAAGCGATCGCAACAGTGAAGAGGCTGCTCTTCGCGATTCTGGGTGGCGGGGCCGCCATCGCCGGGGTGCTGCTGGCCGGCTGCGACCAACAGCCCCAGGCGACGCTGGAAAGATCGGTGCGCATTCGGGAGGTCCAGCCGCCGGTCGCCCAACCTCCCGGCGAGTTGCTGGCGACCCAGCAGGCCTTCACTGCCGTCTCGGACAAAGGTGACTCCGGCGGTGGTCAATATCCGTGCCGAGCGGGTCAGGTCGGTGCCCCGGCTCGGGCCGCTGTTCGAGGAGTTCTTCGGCGACCTGTTCCGTGCGCCGCCCCGGCCGCAACGCGAGCAGAGCCTCGGCTCCGGCTTCATCATCGGCGCCGAAGGGATCATCCTGACCAACGCTCACGTCGTCGACGGGGCCGAACAGATCAAGGTCCAGTTAGCCGATCAGCGGGTCTTCCCCGGGGAGGTCCTCGGCATCGACCCGAAGACCGATGTGGCGGTGCTCAAGGTCAAGAGCGACGGGCCGCTGCCGGTGACAGTGCTGGGTGACTCCGACCGGATCAAGGTCGGCCAGTGGGCTCTGGCGATCGGCAACCCCTTCGGCCTGGACAGCACCCTGACCGTCGGCGTGGTCTCGGCCACCGGGCGGGCCAATGTCGGCATCGAGGACTACGAGGATTTCATCCAGACCGACGCCTCGATCAACCCCGGCAATTCCGGCGGGCCGCTGCTGAACATCTACGGCGAGGTGGTCGGTATCAATACGGCGATCGTCGCCGCCGGACAAGGGATCGGCTTCGCCATCCCCATCAATCTGGCACGGCAGGTGGCCGAGCAGTTGATCGCCACCGGCGAGGTCCGGCGCGGCTGGCTCGGCGTCAGCATGCAGCCGCTCGATCCGGCCCTGGCCGAGAGCCTTCGGCCTCGACAAGGTCGACCGGGGCCCTGATCACCAAGGTGCTCCCCGACACGCCGGCCGCCCGCGCCGGGTTGCGGCGCGGCGACGTCCTGCTGAGCTTTGCCGGCAAGGCGGTGCGCGGCGTGCGCGAACTGCAGTTGCTGGTGGCCAGCGCGCCGATCGGTCAAAGCCTGCCGGTCGAGATCCTGCGCGACGGCCGGCGCCTGACCCTGCCGGTGAAGATCGCGGCCCGGGACGAACGGCAGGCGGCAGCCAAGGCCGAACCGGCCACCGGCAGCTGGCTGGGGATGACCGTGGACGAGACCGGCGAGGGACTCAAGATCGTCGACGTCGCCGAGGGGAGCGTGGCCCGGCGCGGCGGCGTGCGGCCCGGCGACCTGTTGCTGGCGGTCGATCGCCGTGAAATACGCACACTTGCCGAACTGGACCAACTCCGCAAGGAGCTGCGTCCCGGGCGGACCGTGGTGCTGCTGGTCAAACGTGGCGATACCGCCCTCTATCTGGCATTGCCGGTCGCCGCCACCAAGTAGGGCAACGGGCGACGCGCAGCGCCGCCGTCTCTTGACAATCGACTTTCCGCTGGGGGGCATGCGCTGCCCAGCCTCCGTCGGAGGACTTTATGGCCAAACTGGTCGACAATCCCAACCTGGCGTTCCGGCTGGCCCGCGCCATCGTTTCGGACATTGCGCTCTACAATCAGGAGAAAGTGCGGGACGGCATCCGCAACGACTTCGCTGTTCGACCTCCTCAAGGCCGAGCTCGAACGAAGGGCGCGAGCATTTCCACGGGCGGGTTTCTCCGGACCTCGCCGATCGCGACCACCTGTACGACCGGGCGATCGTCGACGTGATGGTCAGGCAGGCCGGCAAGATCGACAGCCCCATCTGGTAGCATGGCCGGTTCGTCGCGAATTGCGCGCGGAAGGGAGCAGGCCGGCGAGCGTCTCGACCGCTTCCTGACCGATCGGCTGACGGAGTTGACCCGTTCCCAGGTCAAGCGCCTGATCGACGAAGGCCAGGTCAGCATTGCCGGTACGGTGGTCAAGGCCGGCCTGAAGCTGCGGGGCGGCGAGGCGGTACGGATCGTGCTGCCCGAACCGGAACCGGTCGCGGCCCTGCCCGAAGCGATCCCCCTGAACGTCCTCTACGAGGACGCCCACCTGATCGTTATCGACAAGCCGGCGCACATGGTGGTGCATCCGGCCCCCGGCCACCGAGGCGGTACCCTGGTGAATGCCCTGCTGCACCATTGCCCGGATCTTTCGGGGATCGGCGGCATGCTGCGCCCGGGGATCGTGCACCGCCTCGACAAGGACACCTCGGGGGTGATGGTGGCCACCAAGGACGATCCGACTCACCAGCAGCTGGCGCCGCCAGTTCAAGGCCCATACCATCCGGCGCCGCTACCGGGCGCTGGTCCATGGGCTGGTAAAGACCCAGCAGGGGACCATCGACCGCGCCATCGGCCGGCACCCGTCCCAACGGCTGAAGATGAGCAGCAGCACCCGGCGGGGCCGGCGGGCGGTCACGCACTGGCAGGTACTGCGCCGTTACGAACGGGAGCGCCTGACCCTGCTGGAGCTGACCCTCGAGACCGGGCGCACCCACCAGATCCGGGTGCATCTCGCCGAGATGAACCTGCCGGTGGTCGGCGACCCCCTCTACGGGAGCGCCCACCATGCCCGGGACTTGGCCGATGTCCGCCTGCGGCGCCTGATCGAGCAACTCGATCGCCAGTTCCTGCACGCCTGGCTGCTGGGCTTCGTGCACCCGTTCAGCGGTGCCGCGCTGGAATTTTCCGCGCCCTTGCCGCCTGAGCTGCAGAGGGTGATCGATTACCTGGAGAGCAAATACGCTCCCGCCTGCGCGGACGATGCCGGTCAGCCGGCGTCCGGTCCGCAGTGAGTCCGCATGAAGATCAGCCGTCAGGGAAAAATCAGCTACCTGCAGCCGTCCTGGGCTGGCAGCGGCGTCATGGCCGGCTTCACCACCCGCAATGGCGGGGCCAGTCGGGCCCCGTTCAACTCGCTGAATCTCGGTTTTCATACCGGCGACCAGCAGGCCGCCGTCGAAGCCAACCGGACCGACCTGGCCCGCGCCTTCGGCGTACCGCCGCAGATGCTGCTGACCGTGCAGCAGGTGCATGGCAGCGAAATTCTGGTGATCGACCAGGGCAACCCCGACCTCAGCCATTTCCTGCGCGTCGAGTGCGATGCGATCATCACCAACCAGCCCGGGCTGCTGGTCGGCATCCTGGTGGCGGACTGTTACCCGATCGCCCTCTACGATCCGGACGGTCCGGCCGTCGGGGTGGTGCATGCCGGCTGGCGCGGTGCCGCCGCCGGGCTGATCGGGAGCACGGTGAAGGCCATGGGCGACATCTTCCACAGCCGCCCGGAGCGGCTGTGCGCGGCCATCGGGCCGGGGATCGGCGGCCATGACTACGAGGTCGACCGACCGGTCCGCGAAGCGTTCCGGGCCGGCACCGGCCACTGGGAAACGATCGCCCGGGAGACTCGCCTGGGACACTGGCTTCTCGATCTGCGCCTGAGCTGCCAGCTGCAGCTGGTCGCGGCGGGACTGCGCGAAAGCCGGATCGAGACGGTGGCCGAGTGCACCTGCTGTCATCGCGAGACGTTCTACTCGTACCGGCGCGACCAGGGGCGGACCGGCCGGCAGATGGGGTTCGTGCTCCTGCCCGGCCGGCAGGCGACATAACCGCAGGCTTCGGGGGAGGCCAGAGAGGGGGGGGGGGAACATGGAACCGCAACATCTGCTGGTCATCGAGGATGACCCGGCGGTGCGCGAACTGCTGGTCAGCTGTCTCGACGGGCCGAATCGCCGGATCACCGCCACCGGCAGCGGCGAGGAGGGGCTGCGCCTGATCGAGGAGGACCCGCCGCAACTGGTCATCCTCGACCTGGCGCTCCCCGGGATGAGCGGGCTGGATCTCTGCCGCACCATGCGTTGCGACCCGTGGATGGGGAAGATCCCGGTGCTGATGCTCACCGGCCGGGTCGAGGACGACGACATCGTGGTCGGGCTGGACGTCGGTGCCGACGACTACATGACCAAGCCCTTCGCCGCCAAGGTGCTCAGAGCCCGGGTCGAGGCCCTGCTGCGGCGCGGCCAGGGGGCCAGCGGGAGTCGGGCGGCCGTGCTGTTGCCGCCGGCGGCAGGGGTCCTGGACATCAGAAGCCTCGGCCGGTGCGAATTGCAGCTCGGTGACCAGGTCACTTCCTGGGGAGAGACCTTTTCGCCCTCCCAGCGCATGCTCCTCGCGGCGCTGCTGGCCACCCCCGGCGGCCGGATCTCCCAGGAGGAGATTCAGAACGGCTTCTGGGGAGACACCACCCCGGCCCGGGCCCGCTCGAATTTCGATTCCCTGATGACCCGCCTGCGCAAGACGCTGGAACAGGAACTGCCCGCCATCGACGTGCGCCGGCACCTGGTGTTGCGCCATGGCATCGTCTGCCTGGAGCAGGTCCGCATCGATGCCTGCGAGTTCCGGCGCCTAGCCGGCAAGGGGATGCGGCAGATGACGGCCGGCGCGCTGTGGCAGGCGGAAATGGCCTTTTCCTCGGCCTTCAGTCTCTGGCAGGGAACCTTTCTCCCCGGGACCTTCGGGGTCGAGGCCGCGACTTTTTGGCAACACGACCTCGAGCAGCTCTACCTCGAGGCCAGCCTGCAGTTCGCCTGCCTGCTGGCCGAGCGCACTCGCACCCAGGAAGCGGTCAAGCTGCTGCGCTATGCCCTGCGCTACAATCCGGTCCACGACGACCTGACCCGGCTGCTCTACCAGCTGCTGCTCGCCCTCGCGCAGCAGGCCCAGGCCCGGCAGTTGCTCGACCAGTATGCCGGGTTGCTGTCCCGCGAAAAATTCCCCCCTGAAGAGATTCGTAAAATCCTCGACGGTTTCCCGGCACAACCGCCGGCGGACGGGTGGCTCCGGCGCTGAGTCTCCGGCGCAATGCGCGGCGGCAGCCCGGTCATTCCCCCTGGCGGGATCCGCCAGGGGGTGTCGGTGGAGCAGCGGCCAGACTGCCGAGAAAATCCTGCCAGGCCTGCCGATAGGGTTCCCCGCCGAGCAGGAAGGTGTCGTTGTGCCCGCCTCCCTTGATCCACACCAGCTGCTTGGGCGCGGCGGCCCGGGCGAATAGCACCTCGGCCATGCGCGGCGGGCAGATTGTGTCCCGGTCGCCGTGGATGATCAGCAGCTGGTTTTGCAGCCCGCCGATCTTGGCCAGGTTCTGGTAACGGGCTTCGACCGCCCAGCCGAGCAGCAGGTAGAGCAGCGGGTAGTGGGTCCAGCCCATGGCGGCGATGGAGGTGAAAGGAGATTCCATGACCAGCCCGGCGACCGGCTGCTCGAGGGCGACCTGCAGGGCCACGGCGGCGCCGAGGGAGCGGCCGAAGAGGACGGTCCGTGCCCGGCTCACGCCGCGCCCGGCCAGCCAGGCCAGGGCGCCGCGCAGGTCGGCATAGCTCCCCGCTTCGCTGGTCACCCCGCCGCTGCGGCCGTAACCGCGGTAGTCGAAGATGAAGACCCCCACCCCCAGGCGGCGCAGCCAGGCGACATTGTCGACGCGGTGCGAGATGTTGCCGGCATTGCCGATGCAGAACACCACCACCGGCCGGCCGGCGGCGCCCGGCACGTACCAGCCGTACAGGAGGGTACCGTCGGCCGCCGGGAAGCGCACCTCTTCAAACGCCAGGCCGGCGTCGGCCGGTGTCCCCTCATGATCGGCCGTCGGGAAGTAAATGAAGCGGTGCTCGAGGAACGCCTGCGCCGGCACGGCCGTCACCAGGCAGAGCAGCAGGGGGAGCCAGAGCTGTCGCACAGGCCGTTCATTTCCGCCAGAACGAGGGGATGACCAGGACCAGGACGGTGTACAGTTCGAGGCGGCCAAGAAGCATGCACCCGGCCAGCACCAGCTTGCCGAGCGGGTGGACGTGGCCGAAGTGCTGGACCGGGCCGACCGTGCCCAGCCCCGGGCCGACATTGCCGAGGGCGGTGACCACCGCGCTGCCGGCGGAGACCAGATCCATGCCGAGGGCGGCCATGACGAAGGAGGCAGCGACGAAGACCCCGATGTACAGGGCGAAAAAACCGAGAATCGCCTGCATCACCTCCTTGTCGACCGCGCGGTCACCGAGTTTGACCAGGCGCACCGCGCGCGGGTGGATCAGGCGGTAGAGCTGGACGTGGGCGTGCTTGAACAGGAGCAGCACCCGCGCCACCTTCATGCCGCCGCCGGTGGAACCGGCGCAGCCGCCGATGAACATGCAGGCTACCAGCAGGTACTGGCAGAGCACCGGCCAGAGTTCGTAGTCCGCCGTGGCATAGCCGGTGGTGGTCATGATCGACACGGCCTGGAAGGCGCTGTAGCGCAGGCTGTCGCCGAGACTGTCGTAAGTGCCGAAGAAGTTGAACAGGGTCAGCAGGGCGGTGGCGCCGAGGGTCAGCCACAGGTAGAAGCGGAACTCCTCGTTGCGCCAGAAATCGCCGACCCGCCCCTGCAGTGCCAGGTAGTGGAGGGTGAAGTTGACTCCGGCCAGGAACATGAACAGGGTGATGACCCAGTCGATGTAGGCGCTGCCGAACGCCCCCACCGAGGCGTTGCGGGTGGAGAAGCCGCCGGTGGCCATGGTGGTGAAGGTATGGTTGACGGCGTCGAACAGCGACATCCCTCCGGCCATGAGCAGGCCGGTCTCCACGGCGCTGAGCAGGACGTAGACCCCCCACAGCAGCTTGGCGGTGTCCTGGATGCGCGGGGTCAGGCGGTCAGCGGTCGGCCCCGGCACCTCTGCCTTGAACAGCTGCATGCCGCCGACCCCGAGCATCGGCAGGATCGCCAGGGAGAGCACGATGATCCCCATGCCGCCGAGCCACTGGGTGAAGGAACGCCAGAACAGCAGGCTCGGCGGCAGCCCCTCGATGTTGCTCAGGATGGTCGAACCGGTGGTAGTGAAGCCGCTCATGGTTTCGAAGAAGGCGTCGATCAGGGAGGGGATGCCGCCGGCCAGCACGAAGGGGAGCGAGCCGAACAGGGCGAAGGCGATCCAGCCGAAGGTGACGATGGCAAAGCCTTCCCGGACGGTCAGGTCGCGCTCGGAGCGGAAGGATTTGAACAGGGCTGCGCCGCAGGCGGCGCAAATTACCGCCGACAGGACAAAGGCCCCAACCGTGCCGTCGTGAAACAGCAGGGCGCACGGCACCGGGACCAGCAGCGCCGCCGCCAGGAAGAGCAGCAGCGCACCGAGGACGTGCAGGGTCAGGGCGATATTCATCTACTCGAAAAACCTTTCGACCTTTCCCAGCGCCTCGGGGAGGGCGAAGACCAGTACCCGGTCCCCTTCGCGCAGGCGGCTTTCTCCGTCGGTGATCTCGTAGCTGCTCTTGTGCACGATCGCCCCGATGATGGCTCCCGGCGGGAAGTTCAGCTCGCGCAGCGGCTTGTCGACCAGGGCACTGCCCTTCTTGACCAGGATCTCCATCGCCTCGGAGTTGCTCCCCTCGATGGTCGCCAGGGAGAGCACCTGGCCGCGGCGCACGTATTTGAGGATGGCGCCGGCCGCCGAGAGGCGCGGCGACACGCAGGCGTCGATGCCGAGCGAAGGGGCGAGCTGGAGCAGTTCGGGGAGGTTCACCAGGCACAGGGTGCGATGGGTGCCGTGGTGGCGGCAGAGCAGCGAACAGAGAATATTGGTGCGGTCGTCGTCGGTGACGGCGATGAACACGTCGGCATCGCCGACCCCTTCGTCGAGCAGGGTGCGGATATCGGTGCCCTCGGCATGGATGACCATGGTCTTCTTCAGCTGCGCCGAGATCTGCTCGCAACGGGAGAGGGTGTGCTCGATCAGGCGCACGTCGAAGCGGCGCTCTTCGAGGTGGCGGGCCAGGCGCACGCCGATGCGGCCGCCGCCGAGGATGAAAGCGCGCCGTCCCTTGCTCCTTGGTTCCGCCTCGATCTGCAGCAGGTACTGGATCGACGGCAGGTCCTTCTTGTGGGCGAAGATGAAGATGCTGTCGCCGGCCTGGATGGTATCGTCGCCACGCGGGATGATGGTTTCGCCGCGGCGGGTGACCGCGGCCACCACGAAGCGGTACATGCCGCGGATCTCGCCGAGTTCGCGCAGGCTCAACCCATCGAGGGGACTCTCCTTGGTGATCCGGTAACCGAGGAACTGGATCTGCCCGTCGGCGAACTCGGCGACGTCGAAGGTCCCCTCGCGCCCGGCGAGATTGGCCAGTTCGTCCGCCACCGCGTCCTCCGGGTTGATCATCAGGTCGATGCCGAGCTTCTCCTTGGAGAGCACTGCGCCGCGGCTCAGGTACTCGATGCTCTTGACCCGGGCGATCCGTTTTTTTACCCCGTATTCACGGGCCAGCAGGCAGGCGAGGATGTTGACCTCGTCCTGGTCGGTGACCGCCATGATGACATCGGCCTGCTTGATCCCGGCGCGTTCCATGCATTCGGCGCTGGCGCCGTTCCCCTCGACCACCAGAACGTTCAGGGCGTCCTGGGAGGTGCGCACCTGTTCCGGGTCGCGGTCAAGCAGGGTGACTTCGTGCCCTTCCAGGGAGAGTCGCTCGCAGAGAAAATAGCCGACCTGGCCGGCGCCCACCACCAGGATTTTCATGCGCGGGGTTCCTCCCCGGAACGGAAGCGGCTTGCCTGCGGGCGAATTTCTGCCCTACAATCGAGCGGACCTGCGTGGTGGCCATCATGACCTGGATCGACATTTCCGAAGAAGAGCTCCGGCGCGAGCGGGACAAAGCCCGCGAATTGCGCCGCAGCCAGTGGTGGCGCAACCGCATCGCGACCGGGCGCTGCCACTACTGCGGCGCGCAGGTGCCGCCCCGGGAGCTGACCCTTGATCATATCGTGCCGCTGGTGCGGGGCGGGCACAGCACCCGGGGGAACTGCGTGCCGGCCTGCAAGGCTGCAACAGCGCCAAGCAGGACCTGTTGCCGATCGAGTGGGAGGCGTACCTCGACCGGTTGCGGGCAGAATTCCGGAGCGGTCAACCGCCCCTTACAACTCTTCGTCGTCACCGTCTCCCTCCGTCGTCACGGTCCGTCTTCGTCATCGACGAAATCCTCATCGAGAAAACCGTCGAGAAACCGCTGGTTGCTGCGCAGCCGCCGGCGAATCTCCTGCTCGAGTTCGGCCAGGTCGCGAAATCGTTTCGTGACCGGTACGAATCGCCTGGCACAGCCTCCGGCACCCGGTCCGGTTCCGTGGGGTTACCAGGTCCTCGTCGCTTCATGCCTGTTCCTCCGATGATCGACCGATAGAGATCGAGATAGTCTCTGCCGCACGCTGCCAGGAAAAGTCCTGGCGCATGCCGTGCTTGACCAGCGCCGGCCAGCCGGCCGGGTCGTTGCTGCGCATGGCCAGCAGCCGGTCGAGGGTCGCCAGCAACGCCGGGACGCTGAACTCTCGGAAGACAAAGCCGTTGGCCCCGGTCCGCTGCCGTTCGCGGGGTCGCGGATGGTATCGGCCAGCCCGCCGGTGGCGTGGACCAGCGGCACGCTGCCGTAGCGCAGGGCGATCAGCTGGCCGAGACCGCACGGCTCGTAGCGGCTCGGCATCAGGAACAGGTCGCTGGCCGCATAGATGCGCCGGGACAGCGGCATCGTCGAAGGCCGATGACCACCGCCACCCGGCCGCTGGACACGGGCGGCCAGCTCGCGCAGGCGCCGCTCGTAGGCGGGGTCACCGGTACCGAGGATGACGAGTTGCAGGCCGCGTGCCAGCAGCGGTTGCCAGCCCTCCAGCAGCAGGTCGATCCCCTTTTGCGGGTCGAGGCGGGTGACCATGGCCGCCAGCGGGGCTGCGGATCGCGCCGCAGGCCCAGTTCCTGCTGCAGGGCGGCCTTGCAGGCCGCCTTGCCGGACAGGTCGGCGGCGCGTGTAGCGGAGCGCGGCAGGGCCGGATCGGTCGGCCGGATTCCAGAGCCGGCCGTCCAGGCCGTTGAGGATGCCGTGCAGTCGCTGCCGGCGCGCCCGCAGCAGGCCGTCGAGGCCGACGCCGAAGGCCGCGGTCTGGATCTCGCGGCAATAGGTCGGCGAGACGGTGCTGACATGGTCGGCGAAACGAATTCCCCCTTTGAGCAGCGACACCTGGCCGTGGAATTCGAGCCCGTCGATAGTGAACAGACTCGGGGTCGAGGTCGAGTTCGGCGAGGACTCTCGCGAGGAAAGAGCCCCTGGTAGCCGAGGTTGTGAATGGTCAGCAGACTGCCGGTGGCAGCGAAGAACGGGTCGGCCCAGAGCCGGTGGCGCAGATCGATGACGGCCATGGCGGCCTGCCAGTCGTGGGCGTGGACCACGTCCGGGACGAAGCGCAGGGACCGCGCCAGCTCCAGGGCGCCGCGGCCGAGCAGGGCGAAGCGCCGGGCGTTGTCGGCATAGTCGGGCCCTCCTCGCCGTAGAGCCCGTCGCGGTCGAACAGCTCCGGCACGTCGAGGAAGTAGACCGGGACCCGTCGACTGGCGCGCCGCACCGGACACGGACGCTAGGGGTCGTGCCGCCCAGGGATCGCCAGCGGTTTCGCCTGGGGCCGCAAGGGGCCGGTGACCTGGCGGATCGCCCGGTACCAGGGCAGCACCAGGCGCACATCGACGCCGGCGGCTCGCAGCGCCGGCGGCAGCGAGCCGAGCACATCGCCGAGGCCGCCGGTCTTGGCAAAGGGGGAGGCTTCGGAGGCGACCATGAGGATGCGCAGGGGTCGACTGGTTCGCTTGCCGCGGAGGCTGCGGGCCGCCGGAACCGACGGTGCCGCATCCCGGGCGCAGGAACGGGTCCAGGCGGTAGTCGACGGCCGTGGCCGCGGCCTGGCGAAGCCCGGCCCGGGCGGCAAGCTGGCGCAGCAGGGGCCGGTTCCCGGCGGGGGCCGCAACCGCCGCCAGGTGGGCGGCCTGCACGGCCAGGGCCGCGCCGAGGACGGCCATCCGTTCGCGGTTGAACCAGGTCTCGCCGCCGTGATGGTTGATCCCGAGCCAGCTCCTGCCGGGACGGGTCGCGAACCAGGTCGGCAAAGGTCATCGGGTCGAGGGCCGGCGGCGGGGCCAGGGAGCCGGTGCTGAACAGGAGCAGGGCCAGCGGCAGGTCGCGGTCACGGAGGCCGGCCGGGAGGATTTCGCTCCAGGCCAGCGGCAAGCCGAGCGGCCTGGAGACGCGGCCAGAGCGGCCGGTCCGCGGGCGGCAGGATGCCATCCAGGTGCGCCAGCAGCCGCCAGCAGAGCCAGGGGTAGGCGAGCCCCGCGGGGCCGTGCCAGCAACTGCGCAGGACGGCCGCTTCGCGGCTGCCCAGCCAGCGACCGAGGCACGTCAGGTCGTCGGCCAGCGCCGGCAACGTTGCGGATTGCGGTCCGTCCCCGCCGAGCAGCCCGGCCAGCGTCGCCAGGTCGGCGTCGAGTTCCGCCGCCAGGGACCGCGCGGCCGCCGTCAGCGGCAGGGTGAGCAGGTGTTCGGCCAGCACCTGCAGACGCTCCGGGGCGACGAGCCGCTGCCACCCCTGCCACTCCCGCCGGTAGCGCAGGCGCAGGCGGGCCAGGTCGAGGTCCGCCACCGGTCCGTCGCCGATGGCTGCGTAGAGCGCCGCCCAGCTGCCGTCCTCGTCGGCGAACAGCCGGAAGGCGTGGAACACGTGATACTGGTAGGGGCCGAGAGTCACCGTCAGGCCATCGTACAGGGCCGCCGCCGGGCGCAGGTACTCGCCGCCGTCGCGCAGGTCGCGGAACCGGCAGAAACGCGGATCGTTGGCGGCGGAGAGCCCGAGTTGCACTGCCAGGGTAGTGGCGGATCCCGGGCTCCGCTTCGCGGCCGGTGGACGCCTTGGGCGCGGCCTGGTCGAGCCGGCCGCCGGTCGCGCCATCAGCGTTGTGGTAGACCACCAGGTAGCGGTCGCCGGCCGGGCCGTTGCTGAACGCATAGACGTTCTCGTCAATGCCGCCGGTGGTGACCAGGTCGTACAGCTGGAAGTCATCGACCCCGGAGAAGCGGCGACGGCGGTGCAGGAGCGGGAAGACCTGCGCCTCGTGATGGACGACGAAGCCCTCATCGGGAGTCTCATCCCAGTAGGCGCGACGGTACTCCATGCCGTATTTTTCGCGATACCCCTCGACCTGACCGTGGCCGAACATCGGCAGCCCCGGCAGGGTGGCGAGCAGCACCGCGACGCCGAAGTACTTGTCCCCCTTGCCGAACTGTTCGACCGCCGAGGCTTCGTCCGGGTTGTTCATGAAGTTGACGTAGCGCTTGAGGATCTCCGGGTTGAAGGCCAGGGTGTCCTTGAGAATCCTGCGATACTTGGCGTTCTCCTCCTGCTTGAGCAGGTTCATGAAGGCGCTGTTGTAGACCCGGTGCATGCCGAGGGTGCGGACGAAGTAGCTCTCCATCAGCCAGAAGGCCTCGGCGATCAGCAGGGTGTCGGGAACCTCGCCGGTTGATACGGTCGACCACCTCGCGCCAGAACTCGACGGGGAAGGCCCGGTCGAAATCGGCAGCCTCCATCCAGAAGGCCGAGCGCGACGGCACCCCGGCACTCCCGCCCGGCGGCGGGAACCACAGGCGCCGGAAATGCTTGCGCGCCAGGGTCATGGCCGCGTCGAAGCGGATCAGGCGGAAGCGCCGGGCGGTGGCGACGATCAGGTCGCTCATCGCCTGCCTGACCTCGGGGAGGAGGAAGTTGAGCTGGGCGGTGTCGTTCCACGGCATGTGGGTGCCGTCGTTGCCGTGGTAGAGGTAGCGGCGCCGGCCGCTGCGGTGGTCGTGGTGCTCGAAGACCACGGCGGCATCGCGGTGGTCCCAGTAGCCGTCCTCGATGCGCAGGCTGATGTCCGGGTCATCGCTCAGGTCGGGACCGGTGTAGCGATAGGCCGGGTAGGGCGGCTGATCGCTCTGGATGAACCAGTCGGGATGCTCGGCGCACCCACTCCGAGTCGATCCCGGTATGGTTGGGAACCACGTCGCAGGCCAGGCGGATGCCGCGCCGTGCGCAGCGCGCCTCGAGATCGGCCAGCGCCGCCTCGCCGCCCAGCTCCGGGGCGACCCGGTAGGCGTGCAGGGCGTAGGCCGAGGCCTCGGCTTCGGGGTTGCCGCGCAGCTGCTTGATCCGTTTCGAGGCCGCCGAGCGCTCCCAGATACCGATCAGCCACAGGGCGTTGAAGCCCCCAGCCGGCCAGGCGGTCGAGCTCGGCGTCGGGAATCCCGTCGAGGGTGCGGATCTCGCGAGCGTAGCGCCGGCCGAGCTGGTCGAGCCAGACGGCGACCGACTTGGCGATCAGGACCGCATTCGGCCATCCAGTCGGTGTCGGCGGAAAAGGCTGCCGGGCCATCGCCGCCGGCCGCCGCCGGGAATGTCCGGCAGAAATCGCCGGCCCGGGTCCGGGCAGGCGCAGATGGCCCTCCTCCCGGGCGATGGCGTGGGCCACCTGCAGGGTGCGCAGCAGGTCCGGCGGCAGCCAGGCGCTCCAGGCGGCAGAGGACAAAGGCAACCTGGCCGGCCAGGCTGTCCGGGAGCGGCCCGCAGCGGCTCGCGCAGCAGGTCGCGCAGGTTGCGCCCCCAGGGACCCGGCTGGAGCGGGTCGACCAGCAGGTCGGCCAGTCGCACGCAGGAGCGGTTTCCAGGCGACATGCGCGGCGCAGTGTCCGGTCGTCGAACAGGTCGCGGCAGGTCGGTCAGCGCCGGATTGTCGAGCAGCACCTCGAGGAGAAACAGTTCGATGTGGTCCGCGTGCGGGCGGCGGCGGCCTCCGTCCGGGGGAGCCTCCTGCGCGCAGGGCGGCTTCGGCGACGACCGGGTGCGGGATAGGCGCGGTGGCCGCGCAGCAGCAGGTCGCCCAGTCCGTTCGAACCGCTGGCGGCGGCCGGCGACGGCCAGTCCCTGCCATGCCGGCCGATAGTCCCGGCGGTCCAGGTAGCTCGGCGGTCATGCTGCGCAAGGCGGCGTTGAGCAGGGCCATCAGCAGCAGGTCGCTGCCGCTGGCGCCGAGCCACAGGCCGAGCCGGCGGGCGGCGTCCGCAGGTCGAGCGGGCGCGTCGGCCAGGTCCAGCAGCCCGGCCGCGGCGAGGCGCGCCCGAACGTCCCGGTTGAGCAGCAGGCGCTGCTCCGGGAAGGCGCGGCAACGGCGAGGGCGCGTTGGTCGGCACGGTCACGGTGCGGCTCAAGGCACTTCGTCGGGATCGCTGCCACGCAGGAAGCGGGCGGCATCCTCCGGGGGCATGAGGTTGATGAAGAAGCCGCTCCCCCACTCGAAGCCGGCGATCCGGCTGAGCCGGGGCACCAGTTCGATGTGCCAGTGATAGTCGTAGGGGAGCGACATCCAGTAGTCGGGGCGCCCCGGGCGCGGCTGCATCGGCGGCGCGGTGTGCAGGATGAAGTTGAAGGGCGGGTCGCGCAGCAGGTTGCGCAGCCGGCGCAGGACGTTGCGCAGGGCGGCGGCGCAGAGCTCCAGTTCGGCGTCAGTCCTGCAGGGCAAAGTCGTGGCCGTGCCGTTGCGGGAAGAGGCGCAGTTCGAAGGGGAAGCACGAGGCGTACGGCGCCACCACCAGGAACTGGCCGTCGTCGAAGACCACGCGCCGGCCGTCGGCCTGTTCCTGGGCGATCAGTGTCGCAGATCAGGCAGCGGTCACGGCTCGCGGAAATGGCTCGCGGCAGACCTTCAGCTCGGTCTTGGTGGTCGGCGGAGTGATCGGCACCGCCATGATCTGCGAATGGGCGTGCGGCAACGGCGCCCCGGCCTCGAAGCCGTGGTTCTTGAAGACCTGCAGGTAGCGGAAGCGCGGGTCGCGGCGCAGGTCGAGCAGGCGCGCCCGGTAGGCCTGCAGCACCAGGGTGATATCGGCCGTCGAGCAGGTCGGCCATCGACCGGTCATGATCGGGGGTTTCGATCACCACTTCGTGGGCGCCGATCCCGGGCATCATCTCGTAGAGGCCGTCGGCTCGCCGGGTCAGTTCGCCCTCGATGCGCAGCAGGGGGAACTTGTTCGGCACCACCCGTACCTGCCAGCCCGGGCCGTTGGCCGGCAAGCCCGGACTGGCGCAGGGCGAAGACCTCGGGGGGGGTTTTCCCTTCATGGTCCGGACAGAACGGACAGGCGCTGGTCTGGATCTGCTGCCGGTCGAGGAAGAAGTCGCGCGGTTCGCGGGCGCGGTGATTGGCAGTGATGACCCAGGTAGCTCTTAAGCGGGTCCCAGCGGAATTCAGACAAAAGCCCATCCTTTCCTGTCGGCGCCGATCTTCATTCGTGCGCCATCTCTTCGAGCCAGGCGATGACCTTGGCACGATACGTGTCGCGCAGCTGCTCGGCCGTGGCCGGGTCGGCGGCTTCGGCAAAGATATGCGCCACCGGACGATTCTGGTCGGGCAACACCAGTACCCAGCCGCGCTCCATGTCGATGCGCACCCCGTCGACGAAGGAGGCCTCCTGGTCGACGGCAGCCTCGCTCATGCGCCGCATCAGCCCCCCCTTGAACTCTCGGGAGCAGGGGACCTGCACGTGATGATAACTGCGCCGGGGAATTGCTGCAAAGGTTTCGGCCAGGGACAAGCCGGTCCGGGCACACAGCTCCATCACCTTGGCGATGGTGAACAGGCCGTCGAAGTTCGGCTGAAAGGCCGGCCAGCCGAAGCGCCCGTCCAGGGAAGCGACCATCCGCACCTGGCGGTCGCGGGCGGCCTCGATCAGCGAGCGGCCGTCGGAACGGGTGCGCTGGACCACCACGCCGGCCCCCTTGGCCAACTCGTCGATGGTTTGAGAGACGGCTACCGGCACCACCAGGCTCCCGCCCAGCTTGGCCCGGCAGACCAGACCGGCCAGCAGGCACAGCGCCTCGCGGTTCTGGTAAATACGCCCGGCCGCATCGACGATGCGCACCTTCTCTCCCGAAGGACCCAGCCAGAAACCGGCATCGGCCCCCAGCGTGACCACGATCCGGCTCAATTGGTCGAGCGCCTGCTCCAGCCCCTCCGTCGAGCTATCGGCCCCTTTCTCGTGGACATGGGAGTTGAGTTCGGTCACCGCAAAACCGAGTTCGGCCAGCAAATCCGGAAGCAGATTGGCGGCCGGCGTATGGTTGAGGTCGACGACAATGCGCGGCGCGGCTCTCTTCAGGGCCTCGCGGTCAAGGGCGCGCAGGAACCCTTCCCGGTAAAAGTCGTAAACGCGCGGCAATTCCTCGATCCCCCCCGGTTCGGAGTGATGAGCCCGGCGGAAGTTCTCCTTGAAGTAGATGCGCTCGATCCCCTTGGCGGCCGGCGAGGAGATCTCGTTCCCCTCGCCGTCGAAGAAGATGACCTCGGTGGCGGCGGCATCCTCGGGCGACTGGCGGAAATGAACCGCGCCGACCTCGCCGAAGGTCATGAGCTTGTAGCGCAGTACCGGCAGGGGGATCATGCGCACGTCACGCACGTTCACCCCGGCGGAGAGCAGGCCGCCGACGAAGGAGCGCTTGAGCATGCGCGACGAACGGATGGCGTCGCGACCGGCCAGCACATAGCTCCCCTTGGGGAGGGTGGTCCCGTAGGCGGTCCCCAACCGGGCCGCCACCTCGGGGGTCATCTCGACGTTGGTCAGGCCGCGGACCAGCGCCCCCTCATACAGACTCTTCCGCCACTTTTCCCCCCAGATCAGGTTGGCGGAGACAATGGCACCGTTTTCGATGACTTTGCGGGGCCAGATCTTGACATCGCGGCGGATATGCACCTCGTCGCCGACCGTGGTCTCGTCGGCGACCACCACCCCCGGCTCGATCACCACCCGCTGCCCCACTCTCACCCGATGACCAAGGGCCGCCCCCTGGATGCGGCTGCCGGTGCGGATGGTAACGTTGTCCCAGAGGACCGTCTCCTCGAGAACCACGTCGTCCTCGATCCGGCAGTTGCGGCCGACCACGCAGTTGCGCAGGCGGACCCGCCCCTGGAGGCTGGTGTTGTCGCCAAGCACCACCATCCCCTGCAATTCGGCGAGGCTGTCGACCTGGGCGTCGGCACTGATGTAGAGAGACTCGCCTGGCGCACGGGGCGGCTCGTTGACCGACACGGCCACCTTTCCGGCGAGGATGTCGCGGCAGGCGTCGAGATAGGCCTCCGGGTTGCCGATGTCCGCCCAGTAGCCTTCCAGCCGGCAGCCGTACAACGGCAGTTTGCGCTGGAGCATCGCCGGGAAGACGTCCTTGGCCCAATCGCGGTTTTCACCGTCGGGGATCAGGTCGAGCACCTCCGGTTCGATCACGTAGATGCCGGTGTTGATGGTATCGGAGAAGACTTCTCCCCACCCCGGCTTTTCGAGGAAATTGGTGATGCGCCCTTCCCGGTCGGTGATCACCACGCCGAACTGCAGCGGGTCGGTGACCGAGGTCAGGGTAATGGTCGCGCTGGCACCGTGCTGTTCGTGAAAGGCCAGCACCTGTCCCAGGTCAAAATCGGTCAGCAGATCGCCGCTGATGATCAGGAAGCGTCCGGTGAGATGGCGGGCGGCCGCCTTGACCGCCCCGGCGGTACCGAAATCGTCGAGAGGGGTCACGTAGGTAATGTGCACGCCGAATTCGCTGCCGTCACTGAAATATTTCTTGATCACCTCCGGTTGATGATAGAGGAGCAGCACCAGGTCGGTGATGCCGTGACGCTTGAGGAGCTCGATGATATGCTCCATGATCGGCCGGTTGATCAGCGGAATCATCGGCTTGGGGAGGTTGATGGTCAGCGGGTGAATGCGGGTGCCGAAGCCACCCGCCATGATCACGGCTTTCATGGGGAGCCTCCCGGGCAGACAGGGGAGATGGCAGGAAACCGCACGCTAGCGGGGAGCCTGGCGCGCCAGCACCTGGCGCACCTGCTCCTTCAGCTCGTGCAGGTCGGAACTCTTCACCACATAGGCATCCGCCAGCCAGGAGGAAAAGTCGTCACGATAAGAACCGAAGGCCGTGCAGAGAATCACCGGGAGCTGGCCGCGCTCCCGGGCGATTTTTTGCAGAAGGTCCAGTCCGCTCTCCTGGTCGAGCTGGATGTCGAGGATCACCAGGTCGAAATCCCGGCTTCTCAACAGCTCCAGGGCTTCGCCGCCGTTCCCGGCGGTGAGGACCTCGTGGCCTTCGTCTTCCAGTTCGGCGGCGTAAAGGTGGCGGATATCACTTTCATCATCGATGACCAGCATTTTCGCCATGGTGATTGCTCCCGGCTGAAGATCGGCGCACCATCCCATTATAACAGCCCCCGACCGGGCTGCAACGACAAATGCCGGGTCGCCGCGCCACACCGGGGTTGCCCGGGGATTGGCGGCATGGCATCATCGACCCATGCGCGGCAAGCCCTATCACCCGTTTTCCGAGCATCTCAAAACGTTGTTCGGCGTACGGGTGCACAAAATTTCCACAGATGCCGGCTTCGGCTGCCCGAACCGTGACGGCACCCGTCACCGGCCGGGGTGCCTGTTCTGCGACCCCGGCGGTTCCGGGGCGATCGGCATCGACCGGCGCCTGGCGATCGCCGAGCAGCTCGAGCAGGGCAAGGAGGTGATGACCCGCAAGTACCACGCGGGGAAGTTCCTCGCCTATTTCCAGCCCTTTTCCAACACGTTTGCGCCCCCTGCCCGCCTGCGCAGCTGTTATGACGAGGCGCTGGCGGTGACGGACGTGGTCGGCCTGGCGGTCGGCACCCGCCCGGATTGCCTGGACGATGCCGTGTGCGACCTGCTCGCCGAGTACCACCGGCGCAGCTACTTCTGGCTCGAGCTCGGGCTGCAGAGCAGCCACGACCGGACACTCGACTGGCTGCGCCGCGGCCACGACTATGCCTGCTTCCTGCGCGCCTATGCCGCGGCCAAAGCCAGGGGTCTGCGGGTCTGCGTGCACCTGATCATCGGTCTGCCGGGCGAGACTCGGGACGACCTGCTGGCCACTATCGCCGAGATGGCGCGCCTGAAGGTCGACGGCGTCAAGCTGCACCTGCTGCATGTGCTTGACGGCACGCCGCTGGGAAAACTGTACCAGGCGGGAGCCTTGCCCGTGCTGGGCCAGGAGGAATACGTCGGCCTGGTCGTCGATGTGCTGGAACGGCTGCCGGCGGAGACGCTGATCCATCGCCTGACCGGCGACGGCCCGCGCGATACCCTGCTGGCCCCCGCGTGGTCGCTGCACAAGTGGGAGGTGCTCAACGCCATCGAAGCCGAACTCGGCCGGCGCGGCAGCGTCCAGGGCTGCCGGGTCTAGCGCGAGAGCAGCACGGCCAGGATGAGCACCGCCACGGTGATGATGGCGATGATCACCCCTTTGAGGTGGCTGGCCGGTTTGGGCGGAGCCTCCGCCGCAAGCTGGCCGACCACCGGGAAGCGCTCGACCACCGCGCGCACGTGGGGGGCGCTCTTCAGCTCCTCGGTCAGGTCGTAGCCGGCGGTGTGCGCGCCCTGGTGGTCGCCGCCCGCCCATAACGGGCTGGCGGTCACATCGTAGATCTTGCCGTTCACGGCGACATAGGCCGGTCGCCCTTCGCGACCGTCGTACTTGGCCAGTTCCGCCTTGGTCATAACCATCCTCCCCTGATGTCCTCTGCTGAGTTATCGGTAACGGCGGCCGGATCAATCTACCAAACCGCCAACGCTTCACACTGCCGGTGTTTTGGGAAGGCCATCCGGCAACCTTTCCAGTAACAGTTATTCATCGGCGGGCGGCGATGCATGGTTGCGACCGTCCCGATTGGCGGATGCCGCTACGGACCCCTGCTCGCTGCCATGGTGCAAGAGCCTCGGCTGGGCCAGAGTGCCAACGATCTTCAGCTGGTAGCTGCCGTCACCGGCCGGTGGCGCCATCAGGTCGAACAGTCCTCTCAAAGCGGCCGGGATGGTCGCCGCCGGCCGCAGCTTCAGGGTGAGATTGAGCCGGCTGTTCTCCAGGGAGCTGCCGGCCAGCACGGTGCCTGAACCGGACAGGGACAGATCCCCGCCGCGGGATTCCAGGCGCGTGATCGAATAAGACGGTCCCCGGCCGCTGGCCTCGACGGTGACCTCCCCCAAAGCCAGGGGATGACCGGCCATGCCGGCGAGGAGGGGGGTGGTCACCAGCAGGTCGCCGAAAACCAGCGAAAAGGTGTGCGTTGCCGACGGGCCGTCGCCCCCGCTTCGCTGCAGGTGCCCGGCTGCGAGGGTTCCCGAAACGGTGGCAGCTCCGTCGCCGACCGGGAGGGAAAAGCGCAGTCCGCTGGCCTGCGCCTGCACCCGGCCGCCAGCGTACACCTCGGCCTGCAGGGTTCCCTCCAGGAGCTCGGCGGCGACCCTTGCCCCGGGCTCGGCGCCGAGCAGCGACAGCCACAGCGGGCGGAGACTGAAGCGTTCGACCATCAGCGGCGGCAACCCGGAATGGTCGATGCGGATGCTCATCCGCTCCCCTTCCAGGACCAGCCGGGGGGAGAGTTGCAGCGTTGCTATCTCGACGGTTGCCCCATGCCGCTTGAAGCCGTCGACCAGCCATTGCTTCAGCGGGGCGACGGGGAACGCCAGCAAGAAACCGCACAGGAAGGCCAGAACGAACGCCGCCGTGCCCAGCAGCAGGGTGCGCCATGCGAGGGTTCCCGGGGTAAAGCCCGGAGTCGGCTTGCTCCAGCGGGGCAGCGGCGGCAGGATCATCCGCTCCTCCGTATGGCGGTGATGGTCATAGTCAGGTCGAGCAGGGCCGGGTCGTCGAAGCGCTTGCGTAGATCGATTTCGCGAACATGCATCGGCACCGGCCCGGTCTCGATGATCCACAGCAGGCGCAACACCTGTTCCAGGGTGAGCCGCTCGAGCTTGGCATCGAGGTTCTCCGCCAACAAGTTGCCCCGGGTTTCCGGAGGTTGCGGGCGAGCGTAGGAAAGGCTGGTGCGGCCGGCAATCTGCTCGGCCTGCCCCTCGATGAACGTGGCGAGTGAGAAGTTCGTGGATTGGGCAAGCTTCCCTTCGGCCAGTTGCATGCGCTGGCGAAGCAGGACGGCATCGCGGCGCAGTTCATCGAATTCAGTCAGCTGGCGGGTGCGGGTGGCAATGGTCCGGTCGAGGCGCACAAGCGTTGCCCGGTAGGCTTCGTAGCCGCCGAAACCGGCCAGAATCACCGTCAGGGCGATGGCCCCGCCTAGCAGGAAGAGCCGCTCCCGCTGATTGAGTTTGTCGATCATGGTACCTCCGCCTTGACCGCCAGCGGCAGGCGCAGCCGAAAGTCGACCCTGCTGCCATCCAGACTTTTGCTCGATTCGGCCACTTCCACGCTACTGAAAAAGGCCGACTTGGCGAGTTGATCCCTGATCCGGTTGACCGCCTCGAAAGAATTGGTTTTGCCGCTGAGTCGAGCCTCGTTGCCGCCCCAGTAAAATTCGTCCACCTCGATCGGTACCTGCACAGGCAGCCCGGCCAACTCTCTGAGAATCCGCCACGGCGGAGGCTGGCCGGAAATGCCGAGCGCCGCGGCACCGCTGCGCAATTCATTCAGCTTGCTCGCCATCTGCAGGGAGACGTCGACGGCAAGTGGTGTTCCAGGGAAGACGGACTCATAGATCCGCACCAGCTCCCGCTGCAGCGCCTTGGCCTGGCTGGCACGGTCGCGGTAGTTGAGATAAGCGGTCGCGCCGAAGGCCGCCAGGGACAGAGCCAGCAGGACGAAAGCGGTCACCCCTGCCCGTTTAACTGCACGCAACTCACCCCGATAGGCGAAAATCCCCTGGCGCAGGTTGAACGAATGTTCGACCTGATGAGCCGCGGCGCGCAGCGCCAGGGCCACGGCCGGAACGAAGGCCGGTTCGACGAGTTTGCCGCCGAGAGTCAGGGTCAGCGCGGCGACCTTCATCCCCCGGGTGCGCAGGACCTCGAACAGCTCCGGAGTTGCCTTGGTCCCGGTCAGGTAAACTGGCCAATCCCCCTGCGGGGCACGCTGTTGCAGTGCCTGACATTCACGCAGGAGCTGGCTGACGGCCAGCGGCTGATGATGATCAAGGGGACCCGGAATCAGCCGATATTCGCGGAGCCGGCCGTTTTCTGCCAGGGAAACCGTGGTTTCCACATCGGTCGCACAGACCAGGATCGCCTTGCCGAGCCGGTCGCCGAGGCCGGCGACCAGACCGAACGGCAGGAGGTCGAGGATCTGCAGGGGAACGGTGGCCGCTTCGAAAGGCGCCAGCAATTCGCTGATGACCGCCGTCGGCAGCGCCGCGGCGACCACCTCGCTGCGGTTGGCATCGGCACGGGCCCACAGCAGTGCGGTCGTGCAACCTTCCATGGCCACGGGGATCTGGGCCGCCAACGCGAAGGGCGCGGCCGCCTGGACCTTGCGGCGGTCCCTGAACGGGAATTGCAGGGTCCGCACATAGGCCCGGCCGGCCGGCAGGGCCGTCGCCAGCCGATCGCTCAGGCTGAAGCTGCCATGCGACAGTGCCGCCACCGCTGCGACCTGTTCCTCAGCGTTCGCACCGGACCGCTCTTCGAGAGCGAGGATCGCAATGCCCAGCTTGTCGCGGCGCAGGATAGCAATCCTGGCACCTTCCGTCCCCAGTTCCACCCCGATCAGTCGATTGGCCATGATGGTTCAGTCTACCTTGAGATAAAGCAGGTTGCTGCTCTTTTTTTCGACTTCCGCGACCATGCGCCGATGACCGTCATTGACCAGTGCCTCCGCCTCGATCCGGTAGCGTTGGCTGGTCACCCCGAGCTGGCCGAGGCCTTCCAGGGTTCGCAACGCACTGTAAACGTCGGCGGGCAGAATGCTCTCCAGATTGGCCAGGGCGGTGATCGGCGTGCTGGCGCGATGGGCCACGATCTTTTCCGCCAGGGGGCGCTCGATGAGCGGATCGAGCGTCATCAAAACTTCCAGGCTGGCGGTGTTGATGTTGATCGCTGCTTCGCCGTTGACGGCCAGGTGCGGAGTAGCCACCCTCAGCAGCTCGGGGGTAAAGCCCTTGACCAGCGCCAGCTCGTCGAGCGTATGCAACCTGCCGTTCTTGCAGGCATACGGACGCGCCAACCCGCGGTAGTAGGCAGATTCAGCCCCGGCCACCGGCATCACCCGGCCATCGGTGCGGAGTTCCCGGTAGGTCGAGTCGCCGCTGTCGAGCCAGTCGATCAGCGCCGCGGTCAACTCGGCCGGATCGGTTTTGCGGTCGAGGTCAAGGGCCGAGAAGAACCGGTAAAAGCGGTCGACCATCACGGTCTGGGGGTTGTTCCCCTCCACCAGACGGTTGACCGCCAGCTTGCCGCCCAGATCGCTGATGCGGATACTGATCGAACCGTGACCGACCGGATAGTTGCTGATCCCCTGATGCCAAGGCTCATCCAGGGAGTCGTAACGGTTGCGGTCTTCGCGGAGCAGCATGCTGCCGGCATTGACTCCGCCCTTGGCCAGGTAGTAGGCCTGGGTACTGTCGCGGAAGGTTTCCGTCAGACGCAGGTCCACCAGCGTCGAGTAGGCGAACTCGACCAGCAGCGTGGCAAGCAGCACCACCACCAGCAGGACCAGCAGCAGCACCATCCCCCGTTCCCCTTTGCTCGGGCTCATGACGTCATCACCAGACGATCCCGGGCAATTCGAAGGCCGAAAAAAACCGGTGGCGGCGCCCCTCGCTGTCGATCAGCGCCAGCGACAGCTCGACCAGGGCGGGGAGGCCGTCAGTGCCGGCATCCCAGTCGTCGCGCCAGTCACTGCCGGTATAGAAGCGCAGCTGCAGCTGCTCGATCCCTGGGGCCAGTCGCATCAGCCCGGCGCCGGCGGCCGTAGTCTCGCGATACAGCGCCGAGCGCTCGCTGCGCCGCAGGACTTTCTTTGCTTGCGGCCGCTCACGATCTTCAGCCAGGCCGTAGTAGACCAGGGCGATGCCGGTGTTGCCCTCCCCCGGCTGGGCCACGGCCGTGGTGGTCAGTTCCAGGAACGGTTCGCCCTGGCTGTCCCGGCCGGCTCGGAAAACCCCCTTGCCGTCTGCGCCGCCGGCCGGCACCGCGCCGCGGATTTCCCGACCGAGCCGGTCGAAGATGACCCGCGCCCGATGGTAGGCTTCACTGTCGGCTTCCAGCCGGATCTTGGCAGCGCTGACCCCGGTGAAGACGCCGTAGATGGTGGTCAGGACGATGGCGACGATGCTGATCGCCACCAGCACCTCGAGCAGGGTGAACCCGGCGGAAACGGCGCTGCGCCGCCCCTCAGAACATGAAAGAGGTAAGGTCCACAAACTCATTCTTTTTTTCCTCACCCCAGGTTACGGTCACCGTCACGGTCCTGATCGACGGCAGCGGGGTGTCGGCAAACTCGAGACGCCAGCGATAGGCCGTGAACGGCTCGGGGAACACCCCTTCCTGGCGAATCTGCTCGAGACTGCCGAGGCGGGCATCGACTTCGGCCGTCGCCATCTTCTGCTGCGCCAGCAGGGTCGCCTGAGTCATTTTCTGCAGCCGCGCATGGGTGGTTATCGAGCGGTTGCCGAGGGCCAGCAGGCAAACCAGCGCGATACCGATGATCGCCAGAGCGACCATCACTTCGAGCAGGCTAAATCCACCCGGTCCCAGTCGATGCGCCGCTCCGTCCCGCTCCATCAGCGAAAGTCCCGGTAGCCGGCATAGGTTTCCTCCCCGCCGGTCAGCGGCAGGATGTGGACGGTCAACTGTTCCCCCTTGCGGTTCTCGAGGTGCACGACCGTCTCTTCCAGCCAGCCGGTCGGATGGATGGTGGTGACAACTTCCCCGCTGGAAAAGGTGCCGCGGCCCGGCAGGCTCAGGTCACGGAAGCGCACGTCACCGTGCAGGTCGGCCGGCCTGCCCGGCCCGCCGACCGGGGTCAGTTCCCCGCTGGACTCCAGCCTGACCGCCCGATAGCTCCCCCGCTCCAGATCGTAAATCAGGCGATGTTCCAACCCGGTCAGGGCGGCTTCGTTGAACAGGTAACGGGTCATGCCGCCGAGGCGTTTCGCCGTCGCCGCCAGTTCCCCCCGGGCGGCCAGCTCGAAACGCGGCAGGACGAGGAACGCAAAGATGCCGATCATCAGCACCACCACGCTCACTTCGATCAGGGTGAAGCCGGCGGCGCTAGTCGATTTCCCAGCTGTTAATGTCCGCATTGACATCTTCCCCGCCCGACTGCCCGTCGGCGCCGTAGGAGATCAGGTCGAAGTCCCGGCTATGCACTCCCGGCGCGAGATAGACATAGGGGGTGCCCCAGGGGTCGGCAGGCACCTTCTTCAGGTAGCCACCGTCAGGAAACTTTGCAGGGATCCTGCCGGTTTCCGGTTTGACGACCAGCGCTTTCAATCCCTGTTCGGTCGAGGGATAAAAGCCGTTATCAAGCTTGAACAGACCCAGCGACTCCTCGAGGCTCTTGATGTCGATTTTGGCCTTGGTGACCTTGGCTTCGTCGGGGCGGCTGAGAAACTTGGGGACAATGATGGCGGCCAGGACGCCGAGGATCACGACCACGACCATGATCTCGATCAGGGTGAAGCCGTGCTCGGCACGGAATTTGGAGTCTTGCATAAGGAATAACCCCCGTTTCGTAGAGAAATACAGAATACAGAATTCAGAATACAGAATTCAGAAGGATATCTTGACAGCAATTAGACTGCCCGGGTTTGCTACTTCTGACTTCTGACTTCTGACTTTTACCCGAACCCTTGGCTGGCCTCGAAAATCGGCAGCAGGATCGCCAGGACCACGAAGCCGACCAGACAGCCCATGAGCAGGATCATCAGCGGCTCGAGCAGGGAGAGCATGCCGGTGATCGACAGGTCGGTCTGGTGTTCGTAGCTGTCGGCAACGCGATAGAGCATCTCTTCGAGTTGTCCGCTCTTCTCCCCGGCCGCGACCAGTTGGGCGAGCATCGGCGGGAACAGGGCGCTCTCGCGCAGGGCCACAGCCAGGCTCCCCCCTTCCTGGACGCGCTGGGCGGCCGTCTCCAGCGCCCGGCGCAGCAGGCGGTTGCTCACCAGGCTGCGGGTTATGCCGAGGGCCTTGAGCAGCGGCACGCCGTTGCTGAGCAGGATCGCCAACGTACGCGCCAGCCGAGCGGTGGTGATCAGCAGCAGCAACGGCCCCAACAACGGCGCCCTGAGCAGCAGGCGGTCGAGATGCAGTCGTCCGGTCTCGCTCCGCCGATAGCGGACCAGGATCAGCACGGCACCGGCAACGACCATCAGCAGCAGCCACCAGTAGCTAGTCAGCAGGTCGTTGAGTGTGATCAGCAGCAGCGTCGGCCAGGGGAGTGCCTGCCCCATGTCCTCGAGCATGCGGGTGATCTTCGGTACGACGAAGGCGAACAGGAACACCAGCACCCCGCTGCCGACCAGCGCCATCAAGACCGGGTAGGCCAGCGCGGCCCGCACCCGGGCGCGGATACGGGCCTGGGCTTCGAGGAAGTCGGCAAGGCGGTGCATGGACTGGTCGAGGGTGCCGCTGTCTTCCCCGACCTGGACGATGCTGACATACAGGTCGGGGAAGACCGCCGGGTGCCTGGCCAGCGCGGCATGCAAAGCCTCCCCCTGGCGCACGTCCTCGCGCAGGCGCGCCAGGGTTCGGCTGAGCAATTGCTGGTCGGCCTGTTCGACGACCGTGGCCAGGGCATCGTCGATAGCCAGGCCGGCGGCCAGCAGGGTGGCCATCTGCCGGGTGGCTGCGGAGAGTTCCGCAGCGGGAACCCGCCGCTGCCGGCCGAAGCGGAGCAGGGTCCGCTTGCGCAGGGTTCCCGCCTCCGTCAACCCGGTCGGGAAAATCCCCTGTTCACGCAGGGTCTGGGTGGCCGCCTTGCGGCCGGCACCGTCAATGGAACCGGTGACTTTGCGACCGCGGGCATCGAAACCGGCGTACTCGAAGAGGGGCACTCAGACCTCCTCCTGCGTGACCCGCAGCACTTCTGCCAGAGAAATGTCGCCATGCTGCGCCTTGGCGACCCCGGCCGCCCGCAGCGGTTGCATCCCCTGGCGTACGGCCGCCGCCTTGATCCCGGCGGCATCACGGTTTTGCAGCAGCAGTTCGCGAACCGGGTCGTCGATGCGCAGCAACTCGTAGATTCCCGTCCGGCCGCGGTAACCGGTGCCCATGCACCGCTCGCAGCCACGCCCCTCGTAGAACGGGGCTTGTGCGCCGAGAATCCCTTCGGCGCGCAACGTATCGAGCAGTTCGGCAGGAACCGGGGCAGGTTCCCGGCAGGCGGTGCAGATCTTGCGTACCAGCCGCTGGGCCAGCACGCCGACGATGCACGAGGCTGCCAGGAACGGTTCGATCCCCATTTCCACCAGGCGGGTCAGCGCCCCGGCCGCATCGTTGGTGTGCAGGGTGGAAAAGACCATGTGCCCGGTGAGCGCCGACTGTACCGCAATCTCCGCCGTCTCCCGGTCGCGAATCTCACCGACCATGATGATATCCGGGTCCTGCCGCAGGATCGAGCGCAGGCCGGCAGCAAAGGTCAGATTGATTTTCGGGTTCACCTGGATCTGGCCGACCCCGGCCAACTGGTATTCGATCGGATCCTCGACGGTAATGATATTCTTCTCGCGGTCGTTGAGCCGGCTGAGCGCGGCGTACAGGGTGGTGGTCTTCCCCGAACCGGTCGGGCCGGTGACCAGGAAGATCCCGTGGCTCTTGCCGATCATCGCCGCAACTTGCACCAGCATCGCGTTATCCATGCCGAGATCCTCGAGAGTGAGCACTCCCGAACTCTTGTCGAGCAGGCGCAAGACCACGCGCTCGCCAAAAGCGGTCGGCAGGGTCGACACGCGGATGTCCAGGTCGCGGCCGGCCACCCGCACCCGGAAGCGGCCGTCCTGCGGCAGGCGCTTCTCGGCGATGTTCAGGTGGGCCATGATCTTGATCCGCGAGACGATGCCGGCATGGGCCTTGAGCGGCGGGTGCAGGACCTCGTGGAGGATGCCGTCGACTCGGTAGCGAATGATCAGGGTGCGTTCGAACGGCTCGACGTGGATATCACTGGCGCGCTGCCGGTACCCCTGGGTGATCAGGCTGTTGACGAAGCGGATGATCGGGGCCTCGTCCGAGGTGTCGAGCAGATCCTGCGGTTCCAGGTGGTGCGCCAAGTCGCCGTCGACAGTCTCGGTGATCTCCTCGATGACTTCCTGGGTTTCCCCCGCCTGTTGCTCGTAGGCGCGGTTGATGGCGCGCAGAATCTCTTCGGGGGTGGCCAGGCACGGGTCGACGGCAGCGCCGGTCAGCGTCCCGAGATCGTTCAACGGGCGGAAGTCGAGGGGGTCGGCGATCGCCACCCGCAGTCGTCCTTGTTGCCGTTCCAAGGGGAAGACCAGGTATTCCTTGACAAAACCGATCGGCAGCACGTCAAGCAGCTCCGGGATGGCCTGGTCCTCGGGCAGGGCGGCCAGGAACGGCAGGTCGAACTGCCGGGCCAGCGCCCGACCGAGGGTCTCCGCCGAAAGGGCTTTCATCTCCATGAGCGTGGCCCCGAGGCGCAGACCTTTGGCCGCCTGCGCGGCCAGTGCCGCTTCCAGCCGCTCAGCAGGAAGGGCGAACTCTGCGACGAGGATGTCACCGAGCCGCCGCCAGGAGCGCGTGCAGGGCTGTCCGCTGTTCATCAACGCGCCGGGCTCCCCGTTTGCTGCGGCGTCGCGGCCTCGGCCGGAGCTGGCAGGTTAAGCGACGGCACGGCCGGCGGGGCGCTGAAGCTGTCGCTCTCTGCCGGGGGCGGGGTATTCGCTGCGGACGGCTGAGTACCGGTTGCCGTTGATGGCGGGGCGGGGACGGCCGGGGCCGAGGCCGGGCCGGGCTGGCCATGGTTTCCCGATGTTGGCGGTTCGAAGTAATTCTCGGGCAGCGCACCGCTGGTTTTATCGTTCATCAGCCCGCCCGCGACGTTGCGGTTGCGGCCGGTTACCCGGGCAAGATCCTCCGGACCGCGGATGATCGTCGGGTTGATGAAGACCAGCAAGTTGGTCTTCTTCTCCGTGGTTGACGTGGTCTTGAACAGCCAGCCGAGGAACGGGATGTCGCCGAGCCAAGGTACCTTGGTCACGGTTTCGCTGATGTTGGTGCCGATCAGTCCCCCCAACACCACGGTGCGGCCATTTTCGGCCAGGACCGTGTTGCGCAGGACCCGCTTGGTGAAGGTCGGGCCGACATCGTTGGGGTTGCCGACACTGGCGGCCAGCCCGGCCGAAAATGGCACGATGTCGGTCATTTCCTGGTAGACGTTCAGGCGGACCAGGTCGCCTTCGGTGACCTGCGGCGTGAAGCGCAGGATCAGCGCCACGTCCTTGCGCTCCACCGAAACGCTTTGGGCCAGGCCGTCGCTGGCCCCGGCGTCGGTCAGCCGCGAGGTGATGATCGGCACGTTGTTCCCGACGATGATTTCCGCCTCCTCGTTGTCCGAGGTCAGCAGCCGCGGCGCCGAGAGGATATTGACGTCGCCGTCGGTTTTCGACAGGTTGATCAGTACCGACAGGGTCGGCACGGTGATCTCCGTGCCGCCCGGGCCGGTGACCGTGATCGGGTTGAAGAAACCGCCGGCCAGCAGGCCGTCAACCGCCTTGGTCAACAGTCCCGGAACCCCGGAACTCCCCGGGGTCAGGTCGCCGAAGCCGGCCGGGCCCTTGTTGAGGTTGCTGCTGCCGAAGATCAGACCGTCATCATCCACCGAGGCCGCGCCCTGCAGGGAGACCCCGAGGGCTTGGGTGGCATCCATCGACAGCTCCATGATCAGCGCTTCGACATAGACCTGCTTGCGTTTGGTATCGAGCTTCTCGATGATCCCCTCCAGGGTGGCATAGTCCTCGGGCTTGGCGTTGATGATCAGCGAATTGGTCGGCTTGTCGGCGGTGATCGTCACCGGTCCAGGGACCGCAGCGGCGCGCCCCTGCTCGGATGCGGCGGGGCGGGCTTCGGCGCGGATGCCGGTGATGATTTCGTTGAGGGTCTTGGCCAAGGCCTCGGCCGAGGCGTTCTCCAGCCGGTAGACGTTGATGTTGGCCCGGACCCCGCTCAGGTCCTGGTCAATCAGCGCGACCAGATCGCGGATAGTGACGAGTTCGCTGGCCGTAGCCAGCACCACCAGGCTGTTGGTTCGGGCAAAGGGGATGATCTTGCTCGCCGAAGATGCTTCCTGCTGGGCCGCGCTCGCCCCGCGGGTCCGGCCTCCCGTCGTTCCGACGCCCAGCATTTCGTTGCAGAGTTTTGCCACTTCTTCGGCATCGGCATGCTTGAGGGTGATAACCGTCATCGCCTGTGCCGATCCTGGGGTGTCGAGTTCCTTGATGAGCTGCACCATGCGCTCGATGCTGACGGCACTGTCGGTAATGATCAGGGTGTTGGTCGGGGAATAGACCATGATGTTGCTGGTCGGAGAAGAAAGTGGTTTCAGGACAGTCTCGGCGATGGCGCTGGCATCCAGGTTTTCCAGCCGCACCAGGCGGGTGATGAACTGCTCCGACGGCTTCGCCCCGTCGGTGACCAGCGGCAGGTTCGCTTCCCGGGCATTTTTCAGCGGCACGATCTTGTTGACCTTGCCGGCCGGAACGACGGTGAAGCCTTTCAGGTTAAGGACGCTCAGAAAAAGTTGGTAGGCTTCGTCGAGGGTCATCCCTTCGGGGGAGACGATGGTGGCCTTGCCACGCACCGTATCGTCATAGAGAAAGTTCCGCCCGGTCAACTCGCTGACCGTATGGATCAGGTCGGTCAGCTCGACGTCCTTGAAATCCAGGGTGACCCGGTTGCTGGCTGCGGTTTTCCCCGGTCGGGGAGCCTCCTGGGCGAAAGCCGCTCCGGCAAACAGGCCGGCCAAAATCAGGCCGGTGCAAAGCGCATAAAGGAACGATGGTCTCACAACGGTCTCCTATTCAATCTCATAAGAGTAGCTGAGCGGTTGGCCGGCGCGTTCAAGATCGATGCTGAGTTGGCGCGCCTCGCGCAATTGCTGCAGGATCTGCAACGCCCTTTCCGGCGAGTCGAGTGGCATGCGGTTGACCTGCTTGATCACGTCACCTCGCTTCAGCCCCATCTGGGCCAGCAGCGTTTCCGGCTGGATGCGCCGGACCACGAAGCCGTCGGTCCTGCCATTGACCAGATTCGGTTGGATCAACGCCGTGCGCAACTGCGCGCCGATATTTTCCCTAGCTGCCTCCGCTGCATCGCGGGCGATGATCCAGCGGTTGGCGCCGGCCAAGCGTACCGCATCCGGCGGGACGCCTCCCTTTCCGGCAGAAGACCGTGGCGCCGAACTTTTCGCCGTGTTGGCACGGACGGCTGCTGTTTCACTGGCGGCCTGTGCGGCGCCCGGTTCTGCTGGCTCCATCCGCAGGATAGTGAGCGAGCGGTTGTGGTTGCGGATGCTTACCCGATTACGATGGATCTCCTCAATTGTACCTCCGGAGATTTCAGAGCCAAGTTGGAAGCTCCGCACCTCCTGCCCCAGGCGGATAACGGCCAGTGACCTGCTGCCGGCCACCGCCGTACCGAGCAGCTCCAGGTCGCCACGGACTGCCGCCCCCTCGCCGGCATCATTTGCCGGTAGGGCGAAGGCGCGCCGGGAAATGCTCCGCGCGGCCGGATTGAAAGGGTTCTGCTGCAGGATGAAGGTGAAATCGGCTTCGGGGGAGGTCGCCACGGCCGTGCGTGGAGGCGTGACCTTTTCCGGCAGCGTCTGGCCGCGCAGCTTCATGCCGACCAGACTCGCCGCGAGCAGGCCGCAGGCCAAGCCCAGCAATACCAGCAGGAGAAGACAGGTCTCCCGGTGAAAGCGCTGCAGGAAGGGAAATATCATTTGGGTTGACCTCAGGGTGCCGCAGGGCCCTGCACATGAGCTGTATAAATATTCCCTGTTTCGTGAAGAAATCAAGACGTTCTGCCGATGAATACCATTGTTTGCTTGCCGCGCAGCGAACTGTCGGCTGAACAACCGACCCCACGGTAACGCATTAAAATCTTATGTACCATAATCCCAACCAACCGATTCTGAACAGTGTTTTTTCTGATTACATTTAGTTGCATTTCTTGGCAGGTCTGCTATACATGCAAAAATTGCGCAAGATCGAGCTATGTTTTTTCACAAGCAGCCGTGAGGAGCAGCGGGGCTTTCCAGTCCCTCGTCAACAACAATCTTCACATCCGTTTGACAGCGTGCGGCGTATCGGCGATTCGCACGCCGCACTTTGATCTCAGCATCAATTAACAGCACCGGAACAAAGTTAATTCCCGGGCGATTCGTCACAGCCATCAATCTGTGACATCAGTCAAGGAGGTCTAATGATGACAGGCGGGCGTGGCAGATGGGGATGGTGTTTCGCTCTGGTGCTGTTGCTGGGTTGGCCTGGAGTTTCCCTGGCGGCGGAGTTCCAGTTGAAATCCGACACGCTGTTCCGGCTCTTTGAGCGCGACACGGCCGGAGAAGAGGACAAGACCGTCGCCCCGGCCTATCAGTATCTGCAACTGGATGTTGGGTCGACCACCGAACCGGGTCTCTCTTTCCATGCCTATGGCTGGGGGCGCCTGGATCTGGCCGATGACGATTATTTCGACGACGACACGGCCGGGGAACTGCTGTACGGCTACCTTGAGTACCGGGCCAAGGAGGCCAACTTCAATGCCCGCCTCGGTCGTCAATACATCTTCGAGGGGGTCGCCAACGACGCGGTCGACGGTTTGCGCCTGAGCAGCGATCTCGGCCGCTATTTTACCGCGTCCCTCTATGCTGGCCAGCCGGTGGCGCTCGATTCGGAGCAAGGCCGCGATGGCGACAGCATCTACGGCGGCCGCCTCGGCCACCGTCTCTCCGGCTGGTACGACCTGGGGGTCTCTTACCAGGAGATCGACAACGACGACGATCTGGCCGAAGAAATGCTGGGGATCGACCTGGGACTGTATCTTCCCTACGGGATCAGCCTGTACGGATTTTCCTCACGCAACCTGGAGACCGACGGCTGGGGTGAGCACTCCTACGAACTGCGCTTCAACCTCGCCGGTATCGACCTGCGCCCCTACTACCAAAAGTTCCGCTACGAGGACCAGTTCGGCACCGGAGCCAACAGCGCTTCCCCGTTCCGGTTCCTGGCCGAAACCGATGAGGAGGTGGAGGTGATCGGTGCCGATGCCACCTGGGTCGGGACGGCCTGGGACCTGGGGGCCAAGGCCAAGAACTACGATTATGACCAGCGCGACGAGAACGCGCAGTACTACGCCCTGCTGGCGACCTGGCGAGCGGCGGAGCGGTGCTCGCTGGGCGGCGAGGCGGGAGTCATGGACGGTGATGCCGCCGAGAACGATTACGTGCTGCTCCGCGCCTACGCCTACTGGAATCAGCTGCCGAAACCGCTGCCATTGAGCTTTCTGAGCGGGGAAGTGGTCTGGGTGGACTACCGTGAGGATATCTACGGCGAAGACACCTCCCTGTTCCTTTCCCTGGGCGGTGGCTGGCGCTTCCTCGAGGACGCCCTGGAGGTCAAGCTTTCCGGTGATTACAGCAGCGATCCCTACTTCGACGAGGACGTCCGGGGGATGTTGACCATCAGCTATCTATTGGACCGCCAGAACTGAGGCCTCCCGCCTTTGACAGGAGTCGCGAGATGACCAAGAGAAAGATGCTTGTAGCGCTGATGATGACGGCCCTGGTGGCGCTGGTTGCGGCCTGCGCTACGCTCGATAGCGGCCGCAGCCTGCTGTTCACGCACCCGTCGGCGGCCGACCTCGGCGCCCAGCCGAAAATCTGCAGCAGCTGTCACGAAGGGAAAACCGAGCCAATTCCCTTCGCCCGTTTCGACCATACCCCGTTCTTCGCCGACAACCATCGCCATGAAGCGTCCCAGTACGAACAGACCTGCCGGGGCTGCCACCAGGTCAGTTTCTGCAACGACTGTCATGCCACCCGCGTCGAGCTCAAACCCTCGGACAAAAACCCGACGGACACCGACCGGCGCATGCCGCACCGGGGTGACTACCTGAGCCGCCACCGCATCGACGGCCAGACTCGACCCGATGTCCTGCTTCCGCTGCCACGGCAATCCGAAGACGGCGCGCACTTGCGCCTCCTGTCACGGCAAGTAACCAAGGGAGGATTTTTCATGCGCGCATTATTCTTTGCGGGGCTGATGCTGATGACGCTGGTGATGTTCGGCTGCTCCGACGGAGGGTCGGGCTCTGCCGGCACCCAATGCGGCTCATCCGCAGAACTGGATCACGCAGCACGGAGCGGAAGCGCTGAATTCACCGAACTATGCGGATTGCGCGGTTTGCCATGGTGCGGACCTGAAAGGCTCGGGGGACGTGCCGAGTTGCTTTTCCGCCAGTTTCAACGGCCAGTCCTGCCACGCAAGCGGACCAGCCCCACACAAGCTTGACGGCTCCTTCCTCAATTCGGCCAACCACGGACCGGTGGCCAAGCGCAACCTGGCCGGCTGCCAGCCCTGCCACGGCCGAACCGGCGGCCCGGGGAGCAACCCGCGCTTCAATGTCGGCATCGATAAAGCCGGCGGCCAGGGGTGCGAGAGCTGCCACGGCCTCAACCTGGCCCACCCTGCTGACTGGGCGGGGCCGAACACCACCTTCCATTACTCCGCCCAGAGTATCCAGACAAGCTGCACCCTCTGCCACGGTGCGACGCTGGACGGCGCCGGCGGGGTCGGCCCGAGCTGCCTCGGCTGTCATGCCAGCGTGACCACCTTTACCATCGACTGCACCTTCTGTCACGGCTCTCCGCCGAACAATATAACCAATCACGTCGGGGCGGCCGGGGTCGGCGCGCACAACGTCTGCGTGGTCTGCCACGGCGTGAAGGAGACCGCCGGCGGCGGGGCCTTCGCCGCCGTCGCCGGCTACGCCTTGTTCAAAAAGAGTACCGACACCTTGGGCGACCACTGGAACGGCCGGATCAACTTGAACGGTGATACCGGTTACAACGCCGGCAATTTCGGCTGTGACACGGCTGGCTGCCATGGCAACGATGCCGGTCATCAGTTGAGCGATTCCGGGCTGCCGGTGGCCTTGGGCAGCTACGGCGGAGGTGGCGGCGCAGCGCCTCACCCGACCGACGGCGTTACTTTCCTCGATCCCGCCGAACACGGCCCTGCGGCCAAGGGTTTGACCGCGGCGTTCCCGCAGGGGATGATCGACTGCCAGGGCTGCCATGGGCAGGCCGGCGGCGCAGGGAGCAACCCGCGCTTCAACGTCGGCATCGCCGTTGCCGGTGGCCAGGGGTGCGAGGGGTGCCACGACGCCTTCACCGCGCACCCCCTCAACTGGTACGACCGCGCCGTCACTCATGACGACGTCAGCAACCCGGCCACCATGTGCGCGCTCTGCCACGGCGCCGCGCTCGGGGGCGGCGTCGGGCCGGCCTGCACCAGCTGCCACATCGCCGACCCGGTGGCCAATCCGGCCGGCTGCGTCTCCTGCCACAACACCCCGCCGGACGGCGGCGCTCCGGCCGGCAACGTCAGGCCGAACCGGGAGGGCGAGCACGGCCGGGGGGATCACCTGGAGCCGTGTACTGCCTGTCACAACGGTGCCGGCTTCGGCACGGCGAACCATTTCGACCAGACGGCTCCCGCCGATGTCTCCATCCAGGGCGGCGGGACCTACGATCCGGGCACCGGCGACTGCAGCAACGTCAGCTGTCACGGCGGGGCCGGCACCGTCGAGGGGCCCTGGTACTAGACCTGCCCGGCTGAGCGCGCTTCGGTCGCGGTCACCTGTCGATGTAGACCCCGCTTCGCCGGAAGCGGGGTCTGTCTTTACCGAGCCGATTCGACCGAGCCCGCCACGGGCAGTATCTGGGCACAGCCAGTGCTCCGGCGCCGCGGCTACGATTGACACGCCCCGGCGTTTTCGCTTGAATACCTTGATCTGCGTCTGCAAGAAGAGGAGTCTGTCATGTCGGTAACCCGCACCATCGGTTTTATCGGCGGCGGCAACATGGCCGAGGCCCTGATCCGCGGGCTGCTGGCGCGGGGGGAACCGGCGGCGGCCCTGCTGGTTGCCGACCCGAGCGCAGAACGCCAGGCCCTGCTGCGTGACCGCTACCAGGTCGCGGTCACGGCCGACAACCGGGCGGTGGCGGCAGACTGCGCCCTGCTGGTGCTGGCCATCAAGCCGCAGATGGTCGCGGCCGTGGTCCCCGCCCTGGCCGGGACGGTCACGGCGGAACAGCTGACCGTGTCGATCCTGGCTGGCACCGCCACGACCACCCTGGAGCGGCTCCTCGGCGGCACGCCGCGGGTGGTGCGGGCCATGCCCAACACCCCGGCCCTGGTCGGCGCCGGGGCCACCGCCCTGTGCCCCGGCCGTTTCGCCACCACCGCCGACCTGGCCATGGCGGCGGAGCTGTTCCGTAGCGTCGGCGCGGTGAGTATCGTTGATGAGGCACAGATGGACGCAGTGACCGGGCTGTCCGGCTCCGGGCCGGCTTACGTCTTCTCGGTGATCGAGGCGCTGGCCGCGGGCGGGGTCAAAGAGGGGCTCTCCGTCGAGGTGGCCCTGGAACTGGCGACGCGCACCGTGCTCGGCGCCGCGCAACTGGTGGCGGAGAGCGGCGAGGACCCGGCCGTATTGCGCCAGAGGGTCTGCTCCCCCGGCGGCACCACCCTGGCCGGCCTGACGGCCCTGGAGGAGCGGGACCTGCGCGGCACCCTGGTCGAGGCGGTGGCGCGGGCCACCCGCCGCTCCCGGGAACTCGGCAAGGCTTGACGCTGCGCCCCCTGCTCGACGCCTACCGGGCGCTGCTCGGCGAGATCGACGCCTGGTTCGCGGGGTGCCTGCGCGGTGCGCCGCCGGGAGTGCTCGCCTGCCGCAAGGGGTGCAGTGCCTGCTGCCGCGGGCTGTTCGAGATCAGCCTGCTCGACGCCTTCCTGCTGCGTGAAGGGTTTGCCCGGCTGCCGGCGCCCCGCCGGGAGGAGATACTGAGCCGCTGCCGGCCGCGGCTGGCCGAGTTAACCCAGCGCTGGCCGGAGCTGTCCCCCCCCTACCTGCTCAACGCCCTTCCCGACGCCCGGTGGACCGAGATGCCCGAGGACGACCCGACCCCCTGCCCGCTCCTGGGCGCCGGGGGCCTCTGCCTGGTCTACCCGTTCCGGCCGCTGATCTGCCGCCTGCATGGCCTCCCCAACATCGATCGCTCCGGCGAGGACTTCAGCGCCGAGCTCTGCACCCTGCATCCCGGCGACCCGCATGCCCTCCCCGCCACGCTGCTGCACTGGGAATTCCGCGCGGCCTTCACCCGCGAATTCGAGCTGCTCCGCGCGTTGACCCGGCAGCTGACCGGCACGCCCCGCAGCGACGCGGACACCTTCATCCCCCTGGCGCTGCTGGCCGATTACACGGCGGTCGACTGGTCGAAGCTCGAACCCTGAACGCGGGAAAGGAGCCTGCCAGGCAGCGTGAGACCCGCCATCGCGGTTCACACCAGCGAAACGGGCGGGACCATGCATGGTCCCGCCCGTTTCGCCCGACCAGCTCGATAAAATCGGCTCAGACCACGAGATCCATCGCCCAGATTCCGCACGGGCAGATGCCGGCGCAGATGCCGCAACCGATGCAGACGTGATCGTCGGAAACGTACTCGAAGGTGCCGTCCGCCTTCTCCAGGCGGCGGATCGCCCCCTCCGGGCAGGCCTCCAGACACATGGAGCAGTCACGGCAGGTGCCGCAGGAGAGGCAGCGGCCGGTTTCGGCCAGGGCGTCGGTGCTGCAGAAGCGCCCGCGGTTCTGCGGCCGGAACAACTCTTTCGACAGGCAGCTGACCGGGATGACCTCCGGATGCCTGATCGGCTCCAGTGCCTGCCCGGCAAGAAACGCGTCGATCTGCAGGGCGACGTCGGCCCCCTGGCCGATGGCGTGGGTCAGCAGCCCCGGCTGGACGGTGTCGCCGATGGCAAAAACCTCGGGAGCGTGGGGCGACTGCAGGCAGCCGTTGACGTCCATCATGCCGCGGTCGGTCAGCCAGTCGCGCGGGATATAGGAAAGATCCGGGCGCTCGCCGATGGCGATGATCACCGTGTCGGCCTCGAGCAGTTCGCCATTCTTGCCGTGCACCCCTTGCGCATCGAGCTTGGCGGTGAAGAACGGCCAGATGATCCGCCCGCCGAGCTTTTCCACGTGAGCAATCTCGTTCTGGTAAGCGGCCGGACGCTGGATGTCGATGGAGGTCACCTGCTTCGCGCCCATGGCGTAGGCGCCGAGGCAGACGTCCATGCCGGCGTTGCCGGCGCCGAGTACGACCACCTTGTCGCCCACGGCCGGGCGCTCGCCGCGGTTGATCGCCTTGAGAAAGTCGAGCCCCTTGACCAGCCGCTCATGGCCCGGGAACGGGATCACCACCGGGTTGTGGGCGCCGCTGGCGATGGCCACCGCATCGTAGTCACGGCGGATCGCTGCGAACTTCGGCACATCGACCGAGGTGTTGGTCCGGATCTCGATCCCCAGCCCCTTGATGCGGTCGATTTCGCTCTTGAGCGCCTCCTCGGGAAGCCGTTCGGTGGGGATCACCTGGCGCAGCTTGCCGCCAACCTCGGCATCGGCCTCGAACACGGTGACCGCGTGTCCCTGCAGGCGCAGTTGCCAGGCCGCGGAGAGGCCGCCGGGGCCGCCGCCGATCACGGCCACCTTTTTGCCGGTGGCGGCGGCAGGGCGAGGCGGCTGGACGTTGACCGACAACCGGCCGAGCTCCTTCATCCGCACCGGGTGATCGAGGAACCGCCGGGTGCAGGCATCCATGCACAGGTTCGGGCAAACCTCGCCGCAGACGCTGCCCGGGAACGGCGAATAGCGCAGCACCAGCTCCAGGGCCGCCTCGACCTTCCCCTCGCGCAGCAGCTTGATGCGGTCCTGGGTCGGGATGTGGCTCGGGCAGGAGACCTGGCACGGCGCGCCAAAGCGCTTGTCCTGCCAGCGCGGCACCTTGAGGCGGTCGTCGCCGGTGTTGACCAGGCCGGCCACGCGGCCGTAATCATCCCGCACCAGTTCGCCGAAGATACCGCCATCTCCCACCCACTTGCCGAGGCGAAATTCGCGCATGGTGATCAGCGACTTGACCTTGCGCTCCTCGTAGGTCTTGGCGAGGATCTTGCGCCAGGAATTCATCTCCGCAAGGGGATCGAGCAGTTGTGGCCGGCCGATCTTGTCGAGGAACACCGGCAGGTTTTCGGCAAGGAACCGGCGGTCGGCATCATCGAGGTCGAGCATCCAGACTTCGTCGGACAGCCCCGCCACCGGACCGCGCACGTAGACGGTGCCGCCGACCATGCCGGCACAGGCGCGGTCGCCGAGCACCGACTCGGCATCGTCGCACCCCCAGCCGCAGACCACGGCGATGCCGCCACCCATGAATTCGAAGGAGAACGACCCGGTGTTTTTCAGCACCCAGAACTGGGGCGGCTCGTAGGCCGGGTCGTGCTTCATCAGCGAACCGGAGCGGGTGCCGACCCGTCCGGCGACAAAGATCTTGCCGCTCGCCGCGCAGTGGGCGGTGGTGTCGCCGCCGTCGCCGAGGATGGTCACCTCGCCGCCGGCGCAGAGCCAGCCGGCATCGGCCGGGGCCGACCCTTCGATGACGATCTCGGTGCCGTCGAGAGCGAAGGAGCCGGCCCGCTGCCCGGGGTTCTTCACCCGGAACTTGAGCGGTTTGCCGTCCTGGGTCCACAGCGGACCGCCGATGTCGTGGTGTCCCGAGGAGAGAATCTCGAACTCGGTCTGGCCGTTCTCCAGCTCGGCATAGATCTGCTGCAGCAGCTGCTGGGTGGAGATGCGCTGGTTGTTCTGGTCGAAACCGATGATCTTTGCGCTCATAGCAATCCTCTGTTGCTTAACAGACGTACTGGATCTGGAGTTTTTCCGCCACGCCCCGATCGATCGCCGCCAGGGCGTCGGCGCGACCGACCGGCAGCGACGAGTTGCCGATCGGCGCCATCAGCTTCTTGAACTCCTGGTCCATGGCCAGGAAGTAGTTGACGATGTTCTGCGCCACCCGCTCGACGTCAAGACGGTGCACCAGCGCCGGCTCCTGGGTGGTGATCCCCACCGGGCACATGCCGGTATTGCAGGCATTGCAGCGTCCCATCTCGTTGCCGACACAGCCGGCCATCTGCAGGATCAGCTTGCCGGTGAACACCCCGTTGGCGCCGAGGCAGATCATCTTGAAGGCATCCGCCGCCAGGTCCCCGGTCTTGCCCAGCCCCCCGGCCGCCCACAGGGGGATCTGCCCCTGGCGCCCCTGGGCCACCGCCGCCAGATAGCAGTCGCGCAGCTTGGAGACGATCGGGTGGCCGGTGTGGTCGAGGGACACCTCGTGGGCCGCGCCGGTGCCGCCGTCGATGCCGTCGAGGAAAAAGCCGCCGACGATATTGTACGGATCGCGCACCAGGTTGTTGAACACCGACACCGAGGTGGCGCTCGCCGCCACCTTGATCGCCACCGGCACCCGGAACTTGAAGGCCGCGTTGAAGGAGAGGAACATCTTCTGCACGCTCTCCTCGATGGAGTAGAGCCCCTGGTGATTCGGCGGGCTGAGCAGGTCGGCCTTGGGCACCCCGCGAATCGCCTGGATGTGCTCGGCGACCTTGCCGGCCATCAGCAGGCCGCCGTCTCCCGGCTTGGCCCCCTGGCCGATCTTGATCAGCACCCCGGCCGGGTCCTCGACCATGTGCGGCATCGCCTTGGCAATCCGGTTCCAGCCGAAGTGCCCGGAGGCGATCTGCAGGATCATGTACTTGAGGTACTTGCTCTTGAGCAGGCGCACCGGCACCCCGCCCTCGCCGGAGCACATGCGCACCGGCAGGCCGCACTCCTCGTTGAGGTAGGCGGTGGCCATGGCCACCGCTTCCCACATCCGCCAGGAGAGCGCCCCGATCGACATGTCACCGATGATCACCGGGTAGATCCAGCGCACCGGCGGTGCCTGCCGGTTCATCTCCAGCAGGCCGTCCGGGGAAACACCCAGCGGCAGCTTCTTCGGCGGCAGGATGCGGCCGAAGGGCGCCAGCAGGTCGAAGCTGTGGCGTTGTGCGTCCAGCGACGGGTCGGTCATCTGCGAGATGCGCGCCACCCGGATCTTGTCGAGGGTGCGCATCACCGCCTCGAGATTCTTGCGGCCGCCGCGCTTGATCGCCTCGCCGTGCAGGCAGCGGATCAGGATCGGATGGCGGGTGTCGATGTTGCGCTCGGGGCGGATCGCCTCGTTGGGGCAGACCTTCTCGCAGATCCCGCAGCCCCGGCAGTAATGCATGATGCTCTTGACCTGGCGGATCACCGGCACCGCCGAGAAGCGCTGCTTCGGTTCGGGGAGTTCGCTTTCGGAAAAGACCATGCGCCGCCGCTCGACCTTGCATTCGATGGCCCGGAACGAACAGGCCGACACGCACGAACCGCACAGCGTGCAGCGGCTGGCGTCGTAGCGGATCTTCCACGGCATGTCGTTGGGGGTGACGCTCTGGACTCTCATTGTTTCCACCGCTGCACCTCCAGGTTCTTGTCAACCGTCACGATTTCCCGCTCGTTGGGATAGATGTCGGTCTCCCAGTCGCGTTCGGGCAGCACCTCGTTGATGCCGCAGACTTCCGAGGAGAAGACCACCGTGTCCGAGGTACGGCCCACCACGATGGGGCGCAGTTTCTTGGCATCACAGCAGGTGAACAGGGTTGAATCCGGGAGCACGCCGATGATGGTGTTCGGCCCGTTGATCTCCAGGTGTGCCAGGGACTGGCGGATCGCCAGCAGGGTCTCGCGGTCGTCGCGGTGGCCGATCTCCTCGAAGGGGAGCGGGGTGATGACGTGCTTGTAGTACGAAAGCGGCCAGCCAAGCTCGCGGTGCACGTAGTGCAGGGTGTAGAGGAAGCACTGCGAATCGGACTCGAAGCCGATGTAACCGCGATGCAGTTTGCGCTGGAACTCGACGTTCTTCAGGTAGAAGGTGTTCTCGCCGTTGGCCAGGGCCGTGTACCCCTGCAGGAAGAAGGGGTGGGCCGCGTAGCGGACGATGTCGTAGTTGGTGTTCTGCCGGCACTGGGCGGTGATGACCCGGGCCGTGAACTTGTCGTCGGGCTGCCACAGGTTGAAGTAGGTGCCGATGTCGCGCGGGTCGCCGATCTCCTTGAGGGTCACCACGTCCGGCCAGAACGAGTAGACGAAGCCCTGTTCCCCCTCCTCAAGGGCCTCGCGCAGCTTGAGGCGCATGTCCAGGAGCAGGTTTTCCTTCTCCTTCTGGGTGGCGCCCTTGAAGTATTTCGGGTAATCGAAGGTTTCGAAGACGTAGTTGGGCATGGCGTTGATGTCCAGCCCGGGGCGGTTGTTGGTGTCGGGAACCCATTGCAGGACCCGCTGGAAACCGGCCTGGTGGAGCATGTCCTCGGCCAGCTTCAACCCTTCGTCGGTACAGGCCATGGAGAGGGTCGGCAGGTGCTTGTGGTGAGCAAAGATTCCGCCGAGGTCGTGCATGACCATGGCAAATCCGGAGTTGTCATGCCCTTTCTGCTGCGACTGCATGAGCAGCAGGGCTGTACTTGGGTGCACAAAATTGCGGCTCTTGATGGCGCCGATCCGGCACATGACTGATCTCCTCCGTACGGTTTCCGGCTGTCTCAGCGGACATCCGTTGCATAAGTGCAAGGAGGTAATCGAGCAATGACCGTGCCAGAGGCCGCCAGGGGACTGTCAGGATTCTTCGTGTTACATCACAACAATCTGATATTATTATTCTTTATTGAAGATTAAAGCTCTCTTGAAAGAGTTTTTCGAGGAGCTCTACACTACCCATAACCGCGATCGAATGGAGTTTAAATACTTTATCTGTGTAACTTGAGAACTCAAAAATACACGGTACCCTCGGCTGAATTTTCGTTTTTACCGTAACACCATCGGCGGTACCGTCGGCCACCCCTCGCATCGATGCCCAATAAACAGTCACGGCTGCACAAAAAAGCGCCCCCGCATCGGATGATGCGGGGGCGCTTTTGGCAGCCGCTACAGCAGCTCGACCCAGCCGTGCGGATCGGGGAGTTGGCCGCGCTGGATGCCGGTCAGCCATACCAGTAAAATTGATATTTCAGGACCTGACCTCATTGCACGCGAACCTCAGTCCCTGGCCAACCGAATCTGCGCTCGCAACCCGGGGAGGTGCTGCCGTATCGTATTCCAGACGATATCCAGATCTACGACAAAGTAGCCGTGCGCCAGGGCATTGCGCATGCCATAGGCCGACTCCAGGGGCAGTCCGGGATGGCGTTCGCAAAACTCCGGATAGTCCTGGCGAAGATTGCGGCTGGCTTCGCCGATGATTTCGAAGTTGCGGATGACCGCGTCCTGAACCAGCTGATTCTGCAGAAAGTTCTCGCTGGTCATACCTGCCGTGTACCGTTCGATTCGGTCGATCGCGTTGAGAATGTGGTCGAGATAATCGTTCAGGCGCGGCTTCCCGAGTTTCATATTGCCACCGCCTCGGCCATGACTTTAGCGCGGAAGGATTCCGGCAGAGCGCTCGGCGTCAGCACATCGATGGGGATGCCCAGCCGCTTGCGGAGTTCGGCGTGAATGGCGCCGATATCGAAGAGCGAGGTCTGCGCCGTCGCATCGACCAGGAGGTCGAGATCGCTCCCTTCGCGGTCGGTGCCGTGCACAACCGAGCCGAAAACGCGGGGATTGGCGCAGTGGTGCGCCGCGACCACTTCGCGAATCGTGTCGCGGTGCGCGGCCAGGACTTCGGACGGGCGGCGGCCACGAACTGGTGCGGCAGCCTGCAGTTTCTGCATGTCTTCCGCGCTGACCAGGTAGGCCACGGGCTTGCCGTGCTTGGTCACGGCGACCCGTTCATGGGTGTAGCGTACCCGATCGACTAATTCGGAGAGTTGGGCGCGGGCGTCGGTCAGTGGCATATGGCGCATGGGATCACCTCCACACGCCATATTTTGTACAAATTTTACATTTTGTCAAGATTTATGGCGCCGCTCACTTCCTGCTCTTGGTACACATTAAGTGCGGCGATGACGCCGGGCACCCAGCCGCAGATAGTCAGCAGCATCACGATCAGGATCATCCCGCACCTCTTGTCCAGCACCGCCAGCGGCGGCAGGAGGATGCAAAGCAAGCACGGCCAGGCTCATATTGTTCCCCCTTTCCGATTGACCGCTTGATGATTACAGCGACGCGTAAGCCTGGCGAACCGCATCCTGCCCATGCATCCGCTCCAACCGGCGCACCACAAAGTGGCCGCGTCCCATAGGTCATGGCTCCTTTATGCTTTTAAGCCTGGAAATATTATCACTCATTTCTGCAAGCATTTCTGCCAGCACACTATTAGTAAAGGCCTTTTCCTGCTCATAATAGGTGCCTGGTGCGAGGTTTTTCACAATGACTGTCGGCTTTCTGCAGGGGGAGGTAGGCGAAGCGCACGTTGAGGTCGCGCTGGATAGTGCGCAAGTTGACGCCGAACTCGTCGGCCAGCGCCACCGGGTCGAGCTTCTCCCCCTGGTTGAGCTTGACCAGGATCTGCGCGAGTCGATATACGAGGGTGTCATGATTGCCGGTTGTCATCTCTGGATCATCCCGTCTGCGAGGGCCGCTCCCCCCGCGAAAAAACCCCGAAGTGCTGCCAGTATCCGCAAGTGATATGACAGGTGGTGTCGTTTTTTGCAGGCATTTAAAAAAAGCCCCCGAACCTGCCGATCCGGGGGCTTTACAACTGATCTGTATTGTGCGGACCGCTACAGCAGCTCGACCCAGCCGTGCGGATCGGGGAGTTGGCCACGCTGGATGCCGGTCAAGGTCTCGTAGAGCCGGAGGGTCAAGCGACCGACCTGGCCGTCACCCAACTGCGCGGTCCGGTCGCGATAGGTGAACTGCCCTACCGGCGAAACCACGGCGGCGGTGCCGGTGCCGAAAGCTTCGGTCATGCGGCCGTCGGCGATGGCCGCGAAGATCTCGTCGACCGACAATGCCCGCTCCTCGACCTCCACACCCAGATCCCCGACCAGCGTCAGGATCGAGCGCCGGGTGATCCCGTCGAGGATCGTGCCGCGCAGCGGCGAGGTCATCACCTTGCCGTCACAGACGAAGCAGATGTTCATGCTGCCGACCTCCTCGACGTACTGGCGCCGCTCGGCATCGAGCCACAACACCTGGTCGTAGCCGTGGCTGGCGGCTTCCATCGAGGCCCGCAGGCTGGCGGCGTAGTTGCCGCCGGTCTTCGCCTCGCCGGTGCCGCCGAGGGCGGCGCGCACGTATTCGTCGGAGATCCAGATCTTCACCGGACTGAAGCCACCCTTGTAGTAGGCGCCGACCGGCGACAGGATGACATAGCACAGGTAGGTATCCGAAGGCTTCACCCCGAGGTAGGGGTCGGTAGCGATCATGGTCGGACGGATGTACAGGCTGGTCCCGGCGCTGCGCGGCACCCAGTCGGCTTCGAGCTGCACCAGTCGGCGGATGGCGTCGAGAAAAAACGCTGCGTCGACCTCGGGCATGCACATGCGCACGGCGCTGCGATTGAAACGACGCACGTTGTCCGCCGGGCGGAACAGGGCGATCCGCCCGTCCTCGCGTCGAAACGCCTTGAGTCCCTCGAAGATCTCCTGGGCGTAGTGCAGCACCGCGCAGGCCGGGTCGAGGGAGAACGGGCCATAAGGCTGAATGCGCGCCGAGTGCCACCCCTGGTCGGCGGCGTACTCCATGACCAGCATGCGATCGGTGAACTGCTTGCCGAAACCGAGCTGATTTTCATCGACGGGGCGGTCTTTCGGGGTGGTCAACGGCAGGATTTCCAGATCCATGGCAGGCGCTCTCCCGGCGTGGCGTCACAGGCGCATTGACTGCGCTTTGCAGCGTGCTTTTTTAACACAAGGCAAAGCACCCGTGCAAGCGGCCGCGACGGACACACCCCGCCACGGCGCCCGGCCGCCAGGTCGCTATCGATATCCGGCGCGCCCGATCACACCGGCCTTCAGTCACCGCGGGGGATTTTGTCCTGAACCCGCTCGAGGTGGTCATCGCCATAGAGCAGGCGACGGCGATGGCCGTCTTCCTCCTCGCGGCGGAATCCCTTGAGGAGTCGCTGGTAGGTGGCCTGGTCGGCCAGGTCGTCAGTATCGAGAACTGCATTGCGGAGCCGCCAGAGATCTTCCATGACGAGTTTCTCCCATCAGGAATGGATCAGCATAAGCGACATACTAGCGCCTTTTTCGTTATCTACAAGGTAAATTTTACAAAATATAGTAGAATAACGTTTTGCAACGACCCCGGAAGACGCTTGTAAAACAGCGGGTTTTACTGTTTTACTGGAGCTGGTCGTTCTATAGCGGCAGGACGGAGGGCAATGCCGATGACCTATCGGGAACTGCAGGAGGCGCTGGCCATTTTCGGCCTGGGCGATCAGGCGACGCTCAAGCAGATCAAGGCCCGGCATCGCGCGCTGGCCAAGGCCCATCACCCGGATCGCGGCGCGGACAACGATCCGGCCGCGATGCAGCGGATCAACGCCGCCTATCAGCTCCTGCTGACCTATTGCACGAACTACCGGTTCTCTTTCAGCGAAGCCGAATTTCTCGAGCAATGTCCGGCGGAGCGACTGCGCCGGCAATTCGGCTGGGACCCGGTATGGAGCGGTCGGCAGGAGTGACGGGTCAGGGGGCGTGGCTGTCGAGAATCAACTCGAACAGTTGCGTCGTGTCGTTGAAATTATAGATTTCACCGGTTTCGATGATGTAGTGCCAGCCGAAAATCTTCAATTCCCCGCACTCATACTTTTCTCTTACGTAAGGGTAACTCAGCAGGTTTTTCATCTGCACCAGCACATTGACCTGTTCGGTCAGCCATTCGCGCTCTTCCGGACTTTCCCCGGTCATGAGGCGATCGACCCGCCCCTTCACTTCATGCGACACCTCCAGCCACCTACGGACGTGCGGCAGATGGGCCAGCGCCTCGGCCGGCTGGTTCAGCGCGGCGCAACCGCCGCAGTTGGAGTGGCCGCAGACCACGATGGTATCGACCTCGAGGGAGAGGACTGCATACTCGACGGCGCTGGTGGTGGCGACATATTCCTCGGTGCTGCGGTAGGGGGGGACGATATTCGCCACGTTGCGCACGATGAACAGCTCGCCGGGGTCGCTGCCGGTAATCAGGTTGGGCACCACCCGCGAGTCCGAGCAGCCGATGAACAGCGTATGGGGGCGTTGCTGACGCCCCAACTCGCGAAACAGCTGGCGATGCCGCTCGAACTCCTCGCGACGGAACTTCATGATGCCGTGGAACAGCTTGTCCATTGCTTTATCCCTTTGCCCGGCCCGGCTCGGCCGCTCCCCCGCCAGAAGCATCTGGGCAGCCGGCAGCAGGTAGCGGGTCAGGCCGGCACAGTTCTGCCCGAAACGATGGTCGATGGCCACAGCGCGGCCATCGACACCGGAAAAACCAGGGGCAATAGGTATCATATGCCCAAGGGCATGTCTACAGCGGCAACGTCGGTGAACCCCGGCGGCAGACCCCACATTCGCCATTCCGGGACACCTCGCCCTGCCGCCGGCAATCACGGCGGCTCCGGAGGCCGGCCTGCAGCCAGTGAATCCAATTGCTCACATGCTGATTGGCATGGTAGATTTTAAAGTTATGCACCAAGTCAAATCATCAATGATCGATACGCACCACCCCCGGCTCGCCGAACTGCTGCAGGTCGACCGCCCCGCCCGCTACCTCGGCGGGGAGCGGGGGAGCGTGACCAAGGATTGGTCGACCGTCGACGTCACCTTTGCCCTCGCCTTTCCCGACGTTTACGAAGTCGGCATGAGTCATCTCGGCTCGGCGATTCTTTACCGGACACTCAACGCCATGCCGTGGATTGCCGCCGAGCGCGCCTACGCGCCGTGGCCTGACCGCGAAGCACAGTTGCGCGCCAGCGGCGAGCCGCTGGCATCCCTCGAAATCCAGCCGCTCGCTGGCAGCCTTCGACCTGGTCGGCTTCTCCCTGCAGTACGAACTCAGCTACACCAACCTGCTGGCCATGCTCGACCTGGCCGGCATCCCGCGCCGGGCCGCAGACCGCGACCATCGCCACCCGCTGGTGGTGGTCGGGGGCCCGTGCGCCATGAACCCCGAGCCGCTGGCCGATTTCATCGACTGCGCCGTGCTCGGCGATGGCGAAGAGACGGTGCTGGAGCTCTGCGCGGCGGTGCGTGCCGCCAGACGGGCCGACGCCTCGCGGGCCGACCTGCTGGCCCGCCTGGCCGGCATCCCCGGCATCTATGTGCCGGCCTTCTACGAGATTGCCTATCGCGCCGATGGACGGATCGCGGCCATCGGCCACACCGCCCCGACCCCGCCGTCGGTACGCCGGCGCATCGTCGCCGATCTCGACCAGGCGCCGTTTCCGGAGGAACCGGTGGTGCCGCTGCTGCAGACCATCCACGACCGGGTCGCCGTCGAGGTCGCCCGCGGCTGCACGCGCGGCTGCCGCTTCTGCCAGGCCGGCTACCTCTACCGGCCGGTGCGCGAGCGCCAGCCCGACACCCTGCGCCGGCTGATCGACACTGCCCTGCGGCATTCCGGCTACGACGAGGTATCGCTGCTGTCGCTCTCCACCGGCGACTACAGTGCCGTGGAGCCGCTGCTGCAGAACCTGATGGGCTGCTACGCCGATCACAAGGTGGCCGTCTCCCTGCCCAGCCTGCGGGTCGGCTCGCTGACACCGGCACTGATGGAGGAGATCCGCAAAGTACGCAAGACCGGCTTCACCCTGGCCCCGGAGGCCGGCAGCGAGCGACTGCGCCAGGTGATCAACAAGGGGATCAGCGAAGCGGACCTGCTGGAGAGCTCGAAAACCGCCTTCACCCTCGGCTGGCGCCTGATCAAGCTCTACTTCATGCTCGGCCTCCCTACCGAGACCGGGGAGGACCTGGCCGCCCTGGTCGACCTGGCTGCCCGGGTCAAGGCGACGGGGCGCGGCACCCCGGGCGGGGCCGACGTCAACGTTTCGGTCTCGACCTTTGTCCCGAAGGCGCATACCCCGTTCCAGTGGGAAGCCCAGCTGGATCGCGAGGAGATCCGCGAACGCCAGGGGTACCTGCGCGACGCCCTGAAAAAACGCCGCCTGCGGCTGAAGTGGCACGAGGCGGAACTGTCGGTGCTGGAGGGGGTCTTCGCCCGCGGTGACCGGCGCCTCGGCGCCCTGCTGGAGCAAGCCGTCGATCTCGGCTGCCGCTTCGACGGCTGGCGCGACCACTTTCGCTGGGACCTCTGGCAGCAGGCCTTGCAGCACACCGGCATCGACCCGGCTTTCTACCTGCGAGCCCGGCAAGTCGGCGAGATTCTCCCCTGGGAGCATCTCGATGCCGGGGTGACCAAGGCCTTCCTGCTGCGCGAGCGCCAGAATGCCCTGCTCGGCAAGGCCACCGCCGACTGCCGCTTCGGCCAGTGCTGCGCCTGCGGGGTCTGTGATTTCGAGAAGGTCCGGCCGCGCCTTGCCGACCGCAGCCGACTCCCGGCAACGACCACGCCGTCGCCGGCCGCGGCGGGACCGCTGGAGAGCCCGCCAAAACTGCGCCTGACCGTGCGCAAGGGCGAGCGGGCCGCGGCTCTCAGCCACCTGGAATTCATGACCGCCATCCAGCGGGCGGTCAAGCGTGCCGGCATCCCGGTGCGCTGGTCGGGGGGCTTTCACCCGGCACCGCGCATCGGCTTCGGCGACGCCCTGCCCCTGGGGGTCTCCAGCGAGGCGGAACTGATCGATCTCGACCTGTCAGCACCCTGCGTAGCCGGCGAGGTCATGGCGGCTCTCAACCGTGAACTACCCGCCGGGGTCGCAGTGCTTGACGCCGGCGAAATCGCACGCAGCGAACCATCGGCCGCGGCCTCTCTGGCCTCCGCACTGTACCGCGTACCGCAACCGGACGTTTGCCCCGTCGATCTTGCCTCGCGCATCGAGACTTTCCTCGGCGCAGAGTCTGTGATCTTCTCACGCATGAAAAAGGGGCGGGCCACGGACATCGACCTGCGCCCCTGGGTCATCGATCTGCGCTTCGACGGCCAGGCGCTCTGGATCGAGCTGGGCAGCGGCAGCCCGTTGCCGGTTGCCGCACACCTGCTCTCCCTGCCGGTAGAAGAGGTCCGCGCCCTGGGGATCTGCAAGACCGCCGTGACCCTGAAGGAATTGGCGGACGATTGCGAAAGTGGCGAGGCCGGGTAGGCTTGTACAAGCAAAAGCATAACTAATCCTCAACGCGGAGGTGCAGAGGCACAGAGAAAAACTCAAAACCAGGTTAAAGGTCCAAGCTTTTCTCCGCGTCTCCGCGTCTCCGCGTCAAAATTTTTGATTTTCAATATTGAAGGAGCCGCACCATGACCAAGGAACTGGTGATCAACACCACGTCGCACGAGACCCGTGTGGCGCTGCTGGAGAACGGCCATATCGCCGAACTCTACATCGAACGCTGCCGGGAACGGAGCATCGTCGGCAATATCTACCGCGGCCGGGTGATCCGCGTCCTGCCCGGAATGCAGGCGGCCTTCGTCGACGTCGGTCTCGACAAGGCGGCCTTCCTCTATGTCGCCGATGTCCTTGACGAGATCGAGGCGGTCGAGCAATTCATCGAGGCGGGATCCCTGCCGCGCCCCTCAGGCGAGGACGCCGGCGGCGAGCGGCCGCCGCTGCCGCCCATCGAGGAACTGCTCCAGGAGGGCCAGGAGATCGTGGTGCAGGTGGCCAAGGACCCGCTCGGCACCAAGGGGGCGCGGATCACCGCGCACATCTCCCTCCCCGGTCGCAATCTGGTCTACATGCCGACGGTCGATCATGTCGGCATTTCCCGGCGCATCGAGAACGAGGAGGAGCGCCTGCGCCTGCGCCACCTGGTCGATATCATGCGCCCCGAGGGGACCGGCTTCATCATCCGCACCGCCGCCGAGGGAAAAAGCGCCGACGAGCTGAAGACCGACATGGATTACCTGGTCGCCCTCTGGGAGCAGATCAGCCTGCACCGCGCCGACCGCGGCGCGCCGTGCCTGATCCATTCCGACCTCGACGTCACCAGCAAGGTGCTGCGCGACATCCTCACCGGGGACGTGTCGCGGATCGTGGTCGACAGCGCCGAGGAGTACCGCAAGATCATCCGCTTCCTCGACACCTTCATGCCGGGACACCAGTTCAAGGTCGAGCATTACCAGGAGGACGAGCCGATCTTCGACGCCTTCGGCCTGGAGGTCGAGATCGCCCGGGCGTTGGGGCGCAAGGTCTGGCTGAAGAGCGGCGGGCACATCATCATCGACCAGACCGAGGCGCTGACCGCCATCGACGTCAATACCGGGCGCTTCGTCGGCAAGCACAACCTCGAGGACACGATTCTCAAGACCAACCTGGAGGCGGTCAAGGAGATCGCCTTCCAGCTCCGCCTGCGCAACATCGGCGGGCTGATCATCATCGACTTCATCGACATGGAGAAGGAGCCGCACCGGGAGAAGGTCCACGGCGCCCTGGAAGAGGCCCTCAAGAGCGACAAGGCCAAGACCAACATCCTCAAGATCTCCGAGCTCGGCCTGGTGGAGATGACCCGGAAACGGGTGCGCGAGAGCATCGGCCGGATCCTGTGCGAGCCGTGCCCCTACTGCGAGGGGAAGGGCTACATCAAGAGCAAGACCACCACGGTCTACGAAATCTTCCGCGAACTGCAGCGCGAAATGCGCAACTCCCCGGGCTACCGGATGACGCTCAACGTCCACCCGAACATCGCCTCGCTGCTCTACGACGAGGAGCGCCACGGCATCGAGGAGCTGGAAAAGCACTACCAGAAACAAATCGCCATTCATACCCGTCCCGGTTTTCACATCGAGCAGTTCGAGATCCTGGTGGGGTGAGGCCTGCCGGGCGATTCTCCTTGACATAATGGTCAACGCGGCGTATAAGCGTTATTCCCCAGCGTTCCGCATCAGGAAGCAAATCGGGGCAGGAAACGAGGTGAACGGGATGTACGCGGTCATTAAAACCGGAGGAAAGCAGTATAAAGTTTCCGCAGGCGACCTGCTCAAGGTCGAAAAACTGGACGGCGCGGTGGGCGATACCATCGAGCTGACCGAAGTCCTCATGGTTGGCGGAGCAGAGGTCAAAATCGGAACACCTCTCTTGCCGGGCGCGAAAGTCAAGGCGCGGATCGTCGAACAGGACAAGGACAAGAAAATCCTGGTCTTCAAGTCGAAGCGCCGCAAATTTCAGCGCAAACTGTACGGCCACCGTCAGCCCATTACCCGCCTGCAGATCACGGCGATCGAAGCGTAAGGAGTTAAGTCATGGCTCACAAGAAAGGTGTCGGCAGCTCCCGCAACGGCCGCGACAGCGCGGGCAAACGCCTCGGCGTCAAGCGTTTCGACGGCCAGCTGGTTACCGCCGGCTCGATCCTGGTCCGCCAGCGCGGCACCACCGTGCACCCCGGCAACAACGTCGGCTGCGGCACGGATTACACCCTGTTCGCCCTGATCGAAGGGGTGGTCAAGTTCGAACGGCTCGGCAAGGACCGCAAGAAGGTCAGCGTCTACGCCGCCTGAGCCGGAAGCATCCGGAGCGGTTTCCCAAAGCCCGAGGCTCCCTGCGAGCTTCGGGCTTTTTTCTGATCAAGGCTTAAAAGTCTAGTATTGACGAATACGGCATTCAGACGCGGAGAAACCCCTTTTGAAGCCCCAAGGAACAAGACTGCGGAGGTTATAACCCTTGACCTTGATGCTGTATTTTTTGATTGCTGATTTTTCTGACTCCGGACCTCCGCGTCAAACGAGATCTTATGAAATTCGTCGATGAAGTCAAAATCAACGCCAAGGCCGGTGACGGCGGCAAGGGCTGCCTCTCCTTCCGTCGCGAGAAGTACATCCCCCTCGGCGGTCCGAACGGCGGCGACGGCGGCAACGGCGGCGACGTCTGCTTCGTCGTCGACACCAATCTCGGCACCCTCCTCGACCTGCGCTACCGGCAGCATTACAACGCCGGCAACGGCGAAGGGGGCCGGGGGAAGGACCAGCACGGCAAGAGCGGAGCGACGCTGACCATCCGCGTCCCCCCCGGCACGCTGATCTATGATGACGGCACCGGCGAACTGCTCGCCGACCTGACCGAGCCGGGCGAGCCGCTGGTGCTGCTCAAGGGCGGGCTGGGCGGGCGCGGCAACGCTCGCTTCGTCTCCTCCACCAACCGGGCGCCGCGCAAGACCCAGCCGGGGCTTCCCGGCGAGCGCCGCACCCTGCGCCTGCAACTCAAGCTGCTCGCCGATGTCGGCCTGGTCGGCCTCCCCAACGCCGGCAAGTCGACCCTGATCGCCAGCGTCTCCGCCGCCCGGCCGAAGATCGCCGACTACCCGTTCACCACCCTGGTGCCGAATCTCGGCGTGGTCCGCTACGGCGACTACCAGAGCTTCGTCATGGCCGACATCCCCGGCCTGATTCCGGGGGCCAGCGAGGGGCATGGCCTGGGCATCCGCTTTCTGCGCCACATCGAACGCACCGACCTGTTCCTGCACCTGGTCGATCTCTCCGGGATGCAGGAGGGGGATCCCCTGGAAAATTTCCGGGCGATCAATCGCGAACTGGAACACTACAACCCCGAACTGCTCGAGCGGCCGATGCTGGTGGTCTTCACCAAGCTCGACGTCACCGCGGTACGCGAGCAGTTGCCGGCCATGCGGGAAGCCTTTACCGACCTTGGGTATACGACCTTCGCCGTCTCGGCCGTAACCGGAGAAGGAACGGCCGAGCTGGTGCACTTCGTCGGCCAGCAGCTGGCGGGTCGCCGGGCCGCCGAGAGGCTTGACAGCCCGCCTCCCGGCGCATAAACTTTTTCCATAATTTTCAACAGTTTCCGGAAAGAATCTCCATCGGGGGCGTATGCGCACCATTCTCCTGGCTCATGTCCGGCGCGTAGTGATCAAGATCGGCAGCGGTGTCGTTTCCGACGAAGCGGGGCTCGACGTCGGGCGGATCGAGGCGCTTTGCCAGGATATTCTCGAGTTGCGCCGGCGCAACTACGAGGTGGTGGTGGTGTCCTCCGGTGCCGTCGCTGCCGGCAAGGGGGACCTCGGCATTACCGGACGTCCCCAGACCATCCCCCTCAAGCAGGCGGCCGCCGCCATCGGCCAGAGCCGGCTGATGCGCGCCTACAAGGATGCCCTGCGCCCTTGCGGGGTCAAGGTCGCCCAGGTGCTGCTGACCCGGGACGACCTGGCCAACCGCCGCCGCTACCTGAATGCCCGCAACACCCTGATGACCCTGCTCGAATACGGGGTGGTGCCGATCATCAACGAAAATGACACGGTGGTGGTCGACGAAATCCGCTTCGGCGACAACGACAACCTCTCGGCCATGGTCACCAACCTGGTCGAGGCCCAACTGCTGGTCATCCTCTCCGACGTCGACGGGCTCTACGACCGCGACCCGCGCCATCATGCCGACGCCACCCTGGTCACCGAGGTGGAGCGGATCACCGCGGAGATCGAGGCGATGGCCGGCGACGACGGTAGCCCCCTGGGCACCGGCGGCATGGCGACCAAGATCAAGGCCGCCAAGCGGGCCACCCTGTGCGGTGCCGGCACCGCGATCATCAACGGCCGCACCCCCCGGAACCTGCGCTCTCTCTTCGACGGCCACGAACTCGGCACCTACTTTCTGCCGGCCCGCGACCCGATCGCCGCACGCAAGCACTGGATCGCCTTTACCAAGAAGCCGCGCGGCAAACTACTGCTCGACGAGGGAGCCCGGTCGGCGATCATCGACGGCGGCAAGAGCCTGCTGCCCTCGGGAATCCGCGAGATCGAGGGGGACTTCGACCGCGGCGATGCCGTGCGCCTGTGCACCCTCGACGGCCGGGAGTTCGCCAAGGGGGTCACCAACTACTCCTCCCTCGAACTGCAGCGCATCATCGGACGCAAGACCAGGGAGATCGAGACGATCCTCGGCTACAAGTACGGTGACGAGGTAATTCACCGGGACAACCTGGTTATCAACACCGGAGCCTGATCATGAGCCTAGCCGAACAGATGACCAAGGTCGCCAAGGATGCACGGACCGCCGGACAGATCCTGGCCGGCCTCGCCACCGCAGTGAAGAACGACCTGCTGCAGCGCATGGCCACCGCCCTGATCGAACAGACCGACGTCATCCTTGCCGCCAACGAACAGGATCTCGCCGCCGCCCGCGAAGCCGGGCTGGCCGCGGCGATGCTCGATCGCCTGGCTCTCGATCCGCAGCGGGTGCGGGCGATGGCCGACGGCCTGCGCGAAGTGGCCGCCCTCCCCGACCCGGTCGGTGAGGTGACCGGCATGTGGCGTCGGCCCAACGGTCTGCTGGTCGGCACGCATGCGCATCCCCTTGGGCGTGATCGGCATCGTCTACGAATCCCGCCCCAACGTCACCGCCGATGCTGCCGGCCTCTGCCTCAAAAGCGGCAACGCCGTGATCCTGCGCGGCGGCTCGGAGGCGATCCACTCCAACCTGGCCATCGGCCGGGTGCCGTGCAACGAGACTCGAGCGCCTCGGTCTGCCGGCCAGCGCCCTGCAGGTGATCGCCACCACCGACCGGGCGGCGATGCTCGAACTGCTCAAGCGTGAGGAAGAAATCGACCTGATCATCCCGCGCGGCGGCGAAGGACTGATCCGCTTCGTGGCCGAGAATTCGCGGATTCCGGTCATCAAGCACTACAAGGGGGTCTGCCACGTCTGTTCGTCGACGCCAGCGCCGACTTCGACGATGGCCGAGCGGATCGCCCTCAACGCCAAGGCGCAGCGCCCCGGCGTCTGCAACGCCCTGGAGACCCTGCTGATCCACAAGGATATCGCGCGAAACTTTCATCCCGCGGATCGCCGCCGCCCTGCGTGCCGAACGGCGTCGAACTGCGCGGGTGCACGACGAGCCCGGGAGTTCGCCCCCGAAGTCAACGCCGGCCAGCGAAGAGGATTGGTCCGCCGAGTACCTCGACCTGATCCTCGCCGTGCGGGTCGTGGATAAGCCTGGACGAGGCCATCGCCCATATCCACACGCTACGGCTCGCTGCATACCGAGGCGATCGTCACCCGGGACTACGCCAACGCCCAGCGGTTCCTGCGCGAGGTCAACTCGAGCGTGGTCCTGGTCAATGCCTCCACCCGCTTCGCCGACGGCAACCAGCTCGGCCTCGGCGCCGAGATCGGCATCTCCACCACCAAGCTGCACTCCTTCGGGCCGATGGGGCTCGAGGACCTGACCACCCGCAAATTCATTGTTTACGGGGATGGCCAGGTCAGGAGCTAGGGTGAAAACCGGCATCCTTGGCGGCACGTTCAATCCGATCCATTTCGCCCATCTGCGAATTGCCGAGGAAGTGCGCGAGACGTGCGCCCTCGACCGGGTGCTGTTCATGCCGGCGGCCGCGCCGCCACACAAGGCGGTCGCCGGTGAGACCAGCTTCGCGCAACGACTGGCGATGATCGAGGCAGCGATTGCCGACAATCCCGGCTTCGAGAGCTCCGATCTCGAAGCCCGACGGAGCGGCAAGAGTTTTTCGGTTGACACCCTGGACCTGCTGCGTCAGATCGATCCGCAGGGGGAACACTATTTCATCGTCGGTCTCGATTCATTCCGCGACCTCGCAACCTGGAAGAATTATCCACGCCTGTTCGAGCTCGCCCACCTGGTGGTGACCGCCCGGCCGGGGGTGTTGCTTCCCGACCCGCTGGCCGCCCTGCCGGTTGCGGTACAAGGGGACTTCTGTTACGATGAAAAACTAAAAAAACTGTGGCACCGTTCAGGAAACATGGTGCTTTTTCTCGAGGAAACCCGCCTCGATATCTCTTCCACGCTGATCCGCCGCAAGGTGGCGGCCGGCGAGTCGATCCGTTACCTGGTACCGCCGGCCGTCGCTGCTTATATTGCCGACCAAAGGCTGTACCGATTGCCGTAGAAAGGGAATCCCTCGTTGCACTCCATCGATCGGGCGCTGCTCTGTGCCGCCCAAGTTCTTGACAAAAAAGCGTTCAATGTGCGCGTCCTCGACGTGCGCAGGATTTCCTCGTTGACCGACTTTCTGGTGCTGGCCTCCGGCGGCTCCGATCGTCAGGTCCAGGCCGCGGCTGAATTGGTGCACCTGGGTCTTAAACAGCAACATGGCGTGCGTCCCCTGGGGATCGAGGGGATGAACGAGGGGCGCTGGATACTGATCGATTATGGCGACGTCATGGTGCACGTCTTCCAGGAACCGGTCCGCCAGTTTTACGATCTCGACGGGCTTTGGCGCGATGCCGCCGAGGTGCCGCTGCCGCCGGAACTGGCCGTGGCAGCCCAGGCCGGGCGGTGAAACTCCGCCTGCTTTGTGTCGGGCGACTGAGCGAACCTTACCTGCGCGACGGCTGCGCCCTGTTTCAGGAGCGACTGCGCCGCTATCTCCCCCTGGCGATCGAGGAGATCAAGGAGCAGAAGGCCGGCAGCCGCGGCGAACTGCCGCGAACCGTGGCGGCAGAGGGCGAACTGCTGCTGGCCCGCATCCCGGCAGGGGCGTTTGTCATCGTTCTCGACGAACGCGGCCAGCAATTGACCTCCGAGGAACTCGCCGGCCTGCTGGAAAAACATATGGTGGCCGGCACGGCCGAATGGGTCATGGTGATTGGCGGGGCGCATGGCTTGAGCGGGGAGGTCCGCCAGCGCGCCAATCTGGTTTTGTCCCTCTCGTCGCTGACCTATCCCCACCAGGTCGTCCGTCTGTTGCTGCTGGAGCAACTTTATCGCGGCTGCACGATCGTCCGCAACGAACCTTACCATCACCGCTGACCGGTGATCACAGGAGAGCCGATGACGTTGGAACATTTTACTCAGGTCAAGGCCAAGCTGCTCAGCCTGCGCGCCGAACTGCTGCGGGAAGTCAACGAGGCCTACGCGTCTTGTCGCGAGTTGGGGCAGGATGGCGTGGCCGATATCGGCGACATGTCCGCCAACACCTACAATCGCGACGTCCTGCTCAACCTCGGCGAAACCCAGCGGCAGCAGATCCGCGAAATCGACGCGGCCCTCGAGCGGATTTCCGAAGGCCACTATGGCACCTGCATGAACTGCGGCGAAGCCATCGATCAGCGGCGCCTTGAGGTGCGCCCGTTTTCGCGCTACTGCATCGAATGCAAGACCGATATTGAAAAGTTCGGGGCGTAACCACGTCCCTGCTGCATTGCGATTTGAGGAGAACGCCGATGACTTTCATGGCCTTCATGCTGCTGATCATCCTGTTCGGGGTCTTCTTCCTGTTCTTCTGGAATCTCAACCCCCACGAAATCACCGTCTACTTCTTCGGCAGCCAGGAGCTGACCTATCCGGTCGCCTTCGTCGTGGTTGGCAGTATCCTGGTCGGCCTGATCCTCGGTTTCGGGGCGCACATCTACAGCTCCCTGATGAGCTGGTGGAAACACTGGAAGCTCGACCGTGAAGACAAGCATCATCGCGAGGTTGGTGCCATCTACCGGGAAGGCGTCGATCGGCTCCTGTCGGGCGACCTGAAAAAGGCCCGGGCGCTGCTGCAGAAGGCTCTCGAGCGTGACCCGAAGCGGGTCGAAACCTATATCGCCCTGGCCAGCCTCTGCAGCCAGGAAGGGAACCCCGCCGAGGGGCTGGTGCAGTTGCGCAAAGCCCGGGAACTCGACCCGCAGAGCCGTGAAGTCCTTTTCAAAACCGCCGCGCTCCAGGAAGAACAAGGTCAGGACGAGGGCGCCATTGCCACCTACCGGGAGCTGGTCAGTTTCGAGCGTGACAACCGCAAGGCGCTACGCAGCCTGCGCGACCTCTACATCAAGCACCTGCGCTGGAAGGAGGCTCTCGAGGCCCAGCGGCTGATCTTCAAGGCCGGCCCGGACACCACCCGGCTTGCCGAGGAGAAGGAGAAACTTCTGTATCTGCGCTACGAGGTGGCGCGTCTGGCGCTGAGCGAGGGGACCATCGATCTGGCCAAGTCGGAGCTCAAGGACTTGATCCGGCAAGCTCCCGAATTCACTCCGGCCTGGGTTTCCCTGGGGGATGTTCTGGCCGCCCAGGGGCGGGATGACGAGGCGATCAAGAACTGGCAGGACGGCTACCTGGCCCAGGGCAAAAGCATCTTCCTGAGCCGGCTGGAAGAGTTCTACATGACCCGGGAAGACCCGTCATCCCTGCTCAGCTTTTACCGCGCCATCCTGCTGGAACGCAGCTACGATCTGATGGCCCGGCTGTTTTACGGCAAGCTCTGCCTGCGCCTGGAGATGGTCGAGGAAGCTCTCGACCAGTTCCAGGCCATCGAAGGCTCGGGACTCGAAACCCGCCAGGTGCACTTGCTGATGGCCGAAACCCATCGCCGGCGCCAGCGCCTGACCGATGCCATCGTCGAGTACCAGAAAGCTCTCGGCATCGGTCAGCGACTGACTCTCAATTACGTCTGCGAAGCCTGCCACAGCACCGCTCCCGGATGGGACAGCCGTTGCCAGGCCTGCGGTCGCTGGGGGACCGTCAGCCTGGTCGATCGCCAGGCGCTGCTCGCCGCCCGCCCGCTCGATATCGACCGGATGGTGATCCACCACGGTGAGCAGAAAGAATGGGCCGGGGCATGAAGCAGCCACTGGCACTGCTCATCCTCGATGGTTGGGGGCTCCGTTCCGACTGCCATGCCAACGCCGTCTGCCAGGCTCGCACCCCGAGACTCGATGCCCTTGCGGCCAGCTACCCGTCAACCCGCCTGACTCCCTCGGGTCTGAGCGTCGGCCTCCCCGAGGGGCAGATGGGGAATTCCGAGGTCGGTCATCTCAATATCGGTGCCGGTCGCGTGGTTTACCAGGATCTGACCCGAATCAGCAAGAGCATCGCTGACGGCGACTTCTTCGCCAACCCGGTGCTGCGTGACGCGATGGCCCGCATCCGGGAGGCAAACGGACGCATGCATCTGCTTGGCCTGCTTTCCGACGGCGGCGTCCATTCGCATAACACCCACCTGTATGCGCTGGTGGAGATGGCCCGGCGCGAGGGGGTCGGGGAGGTGTTCATCCACGCCTTCACCGATGGCCGCGATACCCCGCCGATGGGTGGTGGTGGCTATCTGGCCGAACTGGAAGCGGAGTTGAGCCGCCTCGGCACCGGGCGGGTCGCGACCGTCATTGGCCGCTATTACGCCATGGACCGCGATAATCGCTGGGAACGGGTCGAACAGGCCTGGCGGGCCATGGTGCTGGGCAAAGGTCAGCCGGCCGACAGCAGCGCGGCGGCGATAGCTGCAGCCTACGCCGCCGGCGAAACCGATGAATTCGTCAAGCCGCAGGTGGTACAGCACAACGGCCAACCGGTCGGCCTGGTGCGTGACGCTGACGGCCTGATCTTTTTCAACTTCCGCGCCGACCGGGCCAGGGAACTCACCCGAACCTTCATCCAACCCGACTTTACCGCTTTTTCCCGACCGCAGGTTCCTGAACTGAGCACTTTCGTGTGCCTGACCGAATACGATGAAACCTTTGCTCTGCCCGTCGCCTTTCCCTCGGAAAGTTACCCGGACCTGCTCGGCGAGGTGATCTCCCGGGCCGGTTTGAAACAGCTGCGTATCGCCGAGACCGAAAAATACGCCCACGTCACCTTCTTTTTCAATGGCGGCGAGGAAACCCCCTTCCCCGGCGAGGACCGGGTGCTGATCCCCTCGCCCAAGGACGTGGCCACCTACGACCAGAAACCGGCGATGAGCGCCGTGGAGGTGACCGACGAGGCCGTGCGCCGCGTGGCGAGCGGAGAGTACGCCTTGATCGTGCTGAATTTTGCCAATCCCGACATGGTCGGGCATACCGGCATCCTGCCGGCGGCGGTGACGGCGATGGAAACGGTGGACAGCTGTGTCGGCCGGGTGGTCGACGCGGTACTGGCCGCCGGCGGGATCGCGCTGATCACCGCCGATCACGGCAACTGCGAACAGATGGATGACGGAGCGGGTTCGCCCCACACGGCACACACGGCCAACCCGGTGCCGCTGATCCTGGTCGACCCGCAACGACCGGGGACCCGGTTACGGGAGGGGATCCTGGCCGACATCGCGCCGACGATTCTGGCCCTGCTGGGGCTGCCGCAGCCAGCGACCATGACCGGCCGGAGCCTGCTGGTGCCCTAGCGAACGAACCATGCCATGCGCTGCCCGGGTCCGGTCGGTTCCCATCGAACCGACGCCCGCCAGCGGCTTATCGCTATCCTGGAGGGGATCATGGCTTTCTGGCAATTGCTCGGGAACGAGTTGCGACAATGCTGTGAGCTGCTGCTGCCGTCCGCTTGCCTGTTGTGCGGCCACCGCTTGCCACACCCGGCGGCGGCAACGGGTTTCTGCCCGACCTGTTGCGCTGGATTACCCCGGTCGGCGCCGGCACATTGCCCGGTATGCGCCGTCGCCTTTCCGTCCCGCTCTCCCGCGAGCCATCGCTGCGAATCCTGCCTGCGCCATCCACCTGCGTTCCTGCGCGTTCACGCGGTCGGGCCGTATGCCGGGACCCTCAAGGAAGCGATCCAGCATTTCAAATATCACGGGCAGCTTCCCCTTGAGCGCCCCCTGGGGATGTTGCTCGCTGCCACCCTGCGCACGGCGGCGCTGCCGCGCCCCGACCTGGTGATGCCGGTGCCGCTGCACCTGGATCGCCTGCGGGCCCGCGGCTACAATCAGGCGCTGCAGCTCGCCCGCCAGGTGGGTCGCCAGGTCAAGGCGCCGGTCGTCGCCGACCAGCTGCAGCGCGTCCGGGCCACCGCGCCCCAACAGGGACTCGCGGCCACCACCAGGAAACAAAATCTCAGGGGTGCTTTTGCGGTCAGGCAGCGGTTGTCCGGGCAACGCATCCTGCTGGTGGACGATGTGCTGACGACCGGCGCCACGGCTCGCGAATGCGCCGCCGCGCTGCGGGCGGCAGGTGCCGCCGTGATCGAGGTGGCCGTGGTCGGCAGGGCCTAGACCGCCCCGGTGCAGATTTTGACGGTTGGCAGTTGCCAGTGCGCACATCTATTGGCACAATACAGCGGGATGCACCAGTTGCAAAACCTGCTCCGGCGCTAGCGATGAAACATATTTTCAATCACATCTTTCGTCCCTTCGAGGAATTTTTCAAAAGCCAGGTCGCCGGCGGCCTGGTGCTGCTGGGGGTCACGGCCCTGGCCCTGCTGCTGGCCAACTCACCGTGGAGCGACCTGTATTTCCGCCTCTGGCAGCTCAAGCTGACCATCGGCATCCCGCCGTTTGCCCTCAGCAAAAGCCTCAATTACTGGATCAACGACGGCCTGATGGCGGTGTTTTTCTTCGTCGTCGGCCTGGAAATCAAGCGGGAGATCCTGGCCGGAGAACTGGCCGGAGCCCGCAAGGCGGCCCTGCCCATCGCCGCGGCCCTCGGCGGCATGCTGATCCCGGCGCTCATCTTTCTGCTGATTGGACCGGAAGGGCCGCAGGCCCGCGGCTGGGCGATCCCCATGGCCACCGACATCGCCTTCGCTCTTGGCGTCATCGCCCTGCTGGGCGACCGGGTCCCCCGCTCCCTGGCCATCTTTCTGACCGCCCTGGCAATCGTCGACGATCTCGGCGCCGTGCTGGTCATTGCCCTGTTCTACACCGGCAATCTCAATCTCGCGGCCCTGGCCGGCGCCCTGGTTTTCCTGGTGATCCTTGCCTGCGGCAACCGGCTGGGGATGCAATCCCCGAATTTTTATGCACTGGTTGGCCTGCTCCTGTGGATTGCGTTGCTCAAATCCGGAGTTCATGCCACCGTCGCCGGGGTGCTGATCGGCATGACCATCCCGGTCCGGCCAAGGCACAACCACGACCAGTTTCTTGCCGAGGCAGAGAAGCTGTTGTCCGACTACCGATCAGCAGGAACCATCCCCGGGCCGTTCCTGCACGAAGGCAAGCTCGGAACGCTGCTCGCGATCGAGCATGCCTGTCATGACGCCATGAGTCCCCTGCAACGCATGGAGCACGAGATGCAGCACTGGGTGATCTTCGGGGTGATGCCGATCTTCGCCCTGGCCAATGCCGGAATCGCCTTCGATCTGCAGCAGCTCGCTTCGGCCTTCAGTCACCCGGTCACCCTCGGTACCGCCCTTGGCCTGCTCCTCGGCAAGCCGCTGGGCATCACCCTGTTTGCCTGGCTGGCGATTCGCCTGGGAGTCGCCAGCCTGCCTGACGGAATCGTCTGGCGGCAGATCGTCGGGGTCGGCCTGCTCGGCGGCATCGGCTTTACCATGAGCCTGTTCATCACCAATCTCGCCTTCGAGGAAGCCCCGGAGCTGATCGCAACCGCCAAGGTCGGCATCTTCGCCGCCTCCCTGCTGGCCGGGATGCTCGGCTACCTGCTCCTGCGCGTCACCACCCCCCCGCGCTGATGTCACGGCAAGAACTCGCTTGCCGTGCTGAAATCTTGACTTGCCGCGTCGTTCCGAATAAGTTGTAAAATTCGTTTCGAGCTAGCAAGCCAGCGCAGGAGCAGGACCATGGACTACAAGGACACCCTTAATCTTCCCGTCACCGATTTCCCGATGCGCGCCAGCCTGCCGCAGCGCGAACCGGAGATCCTGCAGCGCTGGGCCGAGCTGGAACTCGACCGCCGCGTCAGCGAACCGCAGGCGGACATGCCCAACTTCACTCTGCACGATGGCCCGCCCTACGCCAACGGCCATATTCACATCGGCCATGCCCTCAACAAGATTCTCAAGGATATCGTGGTCAAAAGCCGGCGCATGCAGGGGTTCTACGCGCCTTTCGTGCCCGGGTGGGACTGCCACGGCCTGCCCATCGAACTGAAGGTCGACCAGCAGCTCGGCGAGCAGAAGCGGACCATGAGCAAGGTGGAGATCCGCCGCGCGTGCCGTGCCTACGCCCAGCAGTGGATTGACATCCAGCGCGAGGAGTTCCGCCGCCTCGGCGTCCTCGGCGACTGGGAGCACCCCTACCTGACCATGAACCATGCCTACGAGGCCGCCACGGCCCGCGAGTTGGCGCGCTTCGCCGCGCGCGGCGGGTTGTACAAGGGGAAGAAGCCCGTGCATTGGTGCTCCTCCTGCGTCACCGCCCTGGCCGAGGCCGAGGTCGAGTACGCTGACCACACCTCGCCGTCGATCTACGTCAAGTTTCCCTTCGCCGACCCCCTCCCCGAAGGGCTGGCGGCGCTGACCGGAAAGCCGCTCTTTTTCGTGATCTGGACCACCACCCCGTGGACCATCCCCGCCAACCTGGCGGTGGCCCTCAACCCGGAGCTGCCGTACGTCGCGGTCGAAATCGGAAGGGGAACTGCTGGTCATGGCCGAGGGGCTGATGGGCAAGGTCTTCCAGGAGATCGGCCGGGCACCGGGCCAGGTGGTCGCCACCTTCGAAGCAGCGGCCTTCGAAGGGAAGCAGTGCCGGCACCCGCTCTACGACCGCCCGTCAGTCATCGTCCTTGGCGACTACGTGACCCTCGAGGCTGGCACCGGCTGCGTCCATACCGCTCCCGGCCACGGCCACGACGACTACCAGACCGGCCTGCGCTACGGACTGGAGATCTACAACCCGGTCGATGACTACGGTCGTTACCTCCCCGCCCTGGAACTGTTTGGCGGGCAGAAGGTCCCGGCGGTCAACCCGCAGGTCACCGCCAAGCTGCTCGAAGTCGGCGCCCTCCTCAAGGAGGGGAAGGTGTCCCACAGCTACCCGCACTGCTGGCGCTGCAAGAAGCCGATCATCTTCCGCGCCACCGAGCAGTGGTTCATCGCCATGGAGGCCAACGACCTGCGCGGCCAGGCCCTGAAGCATATCAACGACGTCCGCTGGATCCCCCACTGGGGGCGCGAGCGGATCTACAACATGATCGCCAACCGCCCCGACTGGTGCATCAGCCGCCAGCGCAGCTGGGGGGTACCGATCACCGCCTTCTACTGCACCCGGTGCGGCGAAGCGCTGGCCGATGGCAAGGTGATGCACCACGTCGCCAACCTTTTCGAAGACGGCGGCAGCGATCTCTGGTTCGAGCGCGAGCCCTGCGAACTGCTCCCGGCCGGGACCGCCTGCAGCAGCTGCGGTGCCAGTGAGTTCCGCAAGGAGATGGACATCCTCGACGTCTGGTTCGACTCCGGGGTCTCCCACGCCGCGGTGGTCGAGCAGCTGCCGCAGCTTGCCTCTCCCGCCGACCTTTACCTGGAGGGGAGCGACCAGCATCGCGGCTGGTTCCACTCGAGCCTGCTGGCGGCGGTCGGCACCCGCGGCACCGCCCCGTACAAGGCGGTACTGACCCACGGCTTCGTCCTCGACCAGGAAGGCCGGCCCATGTCCAAGTCGATGGGCAACGTGGTCGCCCCGGAAGAGGTGATCAAGAAGTACGGCGCCGAGATCCTGCGCCTGTGGGTGGCCACCCAGGACTACCGCAACGACACCCGGGTCGGCGACAACATCCTGCAGCAGGTCTCCGAGGCCTACCGGCGCATCCGCAACACCGCCCGCTACATCCTCGGCAATCTCTCCGACTTCGACCCGGCAGCCGACAGCGTGGCGCATGCCGATATGCTGCCAATTGACCGTTGGGCCCTAAGCAAGCTCGCGGGACTTTCCCAGCGCGTCCAGAAGTCTTACGACGACTACGAGTTCCACGTCCTCTACCATGCCGTGCACAACTTCTGCAGCGTGGAGATGAGCGCTTTCTACCTCGACGTGCTCAAAGACCGTCTCTATACTGCGCCGGCCAAGGGGTTGGAGCGGCGCAGCGCGCAGACCGCCATGTACCTGATCCTCGACACCCTGACCCGGCTGATGGCGCCGGTGCTTTCCTTCACCGCCGAGGAGATCTGGGGGTACCTGCCGGGAGCGCGCGCGCAAAGCGTGCATCTCGACCGCTTCCCCCGGCTCGACGCCCTCCTGCTCGATGCGGCGCTGGAAGCCCGCTTTGACCAGTTGCTGGCGGTGCGCGGCGAAGTTTCCAGGTTGCTTGAACAGGCCCGTAACGCCAAGCTGATCGGTGCCGGACTGGAAGCCAGGGTACTGCTCGCCGCCGAGCCCGGACCGTTGCGCGAGCTGCTTCAGGAAGAGGCCGGTGAGCTGGCCACCCTGCTGATTGTCTCCCAAGCCGAACTGGTCGACAACCTGGGCGATGGCACGGTCAGCGAGGCGCTGCCGGGACTGACGATCCGCATTGCCCGGGCGGACGGCGGCAAGTGCCCGCGCTGCTGGACCTATTCCACCGGCATCGGCAGCAGCACGGCGCACCCGGAGATCTGCCCGCGCTGCGCCACGGCTCTCGGCTGATGAATCGCTGGCGTTTGCTCGGCATCGTCACCGCGGTCATCCTGATCCTCGACCAGGCAACCAAGCTCTATGTCGATGCCCGCTTCGCCCTGTACGAATCGGTGCCGGTGATCGAGGGATGGTTTCACCTCACCTATATTCGCAACAAGGGAGCCGCCTTCGGCATCCTGTCGAACAGCGCCGTGCGCGTCCCCTTCTTCGTCGGCGTGACCATCGTCGCCCTGGCGGTGATCCTCTGGTACGTGAAGCGCCTGCGCACCGACCAGCAGCTGGCCGCCTTCGCCCTCGCCCTGATCTTCGCCGGGGCGCTGGGGAACCTGCTCGACCGGGTGCGCCTCGGCGAGGTCATCGACTTCCTCGACGTCTTCTGGCGCCAGCACCACTGGCCGGCCTTCAACGTCGCCGATTTCGGCGATCTGCGTCGGCGTCGCCCTGTTGATCTGGGAGATGTGGCAGGAGGAGCGACGGATCCGCAGGGCAAGCGCTCGAAGCGACAATTCATAAAAGGGGCACCCTTCCCTGCTGAAGTGCGGCCTCCTCGGCACAGATTAACGCGTCAGGCCCCGGGGTTTTCGGAAGCTGCGACAACTTGTTCGATGACGACCTGTCCGGAAGGCGAGGTGGCCGGGCAGAGGCGGACACCCAGGGATTCCGGCATGCTCGACCCACACTTGCGGTTTTCAGTCACCTGCCCCGGAGCCCCAGCCCTCTCTGTGCCGGAGTTTGCCGGCTATCGGCAAGCGTTGCTTGTCGGGGCCGGCATGCAGGCATCCGCCCCCCTCGGGCAGGATGACGAGCACCGGCTGGCCGATATGGCCAATCCGGGTCGCCAGTCGCTTTTCACCCCCGTGCCTCCTGCCTTAACGCCAGGTCGAGCAGCACCAGTGCCGCCATGGTTTCGACGATCGGGATCGCACGCGGCACCACGCACGGATCGTGGCGCCCCTTCGCGGCCAGTTCCACGGCGATGCCATCGAAATCGGCAGTGCGCTGGGTCAGGCCGATGGTGGCCACCGGCTTGAACGCTACCCGGAACAGCAGCGGTTCGCCGTTGGAGATGCCGCCGAGGGTTCCGCCGGCGTGGTTGGTCACGGTGCCCAGGCGCCCCCCCTTCTCCACGAACGGGTCGTTGTGAACGGACCCGCGCAGGCGGGTGCCGGCGAAGCCGGAGCCGATCTCGAACCCCTTGGTGGCCGGCAGCGACAGCATCGCCTGGGCCAGCTTGGCCTCGAGCTTGTCGAACACCGGCTCCCCCCAGCCTGCCGGCAGGTTGCGGCATACGCAACGGAGCGTTCCGCCGACAGAATCTCTGGCCTCGCGGACCTCCCGCACCAGCGCGATCATCTTTTCCGCTGCCGGTTGATCGGGGCAGCGCACCAGATTGCTATCAACCTGGGCACGGGTTACCCGGTCGCTGTCGATGGCCGCCGACTCGACGTCCCCCACGCTGCTGACCCAGGCGACGATCTCGATCCCCCAGCGCTCCTGCAAAACCTTTTCGGCGATGGCGCCGGCGGCCACCCGGCCGATGGTCTCGCGGGCGCTGGAGCGGCCGCCGCCGCTGCTGGCGCGCACCCCGTATTTGCGCTGGTAGGTGTAGTCGGCATGCGACGGACGCGGCACCGTGTCCATCTCGCCGTAATCGCCGGGACGCTGGTCCTGGTTGCGGACCAAAAGACCGATCGGCGTACCGAGGGTACGGCCATGCTCCACCCCGGAGAGGATCGTCACCCGGTCCGCCTCCTGGCGGGGCGTGGTCAGATCACTCTGTCCCGGCCGGCGGCGGTCGAGCTGCACCTGGAGGTCGGCTTCGCAAAGCTCGAGATTCGGCGGACAGCCGTCGACCACCGCGCCGACGCCGACGCCGTGCGATTCGCCAAAGGTGGTCACGCGAAACAGGGTACCGAAGGAACTGGACATCAGCGAACTCCTGCAGGAAATGCAGCCATTATAGCAACCCGCCATGCAAAAAGGGGACAGAATTGAATTCTGTCCCCTTTTTGCAGTAGGGCCCGGCGTGAAGTCAACGCCGCGAAGCGGCGTTGCTCGTCGGCCGGTCAGATAATCTCGCGCAAGGTGATTTCGAAGGTCAGGTCTTCGCCGGCCAGCGGATGGTTGGCATCGAAGGTAATGCTCTCCGCGCTCACCTCGGTCACCGTGACGCCGAACTGCTCCTCGTCGTCGCCGGTCAGCACCAGTTCCTCGCCCACCTCGGGGTCGAGGTCGGGGGGAAGTTGCGCACGCGGAATGGTGACGATATTCTCCTCGTCGTACTCGCCGAAGGCATCGGCGGCGGCGATGGTCACGCGGCGCGTCTCCCCCGGGGCCATGCCGACCAGCGCCTGCTCGATCTGCGGGAAGACGTCGCCGGTCCCGACCTGGAGATCGAGGGGCCCGACGGCGCAGCCGCAGCCTTCGTCGGCGCCGTGGCCGTGACCGCAGCTGTCATCGTCGCAGCTGTCGTCATCACAGGCATCGCTGGCGAGCGTGCTCTGGAACACCGTACCGTCGTCGAGGGTACCGACCAGATCGATGCGGACCTTGTCTCCTGTCTTTGCCTGTGCCATGTTGCTGGTCCTTTCCTTGGGCGCGACCTTGTCTGAAGGTCGCGGCAATGAGTGTTGTCCTTCGAACCTTGACCAAAAAAACTGTTAACGGGACTGACCCGTGCGCGCGCCGTTACGCTTGAAGCGTCTCCGGCTGCTGGCCGGCTTGGTCGCTTCGGCCCCGGAGGGGTTGACGGCGCCGGCCGGCTTGGCGCGGCGGACCTGCGGCTGGCGCGGCGGGCGGGCAAATTCGTTATCCTTGCGCGGCGCCGTCACCGAGTAATCGAAACCATCCAGGGTCCGGCGCTCCAGCGGCTTGCCGAGCACCTTCTCGATGGCCCGCACCATCAGGACGTCTTCGCCGGTCACCAGGGTGAAGGCGTCGCCGCTGCGGGCGGCACGACCGGTGCGGCCGATGCGGTGGATGTAGGCTTCGGCCGTGTCGGGGATGTCGTAGTTGATGACATGGGAGATCTGGCTGACGTCGATGCCGCGGGCGGCAATATCGGTGGCCACCAGGATCTGGAAACTGCCGTCGCGGAAGCCGTCAAGGGCCGCCTGGCGGCGGTTCTGCGACAGGTTCCCCTGCAGCGAGGCGGCCCGGTAGCCGGCCTTCTCGAGCTGCTCGCCAAGGCGCTTGGCGCGATGCTTGGTGCGGGTGAACACCAGCACCGATTCGGTGTCGGTGTGCTGCAGCAGGCCGAGCAGCAACCCGGTCTTGAGATGCTGCTCCACCGGATAGAGGGCATGGCTGACCGTGACCGCCGGGGCGACCCGGTCGACCTGCACCGTCACCGGATCGGTCAGCGTCTCGCTGGCCAGACCGCGAATCTCCTCCGGCATGGTCGCCGAGAAGAGCAGCGTCTGCCGGGTTTTCGGCAGCGCCTTGAGGATCCGGCGGATGTCGGGGAGAAAGCCCATATCGAACATCTGGTCGGCCTCGTCAAGCACCAGCACCTCCAGGTGCGACAGGTCGATGTTCCCCTGGCCGATATGATCGAGCAGTCGGCCCGGGCAGGCCACGACGATATCGACGCCGCGGCGCAGGACAGCCATCTGCGGGTTGATGCCAACGCCGCCGTAAATGGTGGTGCTGGTCAGCCGCGTCTGCTTGCCGTAGGTGGCAAAGGCCTCGTTGATCTGCTCGGCCAGTTCGCGGGTCGGGGCCACCACCAGGGCACGCACCTTGCCGCGGGGACCGGGCTGCAGGCGCTGCAGGATCGGCAGAGCGAAGGCCGCGGTCTTGCCGGTTCCGGTCTGGGCCAGCCCCATGACATCGCGCCCGGCCATGACGGCGGGGATGGCCTGGGCCTGGATCGGCGTCGGCGTAACGTAGCCGGCGGCACTGATGCCGGCGGCAATTGCGGGATGAAACTTGAATTCCTGAAACGTCATTTATTTAAGTCTTTCTTTGGTTGATCGTTGGGTGTTTAGGTCTTTCGCGCACGGCGCATGGCGCCTGCAGCGATGTTCAGCGCGCAGTCGGACGGGCATTCGGCCGGCGGCTGCGCATTTCGATCACTGGTTCGCGGCGAGTGCGCGGAGCATTATTCTGCCAGCGATTGCCGGTCTCCTTGCGATCACCAGGACGGCCGCTACCGGGACGGGCGGCGGCACCACTCGTTGTGCGGGCACTGCGCGGTCCGCGCAGGGGACGGGTCGGTTCCAGGCCGGCGATGACCGTTTGCGGCAGCGGCTGGGCGATGAACCGCTCGATCCGCTCCAGGCGCGGCACATCGGAGCGGCTGACGAAGGAGATGGCGATACCGGACGCGCCGGCCCGCCCGGTGCGGCCGATGCGATGCACGTAGTCCTCGGCGGCCATCGGCAGGTCGAAGTTGATCACGTGGCTGATGCCGTTCACATCCAAGCCGCGGGCGGCGACGTCGGTGGCCACCAGCAGGCGCACCCGCCCCTGGCGCAAATCGCGCACCGTGCGGTTGCGCGCCCCTTGCGGCATGTCGCCGTGCAGGGCGGCGGCACGGTGCCCAAGGGCGGAGAGTTCCACCGCCAGAGCATCAGCATCGCGCTTGGTGGCGGAGAAGACGATCGCCCGGGTCACCAGCGGGTCGGACGCTAGGTGATGGAGGATGCGCTTCTTGTGCTCGAGGCAGTCGGTGACGTGCAGGCGCTGCTCGATCTGCTCCAAGGTCACCTGCTTGCCGGCGATGTCGATGCGCACCGGTTCTCTGAGCATGGCCGAGGCCATTCCGGCCATGGTGGCATCGAGGGTTGCAGTGAAGAGCAGGGTCTGGCGATTCGCCGGCGCGGCGGCCACCAGTTTTTCGATGTCTTCCTTGAACCCCATGTCGAGCATGCGGTCGGCTTCGTCGAGGATCAGCACCTCGAGGCGCGACAGGTTGAGGCTGCGCCGCTGCAGATGATCGATCAGCCGCCCCGGGGTGCCGACCACCAGGTCGAGGGGGCCGCCAAGGTCACGGTACTGGTTGACATAGGGGGTGCCGCCGAGAATCACCGCGCTGCGCAGATTGAGGAAGCGTCCGTAGTTGCGGGTGGCCTCGGTCACCTGGGCGGCCAATTCCCTGGTCGGGGTGACCACCAGTACGCGCGGGGCACCTTTCGGGCCGCGGCGGACCTCGCTGAGGCGCTCCAGGACCGGCAGCATGAACGCCGCGGTTTTGCCGGTGCCGGTCTGGGCGGTGGCCAGGATGTCACGACCGGCTAGGATCTCCGGGATGGCCCGCGCCTGGATCGGGGTCGGCTCGCTGTAGCCGCAGTTGGTAACCGCGCGCAGGATGGCGGGGTTGAGTTGCAGGGTTTCAAACGACATGCAGATTCCTTCCGTTGCCGCAAAAGCGGCAACCGTTCGCAGTGGCGTGCGCGCCGCCGGGACAGACGTCTGCCTCGGAAGAGAGCCGGCGCGGCACAAACAGACTGGCAGATGAACATCGTCGCCAACCTGAGGTGCAGCCGCGTGTTGAACGGGAACCAGTCGCAGGGGGGTCAGGAACGATGAAGCGCCGGCGGGAGGGTGACAAGCCGGCGCCTGTTACAGTCAACTAAGAACCATATAGAAACTAAGATGAAAGGTCAAGAAAATTATTAATAGCCGGCGATTTCGGGGAAAGCCCACGGCTCACAGCTTGAGGTGGGCCATCCATTCGGCCAGCCCCTGCATGATCATCTCGATGGAAAAGGTACCGACCACTAGGGCGGTGATGCGCCCCATGATCTCGATGTAGCGCTCGATCAGCCCCTCGTTGCGCGGCCGCACGTAATCGTGGAGCCCCTTGAGCAGGATCATGGTGATGACCGTGGTGACCACGGCCAGCACGATCGAGCCGCCCGCCAGCAGCGGCGGCAGACGGTTGCCGGCAAGGATGCTGGCGCTGACCGTCCCCGGGCCGATCATGATCGGCAGGGCGATGGAACCGGCAATGTGCTGGGGATTGCCACGCATCTGGCGCAGGGCGCCCGGCCCGGAGAAGACGAACTGGATGCCGATCAGCAGGAAGATGATGCCGCCGAACACCTGGAACGAGGCGAAGCGGGCCTGCAACACCACATCGAAGATCAGGTCGCCGAGCAGGCCGAAAACCAGGAAGACCGTGCCGCTGATGATGCCGGCGCGGACCAGCACCCGGCGAAAAGCCTGCCGGTCCATCTCCTGCACCAGGTCGATCAGGTAGATGATCAGCAGGAACGGGTTGAGCAGCATCAGCAGCAGCGCCACCGACCTGACGAAATCACTGCCCAGAGTCGTGGTCATGCGGGCAACGGCTTGTACCAGACGTTCATGCTTTCCAGGTCCCCCGAGATCTGGGTGTTGCGGGTCAGGGTGCCGCCGAACGCATAGCCCAGCTTGGCGAAGGTGATGTTCATGCCGTAGGAATAGGCCCGGGCGATGGTGTAGGCCATGCGCATGCCGCGCTCCGCCATGACGCTTTCCATTCCGGCAAGTAGGCGGGTGGCGAGCCCCTGCCCGCGCCGCTCCGGCAAAGTCGCGAAATCGGTCATCTCCACGTTGTGGCCGGCCAGGTCCATCTCCGCCGAGGAGAGCGCCAGCAGCTCTCCCTGCTCATGCCACACACCGAAATAGACCACGTTGTCCGCCATGGTCTGTTCCAGGTAGCCGGAATCGTGGATCGGGAACGGATAGGTCGGGAACACCTCCCGGTACAGTTCGGCCATCTCCGCCGTATCGGCCGGCGCGGCGACCCGGCAGACGACGTCGCCGGGCAGCGGCGGCTCCGGGACGGCCTCCCCGCCCTTCTCCAGGGCCGTGGCGATGACGCTTTCCACGAGATCGGGCTGCGTTTCCGTGCGCCGCTCATCGGCAAGGTATTTGCCGAGGAACACCGCCTCCTCGCTGCCGCGATAGAAACCGGGGATCGCGGCTTCCTGTTCGTAGCCCTCCGCCAGGAAGGGCGAAGCGACCGCGGCCGGAATCTTGGCAAAGATCTTCGAGTAGCCTTCGTCCCGACCGAGTTCGTCCAGCCGGGGCAGGAGTTCGGGCAGGTCCGTCTGCGCCAGACTCATCAGGTAAATGCGGTCGTTGTGGCGTCCGTGCTGGACCAGCGAACTGCCGAGGGTTTCGATGCGGTCAGTCATGATTGCGCCGTTCCACCCGCGCCGTGTCCGCAGGGACGAGGGAGATGGTCCGATCGTGGTCGGCGAGGAGCTTTTCGATGCCGTGGGCGCGGATCTCTTCGGCCTCCCCGGTGTTCAGCAACAGGTGGCAGGAAGAGCAGTTCCGGTCGCAGAAGACGGACTCGTAACGGTCCGGCTCCCGATAGGTGGTAATCACCCCCTCGAAATTGCGCAACACCACCTTGTTCGTCGAGAGCGAGACCAGGTAGTTCGGGGTCAGTGGAATCTTGCCGCCCCCCCCGGGGGCATCGACCACGTAGGTGGGCACGGCGAAGCCGCTGGTGTGACCGATCAGGCTCTCCATGATCTCGATCCCTTTGCCGACGGGGGTACGGAAATGGGAGAGCCCTTCCGACAGGTCGCACTGGTAGAGATAGTAGGGGCGGACCCGGTTGGCGACCAGCCGGTGCACCAACTCCTTGATGATCCGCGGACAGTCGTTGACCCCGGCGAGCAGCACGGCCTGGTTGCCCAGGGGGATACCGGCATCCGCCAGCTTGCCGAGGGCCTGACGGGACGAGGCGGTGATCTCTCGCGGGTGATTGAAGTGGGTGTTGATCCACAGGGGATTATGCTTTTTCAGCATCGCAACCAGTGCGTCAGTGATCCGGTAGGGGAGCACCACCGGCATGCGCGTACCGATACGCACCACCTGCACGTGCGGAATCCGCCCCAGCTCGGTGAGAATCCAGTCGAGCTGGTCGTCGGCGAGCATCAGCGGGTCGCCGCCGGAGAGGAGCACATCGCGGACCTGCGGGGTGTTGCGAATATAGTCCAGCCCCCGGGCTATCTGGTCGCGCCCGGGGAGAAAGTCGCGATCACCGACCTTGCGCTTGCGGGTGCAGTGCCGGCAGTACATGGAGCAGACGTTGCTGACCTGCAGCAGCACCCGGTCGGGATAGCGATGAGTGACGCCGGGAACCGGGCTGTCCTTGTCTTCCGCCAGGGGATCGCTCATCTCGTGCCGTTCGACCAGCAACTCCGCCGGAGAGGGGAAGGACTGGCGAAAGACCGGGTCGTTGCGGAAGTCGGCAGGGTCGATCAGCGACAGGTAATAGGGGGTGATCGAGAGGGGGAATTTTTCCAAGGTCTGGGAGAGTTGTGCCCGTTCCTCCGGATCGAATTGCAAACCGAGCAGGCTCTCGACTTCGGCAATGGTCTTGATACTGTGCCGTAACTGCCAGTGCCAGTCCCGCCAATGCTTCAACGAGGCGTTCGTGGAAACCTGCTCGGCTATTTTCTGCTGATAAGATGAATAAATCGGCACTGCAGCTCCTTGGATAGAGGGTTGCGCCCTTCGACGGACAGGGGACGGCAGGAGGCCTGCGGGTGACAACCCGGACCCCAATTCTGCCGACAGCGTGCGGAACGGCTTTACATCAAGAGGAACAACAGGCAGACATCATGAAGCGCGGGGAGTGATGCCATGGAGACCGGCGGAGCCGGAGGGGGCGCCTGAACTTCCTGGTCGAACAGCCGCACCAGTCATTCAGTTTCTGGGGCCTACCCTAACACGGATCGGCCGCCCTGTCAAAAAACCAGGGAAAACGAGATATTTACCACTATCACCGGGAAAAGCTTCACCTCTCAAGTTCGAGGGGCCGGCGCGCGTTCCCCATCTCCTCGCCCTCCCCCTGTTCGCACCGCCACCAGCAGCAGCACCGCCGCCAGGGCGGCGAGGGCCGCGCCGCAGCCGAAGGCCGCCAGCGGGCCGGACCACTGCCAGAGGACTCCGAACAGCAGGCTGGCGGGGAAGGCGCCGAGGCCGATAGTCGCGTTGAACCAGCCGAAGGCGGCGCCGCGCTCGGCGGCAGGCGCAAGATCGGCCAGCAGCGCCTTCTCCACCCCCTCGGTCAGGCCGTAAAAGAGGCCGTAACCGGCAAACAGCAGCCAGATGTGCAGTTCGCTGGTCGCCAAGGCAAAACCGAGATATGCGGCGGCGTAGACGACCCAGCCGGCAACGATCACCCCGCGCCGGCCGATCCGGTCGGAGAGGGCGCCGAAGGGGAAGACACTGAGCATCTTGACCAGGTGGAAGAACGCCCAGAGCAGCGGCAGCCGCGCCGGAGCGACGCCGAGTTCGCCGGCGCGCAACAGCAAAAAGGCGTCGGAGGAGTTGCCGAGAGTGAAGAGGAGCAGGATCAGCAGGTAGGTGCGCACCGGTCCGGGTGGCAGGGACAGCCTGCCGCCGTCGGGGGTTACCCTGGGAACACGGGGCACTTCGCGGACCCCGGCGGCCAGACAGACGACTGCCAGCAGGCCGGGGACGGCGGCGCACCAGAAGACCGTACGCAGCTCAAGAGCGAACCAGCCGAGCAGCCCGGCGGCGACCAGCGGGCCGACCAGGGCGCCGGCGTGATCCATGGCCCGGTGAAAACCGTAGGCACGGCCGCGCAGCTCCGGGACCACCGAATCGGCGATCAGGGCGTCGCGCGGCGAGGTGCGGACCCCCTTGCCGATGCGGTCGCAGACGCGCACCCCGAGAACGAAACCCGGCGTGGCGGCCAGAGCCACCAGCGGTCTGGCCAGGGCGGAGAGCCCGTACCCGGCCAGGACCAGCGGCTTGCGCCGGGGGATTCGGTCGGAGATGATCCCGGACACCAGCTTGAGCAGTGCCGCCGTTGACTCGGCCACCCCCTCGATGATCCCGAGGACGGCCGGGCCGGCCCCGAGCACGCCGGTCAGAAACAGCGGCAGGAGCGGATAGATCATCTCGCTGGAAACATCGGTCAGCAGGCTGACCACTCCCAGCACCAGCACGTTTCCGGAGATACCGCGCATGCGCTGCTCCGCTACATCTCGACTTCCCCGGCATGGGCGTCACCACCCCGACCGGCATGGAGTTCGGCGATCACCTGGGCGCCGAGCAGCAGGATGATGGCGGCAACTTCGACGCAGAGCAGCGCGCCCACGGCGATGGCGATCGAGCCGTAGATCAGCTTGACCATGGACACTGCCTGATAGTACCAGAGCAGCAGGCGGCGGGTCAGTTCCCACAGCAGAGTGGCGGTCAGGCCGCCGAGCAGGGCATGGCGCAGGGGGATGCGCACCCCCGGCATGACCCGGTAGATCGAACTCAGGATCAGGAATTCGCCAGCCAGCCCGGTCACGTACAGGACCACGCTGATGATCCTCTGCAACGGGAGGCTCCAGTCGAAGACGGCAACCAGTTGGCCGAGAACCGCCTCGATGGCGCCGAGCGCGAGCGCCACCAAGGCGATGCCGAGCGCGATCAGCAGCATGTAGAGATAGGGGATGAGTGCCGAAACCAGCAGATGCCGGCGCTTGGTCCGGAACCGATGGAAAAAGATCAGCGACATGGCATTTTCCAGCATGGAGAAGGCGATGGAGCTGAAAAACAGCATGGCCACCAGTCCGACCACCCCGACGACGGTACGGTGCTCGAGAAACGCCTGCACCTGCTCGGTCAGCTGCACCGCGTAGCCGGGGATGATCATCGACATGTAGACGGAGAGAATCTGCAGGAGCTGCTGCTCGTCCAGCACATGGGAAAGAACGATGACGGCGAGCAGCGCCATCGGGACGATGGAGAGAAACGTGTAGTAGGCGATCGCCCCCGAGAGCAGCAATCCCTGGTTGCGGTGGAAATCGCGCAGCACCCGCAGCATGAAACGAGTCACGCGCTTGATCGGCTCCGCTGTTGTGGCGACGGCGCTCATCCGGCAGACCTTTCTCGGCGATCACGGCTTCGGTTGATTTCTGCGGCTCAGTATGTGGCGAGGCGGGGAACGGGTCAAGGCGCTAGCGACAGAGACCGACGTTGCGGCGCATTTCCCGGCGCATCGGGCGCGCGCCGTGGTACCATGCTTGCTCGTCATCGCTGTCTGGTGGCGCTTCCCGCCGGACCCCGGGGGGCGGCGCAAAAACAGAGGTGCCTAGCCTCCGGCTGGACGATGCGATATGATCACCCCCGACTGAACACTATCTCTCACCAAGGCATCCCGTGGCCCTGATTACCCTGCGCAACATCACCCTGGCCTTCGGCGGCCCGCCCCTGTTCGACGGCGTCAACCTGCAGATCGAGCCGGGGGACCGACTCTGCCTGATGGGGCGCAACGGCACCGGCAAATCGACCCTGCTGAAGCTGATTGCCGGCGAGCTGCCCCCGGACGGCGGCGAGATCCATCGCCAGCAGGGGCTCAGGGTGGCCCTGGTCGCCCAGGACGTGCCGCTGGACCTGACCGGGACGGTCTTCGACATCGTCGCCGCCGGCATGGGCGATGCCGCCGACCTGCTGGCCGATTATCACCATCTGGCCCACCGCCTGGCGCGGGAAGCCGACACGGCCCTGCTGCCGCAGCTGGAGGCGCTGCAGCACCGCCTGGAGGAGAGCGGCGGCTGGTCGCCTGCACCAGGAGGTGGAGCGGGTGCTCAACCGCCTGAGCCTGGATGCCGACGCCGAGTTCGCCGCCCTCTCCGGCGGCACCAAGCGCCGGGTGCTGCTGGCCCGGGCCCTGGTCTCCGCCCCCGACATCCTGCTGCTGGACGAGCCGACCAACCACCTGGACATCGACACCATCCTCTGGCTGGAGGAGTTCCTCGCTCAAGAGCGTCAAGACCCTGGTGTTCGTCACCCACGACCGGGCCTTTGCCCGCCGCCTGGCCAACCGGGTGGCCGAGCTCGACCGCGGCCGGCTGTTCGCCTTCGCCTGCGGCTACGACCAGTTCGTCGAGCGGCGCGAGGCGCTGCTGGAGGCCGAGATCACCCGCCAGGCGCTGTTCGACAAGAAGCTGGCCCAGGAGGAGGTCTGGATCCGCCAGGGGATCAAGGCCCGCCGCACCCGCAACGAGGGGCGGGTGCGGGCCCTGAAGAAGCTGCGCGAGGAGTACCGCCAGCGCCGCGAGCGCCAGGGAACCGCCAGGATGCAGCTGCAGGAGGCGGACCGCTCCGGGGCGCTGGTGGCCGAGGCCGAGAAGATCTCCTTCGCCTGGGACGGCAAGCCGCTGCATCCGCGACTTTTCCACCACCATCATGCGCGGCGACCGGATCGGCATCATCGGCCCCAACGGCTCGGGCAAGACCACCCTGCTGCGCCTGCTGCTCGGCGAACTGCCGCCGCAGACCGGCGAGCGTGCAGGCTCGGCACCCGCCGCGAGGTGCTCTACTTCGACCAGCTGCGCGAGCAGCTCGACCTGGACGCGACCGTGCAGGAGAACGTCGGCGAGGGGAACGACACCGTGATCATCAACGGCAAGCCGCGCCACGTCATCGGCTATCTGCAGGATTTCCTCTTCTCCCCGGAGCGGGCCCGCTCGCCGGTGCAGCATCCTCTCCGGCGGCGAGCGCAACCGCCTGCTGCTGGCCAAGCTCTTCACCAAGCCGTCCAACGTGCTGGTGCATGGACGAACCGACCAACGACCTCGATGCCGAGACCCTGGAGCTGCTGGAGGATCTGCTGGTCGAGTACGCCGGCACCCTGCTGCTGGTCAGCCACGACCGGGAGTTTCTCAACAACGTGGTGACCAGCACCCTGGTGCTGGACGGCCGACGGCCAGGTCGAGGAGTTCGTCGGCGGCTACGACGACTGGCTGCACCAGGCGCAGGCTGCGCCGGTCGCCGTGCCGGCCAGGAAACCGGCGGCGGAAAAGCCGAGGCCGGCGAAGGAGCGGCCGCGCAAGCTGACCTTCAAGGAGGAGCGGGAGCTGGACGAGCTGCCGGAGCGGATCGCCGCCCTGGAGGAGGAGCAGGCGGCACTGCACGCCACCCTGGCCGACCCGGAGTTCTACAAGTCCGCCGGGGCTGAGGTCGCCCGCCTCAACGCCCGGCTGGCGGAGCTGGAGCGGGAATTGGAAGACGCCTACGCACGCTGGGAAGAGCTGGAGGCGTTGGCGGAGAGCGTGAAAAATTGACTCCGCCGGCGCCCTCCCTTAGACTTGCCGCGTTCCACATCTCCCGTTCGCCGCACCGGTCGCCATGAACCAGCCCGCGAAGATCACTGACCTGCCGCCGCTGCACCCCGACGCCGTGCGCATCGTCCCCTTCGGCGGCCTCGGCGAGATCGGCCTGAACATGCTGGCGGTGGAGTGCCGCGGTGCCATCGTGCTGATCGACTGCGGGCTGATGTTCCCCGAAGCCTACATGCTCGGCATCGACCTGGTGGTGCCGGAGATCAACGCCCTGACGGGGCGCACCGCGGACATCCGCGCCCTGCTGCTGACCCACGGCCACGAGGACCACATCGGCGCCATCCCGTTCCTGCTCGAGGCACTGGGCAACCCGCCGATCTACGGCACCGCCCTGACCCTCGGGTTGCTGCGCGCCAAACTCGAGGAGCACGGTCTGGCGGCACAAGCCCGCCTGGAGACGGTCGCCCCCGCGAGAGCATCGACCTCGACCCGTTCCGAGGTCGAATTCTTCCGCGTCGCCCACTCGATCGTCGATGGCTGCGGACTGGCGCATCCGCACCCCGGCCGGGCTGATCGTCCACACCGGCGACTTCAAGCTCGACCCGACCCCGGTCGACGGCCAGACCACCGATCTTGGCCGGCTGGCGGCCTACGGCGAAGAGGGGGTGCTGCTGCTGCTGGCCGATTCGACCAACGTCGAGCGTGCCGGCCAGACCCTCTCCGAACGTACCGTCGGCGAAGCGCTCTTCGACATCGTGCCGCGTAGCAGCGGGATGGTCTTCGTCGCCACCTTCTCCTCCAACATCCACCGCATCCAGCAGATCTGCGACGCCGCCGGCAACGCCGGCCGGCAGGTGCTGGTCAGCGGCCGCAGCATGGTCGGCAATCTCGCCATCGCCCGTCAGCTCGGCTACCTGCAGGTCCCCGACGACCTGTTCATCGACCTGCAGGCAGATGCGCGAACTGCCGCGCGAGCAGGTGCTGGTCCTGACCACCGGCAGCCAGGGGGAACCGCTTGAGCTCGCTGACCCGCATCGCCATGGCCGACCACAAGCAGCTCGACCTGCTGCCGAGCGATACGGTGATCCTCTCGGCCAAGTTCATCCCCGGCAACGAGCGGGCCATTACCGACCTGATCAACCACCTCTGCCGGCGCGGCGCCGAGGTGCACTACGAGACCACCAGCGAGATCCACGTCTCCGGCCACGCCAGCCAGGAGGAGCTCAAGACCGTGCACAGCCTGGTCAAGCCCCGCTACTTCGTGCCGGTGCACGGCGAGTACCGGCACCTGGCCCAGCACGCCCGGCTGGCGCGGGAGATGGGGATGCCCGCCGAGCGGGTGCTGGTCATCGAGAACGGCCAGCCGCTGGTGGTCTCTCGCCAACGGCCACCGCCTGGAACCCCGCGTCGAAACCGGACGGGTCTTCGTCGACGGCAAGGGGGTCGGCGATGTCGGCGAAATGGAGCTGCGCGACCGCCGCCACCTGGCCAACCACGGCCTGGTGCTGGTGTTTCTGGCCCTCAACCAGTCGACCGGGGAGATCGTCAGCGGCCCGGAGCTCGTCACCCGCGGCTTCGTCCTCGAGGCCGAGGGACAACCGCTGATGGACGAGGCCCTGGCCCTGGTGCGCGCCACCCTGTTCCGAGCACAGCCGCGAAGCGGTCGCCGGCTGGGAGGAGCTGCGGGTCGAGGTGCGCAAGACTCTGCTATCGCTTCTTCAACCGCACCATGGACCGGCGACCGCTGATCATCCCCTTCATCATGGAACTGTAACCCCCCTTTAACCGCGAGGCGCGAACCACCGGCCCCATGAATCTCTCCGAAGCCCTCCTCCTCGGCGCCCTGCAGGGCGCCACCGAGTTCCTGCCGGTCTCGTCGAGCGGGCACCTGGTCCTCGCCCAGCATCTGGTCGACGGCTTCTCCCAACCCGGCATCGTCTTCGACGTGACCCTGCATGTCGGGACCCTGCTGGCGATTGCCATCTACTTCTGGCGCGACCTGCGGGGACTTGGCACCTGCCTGTGGCGTCGCGACCGGGCTGCCGACGGCGAACGACGCATGCTCGCCCTGCTGCTTGCCGGATCGGTGCCCACGGCCATCATCGGCCTGACCTTCAAGGAGCAGATCGAACAGATGTTCGGGAACCCCGCAACTGGTCGCCGGCATGCTGCTGGTTACCGGCACCCTGCTCTTCATCGCCGACCGCTTCCGTCCCGGAAACCGACGCGAGGCCGGGCTCACCGTGACCGACGCGGTCCTGACCGGCATCGCCCAGGGAATGGCGATCATCCCGGGCATTTCCCGCTCGGGGTCGACCATCGCCACCCTGCTGCTGCGCGGCGTTTCCGGAGAAACCGCGGCGCGCTTCTCCTTTCTCCTGTCGCTGCCGGCGGTCGGCGGTGCCGCCCTGCTCTCCCTCAGGGATGCCAGCCACCTGGCTCCCGGTGAACTGCCGGTCTACCTGGCCGGGGCCGGCGCCGCCCTGCTGGTCGGTTTACTGCGCCATCCACCTGCTGCTCGGCGTATTGCGCCGGCGGCGGCTGGGCTGGTTCGCCGTCTACTGCTGGCTGGTCGGCGCCGGCGCCATGGCGCTGTTGCACGGATAACCCTTTGACCATGCAGGTCACTTTCGCGTTAACATGCTGCAATTACCCCCACATGGCCGGTCATGAGCGAAAAACCGCAGAAAACCGCTTTCCTCGGTGAACATCTCAGCAAGGAGATGGCCGGCCTGCTCTGGCTGGCGGCGGGGCTCTTTCTGCTGCTCAGCCTGGTGTCGTTCCACAGCGGCGATCCGTCCTTCAACAACAACCTCGCACCGACCGGTCATTCACAACATCTGCGGCCGGGTCGGCGCCTATGTCGCCGATCTCTTCTTCCAGATCTTCGGCCTGCCGGCGCTGCTGATCCCGGTGGCCTGCCTGAATGCCTCCTGGCGCCTGCTCAAGTTCCGCGACCTGCATCCGCGTTTCTACAAGCTGCTGGCCTTTCTCGGCCTGATCGCCACCCTGGCCGGCCTGATCGCCCTGAAATTCGACCAGGTCGACTGGTTCGGCCAGACCATCGTCCGCGGCGGCGGCGTGATCGGCGACTTCCTGGCCGACACCCTCAAGGGCTGGTTCAACACCATCGGCGCCGCCCTGTTCCTCGTCCATCGGCCTGATCGTCTCGGCGATCCTGGTGGCACGCTTCTCCATGGTGCTGTTCCTCGAAGGGCTGTTCGGCCGGGCCAGCGACCGCCTGGACCGCTATCGCGAGGCCCGCCAGGCCCGCCGCGAGCATGAGCAGCAGGCGGCGCCGAAGAAGGAGCGCGGCCTGGTGATCCATGCCCCGGAGCCGCGCCCGGCCAGCCGGCGGCCATCGAGCTGCTGGAGAAGAAAGGCCCGCGGCAAGAAGGGGAAGGACGAAGCTGGCCCAGGAGACCTTCGACTTCATCGTCCCGTCCGGCAACTACCAGCCAGCCGCCCCTCTCCCTGCTCGACCACGACGGCGAGAAGGCCAAGCCGGTCGACCGGGACGCCCTGATGATGAACGCCCGCCTGCTCGAGAAGAAGCTGCAGGATTTCGGCGTCGAGGGCGAGGTCGTCGAGGTCAAGCCGGGGCCGGTGGTCACCATGTACGAGTTCGCCCCGGCGCCGGGGGTCAAGGTCAGCAAGATCGCCGGGCTGTCCGACGACCTGTCGATGGCGCTCAGGCCCAGTCGATCCGCATCGTCGCGCCGATCCCCGGCCGCGGCGTGGTCGGCATCGAGATCCCCAACCGCGACCGCGAGATCGTCTACCTCAAGGAGATCTTCGCCGCCGACGAGTTCCAGAAGAGCGGCGGCACGCTGCCGCTGGCCCTGGGCAAGGACATCTTCGGCCACACCGTGGTCGCCGATCTGGCCGAGCATGCCGCACCTGCTGGTGGCCGGCTCCACCGGCACCGGCAAGTCGGTGTCGATCAACACCATGATCCTGTCGCTGCTCTACCGCGCCGACCCGCGCGACGTGCGCATGATCATGATCGACCCGAAGATGCTGGAACTCTCCATGTACGAGGGGATCCCCCACCTGCTGCTGCCGGTGGTCACCAGCCCGAAGAAGGCGGCCCTGGCCCTGAACTGGGCGGTGCGCGAGATGGAGCGCCGCTACCAGCTGATGGCCGACAAGGGGGTGCGCAACATCGAGGGCTACAACCGCAAGCTCGCCAAGGAGGCGAAGGACGCCGAAGAAGCGGCGCGGCGCGGGCGAGCTGTTCGACGACGACCTGGCCGAGGAAGCATGCTGCCGGAGATCGAGACCGTCGAGGAGGAGACGCTGGAGCACGGCCATCTGCCCTACATCGTGGTGATCGTCGACGAGCTGGCCGACCTGATGATGGTGGCCGGCCGCGAGGTCGAGGAATCGATCGCCCGCCTGGCGCAGATGGCCCGGGCCGCCGGCATCCACCTGATCCTGGCCACCCAGCGGCCCTCGCGTCGACGTCATCACCGGCCTGATCAAGGCCAACCTGCCGACCCGCATCTCCTTCCAGGTCTTCTCGCGCATCGACTCGCGCACCATCCTCGACTCGATGGGCGCCGAAACCCTGCTCGGCAACGGCGACATGCTCTTCATGCCCCCGGCAGCGGCGTACTGCAGCGCGTCCACGGCGCCTTCGTCTCGGAGATCGAGGTGCAGCGGGTGGTCGATTTTCTCAAGAAACAGGGGAAACCCGACTACGACAAGTCGATTCTCGACGCGCCCGCCGGCGAACGGCGGCAGCAACGGACGAGGACGAAGAAGGCTACGACGAGAAGTGGGACGAGGCGCTGGCGATCGTCGCCGAGACCCGGCAGGCCTCGATCTCCATGCTGCAGCGCCGGCTGCGCCTCGGCTACAACCGCGCCGCGCGGATGATCGAGAAGATGGAGCCCGAAGGGATCGTCGGCCCCTCCGACGGCACCAGCCGCCCGCGCGAGGTGTTCATCCCGCGGGTCAGTTCGGAGTAGGGCCGGAATCCGGGAATCGGAAAGCGGGACCCGGGAATGCGGAAAGCGTGAACCCGAAACCAGAGACAGGGAGCGGAAGTTGCGCGGGGATGGAGAGGGACCGGCAGGAAACCACCAGTCACCTGCCACCGGCGGACCTGACGGGGGCGGCAGCGGATGCCGCCCCCGTCGACGTTCTGTGCCCGGCCGGCAGCGAGCCATTTGAAAAACCGCGCCGCCGGTGATAGTATGAAAAATCCACCGGACGCAAACGGAGAGCCATGAACCAGAAGGAACTGAAAACCCTGCTCGGCGCCATCCGCTCCGGCGATCTGACCGTCGCCGAAGGGGTCGGAGCGGCTGCGCGACCTCCCCTTCGAGGTGGCCGGCGACACCCTGATCGACCACCACCGCGCCCTGCGCCAGGGCGTCCCGGAAACGATCCTCGGCGAGGGGAAGACGACGGAGCAGATCGCTGCCGTCATCACCCGGATGGCGGCACGCGGCGAAAACGTCCTGGTCACCCGCCTGAGCGCCGACCAGGCCGCGGTGCTGCTGGACAGCCACCCCGGCTGCGAATACGACCCGCTGTCCCGCACCCTGGTTCTGGTGCAGAAACCGCTGGAAGACCTTGGCCACGGCACGGTGCTGGTGGTCTGCGCCGGCACCTCCGACCTGCCGGTCGCCCGCGAAGCGGCCGTCACCGCGCGCATGTTCCAGAACCGCGTGGTCGAGATCGTCGACGTCGGCGTCGCCGGCCTGCACCGCCTGTTGGCCCACACCCAGGCAACTGCGCGAGGCGGCGGTGATCATCGTCGTCGCCGGCATGGAAGGGGCGCTCCCCTCGGTGGTCGGCGGTCTGGTCGCCGTGCCGGTCATCGCCGTGCCGACCTCGATCGGCTACGGCGCCGCCTTCGGCGGGGTCGCCGCCCTGCTCGGCATGCTCAACTCCTGCGCCGGCGGGGTCACCGTGGTCAACATCGACAACGGCTTCGGCGCCGCCTTTGCCGCCACCCGCATCAACCGGCGGACGACCCCATGACCATCCTCTACCTCGACACCTTTTCCGGCATTTCCGGCGACATGTGCCTCGGCCTGCTGGTCGATCTCGGCATCGCCCCGAGCGCCCTCGAGGCCGAACTGCGCAAGCCTGCCGGTCTACCGGCTGGCACCTGGACGACGCGGCCGGAACAGCGCCACGGCCTCGACGGCACCCGGGTCGAGGTGCCTGGTCGACGAACAGCACCACCACCGCACCTGGGCGCACATCGACCCGATGCTGGCCGACAGCGCCCTGCTCGCCCCGGTGCGCGAAGCACGGGCCCGGCGCATCTTCCGCCGGCTCGGCGAAGCGGAAGCGCACGGTCCACCGGGTTGCCCCTCGAACCAGGTCCATTTCCACGAAGTCGGCGCGGTCGATGCCATCGTCGATATCGTCGGCACCGCCATCGGCCTGCATCTGCTGCGGGTCGATGCGGATCGTCTGTGCCCCGCTGCCCCTGTCCCACGGGGCGTGACCCGCGGCAGCCACGGCGCCATGCCGCTGCCGGCCCCGGCGACCCTGGAACTGCTGCGGGGCTCGCCGGTGCTCGACGGCCGCTGCGACCGCGAACTGGTCACCCCCACCGGCGCGGCGATCGCCGCCGAGGTCGCCCACTTCGGCGCCGCTGCCGGCGCATGACCGTCGACGCGCATCGGCTACGGCGTCGGCGGCTGGGAACTGGACGACCGCCCCAACCTGCTGCGCGGCATTCTCGGCCGCGGCGAAGCTCCGGACGGGCCTGGAGCAGGACAGCGTCACGGTCATCGAAACCCACATCGACGACAGCCTGCCGGAGGTGCTCGGCTCCCTGCTGGACCGGCTGCTCGCCGCCGGCGCCCTCGATGCCGCCTATCACCGCCCGGCAGATGAAGAAGAATCGCCCCGGCGTAACGCTCACCGTGGTCGCTCCGCCGGCGCTGGCCGACAGCGCTGGCCAGGCTGGTGCTGCGCGAATGGAGCGCCATCGGCGTGCGCCTCTACGACACCCGGCGCCTCAAGCTGCGCCGCGAAGCTCCAACGGTCGACACCCCGCTCGGTCCGGCCACGGTCAAGCTGATCTTCGACGGCGCCGCACTGCTGCGGGTCGCCCCGGAGCATGCGGCCTGCGCGGCCCTGGCCGCCAGTCAGCGGGCGACCGCTGGCGAAGTCTACCGGATGGTCACCGCCGACGCCGCCCGTCACCTTCGGACTCGACCCGTGATGCGCCGCCTGGCCCTGCTGCTGGCCAGCAACTGCGGTCTCGGTTACGCGCCGGTGGCCTCCGGCACCTTCGGCACCCTGGCCGGGCTGCCGGCCTTCTGGCTGCTGGCCGGGCTCTCCCCGGCCGCCTACCTGCTGGCCTGGGGCGTGGTCACTGCCGTGGCGGTCTGGGCCGCGGGGGAAGCCGGACGGCATTACGGGGTGGTCGACGACGGCCGCATCGTCATCGACGAACTCGTCCGGCTACCTGGTCACCGTCGCCTTCCTCCCCTGGAACTGGACGACGGCACTGCTCGGCTTTTTCCTGGTTCCGGGTGTTCGACATCCTCAAGCCACCGCCGGCCGACTGGATCGACCGGCACTGCAAGAACGGTTTCGGGGTGGTCTTCGACGACGTGGCCGCCGGGGTCTACGCGGCCCTGCGCCCTGCGCGCCACCCTCTGGGCCATGCGCGGTCCTGACCGGAGGCTACGTGGTGAAGATTGCGGTCCTGACCATCGGCGACGAACTGCTCAACGGCGACCAAGGCCGACACCAACACCGCCGCTATCGCCCAGCGGCTCGGGGAACACGCCCTGGAGGTGCACGAAGCGGCCTGCGTTCGCGACCGCGAGGAGGAGATCGCTGCCGCCGCTCGAGCCGCCTGGCGGTCAGCCACCAGGCGGTCATCGTCACCGGCGGGCTCGGCCCGACCGCCGACGACCGCACCGCCCGCGGCGCCGCCCGGCGCCTCGGCGTGCCGCTCTCCCTCGACCCGACGGCGCTGCAGCAGATCCGCGCACGCTTCCAGCCTCCGGGGACAACCGATGCATCCGCGCGACGAGAAGCAGGCCCTGCTCCCGTCCCGCGCCACCGTGCTGGCCAACCCGCGCGGCGTCGCGCCGGGCTTTCACCTGCGCCACCCCAGGGTGCCGACCTGTTCTTCCTCCCCGGCGTCCCCGAAGAGATGCGCGCCATGCTGCACGGACAGCGTCCTGCCGCGCCTATTGGCACGAGACTCCGCCGCGGCCGGAACTGCCTTAGCAGCGCCTGACCGTGTTCGGTCTGCCGGAGCCGGAGGTCGAGCACCGCCTGGAGCAGGCCGCCCTGCCGGAGGGGGTCGCGGTCGCCTACACCGTCGATTTTCCGTTGGTGCGGGTCCGCTGACGGCCTCGGGCGCCAGGCGCCCAGCAACTGGTCGACCGGGCCGAGGTGGCGGCGCGCCGGGCCTTCGATGATTACCTGGTCGCGCTCGGCGACGAGACCCTGGCGGCGCGCGACCGCACGACTGCTCACGACCGCCGGATTGACCGTGGCCCTGGCCGAATCGTGCACCGGCGGCCTGATCGCCAAGCTGCTGACCGACCAGCCGGGGGCCTCGGCGTTTCTGGAGCGCGGCGCGGTCACCTATGCCAATCGCGCCAAGACCGGCTGGCTCAAGGTCCCCGCCCCCCTGCTGGCCAGATCCGGCGCGGTCAGCGGCGAGTGCGCCCGGGCCATGGCCCGGGGTATCCGCCGCGCCGCCGGCACCGATCTCGGCCTGGCGGTGACCGGCATTGCCGGACCGGACGGCGGCACCCCGGAAAAACCGGTCGGCACGGTGTTTTTGGCCCTGGCGACGGCTGAGGGAGAGACGGGTCGAAGAGCTTCCACTTCCGCGGCGACCGTCACCAGATCCGGCTGCACAGCGCCTGCGAGGCCCTCGACTGGCTGCGTCGCCGGCGATTGATCATCTCGGGCGACCCGCCGAGGTGCCCGTGGCACCGATGACCGAACCGACTGCGCCGTCAGCCATCCAGGACCGGCTTCCGGACCGCCATCGTTCTGCTCCTCGGCGGCGCTGCCAGCCTGGGCTTCGCACCCTTGAGTGGCGTGGTCCTGCTGGCTGGCGGCGTGGTCCTGCTGTTCTCAGCGTGCCTGGCGCGGCCGGCACACCAGCGAACAGCTCGCCCGGCAACTGGCGGCCGTTACCGCCGGTCGCCAGCAGCAGGCCGACGAGCTGGCCGACATGCGCAGAACCGCTACGAACAGCTCCTGCAGCACGCCAGCGACGCCGTGTTCTTCGTCGTACCCCCACGACGGCACCCTACTCGAAATCAACCGGCGGGCCGAGGAGATGCTCGGCTACACCTGCGAGGAAATCCGCCAGCTTACGCCTCGACGTCCTCTTTCCCGGGCCGTCACCGTCGGCGCTTCCTGAAACTGGTCCGCAAGATTCTCGAGCATGGGCACGGCGACGGCCCCGAACTGCAGTTCCGGCGCAAGGACGGCAGCCTGTTTTACGGGGCCGTCCAGGCCCGTCTCGGCTGGCTCGGCTACGCAGCGGGTCGTGCACGGCAGCTTCCGCGATGTGACCCCGAACGTGCAGCTGGCCGCGGAACTGCGGCGCCACAACCAGCATCTGGAACTGCTCAACGAAATTGCCCGGCGGCGTGACCGAGGGGCGCAGCCTCTCCTCGCTGCTCGGCCACTCTCGAACAGGTGGTCGACAGTCTCGACGTCGCCGGCGGCGGCATCTTCCTGCTGCGTCATCGCAACACACGAAATGGAGCTAGCTTTTCACCGCGGCATCCCTGCCGACGTGGTCGAGGAGCTGGCAGCCATCTGCGCCCCGGCGAAGGGCTGGCGGGGCAGTCGTGGCCACGGGCCGGCCACGACTCTCCGTCGACCTCAGAACGACCGACGCGCGTCTGTCACCAGCACGGTCGTGACGGCTGGCGGGCCTTTCTGGCGGTACCGCTGATGGCCGATGAAACCTGCCTCGGCGTTCTGTTCGTCTTCGATCGCAGCCCGCGGGTCCTGAATCGCAACGACTTGCGCCTGCTGCAGGCGATCGGCCGGCAGATCGGCCCACTGGTCAAGAACGCCGAACTGTTCGACGAACTGCAGTGGCAGCACCGCATCAACCAGGCCAGCCTGCGCGAACTGGAACGCTCGCGGGCGGCCCTGCGCGACAACCTGGCGCAACTCGAGCAGCAGAACCGCATGCTGCAAAGCCTCGAGCAGATGAAAAGCACCTTCCTGGCCCTGGCCTCTCACGAGCTGCGCACGCCGCTGACCGTCATCTGGTCGGGAGCAGAGCTGCTGCAGACGCAGCCAGAACGGCGAACTTGACGAGGCCGGCCAGTGTGCACTCGATGCCATTCTTCACGGCAGCCGCCGGCTGCGCGACCTGGTGGACGACCTGCTCGAGGCCGCACGCCTGGAAGCCAACTCGGTCTACCTGGCCCGCGAGGATTTCGATCCGCGCACCCTGCTCGAGGAACTGCATTGGAGGCTTCCAGCCGCTCTGCGACATCCGTCGGCTTGAGGTGCTGCTCGGACGAGGTTCCCGGTCAGATCGGTTGTGCAGCGGGGATATGCACCACCTGCGACGGGCCTTGGGCCGCCTGCTGGAGAATGCCGTCAAGTTCACCCCCGAAGGCGGGTGGGTCCGTATCGACGCCAGCGTGCGCAGCAAGCCGGCGGTGACGTCGACGCCATGGCGGAGCGCCTCAGCCGTTTCGCCGCCGGGTTTTTCAACGACGCCCCGTGCCTCGCACTATCTGGAAATTCGCATCCGCGACAACGGCATCGGTCTGGCCGCCGGGGACGAGGAACGGATTTTCGACAAATTCTATGCCGGCGACGACATTGCCAGCCACTCGACCTCCCGGGAGCGCTTCGGCGGCAAGGGGGTCGGACTCGGCCTGACTCTGGCCCGCGGCGTGATCGCCGCCCATGACGGCATGCTCTGGGCGGAAAGCGCCGGGCAGAACCTGGGCAGCAGTTTCTGCATGCTCCTGCCGCTCCAGTCGCCGCGAGGATCGCTCTTGGCCACGGTTAGAGCCTTTCTTGCCGTGCCCGCTGCCCGCCCCCCTGCGACGGAGCGATTGCCGCGTTGCAGGCCGAGTTGACCGAAGCCCTGCCGCGGCATCCGCTGGACCCGCCCGGACACCATCCACCTGACCCTGCGCTTCTTCGGCGACCATCGGCACCGATGATCTTGAAAAGATCCGCTCTTCTATGCTATCGGTTAAACTTCGCGAAGGACCATTCCAGGTCGATGTCCTGGGAGCTCGGCGCCTTTCCCGACCGGCGCCGCCCGCGGGTCGTCTGGCTCGGCCTGACCCCCGGAGCAGCCGCTCGTGCTCTGCAGCACGCCTGCGAGGGTGAGTCGATCCGGAACGGGATCCCCGCAGAGTCACGCGCCGTTCGTCCCGCATCTGACCATTGGCCGCTTCCGTGAGCACGGTCCGGATTTGAGCGTGCTGCTGGCCGCGCAGGACGGGCGTAGCTTCGGCCAGCTGCCGATCGAATCAGCTGGTGCTCTTCGAGAGCCGCCTGCGGCCCGGACGGGGCGCGACATATTCCGCTTTTCACCGTTCCGCTTTAAGGAGTGGAGCGCTTTACTGAACGATTGATCTTCACGGGAGGGAAGTGACGATGGCTGACAACGACCGCAATCGCGCCATAGACCTGGCCATGGGCCAGATCGAGAAACAGTTCGGCAAGGGGAGCATCATGCGCCTCGGCGAGGACTGCCGCCCTGCCCGATGTGCAGACCATCTCCACCGGGGCCTTGAGCCTCGACATCGCCCTCGGCGTCGGCGGCGTTCCGCGCGGCCGGATCATCGAGATCTACGGTCCGGAGTCGTCGGGCAAGACCACCCTGGCGCTGCACATCGTCGCCGAAGCCCAGAAAACCGGGGGGATTGCCGCCTTTATCGATGCCGAGCACGCCCTGGACATCGGCTATGCCCGCAAGCTCGGGGTCAAGACCGACGATCTGCTGGTCTCCCAGCCGGATACCGGCGAGCAGGCCCTGGAGATCGCCGAGACCCTGGTGCGCAGCGGCGCCATCGACGTTCTGGTGGTCGACTCGGTGGCGGCCCTGGTGCCCAAGGCCGAGATCGAAGGGGAGATGGGCGACTCCCACATGGGGCTGCAGGCCCGGCTGATGTCCCAGGCGCTGCGCAAACTGACCGCGACCATCAGCAAGTCGAACTGCTGCGTCATCTTCATCAACCAGATCCGCATGAAGATCGGCGTCATGTTCGGCAACCCGGAAACCACCACCGGCGGCAACGCCCTCAAGTTCTACGCCTCGGTGCGCATGGATATCCGCCGCATCGCCTCGCTCAAGCAGGGGCAGGACGTGATCGGCAACCGCACCCGGGTCAAGGTGGTCAAGAACAAGGTCGCCCCGCCCTTCAAGGAGGCCGAGTTCGACATCATGTACGGCACCGGCATCTCCTGGGAAGGGGACCTGGTCGATCTCGGCGCCGCCAGCAACATCATCGAGAAGAGCGGCGCCTGGTTCTCCTACGGCGGCGAACGGATCGGCCAGGGGCGCGAGAACGCCAAGCAGTACCTGGCCGAACACCCCGAGATCGCCCGGGCAATCGAGGCCAAGGTCCTCGAACATTACGGCCTGACGGCCCGTCCCGTGAAACAAGCGAAGAAGGCGTAGATCATGGACCTGAACGAGATTCTCTCCATCGGCCTGAAGGGAAACGCCTCCGACATCCATCTCAAGGTCGGGCTGCCGCCGATCTACCGGATCGACGGCACCCTGCGCCCGCTCGCCCAACGCGCCGCGCGTCACCTCAGGAATTCGCCGAGAGTGTCTGCGAGCAGATCATGAACGAGATGCAGCGCGAACGCTTCGAGAAGGCCCGCGAGGTCGACCTGGCCTACGGCGTGCCCGGCCTGGGGCGCTTCCGCGTCAACGTCTTCTCCCAGCGCGGCTCGATCTCCCTGGTCTTCCGGGCCATCCCCTTCGACATCAAGGGGATCGACGAGCTGACCCTGCCGCCGGTCATCAAGAAGCTGGCGATGGCCGAGCGCGGCCTGATCCTGGTCACCGGCGCCACCGGCTCCGGCAAATCAACCACCCTGGCGGCGATGATCGACTACATCAACACCAACCGCAAGACCCATATCGTCACCATCGAGGACCCGATCGAATTCCTGCATCGCGACAAGAAGAGCATCATCAACCAGCGTGAGGTCGGGTCCGATACCATGGGCTTCCAGGTGGCGCTGAAAAGCGCCCTGCGCCAGGATCCCGACGTGATCCTGGTCGGCGAGATGCGTGACCACGAGACCATCGAAACCGCCCTGACCGCCGCCGAGACCGGCCATCTGGTCCTGTCCACCCTGCACACCGTCGATGCCGCCGAGACCATCAACCGCATCATCTCGGTCTTCCCGCCGTTCCAGCAGCGGCAGGTCCGCATCCAGCTGGCCGGCGGTGCTCAAGGGGGTCATCTCCCAGCGCCTGGTCCCGCGGGCCGACGGCAAGGGCCGCGTGCCGGCCGTCGAGGTCATGGTGGCGACCGCCCGCGTGCGCGAGCTGATCGACGACAAGGACAAGACCAAGCTGATCCCCGATGCCATCCAGCAGGGCTTCGAAGCCTACGGCATGCAGACCTTCGACCAGTCGCTGATGGTGCTGCTCAAAAACAAGCTGATCACCTTCGAGGAGGCCCTGCGCCAGGCCTCCAACCCGGATGACTTCAAGCTCAAGATTTCCGGGGTCTCATCGACTTCCGACCTCTCCTGGGACGCTTTCGAGAAGATGGGCAGTGACCCGAAAGACCGGAGTAGCCGGAGACTCCGGTCGATCCCTGGGCCGCCGCCTTGCGGCTGCTGACCCGCCGCGACTACGGCAGCGACGGAGTTGCAGCGCCGGCTTCTCGACAAAGGGTTCGACCCGGCCGCGGTCGAACGCGGCCATCGCCCGCGGCCACGAACTCGGCTACCTCGACGATGCCCGCTACGCCGAACGGCTGACCCGGATGCTGCTGGACGGCCGGTCGCGCGGCCGGTCCGCGCCTGACCATGGAGTTGCGGCGCCGGGGACTTCGCCGAGGAGCTGATTCACGGCGGTCACCTCGGCCGCAGCAGGCGGCCGGCGCGGAGGCCGCCGCGCTGCACGACCTGGTGTCCCGGCGCTTCGCTGCCTTCGATTACGCCGCGGCCACTGACCGGAGAGCGCCGCCGGGTGGTGAATTTCCTGCAACGGCGGGGGTTCTCCCTCGACCGCATCCTGACCGACACTGAAACGGAACGATCGATGACCCACGCCAATCTGACCGGCAGCCAGATCCGCCAGCGCTTCCTCGACTACTTCGCCCAGCGCGGCCACACGGTCGTCGCCTCGTCGTCGCTGATCCCGCACAACGACCCGACCCTGCTCTTCACCAACGCCGGGATGAACCAGTTCAAGGACTGCTTCCTCGGCATGGAGAATCGCGGCTACGTACCGGGCCGCCTCGTCGCAGAAGTGCGTGCGCGCCGGCGGCAAGCACAACGACCTGGAGAATGTCGGCCGGACCGCCCGCCACCACACCTTCTTCGAGATGCTCGGCAACTTCTCCTTCGGCGACTATTTCAAGAAAGAGGCGATCGCCTTCGCCTGGGAATTTCTGACCGTCGAGACTGAAGCTCGACAAGAGCCGCCTGTACGTCACGGTCTACACCGACGACGACGAGGCCGCCGACATCTGGCATCGAGCAGGAAGGGGTGCCGCGCGAGCGGATCTTACCGCTTCGGCGAAAAGGACAATTTCTGGTCCATGGGCGATACCGGTCCCTGCGGGCCCTGCACCGAGATCTTCTGGGACAACGGCCCCGAGGTCGGCTGCGGCGAGCCCGAACTGCACGGTCGGCTGCGACTGCGACCGCTACATGGAGATCTGGAACAACGTCTTCATGCAGTTCAACCGCTCCGCCGACGGCACCCTGACCCCGCTCCCCAAGCCGGCGGTCGATACCGGCATGGGGCTGGAGCGGATCACCACGGTCATGCAGGGGGTGACCTCCAACTACGACACCGACCTGCTGCAGGGGATCATCCGCCACATCGAAAAGCTCTCCGGCAAGCGCTACCGGCGACAACGACAAGGACGACGTCTCGATGCGGGTCATCGCCGACCACTGCCCGGGCCATCACCTTCCTGATCTGCGACGGCGCCCTGCCCAGCAACGAGGGGCGCGGCTACGTGCTGCGCCGCATCATGCGCCGCGCCGCCCGCCACGCCAAGATGCTCGGCTTCGCCGAGCCGGTGCTCTACCGGATGGTCGACGCGGTGCGCGACATGATGGGCGAGGCCTACCCGGAACTTGGCGAGCGCGAGGAGTACGTCAAGAAGGTGGTTCGCGCCGAAGAGGAGCGCTTCGCCGAGACCCTCGACCGCGGCCTGGCGATCCTCAACGAGGCGGTGACCGGCCTCAAGCGCGAGCAGCAGACCGTCATCCCCGGCGACACGCTCTTCCAGCTCTACGACACCTACGGCTTCCCGGTCGACCTGACCGCCGACATCGTCGGCGCCGAAGGGTTCACCATCGACGAAGCCGGCTTCGAGACCTGCATGGAGCGGCAGCGCGCCCAGGCGCGCGAACACTGGAAAGGCTCCGGCGAGGAGGGGATTGCCGAGATCTACAAGACCCTGCACACCCGCGGGCTGCGCAGCAGTTTCACCGGCTACGGCAAGCACAGCCGACTACTCGGTGGTCACCGCCCTGCTGCGAAGGCGGCGCCGGTGGCCGATGCGGCCCAGGCCGGCGACCAGGTCGACGTGATCACCGAAGCGACCCCGTTCTACGGCGCCTCCGGCGGCCAGGTCGGCGACACCGGCACCATCTCCAGCGGCAGCCGCCCATCTGCAGGTGCTCGACACCCTGCGCCCCTTCCCCGACCTGATCGTCCACCGCGCCCGGGTCGAGAGCGGCACCCTGCGCACCGGCGAGGCCGTCGACCTGACGGTCGACGACACCCGACCGCCTGGCCACGGCCCGCAACCATACCGCCACCCACCTGCTGCAGGCGGCCCTCAAGCAGGTGCTTGGCGACCACGTCAAACAGGCCGGTTCGCTGGTCGAACCGGAGCGCCTGCGCTTCGACTTCACCCACTTCGCCGCCATGACCGCCGAGGAGACTCCGCCGCGTCGAGCGACTGGTCAACCGCTTCACCATGGGCAACGACGCCGTCGACTCCCGCGAGATGGAACTCGGCCGAGGCGATGGGGAGCGGCGCCACCGCCCTGTTCGGCGAGAAGTACGGCGACCGGGTCCGGGTGGTCCGGGTCGGCGAGGTCAGCATGGAGCTGTGCGGCGGCACCCACGTCGGCGCCGCCGGCGACATCGGCCTGTTCAAGATCGTACAGGAAACCGGCATCGCCGCCGGCGTGCGCCGCATCGAGGCGGTCACCGGCGAGCGGGCCGTGGCCCTGGTCCAGGACGCAGGAAGAGACGCCTCGACCGCCTGGCCGGACCTGGTCAAGAGCGACCGGCCCAACTGGAGCAGCCGCCTGCTGCGCCTGGTCGAGCGGCAGAAGGAGCTGGAGCGCGAGCTTGCAGCAGTCGAGCGGCGAGCCCAGGCCGGTCAGGCCGACAGCGTCCTCGAGCCAGGTCCGTGGAGTCGGCGGCGTCAAGACTGCTGGTCGCCGCAGGTGCCCCCCACCGACGGCAAGGGGTTGCGCGAGATGGCCGACCGTCTACGTGACAAGCTCGGTTCCGGGGTCGTGGCACTCGGCTGCCAGTTCGACGGCAAGGCCAACCTGCTGGTCGCCGTCACCAGGGATCTGACCGACCGGCTGCGCGCCGGCGAACTGGTCGCGGCGATGGCCGCCGAGGTCGGCGGGCGCGGCGGCGGCCGCCCGGACCTGGCCCAGGCCGGCGGCACCCAGCCGGAGCACCTCGGACGCGGCCCTGGCCAAGGCCGACTGCGCTGATCTCCACGGCTCTCGACCATCTGACCTGACTTTGGCGGCGGGGCAACCACAGCCCCGCTCGCCGCGGAGGAAGCGGTGCGAATCGAACTGCTTGGCCAGCCCAGACTGCTCCAGGAATCCGAAACGTCCCACCATCCTGGTGGTCGACGACGAAGCCGTCATTCGCGACCTGTGCCGTGCGCGCCCTGCCCGATTACCGGATCAAGGAGGCCGGAAACGGTCGGGCGGCTCTTGACCTGCTCGAGAACGAATCGGTCGACCTGATCCTGGTCGATGTCATGATGCCGCTCATGAACGGTCTCGAGCTGCTGAATCAGGTCAAGGAGCGCGATCCCCGACCAGCTGGTCATGGTCATGACCGGCTATGCCGACAAGGAAATCATCCTGCGGGCCCTGAAGGCCGATGCCGACGACTTCATCCAGAAACCGCTGAACCTGCTGCAACTCAAGAGCACCGTCGAGCAAGGCCCTGGAGAAGCGCCAGCTCCGCCAGGAATTGCAGCAAGCTCAAGCACCTCGATCGGCTCAAGGCCGAATTCCTCGGCTTGATCTCGCACAAGCTGCGCACGCCGACCACGGTTCTTTCGCTGTTCATCCAGAACCTGGCCAGCGGCGCGGTGGCCACCGACACTCCGGACTTCACCGCCGCCGTCAAGGCGATGCGGGACGAAGCCGATTATCTGGCCAACCTGATCCAGGACCTGCTGACGTACAGCGATGTCATCCTGCAGGAGCAGCGGCCGGACCTGGCACCGACCGACCTCAGGGAGGTGGCCCTGACCGCACTGGCGGAGAAACGCCAGGCCGCCAGCCAGAAGGGGATCTCGCTGATCAGCACCCTCCAGGAAAACTGGCCGCGCCTCTCCCTCGACCGGCGCCGCATCGGCTTCGCCATCAGCGCCCTGCTCGACAATGCCATCAAGTTCACCCCGCGCCACGGCCAGGTGGTCCTTTCCGGCGCGGCCACCGAGCACGACCTGCGACTCGTCACCCGGGACACCGGCATCGGCATCCCTGCGGAGGAATTGCTGCGCGTGTTCGACAAGTTCTACCAGATCGATCCGAGCCATGCCGGACAGGTGCGCGGCTTCGGCCTCGGGCTCTTCTATGCCCGCCAGTTCGTCCAGGACCATGGAGGCTCGCTGACCATCGAGAGCCGCGAAGGCGCCGGCACCACCGTCACCATCTCCCTGCCGCAACCGTCCAGGCGCAACTGACCATTATTTCACCCCTTCCCCGCGCTGGCGGGCTGATGGCGACGCGCCGTTTTACTTGGTATGCGGCGCTCGCTGTGATATATTGACCGGTATTTTTCGACGCCCGGCGCGGGGAGGCGAGGTCATTGCCATGCAGGAACTGATCGGTAAAGCCAAGGTCTTGATGGAAGCGCTCCCCTACATCCAGCGCTTCTCCGGCAAGACCTTCGTCATCAAGTACGGCGGCCATGCCATGGCCGACGAACGCCTGAAAGAGAGCTTCGCCCTCGACGTGATCCTGCTCAAGTCGCTGGGGATCAACACGGTCATCGTCCATGGCGGCGGACCGCAGATCAACGAGACCCTCAAACGCTACGGGATCGTCTCCCAGTTCGTGCGCGGCATGCGGGTCACCGATGCCGACACCATGAGCGTGGTGGAGATGGTGCTGGTCGGCCAGGTCAACAAGGAAGTGGTCGGCTATCTCAACCAGCACGGCGGCCGGGCGGTCGGACTCTCCGGCAAGGACGGCACCCTGCTCCTGTCGAAAAAACTGCTCCAGGAGGTACGCCGGGATGACGGCAAGGTCGAGCAGGTCGATATCGGCTTCGTCGGCGACGTGGTCAAGGTCAACACCGATCTGCTCAAGACCCTCAAGGACGGCGGCTACCTGCCGGTGATCGCCCCGGTGGGGGTCGGCCCCGAGGGGGAGTGTTACAATATCAATGCCGACCTGGTGGCCGGGCGGGTGGCGGCGGCGCTCAATGCCGAGAAGCTGATCCTGCTGACCGACACGCCGGGCGTGCTCGATCGAGGACAAGCAGCTGCTGCCGAGCATCGCCGTGGCCGAGATGCACCGACTGATCAGCGAGGAAGCGATCACCGGCGGCATGATTCCCAAGGTGGAGTGCTGCGCCGACGCCCTGCGCGACGGGGTGAAGAAAGCCCACATCATCGACGGCCGGGTCGAGCACGCGGTGCTGCTGGAAATCTTCACCGATCGCGGCGTGGGCACGGAAATCACCAAGTAACGGCACGGCACGAATCGGAGCGCTGTGACAACTTCCGAACAGTGGATCGCCCGGGCCGACCAGGTCATCATGAAGACCTACGGGCGCTACCCGATCGTGCCGGTGCGCGGCGAGGGGTGCCGGCTCTGGGACGCCGACGGCAAGGATGTATCTCGACTTTCTGGCCGGGGTGGCGGTCAACAACCTCGGCCACTGCCACCCCAAGGTGGTGCAAGGCGATCCAGGAACAGGCCGCGACGCTGATCCACTGTTCCAACTACTACCATATCCCGCAGCCAGATCGAACTGGCCGAACTGCTCTGCAGCCACTCCTTCGCCGACCGGGCATTCTTCTGCAACATCGGCGCCGAGGCCAACGAGGCGGCGATCAAGCTGGCGCGCAAGTACAGCCGCGAGACCTACGGCCCGGAGCGCTACGAGATCATCACCGCCGCCGAGTCGTTCCACGGCCGGACCATGGCCACGGTCTCGGCCACCGGCCAGGAGAAGGTGCAGCGCTTCTTCGACCCGCTGCTGCACGGCTTCAAGCACGTGCCGTTCAACGACGCGGCGGCCGTCGAGGCGGCGGTCACGCGCACAGACCTGTGCGGTCATGCTCGAACCGATCCAGGGCGAGGGCGGGGTCAACGTCCCCGCTCCGGACTATCTCCGCAAGGTCCGCGAGATCTGCGACCGGCACGGCCTGCTGCTGATCCTCGACGAGGTGCAGACCGGCCTGGGGCGGACCGGCAAGCTGTTCGCCCACGAGCACTTCGGCATCGCGCCGGACATCATGACCCTGGCCAAGGCCCTGGCCGGCGGCGCGCCGATCGGCACCATGCTGGCCCGCGAGCCGTATCGCCGAGGCCTTCTCGCCCGGCACCCACGGCTCGACCTTCGGCGGCAACCCGCTGATGACCGCGGCGGCCCTGGCCGCGCTGCGACGCCCTGCTCGACGAAGGCCTGCTGGAGCGGGCGCAGGAGATGGGCGCGTACCTGGTCGAGCAAGCTGGAAGGGCTGCAAGGCAAAGCACGCCATCGTTCGGGAGGTGCGCGGCATCGGCCTGATGGTCGGCATGGGCCTGACCATCCCCGGCCGGCGAGATCGTCAAGCAGGGGCATGCGCGCGGCCTGCTGCTCAACGTCACCCACGACACGGTGCTGCGCTTCGTGCCGCCGCTGGTGGTGAGCGATGCCGAGATCGACGAGGCGATGACGGCGATTCTCGACGAGCTGCTGGCCGGGGTCGCCTGATCGACCGCGGTGCCATGGACGGCGGCCTTGTCAACCTGCATCTCGGTGATTGCCGCGAGCGGCTGGCCTTGCTGCCGGACCGCTCGGTCGACCTGCTGTTGACCGACCCGCCCTACAACCTGAGCCCCTATTCGACGGGGAACATGCAGTTCAAATGGCGCGGGGCGATCAACAACGACCTGGCCGGCTGGGACCGGGAGTTCGCTCCGGAAGCCTATCGTGACGAATTCTTAAGGGTGCTGAAGCCGACCGGCAACCTCATGGCGTTCTGCTCCTACAACCTGCTGGGGCGCTGGCACGCGATCTTCGACCCGCGGTTCGACACGTTTCAGTTGTTCGTCTGGCACAAGAGCAACCCGGTGCCGAAGATCCGCCGCCAGGGGTTTCTCAACAGCTGCGAGCTGATCGTCTGCCTGTGGAACAAGGGGCACACCTGGAACTTCGGCCGGCAGCGCGACATGCACAACTTTTACGAGGGGCCGATCTGCCTCGGCGCGGAGCGGATCAAACAGCCGAAGCATCCGGCGCAGAAACCGCTGAAGCTGCTCAAGCACCTGATCGGCATCGCCAGCAATCCCGGCGACCTGGTCCTCGACCCGTTCATGGGGGTCGGTTCCACGGGGGTTGCCGCCCTGGAGCTTGGCCGGCGCTTCCTCGGGATGGAGATCGATCCCGGCTATTTCGGCGCGGCGCAGCATCGGCTGGCCGGCCTTAGCAACCGCAGCAAGGAGCAAGCGACGTGAACAAGGATTTCCTCTGCCTCACCGACTGGTCCCGTCCCGACCTCGATGCGCTGTTCGCGCTGACCCGCGACCTCAAGGCGCGGCAGCAGGCGCGGCGAGCCCCACCGGTTGCTGGCCGGCAAGACCCTGGGGATGATCTTCGAGAAGAGCTCGACCCGGACCCGGGTTTCCTTCGAGGCCGGCATGGTGCATCTCGGCGGCCACGCCCTGTTCCTCGCCCCCGGCAACACCCAGATGGGGCGCGGCGAACCGATCAAGGATACCGCCCGCTGCCTGGCCCGCTACCTGGACGGCGTGATGATCCGCACCTTCTCGCAAGCCGTGGTCGAAGAGTTCGCCCATTACAGCGATGTGCCGGTGATCAACGGCCTGACCGACAGCTACCACCCCTGCCAGGTGATGGCCGACCTGTTCACGGTCATCGAGCACAAGGGGCGCTATCAGGACCTCACCTACTGCTGGATCGGCGACGGCAACAACATGGCCAACAGCTGGATCAACGCCGCCGCGGTGTTCGGCTTCGAGCTGCGCATCGCCACGCCGAACGGCTACGAGCCCGACGCCGCGGTACGCGAGCGCGCCGACCGGATGGGGGCCAGGATCCTCTACACCGACGACCCGCTCACGGCGGCGCGCGGCGCCGACGTCCTCAACACCGACGTCTGGGCGAGCATGGGGATGGAAGCCGAGCAGCAGCAGCGCGACACAGGATTTCCGTGGCTTCCAGATCAACATGGCCGTGGTGCGGGACGCCGCTCCGGAGTGCATCGTCATGCACTGCCTGCCGGCCCATCGCGACGAGGAGATCACCGACGAGGTCATGGAGAGCCGTCATTCGGTGATCTACGATCAGGCCGAGAATCGCCTGCATGTCCAGAAGGCGATCATGGTGACGCTGATGGCATAGAAAGCGAATGCAGAATTCAGAAGACAGAAGTGCTGCCGCAGCTCATTCCGAAACCGGCCCGAAGGCTTCTGCATTCTGACTCCTGAATTCCGGTCTGCAGATGCAAACCTTGGAGAACAAATGAATATAATCTGCCCCCACTGCCATTTCTCCCGCGAGGTTCCGGACGAGCAGGTCCCCGACCGGCCGGTGAAGGTGACCTGCCCGCAGTGCCGGCAGGGGTTCCCGTTCGACAAGAACGCCGCCGGTGATCACCCGGCCGGCGCTCAGGCAGCAGCACCGGCGGGGACGTCCGGTGCCGGCACGCACGACTTGTCCGGCCTGCGGGCTGGAGCAGGCGGCCGGCGACGGCTGCACCGGCTGCGGGCTGATCTACGCCAAGTGGGCGGCCCGGCAGGACGCGCGGCGGCCAGCGGCGGATTTCCCGCCGAATTCCGACCTCGCCGATGCGGAGCGCGGCCCGTTCAGCGCAGCGACTCCCGACAGCCAGCCCAAGGCGGGCTTCTGGATCCGGGTCGTCGCCTCGGTGGTCGACACGGTGATCCTGGTCGCCGTGCAGTTCGTCATCGAGATGGCTCTCAACGCCGCCGGCGGGGACCTCGACGAACTGGCCCTGGCCATGATCGCCGGGATGTGCAGCATGGTGATCAGCCTGACCTACTACGTCTTCTTCACCGGCTACCACGGCCAGACCCCGGGGAAGATGGCCCTGCGGCTCCGGGTGGTGCGCACCGACGGCACGCCGATGACCTACGGGCGCGCCTTCCTGCGCGAAGTGATCGGCAAGTTCGTTTCCGGGATCGTGCTCGGCATCGGCTACCTGGTGGTGGCTTTCGACCGTGACAAGCAGGGCTGGCACGACAAGATTGCCAAGACCTACGTGATCAAACTGTAAGGTTGGGTTATTTTGTTACGACGCTGACTCGTAGGGTTACGAATCTCGCGTTCGCCCAGGTACCCATGGTAGGGGCGACGCATGCCTTGCCCCTACGCCAGAATTGACATCGACGCCTATTCCATCGACAAAAGGAGCACACCTCATGGCCAAGAAATCCGCCGTCAAGAAGATCGTCCTCGCCTACTCCGGCGGACTGGACACCTCGATCATCCTCAAGTGGCTCACCGAACGAGTACGACTGCGAGGTGATCGCCTACTCCGCCGACCTCGGCCAGGGGGACGAACTCGATCCGATCCCGGACAAGGCCAAGGCCACCGGCGCCAGCAAGGTCTACATCGTCGACCTGAAGGAGGAGTTCGTCCGCGACTTCGTCTTCCCGATGTTCCGCGCCAACGCCATCTACGAGGGGCGCTACTTCCTCGGCACCTCCATCGCCCGGCCGCTGATCGCCAAGGCGCAGATGGAGATCGCCAAGAAGGAAGGGGCCGATGCCGTCTCCCACGGCGCCACCGGCAAGGGGAACGACCAGGTCCGCTTCGAACTGGCCTACTACCACTTCGACCCGGCGATCAAGGTCATCGCCCCGTGGCGCGAGTGGGACCTGAACAGCCGCACCGGCCCTGATAGACTACGCCAAGAAGCACGGCATCCCGATCCCGACCAGCAAGAAGTTCCCCTGGAGTTCCGACCGCAACCTGCTGCACATCTCCTTCGAAGGGGGCATCCTCGAGAACCCCTGGGCCGAGGCCCCGGAGGAGATGTACGTGCTGACCAAGTCGGCCGGAGGATGCCCCGAACAAGCCGGAGTACGTCGAGATCGAGTTCGAAAACGGCAACGCGGTGGCGGTCAACGGCAAGCGCCTCTCCCCGGCCAAGCTGCTGGCGAAACTCAACGACCTCGGCGGCAAGCACGGCATCGGCCGGGTCGACCTGCTGGAGAACCGCTACGTCGGCATGAAGCGCCGCGGCGTCTACGAGACCCCGGGCGGCACCATCCTCGCGAGGCCCACCGCGGCGTCGAGTCGATCACCATGGACCGCGAAGTCATGCACCTGCGCGACTCGCCTGATCCCCGCTACGCCGAGCATGATCTACAACGGCTACTGGTTCTCCCCGGAGCGGCGCGATGCTGCAGACCCTGATCGACGCACTCGCAGCAGACCGTCAACGGCAAGGCCCGCATCAAGCTGTACAAGGGGCACTGCCCGGGTGGTCGGCCGCGACTCGGCCACCGACAGCCTGTTCAACGTCGACTTCGCCACCTTCGAGAAGGACCAGGTCTACAACCAGGCCGACGCCGAGGGGTTCATCAAGCTCAACGCCCTGCGCATGCGCATCGCCGCCATCCAGCGCGAGAACCTGAAGAAGGGGAAAACCAAGGCGGTCAAGGCCGCCCCGAAGGCGACGGAAAAGAAGCCGGCGAAAAAGAAATGATGCAACTGTAGGGGCGACGCATGCGTCGCCCGGGGCAAGGCATGCCTTGCCCCTACGGAACCTATGGAATACACCAAACAGCACATCAAGACCTCGGTGGTCGCCTGCATCATCGATGGCGACGAGCGGGTGCTGCTGACCCGGCGCTGCATCGAGCCGTTTTGCGGCCAATGGGTGATGCCCGGCGGCAAGATCGACTTCGGCGAGCCGATCCTGGCGGCCCTGCATCGCGAGGTGCGCGAAGAGGTCGGCCTGGACGTGCACGTCGATGGCCTGGTCGACGTCTACGAGCACGTCGCCCTCGGCCCGCGCAGCGACCACTACGTGATCCTCTACTACCGCGCCCACCCGCTGGGGCTGGAGCTGCGCCCCAACGGCGCCGAGGTGACCGAGGCGCGCTGGGTGCCGGCGGCGGAGCTGGGCGGCTACCGGCATGACCCCCGGTACCCGCCACGTGCTGTCGCGGCTGTGGCCGGGCCGGCTCATCGACCCGGGCGAGCCCGAGGACGAGCTGGCCGAGCGGACCCGGGCGGTCGGCCGCCGGTAAGGCGCTTCGTTATGTTCCGCATCGTCGACCAGACCCTGCAGCTGGACTATACCCCGGGGCATCACCTGCACTGCCTGGTCTGCCAGCTCCCCAACCACCTCGATATCGCCGGATCGGCCTGCCGCCTGGCCGATCCGGAGCCGAAATGGGCCATGGTCCGCTCGATCCTCGACCTGGTCGGCGGTGGCGACGGCAACCTGCGCAAACTGCACTTCCTGCTCTTCCCCGAGGCGGCCCTGCCGTTCGTGCACATCGACGAGATGCTCGACGTGATCCGCAAGCACGTTCCGCCCCAACACCGTCACCATCTTCGGCATCGAGCACATCACGCTGCGCAGCTACCTGGCACTGCTCCGCCGGTTTGCCGCCGACAATGCCGAAGTCCTGGCCAGCGTCGAGGACGACGTCGCCGCCGGCGATATCGACGCCCTGCCGGTCAACTGCTGCGTCACCGCGGTCAAGGAAACGGATGGACGTCCTGCGCGTCTTCCTGCAGGCCAAGAGCCACCCCTTCTCCGGCGAGGAGACCATCGACCCGTATCACGATCTCTACCGTGGCAAGGTCTTTCCGCTGTTCCGCTGCGCGCCGACCGGATTCAACTTCATGCCGGTGATCTGCCTCGACTACGTCTACCGGGATCTTTACCAGTCGAATATCACCGCCATCATCGAACGGGCCAACCAGCTCTTTTACCAGACCCGCCAGCGCCTCGACCTGCTCTGCGTGCTGGAGTGCAACCCCAAGCCCGAGCACCCGGCGTTTCGCGACGTGATCAACGGCTTCTACGGCGAGTACCTGGCCTACACCCCGGGGGTCCGCGACACCACCACGGTGTTCTGCAACAGTTCGCGGGGCACCACCGGTTTCGGCGCCGCCCCGGATGCCGGCTTCGGCCACTCGATGGTGATCCTGCACCGCAGCCACAAGCTGGCCGCGGCCGCGACCGACGAGTTCTGCACCGACGACTTCGACGGCCTGCCGGTCTGCCGGCTGCGCTTCGGCACGGAGTCGCGGCTCTACTATTTCAACCTGCCGCTGTTTCACGAGCTCGACCCGCGCACCACCCGCTACCCGCTCAAGATTCATGCGATTTACCGGCCCGAGCACCGGGGCTGGGCGCGGCTCGGCGAGCCGGCGGCCGGCCTCGGGGTTGCCGACCACGATTTCCAGGCGGTGCGCCAGCGCGACGCCGCCGCGCCGACCTGAAGGGATCTGCCGCACCATGACTGAAAAACTCTGGGGAGGACGCTTCTCCCAGCCGACCGACAAGTTCGTCGAGGAGTTCACCGCCTCGATCCAGTTCGACCAGCGCCTCTACCGCTACGACATCCAGGGCTCCATCGCCCACTGCCCGGATGCTGGCCAAGCAGGGGATCATCACCGGCGGACGAGGCCGACGCCATCGTCGCCGGGCTGAGGCAGATCCTCGCCGAGATCGAGGCGCGGCGAGTTCGAGTTTTCCATCGCCCGCGAAGACATCCACATGAACGTCGAGGCGCGCCTGATCGAGAAGATCGGCCCGGTCGGCGGCAAGCTGCACACCGCCCGCTCACGCAACGACCAGGTGGCCCTCGACATGCGCCTCTACCTGCGCGACGAGATCGACGGCGATCCGCGCCTACCTCGACGCGCTGCATCGAGGCGCTGCTCGACCAGGCCGAGGCCAACCTCGACGTCATCATGCCCGGCTACACCCACCTGCAGACCGCCCAGCCGATCCTCTTCGCCCACCACCTGCTGGCCTACGTGGAGATGTTCGCCCGCGACAGCGGCCGCCTGGCAGGACTGCGCTGCCCGGCTCAACGTCCTGCCGCTGGGCGCCGGGGCGCTGGCCGGCACCACCTTCCCCATCGACCGCGAGTGGGTGGCCGAGCAGCTCGGTTTCGACGGGGTCACCCGCAACAGCCTCGACTCGGTTTCGGACCGCGACTTCGCCATCGAGTTCTGCGCTTCGCCGCCTCGATCCTGATGATGCACCTGTCGCGCCTCTCCGAGGAGCTGGTGCTCTGGTCGAGCGCCGACTTCGGCTTCATCGACCTGTCCGACGGCTTCTGCACCGGCTCCTCGATCATGCCGCAGAAGAAGAACCCGGACGTCCCCGAACTGGTGCGCGGCAAGACCGGCCGGGTCTACGGCAACCTGATGGCGCTGCTGACCCTGATGAAGTCGCTGCCGCTGGCCTACAACAAGGACATGCAGGAGGACAAGGAGCCGCTCTTCGACACCATCGACACGGTCAAGGGCAGCCTCAAGATCTTCGCCGACATGATCGCGCAGATGAAGGTCAACGGCCGAGCGCATGCGCGCGGCGGCGGCCACGCGGCTTCTCCACCGCCACCGACGTGGCCGACTACCTGGTGCGCAAGGGGCTGCCGTTCCGCGAGGCCCACGAGGTGGTCGGCAAGACGGTGCGCTACTGCGTGGAGAACGGCAAGGACCTCCCCGAGCTGACCCTGGAGGAGTTCCGCCAGTTCTCCAAGAAGATCGACGCCGACATCTTCGCGGCGATCACCCTGGAGGCCTCGGTCAACGCCCGCCGGGCCACCGGCGGCACCGCCCGCGCCGCCGTCGAGCGGGAAATTGCCCGGGCCCGCCAGACCTTGGCAGTCAGCCTGAATCGGAGATCCGGCATGACAATCTGCCTGCTCACACCTTACCCGTCACGCATCGTGCCTCGCTGCTCGGCCTGCTGCTGACCGTGGCTGGCCTCGCCGCCTGCGGCCGGAAGGGCGCCGGTACGCCCTCGCCTGGCCGCGCTGCCGACCGCCCCCGACGGAGGTGCGCGATCGCCCAGCAGGGCGACGACTTCGTGCGTCTCCTGGACGCTCCCCGACGGCAACCAGGACGGCGCTCCGGCCGAGGATCTGACCGGCTTCCACGTCTACCGGATGATCTACGACGCGGCCGAGGGTTGCCCGACCTGCCGCGACCCGGAGCAACTGGTCGCGACCATCGAGCTGCGCCGGCCTGAACCGGCGGTGCGCGTCGGCAAGCGCCTCTACTGGCGCGACGCCGGCGTCGCTCCCGGCAGCCGGGCACGCCTACCTGGTGGTGCCGGTCACGATCGGCGGCCACGAAGGGGGCCAGGGCCGGCCTGGCGCAGGCCTGGCAGACGCCTCCGCCGGCCCCCGCCGCGCTGCAGGCCGAAGCCGGGCGACCGTCAGGTCCAGCTGAGCTGGACACCGCCGGCCGCTCCTGCCGGACGGGCAGCAGCTGCTCGGCTACAACCTCTACCGTCGCCCGGCCCCGGAGAACCGTTCCCGCCGATCGCCGCTCAATGGCGAACCGCTGCGCGAACCACGCCTCACCGACTTCGTCGGCGAAGCCGGACGGGAGGCCTGTCTATCGCGTCACCACGGTGGTGCGCAGCGGTGAACAGCTGCTGGAAAGTGCCCCGTCGCCCGAGGTGGCCGCGGCAGCCCCGACGGGCGCGCGCTGATACGCCTTTACAACGCATTGCCGCTGTGTTACGTAAAAAGACCCGCTAGCGGGTGACACCACTGGCCGATCGTTGCCTCCGTCATTTCGCCGATTTCCGAGGAGGAGAGTCGTCATGTTTCGTGGTTCGATGGTCGCTATCGTCACGCCGTTCGACAACCAGGGGAGGTTCGACGAGGAGACCTATCGCCAGCTGATCGAGTTCCAGATCGAAAACGGCACCGACGTCATCGTGCCGTGCGGCACCACCGGCGAGTCCGCCACCCTCGACTTCGACGAGCACGACCGCGTCATCAAGGTCTGCATCGACCAGGTCGCCAAGCGCGTGCCGGTGATCGCCGGCACCGGCTCCAACACCACCGCGGAGGCGATCCACCTCTCCGAAGACGCCAAAGAAGATGGGCGCCGACGGCCTGCTGCTGGTCTGCCCCCTACTACAACAAGCCGTCCCAGGAAGGGCTCTACCAGCACTACAAGAAGCTCGCCGAGACCGTCGCCCTGCCGCAGGTGCTCTACAACGTCCCGGGCCGCACCGGCGTCAACATGACGGCCGAAACCACCGCGCGCCTGGCCGAGATCCCCAACATCGTCGCCATCAAGGAGGCCTCCGGCGACCTGACCCAGGTCGGCGAGATCCTCGCCAAGGCCGGCGACCAGATCGAGGTCATCTCCGGCGACGACTTCCTCACCTACCCGATGATGGCCTGCGGCGCCATCGGGGTGATCTCGGTCTCGGCCAACACCATCCCCGAAGCCAGGTCAAGGCCATGGTCGACGCCGCCGTCGCCGGCGACCATGCCACCGCCCGCAAGCTGCACCTGCACCTTCTGGACTTCCACAACGCCATGTTCATCGAGAGCCAACCCGGTGCCGGTCAAGACCACCCTGGGCCTGATGGGCAAGCTGCAGACGAACGTGCGCCTGCCGCTGGTGCGAGATGAGCGCGGCGAACCTGGAGAAGCTCAAGGCGATCATGAAGGAGTACAAACTGATTTAAGTTCAGAATTGCAGAGGCGCAGAGACTCAGAATTCTGTCGACACCAGGGTGGCAAGGTCTAGCGTCTTCTGCTGATCTCTGTGCTCTGACTCTGATTCCAAGGAGTTTCTACTATGATCAAAGATTGCCGTCACCGGCGCCGCCGGCCGCATGGGCCAGCGCATCATCGTCGCCTGACCAAGGAAGCCGACGGGCTGACCGTCTCCGGCGCCCTCGAGCGCCCGCGGCACGAGCTGGTCGGCGCAGGATGCCGGGCTCGATCGCCGGCTGCGGCGCCCTGGACGTCGCCATCACCGACAACCTGGACGAGGCCATGCGGCCAGTGCGACGTGCTGATCGACTTCACCTCCCCCAAGGTGACGCTGAAGAACCTGGAGGTCTGCGCCCGCCTCGGCAAGGCGATCGTCATCGGCTCCACCGGCTTCACCCCGGAGGAGCGCGCGCTGGCTGGCCGAACTTCGCCAAGAAGATCCCGGTGGTGCTGCGCCCCCAACATGAGCGTCGGCGTCAACGTCTGCTTCAAGGTGCTCAAGGATGTGGCCAAGATCCCTCGGTGACGACTTCGACGTCGAGATCGTCGAGCTGCACCACAACAAGAAGAAGGACTCCCCCTCCGGCACCGCCGTGCGCATGGGCGAGGTGGTGGCCGAGGCCCTGGGGCGCGACTACAACAAGGTCGCCAACTACCACCGCGAAGGGATCTGCGGCGAGCGCACCAAGGAAGAGATCGGCATGCAGACCGTGCGCGGCGGCGACATCGTCGGCGAGCACACCGTCTACTTCATCGGCATGGGCGAGCGCATCGAGATCACCCACCGCGCCATGACCCGCGACATGTTCTCCCGCGGCGCGGTGCGCGCGGCCACCTGGCTGGCAGGCAAAAAGCCGGGCTGTATGATATGCAGGATGTGTTGGGACTGCGATGAAACGCCGCTTCATGGCAATCTCGGCGTTCGGCAGCGGAACTCACTTGAGCGGCAGTAGCTCCGCTAAGCCTCAGCGTTGCCCCTTGCTCGTCTTGACCTTGCCGAATAAATCGACGTTTCTCGGCGCTCGAATCTATAAATCAATCATCTTGGAGGATTTTTCGAATGGCAAAGATCAACGACAACTACCTGAAACTGAAAGCCGGCTACCTGTTCCCCGAGATCGGCCGCCGCGTGCGCGAATTCACCGCCGCCAACCCCGACGCCAAGGTCATCCGCCTCGGCATCGGCGACGTCACCCGCCCGCTGGCCCCGGCCGTGCTCAAGGCCTTCCACGACGCCGTGGACGATCTGGCCACCACCGAGAACTTCGCCGGCTACGGCCCGGAGCAGGGCTACGACTGGCTGATCAACGCCATCATCGAGAAATCCTACAAGCCGCTCGGCGTCTCCCTGAAGACCGAGGAGATGTTCATCTCCGACGGCTCCAAGTGCGACTGCGCCAACATCCTCGACATCTTCGCCCTGGACAACGTGGTGGCCATCGGCGACCCGGTCTACCCGGTCTACAACGACACCAACGTCATGATCGGCCGCACCGGCGAGGCCGACGACAAGGGCTACTACGAGAACATCGTCTACATGCCCTGCAACGAGGCCAACGGCTTCATCCCGGCGCTGCCGACCGCAGAAGGTGGACATCATCTACCTCTGCTTCCCCAACAACCCGACCGGCACCGTGGCCAGCAAGGCCGAGCTGAAGAAGTGGGTCGACTACGCCAACGCCAACGACGCGGTGATCTTCTTCGACGCCGCCTACGAGGCCTTCATCACCAACCCGGAGATCCCGCACTCGATCTACGAGATCGAAGGGGCGAAGAAGTGCGCCATCGAGTTCCGCTCCTTCTCCAAGACCGCCGGCTTCACCGGCGTGCGCTGCGGCCTGGTGGTCGTGCCGGAAGAGGTCATGGGGACCACCGCCACCGGCGAGAAGTACTCCTTCAACAAGCTCTGGCTGCGCCGCACCACCACCAAGTTCAACGGCGCCTCCTACCCGGTGCAGCGCGCCGCCGCCGCGGTCTACTCCGACGAGGGGTGGAAGCAGACCAAGGAGATCATCGACTACTACATGGAGAACGCCCGCATCATCCGTGAAGGGCTCGACCGCAGCCGGCGTCACCTGCTACGGCGGCGTCGATGCCCCCTACATCTGGCTCAAGACCCCGGGCGGCATGACCAGCTGGGACTTCTTCGACAAGCTGCTGAACGAATGCAACGTGGTCGGCACCCCCGGCTCCGGCTTCGGCCCGAGCGGCGAAGGGTTCTTCCGGCTCTCGGCCTTCGGCCACCGGGAGAATGTGATTGAGGCGGTGGAGCGGATCAAGAGGAAGTGGGGGAAGTGAGATAATGAAGGGCGGCCGATTGGCCGCCTTTTTACTTTGCGGCCACAAGTTTCCCGTTGACGCAGCCCCTGGTTATGTTATGGTATGACATATGGTACAGGAGGTACTACTGTGGGGGCAGTGCTCCTGTTCAGGGACAAAAAGATCAAGAGTGGTTTGATCATCGAAGTGGTGGTCTGGGAGATCGATTCCCCCATGACAGGTTGCGGACATCGCTTCAAGTACCGTCTTTTCTGCGGCAGTCAGGAGACCGGCGCCTGTCTGGTCCGCTACGACAACGAGCAGGGAAAGGGAGATCACCGGCACGTCGCGGCGCGCGAGGAACCGTATCGTTTCACCAGCCTAGAAGGGTTGTTGAACGATTTCGAACGAGACGTCAGGGAGGCGTTGCAGCCATGAAACGGCACATCAAGATCGGGATCAAGTCGGAAGACGAGTTTTCGCCGAGGCACGGGACTTTGCCCGCAAGCTCGACAGCGGCTGGCGTCCGGAGCGGCCGGTGGAGCGGCTCTATTTCGATGATCTGCCGACGCTGCTCAAGTAAGGTCGATAATGGCGCCACTATTAAAACAGTGACCTTCAAGTACGACCCGTTCGGCCGGCGGATGAGAAGAAAGTCGTGGATGGTGCAACGACCACGACCCGTACCTACCTCTACGATGGCGAGGACATCATTCTGGAGTATGCGACGGTCGGCGTCACGATCACTTCAACTCACTACGTCCACGGCCCCGGCATCGACGAGCCACTGGCGCTGGTCGAGGGTGGGCAGCCAACCTTCTATCATGCAGATGGTTTGGGTTCTATCGTGGCCCTTTCTAATGCATCCGGCACCATTGTCCAGCGCTACGAATACGATAGTTTCGGCAATCGCAAGGACATGCAGAATACGATCAAGCAGCCGTATACGTATACCGGCAGGGAATATGATCAAGAGACGGGATTGTATTACTATCGAGCCAGGTATTACGATGCAATGGAAGGGAGATTTATCAGTAAAGACCCGATTGGGTTTGCTGGTGGGGATGTGAATCTTTACAATTACGTCCAAAATAATCCAATTATGTTCACCGATCCGACAGGGCTTTATTGGTTTCGACAAGATTGGCAAACTGATCCTGTTGTCGGACGTGAAGGTATTCCGTTTCTCGAGCCCGGTGATTTAATAACCCAATCCATTGAGGATTATGTCCCGGCAGGTCGTACGTTTGGCGAGCTACATGACAGTTTTGTGGGTATCGCTACCGCCGCTGGATTACCAGACTGGTTAGTCAATATTCGATCGATGCCAACAGCCTACAATGCAGCACTAATTTTAGAAAATGTTGCGATCCTTGGGAATACTTGAGCAACCCACACCCCCTGAGCAAACAACTCCATGCAAATGAACATACTTAATTATGCAATAGTGCGCATCATCGCCTTCACGCTATTCACTGTGAGTACTAGCACCATCTTCTGCGGCCTCAGTTACGCAAGCGAACAGCCACAACCTGAGACTCGATACAGAAAATCATCGGGCCTGTTTATTTGAGTGGTGTATATCGGGACCTTAACAATCGACAACTCAACAAACAGTTGGCGTTTGGCTCATTGACTCCTTTTCAGTTTTCTGGCTCAGAGGTAGCATTTCAATGCGAAGTGCCAGTCGGAACAATCATGACTATTATTGGCCCAGCGCCAAAACCATGGGCGCTTTTCTTTTTACCCAATAGATATTTTGTCAAATTGGATCCTGATCTGTCGCGTGGGCTTGATGTTATTCTGAAACTTAAACGAGGGATGGAGGGAAGCCTAGATGGGTTAAACCCAGAATTATTTAGCAGGTATGAGGAGGAAGCGACAAAGGAATAAAAGAGAAATTTCCCTTTGACCTTTCTCGTCACCCGCCTTTCCTTTTCTAGGGGCGGAATGGGGTTCCGGGGACACCTTACTTAATTCAAACCGGAGAGGAACAGGACCACGTCCCCTATTTACGTTTTAGAAAACCGGGAAGTGTCCCTGTTTTTCCAGAGAAGAAAACCGCAAATGCGTGATGCGTCATAAGTAACGTAAAAGGCGGCCAGAGATGGCCGCCTTTGCATTTTACGGGCTGTCAGATCTTGTGCCCCTCTTAACGCAATTTATTTCAGGTCCGCCAGGCTTGCGCCAAAATTGATGTGATAGACCTCGCCATCCAGGACCAGCGCCGGCACGGATTTGACCCCCAGCTTTTCTGCTTCGGGGAGCCGACCTTTATCGGTACCGAGGTGGACCACATCGATGTCGTAGCGGGTACGGTCCAGGGCGGCGAGGACCATCTGCTCGGCCCCGAGACAGACCGGGCACCCGGCATGATAGAATAAGGCTGTGGATTTCATGGCGGTTCTCCTTTCCGGTTTTTTCAGGAAGGTGCTGCCATCCTCCACCTTCAGCGTACGCCATCTGGCATAAGGGGCCTAGAGAGCACTTTTCGGTAAGGAGGTCGACGATGACGAGCGGTGGCCGGAATGACCAAACGTCGGTGGCTTCGATGGTCGAGGACATCGTTGGCTGCAAGTGGTCGGTCGGGATACTGCAACAGGTCGCCGACGGGTGTCGGCGCCCGAGCGGCCTGTTGCGCGCCCTCCCCGGACTTTCGGCCAAAGTGATGAATGAGCGGTTGCGCAAGATGCAGCGGTTCGGCATCGTTACGCGCACGGTGACGGGGGAGAAACCCCCGCTCGAAGTGGAATATGCCCTGTCTCCCTTCGGGCTGCGGTTCATCCGGATTATCGACGAAGTCCGCCACCTGCAGGAGGCAATCGACACGGCGGAGAAACGAGGGACACGTCCCCTGTTGAAGCAGCAGAAAACCGGGGAGCGTCCCTGTTTACCCGGAAAAGGCGCCCTGTGACCTGTTGTCCATCGGCGCAGCCCGCCTTGAGAAAACGGCCCGGCGCTGTATACTGCGACCATAGATTCAGGGTGTTGCCGCAAAAGCGGGGGCAAGGGACGGCAGCAAACAACCGGTCAGGAGGCTGAGATGGATTTTCTGCGCATCATCATCGCGATTATTTTGCCCCCCCTCGGCGTTTTTCTCCAGGTGGGCCTCGGCGGAGCGTTCTGGCTGAACATTCTGCTGACCTTGCTAGGCTACATCCCCGGGATCGTCCATGCGGTCTGGATCATCGCCAGGCGCTAGCAATAGCGCGTTCTGACCCTTTTACTGTTCCGGAATTACTTTTCGACCTCCCGACTCCTCCCCCAGACCGCCACCACCAGGGGGAGCGTGGTCAACGCCCCGGTCAGGAACAGGGCCCAGCCGGCCGTCTGCTTCTGCTTGCCGGTCAGCCGGCCGCCCAGCAACAGGGCCAGGCCGGCGCCGAGCATAACCCGCGTCCCGGCCACCAGGGCCACCTCCGGCAGCGACAACGTCGTCTCGCGCATCTTCGCCTCCTTTCTCCTTCAGTGAGCAGTGAGTTTCCAGGACCTCCGGAACATGACCAGGTCGGGCCACCCTTGAAAAAGTCGCGCTACCGGTCACGCCGAGGCGAGTTCGAGGGAATGCTCGATCCGGATACAGCCGGTAACACTCATCGCGCCAGGACACTTTTCAAGGTAATTTTCCATGGCCCAACGCGCATCCGCTGCTTCTCCGGGGTCCAGTTTCAGCAGGTAGCGAACCCGGATCACCGTGATTTTCAGGACGCCGGCGACGTTCTCGATGTCGCCTTCGACATCGGCCCGAAAACGCTCGGTATGGGTTCTGATTTTCCTGGTCGCCAGCACGCTGGCGAGGGTGCCCATCATTCAAGCCGCGACCGCGCCGACGATGTGATCCAGGGTGGCCGCGTGCTCTTCGACCGGGTCGACCTGGTAAAACTTCTGGATCCCCCCGTGCACCCCGTAAAAGACCGGCTCCGCAAAGCCCTCGATGTGCGCGATCCGGATCGGCCCCCGGTCTCTGGTGATGGTGATTTTTGAGGTGTGAACCAGTTCGGACATGGTCAGGACTCCTCTCTTGTCAATTCCGGCATGATAAACGATACCACATTGCCGTGAACCTGCGCGGGGTCGACAGGCGGGGGAAACCCCCAGGGAAATCCCGGCTGAGTACCGGGGACCCCTTACTTAACTCCGCCCGACCCCTTCACCATTGATGCCCGCGGCCATTCGCCCTGGAATGGTCAGTCAAAAAAGCGTACAGGTCCGGGTGTAGGGCAAGGAAACAGGGGTTTCCCGAAATCGTCGCGAAGGGCCGAAGTGCCGCCGGATGACGCTGCGGAGAAAGTGCTAGACTGGTCCTACGGAAGCAAGGCAACCGGCACTGCCACGCCGACGTTGCGGAAAGGACAAGACCATGACTAAGCCATACGTCCGGATGGACAAGAGTGATGCGGCGGTCCTGCTGGTGGACCATCAGACCGGGTTGTGCTCGCTCGTGCGGGACATCGACCCGGACCAGTTCAACAACAACGTCCTGGCCCTGGCCGACCTGGCCAGCTATTTCAACCTGCCGACCATTCTCACCACGAGCTTCGAGGCCGGTCCGAACGGCCCGCTGATGCCGGAGCTCAAGGAGAAATTCCCGGAGGCGCCGTACATCGCCCGCCCCGGCCAGATCAATGCGTGGGATAATGAGGACTTCGTCACCGCCGTCAAGGCGACGGGGAGGCATCAGCTCATCATCGCCGGGATCGTGACCGAGGTGTGCGTGGCCTTCCCGGCCCTGTCGGCCATCGCGGAAGGCTACGAGGTGTTCGTGGTGACCGATGCCTCGGGGACCTTCAACGCGCTCACCCGGCAGTCCGCCTGGGAGCGGATGACGGCGGCCGGGGCGCAATTGCTGACCTGGTTCGGCGTGGCCTGCGAGCTGCACCGGGATTGGCGCAACGACATCGCGGGACTCGGCACGCTGTTCGCCAACCACATCCCCGACTATCGCAACCTGATGCAGAGCTATGCGGCCGGCAGGGGCGGCGGGTAAGGGTTCCCCCTCAAACTTCACCGTTGACAGCGGCGGCCATCCCCGGGGATGGCCGCCGCGGTTGCATGTCGCCACGCTGCCCTGCCATCGTGGCGGCATCCGGCCCGTGGAACTTGACAACCAGGGGCCGGGTGCTTACCTTGAGCACCGCCCACCGGCAATCCAATCCAACGGGAGAAGCAAAACCGATGACCGTGAGCAAGCGCAAGTTCAAGGCCGAGGTCAACAAGATCCTCGACCTGGTGATCCATTCCCTCTACTCGCACAAGGAGATCTTCCTGCGCGAGCTGATCTCCAACGCCAGCGACGCCATCGACAAGGCCCGCTACCTGGCGCTCACCGACACCGCCATCAACCCCGCCGGCGACGAGTGGCAGATCGAGCTGATCCCCGATGAAGCGGCCGGCACCCTGACGGTGCGCGACAACGGCATCGGCATGACCCGCGACGAGGCCGCCGAGGCGCTCGGCACCATCGCCCACTCGGGGACCAAGGAGTTCCTCCAGCTGCTGGAAAGCCGCGAGGTGAAGGACAACCCGGAGCTGATCGGCCAGTTCGGCGTCGGCTTCTACGCGGCGTTCATGGTCGCCGACCAGGTCACGGTCCTCTCGCGCCGCGCCGGCGCCGCCCGCCGACCAGGCGATCCGCTGGCAGTCGGAGGCCGACGGCAGCTACACGCTGGAAGACGTCGCCAAGGAGGGGCGCGGCACCGACGTCATCCTCCACCTCAAGGAGGACGCCAGGCAGTACCTCAAGGAGTGGGAGCTGCGCAAGGTGGTCAAGCAGTACTCCGACTTCATCGAGTACCCGGTGGTGATGGCGGTGACCCGCAGCCAGCCCGACCCCGAGGATCAAGGAGAAGCGGCTCGAGACCACCGAGGTCGAAACCCTCAACTCGCGCAAGGCGATCTGGCTCAAGGACAAGAGCGAGATCAGCGAGGAGGAGTACCACGAGTTCTACAAGCACCTCTCCCACGATTTTGCCGACCCGGCCAGGACCATCCACTACAAGGCCGAGGGCACCACCGAGTTCTCGGCGCTCCTCTACCTGCCGAAGCAGCGCCCCTTCAACATCTACTACCAGGACTACAAGATCGGCCCGACCCTCTACGTGCGCCGGGTGCAGATCATGGACCACTGCGAGGCGATGCTCCCCCCCTACCTGCGCTTCGTCAAGGGGGTGGTCGAGTCGGCCGACCTGCCGCTCAACGTCAGCCGCGAGATCCTGCAGGACAACAAGGTCGTCGCGGTCATCAACAAGAACCTCACCAAGAAGGTCCTCGACACCCTGGCCGAGATGAAGAAGAACGAGCCGGACGCCTACGCCGAGTTCTACGGCCAGTTCGGCCGGGTGCTCAAGGAGGGGATCCACCACGACTACGCGCGCCGGGACGCCCTTGCCGAGCTGCTGCTGTTCGAGACCACCAAGACCGAGCCCGGCAAGAAGATCACCCTTGCCGACTACGTGGCGCGCATGCGCAGCGAGCAGCAGGAGATCTACTACATGACCGGCCCCGACCGGGCCACCGCCGAGGCGTCGCCGTACCTCGAGGTCTTCAAGGAGAAGGGCTTCGAGGTGCTGCTGGCGACCGACGACATCGACGACCTGATCATCAGCGGGCTCGGCCGCTACCAGGAGAAGGAGTTCCAGTCGGCCCTCAAGGGCGACCTCGACCTGGGCGACGGCAACAAGGAAGAGAAGCAGAAGGAGTACGGCGACCTGCTGGCGCTGATGCAGGAGCAGCTCAAGGAGCAGGTGAGCGCGGTGCGCGTCTCGGGGCGGCTCAAGGATTCGGCGGTCTGCCTGGTCACCGGCGAGCACGACCTCGACCCGCAGATGGCGAAGATGTTCCGCGCCATGGGCCAGGATGTGCCCAAGGGGCAGCGCGTCCTCGAGGTCAACCCCGACCACCCGCTGATCGCCGGGATGCAGGCGCTGTTCGCCGCCGATGCCAACAGCGACCGCCTCAAGGAGTACGTCGAACTGCTCTACGACCAGGCACTGCTGCTCGAAGGCGACCGCCCCCGCGACCCGGTGGCCTTTGCCCGCACCCTGTCGAAGCTGATGGCGGAGACCGCCGGGACCTGAAGCAAGACGGGGACGGAATAACCTTCCGTCCCCGTCTTTGACAGGTTGCAACAAACCGCCACCCCTCACCCCGGCTCGGCCAGCAGCAGGCGATTTGCGGGGTGATCTCCGCCGGGATCAGTTGCGTCACGATCCGGTAGCCGGCCGCCTGCAGCTGGGCTGCCCGGGTCACGTCCATGGCCAGCGGGCCGTCCAGCCACCCCCGCAACTCCGCGCCACCGCCGCTTGCAAGGTCGTGGCAGCACGGCAGCACCGCCAGCCGCGCCCGCGCCGCAATGGCCAGGCTGACAACCCGGTCGGTCAGGTCGCCGCAGGCGTGCACCGAAACCACCAGGTCATCCGCCGTCAGTTGAACCGTATCGAACTCCCCGCAGCGCAGTTCCACCCGGCCGTCGAGGCGCGGCCAGGTTGCCGCCAGCGCCGCCTGCAATTTGGCCGCGCTCGCCGGCAGGGCCCGATCGATGCCGAGCGCGGCCGGGGAGCTGTCGTCGAGGAGCAGCAGGAGGCTGGCGAGCAGACCGTGACCGCAGGCCAGGTCGACCACCCGGCCGCCGCGGAACCGGCGGCGCACCCGCCGCGCCACCTCCCAGGCCTCGAACAGCTCCTTGCGCGGCAGGCAGCCGGCGTGGCACACCGCGCGGGCGATGCGGTCGAAGAGGGTCTCCCCCGGGAAACGGCCGAGCTGCCGGTCGGTCAGGCGGTTGCGGGAGCCGTGGTCCATGACATCTCTCCAGGTGCGGAACGGGGAAGTCGGTAGCATAACCCCGGCAGCCCGGACAGGATATGCAAATGCAAAGCTAAGGGCGGCCCATCGACCGCTCCCGGTCTTTCGATCATGTGCCGCTCAGTGCCCCGCCTTCTCTCCCCAGATGGCCTTGAGCTGCTGATCGCGGGCGCAGTTCCAGCGATAGTACTGATAGCGGACGGGGTTGTTCCTGGCGTAGTCCTGGTGGTAACTCTCATCCCCCTTGATCGGGTAGAAGGTCGAGGCGTCGAGGATCGGTGTGGCCACGGTCCGGCGCGGGAACTGCGCGGCGACCTGGCGCTTCGATTCCTCGGCGATCGCCCGCTCGCCGGCGTTGGCCACGAAGATGGCACTCTGGTAGCTGTGGCCGCGATCGCAGAACTGCCCGGTGGCATCGAAGGGGTCGATGTGCACCCAGTAGTAATCGAGCAACTGCCGGTAGCTGACCACCTTCGGGTCGTACGTGATTTCCACCGCTTCGAAGTGCCCCTCGTGGTTGCCGTTGTAGGTCGGGTCCGGCAGCGTGCCGCCGGTGAAGCCGGAGACCACGTCGGTGACGCCGGGGAGCTTTTCGAAGTCCGCCTCCATGCACCAGAAACAGCCGCCGGCGAGGATCGCCTTGTCGGCCAGGGCGCTGCCGGCGACCACCGAGGAGCAAGGGGAGCAGGATCAAAATTCTTGAGCTTTGCATAAGACCTCCAGCCGGGACATGCGGGATCGGGGGTGGCCACCAGCGCTGCCGCCGCCCGCGCGGACGCCCCTTTACTTGAAGAGTTTTAAGTAGTCGCCGTAGCCTTCTTTCTCCAGGTCGGCCTTCGGGATGAAGCGCAGCGCCGCCGAATTCATGCAGTAGCGCAGGCCGGTCGGCGCCGGTCCGTCGCTGAAGACGTGGCCGAGGTGGGCATCGGAGAGCTTGCTGCGGACTTCCGTGCGCACCGAGAAGAAGCTGCGATCTTCCTTCTCGACGACCGCGGCCGGATCGAGCGGCCGGGTGAAGCTCGGCCAGCCGGTCCCCGACTCGTACTTGTCGGTGGAGCTGAACAGCGGCACCCCGGAGATGATGTCGACGTAGATGCCCGCTGCGTGGTTGTCCCAGTAGGCGTTTTTGAAGGGCGGCTCGGTGCCGTCCTCGCGGGTGACCTTGTATTGCAGCGGCGTCAATTTCTGGCGGAGTTCCGTATCGCTGGGGATCATCGTCTGGGCTCCCTTCATCGCATCGTGCGGCATCGTCTGCGGTGTGGCCATACCATCGTCTTTCTTCATGGGGTGATCCATCCCCGTGGCCTGCAGCCGGTAAGCCCCGGCCAGGACCAGGATCAGCCCGAGGGTGGTGATGATCGCGGTTTTCATGGTGTCCTCCCTGTTTCTTCAGTTTACCGTGCTTTGCATCCCTTGTGCATGGCCCGATCATGACAGAAATCTTTAAAGCCCGGTTAACGGGCAGGTAATGATCAGGTAAAGTTCGCGCGCCGCGGGGATCAGGACCACGGGGAAACTGGCGATAACGGGACACTTTCGGGTTCCGGGGTCCCCGGAATTTGACGCCGGCGGCGATAAAACTGGTCTTGCGCCGCTCTTCTGGGTTACCTTGACACAAGCCACGGGGAAGCGTCCGGTGGCGTTGCCGTTTCTGCCGGAGTGACGTTTATGATCATCGACTGGTACCCGGGGCACATGAAAAAAGCCCGGGAACAGATTATCAAGAAGCTGCCGGACATCTCCGTGATTATCGAGGTGCTCGATGCCCGCCTCCCCGCCAGCAGCGCCAACCCGCTGCTGACCAAGCTGCGCGGGACCAAACCGTGCATCAAGGTGCTCAACAAAAACGACCTGGCCGACCCCGCGGTGACCGCCGCCTGGGTCCGCGCTTTCGAAAAACAGCAGGGGGTGCGGGCGCTGCCGCTGGAGGCCAAGGATCGCCGGGATGCCGCACGGCTGCTGAAGCTGTGCCGCACCATGGTGCCCAGCGCGGGGCGGCAAGGGGGAACGATACCTGCAGGTCATGGTGGTCGGCATCCCCAACGTCGGCAAGTCGACCCTGATCAATACCCTGACCGGGAAGAAGGTGGCGCGGGTCGGCGACAAGCCGGCGGTCACCACCTGCCCGCAGCAGATCGACCTGCACAACGGCATCCTCCTCTCCGATACGCCGGGGCTGCTCTGGCCGATGCTGGAGGACCAGCACGGGGCCTGCCGCCTGGCCGCCAGCGGCGCCATCGGCGACAACGCCTTCGACACCACCGAGGTGGCCCTGGCAACGCTCGGCTACGTCAGCAGCCGCTACCCGGCACTGCTCCTGAAGCGCTACAATCTGCCGGAGATGCCGGCAAGCCCGACCGCGATCCTGGAAGAGATCGGGCGGCGGCGCGGCTGCCTGGTCAGCGGCGGCGAAATCGACCGGCACCGCGCGGCGGAACTGTTCCTGCGTGAATTGCGGGCGGGCTTGCTGGGGAGGATCAGCCTGGAACGGCCGGAAGATCTGCCGGGGAGCACCCCGCCCCTCGTGGGGAACGCGGATGAACCCGATGTTTAACTGCCGCTGTTGCGGCCACTGCTGCCTGAACCTGGTCGATGCCTACCAGGGGCTGCGTCAGCGATGCCGACCTGCGGCGCTGGCGGCAGCAAGGCCGTGACGATCTGCTCGCCTGGGTGGTCACCCTCGACCTCGGCCCCGGCAATCAGCTGCATACCGCCTGGGTCGATCCGGACAACGGGTGACGATGTGGAACGCTGCCCCTGGCTGCTCGACAGAATCGACGGCAGCGGCCATCTCTGCGGCATCGACGCCTGTCAAACCGGATCACTGCCGGGACTACCCGGAGCACCGGCAGCATGCCGCCGCCACCGGTTGCCGGGGCTACGAACCTGCCGGCCCGGCAGCCCCGGTCCCTCCCCCCGGCCTCACTCCCAAGGCGCAGCCGCGGGAAGAATAACGATCCGGCGTCCCGCGCAGGCCACGACCTGCCCGGGGCGAATCTTGCAGCGTTTGCGCAGTTCCACCTGGCCGTCGACAGTGACGCGCCCCTCGGCAATCGCCATTTTTGCGGAACCGCCGCTGGAGCGCATCCCGGTCAACTTCAACAGGTTGCTCAATTCGACGAACGCGCGCCCATCCAGATCAAAGCTTTCCATCCTCGACCCCTCCCCCGTTCCCGAGCGGTTTCTCGGCCACCCAGACGGCATGGCGGTAGCCTCCCCGGCCGGGTCTGTCGCAGCGCACCGTGAAGCCGGCGGCGACAAGGCGCTCGGTAAAGCCGGCGTCGGGATTTTCACCCCAGACCGCAAAGATCCCGCCGGGCTTGAGCGCCTTGCGGGTCCGCTCGATGGCGAGACTGCCGTAGATCGGGTCGTCGCGTCGGTCGGTCCGGGGATGGGGCCCGCGATAGAGATCAAGGATGACGGCGTCGAGGCTCGCGGCGGCCGAGCGGCGAATCAGGTCGGCGACGTCGGCGATTTCGACCGTGACGCGCGGGTCGCAGGCGGCCCCGGCGGTCAGTTCGGCGAGCGGGCCGAGGCACCACTCGAGGATGATGGGATTGAGTTCGGCGACGACGACCCGGGCGGTTGCCGGCAGAGCATCGAGGACCGCGCGCAGGGTGATCCCCATCCCCAGCCCGCCGACCAGGACCCGCGGGGCGGGATGGTTCAGCAAACCCCGGCAGCCGAGCGTGCCGAGGGCCATTTCGGAGCGTTGGGCTTTGCTGTTCATCAGCACCTGGGAGCCCAGGGTGATCAGAAAATCCCCAGCGCCGCGCTGGCGCAGCTCAAGAACTTCCCCGGTGGCAAGGGCGAGCGGTCGAGCACTTTCCAGGGCAGGGCCATGGCCGGCTCCTCGTTCGCCCGATTGCCGATTACTACCCGGGGGCAACTTTTCGCATGGTCAGGTCAACCTGTCTTCCGTTGCTCGGAACGCCTCTTTACAGGACCAGTTCGGCCTCGCCCTGAAACAGTTCCTCCCGGATTTTGGCAACCTCGGGACTTTCGAGATATTCGTCGAAGCTCATGATCCGGTCGATGACCCCGCCGGGGGTGAATTCGACGATCCGGTTGGCGACCGTCGACAGGAACTTGTGGTCGTGGGAGGCGAACAGGATCACTTCCGGAGTAGGCGATCAGGCCGTTGTTGAGGGCGGTGATCGACTCGAGGTCGAGGTGGTTGGTCGGTTCGTCGAAGATCAGGACGTTGGCGCCGGTGAGCATCATCCTGGCGAGCATGCAGCGGACCTTCTCCCCGCCGGAGAGGACGGTGGACTTCTTGGTCGCCTCTTCGCCGGAAAAGAGCATCCGGCCGAGAAAGCCGCGGGCAAAGGTCTCCCCTTCGGTGGGGGCGAACTGGCCCAGCCACTCGATCAGGTTCAGGTCGTTCTCGAAATAGCGGCTGTTCTCCTTGGGGAAGTAGGCCGGGGTGATGGTCACCCCCCAGCGGAAGCTGCCGCTGTCCGGCTTCGAGTTCGCCGGCCAGGATCTGGAAGAGGGTGGTCTTGGCCAGGCTGTCGCCGCCGACAAAGGCGATCTTGTCCCCCTTGTTGACGGTCAGGTTGAAGTTGTCCAGCACCTTGACCCCGTCGATGGTCTTTGGACAGGTCCTTGATTTCGAGGATGATGTCGCCGCAGGGGCGCTCCGGCTTGAAGACGACGAAGGGGTATTTGCGCGAGGAGACCGGCATCTCCTCGATGGTGAGCTTTTCCAGCAGCTTCTTGCGCGAGGTCGCCTGCTTGGCCTTGGAGGCGTTGGAGCTGAAGCGCTGGATGAACTCCTTCAGTTCGTTGGCCTTGTCGGTGACCTTGCGGTTTTCGTCCTGCTTCTGCTTCAGGGTCAGCTGGCTGGCCTGGTACCAGAAGTCGTAGTTGCCGACATAGACGGTGATCTTGCCGAAATCGATATCGGCGACATGGGTGCAGACCTGGTTGAGAAAGTGACGGTCGTGGGAGACGACGATGACCGTGTTCTGGAAGCGGGAGAGAAAATCCTCCAGCCAGGCGATCGACTTGAGGTCGAGGTGGTTGGTCGGCTCGTCCAGCAGCAGGATGTCGGGGTTGCCGAACAGGGCCTGGGCCAGCAGCACGCGGACCTTTTCGCCCCCTTCGAGCTCCTTCATCTTCTTGTGGCGCAGCTCTTCGGGAATGCCGAGGCCGTTGAGCAGCACCGCCGCTTCCGACTCGGCCTCGTAGCCGTTCATCTCGGCAAATTCGGCTTCCAGTTCGCCCGAGCGGATGCCGTCCTCTTCGGTGAAATCCCCCTTGGCATAGATCGCCTCGCGCTCGGCCATCACCTTGTAGAGCTGCTGCGTGCCCCATGATCACGGTGTTGAAGACCGTCTCCTCGTCAAAGGCGAACTGGTCCTGGCGCAGCATGGCGATCCGCTCGCCGGGACCGACCGAGATCTCGCCCTTGTCCGCCTCGAGTTCCCCGGCGAGAATCTTCAGAAAGGTCGATTTGCCGGCGCCGTTGGCGCCGATCAGGCCATAGCAGTTGCCGGGGATGAACTTGATGTTGACGTCTTTGAAAATGACCCGCTTGCCGTAGGCGAGAGCCACGTTGTGTGCGCTGATCATGGGTGCAGTACGTTCCTTTTCGAAGAAATAAAAAACCACAGGGGTGACCCCTGTGGTTCACAGCTTGCTCTCCTTTTACCATCGACAACCCGTCAGCGGCAATTGAATTAATGAGCCATGGAGGGGACTGCCTTTTTTGACGGGAAACGGCCGTCTCCCTTGCTATCCCGAAGCGGTGGCGCGAACCGGGCGGACATGTGGGACGGAACGAAAGTCGAACCCCGGCCGAATCTTAGAAAAATTTATTTTGACTTCACCTTAAAGTTTGTCATATAGGTCAGTCGTTTGGTGCATAGCTGGTGATACACGACAATACTAAACCATCCGCGAGGATGGGGCGGAAAACCTAGGGTCTCCTGCAGACAGCCGGGCTACCGAAATATCACGAAGATATTCGGCAGCCCGTTTTTTTGTGTCCGGGCTCGACGAAACCGGAGGGAAAACCCAGCCTGAGCCGTTGATCCGGGGTCGCGCCGCCTGCTGCGCGCCGGAGCAGAAAATTCGCAGGTGATACACGACAATACTAAACCATCCGCGAGGATGGGGCGGAAAACCTAGGGTCTCCTGCAGACAGCCGGGCTGCCGAAATATCACGAGGATATTCGGCAGCCCGTTTTTATTTTCAATGGGCCGGAACACTCTCAGCGTGCAGAAGAACCATCATCGAAGAAAGGAGTTCAGGAACCAGCAACCGTCGCAACCGGCAAGGGGCCATCGTCCTCCTTCCCTGGAGGGAAAAAAGAGACCGTAGGATTTTCTGCTTCACCATTGACATCAAAGGAGCCGCCATGAAGATGATCAACAACCTATCGCTATCGGTCATGTTTGCACTCGTCCTGGGGATGATTCCGCTGCTCACGACCCCGGCGCAGGCACAATCGTCGTTTTTCAGCAGCCGGGGATGTGTCGATTGCCACAGCTCTCCGGCGGTCAGCCAGTTGCAACGGCTGCCATTACCACGGCAACCGCTCCCTGAAAGCCACTACCAGCAAAACCGTCTACGCCCCGGGCGAAACGGTTTCGGTCACCCTGACCAGCGGCAGCACCCGCAGCGGCTGGATCAAGGCCAATCTCTACAACCAGAGCAACACGCTGGTCGCCACGTCCTCCGGCACGGCCAGCGGGATGGGCGGGGCCACCACCTTCCCGGCGACCCTGACGGCAGCGGCGCCGACCGCACCCGGCACCTATACCTGGAAGATGGCCTACTACGGGAACAATAACGGCACCGGCAGCGGTGACGTGCACAGCGAAGCCGCGGTCTCCACCAACTCCTTCACGGTCGCCGCTCCGGCGGACACCGCCGCGCCGACGGTGAGCGCCTTCACCCTGCCGGCCACCAGCACCAGCCTGACCGTGCCGGTCTCCACCCTCACCGCCAGCGACAACGTCGCCGTCACCGGCTACCTGGTCACCACAAGCGCCGCCGCCCCGGCCGCCTCCGCCGCCGGCTGGAGCGCCGCCAAGCCGACCAGCGTCACCGCCCCGGGCGAGGGCAACGTCACCTTCTACGCCTGGGCCAGGGATGCCGCCGGCAACGTCTCCGCCAGCCGCAGCGCCGCGGTGGTCGTCACCATCACCCTCGCCGATACCGCCGCACCGACGGTCAGCGCCTTCACCCTGCCGGCCACCAGCACCTCCCTGACCGTGCCGGTCTCCAGCCTCACCGCCACCGACAACGTCGCCGTCACCGGCTACCTGATCACCACCAGCAGTGCCGCCCCGGCCGCCTCGGCCGCCGGCTGGAGCGCCGCCCCGACCAGCGTCACCGCCCCGGGCGAGGGCAGCGACACCTTCTACGCCTGGGCCAGGGATGCCGCCGGCAACGTCTCCGCCAGCCGCAGCGCCGCGGTGACCATCACCCTGCCGGACACCGCCGCACCGACGGTCAGCACCTTCACCCTGCCGGCCACCGCCACCAGCCTGACCGTGCCGGTCAGCAGCCTGACCGCCAGCGACAACGTCGCCGTCACCGGCTACCTGATCACCAAAAGCGCCGCCGCCCCGGCCGCCTCCGCCGCCGGCTGGAACCCCGCCAAGCCGACCAGCGTCACCGCCCCGGGCGCGGGCAACGTCACCTTCTACGCCTGGGCCAGGGATGCCGCCGGCAACGTCTCCGCCAGCCGCAGCGCCGCCGTCACCGTCACCCTGCCGGACACCGCCGCACCGACGGTCAGCACCTTCACCCTGCCGGCCACCAGCACCTCCCTGACCGTGCCGGTCACCACCCTCACCGCCACCGACAACGTCGCCGTCACCGGCTACCTGATCACCACCAGCGCCACCGCCCCGGCAGCCTCCGCCGCCGGCTGGAGCGCCGCCACCGACCAGCGTCACCGCCCCGGGCGCCGGCAGCGACACCTTCTACGCCTGGGCCAAGGACGCCGCCGGCAACGTCTCCGCCATCCCGAGCGCCACGGTGGCCGTCACCATCACCGTCGCCGACACCGCCGCACCGACGGTCAGCGCCTTCACCCTGCCGGCCACCAGCACCTCCCTGACCGTGCCGGTCACCAGCCTGACCGCCAGCGACAACGTCGCCGTCACCGGCTACCTGGTCACCAACAGCGCCGCCGCCCCGGCCGCCTCCGCCGCCGGCTGGAGCGCCGCCAAGCCGGCCAGCGTCACCGCCCCGGGCGCGGGCAGCGTCACCTTCTACGCCTGGGCCAAGGACGCCGCCGGCAACGTCTCCGCCAGCCGCAGCGCCGCGGTGACCGTCACTCTGCCGCCAGCGGTGGATACCACCAAACCGGTCCTGACCGTCTCGACTCTCGCGGACGGCACGGTGACCGCCAACCCGACCCTCAACGTCAGCGGCACGGCGACTGACGATGTCGCCCTGCAGTCGGTCACCGTCAACGGCGGCACTGTCCAGATTGATGCCGTCGGCAACTTTACCGCCGCCGTGGAACTGGTCGAAGGTGCCAACACCGTCACGGTCATCGCCACCGACACCACGGGGAACAGCACCACCGACACCCGTACGGTTCGCTACGTGGCCAACGCCCCGGAGCTGACAGTCACCGCGCCGGTGGACAACCTGGTCAGCGCCCAGGAGGGGCTCACCGTCGAAGGCGTCGTCAGCGAGAACTCCTCGGTCACCGTCTGCGTCAACAACGGCGCCCCGCAAGTCGCTTCGGTCAGCGGCGGTAACTTTACCGTGAGCGTCTACCTAGAACCGGGGCTGAACACCATCACCATCGAGTCTCTGGACCCGGCCGGCAACCTCAGCCAGGCCAAGCGGACGGTCTTCTGCGACAACAGCAATCCAACCGTGGCGATCACCGAACCGAACGAGGACAAAACCGTCCGCACCCGGACCCTGGTTATCAAGGGCAAGGTCGCCGATGCCCTGAGCAAGGTAACTGTCAAGCTTGACATCGATGGCAAGAGCTACTCGCCACGGGTCCGCAAGGGGAAATTCCTGCAGAAGGTGACCTTCTCGCAGGCGGGCCAGCACACCGTCACCGTCACCGCGACGGATAAGGCCGGCAACCAGGCCACCGCCAGCCGCAACATCATCCTCAAGGCCAAAAAGAAACCCGGCAAGACACCCGAGGAAGAGCCTTCTGGCACCGAAGACACCGGAGGTTCGGACGTCGGTCAAGACTGACGATCGATGACGATGACGACGATGACGACGATGATTAAATGCGTTAGCGGTTAATAAACCCCGTGCAATGACAAAAGGGCGGCCTTCATGGCCGCCCTTTTATCCTGTTGACATGCAGTTTGACAATTGACAAGGGAAGCACAATGTTCAATGCTTCTCGTACGGCAGGGGTGGTTGCCGGCAGCAAAAACCAGGCTCCCGGCACGGCAATTCCGGCGCAGAGCCAGTCCGGCGAACAGGAGAGTGGCTTTGGCTTCACCTGGAAACACCACGAGCAGGATCATCGGCCTCATCCTCCTGGTGGGGGGCGCCGGTATGGCGTTCTGGGGCTACCAGCTGTCCGGCTCGCTGACGGCACAGCTGTCGAAAACCGTCACCGGCGCGCTCCCCGACGCGGTCATGTACCGCTATATCGGCGGCGCCGTCAGTGCCGTGGTGGGACTGTTCCTGCTGGCGAGGTCGTGACCAGGAAACGGCGGCGACCGGCAAGCTCACGGCATCGAGCAGCATCAACCTGAATATGGACGGCCTTGACTGGAACCAGAACCGCTTCGTTGCGGAACTGACCACCGAGAGCACCGCGCTGCTGCGGGGCGGCACCTCGCCGGCCCTGGCGGCAGCGGTGACCCGTTGTGCCGAGGCGGCGGCAGCGGTCTGCCGCGACCGGCTGGCGGCATGCGGTCCCGGCTGTCCGCACTGTTGTGTTCTCAACGTGGCGGCCCTCCTCCCCGAAGCAATCGTCATCGCCGACTGGCTGCGGCAGCGATGCGACCATGCGGAGATCGACCGGCTGTTGCAACAGCTTGCCGATCACTGCTGCTGGGTGCGCTGGATGGAGGACGAGGAGCGGATTCGCCGCGGCGCCGCCTGCCCGTTTCTCGATACGGCCGGCAACTGCTCGATTTACCCGGTCCGGCCCCTTTCCTGCCGCGGGGTGGCATCCCTCGACCGGACGGTTTGCGAACGAGCCTTTGCCACCACTTGCTCCGAAGACGACCGGACGGTCCCTGCCGACCTGCTGCGCCGGGCGGTCCACGAGGCCGCCTTTATCAGCCTGGCGCAGTCCCTGAGCGACTGCGGCCTGTGCGCGCGGAGCATCGAACTGGGCACCGGGGTGAGAGCCTTCCTGAAGCTGCCGCAGTATGCAACAGCATTCCTGGCCGGCGAGCACCTGGCGACTTTGTGGGAACCCTGATCATTGTCCAGACTGTTGCACCCGGGAGGCTTTCATGTCCACCGTCACCGTGCTCTACCGCCTGGCCCTGGCCTTCTGGGTCGGCGGCGTCGCCCTCTTCACCTTCGTGCTCACCCCGACGCTGTTCGCCACCCAACCGCGCGACCTGGCCGGCAAGATCGTCGGGGTGCTCTTCCCCGGCTACTTCCGCTGGGGGCTTGGGTGCGGGCTGGTGGCCCTGGCCTGCCTGTTGATGGTGCGCGGCCGCCATTTCGTGCCGGCGCTGCTCCTGCTGGCGTTGATGCTGACGGCGACCGGCGTCCAGGCGCTGGTCATCGAGCCCAAGGCCGCCCGCCTCAAAGAGCAGATCGGCTCCTTCGAAACCACGCCAAAGGACCACCCCCTGCGTCGCGAGTTTTCCCGCCTGCACGCCGTCTCCTCGGTCTGCAACCTGGTGGTCTTCGCCGGCGGCGTGGTGCTGGTGGTGCTGTTGTAACCGACTCCGGCAGCGGAGGAACGGCAGGTGCCGGTCGATAGCGATCCGGCTTGCGGCAGGGCAGGCCAGCCCCGGGCACGCGCACACACCGAACTGCAAACCAAAGGCTGATGATCCCAGGAGGGAGGGCGCCCATGCATGACCTGTTGCCGGAGGGGGAAGAGCTGCGCCGGGCCGTCAAGTGGGTGTCCGCCAACCTGCAGGACGATCCCGGACAACCGGTTCAGCCGCTGGTCCGCGAAGCGATCTTCAAATTCGATCTGTCCCCCCGGGAGGCCGAACTGCTGATCGGCCTCTATCGCCGCGACCACGGGAAAGCCTGATCCCGGCCCCGCACCAGCCCGGCACAGCCCTCACCGGCACCCGTATCCCCTCTCTACAACCTCGGGACTAGGTCGTGAAAGACCCCCCTTGAGGTCATGCTGATACGAAAGTAGCACATTTCTCTATTCCCATCTCCACACGAAACGACTGCGCATTCCCTCCGAATCGTCATGCGCAACCCCCCATGCCCAACCTGTGCAAAACCATGTAAATATTTAATTTTAAAGGTTTTTATTTGACTTAATGCCATGAGTCGCGGTATCTGGGAAGCGTTGTTCAGCGCATCCGGCGAAACCTGCTCATCACCGTACCCTTTGAGAACGGCCCCGGATTAACCCCCGGCCGCCCAAAGACAGAAAGGAGATCGAATGCTGTCAGCCCTCGGCAACCGGCAAGCAACCATCATCCTCCCGTCAGGGGAAGAGCAAAGAGATCCGGTCACGGCCTTTAATATTAAACCGTCTCACAGAGGAGCCCGAATGAAGATCATCAGCAAACTGTCATTACTGTTAACTTTCGCCCTCACCCTGGGCATGTTCGCCCTGTCCGGCACCCCGGCGCAGGCACAATCGTCGTTTTTCAGCAGCCGGGGATGTGTCGATTGCCATGCAGCCCCGACGGTCGCCAGTTGCAACGGTTGCCATTACCACGGCAACCGCTCCCTGAAAGCCACTACCAGCAAAACCGTCTACGCCCCGGGCGAAACGGTTTCGGTCACCCTGACCAGCGGCAGCACCCGCAGCGGCTGGATCAAGGCCAATCTCTACAACCAGAGCAACACGCTGGTCGCCACGTCCTCCGGCACGGCCAGCGGGATGGGCGGGGCCACCACCTTCCCGGCGACCCTGACGGCAGCGGCGCCGACCGCACCCGGCACCTATACCTGGAAGATGGCCTACTACGGGAACAATAACGGCACCGGCAGCGGTGACGTGCACAGCGAAGCCGCGGTCTCCACCAACTCCTTCACGGTCGCCGCTCCGGCGGACACCGCCGCGCCGACGGTGAGCGCCTTCACCCTGCCGGCCACCAGCACCTCCTTGAGCGTGCCGGTCTCCACCCTCACCGCCAGCGACAACGTCGCCGTCACCGGCTACCTGGTCACCACCAGCGCCGCCGCCCCGGCCGCCTCCGCCGCCGGCTGGAGCGCCGCCAAGCCGACCAGCGTCACCGCCCCGGGCGAGGGCAACGTCACCTTCTACGCCTGGGCCAGGGACGCCGCCGGCAACGTCTCCGCCAGCCGCAGCGCCGCGGTGACCGTCATCACGACCGTGGCCGACACCGTGAACCCGACGCTGACCATCTCCATGCTGGCCGACGGCACGGTGACCAACAACCCGACCCTCAACGTCAGCGGCAACGCCAGCGACAACGTCGCGCTGCAGGCGGTTACCGTCAACGGCAGCAACGTCCCGTTTGATGGCACCGGCAACTTCAGCACGGCGATCGAACTGGTCGCCGGCAGCAACACCATCACGGTCGTCGCCACCGACGCCGCGGGGAACAGCACGACCAAGTCCCGCACCGTTACCTACGCGACCGGCGCGCCGACACTGTCGATCACGGCCCCGGCGGACAACCTGGTCTCCGCCCAGGAGATCGTCGCCATCGAGGGCACTGTCGACGCGAATTCCACGGTGACCGTCAGCGTCAACGACGGCCCTCCCCAGGTGGCCTCCCTCAGCGGCACGGACTTCAGCGCGAGCGTCTATCTCGAACCGGGGATCAACACTCTCGACATCAAGTCGGTAACCCCCTCGGGAGCCGTCAGTGATGCCAAGCGCACCGTGGTCTTCGATAACGACAGCCCCTCCGTGGCGATCACCAGACCCGTCGAGGACAAGATCGTCAGAAGCCGCGTCACGGTTGTGAAAGGCAAGGTCGCCGACGCCCTCAGCGACGTCAAGGTCACCTTGACCGTGGACGGCAAGAAGTTCAAAGCCAAGGTCGTCAACGGAAAATTCAACAAGCGCATCACCCTGGCCGGGAAAGGACCGCACGCCATCACCGTCACGGCCACCGACGAGGCGGGGAATCAGGCGGTCGCCACCCGCAATCTCATTTTCAAGAAGCCGAAAAACGGCGCCAAGCTTCCGTCGCAAGCCAGCAGCGCGGCAACCAGGCTGGAGAACCAGGACGCCGCTGGTCAGAATGCCCTGGCCGGGCGGATTTTAGAAACGATCCTGCTGGGCGCCGGCCACTAGGCGCGAAGCGGTTCCGAAGCACCTGTGGAGCAGAGCGACCGGCGTTGACGCGCCGGTCGCTCTGCTCTATGCCGGGCTTGGCCGACAAGCGAGGAACGGTGCCCCTCCGGACCGGGGAGATCACGCGCCGAGTCATTGAACCGACGGCTCGCGCTGCCTCTCCCACCGTCACGAAGATCGAACCCGTTGAGCCTTCCGGTTGGCAGGGGCCGGTGAAAGCGTTATGATGACTTTCCCGTATGGTTCGATTTTTTCAGGGGTTCCCCGACTGGCCTCTCCCATGCACCGTTCGACCCTTTTTCTCGCAAGCCTGTTTCTGCTGCTCCTGAGCTTCACTCCTTTCAGCTGGGCCGAGGAACCCTTGGCCACCTACCCCGCCTTGCCAGCCAATTACAGCTCGATCAGGGTATCCGACCGTCATGAGCGTTTCGCCGGGCGGCTCCTCCCGGAAACCCGTTACTGGGTCACCCTCGACCGCATCCCCCGGTTCCTGCAGAACGCGGTGGTCGCCATCGAGGACGCCCGCTTTTACGAGCACGGCGGCATCGACCTGCGCGGCATCGCCCGGGCGCTGGTCAAGGACGTGGTCAAGGGGCGACTGGCCGAGGGCGGGTCGACCATCACCCAGCAGCTGGTCAAGAACAGGCATCTTTCCGCGGAGAAGACCATCGACCGCAAGGTCCAGGAAGGGCTGCTGGCCCTGGAGTACGAAAAGAAGTACACCAAGCAGCAGATCCTGGAGATGTACTTCAACGAGATCTACTTCGGCAACGGCGCCTGGGGGATCGCCCAGGCGGCCCGGCTCTATTTCGACAAGAACCCGGAGGAATTGAGCGATGCCGAGTGCGCCGTGCTGGCCGGCGTGCCGAAAAACCCCGGCCGCTACAATCCGCTGGGCAAGCCGGCCGACGGTCGCCAGCGCCGCAACACGGTGCTGGCGCGCATGGCGGAGCTGAAGATGATCACCCCCCGCCAGGAGCAGCAGTTGCGGGCCGAGCCGGTCACGGCCGTCAAGCCGGGACAGGCGCCGCAGTACCTGGCCCATGTCCGCCGCAAGCTGATCGAATGGTACGGACCGGAGGTCATCGAGCAGGGGGGGCTGGAGGTCACGGCGGCCCTGGACCTCGACCTGCAGAAACTGGCGGAAAAGACGTTGCGCGAAGGGGTCCAGCAGCTGGCCCCCGAGCTGCAGGGGGCCTTGCTCTGTCTCGATCCGCGGAGCGGGGATGTGCTGGCGGTCGTCGGCGGCGTCGATTTCGCCCAGAGCAGCTATAACCGCGCCTTTTTCGCCCAGCGCCAGCCCGGCTCGGCCATCAAGCCGCTGATCTACGCCGCGGCCCTGGAACAGGGGATAACCGCCGGCAGCCTCTGGGACGATACCCCGGTCGCCTACAACCGGGGCAACGGTCAGGACTGGACGCCGCACAACTACGGCGGGAGAGACATGGCACGCTGACCCTGCGGCGAGGCCCTGGCCCACTCCAACAATGTCATCACCGTCAAGCTGCTCGACACCATCGGCGTCCCGTATTTCGTCGATTTCGCCAGGGGACTGGGGCTGCCCCTGCGCACCCCCAACGATCTCTCCCTGGCCCTGGGCACCGACGAGGTCACCCTGAACGACCTGGTGCTGGCCTACACCCCCCTGGCCAACGGCGGGATTGCAGCCCAAAGCGCGGACGATCCTCCGCATCTGCGACCGCCGGCAGCGCGCCTGGTCGGAAATCCCGCCGGAAACCGCGGCGGTCCTGTCGCCGGCGACCGCCTTACGTCACCACCCAGATGCTGAAGGATGTCCTGACCTACGGCACGGCCAGCGCCCTGAAGAAGTTCGCCGGCGAACGGCCGGCCGCCGGCAAGACCGGCACCACCGACGACTACCGGGATGCCTGGTTCATCGGCTATACCCCGCAGCTCATCACCGGCGTCTGGGTGGGGCACGACACGCCGCAACCGGGAGGGAAAGGTTTTACCGGCGGGGCGGTCGCCGCACCGATCTGGGAGCGCTTCATGCGAAAGGCCCTGGCGAAGCAGCCGGCCGTCGATTTTCCGGAACCGGAGACCGTCGTGACCGTGAGCCATCGACCCGCGAACCGAATCTCTGGCTACGGCGGAGTGCCCGGAACAGCGGGTCGAACACTATGTTGCCGGCACGGAGCCAACGCTGTCCTGCTCCGACCACGGCAGGCCCCCCGCCGAACCGCCGGCCGCGAACCTGCCGGCGGCGCCTCCCGGGAGTGAACAGAACGGCTCAATCCCCGCGGATCTGCTTCACGAGCCCGGCTTCATCGGGGAACATGCCGGTGCGCTTCTTCGAATAAACCAGCCGGTCGCCGACCGTAACCTCGAAAACCCCGCCGCTCGACGGCAGCAGCTTCACTTCCGCGGATAACGCTTGTTCAAATTTGGCCGCCAGACTGGCGGCGCGATCGCGATAGCCTCACTGGTTGCAGTATTCGATGGTGATCAGCATGTCTGCCTCCCGGTCCGTCAACGCAGCCTGGTCAGACTGGTGCCTGCAGGGGAAAATCCGGGCGCTGCTCGAGAATCTCGAGGAACAGCGTGACCAGGCTGGGATCGAGCACCGTGCCGCTCAACGATTTAAGAATTTCGACGGCCTGTTCCCTCGGATAGTTGGAGCGATACGGTCGGTCGCTGGTAAGGGCATCGAAGACATCCGCCACGGCGACGATGCGCGCCTCGATTGGAATATGCTCCCCCTCGAGGCCGGACGGATAACCGTTGCCATCGTAATATTCGTGGTGGTAATGAACAATATTGCGAGCCACCTCCGAGAGGTTGGCCTTGGCGGCGACATCGGCCCCAAGGGTGGAGTGTTGCTTCATGATCTCGAACTCGGCCTTGCTGAGCGGAGCCGGGCCGTAGAGAATCTCCTCGGCGATGCCGATCTTGCCGCAGTCGTGCAGCCAACTGCCGAATTTGATCTCGCGCTGCAGGACCTTGGAGATGCCGAGTGCATCGGCAAGCGTCAGGGCATAGACGGCCACCCGGTCACAGTGGCCGCGGGTCGACTTGTCCTTGAGCTCGATGGCCTGGGCGAGCGAACACAGAATAGCCTCGTTCTCCTGGCGCATCGATTTAATCAGGCGATGGCGTTGCAGGGCGATCTCCACGGTTTCGACAATATCTTTCGGTTGCCACGGCTTGAGGATAAAGCGGAAGACTTCGCTGCTGTTGATGGCGGCAAGGGCGCTCGACAGGTCGGCATAGGCCGACATCAGCACCTTGACCGTGTCGGGGGAGTAGCTGGCGAGCCCCGAGAGCAGCTCGAGCCCGCTCATGCCCGGCATCACGTTGTCCGAGACGATTACGGCGATCTCCTCGCCGTGGAGAATCTCCTGTGCCGCGGCGGAGCCACCACAGGTCAGCACCCGAAACTTGGCGTCGGCAAAGATATCCCTGACCACCTGCAGGGTCAGGACATTGTCATCGACGAACAGGACCGTTTCCTGCATGGCCCACCCCCATGAAAAACCGGCAAGAAACTACGCAAGCAACCTCAATTTATACGACAAACCGACGGGAATCAATTGCCATCTTGGGCGGTTCCCGCATCAGCACCCGGCGGGCTTTCCGGTGCCGGTTCACAGGCCACGGCCCCGCCCGGCCGACGGTCGGTCCAAGCCTGCGGGAAAGCGCGACAGGATGACGATTTTCTGGTAGATTTTTCGACACGGCACAGACCGTTCACCACCCCAGTTCTGCCCGGAGGAGAGAGATGCCCAGTTTCGATGTCGTATCCAAGGTCGACATGCAGGAAGTCGACAATGCCGTCAACCAGGCCCGCAAGGAGATCGAGCAGCGCTACGACTTCAAGGGAACCCACAACGAGATCAGCCAGGAGAAGGACGCCCTGGTCATCCTCGCCGCCGACGATTACAAGCTGGCCGCGGTGATCGACGTCCTCAAGGGGAAGCTGGTGCGCCGCGGCATCTCCCCGAAGTGCCTCGACTTCGGCAAAAAAGAGCCGGCATCGCACGGTGCCATGCGCCAACGGGTCGCCATCGTCCAGGGGATCGACAAGGAGCGCGGCAAGGAAGTCGTCAAGGCGATCAAGGAGAGCAAGCTCAAGGTGCAGGCGCAGATCATGGAAGACCAGGTACGCGTCAGCGGCAAGCAGATCGACGATCTGCAGGAGGTCATTCAACTGCTCAAGGGACAGGACTTCGGCATCGAACTGCAATTCGTCAACATGCGCAGCTAGGGTTCGATTACTGCACCAGCGTCCGCCTTACGCTATACTGATGCCATGAAGAGTATCGTTGCGCTCCTCCTGGGCCTCGCGCTGAGCCTCTTGCCGCTCGCAACCACCGCGGGCGCTTATCGTTGTCCGCCAACTGCGCCGGATGCCGACGGGCCTTTTTACCGCCCCGGAGCCCCGGTGCGCGACCAGATTGGTACGGGCTACCTGCTGCAGGGTGAAGTCCGCTCCGCCGCCGACTGCCGGTCGATCGGCGACGCACGCATCGAAATCTGGATGACCGGCCCCGACGGCCAGTACGATGACCGCTGGCGGGCAACCACTTTCTCCCGCGCCGACGGTCGCTACCTTTTCTCCAGCCACTTCCCCGCCCCTTATGGCAGCCGGCCGCCGCACATCCACCTGGTGGTCAACGCTCCCGGCTTTGTCGAGCTGATCACCCAGCACTACCCGGTGCCCGGGAGCGCCGAGGCCATTTTCGACCTGGTCCTGATTCCGGCACCCTGAGCCTTTGTTTGCACGGCAAAACGCAATTGATTACACTGGCGGTAAAGGAGTTCCCGGTGAAAATCCTGCTGCTGATCGCCACCACCCTCATGCTGCTGGCCGCCTGCACCGCCGACAAGGATTGGCGCACGGCGAGCCGCGAGCCGGCCGGCATTGCCCCCGATCCGGCCGTGGCCGGCGAGGCGGTTCTGCATGTCTATGGCGCGCCGGCCTGGGGGTGGCGCGGCTGGTTCGCCATCCATACCTGGATTGCCGCCAAACGCAGCGGTGCCCCGAGCTACACCGTCTACGAGGTGATCGGCTGGCGTCAAAACCGGGGCCTGCCGGTGTTGCGCATCGAAGCCGACTTCCCCGACCGCTTCTGGTTCGGCGCGAAGCCGCAGCTGCTCAAGGAGCATCGTGGCGAGGGGGTCGACCAGCTGATCGAGGCGGTTGACCAGGCGGCGCGGGCCTATCCCTGGCCGCGGGAGTACAGCGTCTTCCCCGGACCGAACAGCAACACCTTCACCGCCTGGGTGGCCAGTCAGGTGCCGGAACTCGGCCTGGAACTGCCCTTGACCGCCATCGGCAGCGGCTTTGTGACCAACTGACCGGACCACCTGGTGTCCCTGCACAAAAACAGAGAGGCGCCCCCAGGCCGCCTCTCCTTGTTTACCCCGACAAACCGTCGCGAAAATGCCTTGGCAGTCACTCTTTCAGACAGTCGCCGCGCCAGCAGCAGAGCATCTCGCCGCAACCGTGCCGCCAGTCGGCACCGTAACAGTCGTTATTCCCTTCCGCCTGCTGGATGGCCCGAATCAGCTCCGCCTTGCGCAGTTTGCCGACTCCGGCCAGGCCCACTGCCACCGCTCTGTCACGGATTTCCGTCATGTTCATGGCGCACCTCCCCACCGGTGACTGCTTCGATAATCTACATCCAACCACGCCTTGAACATTTGTCAAGGGGAGGGCGGAGCCACCTGCCAACGGTGCGTGATCGTACGTCAACAACGGATCGTTACGACGCACCCCAATTCTCCGGGACCTTGGGGCAGGTGAAGCAGGCACCCCGGTTGACCCGGCGCACAGCGACCAGCAGCGTCGACGCAGGTGGCTGCGTACCGACCTCCTGATCGCGCTGGCTTAGCTGCCTCCCGTGGCATCACAAATTCCCCATGCGTCTACAATGCCAGCAAGTTCGCGGTCGCCGGGCTGACCCGCAGCTGGGCCAAGGATCTTGGCCCGCGCAACATCCTGGTCAATGTCGTCCAGCCCGGGCCGATCGACACCGAACTGAACCCGGCCGACAGCGCCGGTGCCGACTTCATGCGCGGCCAGACGGCCCTGGGCCGCTATGGCAAACCGGAAGAGGTCGCCGCGCTCGCAGCGTTCCTCGCCGGCCCCGGCGCCAGCTACATCACCGGTGCGACAATCAATATCGATGGCGGCTGGAATGCCTGAGCCGAGGAGGAGACCAGCCCTCGGCCCCCGGTAATGAGTGAAGTTGGCATTTGTGTTATGATGGGGATGTAGAGAGCAACCGGTCATCCGCAAGCAACGGCGCAGCACCTCGTGGTTGAGCAGGTTCGGGTGCCCGGGGAAAGGAGCACGGCCATGACAGACAGGTTCTCCAAAGCCACCGAAGAGCTTTCCGAAAAGAATGCCTATATCTGCGAGAGTTGCGGCAGCATCAGCGGTCGGAGCGTAGCCACGCGGAGCGTGGAGGTCGAGGGTTATCGCGAACCCGAGCCCGAGGGAGGTCTGCATGTGACGGGGCTCGATATCGGCAGCACCCGTCTCGAGAAGATCATCAACAGCGATCCGACGCCGTTCGGGGCCTGAGCCGCCGTTGGGGCCAGGACAACTCCGGACGGTCATTCCCGGCTCTCTGCCGGGAACCCGAAGGCGATCTGCGGGAAACCGACAGGTCGCCTTTGTCGTTGGCGCCGATGGTTGCTTTGCATCGTGCGGAACCTCTATAATGTCTCGTTGCGGACGGCGGGTTTTCCCGCCGTCGTTCCTTGTTCGAGGAGTCTCGTGATACATGCTCAACTTCGATGAACTGGAAAAAGGCTTCACCGAAGAGGAGGCGCTCGCCGAGGCGCGGCGCTGCCTCAAGTGCAAGAACCCCGCTGTGCGTCGGCGGTTGCCCGATCGAAAACCGCATCCCCGAGATCATCGCGGCGATCGAGCCCGCGGACTACCGCACGGCGATCGACATCATCAACGAGAACAGCAATCTGGCCATCATCTGCGCCCGGGTCTGCCCGCACAACGACCAGTGCGAAGGCTGCCTGCGTGCTGAGTCGCAAGGGCGAGGGGATCCGGATCAGCAAGCTGGAGCGCTTTCTCGCCGAGAAGGAGATGGAACTGACGCTGAACCGCCTGCGCGGCAAGGTGGCGGTGATCGGCTCCGGACCGGCCGGGCTGTCGGTCGCCTCGATCCTTGCCAAGCAGAACTACCGGGTCACGGTCTTCGAGGCCCAAGACAAAGCCGGCGGCGTCCTGCGCTACGGCATCCCCGAGTACCGCCTCCCCAAGGAGGTGGTCGACAAGCAGATCGAGATCGTCCGCAACCTCGGCGTGCGCATGGAAACCGGCGTGGTCATCGGCGAGGACCTGACCCTCGACCAGCTCTTCGCCATGGGCTACCAGGCGATCTTCATCGGCACCGGCACCGGGCTGGCCAAAAAGCTCGGCGTCGACGGGGAGCAGCTCGCCGGGGCGATGCAGGCGATCTACTTTCTGGAAACCGTCACCCTGATCCAGGACGGCAGCCTGGCCAGCCGCCCCTACCCGGTCCTGCCCGGCGACCGGGTGGTGGTGGTCGGCGCCGGCAACGTCGCCGTCGATGCCGCCCGCACCGCCCTGCGCCTTGGCGCGGCCAGCGTCATGGCCGTCGATATCGTCCCGGAAAAGGAGCGGCGGGCCAGCGACAAGGAGTACGCCGAGGCGCTGCACGAAGGGGTGACGCTTCACTTTCGAGACCAGCGTCGTCAAGATTCATGGCGACGAGACCGTCACCGGCATCACCCTGCAGCGCTTCGCCCGTCAGGTCGCAGGGCCGGGACAGCGTGATCGTGCCGGTGCCGGGCACCGAGCAGTTCGTCCCCTGTGACAAGGTGATCATCGCCGTCGGCCAGAAACCCTTCGCCCGCATCGTCTCGACCACCACCGGCATCAAGACCAACGACCGCGGCTACGTGATCACCGAGAGCGAGCCGTACTACGGCATGACCACCCGCGACGGGGTCTTTGCGGCCGGCGACGTGGTCCACGAACCGCAGACGGTGATCCTGGCCATGCGCGAAGGGCGGCGGGTCGCCGAAGCGATCGACCTCTACCTGCAAAAAGGTACGCCATGAAGCCAGCGTCGGGAGCGCAAGGGACGCAGGAGCCCGGTCAAGTGGATGCGCTGGCCCTCCGCAGGGGATTGACCAGGATACGGCAGCGGCGCTGGTTCCTGTGGCTGGCGATCCTCATCTATGTGCCGGGCCTGTTTGTCGTTCTGGAACTGGGGCTGCCGTCCGGAATGATGGTCAAGCTGTTCGGCGCATGGGTCGGCCTGGTCTGCGTGGCCGTGGGACTGGCCACCGTCGTCAAGTGCCCGCGCTGCGGCAATCCATTCCACACGCATGGGCCAACCTTTCTGCCGGCTCGCTGTTGCGTCCACTGCAGCCTGCATGTCACCGCCGACAAAACCGCGAACCCCACGTCGTAAGCGATCATGACCGGGCCAGGGATCGCCGAGGAGGGTGCCATGGGAGTTCTGCGCACCTACCGATTTTCCCTCCTGCTGATCGCCTCGATCGTGGCAGGGTCGGCCGTCGGCTATTTGGCCTGCCGGCCGTCGCCGGCACGATCAAGCCGCTGGGCGACCTGTTCCTCAACCTGATCTTCATGACGATCGTCCCGCTGGTGTTTTTCTCGATCGCGGCGAGCATTGCCGGATCCCGCTCTGCCACCGTTTCGCGGATCTCCTGGGTCATGCTGGCCGTCTTCCTGGCAACCAGCCTGGTGGCCGCGCTGAGTGCGCTGCTCTTCTTCCTGGTCGTGCAGCCGGCTCCCGGGAGCGGCCTGACCCTGACGCCGGCCGCCGCGCTGCAGACCCCATCAACTCTGGTGCAGCTGGTCAAAACCGTGTCCGTACCGAGCTTTGCGGAGTTGCTCTCCCATCGGGCGATGCTGCCGCTGATGCTCTTCGCGGCGGCGGTCGGCCTCGCCACCCGCCAGCTCGGCGAACGCGGCGAACCGCTGGCGAAGGTCGTGCAGAGCGGTGCCGACGTCGCCATCCGGCTGATGGATTACGTCATGCTGCTCGCGCCGGTCGGCCTGTTCGCCTATTTCGCCGCCACCGTCAGCGGCAACCGGGGCAGCGCTGGCCGGCTCGTACCTGCGAGCTGTTCACGGCCTACTACCTGTTCGCCAGCGGCTTACTTCGTGGTCGCCTTCTCCGCCTATGCCTGGCTGGCCGGCGGGACGCCGCAGCGTGCGGCGCTTCTGGGCCCACATGCTCACCCCGTCCCTGACCGCCCTGGGCACCTGTTCGAGCATGGCGACCATGCCGGCCAACCTCGAGGCGGCCCCGCGCATGGGCGTGTCCCGCGAGGTGAGCAACCTGGTGATTCCGGTCGGCGCCGTCATTCACAAGGACGGCTCGGTGATCGGCGGCGTCGCCAAATGCCCTGTTCGCCGTCAGCCTGTTCCGGCTCGAACTGACGCCGTCAGTGCTGGTGGCTGACGGTCGGCGGCATCGATCCTGGCCGCGGTGGTCGTCGGCGCGATTCCGACCGGGGGAATGATCGCGGAGATGGTGATCCTCTCGGTCTTCGGCTTCGGCCAGGAGGCCCTGCCGCTGCTGGCCGTGATCAGCGTCATCATCGATCCCCTGGCGACCTTGCTCAACGCCACGGGGGACAATGCCGCGGCAATGCTGGTCGACCGGGTGGTGGCAGGCACCGTCGCACCGGCCGGGCCAGCGGATCACGGCGCAGCGGTGGCTGACGTGCAGCCGCTGCTCCTCGTCCACCCGCCCATCGCCAAGGCCTGCGAGCCGCCGGCCGGCATCGCCCGGCTGGCCGGCGATCCTGCGCGGTGCCGGCATCCCCTGCCGGGTGCTCGACGCCAACCTCGAGGGGCAGTTGCACCTGCTGGCGCAGCCGCCTGGCGGCGACCGACACCTGGAGCCGCCGCGCGCAATCCCAGCCGCGACCGGCATCTCGAGCGCCCTGCGCGCGCCGGACACCTACCGCACTTCTGCCCGCTACACCCGGGCGGTCAGCGACCTGAACCGGCTGCTGGCCCAGGCCGGGCAGGGGCAGGGAGCGACCGTCGGCCTGGCCGACTACCGGCAGGAGGGGCTGTCGCCGCTCGCCAGCGCCGACCTGCTGACCGCGGCGGCGCACCCCGAGCGCAACCCCTTCTACCCCTGGTTCAGCAAGCGCCTGCCGGATCTGCTCGAGGGGGTGAGCGTCGTCGGCTTCTCGCTCAACTACCTCAGCCAGGCGCTGTGCACCTTTGCCATGGCCGGCTTCGTCCGCCGGCACTCCCCGGCAACGGACCATCGTCCTCGGCGGCGGGCTGGTCAGTTCGTGGGTCCGGCGGCCCGGTTGGCGCACCCCTTTCGCCGGGCTGGTCGATCACCTGGTCGAGGGCCCGGGCGAAGCCTTCCTCCTCGAACTCTGCGGCGCCCCGCAGCCCCGGGACCCCTTCCTGACGGACTTCACGCCGCTGCCGCTCGACAACTACCTGTCGCCGGGGCCGATTCTCCCCTACAGCGCCGCCAGCGGCTGTTACTGGAACCGCTGCTCCTTCTGCCCGGAACGCGCCGAGGGGACGCCCTACCGCCCGCACCCCGCCAGCCAGGTCCTGGCCGAGCTGCAGCAGCTCGTCACCAGACATCGGCCCCAGCTGGTGCACCTGCTCGACAACGCCATCAGTCCGGCGTTGCTGCACGGCCTGGTCGAGCAACCACCCGGCGTGCCGTGGTACGGTTTTGCACGGATCGACGCGCAGCTGGCCGACCCCGACTTCTGCCGGGCGCTGCGCCGCTCGGGATGCGTGATGCTCAAGCTCGGCCTGGAATCGGGTGACCAGGGGGTGCTCGACCGCCTGCACAAGGGGATCGACCTGACCATCGCGGCAAGGGTGCTCGCCAGCCTGAAACGGGCCGGCATCGCCGTCTACGGCTACCTGCTGTTCGGCACCCCGGCGGAAGACGCGGCGGCGGCGCAGCGCACCCTGGAATTCGTGCTCCGCCACGCCGACGCCATCGACTTCCTCAACGTCGCCCTGTTCAACCTGCCGGCGTTCGGTGACGCAGCCGGACAGCTCGACACGGCGCCGTTCTACGACGGGGATCTTTCCCTCTACACCGCCTTCCGCCATCCGCGCGGCTGGGAGCGTGGCCGCGTGCGGCAGTTCATCAGTCGTGAGTTCTCGCGCCATCCCGCGGTGGCAGCGATCCTGCGCCGCGACCCGCCGATCTTCACCTCGAACCACGCACCGCTGTTCGCCGTGAGCGGGCACCGGCAGGAGTGCGCCCGATGACCGACACGCCGCACCCGTTCCAGACCCTGACCCCGGCCTTCGTCATGGATGCCGTCGAAAGCCAGGGGTTCCGCTGCGACTGCCGGGTCTTTGCCCTCAACAGCTACGAGAACCGCGTCTGCCAGGTCGGGATCGAAGACGACGCGCCGCTGATCGCCAAGTTCTACCGCCCCGGTCGCTGGTCGGATGCGCAGATTCTCGAGGAGCATGCCTTCTGCTTCGAACTGGCCGCTGCCGAATTGCCGGTGGTGGCGCCCCTGCGCAACCCGCTGGGGCAGAGCCTGTTCGGGTACGAGGGGTTCCGCTTCGCCCTCTACCCGCGCCAGGGGGGACATGCCCCGGAATTCGACAACCTCGACAACCTGCTGATCCTCGGCCGCACCCTCGGCCGGATGCACAGCCATCGGCGCGCTTCGTCCCTTCGTGCATCGCCCGCACCTCGACAGCACCGACTTCGGCTATGCCAGCGTCGAGCTGCTGCGCGACAATTTCGTCCCCGCCGACTTCCAGGCCAGCTACCGGGCGGTGACCGACCGCCTGCTGGCGGGGATCGATGCCGCCTTGCAGGCGGCTGGCCCGCTGCGCACCCTCCGCACCCACGGCGACTGCCACCCCGGCAACATCCTCTGGCGCGACGGCGCGCCGCACTTCGTCGACTTCGACGATGCCCGCATGGCGCCGGCCGTGCAGGACCTGTGGATGATGCTCTCCGGCGAGCGGCCCCGGCGCCTGGCCCAGCTCAACGAGCTGATCGAAGGCTACAACGAGTTCGCCGATTTCGACCCCCGCGAACTGCCCCTGATCGAACCGCTGCGCGCCCTGCGCATCCTCCACCACAGCGCCTGGCTGGCCCGCCGCTGGGCCGACCCGCTCTTCCCGGTCAGCTTCCCCTGGTTCAACACCCCGCGCTACTGGAACGAGCACATCAATGAGCTGCGCGAGCAGCTGGCCGCCCTCGACGATCCGCCGCTGGAACTGCCCTGAGGGAGTAGCTCTGTGCCGGGAGCCGGGTTCGTCGCGGGGAAACCCGCCAGTTGACGCCGGTTTATTTCGTAGTAAGCTTCCAGTTAGGTGTCTCTAACAAAAGCAAACCGGGGGCGACCCCGGGGCGCAAAGCCACGAGTCCGCGGCGTTTTTTGTGAAGCAAGCGCCTGTGCGGTCGGCAGGCGGAGTGGATCGTCGGGCTGCCCAAAGAGCGTGACCACCAGGGGGAGAGAGGCAGGGGCCACCCCCTGGTCGCCCGTCTTCGGTTAACGGAGACGGGTCTTTTTGTTTGCGTCACGAAGAACCGGGAAGCCGGAGCAAACCGCCCTGCCATGGGATGTACCCTTTCCTCGCGAGGAGGTCCGCCATGAAACAGCGACTGTTCCTGATTCTGCTGCTGCTCTTCCTCCCCGCCGCCAGTTACGCCGCCACCGTGCAACTCCCCGAGACCGGGCAGACCGGCTGCTGGGACGGGGTCGGCAATACCACCCTGTGCACCGACCCCCTTGGTACCGGGCAGGATGGCGCCATCAGGGCCGGGGCCGCCTGGCCGGCCACGCGCTTCGTTGCCAACGGCGACGGCACGGTCACCGACCATCTGACCGGGCTGATCTGGCTGAAGAACGCCGGCTGCTTCGGGCTGCTCCCCTGGGCGTCAGCCCTGGCCAGCGCCAACACCTTGGCCAGCGGGTCCTGCGGGCTGAGCGACGGCTCCGTGGCCGGCGACTGGCGGCTGCCGAACATCCGGGAACTGGAGACCCTGCTCAATGCCCAGCAGGCGCACAGCTCCGACTGGCTGACCGGCAGGGGTTTCACCAACGTCACCACCAGCTTTTACTGGTCCTCCAGCAGCCTCGCCGCCAACCCCGTCAGGGCCTGGGCCGTCAGCCTGTACGGCGGCGGGGTCTTCAGCCAGCTGAAAGACGATATCAATGGCTACCTGGCCATTTGGCCGGTACGCGGCGGCGATCCCGGCCCTTCGGTAACAATCGCACTCCCCCGCACCGGGCAGACCGCCTGCTGGGACAGCGCCGGCACGGAGATCGACTGCGCCGGCACCGGGCAGGATTTTGCCATCCACGCCGGGGTTCTCTGGCCGAATCCGCGCTTCGTCGACAACGGCGATGGCACGCTCACCGACCACCTCACCGGGCTGATCTGGCTGAAGGACGCCAACTGCTTCGGGGGCAAAACCTGGCTCCAGGCCCTGGCCGGCGCCAATACCCTGGCCAGCGGGGCCTGCGGCCTGACGGACGGTTCGGCGGCCGGCGACTGGCGGCTGCCCAACCGCAGGGAGCTGCACAGCCTGATCAACTTCCAGGCATTGAACATGGCCACCTGGCTGACGGGACGGGGGTTCGGCAACGTCCGAGCCGATCCTTACTGGTCGTCGAGCACCGTCGGGCTCAATCTTGCCAACGCCTGGAGCGTCGTCATGGACTTCGGCAGCGTGCAGGGGGTAGGCAAAGGCGGCAGCAATTTTGTCTGGCCGGTGCGCGGCGGGCGGTCCTCGCTGCTGACCGTCACCAGGAGCGGCGCCGGGAGCGGCGACGTCACCCCTGACCAGGGGGCCCTGACCTGGGATGGGCCGGTCGGCACGGCCAGCTATCCGGAGGATACCGTGGTGACGCTGAGCGCCACTCCGGATCCGGGCTGGTATTTCCTCGGCTGGAGTGGCGCCGGCTGCAGCGGCACCGGACCCTGCCAGGTGGCCCTCGGGGCCAACCAGGGCGTTACGGCGAGCTTCGACGCCCTGCCGGCCTGCGCCTCGCCCGGCAGCATCAAGGTGCCGGCCGGCGACGCCGACGGCAGCTTCCTGGTGACCTGGACAGCCTCGGTAACCGCGGGGGCGACCTATCTCCTGCAGGAGGCTACCGATCCGCTGTTCACCGCGGGGCTGCGCACGGCCTATCAGGGGAAGGCCCTGAAAGTGGCGATTAGCAAACGCAAGCTAAACCGCACCTACTATTACCGGATCAAGGCCAGCCATACCGGGTATGCAGACAGCGACTACCGTTCCGGAGGCAACGGCTGCGCTGTCCCCGGCACAGCCAAAACGGCGCCGCCGGCCGCGATCACCGTGCCGCCGTATGCCGATGACGGCTACACGGTCAGCTGGCCGGCCTCGACCACAGCCGGCGCCCGCTACGTGCTGGAAGAGGCGACGGACCCGGCCTTCGCCGGCGGCTGGCGGATCGCCGCCGTCAGCACCGCGACGAGTGCCATCATCAGCGGCCGGGCCCAGGGCACGACCTACTATTACCGGGTCAGGGCGATCAAGGCCGGGTTCAAGGACAGCGCCTGGCGGGTGGGCGAGCGTGGCTGCGCGGTGCCGGGCCTCACCACCGCCGGGATGCCGGCCAGCCTCACGATGCCGCTCACCGATGCCGACGGAGCGTACCTGGTGAGTTGGGGCCTGTCGGCAACGACGGATGCGGTCTACGTGCTGGAAGAGGCGACCACGCCGCTCTTCAGCAGTTGGCGGGTGGCCTATCTCGGCACGGCCACCGGCACCGGGATCGTCGGTCGCAAGCAGAACAAGACCTACTATTACCGGATCAAGGCGGTCACGGCGGGGGCTAAGGACAGCGGCTATCTTTATGGGGGATATGGTTGCGCGGTCCCCGGCAACAACAGCGTTCAGGTGCCGAAAAACATCCTGGTGCCGGCAACCGATGACGATGGCAGCTACACGGTCAGCTGGGGTAAAACCAAGACCTTGGGCGCTCGCTACGTACTGGAAGAGGCCACCAGCCCCGATTTCGGCGAAGAGTGGCGCATCGCCTACTACGGGACGGCACTGAAAATAACGCTCACCGGGCGGACCCTGGGGACGACCTATTATTACCGGGTCCGGGCCGTCCTGCCAGGCTGGTTGGACAGCGACCACCGGACCGCCGCCAACGGCTGCAGCCTCTAGGTTGCCGAAGCTGCCGACGTGGCCATTCAGCGGGTTTTTCGTTGGACGCGTCCTGAAGAGTTGACGGCCCAAAAGGCGCCGGCTGCTGCTGATGCTATGCCAGGACTCGACGGAAGCGCCACGAGCGGTTAAACTGTAAGCAAAAAAGGTGGAACTATGAGGAAGCTGTCAGCTCTCGCCGTCGTGTTGCTGCTCGGGAGTCTCGCTACTGCTCAGGCCGAGATTTACAAATGTGTCCGTCCCGACGGCAGCACCTTTTTCACCGGCGATCCCGCGCAAACTCCGGCCGACTGCCAGCCGGAAAAAGTCGAGGGCCTGCCGCCTCTCGGCATCCTGCCGGACAGTCCCCCGCCGCCGGCTCATGAGCGCACATCCGGCGGCGCAACCCCGCTGCATGCCGGCGAAAACGCCGGGAAGTCCCTGGAAGACTATCGGGAGGAAGCCTCCAGCCTGGTCGAGCAGTACGACGCAGCCAGACGCAAGGTGTATCGCTCGTCCCTGGCCGAGGATACACTGGCGGCCAGGCGCGAGCTCACCGCTATTCGTGCCCGAAAAAGCGCCCTGCTGAACGAAATTTCTGCCTCGGCCCTGAGCCCTGGCGAGAAGCGGCAACTCACCGAGCTTGTTGCTCCGATTACCGAGTAGTCCAATACCGCTGCGCGACGGCGGCGACGCTCACCCCGCATCGCGCGGCGGCCGCGGCAGGAACAAGGTCGCCAGCACCGCCAGGCCGTTGAGGGCCGCGGCGGCGAAGTAGGGGACGCTGAAGGTGCCGGCCTGCTCCGCCATGATCCCGGCGGCGCCGGGGCCGATGGTCTGACCGATGGCGAAGCAGAACGTGATGATGGAGAAGGCCGAGGCCGCCCGGGCGGTGCCGAGGTAATCCCCCACCGCCGCAGCCATGATCGCCGGCACGGCAAAGACCGCCAGGCCATACAGGGCCACCGAGCCGAACAGGGCCAGGGGGCCGAGTTTCGAGGCGACCAGCAGGTAGGCCGCACCTTGCACGGCAAAGGCCAGGATCAGTCCGCCGCGCCGCCCCAATCGGTCGGAGAGCACGCCGAAACCCACCCCGGAAAAGAGACAGAAGAAACCGGTCCACGACCAGAAGCTGCCGGCCGTGGCTTCGGCGAAGTGATACTCATCGACCATGGTGGCGACGATGAAGGTGCCGTAGACCATGTAGGTCAGGCCAAACAGCAGGTAGAGTCCGCCGAGGTGCAGGAGGATGCCGGCCGCACGGTACGGGCCGCGGGTATCCTCAGCCACGTAGGCCACCGGCTGCGGAGCCCCCAGCGGTTCCAGGCCGAGATCCGCCGGGTCGTCGCGCAGCAGCAGGCCGACCACGGTGCCCAGCACCAGGCAGGCCAGACCCAGCAGCAGCCAGCCGAACCGCCACCCCTGGGCACCGAAAGTGAGGTTCAGCCACGGCACCAGGAAGCCGGTGAGGATGATTGCCGTGCCGTTGCCCATGATCATCATCCCCGCGGCCTGGCCGCGGCGCTCGCGGCGGAACCAGCGCGACACCAGCGCCATCACCGGGATGTTGGCGAAGCCGCCGCCCATGCCGATCACCGTGTACAACGCCCCCAGCAGCCAGTAACTGGAGCTTTGGCTGATGGCCAGCAACCCCAGGCCGATAACCAGCAGGGCCGTGGTGACCAGCTTGCGCGCCGAAAAGCGGCGTAGCGCCAGGGGCGCCAGCCCGACGGCCACCAGGTAGCCGGCGAAGTTGCCAGTGCTCAAAAAACCCATGTCGTCGTAGGAGAGTCCCAGGCCGTCGCGCATGGCCGGCAGGAGCATGCCGAAGGCGAAGCGCGCCAGGCCGAAGCAGCAGAAGATGGTCAGCGCCCCGGCGAGGACGACGATCCAGCCGTAATGGAAAGATTTCGATGAGGACATGAGGGGTTATGTTAACCGCTGCGGCTATTTTCGCAAGCAAATTCCTGAGTCGCCAGCCACATACGCTTGACAAACCCCCAGTCGATTGCTGTACTAGGCATTCATTATTGATTAATCACGCTCGCTTGCGGAGGCGTGCCCATCCGGGCCGCTCCCGCCGCCCTTATCCGTCCAAGGAGGAATCGATGAAATCCCTGCGTTTGCTCGGAATCGTCACCGTTGCCCTGCTGCTGGCCCTCCCCGCCTTCGCCGCCGACACCATCAAAATCGGCTTCAACATCCCGCTCACCGGCGACATTCCCAAGGTCGGCGAGTCGTCGAAGCTCGCCGCGGAGATGCTGAAAAACGACATCAACGGCAAGGGTGGCCTCAAGGTCGGCGCCAAGAGCTACCAGCTCGAGTTCATCTACGAGGACAACGAGGCCAAGGCCGAATCGGCGGTGACCACGGCCCTCAAGCTGATCGAGAAGGACGAGGTGCTGGCCATGGTCGGCCCCAATTCCAGCAAGCAGGCGGTCCCCGCCGGCCAGGTCGCCGACGACAACCAGACGGTGATGATCAGCCCCTGGTCGACCAACCCCGATACCACCAGGGATCGTCCCTGGGTGTTTCGCGCCGCGTTTCTCGACCCGTTCCAGGGGCCGGTGGCGGTCAATTTCGCCGTCGAGCAGTTCAAGGCCAAGAGCGCCGCGGTCCTCTACGACCTCTCCAACGACTACTCCAAGGGGCTGGCCGAAATCTTCCGCGACGAGTTCGAGAAGAAGATGGGCAAGGGGAGCATCAAGGCCTTCGAGAGCCACGGCACCAAGGACCAGGACTTCTCCGCCCAGCTGACCAAGATCATCGCCGCCAGGCCCGACTTCATCTTCATCCCGGACAACTACAACCAGGTGGCGCTGATCGTCAAACAGGCCCACCAGCTCGGCTGGAAGAAGCCGTTCATGGGCTCCGACGCCTGGGGTTCGGCGGAGCTGATGACCCTGTGCGGCGACGACTGCAAGGGGCTGTTCTTCTCCACCCACTACGCCGCGGCCGGGGCCACCGGCGCCACCAGGGAGTTCATCGACCGCTACCGGAAGCAGTACGGCTATATCCCTGACGACGTCGCTGCCCTGACCTGGGACGCCACCCGCATCGTCCTGCAGGCGATCCAGGAGACCGGGGCCCTGAGCGGCAAGCTCAAGGCCGACCGCAAGGCGATCCGCGAGGCGATGGCCGGGATCAAAAGCTTCGCCGGCATCACCGGCAACATGAAGTTCGACGCCCAGGGCGACCCGATCAAGTGCGCGGTGGTGGTCAGGATCAGCGACAAGGGGGAATTCGAGTTCGCCAAATCGGTCTGCCCGTAACTTGCTCGCCAGCCTGTTACAGAATTTGATCAACGCCCTGCAGTGGGGGAGCTTCTATGCGCTGATCGCGCTGGGCTACACCATGGTCTACGGGGTGCTGACCCTGATCAACTTCGCCCACGGCGACATGTTCATGGTCGGCGCCTACATCGCCTTCTTCGTCGCCACCTTTTTGCTGGCCAGCATCGGGCTGCCGGGGTGGGCGGCCCTGGCCCTGACCATCCCGCTGACCATGCTGCTGACCTCCCTGGTCGGCGTCTCCCTGGAGCGGATCGCCTACCGGCCGCTGCGGCGCAAGGGGGCCAACCGCCTCTACGTGGTCATCACCGCGCTGATGTGCGGGCTGGTCCTCGAACATGGCAACCTGGCCCTGCTCGGGGCCAGCCGCAAGGCCTTCCCGCCCCTGATCGACGAGCAGGTCTACACCCTTGGCGGGGTCAGCTTCACCAACCTCAAGATCGCGGTCATCGTCACCGCGGTGCTGGTGTTCCTGCTGCTGCAGTGGCTCGTCACCCGCACCCGGGTCGGCATGGCGATGCGGGCGATCTCTTTCGACAAGTTCGCCGTGCCGCTGATGGGGATCCCCATCGATACCATCATCGTCATCACCTTCGCCATCGGCTCCGGGATGGCCGGGCTGGCCGGCCTGCTGTTCGCCATGTCCTACCCGATCCTCGAGCCGTACATGGGCGCGCTGATCGGCTGGAAAGCGTTTATCGCCGCGGTGGTCGGCGGCATCGGCGACATCCGCGGGGCCTTCCTCGGCGGCTTTTTGCTCGGTGCCGTGGAAATCCTGGTGGTCGCCGTCTTCCCCTCGACCTTCCGCGACCTGATCGCCTTTTCGGTGCTCATGCTGATCCTCGCCATCAAGCCGACCGGGCTGTTCGGGGTAGCAAGGACCACAAAAATCTAAAATGCGAATACAGAATTCAGAAGTCAGAATTCAGAAGCCTTCGGGCAGGGTTCAAAATGAGCCTTTGCCGCTCTTCTGCATTCTGAATTCTGTATTCTGAATTCCCGGTTGTTTATGCTCCGAAACTACTCCATCCCCCTGACTCTGGCTCTGCTCGGTGGCGTACTGGTTTACGTCGCCCGCGCCGAGTTGGTCAGCCTCTACGTCCTGTCGGTGCTGATGTTCATGGGGGTCAACGTGATCCTCGCCACCAGCCTCAACCTGGTCAACGGCTACATGGGGGAGTTCTCCTGCGGCCATGCCGGCTTCATGTGCGTCGGCGCCTACGTCAGCTCGATCCTCGGGGTCCTGCTCTTTACCGGCCACAAGGCCTTCGGCGCAGCGTGGCTCCCCGCGGAGCTGGCGGTGTGGGGCTTCCCGCTGCTGATCCTCGCCGGCGGGGTGGCCGCCGCCCTGGCCGGCTTGCTGGTGGCCATCCCCTCCTACCGGACCCGCGGCGACTACCTGGCGATCATCACCCTGGCCGCCAACTACATCATCATCAGCCTGATCGAAAATCTCGACATCATCGGCGGCTCGCGGGGTTTCATGGGGATGAAGCGGATCGTCACCGGCATGGAGGAGGCCGTGGCGCTGCCGTGGATGCCGCTGTGGGTCCTGGCCTTCACGATCTTCACCGTATGGCTGCTGCGCCGCTACCTCTCCTCGACCTTCGGCAAGGGGGTGATGGCGATCTCCCAGGACGAGGTGGCGGCCGAGATCATGAGCGTCAACACCAACCAGATCAAGACCATCACCTTCATGCTCTCCTCGGGGCTGGCGGGGATCGCCGGCGGGCTGTTCGCCTTCATCGTCGGCTATGTCAACCCCGGCTCCTTCAACATCCTCAAGTCCACCGAGGTGCTGGTGATGGTCTACCTCGGTGGCATGGGCTCCCTGTCCGGATCGATCCTCGCGGCAGTATTGTTCACCGTGCTGCTGGAAGCGCTGCGGCCGCTGCAGATCATCAAGTGGGTGGTGATCCCGCTGCTGCTGATCATCATCATGCAGTTCCGCCCCGAGGGGCTGATGGGCAACCGCGAACTCGGCGACCTGTTTCCGAAGCTGAAACGCTTCTACCGGTTCAAATAGTGTGATCATGTAGGGGCGAGGCAGGCCTCGCCCAGGGCGACCCATGGGTCGCCCCTACACGCAGACGACAGGCAGACAGGTGCAACCTCAACTTCAACCTGAATCCGCCCCGGTCCTCGCGATCACCGGCCTCACCCGGCAGTTCGGCGGGCTGCGGGCGGTATCCGGCTTCGACGAGCAGTTGGGATCCGGCGAACTGGTCGGCCTGATCGGCCCCAACGGCGCCGGCAAGACCACCGTCTTCAACCTGGTCAGCGGCTTCTACCAGCCGACCGCCGGGACCATCCGCGTCGGCGGCGTCGACACCGCCGGGAAGAAGCCGCACCAGATCACGGCCCTGGGGGTGGCGCGCACCTTCCAGAACATCCGCCTGTGGAACGACCTGTCGGTGCTCGACAACATCCGCGTCGCCCGCCACGGCCGGCTCGGCTACGGGTTCTTCCATGCCGTCGCCCGCAGTCGCCGCTACCTGCAGCGCGAAACGGAGATCGAGCGCGAGGCCCGCGCACTGCTGGAGGTCTTCCAGCTCGACCGGCAGGCGGACGAGTTGCCGAAGAACCTCCCCTACGGCCTGCAGCGCAAGGTCGAGATCGTCCGTGCCCTCGCGGAGCAGCCGAAACTGCTGCTCCTCGACGAACCGGCCGCCGGGCTCAATTCTGTCGACGTGCAGGAGTTGATCCGCCTGGTGCGCTGGATCCACGCCAGCTTCGACGTGACCATCTGGATGATCGAGCACCACATGGACGTGATGATGGAGCTGTGCCAGCGGATCACGGTCATCGACTTCGGCGAGACCATCGCCGCAGGGACGCCGGCGGAGATTCGCAACCATCCGGCGGTGATCAGCGCCTACCTGGGAGACGAGGCGATCTGATGCTGCTCGAAGTCGACAATCTCCAGGTCAAGTACGGCAACATCCAGGCCCTGCACGGCATCAGCTTCTGCGTGCGGGAGGGGGAGATCGTCACCCTGATCGGCGCCAACGGCGCCGGCAAGAGCACCACCCTGGCCAGCATCTGCCGCCTGCCGCCCCCCGAAGCGCCGCGGGTGGTCGGCGGCGACATCCGCTGCCGCGGCGAGTCGATCCTCAAGACCCGCCCCGATCAGGTGGTCAGCCGCCTGCAGCTGGCGCTGGTCCCCGAGGGCCGGCGGATCTTCGGCAACCTCACGGTGCTGGAGAACCTGGAGCTGGCCACCTATGCCCGGGGCCGGGAGGCCGACCTCAAGGGTGACTTCCAGCGGGTCTTCGACCTCTTCCCGCGCCTTTTCGAACGCCGCAAGCAGCGCAGCGAATCGCTCTCCGGCGGCGAACAGCAGATGCTCGCCGTCGGCCGGGCGCTGATGACCGGCTGCCGGACGTTGCTGCTCGACGAGCCGTCCATGGGGCTGGCCCCGGTCCTCAAGTACGAGCTGTTCCGCACCTTGAAGCGCCTCAACCAGGAGGGGCTGACCCTGCTGCTGGTCGAGCAGAACGCCAGCCTCGCCCTGCATCTCGCCCACCGCGGCTACGTCCTCGACACCGGCACCATCGTCGCCAGCGGCACCGGCGCGGAACTGCTCGGCAATCCCGAAGTGAAGAAGGCCTACCTCGGCGGCTGACCCCCCCGTATTGCCCCACTCTCAACACCGAAGATCCGGTGCGGGACCAGCATCCGCGCCGTCGAACCGGGAGAGCACCATCGGGCGGGACGCTGGTGGTGGGAAGATCCGGAGCACAAGGAGTGCGGTCTGCATCAACGAGCGGAGGTTCCCTTCGGCGGCAGTGGCGCGGGCATCTGATCCGTTGCCGAACGCGGGTTCTTGCGGTACATATGGAGCAAATCTTCCCGGGACCCCTGACATGACCATCGACTACCAGCGACTGCGCCTCGACGGCGTCTACCGGCAGAATGACGCAGGGCAGCTGATGCTGCGGGTGAAGATTCCCGCCGGCGTGCTCTCGTCGCTCCAGGCCGAAGCCCTGTGCGCCCTGGCCGAGCAGTTCAGCGACGGCGGCCTGCACCTGACCTGCCGCGGCAGCATCGAACTGCACTGGCTGGAATACGGCAACCTCGCCGAGATCTTGCGCCGGCTGGCCGCGGTCGGGCTGACCAGCCGCGGTGCCTGCGGCGGGGCAGTGCGCGGCATCTCCTGCAGCACCGGCGCCGGACCCGGTTTTGCCGTAGCCCAGCGCATCGCCCGCCAACTGCACCGGCACTTTGCCGGCAACCCGCACTTCGAGGGGCTGCCCAAGAAGTTCAAGATCGGCGTCGAGACCGGTTATGCCGGCGCCCGCCACCTGATCCAGGATCTCGGCATCGTCCATGCCGGCGGCGCTGATGCTGAAGCGCGGTTCGACGTCTGGTGCGCGGGCGGCCTCGGCCGCGAACCGCAGGCCGGATTCCTGCTTAAGCAGGCGGTGGCGGAGGCCGATCTGCTCTCGCTGGCCGAGGCGGTAGTGCGCGTCTACGCCCGCCATGCCCCGCCGGGGCAGCGGCTCAAGCACGTGGTCCGCGAACTCGGCCGGGAACGCGTGCGCGACCTGGTCATGGCCGACGGCTCCCCGCCCCTGGCCGTCCAGCACTCCCTGGCCGGAGAATTGACCATCGATACCGGCGTGCGCCTGGCGATCCCGGTCTTCGCCGGCGAAATCACGGCGGAGCAACTGCGCCTTGTCGCTGCCGCGGCCGCCAGCTTTGGCGACGGCATGCTGGTCCTGACCGCCGACCAGGACCTCGCCCTCTTCCTCCCTGACCCTGCCGCCCTCGCCGCCGCCCGCACAGAACTCACCGCCCGCGGCCTGCTCCCGGTCGCGACGGAAGCTCCGGTCACTTTCCGCGTCTGCCCGGGCAGCCATGAGTGCCGCATGGGGCTCTCCGCCACCCGCGACGTGGCCCGGCAGGTCATCGCCGCCCTCGGCCCCTCGGCCCGGTCCCTGGCCTGGGCGGTCTCCGGCTGTGTCAACAGCTGCTCCCAGCCACAGCTGGCCGATGCCGGCATCGTGACCGGCCGCCTGGAGAAGCTGCCGGATGGAGGGCGGGCGCCACGTTTCGATCTTTACCGGCGCACCGGCGACGGGCTCGGCGCAGCAGTCGCCAGCGGGCTCGACCTTGACGCGCTGCTGCGGGTGATCGACCGGCTCGGCTGACGCACCCACCGAAAGGGGATTGAACCTCCGCCCGTTTCATGCTAGAAATTGCGGGCTTGAGGGCCAGACGCCGCCTTAGCTCAGATGGTAGAGCAATTGATTCGTAATCAATAGGTCGCCGGTTCGATTCCGGCAGGCGGCTCCAATCGAATGCAAAGGGTTGCGGATTGACGTCCGTGGCCCTTTGTTCCTTTCTGCGGGGACCTGACAATGGAAAGGCCCCATGGGGAGGCCGCAGGGGAGACGGTGGGGATCGGGAACCTCCTCGGCGGTTCTCCTAGTTCCCGGACGGTTGCTGCACAGAACCAGTATAAATGACCTCGCATTTACCCCCAAGGACAAAGCGTTTTACCTTCCCGTAAAAATTCGAGAATGGGCCGGCGAAGGACTCGGCCGCGCTCACCCCGCTGCTCCTGGGCTTCTGGAAGGAACCGCTGATGCCTTGAGTAAACTTTGCGCAGCCCTGGTCATCGAGCAACGCCACTTTCACGTTATCATAGCGTTCCCTGACCAGATCGAGCTTGCCGGTGAGAGCAATCCGATGCCGTTGCGTCGCGAGGGCACAGTCCGTAGCCTCCGCCACACCGTTCTCGATCTTCCAGTGGGAATTGAAATGCGTGATGGTGCCCTGACCGCCGCGGGTCTGATGATATAGCTCTCCATAATTATAGGCCCTGACGGCAAAGGACCCGAGAGGACCGGCGATAAAAAAAGTGCCTAGGTCAACCAGGTTGAATTCCTGGCTCGTTTCATACGAGGAGAGAACCTTGTCGAGATCCATATTGTAGATGATCAGATGCTCACCTCGGAGAGACACGCTGCCTTCAAGGCTGTTCATCAACCTGCGACCTTCTTTCTCTTTCATGGCCAAGGCGACAGACAGGTCACCTGGACCACCAATCACTTTTTTCAAGCCGTAGGCTTGCTGGAGCTTTTCGAAGTCCAGCTTCGATACCTTCAAATTGAGTTTATACAGAGTTTCGACGTTTGACTTGTCTATCGTGGCATCGCCTTCACCCACCGCGCCAAAGATCTCCATGACCAGGGGGTTGAGATGGAAAATCCCGTTCTCCGCCTTGACAGAGCTTTTGACGTTGTTGATTATAAGGTCGTTTTTCCGGATCTCCTTGCCGTCGAAACTTCCCGTGAACGAGGCGTTCTTTATGGCATTTCCTGGTATCGAGAGGTTCTTCAACATCAGATTGAAATCTTCATACTCGATCTTTTCCCCCGTCTTCTCGTCCAGGTAGACAAGCACCCCGTTGGACACCTTGAGATCACCCAAACTGAAGGCTGCTCCCGGTTGACCTTTCGTCGGCTTATTCTCAAGGCTTTCATAATTAAATCGTCCATCGACGTCCTTCACGATGGTGAAGACCGGTTTGACAAATTCACTACGGGTGACTTTAAACTGTTTCTTCAGCAGAGGCAGCAACTCCGTTTCCAGCTTCAAAGTGTCGATGGACAGGATATTGCCGCCCCGGTTGGCGACCTGAATATCCTGAGCCACGATGCCGAAGGGGAAAAAGGCAAGCTCCATCTTGCCATTGAAACTGACCTCCAGGCCGGTCGCGTCGAAGACTGCGGTTTCGATATTCGATTTGAGCTTGTTGATGTCAAACAAGGAGATAACGACTATTGCCGCGATTACGCCCAGGGCAACGACACCGCCCGCGATCAGCAGATTCTTTCTTGGCGGGGCTCTCATATCCTTGATTCCATAAATCTTTCTCAACGGCGAGGCGATTGACCTGCGCCCTGACCCGCCCCGGGTTTGACTGCCCTTACTCGGTTATATTTATCAGACACCCCCGCATTTGCAATTGACCACGACTCATCCGCTGCGACCGGCCATGAACAGCCAACGCCTTCCCCGGAGAAATCACGGAGCCGCTTCCCGGACCGGAACCGTACTTTACAACTGGCGACTTGATGGGGACGGGTACGAAGCCACACACACTTCATCACGATTCCAGAAGCGGGCAGCTTATCTATCTGTTTATTATTGTTATAGAATGAAAGTGGACTTGCTTTCTCCGGAAGATTCATGATAGATTTTTAACTAGTTAACGTTTGTGCAACAGTTTGCCGGACACGATTATTTAATCAGTCAGGGAAAACCACACAGGCTTTTTATCTGTGTGGTTTTTTTGTTTGGTACAGCAGGCAGGATTTGCACAGCAAGCAATGTGTTCAGACGAACATGAAGGAGATCATCATGGTAGAAGGTACAGTGAAGTGGTTCAATGATGCCAAAGGCTTCGGATTCATCCAGCAGGACAGCGGTGCGGATGTGTTCGTCCATTTTTCTCAGATTCAGGAGAGTGGCTTTAAATCCCTGGCTGATGGTGACCGCGTTAGATTTGATGTTGCTGCCGGCCCCAAAGGTCAACAGGCAGCGAATGTATGTAGAATCTGACTTTTGACATCAGAAAAAGCTGGAAAGCCCTGCGGTTCTCCCGCAGGGCTTTTTTTGGCGGCATTCAGTCCGCCGCTCGTCCGCTGGGCGACGAATGCCATATACGGAGAAAATTAATGTATAAGCATGCTCGAATTGCGCAAGACCATGCGTGCTTGACGCCCCATGACACCAGATACATTTTCGTCCTGCCATTCTCGACCGACCCGGAGTTGGCCAGACGTTTCCTGGCGCGTGACCGTGAGATGGTCGGTAACATCCGCTTTGGCAAGCTTTTGGAGACTCTCGACAAGGTGGCCGAAAACACGGCGCTTGCCTATGTGCATCGTTTCTATCCCGAGGCCCGGGTGGTCACGGCTGCCGTGGACAGCATCGTCCTGAGAAACCCGGCAGACACCATGCACGACTTGGTGTTCTCGGCTCAGCTCAACCACGTCGGCAAGTCATCCATGGAGGTTGGCATCCGGGTGGAGTGCCTGGGGCCGGGTTCCGGCCACTTGGCGAGTTGCTACTTTACGATGGTGGCACGCTCGACCGAGGTTGATGAGGTGAAGAGCCTGGCCCTGCCGCCCCTCAAGTATGAAAATGACCTTGATGCAAAGCGTTACCAGAAGGCCGAACGGCGGCGCCAGGTCTATCGGGACGGGCTGGCAAAGTCGGAGGAGATGCCGTCGCTGGAAGAGTACCTGTTCCTGAAAAAATTGCACAAGGAGCAGGAGACCGAAGGCTTCTGCGGGCTGCGGGCGGGAGCGCTGGTGCTGGAGTCATACGGCCGGGCCTATCCGGAACAGGAGAACGTGCCGAAGACCATCTTCGGTGGCTACCTGATCAGGAGGGCTTATGAACTGGCCGCGCTGGCGGCCGAGATGGTTGCCCCGAATCGCGCCGTGCCGCGCCTGGTGAACCGGATTAACTTCAACCAGCCAGTGCTGCTGGGGGATCAATTGAAGTTCTCCGCCCGGGTGGTCTACACAGGCAAAACCACGATCTCAGTGCAGTCGGATATCGAGCGCTTCAGTCGCACCCATGACGACAAGGCCCTTTCGAACTCCTGCCTGTTCACCTTTCTGAACGTGGACAGTGACATGCAGCCGCAGCCGGTACCGTTCATCTATCCGGTCACCTATGCCGAGGATGCGCGCTTTTTAAATGCCTATCGCCTGAGAACGGATTGAGTCAGGTCAACGAGTTAGCTCCCTGGTCCGGTGATAGAGGGCTCTGCGTAACCGATCGTTGGTGCGTTACCAGGCGGCGCCACCCTCAAGCGTAGCTTTGCCGCAGCCCCGCGCACTCCGCCACAACCGGTGGCTGGCAAGGCGTTTGCTGTTGGCCCGGGCCCTCGCCCGCAACTAGAACGAATTGAGCCTGCGGAGAAAGGCGACCAGCAGTCCGTAGTTACGGCGATTGAAATCGAACGCCAGGCGCGGCAGGTCGAGCAGGTCGGGCTGGTCGTTCTCCTCGGGGAGGGCCGCGGTGATGGCCAGATGGCTGCCGGGCGCGACGATCTCGCTGAACTCTTCCTGCAGGATGTCGATCTGCTCAGGGGAAAGCGGCTTGTTCAGGCGAATCACCAGGGTGTTGCCGACAAAGCGCGACGAGTGGTAGACCCGGTAGAAGTCGTTGATCACCTGGGCCGCCTCGAACGGGTCGCGGGTGATGGTGAACAGGCCGAAATCTTCCCCGGAGATCAGGCCGCGGGTGAGCAGGGTGTCGCGCAGGAACTCGAACCACGGCTCCCAGTAGCTCCCCGTCGTCGTCGTCGATCAGCACCAGCGGGATCGGCGGGTTCTTGCCGGTCTGCACCAGGGTCAGCGTCTCCATCGCCTCGTCGAGGGTGCCGAAGCCGCCGGGGAACAGGGCCACGGCGTGGGCCTCCTTGAGGAACGCCACCTTGCGGTTGAAGAAGTACTTGTAGGTGATGACGTTGCGGCTGTTCTCCATCACCGGGTTGGTTTCCTGCTCGAAAGGGAGGCGGATGTTGACGGCGAAGGAGTTCTCCGGCCCGGCCCCCTCGTTGCCGGCCTGCATGATGCCGGGGCCGCCGCCGGTGATCACCATGTAGCCGAGCCGGTTGAGCTGGCGGGCGAAGGTCACGCACTTCTGGTAGATCGGCTCCTCCGGTCCGGTGCGCGCCGAGCCGAAGATGGTGACCTTCTTGCGGCCGCGGTAGGGGCCGAACAGGCGGGTGGTGTTGCGCATCTCGCGCAGGGTCGTGCGCATCATCTTCAGGTCGGCGAGGTAGTCGACCTCCTGGCCGGCCTTGAGGGCGTTGAGCACGATTTCCCGGATCATTTCCGGGTGGTGGACCGCGGTCAACTGCAGGATTTCGTCAAGCAGCTCGTCGAGACGGCCATTGGTGCGGTTGAAGCTGATCTCCATCACAGGCTCTCCTTGGCCGCATCAGCACTGACGGGCATTCGTCAACAAGGGGCGTTCGCCGACCCGGGCCGCGGCGATCAGCAGCCCACGCAGGCTGGCCCCGGGGCAGCGGCAGGCGACGGCTTCGTAGGCGGCGCGCAGGTCGGCCTCGACCGTCGCAAAACCGGCCCGCTGCTCGCTGTCGAGGGCCGCGTCGAGGGGTTCGCAGAGGAAGATGATGCAGTTGAAGGGCCGGCGCTCCACCGGCAGTCGGCAGCCCTGTTCGCCGAGCAGCGGACAGGCCTTGGAAAAGTCGGGGGCTGGCGGCTCCGCTTCGTCGAGCAGGAAGCCGAGCAGGTTGGTCAGGGTCACGTGGTGCCGGGCCAGGCTGCAGCAGCCACCCAGGCAGTCGGCGCAGACCCTGGGTCCGTCGATGTCGCGAAACCGGCGGTCGAGCTCGGCCTGCAGCCGGCCGATCCGGGCCAGTTGCGCGGTCAGCCAAAGGCGCTCGGCCGCCGGCAGCCCGGCCAGCTCGGCACGGGCCCGCGCCAGGGTGGCCATCCACAGGGAGCTATCGGAAAGGTCACGGTGGTCCATGTCAATAACGCGGCACCCGGGAAACCCCGGGTGCCTGGAAAAAGTGGCCGGAGAGAACGATAAGCCGGGTTCTGTTCCCCGCGCCGGTTACCCTCGGCGGGGTGACGATCATTCCTCTAGGACCGCCGTTGCCGACGGCCTCAAGCAACCAACCCGGGAGCTTCGGACGGGCCGTCCTCAAGCGCTCCCCTATTCGGTCTTGCTCCGGATGGGGTTTACCGAGCTTCCGACGTCACCGCCGGCACTGGTGAGCTCTTACCTCACCCTTTCACCCTTACCTGCCGTCGCCGAGGCGATGACGGGCGGTCTTCTCTCTGTGGCACTTTCCCTGGGGTCACCCCCGGTCCCCGTTAGGGACCATCCTGCCCTGCGGAGCCCGGACTTTCCTCCCGCCCGCCGTTGCCAAAGGCACCGGCGGCGGCGATCGCCTGTTCTCTCCGACCACGCTTGATTATAAGCGAACGGCTTGCGTCAGTAAATCGGCCGGCCCCCGCAAAGACCGGTCATTCCTGCTCGGCCAGGAACAGCAGCCGGTTGCAGTGCGGACAGTTCTGCACTTCCTTGGCCACATACAGCCGGTTGAACAGCTGCGGCGGCAGGTGCATGTTGCAGCCGAGACAGGCACCGTCCCGGGCCTCGACCACCGCCAGACCGCCGCGCCGCTCCAGCAGCATCTCGTAGCGCTTGCGCAGGGAGACCGGCAATGCCCCGGTCAACCGATCGCGCTGCTGGCCATGATCGGCCAGCCCGGCATCGAGACTGGCGGCAGCGGCAGCCAGCTCCTTGTGCCGGGCTGCCGTCTGCTCCGACAGAGCCGCCAGTTCGCCTTCCTTTTCACCCTTGTCGGCGATGCAGCGCCTCGAGATCCCGATCCTTGGCGGCCAGCTGGTCGTTCAGCTCCTTGATCTGCTTCTTGGCCGTGTCGACTTCCTTGAGCACCGCCAGGTACTCGCGCTGGGTCTTGATCTGCGGCAAGCGCGACTTCGGCCCGCACTGCCAGGCCGCGCTCATGCTCGAGCTTGCCCAGCAGCTCCTGGCGTTCCGCCTGACCGTCGGCGATGGTCGTGGCCAGGCTGTCGACCATCTCCTGCACGCGGTCGAATTCGGCCTGCAGGCCGGTCTGTTCACCTTCCAGCTTCTCGCGTTGCTGCAGCAGGTCGCGCCGCTCCCGATCCAATGCCTGCAGCTCTTTCAACACCTGCAACTGTTCCTGCACGGTCATGCCTCCCTGTGTGGATATCTTGTCTTGCCCGTCTAGCGGGGGCACCGCCCGGCGCCGTTCAGCGCACCAGAAACGGATCGCTTTCTCCGTCGTGACGAAGAATGTCCAGACCCCAGCCGCGGGCGGCCGTTTCTTCCTCGAGTCGCTTCGCCAGTTCGGCGACCATCAGGTGCTCGCTGGCGAAATGCCCGGCATCGATCAGCGCCAGGCCGAGTTCTTCCGCCTGGCGGGCTTCGTGGTACTTGATATCGCCGGTGACCAGGACATCGGCGCCACGGCGTTGGGCTTCCTGGATCAGGCCGGCACCGCTGCCGCCGCAGACCGCTACCTTGCCGACAACCTGCTCCGGCGGACCGACCAGGCGCACGCTGGCGCACCCGAGGAGGACCTTGACCCGGTCGGCAAAGTCAGCCAGCGGCACCGGCGCGGGCAACCGGCCGAGGCGGCCCAGCCCGACCCCCGGCCACGGGTTGGCCAGCGGGATCAGATCGTAGGCCACCTCCTCGTAAGGATGGGCCTTGAGCATCCGCTCCAGCACCCGGTTCAGGCGACGCCGGGGCACCACCGTCTCCAGCCGCACTTCCTCGACCTGCTCGCGGCGGCCGCACTCACCGAGATACGGTGAGGCGCCGGGCCCGGGACGGAACGTGCCGATGCCGGACGCCTGGAAGGAACATTGATCGTACGCGCCGAGTTGACCGGCACCGCCGGCGAACAGCGCCGCGGCCACCGCTTCGCCATGGGCAGCCGGGACGAACACCACCAGCTTGTACAGCTGACCGGTCGTCGCCTGCAGCGGTTCGGCCTCCGCCAACTGCAGGCAGGTCGCCAGCCAGTGGTTCAATCCCGCAGCCGCGACATCGAGATTGGTGTGAGCCGCAATGATCGCCACGTTGTCGCGCACCGCCTGCCAGACGACCCGGCCGACCGGATCGTCCGGAGTCAGGCGCCGCAAGGGCTTGAACAGGAGCGGATGGTGGGTGATCAGCAGCTGCGCGCCGCGCGTTCGCGGCCGCCGCCACCGCCGAGCGGCCGGGGTCGAGGGCCACCAGCACCCGTTCGACCATGGCGGTCGGGTCACCGACCTGCAGCCCGACGTTATCCCACTCCTCGGCCAGTTCGGGAGGGAACAGCCCGTGCACCAGGCCGAGCAGATCCTGAACCCGCACCGGCCGGGTGCTCACCAGCCGCCGCCGGAAAGGCGAAGAGTGCAACTCGAGGGACGAGTTGCACTCTTGCCGGATGGTTGAAAAAGACGAAATCGATGTAGGCATGCGTCGCACAATCTGACCTGGCAAATGGTGGGCCCACCAGGGATCGAACCTGGGACCTACCGGTTATGAGCCGGCGGCTCTGCCAGCTGAGCTATGGGCCCGTGACGAATCGAGTCAGTCTATGCCCGGGAAAAACCCTCTGTCAAACAGTTTCCCGGTGGCGCGGCCGGGGAGGCCCGGTCAGTTGGTTTCGATGAAGCTCTTCAGCCGCTTGGCCCGGCTCGGATGACGCAGCTTGCGCAGGGCCTTGGCCTCGATCTGGCGGATCCGCTCGCGGGTCACGGCAAAGTCCTGGCCGACTTCTTCCAGGGTATGATCGGATTTTTCACCGATGCCGAAACGCATGCGCAGCACCTTCTCCTCGCGCGGCGTGAGCGTCGACAGAACCCGGGCGGTCTGGTCGGAGAGATTCCCCTTGATGACCGCCTCCAGGGGAGAGACCACCCCCTTGTCCTCGATGAAATCGCCCAGCGAGGAATCCTCCTCCTCGCCGATCGGGGTCTCCAGGGAGATCGGCTCCTTGGCGATCTTCAGCACCCGGCGCACCTTCTCCAGCGGCAGCTCCATGCGCTCGGCGATCTCCTCGGGGGTCGGCTCGCGGCCGATCTCCTGGACCAGTTGGCGGCTGGTGCGAATCAGCTTGTTGATGGTTTCGATCATATGCACCGGAATGCGGATGGTCCGCGCCTGGTCGGCAATCGCCCGGGTGATCGCCTGGCGGATCCACCAGGTGGCATAGGTTGAAAACTTGTAGCCGCGCTGGTATTCGAACTTGTCGACGGCCTTCATCAGGCCGATGTTCCCCTCCTGGATCAGGTCGAGGAACTGCAGGCCGCGGTTGGTGTATTTCTTGGCGATGGAGACCACCAGGCGCAGGTTGGCTTCGACCAGTTCGGTCTTGGCCTGCTTGGCCTTCCACTCCCCCTGGTTGACTTCCTTGAGCGATTCGAGCAGCTCCTCGGGGGCGAAACCGGACTCTTCCTCGACCTTGGCGAACTTGCGTTCGGCGCTCTTCAGGCGCTTCTCGACCACCAGCAGGGTGTCCATCGGCTTGCCGAGCTCCTCGGCGACCTTGCGCGCCTCGTCCTCGCTCTTGCGCATCCGCTTGAGCAGCTTGCGCAGATCGGCAAAGGGGCACCCGGATTCGTTTTCACAGGCCCTGACTTCGGCCTTGGCTTTCTTGACCTGCTCGGCGAGTTCCTTGAGGCGATCGAGAATCTTGGCGATCTGGTGGTCCTTGAGGCGAATCTGCCCCATCAGCTCGCCGATCTCGCCGATCAGCGCGCGTGATCTCCTTCTCCAGCGACTTGCGGCCCTTGACCGGGAGCGCCGGCGACTTCCTCGCGCAGCGCCATGAACCGGTCGTAGCGATCGCGGACCTGCTGAATCAGCTCGACCACGCGCAGACGCTGGCGCTCTTCGGCCTCGGCGCCTTCTTCCTCGTCGTAGTCGCGGGTGATCTCGGCGACGCTGATCTGCCCCTTGTCGAGCCGATCGCCGAGAGTGATGACTTCCTTGAAGGCGATCGGGGTCTTGACGATCACCCGGGCAACCAGCGCTTCCCCTTCCTCAATGCGCTTGGCGATCTCCACTTCCCCTTCACGGGTCAGCAGCGAGACCTGCCCCATTTCCCGCAGGTACATACGCACCGGGTCGCTGGTGCGCCCCATGACGTCGGCATCGAACTCGGCCTCTTCCTCCCCCTCTTCGCCCGCCGCATCGGCGTCGCGTTCCTGGGGAAGGGAGATCTTCTGGTCGGCGTCGACCACTTCGATATCCATGTCGCCGAACATGCTCATGACATCGTCGAGCTGTTCCGACGAGATCATGTCGGGGGGCAGGATATCGTTGACTTCGTCGTAGGTGAGAAAGCCCTTTTCCTTGCCGAGCTGCATCAGCTGCTGGACTTCGTCACCACCGTTTTTCTTGCTCATCGCGCAATCCCCTCTTGCTCTCGACCTGCCAAAGGGCAGCAAACTCCTCGGAAATCCGTTCATTATATACATAACTAAGGATTATTCAAAGACTTTTTTTAACCTCGACCAGTTCACCGAGATATTTTTCCACGGCCTGATGCTCCCCCGCCTGCTCCGCTGCGCGCACCAGCTCCTGCAGCTCGGCCAGACGCTGGCGTTGCCCCCCGGCCATGACCGCCCGCCGGCAGTCGGCGAAGATCCGCTCCGGATCGGCCGCCCAGGCCTCCTGGTCTTCGGCCAGCAGCAGGCCGCTGAGCAGCGCCTGGGCGTCACTGGCCGACCAACCCGTCGAGGAGCCGTTCCGACAGCACGCCGTCGGCAGCTTCGGCTGGCCAGGAGGTGCTCGGCGACTTCGCGATGCGTCGGCGAGGCGAAGAGGAACGCGGTGCCCTCGCTCTTCACGCGGTGGCGCGCCCGGTCGCTGGCCAGCATCAGGCGGAGCAGAAAGGTCTGGGTGCGCATGGCCGAGTCCGGCGGCTGGCGTTGCGCCGCGCCGGCCGGCACCGGTGCCGGCCGCGAGGGCGACGCACCGCGCCCCTTGCCCTGCAGCAGGGCTTCGTCCAGCCCGGTCCGGGTGGCAAGCTGCTTGACGTAGAGATTCCGCTCCAGGTCGCTGGGCAGCCGGCGGATTCTCGCCAGGACCTCCTCGGCGGCCCGCGCCCGGCCTTCGACCCGGTCGCCGTGCAGTTGCAGCTGCTCGTCGAGGAACAGTTCCAGAGCCGGCCGAGCCTCGGCCAGGCAGCGGTGAAACGCCTCCGGCGCCGGACCCGGCGAGGAACGAGTCGGGATCCTCGCCGGCAGCCAGGCCGACGGCGCTGACCGACAGCCCCTCGGGAAGCAGTGCGTCCATGGCCCGGAAGGTCGCCTGCCGTCCTGCCGGGTCGGCATCGAACACCAGGATAACCTGATCGGCGTAGCGCTTGAGCAGGCGGGCATGGTCTCCGGTCAAGGCCGTGCCGCAGGCCGCGACGGCATTGGCGATACCCGGCCCGGTGCAGGGCCAGCAGGTCGAAGTAGCCCTCGACGACCAGCACCGCCCGGGCCTGGCGAATTGCCTCGCGTCCCTGGTAAAGCCCGTAGAGAATCCGGCCCTTGTGGTAGACCGGGGTCTCCGGCGAGTTCAGGTATTTTGGCGTGCCGTCATCCAGGACCCGCCCGCCGAAGGCCACCACCCGCCCCTCCGGATCGAGGATCGGGAAGAGCAGGCGCTTGTGAAACAGGTCCCGGTCGCCGCGGCCGTCGCGCCCTTCGCGGACCAGACCGGCGGCGCGCAGGTCCTCCGCGGCGAAACCCTGGGCGGTGAGGTGCCCGACCAGCGCTTCCCACTGGGCGGGGGCAAAGCCGAGCCGGAAGGTCTTGACCGTATCCGCCTCGTAGCCCCGCTGGCGCAGATAGCGACGCCCGGCGCTGCCGGCGGCATCCTCGAGGAGCAGCCGATGGTAGAAATCACAGGCCGCCTCGTTGATCCGCAGCAGGCGCTCGCGTTGGTCGCGCCGCTGGCGGTCGGCCGGGGTCACCACCGTCTCCTCGACGGTAATCCCGGCTTTTTCGCCGAGGCGCTTGACCGCCTCGGGGAAGGTCAGCCCCTCCATGCGCATGAGGAAGGTAAAGACGTTGCCGCCCACCCCGCAGCCGAAGCAGTGGAAAATCTGACGCGGGGCATTGACGTTGAAGGACGGGCTCTTCTCCTGGTGAAACGGGCAGAGGCCAAGATAGTTGGCTCCCGAGCGACGCAGCGGCAGGTAGCTGGAAATCACCTCGACGATATCGCTGCGCTCGCGGATTTCACGGACGGCTTCATCGCTGATGCGGCTCATCGCAAGTCCACCACGGTCACGTTGTCTCCCCCCTCGGCCAGATCGGCGGCTTCGATACCGGCCACTTCGCTGCGCCCGGCAAGAAATTCCCGCACCGCCCGGCGCAGAATGCCGTGTCCGGCCCCATGGACGATCTCCAGGTGCCCGGCGCCGTGCAGCAGGGCCTCATCGAGAAACGCCGCCACCAGACCGAGCGCCTCGTCGGCGCGCTTGCCGACCACCACCAGGCGCGGCCGGAACGCCCGGCGCTCGACCCGGTCGCGGATTTTCGGCACTTTGGGCGGTGCCGCGGCAAACCGCGGCGGCTGGTACTGGCGCAGAGCCGACAAAGGCTGGCGCAGGCGTTTGCCGCCGAACTCCAGCTCGACACTGCCCCGGTCACAGCTGACCACCCGGGCATCGACCCCGAGCGCCGTCACGAACAGCAGCTCGTTGGGGGCGACGGTTTGCGGCACGCTCCCCGGCGGCACAACCTGCGGCTGCGGCAACTGGCGGCGCAGGGCGTGCAGTTCGCCGGTCAGACGGGCCTGTTCGCGCACCGGCGGGACGGACCTCCCCCTGGCGCGCCTCGCGGAACAGGCTCTTGAGCTGCGCCTCGGCCTCTCCCAGCAGGCGGCTGCCCCGCTGGCGCACATCCTCGAGGATTGCCCGCTGGCGGCTTTCCAGCTCTTCGCGCAGACGTTGCTGCCGATCATGCTCCTGTTCGACCTGGCGGCGCAGGGTTCCGGCGGACTGCAGCTCCTCGTCGAGGGCGGCGCGCAGTGCCTGCAGGCGTTCGAGCACCGCCAGCCCGGTGCGCTCGCCATGGCCGAGATAGCTGTTGGCCCGGGCCAGCAGGTCGTCCGACAGGCCGCACCGCGCTGGCGATGGTAAAGGCATGGCTGGCGCCGGGGATGCCGTAGTGCAGCCGGAAGCTTGGCTGCAGCGTTGCGGCGTCGAATTCCACGGCGGCGTTCTCCACCCCGTCTTCGAGGTGAGCATAGCCCTTGATCAGGTGCAGATGGGTGGTGGCGATGGTCCGCGCCCCGGTCTGCCGCAGACTGTCCAGCACCGCCAGGGCCAGCGCCGCCCCCTCGCCCGGGTCGGTCCCGGTGCCGAGTTCGTCGAGCAGCACCAGACGTCCGCGCCTCGGCGGCGGCCAGGATGGCGCCGACCCGGCGCAGATGCCCGGAAAAGGTCGACAGGCTCGCTCGATGCTCTGCTCGTCGCCGATATCGGCCAGGACCGGCGCAAACGGGAAGAGCCGGCTCCCCGGCGGCGCACGGCAGCGGCAGGCCGGCCCGCGCCATCAGCACCAGCAGGCCGGCGGTTTTCAGCGCCACGGTCTTGCCACCGGTGTTCGGGCCGCTGAGCACCAGCACCTGGTCCGATATCGCCAAGGCGCAGGTCGATCGGCACCACGCCGATGCCGCTCTGCAAGGTCAGCAGCGGATGCCGGGCGGCCATCAGTTCCAGCAGCGGAGTCGCCGCACAGCACCGGGATGACGGCATCGATCTCCCGGGCAAAGCGGGCAATCGCCTGGCGCAGGTCGAGCACGGCCAGGATCGCCTGGTTGCCGGCCAACGCTTCGCGGGCGGCGCGCACCATGGCGGTCAGCTCGCGGCAGGATCCGCTCTTCCTCGCGCTGCACCTCGCGCAGCACGGTCTGCAGCCGGTTGTTGCCCTCCAGCGTGACGGCCGGCTCGACGTACAGGGTCTGGCCGCTGGCCGAGACATCGTGGACGAAACCGCGCAGGCGGCCGGCATGGTCGGTGCGCACCGGCAGCACGTAACGGCCGTTGCGGTCGGTGATCAACGGCTCCTGGAAGACTCCGGCGTAGCGCTCGTCGGCGAGCAACCCTTCGAGCTGGCGCTTGATCCGGGCACGCACCACCTGCACCTCGCGGCGCAGACCGGCGAGGGCCGCGGAAGCACCGTCGAGGATCTCGCCGCGCGGACCAAGGGTGCGGCGGATGGCGGCAACCAGCTGCGGCAACGGCACCAGCGCCGCAGCCCGGGCCCGCAGCAGCGGCCAGCCATCGCCCCCGGCCAGCACTTTCCGGCAGGCGGCGGCCGCTTCGGCCGCGGCCCGCACCGCGCCGAAGTCTTCGGCAGGGCCAGACGGCTCCTTCGACGTGCAGCGCGATCGAGCAGCGGGAGCAGATCGTCACCGTCACCGACCGGCAGCGGCCCATGCTCCGCCAGGAGCTGCATGGCCTCGGCGGCCTCGTGCCAAGGCTGCGTCGATGGCCGCCGGCTCAGCCAGCGGCCGCAACGCCAGGGCCGCGTGCCGGCCGGGCACGGTGCCGGTCAGGCCGGCCAGGTGGGCGGCAACCTTGGGAAATTCGAGCAGGGCGAGGCTGTCGGGCGGTTCTTCCGGCGACCCTGCTGCGCGCTTCCGGCTCATCGCAGCAACTGCCGCCCGCCGGCCATGAGCGTTTCGCCGAGGGCGATGAAGGGCGGGGCCAGGCGCGACGGCCTGCCGCGACTCCTTCAACCAGGCCGGTGAGCGGAGAGCCCGTACATGAGCCAGGGAAACCAGCACCACGCCCTGGACCAGGCCGAACAGACCCGCCGAGCACCCGGTTGAAGCCGCCAAGCAAGATCAGCTTGAACAGGCGGGAGAGCACCAGGCCGAGCAACGCGAAACAGCTCAGGGTCACCAGGAACAACAGGGCAAAACAGATCGCGGCGGTCAGCCACGGCGGCAAGCTGTCCCAGGCCGGGCAGCGTTGCCGCCAGCGGCGGCATGGTAGCGGACGGCCAGCAGGGAACCGATCCCCAGCCCGGCCAGGCCGCACAACTCATGAATCAGACCGAGCCACAGCCCCTTGAGCAGCAGCACGGCCAGCACGACCAGGATGAGCGATGTCGACCGCGTTCACCGGTGCCCTCTGCGGCAGCCGGCTCATCCGGCCAGGCGCGCCTTGACCAGTTCGCTGACCAGGCGGCCATCGGCGCGGCCGGTGGTCTGCGGCGTGACCAGCTTCATCACCGCGCCCATGTCGCGCGGGCCGCTGGCTCCGGCGGCGATGACTGCGGCCTCGACAATCGCCTTGAGTTCCGCCTCGCCCAGCTGCGCCGGGAGAAACTCCTGAAGGATCGCCAGTTCCTGTTCCTCCTTGGCGGCCAGTTCCGGGCGGGTATCCCGGTAGGCCTCGGCCGACTCGCGGCGCTGCTTGACCAGGGTCGAGAGCACCTTGATCGACGGCATCATCGCCAAGGGCTCCGCGCGCCTCGATTTCGGCGTTCTTGATGGCCGTGCGGGCCATGCGGATGGCGCTCAGGCGCAGGCTGTCCTGGGCCTTCATGGCCGTTTTCATCGCCTCGGTCAACCGTTCCTGGATAGTCATGGGAAGTACCCTTTCCGGTGGTTATTTGGTGCGCGCGGCCTTTTCCGCCAGCCCCGAGGTGCCGAAACGCCGGCGCAGCTCGGCGTAGACCCGCTCCGGCGGCAGATCGTAGAGACCGAGCAGGACCAGCAGGTGAAAGATCAGGTCGGCGGCCTCGCAGACCACCTGCTCGGGATCGCCGCCCTTGCCGGCCACGGCCACCTCGGTCGCCTCCTCGCCGATCTTGCCGAGGATCTTGTCGAGCCCCTTGGCATAGAGCGAGGCGACGTAGGACTGCTCGCGTCGGGTGGTTCTTCCGGTCGAGAATGATCTGGTAGACCGCTTCGAGAATGTCATCGTTGTCGTTCATATCAATTTCCTTCCAGACCGATCAAAAGTGCCCAGGTGCAAGGCGCCCGCAGTTCGAGGAGCGAGGCATACCCAAGGTACGTCGCAGCGACGAGAACAAGGGCAACGCCGCAGATGGGTGCTTTTCATCGGTCTCACAACCGCACCGGAACGCCGTGAGTGTGCAGATATTCCTTGCACTCGCGGATGGTGTACTCGCGGAAATGGAAGATGCTCGCCGCCAGGGCCGCGCTGGCCCCGCCTTCGACCAGCCCTTCGCGGATATGCTCGAGGTTCCCCACCCCGCCGGAGGCGATCACCGGGAATGCCGACCCGGTCGCTGACCGCCCGGGTCAGCGGGATGTCGTAGCCGTCCTTGGTGCCGTCCTGGTCCATCGAGGTCAGCAGGATCTCGCCGGCGCCGTAGCTCTCCATGCGCGCCGCCCACTCGAGGGCGTCGATGCCGGTCGGGTTGCGCCCGCCGTGGGTGTAGACCTCCCAGGCCAGCGGGTCGGCACCGGGCACCCGGCGGGCGTCGATGGCCACCACGATGCACTGCGAACCGAAACGCTCGGCGGCCTCGCGGACGAACTCGGGGCGGTGCACTGCGGCGGTGTTGATCGACACCTTGTCGGCACCGGCGTTGAGCAGGTTGCGGATATCGGCGATCTCGCGCACCCCGCCGCCGACGGTCAGCGGCATGAAGACCCGCTCGGCGGTGCGCGCCACCACGTCGAGGATGATGCCGCGCTTCTCGTGGCTGGCGGTGATGTCGAGAAAGGTCAGTTCGTCGGCCCCCTGCAGGTCGTAGGCGGTCGCCGCCTCCACCGGGTCGCCGGCATCGCGCAGCTCTACGAACTGCACCCCCTTGACCACCCGGCCGTCCTTGACGTCGAGGCAGGGGATGATGCGTTTGGTCAGCATGACGGCCTATTGTAGGGGCAACCGTGATTGCCTATGCGCCGGTCAACGCCACCGCCTCGCGCAGGTTCGAGGGCGCCCGAGTAGATCGCCTTGCCGGTAATCACCCCGGTGACGCCGTACTGCTCGATGGCCAGCAGGTTCTCGATATCCTTCAGGCTGGAGACCCCGCCGGAAGCGATCACCGGAATGCTGATCGCCTCGGCCAGCGCCCGGGTCGCCTCGAGGTTCGGCCCCTGCAGCATGCCGTCGCGGGCGATGTCGGTGTAGATGATGGCGGCGACGCCGTCCCCTTCGAACTTCTTGGCCAGCTCCACGGCGGTGATGCCGGTGACCTCGGCCCAGCCCTGCACCGCCACCAGGCCGTTCTTGGCATCGATGCCGACCACGATCTTGCCGGGAAAGCGCCGGCAGGCCTCCGTCACCAGCTGCGGGGTACGCTGGGCGGCGGTGCCGATGATCACCCGCGACAGGCCGAGGGTCAGGTAGGCCTCGATGGTCGCCAGGTCGCGGATGCCGCCGCCGAGCTGGGCGGGGATGTCGATGGCCTTGACGATCGCCTCGATGGCGGCACGGTTCTTCGGCACCCCGGCAAAGGCGCCGTCGAGATCGACGATATGCAGCAGTTCGCCCCCTTCCTCCTGCCAGCGGCGGGCGGTGGCGGCGGGGTCGTCGGAGTAGACCGTGTCGCGCTCCATCAGCCCCTGCTCGAGGCGCACGCACTGCCGTCTTTCAGATCAATGGCGGGGATGACGATCATTCATACCTTCTAAGCGAATCAATTCGATCAGGGCGCAGAGTCAGAAAAAGCTCCAGCTCTAGGCCAGGTTCATCGTACTCTGCTTCTAATCGCTTACAGTTCTCCGAAATTCTTCAGCATCTGCAGTCCCACCGCCTGGCTCTTCTCCGGGTGGAACTGGGTGGCCATGACATTGTCGCGCCAGATGCGCGGCACAGAAGTCGATGCCGTAGTCGGTGTCGGTGGCAACCACCGCCGGGTCATCCGGGAACGACGTAGTAGGAGTGGACGAAGTAGACGAAGCTGCCGTCGGCAACCCCCTCGAAGAGCGGGCACGGCCGGCGGATGGCGATCCGGTTCCACCCCATGTGCGGCACCTTGAGCGCCTCGCCGTTCACCACGCATGCCGTCGGGAAAGCGCACGACCTTGCCGGGAATGATCCCCAGCCCCTGGTGGCGACCGAACTCCTCGCTTTCGGTCAACAGCAGCTGCATGCCGAGGCAGATGCCGAGGAACGGCTTGCCGGCGGCGACATGCGCCTTGATCGGGTCGACGAAGCCCCCCTCCTCGCAGGTTGCGCATGCAGTCGCGAAAGGCACCGACCCCGGGGAGGACCAGCTTGTCGGCCTGCAGCGGCGATCTCGGGATCGGCGGTCACCACGGCCTGGCAGCCGACCTGCTCGAAGGCCTTCTGCACGCTGCGCAGGTTGCCCATGCCGTAATCGATGATTGTTATTGAAGTCATAGCTTGCCTGGGGAAATTCAGAAATGCAGAGATGCAGAATTCAGAAGGAAAACCCATGGCTCCTCTGCGTCGAAGGCGTTCTGAATTCTGATTTCTGTATCTCATGTCTATCTGCTTCTTTACTCCAGCGCCCCCTTGGAGGAGAGCACCCCCTGCACCCGCGGGTCGAGCCGGGTCGCCTCGTCCAGGGCCCGGGCAAAGGCCTTGAAGATCGCCTCGACGATGTGGTGCAGGTTGTCGCCGTAGGCCAGGTTGACGTGGACGTTGGCACCGGCGTGGTTGCAGAAGGCGGTGAAGAACTCCTCCACCAGCTCCAGGTCGAAGGTGCCGACCTGGGCCTTGGGCAGATCGACGTGCCAGACCAGGAACGGCCGCCCGGAAAAGTCGATGACCACCGAGGCCAGCGCCTCGTGCATCGGCATGGTGCCGCGCCCGTAGCGGCGGATGCCCGCCTTGTCGCCAAGGGCCTGCTTGAAGGCCTCGCCGAGGCAGATGCCGACATCTTCGACGGTGTGGTGGGCATCGACCTCGAGATCGCCCCGGGCGGCGATGGTCAGGTCGAAGAAGCCGTGCCGGGCGATCTGGGTCAGCATGTGGTCGAAGAACGCCACGCCGGTGGCAATCTCGTGCCGGCCGCTGCCGTCCAGCGCCAGCTGGACCTGGATGGCGGTTTCCTTGGTGGTGCGGTCGATGGTGGCAGTGCGGGTCATGAGTCCCTCCGAAAAGCAACGGTAAGGGCGATGCTGGTCATCGCCCCCGGGCGAACGCCGGGTTCGCCCCTACGATTTCGCCAGTCTGATGCTCACCGACTTCGCGTGGGCCTCCAGCCCTTCCAGTTCGGCGATGCGGACGATGGCCGGGCCGAGACGCTGCGAGGCCTTCACGGCTGAAGCTGACCAGGCTCGACTTCTTGACGAAATCGTCGACCGACAGCGGCGAGAAGAACCGCGCCGTGCCGCCGGTCGGCAGGGTGTGATTCGGCCCGGCCAGGTAGTCGCCGGCCGCCTCCGGGGTGTGATGGCCCAGGAAGATCGCCCCGGCATGGCGGATCTGCGGCAGCATCTCGAAGGGGTCGTCGACCGCCAGTTCCAGGTGCTCCGGGGCGATGCGGTTGGAGAAGGCGATCGCCTCATCCAGGTCGCGGGCCAGGATGATCGCCCCGTAGTCTGTCCAGCGATTGGCGGGCGATCGCCGCGCGCTTGAGCAGCGCCGCAGCTGCTCGGCGAGCGCCGCTTCGACCCGGCGGCCGAACGGCTCGTCGGTGGTGATCAGGATCGACGAGGCCAGCTCGTCGTGCTCGGCCTGGGAGAGCAGGTCGGCGGCGATGTGCGCCGGGTCGCCGCTGCCGTCGTTGATCACCAGGATCTCGCTCGGACCGGCGATCATGTCGATATCGACCTGGCCGAAGACCAGGCTGCTTGGCGGTGGCGACATAGATGTTGCCGGGACCGGTGATCTTGTCGACCCTGGGGATGGTCGCCGTGCCGTAGGCCAGTGCCGCCACCGCCTGGGCGCCGCCGACCTTGAAGATCCGGTCGACGCCGGCAAGCTGCGCCGCCGCCAGCACATGCGGGTTGACCTCGCCGCCGGGCATCGGCACCACCATGATCACCTCGCCGACTCCGGCCACCTTGGCCGGCACCGCGTTCATCAGCACCGAGGAGGGATAGGCGGCCTTGCCGCCGGGGACATAGATGCCGACCCGGTCGAGCGGCCGGACCATCTGGCCGAGCAGCACGTCAGCCTCATCGGTGGACAGCCAGGTTTCGGTCTTCTGCTTGCGATGAAAGGCGGCAATCCGCTCGGCGGCCAGCTGCAGGTCGGCCAGCGCCCGGGGCTCGACAGCCGCCATGGCCGCGTCGATCTCGGCGGCGGTGACCTCCAGGCCGGCCGGCGTCAGCGTGCAGACGATCGAAGCGGGCGGTATAGTCACAGACCGCCTCGTCGCCGCGGGCGCGCACATCGGCGATGATCGTCCTTGACCGTCGTCCTCGACCTCGGCCGGAGACTTCCTCGCCGCGCGCCACGATCTGGCGAAAGGCCGCGTGCGAAACCGGGCATCATTGAAAGTGCAGGAACCGGATCATCGTCTCCTCCCGCCAAGACTCAGCTTGAGATGCGCGGCACGGCCTCGACCACCTTTTCAAGCCCGTCGATAATCGCCGCGATCCGCCGATGCTTGGTCTTCAGGCTGGCACGATTGACGATCAGGCGGCTGGTCATCTCGGCAGATCGTCTCGACCTCGACCAGGCCGTTGTCGCGCAGGGTCCCTCCGGTGGAAACCAGGTCGACGATCCGTTCGGACAGACCGACCAGCGGCGCCAGCTCGATCGAGCCGTACAGCTTGATCAGCTCGACCTGGACCCCCTTGGCGGCAAAGTAGCGCTCGGTGACGTTCGGGATACTTGGTCGCCACCCGGATGTTCGACCAGCTGGCCGGGTCGTCCCCCTCGCGCAGCACCTTCGGCTCGGCCACCACCAGCCGGCAGTAACCGAAGCTGCAGGTCGAGCGGCTCGTAGAGATCCTTCCCCTGTTCGAGCAGGGTGTCCTTGCCGACCACGCCGAGATCGGCGCAGCCGTACTCGACATAGGTCGGCACATCGGTGGCCCGCACCGCCATGAAGCGGATGCGGTCGCGGCGTTTTCGAACACCAGCTTGCGGCTCTCCCCCTCCATCTCCGGACAGGTGATGCCGATCTTGGCGAACAGCTCCATCGAATCCTGCATGATGCGCCCCTTGGGCAGGGCAAAGGTGATCCAGTCGGTCATGGTCTGATCCCTGTAGGGGCGACGCATGCGTCGCTCAGAGCAATGCGTGCCTTGCCCCTACGTTAATCACATCGGCTCGTGAACTCGCTCGATATCCGCGCCCAGCCCCTTGAGCTTCTCCTCGATCCGCTCGTAGCCGCGGTCGAGGTGGTAGATGCGCGACACCTCGGTGGTGTTGTCGGCCGCCAGGCCGGCCAGCATCAGCGAGGCGCTGGCCCGCAGGTCGGTCGCCATGACCGGCGCCCCGGAGCAGCTGCTTGACCCCCTTGACCGTCGCGGTATTCCCCTCGATGAGGATATCGGCACCGAAGCGCTGCAGTTCGGCAGACATGCATGAAGCGGTTTTCGAAGATGTTCTCGCTGATCACGCTGGCCCCGTCGGCCAGAGCACATCAGCGCCATGAACTGGGCCTGCATGTCGGTCGGAAAACCGGGGTAGGGACGGGTCTTGATGTTGACCGGCCGGATCCGCTCCGGGCCGCGCACCTGCACCGCATGGTCGCGGCTGATCACCTCGACCCCGGCATCCTGCAGCTTGAAGATCAGCGCATCGAGATGCTCCAGGCGCATGTTGCGAATCCTGACGTCGCCACCGGTCATCGCCGCGGCGATCATGAAGGTGCCGGCCTCGATCCGGTCGGGCATGACCGTGTGGTTCATCGGCGCGAGTTGCTCGACCCCGCGATGCGGATCGTATCGGTACCGGCCCCTTCGATGCGCGCCCCCATGCCGATCGAGCACTTCGGCCAGTTCGACGATCTCCGGCTCGCGGGCGGCGTTTTCCAGGATCGTCTCCCCTTTGGCGAGGGCGGCCGCCATCATCAGATGCTCGGTGCCGCCGACGGTCGGAGATGTCGAAGTAGATGCGCGCACCCTGCAGGCGCTCGGCCTTCGGCCTCGACATAGCCGTGATCGAGAGTGATTTCCGCACCCATGGCCTGCCAGCCCCTTGAGGTGCAGGTCGATCGGCCGGGCGCCGATGGCACAGCCGCCGGGGAGCGAGACCCGCGCACTGACCGAAGCGGGCCAGCAGCGGGCCAAGCACCAGCACCGAGGCCCGCATGGTCTTGACCAGGTCGTAGGTCGCCTCGACCTGGTCGATCCCGGTGGTATCGACCCGTACCGTGCCGCTGCTCCCTTCGACGCGGGCACCGAGCGTTTCCAGCAGGCGAATGGTGGTGTTGATATCGCGCAGCGCCGGCACGTTGCGGATTTCATGCACGCCCGGCGCCAGGATCGTGGCAAAGAAGATCGGCAGCGCGGCGTTTTTCGAACCGCTCACGGCGACCTCGCCACACAGTCTGCGACCACCCTTGATAATCAGCTTGTCCAACGTGACAACCCCTTGTCCCTTTGATTGAAGAGCATGATTCATCATGCCCGGGCACGATGAAACGCGCCGCTACCGTCGCCCCCCGACCACCCGCTCGATGCCGGCCAGGTCGCGGGACGTGAAGAGTTCGCTCAACCCGGCGGCGGCAAACAGCTCCTGCACCGCCGCCGCCTGGCCACTGCCGACCTCGACCAGCAGCCAGCCCCCGGGGGAGAGAACTCCGCCAGCCTGTCCGGCCAGCAACCGGAAGGCCGTCAGCCCGTCCGCACCGCCATCCAGGGCCAGGTGCGGTTCGAAATCGCGCACCTCCGCCATCAGCGTCGTCAACTCCCCGCTCGGGATGTAGGGAGGGTTGGCAACGATCAGGTCGAACGGCCCGGCGGGGAGGTCCCGCAAATCCTGCAGCAGGAAGCGGATGCGCTCCGCCACCCCGTTGCGGCCGGCATTCTCCGCCGCCACCGCCAGCGCCGCGGCCGACAAGGTCGATCGCCGTGACCGCCAGTTCCGGGCACTCATGCGCCAAGGCAACGGCAAGCGCCCCGCTGCCGGTGCCGACATCGAGCACTCGCCGGCCGCCGCCGAGCCGCCGCAGCGCCTCTTCGACCAGCAATTCGGTATCCGGCCGGGGGATCAGCACCTCCGGCGTGACCTTGAACGGCAGCGACCAGAACTCGGTGCGGCCCAGGATATAGGCCAGCGGTTCACGCCGGCCGCGGCGTCTGACCCGCTCCCGAAAGGTGGCCAGTTCATGCTGCTTCCAGCGGCCGCTCGAAATTCAGGTAGAGCCCGACCCGGTCGAGCTCCAGGGTGTCGGCCAGCAGCAGTTCGGCATCGAGCCGCGGCACTGTCGATCCCGCGGCCGGCAAAGTAGTCGGCGGTCCAGCGCAGCAGCTTCAGGACCGTCCAGGAGCCTCGCTCAAGCTACCCCTCCTGGCCGGCCAGTTGCTCGGCCTGGGCATGGGTGGCCAAGGCCTCGACGATTTCATCGAGATCCCCCTGCATGATCGCTTCCAGCCGGTAGAGGGTCAGGTTGATGCGGTGGTCGGTACAGCGCCCCTGGGGGAAATTGTAGGTGCGGATCCGCTCGCAACGGTCGCCGCTGCCGACCTGACTCTTGCGATCGGCGGCCATTTTGGCCTGCTGTTCGGCACGTCATGGCGTCGAGCAGCCTGGCCTGCAGGACCTTCATCGCCTTGGCCTGATTCTTGTGCTGGGACTTTTCGTCCTGGCAGGCTGACCACCACCCCGGTCGGCAGGTGGGTAATGCGCACCGCCGACTCGGTCTTGTTGACATGCTGGCCGCCGGCACCCGACGCACGAAACACATCGACCCGCAGGTCCGACGGATCGATCTGCAGCTCAACATCTTCGGCCTCGGGGAGCACCGCCACCGTGCAGGCCGAGGTGTGAATCCGCCCCTGAGCCTCGGTCTCCGGAACCCGCTGCACCCGATGGGTGCCGCTCTCGAACTTGAGCCGCGAATAGACCCCCTCGCCGCTGATCAGGGCGATCACTTCCTTGAAGCCGCCGATCTCCGCTTCTGCCGCGGACAGCAGTTCGACCTTCCAGCCCTGGCGTTCGGCATAGCGCGTATACATGCGGAACAGGTCGCCGGCAAAGAGGGCCGCCTCGTCGCCGCCGGTACCGGCACGAATTTCGAGAATGATATTCTTGTTGTCGTTGGGATCTTTCGGCAGGAGCAGAAACCTGATTTTCCGCTCCAACTCGTCCCGCTCGAGCGCCAATTCGTCGAGTTCGGCGCGCGCCATCTCGCGCACGTCCTGATCGGCATCTTTCAGCAGTTCCTGGCTCCCGGCGGTGTTCTCACGGACTCTGCACAGCTGCGTGTAAGCCGCCACGATCTCGCTGAGATCGGCATGCTCTTCGACAGGGCGCGAAACCGCCCCTGGTCGCCCAGGACCCGGGGATCAGACAGCAGTCCTTCGACTTCGCGATAGCGATCGGCAACATCTTCGAGCTTGTGCAGCATAGACATGATTGGTCCAATCGTAGGGGCAAGGCAGGCCTTGCCCGGGCGACGCAGGCGTCGCCCCTACGTCAATTCCTGATATTCCTTGCGCACGGCCAGGGCCTCCCGCAGGTCATCGCCCCTTCCGGGCAGGCGCCGCGCAGGCACCCCGGGCCGGCATCGGCAAACAGCAGCGGGGCCGCCTGGCGCACCAGACGCAGCATCTCCTTCGCCATGGCGCGAATCTCCCACTGGGCACGCCGACAGCAGCGCAAAGCGAAAAAGTGATGCAGTTCACGGGCATTCATGGTCATCACCAGCTTGGTGGCCGCCGCGTTGGGGAGCACGAAACGGGCATCCTCGGCCGGAATGCCGGCAGCGAGCAGGTCCCGATAGAGCTGCATGGGTCGCTGCAAGATGCGCGTCAAAGCGCGCGGACAGCTCCGGCTCGGCCAGCGATGCTGGCCGGCACGACCGCCTCGAAGGGCGGTCTCGGTGCGAGACGTAGCGCTGGCTCTGCTGCGAGTAGGAGGCGATCCGGTGGCGCACCAGCTGATGCGAGCAGGCCCGGCTGATCCCCTCGATGCCGAAGGTGAAAGCCGGCATGCTCGAGAACCGACAGATGCCCCAGCTCGAGGATCTTGCGCAACAGCCTGGGCGCCTGCTCCGGAGCGCGCTCCAGCAACTGGCCGATGATCGGCCTCCGAATAGCAGAGCCGGGCGGCGGCGGCCACCACCTGTTCGGGATCGGGAGTATGAGTCAGGAGTTGGACACGCATGGCCCTTCGCCACCGAGCTGGACCGCGCCGTCCGGGAAACGGGCCGTGTCCCGGGACGGGACGCGGAGAAGACAGGTCGCGGCGCGAGGGCCGCCGCAAAAAGAAGACGGCCCCGCAGGGCCGTCCCCGAACGCGAGCTTACTGTTTCTGTTCGTACTTCTTGCGGAAACGCTCGATGCGTCCGGCGGTGTCGAGCAGCTTCTGCTTGCCGGTAAAGAACGGATGGCAGTTCGAGCAGATCTCGGTAATGATCTCGTCCTTCTTGGTGGATCGGGTCTCGAAGCTGTTGCCACAGTGACACTTTACCGTGACTGCCTCGTATTTCGGGTGGATTCCTTCTTTCATGACGCTTGCTCCTGGCGGCCTGGCTTGGTACAGGCCTGGCGATGCGGCGCCTTGAGCGCCAAAGGTACTAGTTATTAGCACTTAGCGCCGAGAGAATTGCAAGCCCCGTCGTGCTACTGATTCATCGAATCGAAAAAGTCCTGGTTGCTTTTGGATTCGCCGAGCTTGTCGAGCAGGAACTCCATGCTGTCGACCACGTTCATGGTGACTGAGCACCTTGCGCAGCAGCCAGATGCGCTGCAGGCTGGTCTGGTCGATCAGCAGCTCCTCGCGGCGGGTCCCCGACTTGTTGATGTCGATGGCCGGGAAGGTGCGCTTGTCGACCAGGCGCCGGTCGAGCTGCAGCTCCATGTTGCCGGTCCCCTTGAACTCTTCGAAGATGACCTCGTCCATCTTGCTGCCGGTATCGACCAGGGCGGTGGCGATGATGGTCAGCGACCCGCCCTCCTCGATGTTGCGCGCCGCGCCGAAGAAGCGCTTCGGCTTGTGCAGAGCATTGGAATCGACCCCACCGGAGAGGATCTTGCCGGAGGGCGGGACCACGGTGTTGTAGGCGCGCGCCAGGCGGGTGATCGAATCGAGCAGGATCACCACGTCGCGCTTGTGCTCGACCAGGCGCTTGGCCTTCTCGATGACCATCTCGGCGACCTGCACGTGGCGGGTGGCCGGCTCGTCGAAGGTCGAGGAGATGACCTCGCCCTTGACCGAGCGCTGCATGTCGGTCACTTCTTCGGGGCGCTCGTCGATCAGCAGAACGATCAGATAGACTTCGGGGTGGTTGGTGGTGATGGAGTTGGCGATATTCTGCAGCAGCATGGTCTTGCCGGTGCGCGGCGGGGCGACGATCAGGGCGCGCTGCCCCTTGCCGACCGGGGTGGCGATATCGACTACGCGCATCGGCAGGTTGTCGTGGGTGGTCTCCAGAACCAGACGCTCATCGGGATAGAGCGGAGTCAGGTTGTCGAACAGGGTCTTTTCACGGGCGACCGCCGGATCCTCGAAGTTGACTTCGGAGACCTTGAGCAGGGCGAAGTAGCGCTCTCCTTCCTTGGGCGGACGGATCTGCCCGGAAACGGTGTCGCCGGTACGCAGGTTGAAACGTCGGATCTGCGACGGCGAGACATAGATATCATCGGGACCGGGGAGATAATTGGCATCCGGGGCACGCAGAAAGCCGAAGCCGTCAGGGAGAATCTCCAGGACCCCTTCGCCAAAGATGGCGCCGTTCTTTTCCGAGGTGGCATTGAGCATGGCGAAGATCAGATCCTGCTTGCGCATGCCGGCAGCGCCCTCTACGCCAAGATCCTTGGCAATCGCCGCCAGGTCGTTGATCTTCTTGTCTTTGAGTTCCTTGAGATTCATCGTGGCTCCTGGTGGGGTCCGCCCGTTACTTGGAAAAGTTGAATTGGCTAACGCGACGCGGCATCGATTGGCCGGTCGGTCTGGAACAAGGATTTTGTCTTTTCGAACGAAGTAGTTGTGTGTCTGTCGTCTGCGGGCTTGCCGCACTGCTGTCGTTTATGCCGAAATCGTATCTCTAGGGCTTGATTTATCCGGATTCAGCGTATCGAAAGGAAGTCGGTATGCTCTGGGGCGTCACTCGGGGAAGGTCAGAATTCCACTGTCTTGGCATTCTTACCGGCTTTTGCCCCGGCTGTCAACGGCAATTTCCTTGACAGCCGGGATAGCGGCCGTTTCGAAAGCGGCGACAGCCCATGCCAGCAATTCCGCCGGCGGTGCCCCGGCGAGGTCCGCGGGTACCCGCTGGCCGAGCCAGCACAGGGCCTGCCGGAGCGCACGGCTGCCGCCATCGGCCAGCAGATCGTCGGCATCACCGCAACGTTTGCTGATTTTACTGCCGTCAGGGTTCATCGCCAGGGGAAGATGCCAGTAGTCAGGAACCGGCACGCCGAGACTGCGCGCGAGGAAGATCTGCCGGGGCGTGGAGCCGAGCAGGTCGGCACCGCGCACCACCTGATTGACGCCACTGTCGGCATCATCGACTACGACCGCCAGTTGGTAGGCGAACAGGCCATCGGCACGCCGCAACACGAAATCGCCGACGTCACGCGCCAGATGCTGCCCCTGCCGACCGAACACGCCATCGTCGAACTCGACCGGCCGGGCCGGCACGGCAATCCGCAGAGCACGCGGCACGCACCCGGCCGGCAATCCATCCCGGCAGGTACCGGGGTAGATCGGCCCCTCCTCGCCGGGATGGGGAGCGCTGGCGAGGATGTCCCGACGGGAGCAGGCGCACGGGTAAACCAAACCCTTGGCCTGCAATAGCGCCAACGCGGCCCGATAGGCATCCTGCCGGCGACTCTGCCGGACAATTTCACCGTCCCAGCACAGGCCGAGCCCTTCGAGAGTGTGCAGAATCTCGTCGGCGGCTCCCGGCACCACCCGAGGAGCATCAAGATCCTCGATACGCAGCAGCCAACGCCCTCCCGCAGCGCGGGCCAGGCAGTAACTCCCCACCGCCGCAATCAGCGAACCGAAATGCAAAGGCCCGGTCGGACTGGGCGCAAAACGGCCGACGACCGGCAACCGCGGGGTGGATAGCGGGGTTTGTGCAGGGTTATGCACTGCGCGCCGACGACCCTCTCGATTCATGTATTTACCGGAAAATCCTCGTGAAAAACCATTAATGACCAGATGATTCGACACTATTCAATTGACAAAGGATAGGAAAAACACTATTTAAACTCTATAAATACTCGATTAAGTTACCCGGAGAATCTCGCCGTGATTATTACCCGCGCCACTGAATATGCGATTCGCGCTGTCCTGCATATGGCCGCCCAGCCCCATAGCGGGATCATTCTGAAAAAGGATATCTGCCGAGCCCAGGATATCACCCCCGCCTTTCTGACCAAAATTCTGCAACCGCTGATCAAGGCCGGCATCGTCGGCTCGCAGCGCGGAGTCGGGGGCGGTTTTTTCCTGGCGAAGCCCGCCAGCGAAATCACCCTGTTCGATGTCGTCAAGACCCAGGAGGGGCCACTCTACCTGAACCAGTGTCTCATTGAAGGCAACCGCTGCGACCGGGAATTTTTCTGCCCGGTGCATGGCGCCTGGGAGGAAATCCGCACCGAGTTCATGGGACTTCTGTCCCGGTACGACTTCGCCAGCCTGGTTGCTCGCCAGGGGCAAGGGGCCGCTGCCGGGCTGCCACCCGTCAAAACCCGCAAGAAAAAGCCCGCCGCCCTCTCGTAACTACAGCAAAAAACACCCTGGAGACCAGGAGGGCAAGTCGTCCAGGGCGAAGCAGGAAACCGCGTCCGGCTTCCCGTGAATGCTTTCACCTATATTATACCCGGGTAACCCGCAGATTGCCAGTCAGCGGCAAAAATCCCTCCGTAAAACCCCCGCCTCGCCCAGTTAATCCTCTTGTGTTTTTTCTTAGAATCCTCATAATGAGCAAAACTCACAGACGTTCGTCCACCTGAAGCCTTTCTGCGGGGGCAGGAGCCTCCGCCAACCTCGAGTATTTGATCGATATCATGCTTGAATTCCCGTGCCTTGATCGGGATCAGGGTGCAGAACAGGAGGCTCCGCGTGCTTTTCCGTCCTTCCGTGTTCTTCTGCCATCATCGGCGCCCTTGCTCTGCTGGTGGCCTGCACCGACCTCGCCACGATGCGCGTCAGCCGGCCGATCGCCCCGATCCAGGATTACGAAGCGGCTGCTGGTCGGCAACCTCGAGGCCGACTATGTCGGCGACGAAAACTGCCTGAAGAGCTGCCACACCCACGACAAGCTTGCCAAGGACTTCAAGCTCTCGGTCCATGGCGACCAGATTTCCGCGGAAACCGGCCTGCCGCTGGTCAACTGCGAATCGTGCCACGGCCCGGGCAGTCTGGCCATTGCCAACGTCGTCGAGAAGAAGGTCTGCGACTTCAAGACCCTGCTCCCGCTCAACGAGTTCCCCGCCCAGGCCCAGGCCATGCTCTGCCTGAAGTGCCATTCGGCGGCCTCGACCCCGAACCTCACCAACTGGAATGGCAGTATCCATGCCATGAACGAGGTGAGCTGCTTCTCCTGCCACCAGCTGCACAAGGGGCCCCAGCAGAAACTCGGGCGCCAGGAGCAGCAGGAGGTGTGCGAAGGCTGCCACATCAAGGTCAAGATGGAGTTCGCCCAGTTCTCCCACCACCCGGTGCCGGAGCACAAGATGGCCTGCACCGACTGCCACGACCCGCACAATTCGTCGAACTCCACCAATCTCAGGGGGATGCAGGTCAAGGCCGTCTGCACCCGCTGCCACATGGAGTTCCAGGGGCCCTTCGTCTACGAGCACGCCGACGTCACCGAGGACTGCACCAACTGCCACAGCCCGCACGGCTCGCCCAACGACAAGCTGCTCGAAGTGGCCCAGCCGTTCCTCTGCCTGCAGTGCCATGCCGGTCACCACGGCCAGCGTTCCGACCAGGGAACGCTCGCATAACAAGGCGATGAAGCAGACCTTCTACACCCGCTGCACCGACTGCCATTCGTCCATCCACGGCACCGACGTCCCGTCCGTACACGGCCGGGGCACCTTCGTCGGGCGTTAACCGATTTTCAGTCCATTTTCAATTGGAGCCAGGAGGCGACAGTGAACGGATACAAGACCTGGATAGCAGTGGCAGCGGCAGTGATGCTCAGCACCGGCGGCACCCAGCCTGGCGCTGGCCGACATGACCGAGAGCGGCCAAGGAAGAGCGCATCGCCACCGAAGCCAGCGTGACGGTCGGCTACCGTGGTGTCAGCAGCGATGACGAACCTGGTCGCGCCCGCGAGTACGACAGCCTCGAGTCGAGCCCGCTCTTCAACGTCAAGCTCTTCACCGATCCGGGGAGCTACCATCTCGATCTCGGCCTCGACTACCTCAACGAGGACGACTACTCGGCCGAATTCCACCTCGACACCAAGGGGCTGCTGCGCCTCGACCTGCGCAGCGAGCGGTTCTTCCACAACCTCGACCACATCCCCTACGACAACGATTTCTCCGGAGAGCCGGCAGCGGGCGGCACCACCCTGCGGAACGAAGTTCCCGGTTCGGGCGTCACCGGCAGCCGGCCGGACGCCTATTTCACCCCCGACAACGCCCCGGGGACGACTGCGCTGCGCGCCTACTATGACGACCAGAATCCCGGCGACGATTACGGCCTGCGCCTCGACATGAACGAGGCCAAGATTGAAGATCAAGTGCCCGGACTATCCGGCCCACGTCAATCTCTCCTACTGGCGCTACGAAAAAAAGGGGGAGAAACAGCTGCGCTTCGCCTCCGAGGGAGGGATTGCAGGAACCTACGATCAAGGTGCCCAGTGTGCCGGCTGCCACATGCAGAGCAAGACCCGTGACATCGACCGGGTTACCGAGGAGGTCAAGGTTGGGGTCGATGCCCATGCCGGCTTCATCGACGTGGTGCTGGAAGGCCTTTACCGCAGCTTCCGCGACCGGGAAGACATTCCTGTCGACTATTTCGGCGCGCATGGCCGTGGCCGGAATTCCGGCGACTACGAGCATGACGAGGATCCCGACAGCCAGCGTCAAGGAGGCCACCCTGCGCCTGAACACCGCCGCCGCCGGTGGGTTGGTCGGCGCGGCCAGCTTCACCATCGGCGAGCGCGAGAACCGCTCCGATCTCGACTCGGTCGGCCCGGTCGACGCCGAAACCGACTACTACCAAGACCGCGGCCGACGTCACCTACACCCCCAGCCAGAACTGGACCTTCAACCTGCGCTACCGGCTCCTCGACATGGACAGCGACAACAGCGACGTCATCACCCGGTATGGGTCGGAACGGCCGGGCGATCTTGAAGTACGCGAGGCAATGGATATCAAGCGGGCCTGGTACGAAGCGGTTGCCAACTATCGCCCGACTCCCCGCCTGACCCTGAAGGCGGAGTTCCGCCGCGAGGATATCGACCGCAGCAATACCGGCGCGGAGGAGCATGCGTTCCACTCGGAAGCGGTCTGCCGATCCCGATCGAAATCAACGAGTCCTGGCAACTTCCCGACGAGGAGATCATCACCCGGGTCAAGCTCGGCTTCACCAGCCGGATGCTGGAGAAATCGGCGCTCAAGCTCAGCGGCTGGCTGGCCATCCAGAAGAATGACGATCCCGCCTACGGCACGTCTTTCAATGACAGCCAGGAACTGTTCCTCGCCGCCAACTACACCCCCTCCCCCTTCTGGGGCTTCCTGGCGAATCTCAACCTGCTCAAGCAGGATAACAACGGCTTCGAAATCAGAGGGGTTCAGAACCGATACCACCCCTTACGAATTTACCGACCACCTTTGACCTCGAGCGCGAGAAAAAGCAGCAAAATCTTCAGCTCTGGGCACCTGGCTCAGCCCCCGCGAGGGGCTCAGTTTCGACCTGAATTACGGCTACTTCCGCACGGCCATCGAGCAGGACCAGCTGTTCGGCAAGGTGACCGCCTCGGAGGATTTCACGATTGAAGATGAAAGCGTCGACTATCACCAGACCGTGCAGACCGTCACCCTGGGGATGACCTGGCAGGCCCTTGACAAACTCTCCTGCCGTCTCGAGGGCTATCACATCCGCTCGAAAGCCAGTTATGACCCTGAGTTTGGTCCATATTCCTACACTCTGAACGGAGCCAATGCGGATTCCTCGGACCTGCGCGAGATCAGCGAGGTCGACATCCGCCAGAACGGCCTGCGCGGCCGGGTGAACTGGCAGCTCGACGAGCACTGGGGCTGTGCCGTCGAGGCGACCCTCGACGACTACGACGAAAAGAACAGCAACGTCTATGACGGTTCGGTGCAGACCGCCATGGTCTCCTTCACCCGTGCCTGGTAACCGGCCATGAGCATTGATCGTCGATATCACGTCAGCAGCCTGTTGCGCGGCGCGTTCATCGCCCTGCTGGCGGCAGCGACCATCGCGGTCGCCCCGCCGCCGGCGGCGGCCGAACAGATCCTCGCCGCGATCGTTCCCGCCGAGCAGCCCCGCTTCCAGGCGGCGCACAAGGCCCTGACCGGCATCCTCGAAACCGGCGGCTTCGGCGCCGGCCGGCTCAAAATCATGGTGCAGAGCCCGAACGCCGACAAGATGTCGCTGCTCAACAGCCTGCGCCGCGCCAGTTCGGCCGGGGCTGCGGTCATCGTCGTCTACGGCAGCCGTGCCGCCCAGGCAGCCATCGGCGAGCCGCTGAATGCACCGCTGCTCTTCGTCGACGTCTACGATCCGGTCGCGCTCGGCCTGGTCAAAAGCCTCACCACCACCGGCGCCGAAGTGACCGGGGCGACCAGCAAGACCGACCTCGACAGCCTGACCGGCTATCTGGTCAAGACCACCGGCGCCAAGACCATCGGCGTGCTCTACACCAAGGAAGAGGGCGGCGCCGAACAGCAGCTTGCCGAATTGAAGGCCCGGGGCGGCATCACCGTCAAGGCGGAGAACGTCAGGAATCCCGATGAGGCCCTGGCGGCAGCCGACAAGCTGGCCGGTGAGTGCGATGCCCTCTATCCTGACGGAAAGCCTTGCCGTCATGCAAAAAGGGCCGGAAATCGTCAAGGCGGCCCTGGCCCGCAAGCGCCCGGTCTACTCGCAGATCCCCGGCCTGGTCAAGGCGGGCGCGCTGCTCGGACTGGAGGCCGATCCCGACGAACAGGGGAAGCTGGTCGGTGTTCACGCCCTGCAGATTTTACAGGGGCAGAAGGCCCACTCCCTGCCGGTCCGCTCAGCCAAGAAGGTGACGCTGATGATCAATCAGGGGTCGGCCGCCCAATTGGGACTGACCGTCCCGCCCGATGTCCTGGGTGCCGGCCAGGCAATCAGATAAACCTTGTCAGGAGGGAGCCAAGATGCTCAGCAAGCTCAACCTGCGCAGAAAAACCATGATCGTCATGCTGCTGGTGGCCGTCCTGCCGTTGGCCGTCAGCATGGTGATCCTCTCCGGCTTTACCCAGAAGCAACTGCGCGCCAGTCTGCTGCAGGTCGCGGAAAAATCGAAGAACTTCGTCGACCTCAACACGGCCGGCACCCAGCGGGAGATGACCAATACGGTTTCGGTGTTGAGCACCACCACCGATCTGATCAATGCCGTGTACTTCACGACCCTCACCCAGGATACCGGCGCAGCTCGAGGACTACCTGGAAACCGCCCGCGACCAGTACAAATACGATGCCCTCGAGATTGATCGATCCGCAGGGCCAATCGATTGTCCTGGCCCAGACCAAGGAAGGCGGTCTGGCCGCCGAAACCGCCGGCGACCCGCACTGGCCAAGCCTGATGCAGAACGACGCCCGCGGCGAGCATGCTCCCCTACCGCGGGCAGATGGGCAACCTGGCGGTGGCTCCGGTGCGCTTTCAGGATCAGGTGATCGGCTACCTGGTGGTCATCAATCTGCTCGACGACCAGTATGCCAAGCAGTTGCGCGACCTCAGCGGCGTCGAAGTGGCCTTTCTCGGTCCCGAAGGGCGTGGTGGGCGCGTCACACCCCGGGCTGCACGACCTCGATCTCAAGCGTGACTTCGAAGACAGCAGCGACACCATCAGCCTCGACGGCAACCAGTTCTTCCCAGTTGCCCGCCCGCTGGGGAACAGCGACTACCGGCTGCTGATCGCCATGGACCTGTCGATCGAGCAGGCTGCGCAGACCGCCCTGCGCGACGGTCATGGCCATCCTGGCCATCGGCGCCATCGGCGTGGCCCTGCTGGCGGCCCTGCTGTTCTCGCGCACCCTGACCCGGCCCTTGCAGGAAATGGTCGACAACCTCCAGGAGATCGCCCAGGGCGAGGCCGACCTGAGCCACACCCTGGAGGTGCGCAGCCAAGACGAACTCGGCGCGCTGGCCGGCAACTTCAATGCCTTCGTCGGCACGGCTGCGCGGAACTGGTGGAGCGAATCCGCTCAGCCGCTGCGGATATTTTCAGCGCCACCGAGCAGATTCGCCAGACTTCCCAGGACGTCAGCACCGGCACGGTCGCGGCAGGCGACGTCCCTCGAGGATTCGTTCCAGGCCATCCAGGGGATCGATGAGTCGGCCGTCGATGTCGCCAACGGCATCAGCTCCCTGCTCGACGCGGTCGAGATCAGCTCGTCGGCCACCCTTGAACTCGGAGCCACCATCGAGGAGATCGTCTCCCAGGTCGAGCGCCTGTTCACCAACATCGAGGACGATTTCCAGCTCGATCACCGAGATGTCGGTATCGAGCCAGCAGGTTGCCGACAACCTCGAGAATCTCTCCTCGTCGACCGAAGTCACGGCGTCCTCGATCACCCAGATGGATGCCTCGATCAAGGAAGTCGAGGAAACCGCGCTGCAGACCAACCGGCTGTCCGAGCAGGCCAGCCAGGACGCCGAGAAAGGCAAGGCCGCCGTGGCCGAGACCCTGGCCGGCATCCAGACCATTCAGAGCACGGTCGAGGAAGCCGCTCTCGCCATCGAAGATCTCGGCCGGCAGTCGCGCGAAATCGGCAGCATCCTTACCGTGATCGACGAGGTGGCGGACCAGACCCGCCTGCTCTCCCTGAATGCGTCGATCATCGCCGCCCAGGCCGGTGACCACGGCAAAGGCTTCGCCGTGGTCGCCGACGAAATTCGTGAACTGGCGGAGCGCACTGCGGTATCGACCCAGGAGATTGCCGCGATCATCGGCCGCCTGCAGGAGGGGACCAGCAGCGCGGTCCGGACCATGCAGACTGGGCAGTCGCCGGGTCAAGGAGGAAGCGGAACGCTCCAAGGTCGCCGAACAGGCGCTGGAGAAGATCACCACCAGCGCCCTCAAGTCGGCCCACCAGGTCAACGGGATCGTCCGGGCCACCCAGGAGCAGTCGCGAGGCAGCAAGCAGATTACCGAGGCTGTCAACCAGGTTTCGACGATGCTCCAGCAGATCTCCCAATCGGTCAAACAGCAATCGAGCGGCAACCAGCAACTGGCCAGGGCGGCGGAATCGATGCGCAACATCGCTTCCCAGGTCAAGCTCAGCACCGGCGAGCAGGCGAAGGGCGGGCACCAGATCAACGCCAACATGGAGCGGATTCGCGACATGATGCAGCAGATCGACCAGGCGTCCAAGGTTCAGTCGGAGCGCAGCCGGCAGGTCGTCGTCGCGGTGTCCGAGATTCGCAGCGTCGCCGACAACAATGCGGCCCGCACCGCCGAACTCGACCAGGTTGTCGAAAAACTGGCGAATCAGGCGATGGTCCTGGAACGGGAAATCGGCTCGTTCCGTTCATAAGAGTCATCACCGGGCACTTCATGATCCTTGCCCTCCGGCACCCTGCCGGAGGGTTTTCTTTATTTTATTACCGTAGTTTGATGGAGCAGGTTTGAGCTATACTTGACTTGTTAAATAAAGTATGCTACTCACTAGTCGCAGATACGATGAAACCCAGGGTGGAGGTGCCTCTCATGACGACCTTTTTCACGGACAATTCGCTGTCGATCGGCCGGACCCCGCTGGTCCGCCTGAACCGCATCGCTCCGGGCGGAGCCTGTGTGCTCGCCAAGATCGAGGGACGCAATCCGGCGTATTCGGTCAAATGCCGCATCGGGGCGTCGATGATCTGGGATGCCGAGCGCCGGGGCCTGCTCACCCCGGGCAAGGAGATCATTGAACCGACCAGCGGCAACACCGGCATCGCCCTGGCCTTCGTGGCCGCCGCCCGGGGGATCCCCCTGACCCTGACCATGCCGGAAACCATGAGCCTGGAGCGGCGCAAGGTGCTCAAGGCGTTCGGCGCCAACCTGCTGTTGACTCCGGGGGCCAAGGGGATGAGCGGTGCCGTGGCCGAAGCCGAGCGACTGGCCGAAGCCGACCCCGGCCGCTATGTCCTGCTGCACCAGTTCCAGAACCCGGCGAATCCGGCGATCCACGCCCAGACCACCGGGCCGGAAATCTGGGAGGATACCGGCGGCAAGATCGATGTGCTCATTTCCGGGGTCGGTACCGGCGGCACGATCAGCGGCATTTCACATTACATCAAGAAGACCCGGAAGCAGGCGCTCCTCTCGGTCGCCGTCGAGCCGGAACAGAGCCCGGTGATCACCCAGCACCTGGCCGGAGAGCCGCTGCAGCCGGGTCCGCACAAAATCCAGGGGATTGGGGCCGGGTTCCTTCCGAAGACCCTCGACCTCACCCTGGTCGACCGGGTCGAACTGGTCAGCAATGAAGAGGCCATCACCTTTGCCCGGCGCCTGGCCCGCGAGGAGGGTCTGCTCTCCGGAATTTCCTGCGGCGCCGCGACGGCCGTGGCGGCCCGCCTGGCGGCACAGCCCGAGTTCGCCGGAAAGACGATCGTGGTCATTCTGCCGGATGCAGGGGAGCGCTACCTGAGCAGCGTGCTGTTCGAGGATATTACCGCATAGGCCACGGGACGGTCAGCAGGCGCCGCGAACTATTCACGACGGCCGGACTGACCTGCAACATTCAGCCAGATCATCGAGAGTGGCGGAGGGACAGGCCCTGCGAAGCCACAGCAACCGATCCACCGCGGCCCGCCAGGGCCAGGCCGGGTGCCAGGTGCTAAATCCTGCCCGCCGAAGTCCGCAGGGATGAAGGCAGGAAAGATGAGAACGGCGCTTCGGCGGCTCCCCAGGGAACCCCGCCCGAGGCCCCTTCTCATTCCCACGAGAAGGGGCTGTTGCGTGCCCCACAAGACCGACAGGGGATGACCATGTTTGACCAGGCAGCAGAACCATTGACCATCGAAAGCCGACTGGTCCAGCTCGGCGTCGGCCGCGACCAGGCAACGGGCGGCATCAGTTTCCCGATCTATCCGAGCGCCACCTACCGTCACCCCGGTGTCGGCGAAAGCACCGGCTACGACTACACCCGCTCGGGAAACCCGACCCGACAGCTGCTCGAGGAGGCCTTTGCCCAACTCGAAGGCGGGGCCCGCGGGCTGGCCTTCTCCTCGGGAATGGCGGCGCTGACCACCCTCTTTTTGCACTTCTGCCGCAGGTGACCACCTGGTGGTCTCCGAGGATCTCTACGGCGGCACCTACCGGGTCCTCGACCAGGTCTTCGGCAAACTGGGGCTCTCGTCAAGCTACGTGAATACCGCCGACCCCGCCGCCGTCGCTGCCGCCGTGCGCCCGGAGAGCAAGGCCCTGCTGGTGGAAACCCCGGGGAACCCGCTGCTCGGCGTTGCCGACCTGACCGCGCTGGGCGGCTTGTGCCGGGAGCGCGGGCTGCTCTTTATCGTCGACAACACCTTTCTCACTCCCGTCCTGCAGCGACCTTTCGACTTCGGTGCCGATGTGACCGTCTACTCGGCAACCAAGTATTTCGGCGGACACAACGACCTCTGTGCCGGGGTACTGGTGGCGCGCACCGCCGCCCTGGGGGACCGCCTCTATTTTCTACAGAACTCCACCGGCGGCATCCTGCCGCCGCAGGACTGCTGGCTGCTGCTGCGCAGCCTCAAGACCCTGGCGCTGCGCCTCGAGAAGCACTGCGCCAACGCCCTGCAGGTCGCCCGGTGGCTCTGCGCCCACCCGAAGGTCACCACCGTCTACTACCCGGGACTTGAACAACACCCCGGGCATGCTCTGACGAAACGCCAGGCCACCGGCTTCGGCGGCATGCTCTCGTTCCGGGTCGACACTCCGGAGACCGCCCGCAAGGTGCTCAAATCGCTGCGCCTGATCTCCTTTGCCGAGAGTCTCGGCGGCGTCGAGTCGCTGATGACGCTCCCCTACGTACAGACTCATGCCGACATCCCCGCGAGCGAACGGCAGCGCCTCGGAATCTGCGAGCGGCTGCTGCGACTTTCGGTCGGCATCGAAAGTGCCGGAGATATCATTGCCGACCTGGAGCAGGCTTTGTCGTAGCGGCGAGGTGCTGCCTTGCCCGGGGCGCCCTGCCGGGTCACCCCTACATCGATCGACCGGAGGACTCCATGCCTGACCAACGCTACCGCCCCGCTACGCAGCTCGTCCACCAGGGGACCGACCGCGACCCGTACACCGGAGCCTCGTCAATTCCGATCTACCAGGCCTCCACCTATCACCACGCCGGCGGAGAAGCCGGGGCCTACGACTATGCGCGCAGCGGCAATCCCGAGCCGGCAGCAGGTCGAGGAGGCCATCGCCCTGCTCGAGGGCGGAGTTCGCGGCTTCGCCTATGCTTCGGGGATGGCGGCGATCGGCAGTGCCCTGGCACTGCTCAGGAGCGGCGATCATCTGATCGCCCCCGCGGACCTCTACGGCGGCAGCTGGCGCTACCTGACCAGCGTCCTGCCGCAGCAGGGGATTACCGCCAGCTTCGTAGACACCACCGACCTCCACCGGGTTGCCGAGGCAATCACTGCCGACACCCGCGCAATCTTTATCGAAACCCCTTCCAATCCCCTGTTCAAGATCACCGACCTGCGCGGCATTGCGCGACTGGCCAGGGAACGACAACTCCTGACCTTTCTCGACAACACCTTCATGACCCCGCTGTTGCAGCAGCCGCTGCATTGCGGCATCGACGTGGTCATTCACAGCGCCACCAAGTTTCTCGGCGGACACTCCGACTTGCTGGCCGGCCTGGTCACCACCGCCGACCCGGAACTTGCCCGACGCCTGAAACATTTCCAGAATGCCTTCGGCGCCGTGCTGTCACCGTTCGACAGCTTTCTGCTGGCGCGCGGCATGAAAACGCTCAAGGTCCGTCTCGATGCGGCCCAAGCCAATGCCGGCGCCCTTGCCGAACGGCTTGCCGCCCATCCGGCGGTGGCCTCTGTAAGCTATCCCGGCCTTGAGGATTTTCCCGGGCGCGACCGCCACTTCTCACAGGCCAGCGGCGCCGGTGCGGTTCTTTCCTTCGCCCTCAAGGATCCCGCCCGGGTTGCCGGGCTGCTGCAGCGCATCAGGTTGCCGATCATTGCCCCGAGCCTGGGCGGGGTCGAAACCATTCTCACCCATTGCTGGTCGATGTCCCACGCGGCGCTCCCGGCCGACCTGAAACAGGCGCTGGGCATCGGCCCGGAACTGCTGCGGCTTTCGGCCGGCATCGAGGCGGTCGAAGATCTCTGGAACGACCTGGAAAACGCCTTGTCGCCCTGACCCTGGCCGTTCTCCCGGGCTTTTCCATTGACAGATCGACAAAGTATTCGCTACAGTTTTTAGGTCGTTACGACAGCGTACGTCTTTATCGAGAGTGGCGGAGGGACAGGCCCTGCGAAGCCACAGCAACCGGTTCGCCAGGGCCGTCAGGCCGGAGCGGACGCCAGGTGCTAATTCCCGCCTGCCGGAGCCTTTCGGGGTGAAGGTGGGGGAGATGAGGACGGTGCCCGCGATTGCCATCGAGGTTTCACGTGGTATTCGCACGGCCCCTTCTCCTCGTCGGGAAGGGGCCGTTGCTCGTTTTTTCAGGTTAAGGTAGACCGGTGACCGATTCCGTTGGCCTTGTCAAAACCGAGTACGTGGAGTTCGACGTCGAACTGCCCCTGGAGAGCGGCCGGGTACTCGGCCCGCTGACGCTGGCCTACGAGACCTATGGTCACGCTCAACGACTCCCGTACCAACGCCGTCTGGGTCGCCCATGCCTGGACCGGAGACGCGCACGCCGCCGGTTTTCATCGTGCGGACGACCGCAAACCCGGCTGGTGGGACGACATGATCGGCCCCGGCAAGGTTCTCGATACCAACCGCTATTTCGTGGTCTGCTCGAATGTCATTGGCTCCTGCTATGGCTCCACCGGGCCGACCAGCGATCAACCCCCGCACCGGCAAGCCATACCATCTCACCTTCCCGGTGATCATGGTCCGGGACATGGTGCGCGCCCAGCAACTGCTCCGTCGAACATCTCGGTATCGAACGCGTGCTGACCGTTATCGGCGGCAGCATGGGGGCGATGCAGGCCCTTGAATGGGGAATTCACTATCCCGCACACACCGGCTCGATCATCCCGATCGCCGGCAGCGGGAGGACGTCGCCGCTGGCGATCGCCCTCAACGCCCTGGCCCGCCAGGCCATCTTCAACGACCCGATGTGGAAAAAGGGGGCGTATCGCCCGGAACATCCGCCGGCGGACGGCCTGGCCCTGGCCCGGGCGATCGGCCACATCTCCTTCTTGTCCGACGCCTCGATGCACCTCAAGTTCGGCCGCCGCTTCTCGGCCCGCGACGGGGTTTTCGACTTCTTCGGCAAGTTCGAGATCGAACGCTACCTGGAGTACAACGGCCGCAACTTCGTCGATCGTTTCGATACCAACAGCTTCCTCTACCTGGCCAAGTCCCTGGATCTCTACGATGTCGCCTGGGGATTCGACGGACTTGACGATGCGTTGTCGCGGCTGACTTGCCCCTCCTTGTGGTTTGCCTTCTCATCCGATTGGCTCTATCCGCCATATCAGACGGAAGAGCTGGTCGAAGGCCTGCGGCGCCTGGGCCGCCCGGCAGAATACCACCTGGTCGATTCCGACTACGGCCACGACTCCTTCCTGGTCGAGCCGGAAAAGTTCACCCCGAAGGTCGTCGATTTCCTCGTCCGCATGGCGGCGGCCGCCTGACGAACGTTTCAGCAGCCATCCTCGTCGAACAGGCTGAGCTGCACAAACCGGTGTCGTTCGACCTTGAACGGCAGGGGCAAAAACCGCGGACATTCGAGCAGCAGCACTGTCGCCGCCTGTTTGCACGGGCGCAGGCACTTGAGGCAAAGAGGGTTGCAGGGCGCGGCCTGGTCAGCTCTCACCGGACGCCCCTGGCCTTCGGGAATGATTGCCCAGGATCACGGCGATCGCCTCCTTGAGAGCGGACAGCTCTGCCTCTGCCGAGGCGAGGCTCACCTCGACGCGCCGTGCGGGGAGAGTATGCCGGTAGAGGGGGTCATAGTAGCGAACCATCAGTTCGCTGACCAGCCCTTCCCAGTTGCCGGCCGTCAGCAGCGCGAGCAGTTCGTTGACCGCCTGCCGGCCAAGCCGTTCCTTGAGGGCGTGGATCGGCGCGGCAAAATCATCGCGCAGATCATCCCGGGCCGGGTAGTCGGCCAGGATATTGCGGACCCGCTGGGCCAAAGAGACATCGATCCAGATCGACACCTCGGCCTGCAGGGCCTGGTAGACCCGCAACGGCAGCGCCAGCCGGCCAATGTGCCGGCTCTCCCCCTCGGCCAGGGCGTAGCCTGCCACCGGTACCCGCTGCAAGGCATCCCAGAGCCGGGCTTCGAACATGCGCTGGGTCGGCTGTGCAGGCAGCCCCAAGTGACCAAAAGCGCTGCCACGGTGGTTGGCCAGCCCTTCCAGGTCGATGACGGGGTACCCCTCGGCCGCCAGGCGATGCAGCAAGCGGGTCTTGCCGACCCCGGTCATGCCCCGTAGCACGAGGAGGCGTCCCCAGCTCCCACCTTCGAAAAAATTTCGCACCAGCGCACGAAAAGCCTTATGCCCTCCCGCCAGCTGGCGCGCGGGAATCCCGGCCAGCTCCAGAAACTGGGTCATGGCCCGGCTGCGCGCCCCCCCCCGCCAGCAGAATACCACGACCGGCGGGGAGCCGGGCGGGCGCGCCGCCGCGACCTGTTCGATCAGCATCGGGAGCTTCGGCGCCACCAGTTCCACGCCGCGACGGCGTGCCTCCAGTTTGCTGACGGTCTTGAACAGGGTACCAACCTCGGCACGTTCGGGGTTGTCGAGGATCGGGACATTGAGAGCCCCGGGGATGGTCGCCTCGGCGTATTCGGCCGGGCTCCGCACATCGATCAGGAGTGCGCCGCGTTCGCGCAACTTCAGGGCGGTCTCGACAGGGATGACTAGTTCCGGCATTGGACTCCTCGATTCGGCGCAAGCCCGGTTATACCCTGAACCGCTCCCGGGCGGCAATGCCCCTGCCGCCCGCAAACAAAAACGAGACCTGCGAAACGGTCTCGTTTTGTTCTGCCCGGGTTCGTGGCAAGGCGGCTAGGTCACTGGAGCCTCTGCTCCTGGCCGGAGTGTGTCACGCCCGTGGGTAAACGCGGGTCCGCATCGAAGTTCAACCGGTCTTGCTGAACGAATACCCGGCTCATGTCCGTCTGGGTCAGGATCCCGACCAGATCATCCTGCTCATTGGTGACCAGCAGGTGCCGCACCGCGTGTTTCTGCATCAGGTCAATGGCACGGCAGGGAGAGGCGGACGCCTGGATGGATACGACCGGCGCGGACATCACCGAGGCGACCGGCAGGCCCGCCAAGTCACGCTCTGCGGCAACCAGCTTGACGACATCGCGCGCGCTGAACATGCCGATCGGCCGTCCGGCGTCTGCCACGACGACACTGCTGAGCGCCTGGCTGGCCATCAGGGCCAGGGCCTGGCGGGCCGTCGCCTGGGGGGCCACTCCCAAGACTCGGCGGGACATCAAGTTGGCCACGCGACAGTGCTCCTGGAAAACCTCGTCTTTGAGCGCCTTGACCAGGTCCGTCAAGGTGAAGAGGCCGCTGATCTCCATGCGTGGTCCGAGCACCACCAGGTGACGCACCTCATTTTCCTGAAACAACTGACGGGCCTCGCTCGGCGTCACTGCTGCGGAGGTCGCCAGGACCGGCTTGCTCATGACCTCGCCAAGGCGCAGGGACGGTTGTCCAATCAACCAGTTGGCAGTGAAAACCACATCCCTCTCGGTGAGGATTCCTACCGGTTCGGCGTTTCGCGAAACCAGGACGCAACTGATACCGTGGGCATCCATCAGCTTGAGTGCCTGAAGGGCCGGAGTATCGGCGTCGACGGCAATGACCGGACGAGATGCCAGCATGCCGATGGTGAGGTGCATATCGCCTCCTTTGTCGCGCTTTCCAAATAACCGCAGCGACACTCCGCGCTATTGCGAAGCCCAACCCGTCAAATAAAGACAAAATGAAGGAAAAACTGGCATTACAGAGTCATCAGGAGGATTGATGCAATTATTGCTCCATTTGGCTTGAGGACTTTTCCCCTCTCAATTGGTGATCAAGGGCTGTGACCGATGCAGCCACCGGACCAGTTGGTTCGCAAGCAGCTGGTTGTCGGCATCGAGAAAGCGGTTCTGGAAGAGCGCATCGTCGCCGCAGACCACGAACCGGCCCTGGCCGGCAGTTCCTGCCACCATCAACCCGAAAGAGCCGATCGCGGCGGCACGTCCACTGTTGCACCGTCGCCCTTCGGTGTGTCACGAAAACACAAGACGTATGCCGTAAATTATGTTATGTATGGCCCGTTTGCCGTGGCGGCAAACCACATTTCCCCGGAGGTCATGACACCATGGACAAGATCGAATTGCAGCAAGCGATCCGGGCATCCATGCAAACCGAGAAAGATGCCATGGACTACTACCGCTTCGGCGCCGAGCGGATGGCCGACGAGAAAGCCCGCGCCACCTTTGAACTGCTGGCACGGGAAGAGCACCAGCATGCAGAATCGTTTTACCGCATCTACCCGGGAGAGGACATTCCTTCCTTTGAGACTTTCATGAGCGCCGCCCCCGATACCCGTTCCTCATGGTGGAAGGCGCTGCAATCACTGCTGGGTCAGGATTTCGACGAGCGCAAGGCCCTCGAGTTGGCCATCGAACAGGAAGAGACCCTGGAGAAAGAACTGCTGGCGATGGCGGCCACGATCGAAGACCCCGACGTCGCCAGGGTCTATCTGGCAAACGCCGGTTCGACCCACCATCATCTTGAAGTGATCGAAGAAGAGTATCGGGCGATGTTCGGAATGGGCGGGTAAGGCCCATTAAGGATTAAAATAGTTCTTGCATCTCCTGTCCCAGACGACTAGAATACCTCCCATGGTGTTCCCATCATATCTGACCCCAAGATCTTGGGGTCAAGAGGAGGTCGGGATGCAGGGATGCAAACAGTGCGGAAAATCTTATTCGGCGGCCTGCCAGCAGTGTCATGCCCCCCGGCGAACGAAATCCGGGCGCTGAAGAAACCCTGGTCCCGGACAGGAGCGGTGAAGTTTCCCAAGGGTCGGCTTGTGTCGGCCCTTTTTCTTTGACTGGTCAACTGTTCGCCGCTTGCTATAATGCATCAGGTATCGTCAGCCCCTTTGCAAGGAGGTCCCATGAAAGGTGATCGGCTTATCATCATGACAACGGCTCTTGCCCTCGTTTGTGCCAGTTCAGCCCTGGCCGCCGACGCAGGCAAGGGCCAGGGAATTTACATGAACTTCTGCGCCCCCTGTCATGCGACGGGAGTCGCCGGCGCGCCGAAAACCGGAGACAAGGAGGCCTGGGCCCCCCGTCTGAAGCAAGGCGAAAAAGTTCTGGTCGAGCGCGCCATCAACGGCTTTCAGGGGAAAGCCGGCTTCATGCCCGCCCGTGGCGGCAACAGTGCCTTGAGCGATGCCGAAATCGCCGATGCCGTCGCCTATATGATCGTCCAGAACAAGTAGTCCTGGTGGCGGATGTCGGTCGCGGGCCGGCGACCGGGTTCGTGTCTGCGTGAGGCTCGAGGGACGACGCGCGTCAGGCAGTAAGCCCGGAGCTGCCGGCATGGCGCCCCTGGTCAGGAGCCTTTGGCCGGGAGCCTCTCGTAAAAGGAGGGGCCGAGAAACCGGAAAGATGCCGCGAAACGGTCCAGTTCGGCAAATTCGGCCCGCTCGAAAGGAACGTCAGCTTCGCGCCACTGGTTCATGAAAAAAGCCGTCACCCGCTCCCCTCGATAGCGAAACAGCACCTTGGTCAAGACCTTTTGACCGGTGACCGGTTCGGTTCCCTGTGCCCAGACCTCCAGTTCCTGCCGCCCCTCGTTGGTGACGAACCTCCATTCCGGCTCGGCAAACCGGACGCGGGAGGCCCAGAGATGCCGGCGGAAAAACTGCCGGGCCCGTTCCTCCAGTTCGCGAGAGGATCCGAACGGCTCCTCGGCATAGGCCATCGTGGAGGCTTCGCAAGGCGTCGCCGCGGCGGGACAGCTCTTGTAAAAGGCCAGCGACAGGTCGCGGTCATTGAGATCGATGAGTCGCCATGGCGGTGGCGGCGGCTCGAAACGGTACTCATCCAGCCAGACCACACTGCCATCCGGCTGGCGCGCTTCGCCCCAGGAATCCACGGAGCGCTCCGTGGCAAGCGAGCAGGCGGCCAGGGCCAGCACCGCCGTCAACAGCCAGAGCCACCTTCCGAACGGGTTCATCGACGCGCCTCCTCGGCATGCAACTCCTTCAGGATGGTCAGAATCTCGCGGTAATCAGGCGAGCCCTTGCGCAGGTAGCGGATCACTCCCCATTTGTCGATAATAACCGTCACCCGCGTGAAGAACGGCGCCCCGGCGTCGAGAGCCCCGAATTCCAGGCCCAGGTGGCCGACGGGGTTGGAAAAGAGCGGGAACGCCAGGTCGAGATCGGCGGCCCAGTATTTCAGTGTTTCGAGACTATCGCGACTGACACCCGCCACGCGGGCGTTGAAACGGTCATAGAGATAAAGGTTTCTCTGATGACCTTCCATTTCACCGGTTCAGATGGGCGTGAACGCCGCCGGGATAAAGGTCAGCACCAGATGATGCTTGCCGTAATAGTCCCGAACGTAGACCGCCAGGGCATCCTGACTGGTGGCCACCGAGAAGAGCGGCCCGCGGCCGCCGAGCATGTCTGCCCGGTCGGCAGCCAGCGCTGTACCCGCAAGGGCAGGACTTGTCATCAGAGCGAGCACGCACCAGCAAAGCAACCGGGACAACCCCGTCAACTGGCCCATATTGTTACTCCTGTCGGTTAGAGCTTGAAAAACTTCAACCTCAATCTTGTCGATATTTTGTTGTATAATTGCTGGCGACGGTAATCAAGCAGAATTGCTTTCATCCGGTCGTTTGCGGGCGATGCGTTTTATCCGGCTTTGCGTGGAGGAACCTCCCATGGTCAACAGGATCGTGAGCTGTTGCTCGGTTACCCTGCTGCTCTTCCTTGCCGGTTGTTCGAGCACGACGATCACCGGGTCATGGAAAAGTCCGGATTTCACCGGCACGATTCGCAAGGTCTATATTGTCGGCATCGCCAAACAGGAAACGAGCCGGCGCATTTTCGAAGATGAATTCAGCCGCGCACTGGCAAGTTTCGGCGCCATCGGCATAGCCAGCTACCGGGACCTGCCGGACCCGCAGCAGGCCAGCAAGGAACTGATCAGCGAGCGGGTGTCGAAAAACGGGGCCGACAGCGTGCTGATGACACGGATGATCGGCAAACGCACCGAGGAAGTCGTCACCCCGGGGAGAATCACCAGTTACAATGCCGGGCCGTATTACGGATATCCCGCTCCCTATTATCGTCAATGGGGAAGTTACTATGATCAGCGTTATGAAACCATCTACGAACCGGCCACGGTCACGCAATATCAAGTCGCCACCATCGAGGCCAATCTTTACGAGGCCCGGACCGGTGAACTGATCTGGTCGGCGCAACTGGACACCGTCATCCAGTCCGCCACCCAGCAACTGATTGCCGATTTTGTTGAAAAAGTGACCCAGGATCTGCGCCAGCAGGGCCTGATATAACAACCCCCGGCGGGAACCATCCAGGACATCGATAACGACGGGGCCAGGCAAATGCCTGGCCCCGAGTGATTCCGCCCCCTGGTCCGCCTTGACAACCAGACGGGAACTACTGCCAGGAACCCTTGTTGTAACTGAAGATATGCCGGTTGGGAATCACCCCCACCGGGGTGAACTGCCCCTTGCGACAATGGTCGGGAGTACTTCCAGAGGCGGCGAGAACCTGTTCCTGATACTTCAGGACCGCCACATAGGGGATGGTGCTGGACTGGGAACGACTCACCTGGCAGGTTACCGAAGCACTGTCGATCTGGTGAAATACGGCGTCGTAACTGCCGTCCTGCCGCTTGCTGATCTGCATGCGCGAACGGGAGATGCGGTGGTTGCGATTCATCTCTTCGACCTTGGCCCGGGCAAACTTTTCGAAATCGGCCTGGAGCTTGGCCAGTTGCAGGTCCCCCCGGTCCCGGAGGCTGTCCTCCCGGGAGGACAGGGCGACCACGGTGCCACCCTGACTCGCCTGCAGGTAACCGGCCTGATCGGCAGGGCGTTCGCCGCCGGCTACGGGCTGGACCAGCAGGGCGAGGGCGCTCATCAACAACAGGGTTCCGCGCATGACGATCATCGGAGGCCTCCCGGCACAAGGTGTTGTTCCGGTCAAATACATAGCAATGACCATACCAAAACCTCGCCCCCGGAACAATCCCTCATGTTTTCGAGGGAGAAAACCTCGGCCAGGGCCGGTCCTTGCCCATTGCAAGAGCCAACCGACTGGCCATCAGTGACAATCCACGCCAACGTCACCGGTGAAATACAGGATTGGCCCCGGTCTTTTGGCCGCGGTAAAAAGCGAGTCGGCAACGCGGCGAACGCCGCCTCGGCTCACAAAGCAACCGGCCGCCCGGGGAACCTCCCCCCGGCCGGCCGGAAACCAACCAACAGTTACAGGCAATCGTGATTACTTGGTCTGGATTTCCACACGGCGGTTGAGCTTGCGCCCTTCCTGGGTGTTGTTGTCATACTTGGGCGCGCTTTCCCCATAGCCGGCCGCATCCAGACGTTGGGCGGCGATGCCGTTATCGACCAGCCAGCCCTTCACTGCAGCGGCACGACGCTCGGACAGCTTCTGGTTATAAGCATCGGTGCCGATGTTGCAGGTATGGCCCGAAATCGTGAACGCCGCGGCGGGATCCTCGTTCAGGATCATCTTGGCCTTCTCGAGAACCGGGATAAATTCATCCTTGATGACCGCCTTGTCGAAGTCAAACAGCAGGCCCAGGGTGATGACTTCTTTCTGCATCACCGGGGCCGGGGCCGGAGCCGGGACCGGGACCGGGACCGGAACGGGGGCCGGGGCCGGCGGCGCCGCCACAGGCGCCGGGACTTCATCATAGAAGACGTCTTTCACGTATTTCGCCAGCCCCTCGTCGGACGCCAGCGACTGCGAATCGGCAGCCACGGTGCAGCCGTTGAGCGCACGAATCTGCTCGACCACCTTCTTGCCGTTGGCGGTGTCGGCAAAGCTGATCACGTGAATGCACAGGTTGGGATACTTGGCATTCAGGTCCTTGGCCTGCTGTACCGGATCGCTGCCCAGGTTGGAGTCGCCGTCGGACAGGATGATCAGGGCGGTCTTGCCGGAGAGCCCGGCGATAACCGGATCGACCTTGTTCAGGCCGTCGCCCATCGGCGTCTGCCGGCCGAACACGGAGAAATCGGTCTTCACCCCGGCCGCGGCGCTGGTCAGGGCGCCGGGCTTGTAAGGCGCCGGGTTGCTCACCGTTGCAAACGGCGCGAACAGATCCATCGCCCCGACATAGCCAAGGTCGGGGATCATCTTGTCCATGCGCGCGATCGTTTCGAGCGCCAGGGTGATCTTCTTCTTGTCGGATTTGACGGCGGGCTCGGCCATGGAACCCGACTGGTCGACGAAGACCACGAAGTTATCGACCTGCTTGACCTTGATCATCTCGGCAGAGGCCATCAGGGGAAGGGTCAAGGCCATGATCAGCAGCATGGCAATAAAGGAAATCCTCCTCAAACCATTCATTGTCGCTCTCCTTTGTCGATTGATTATTGTTGCCGCCACTACGGCGCATGAAATGCTTACCTACTTACTCATCTGCGTTGATTTTAGCCGGTGTTTTTGAGTTTGCAAGTAAATTCATTATTTTTTCTTAGTCTCAACCAGCTATTCGTCAAAAAATACGGCAATATGCTGATCTTCGCGCTCATGGCGCGCGGTCGCCAGCTGATTTTCACAACGCGCCACCGCGCTCTGGAAGGAATCCTCCATGCGCAACATGGTCCCCCCGACCGTGACCACCACCCTGACGATCTGCTCGCCGGTGAAAAAATGGCTGGATTCGATCAGCACATGCAGCTTTCTGGCCACCACATACAGCTGGTTACTGGTCACGTCATGGAGCAGACCGACAAAGCAGCCATCGTCGACATGGCCGAACAGGTCGAAGGGCCGGCAGTTGCTGCGGATGGTTTCTGCCACTACCTGCAACAGTCTGTTTCTGGCGGCAACCGGGAAGGTCCGGCACAATTCGTCGAAATGATCGATTTCGATGACCAGTACGCCAACATGCATCGGGTGTCGCACCATCTCGCGCAGGTACCGCTGCGCCTGATTTTCGAGGTAGGTTTTGTTGGCAAGATGGGTCAGCGGATCGAGCAAAGAAGATTGCTCCAGTTCCGCGATCCGTTCGAGGGCGAGCATCTGTTCGGTGTTGTCGGCAAAGAGTTCGACAGCGCCGATCACCTGGTGGTCGGGAGCGCAGAGCGGCGCGATTTTGACCCGCACCGGGATGCGGTGCCCCTCCTTGTGATGCAGGAACGCATCGGCCTCGCACTGCTGGTTGTGCAGCATCGCCCACAGCAGGGGGCACCCCCGGGCGCAGAGATCGTTACCTTCGCCATCGACATGCTTGAGCGGACCGTCATGACAGCCGAGGCCTTCCACCTCCCGGGAGTGATACCCGGTGATGGCGGTCGCGGCCTTGTTCCAATAGGTAATTCTGCGGTCGCGGCTGACCGTATACACACCATCGCTCAAGTTGTCCAGGATCGCCTGACCGTCAAACATGCCGGCTCCACAATTCGGGAATAACCCGATTATCTCACAGCAAGTATTTTAATTCATTGAAAAAAAGAGCCGGCGACAAGGCCGCTGGCTCCTGATTTTTCTCGGCAGGGGGCGCCGTTATTTTTTCTCGGCAACCACGGCCTGCACGGTGTACTCGCCGGAAACCTTGACCGCTGCTTGGTTGGAAACGGTGCACCCCGCCAGAGAGATCGCGAGAGCCATGACGAGTCCGAAGAAAGTTCCCTGTCTCATTGCACACCCGCTCGGAAGTGGCCTGGTTACTGGATAAACGTAAGGTTCCGGAAAAAATCCGGCTGGCATTTTGCCACGGCCAGAAAGACGAGGATGACCATCATCACCACCACCAGCCCGAGCCACCCGGCACGATCATGCTTTGGCTTCTCCATGAACTTCCCCGCGCTCTCAACAAACGGCCGGGCTGAGTCCGAAGGGGATCGCTCCTTCCACAGGCTGGGCTCCAGGGCCTGGCCCGGCATCAGGCTTATTGTTAGCATTGTTGCCGGCCAAGAGACAAACACAAACCGAAACCCGGGCAGGCTGCCCAGCCAGACACCGGCGCCTTTCAGGGCGCCCCCCCCGCCCTCAGCGCCATCCTCGCGCGTTGCTCGATCACCTCGATGATCTGCCCGTAGACCGAGTTGTCCCCGTAGCGCGCAATCATCTCCTTGGCGGTCGCGGCGGCCTTGCTGGGAATGGCCGCCGCCATTCTTCGCAGCGTATCCATGACCGGTTTCGGTGAACGGATGCCGGCCTGCGTGGCGAAGTTGCCCCAGGCCTTTGCGTCGATGTCGCGAGGCTCGTAGCTCCCGCCGACCGCCATGGCCATCTGCCGGCTCAGGTGGTAGATCCCGGTGCAGACCAAGTCGTAGAACGGCGCCAGCGACGGGTTCGGGCCGCTGCCATAGAGCAGGGAGATGTTTTTGGCGTGGCAGTCGGCATTGCCGATCAGGACGTTGAAGATGGCCAGTTCGATCAGTTTGATCCGGTCGGCCAGCGGGTTTCGGCAGCGGCCGATGACCTGGAAGCACGCCTGGAAACCCGGGCCACCTTTCTCTTCGTATTTCTGCCGGTAGGATGTGCCGGTCGCCTGGCAGAAGTCTTCCTGGTGGATCCGGGATATGCTCCCGTCCTTGCCGATCATCCGGTCGTACCGTTCCACCAGATAGACAAATTCGTTGTCGCGGACCCGGCGCAGAGAGGTAGGAGGTACCGCCAGTCCCATCGCTTTGGCCAGAGACATGCAGAATGCTTCGTTCTCCACCAGGGTCGGGAAGCGAGGGTTCGGCGGTTTGAGGATGTGCGTGCTGGGGGAGCCGTCGAGCGGCAAGCTAATAATGTCACCGTGGATGGCAACGGGCAGTTTGTCCTGAACCCCGGCCAGGGAGAGCCGGGTGCGCTCTTCCTCGCCGAGAAACGACGGGTCCATGATGTACGCGTCGTCGAGCAGTTTGCCGAGGTCGTCCTCGGAGAGCGGCCGATAGCTCGGTGGTTTTGCCTCGAACACATACTCCGGCCCCCCCGGGTAAAGGGCCAAAGCACCGGCACAGTCGCCGCCCAGGGCCGCAAGGAGGCCGAAGTCATCATCGGCGGCAAGCCGGTACTTGCCGGCGAAGTGATCGCGAAGCTGCCCCTCGGGGAGGAGGTTCGCAAAAAAAGCCTTCGAAAGCTCAGGAGCGAACGGCCCGAGTTGCAGCGGCAGAGACAGAGACAGAGGGATGGGAGTTTTGCTGGCCAGCCAGCCGGACTCGTAGGCAAAGACATAGTCGCCGTTGTCCATGCCGGTCAGCGTGCCGACCTTGGCCGTGTCGATATACACATGGAGAATTCTATCCATGACTAGTCTCTGGTGTCGGCGATCAAATCGATGCCGAGGGTGTGGAGCAGATAGAGCACCTTGCCGATCTCGGCGGTCTCCTTGCCGCGCTCGACCTCCGAGATGAATTTGACGCTGACTCCGCAGTACTCGGCCACCTGGCCCTGGGTCAGGTTTTGAGCCTTGCGCTTCTTTCTCAGCAGTTCCCCTAGATCTTTCGGACCGGTGACCGCGATGCCACGGTCGCTGATGATGGCCATCTTGGACCCCCATGATGATCGCAAAGGGCTATTCGTTCTAAAATATTACCCCGCACGGTTAAATATCAGGCATTGCACGAATTCGTGCAAGAGAATTTCACTTGACGGTTATAAATTGCAGCCTGCATATGAAATGTAGCGATAATTAACCCGTACGGTAAAAAATCTCGCCATTTTGAAAATTTTGAGCGGTTTTTTACCGTACGGGCATGCGTTGACGCTTGCGGTTGATGTCAGGAGACATGAACGTATTTCTTAGAGCGCGTGTGTCTAGATTTTAGACACGGCTGGACCATGGGACTTTTCGGGGCGCTTCCTAAATTTAGGAGGGAAAACCACAATATTAGTACTAATATTATTAGTATGAGGGTTGGCCCACGTGTTCAAGGGCTCGCGGCGCAAGCTGGATCGGCTTCTTTAAGCTATTGACGGCCAAGGCCAGTCAGGCGATTGTCAAGGAAACCGCAAGGGAGGCAGCCGATGTCGCAAAAGGCCAATGAGGAGCTGGTGCAGCGGAAGCGGGCGATGATCGCGGACGCCTTGAAGCAGGCGCAGGCGGTCAAGGAGGCGCCCCCAAAAAAGAAGAAGTAGCCACCCCCAGATAGCTGCGAATCGGCCCAAGGTCAAGATTCGGCGGCAGCCATTCAATGGCCCTTGCGATTTCGCCTTCAGTGTAAAATTCTGGGAAGAACTCATACCACCAACCCTCCTGGCTGTATTCGTGATCCAGAAAATCCGTAAAGCGGCGATAGAACTCTGCGACAAACCCCCGGCGATGCACGACGGCCACGATGCGCCGGGCGGGGAATTCCACCTTGTGTTCCGGGCTGTAGTGGTCGGTCTCGACAATCAGCTCCAGCCAGTCCTCGTCGAGGGTGCGGGCAATCAAGTAGGAGTTGTGCCCTTCCTCGTCGATGCACAAGTTCCCGGAGTCGTTCCGCGTAATTCTTACGATCCAGTCAATAAGCTCCGGGAATGGGTCGAAGGCTCTCGATAGGCTGAAAATGTGGTGACTGTTAAATGCCGTGCACAGCATCGCCATCTCCACCCACCCGTCCTCGGCATGGCCAAAGCACAGGGTGGTTTTCCCCTCCCACATGCTTCCCTGCCTGAAGGGGATGGTCAGAGCGACGGGTACGTTGCTCTTGTGCTTCCAAGGGACATGCCGCCTGAGAAGGATGTTATCGGCATCGCGATGGAAGTGGGGAGAGACTCCTACTCCATGCGGAAGGCCATCCCGCCAAGGTTGTCGCATGCGGCGTTGCTGCCGCCGTAGTGGTTGTCGGAATTCACCGTCGGGTACGGTGGGTATTTGAAGATCAGGGGGGTGTTTGACGACGACAGTAAGTAGTTGAAGATGTATTTTGTGCATTTGACATTAGGGAAACATTAGCCACTAGCAAAAATGGCAAACGGGTTAGGCGAAAGCCGCCTAACCCGTTGTTTTTATTGGTGGAGCCGAGGGGGATCGAACCCCTGACCTATGCGTTGCGAACGCATCGCTCTCCCAGCTGAGCTACGGCCCCGAAGTGCGGCACACTTTACCCAAAAGATCCCGGTGTGTCAACGGATCGCAGACCTGACCGGCGGCTCCGGCGGATGCAACGGCAGGCGCACGATGAAACGGGCGCCGGCGAGTCCGTTGACCACCTCGATTTCGCCATGGTGCTGCTCGACGATCCGGTGGGACAATGACAGGCCGATCCCGGTCCCCTTCGGGAACGTCGAGAAGAACGGGTTGAAGATGTTGCGCATGATATCGTCCGGAATGCCGCCCCCGGTATCCTCCACCTCGATCGACACGCCCTCCTCGCCACGCCAGGCGCAGGGCTCGACCCGGAGCGTGAGCGTCCCCCCCTTGGGCATGGCCTGGCGGGCATTGGACAGCAGGTTCAGCAGGACCTGCCGCAACTGGCGACCATCGCCGAGCAACACCGGGAAGTGGCGCCTGCACCTCCAGCATCAAGGCAATCCCCAGGCTCTGGCGCACCTCCGCTTCCAGTTCGAGGGCCTCCCCGACCAGTTCGTTCAGGTCACAGGGCTCCCAGGCGACCGGCGGCCGCTTGGAAAAAGTCAGGATGTTGTCGAGCATCTCCTCCAGCCGGCGGACTTCCCGGACGATAATCGCCGCATAGTCGGCGGCCCGTTCATCTTGCAGATCAAGCTTGACCAGCCGGCGGGCAAAGCCGCCGACCGAAACCAGGGGGTTCCTGAGCTCATGGGCAAGTTGCGCGGCCATTTCGCCCAGCACCGACAGCTTCTCCCCCTGCATCAGTTGCTCCTGCACCTCCCGCAGTTCGCGGTGCGCGCCCTCGAGCCGATGCAGCAACCGGGCATTTTCCAGGGCCGCGGTCGCTTGCCGGGCAAACAGCTCGAGAAAGCGCAACCGCTCCGCAGGGGGGGTCCGGTCCGTTGTCCGCAAAGTCAACCAGCAGGACGCCAAACGGCTCGTCCCGACCGCACAGGGGCACACAGACATAGGTGCCGAGTGACAACGCTTCGGCAAGGCGCCGCCCGCCCGGCGATTCCGCCTCCGGCGTCTCCACCAGAATCATGCGGCGTTCCAGGCAGGCCCGGGCCAGGGTGTTGTCGGCAGCGGCCAGGGCCAGGCGCTGTTTCACCACCGCCTGGTTGCAGGCGCTTTCGCGTTGCGCGGCAAAGACCGCGGCATCGAGTCGAGGTTCATCCCAGGGGCCGGGCGCGGCCACCGGCGGCAGGACCAGGGCGGCACTCTCCCGGTCGACACCGAGCATCCCCTGGAGCACGCCGCCTCGCGGGTTGGCGGTAAAGAGCATGGCCCGCCGGAAGCCACCCCCTTCGGCGGAAACCGCCATGGACAGGATCAGGTGGCTGAGGGCATCGAGCCGCAAGGTGGTATGCAGCAGGCGTGCGGCCCGGTAGAGCATGGCGATTTCATGGTTGGCGGCACGCAGGTGGGTCTCGCTGTTTTTCCGGCGCTGCAATTCGGCATCGAGGTTGCGGTTGAGAGTGGTCAGCTCGTGGAACAGGGTGCCATAAGGGGTCCGCAACAGCCCTTCGACCAGGGCGTGATAGACCAGCACCACCGCGATCAGCTTGAGCCAGATAGCCGACCGCATTGGTCGATCCGTAGGGATCGAAATAGAAAGTGAAAGCTCGCCTCCGAGACGGTTTTGAAGAGCAGGGCCGTGAGCAGCAGGCCGGCAAGTCGCGGACCGAGATGGTCACGCCGCCACCAGAGCAGACCCGGCGGCCCCGGCCAGCAGGACCATGGTCGCGAATTCGCTGGCAAGTTTGAAGGTTGTCAGCCCCTGCCCCTCGATGAAGCACACCGGAAAGAGCTGCAGCGGCCAGATACTCAGCACCAGGGCCGACGTCACCCCGAGAAAACCCCACAGCCAGAGCCAGGCGGAGTGGCGCAGGGGTTGGCCGAGGTGGAGGGCGGCAAGAAAAAAGGCGCCGCCTCCACGCCGCGGGCCACGACCCACAACTGGATCGACCAGATTGCTGCCGGCGGCAGGGAAGATCCCCATCCCCTGGTAGGCAAGGGTATGCAGCAGGTCGACACCGCCGACGGCGAGCAGGCCGGTCGCCAGGATCAGCAACAGCGGCGACTTCACCATGTGTCGGGCATTCCAGCCGATGGTGAAAACCGCGGCCGCCAGCACAATGCCGCACAGTTCGATCAGGACGTGGAAAAGCAGGGGGTTGTCCGAGGTGAGCAGGGAGAGAGTCATGCCGGCGCAGGCGGCCAGCAGGATCCAAAACCAGATTGGCCGGGGTGGCGGCAAAGCAGGGGCTGCACCGGCAGCAGTTTCAGGAGGAGCGGCAGCAGCTGGTTTGGCCGTGGGTTCGCGCGGCATGCGGGCCTCCCGACTGCCGGCATCAGGACATCAGTGGGTCAACCGATCTTTTCCTGGCGTTCCTGCTCGGTCTTGCATTCGATGCAGAGGGTGGTCACCGGGCGGGCGCGCAGGCGGGCTTCACCGATATCCTCGCCACAGCTTTCACAGACGCCGTATTCACCTTCATCGAGTCGATCGATGGCTTCGCGGATCTTGTTGATCAGCTTGCGTTCACGGTCCCGAATCCGCAGTTCGAAATTACGATCGGATTCCAGGGAAGCCCGATCGGTCGGATCGGGGAAGTTGGTTTTCTCGTCGTTCATTTCGGAGACCGTCTTTTCGGCATCGCGCAGCAGCTGGTCCATCTGCTCGTGCAGAAGCTGACGAAACTCCTCGATTTTGGCTTTGTCCATCGCTGGTTCCCTCCGCCTTGTGACGCGCTCAAATTAAATGAATTTTACCGGCAAGTCAACCGATTCTGCGGCTTCAGACGCGGAACTGCACGATCAGAACGTAGACCAGGGCGGTCACTGCAAACCAGGCCATGACCACGTCGGCATACCGGGTCGGCGGGGCCGCTGCCAGCTGCCGGACCTCCTCGGTGACCACGGTGGCCGGGAGCACGCTGGTCAGGATCCTGACCAGTTCGGGAAAATCCGCGTAGCTGTTGGAGATGATCAGAAACTCATCGGCGCCGGCGGACAGGGTGAGAAAGATGCGGCTGCGCACCTGCACCGTCTCCAGCGCCGTGACCCTGGCAAAGTCGATGCGCCGGGAGCGTCCGAGGCGTAGGCCGGTGATCCCCGACGCATCGACGTCGAGACGACGAAAGGCACACTCGACGAACACCACGGTCACGGGGAGAGCAAACACCAGCAGGAAGACGATCTTGGCGGCGGGCTGGCCCTGCGCGAAACTGACCGCCAGCAGCGCGGCGACCAGCAGCAGCACCAGCCCGAGCGGCACCAGGAACGCCCGGCGGATCACGAAGCGGCGCGGTTCGGGCGTGCGGGCTGTGGCCTCGGCAATTGACATGGGAGCACCTGTTCCTTGACTGCGCCGATGGCGGTTTGGGGTGGTCTGCTCAGGAAAACAGCGCCGCTAACGCCTCATCCGCCGACTTGACCCCGACCAGTTCCATCCCCTTGGGCCGATCCAGGTTCTTCAGGTTGCCGGCCGGCAGCAGGCAGCGGTCGAAACCGAGCCGGGCCGCCTCCTTGACCCGCAACTCCGGGCGCGATACCGCACGCACCTCCCCGGCCAGGCCGACCTCGCCGAACAGGACGGTCCGCGCCGGGATCGGGCGATTCAGATGACTGGAGGCGAGCGCCGCCAGCACGCCGAGATCGACGGCCGGCTCATTGAGCTTCACTCCCCCGGCCACGTTGAGGAACACGTCCTGGGCGAGCAGGGCATAACCGACCTTCTTTTCCAGCACCGCCACCAGCAGCGAGGCCCGGTTGCCGTCAATCCCCATGGCGGTGCGCCGCGGATTGCCGAACGCCGTACCGGAGACCAGCGCCTGGATCTCCACCAGGATCGGCCGGGTCCCCTCGATGCTGGCAACCACCACGCTGCCGGGGGCATCGACGGGGCGTTCGGCAAGGAACAGCTCGGAGGGATTGGGAACCTCGATCAGGCCGACATCCTTCATTTCGAAGACCCCGATCTCGTTGGTCGAACCGAAGCGATTCTTGACGGCGCGCAGGATCCGGTAGGGATGGCCGGCATCCCCCTCGAAGTAGAGCACGGTATCGACCATGTGCTCGAGCATGCGCGGGCCGGCGATCGCCCCGTCCTTGGTGACATGGCCGACCAGGAAGGTTGCCACCCCCTCGCCCTTGGCCAGTTGCATCAGCTTGCCGGCGCACTCGCGCACCTGGCTGACGCTCCCCGGGGCCGACTCCAGGGCATCGGTGAAGACCGTCTGGATCGAATCGATCACCAGGAACGCCGGCTGCAGTTCGCGCACCCGCTCGAGGATCGTTTCCAGGATGTTTTCGGCCAGCAGGAACAGTTCCCCGGCGCCGACGCCGAGACGTTCGGCGCGCAGCCTGACCTGGCGAGGCGACTCTTCGGCGGTGACGTAGAGCACCGGGCCGAGGGTAGCCCAGCGCTCGGCCGCCTGCAGCAGCAGGGTGCTCTTGCCGATGCCCGGATCCCCGCCGATCAGGATGAAGGAACCGGGGACCGTGCCGCCGCCGAGCACCCGGTCGAACTCGCCGAAACCGCTCTTTTGGCGATCCTCGCCGGCCACGCTGACTTCATGCAGGCGCTGGGGCGGCGCCCCGCTGCTGACCGGGGCGGCTTTCCCCCCCTTGGCCACGGCAATGGTTTCCTCGACCAGGCCGCCCCATTGCTGGCAATCGGGGCAGCGCCCCAGCCATTTCGGACTTTGCAGGCCGCAGCGCTGGCAGGTATAGACGGTTTTCTGCTTCAAAAAGGCCTCGGAATTTCAATGGATTTTTGCTATTCTAGGCTGCCCTCGACAGGCTGTCAACGCTCGTTGCACGGCGCTTGCCTTCAGCCTGCCGGGCAGCCTAGATGAATAGATGACTGGCGGAGGAAAGATTTGACCACCCCGTTGCTGAAATACGGCGACCGCGAGCTGGCCGTGCCGGTTCAGCCGGTTACGGTGCTGGCCCCGGCGCTCCCGGCACCGCTGCCCGACCCGCAGGCCGCCATTCGCGAGGCCCTGGCCGCACCGCTCGGCACGCAACCATTGGCCGGGATCGTTACTCCTGGCGACAGGGTTGTCATCGTCACCTCGGATATCACCCGCCCGACCGGCAGCGAACTTTACCTGCCACTGCTGGTTGACGAGCTGATCCGCTGCGGCATCGCCGACTGCCGACATCAGCATCGTCGTCGGCCTGGGGATTCACCGCAGGCAGACCGAGGCCGAGCACCGCAAGATCCTCGGCGCTGCTTTCGGCCGGGTCGCGGTCTTCGATCACGATTGCGACGACCCCGCGCAACTGGTCGACCTCGGCCGGACCGCGAGCGGCCTGCCGGTGGAGATCAACCGCCGGGTGGTCGAGGCCGATCGGGTGATCGTCACCGGCACGGTCGGCCTGCATTATTTCGCCGGCTTCGGTGGCGGCCGCAAGGGGCTGGTGCCGGGAGTGGCCAGCCGGCAGCACCTGCATGGCCACCCACTTTGCCATCTTCAACCCGGCGGAGACCGGCGGCAGGCATCCGGCGGCGCGGCCGGCCATCCTCGGCAGGAAACCCGGTCCACGAGGCGATCCTGGCTGCCGCCCGAAACTGGTCGCGCCGGATTTTCTGCTCAACACCGTGCTGACCACGGACAAGCGGATGGCCGCCGTCTTCTGCGGCGACCTCGAGCAAGCTCATCTGGCCGGCTGCGCACTGGCCCGCGCACTCTTCACCGTCCGCCTGGCGCGACCCGCCGACCTGGCCATCGTCTCCTGCGGCGGGCACCCCAAGGACATCAACTTCATCCAGGCCCACAAGGCCCTCGATTACGGGGTACAGGCGGTCAAGCCGGGGGGACGGTGATCCTGCTGGCGGCCTGCCCCGACGGCTTCGGCAACCCGACCTTCTTCGACTGGTTCCGCTACCAGGATCTCGACGAATTCGAGGCGGCGCTGCGCGCCCGCTACGAGATCAACGGCCAGACCGCCTATGCCACGCTGAGCAAGGCGCGCACCTGGCGGGTCATCCTGGTCAGCGGCTTCAGCGCCGAGCAGACCGAGCGGATGGGGATGGAGAAGGCCGCCGATCTTGACCAGGCCCTGCAGATGGCGTATGAACGACTGCCGGCCGACGCCGAGGTCGTGGTCATCCCCGATGGCGGCACGGTGCTTGCCGGTTATTGAAAAGCCGTGAACCGTGAAACGTCGATAAGCAGCCTGTTTTCGCGTTTCAGCGCCTCACGATTCACGTTTCACGATACTGCACGAGGTTCTGACATGCTTGCTCCACACATCATCAAACAGCTCCAGGAGATCGTCGGCGCCGACAACGTCTCCACCGACCAGGCCGACCTGATCTGCTACTCCTACGATGCCACCCAGCAGCAGTTTCTCCCCGAGGTGGTGGTGCATCCGGCGACCGCCGAGGAGATCAGCCGCATCATGCAGCTGGCCAACACCGAGCAGCATCCCGGTCTTCCCGCGCGGTGCCGGCAGCGGCTTTTCCGGCGGCTCCCTGCCGACCAAGGGCGGGATCGTCCTGACCACCGAGCGGATGGACCGGATTCTCGCCATCGACCAGGAGAATCTGGTGGCCACCGTCGAGCCGGGGGTGGTCACCGAGCAGTTCCAGCAGGCGGTGGAGAAGGTCGGGCTCTTCTACCCGCCCGATCCGGCCTCGCTCAAATTCTCGACCCTGGGCGGCAACGTCGCCGAGTGCGCCGGCGGTCCGCGCTGCGTCAAGTACGGGGTCACCAAGGATTACATCCTCGGCCTGGAGGTCGTCACCCCCACCGGCGACATCATCACCACCGGCGGCCCGACCATGAAGGGGGTGGTCGGCTACGACCTGACCAAGCTGCTGTGCGGCTCGGAAGGGACCCTGGGGATCATCACCAAGATCGTCATCAAGCTGCTGCCGCTCCCCGAAGCGAAGAAGACCATGCTGGTGCTGTTCGACTCGATCGACGGCGCCGCCCGGGCGGTTTCGGCGATCGTCGGCGCCAAGATCATCCCGACCACCCTGGAGTTCATGGACGGCCGCACCCTCGACTGCGTGCGGCAGGCCACCGGCCTGCAGGTGCCGGATGCGGCACGGGCGGTGCTGATCATCGAGGTCGACGGCGACCGCGAATTTCTCGACAAGCAGGCGGGCAAGATCGCCGAGATCATCCAGCCGCTCGGCGTGGTGGAGACCCGCATCGCCACGACCCCGGCGGAGAGCGAGGCCCTGTGGGCCGATCCGCCGGGCGGTTTCGGCCTCCCTGCGCAAGGTCAATCCCGACAAGTTCAACGAGGACATCTGCGTGCCGCGCTCCAAGGTGCCGGAGATGATCCGCAAGGTCGACGCCATCAGCGAAAAGTACGGCATCCCGATCGTCAACTTCGGCCACGCCGGCGACGGCAACATCCACGTCAACGTGATGATCGACAAGAAGGTGCCGGGCGAGACTGGAAAAGGCCGAAAAGGCGATCGAGGAGGTCTTCCAGGGAGCACTGGCAACTCGGCGGGACGATGAGCGGCGAACACGGCGTCGGCATCGCCAAGGCTCCCTACATCCCCCTGGAGATCACCCCGCAGACCGCCGCCTACATGAAGACGATCAAGAAGGCCCTCGATCCGAACAACATCCTCAACCCGGGGAAGATTTTCCTGGATCTGACTAGAGGAATGGCGAATTCAGAATACAGAATTCAGAATCCTTCGGCCGAGCCAGCAATGTTATCGGGTTTGACTTCTTCTGAATTCTGACTTCTGACTCCTGAATTCAAATATTCAACCATGGCCAAACTCAAAGACCTAGAACAACTCCGCGAGGAGATCGAGCAGTGCGTCAAGTGCGGCGCCTGCCGCGCTCACTGCCCGGTGTTCGGCGCCGAACAGCGCGAGGGGCGGGTGGCCCGCGGCAAGGTCGCCCTGGCCAGGGCGGTGCTCGACGGCGACGATCGGCTTCGAAACGAAGGTGATCGAGGATCTCAGCCAGTGCCTGCTCTGCGGCAGCTGCTGTGCCCAGTGCCCGAACAAGGTGCCGACCGAGGAGATCGTCGCCGCCGCGCGCCGGCGCATCGCCGAGGAGCAGGGGCTCTCCAGCTTCGGCAAGGGGGTGGCGGCGGTGCTCGGCCGGCCGAAGCTGATGAACGCCCTGGCCAAGACCGGCGGCGCTCTTCGCACGCTGCTGTTCAAGAAGCTCCCGAACAACAGCGGCCTGCGCCTGCGCTTTCCGGCCCCCTACCTGGAGGCCGGCCGCACCCTGCCGCCGCTGGTCAGCAAGCCGTTCCGCGAACGGGTTCCGGAGCGGATCGCCGGGCAGCCGGGACAGCCGACGGTGGCCTTCTTCACCGGCTGCGGCATCAACTACATGTACCCGGCGATCGGCGAGGCTTTCTTGCAAGGCGCTGCAAGTTTCTCGGGGTGACCATCATCATCCCCAAGGACCAGGCCTGCTGCGGCCTGCCGGCGGTCAGCGCCGGGGCGGGCGGCACCGTGGAGCAACTGGCCGAACAGAATCTGGCGGCGCTTAACCCGCCACCCGGTCGATTACGTGGTGACCGCCTGCGCCTCCTGCAACGCCGGACTGGGGAAGGTCTACGCCGAGCTGGGCGCCGAGTTACGCGGCGCTGGCAGACAACGACCACGGACATCTTCGTCTTTCTCGCCGAGCACGGCCTGCCGGAGAAGCTCGCGGCCCTGCCGCAAGCCGGCGACGCGGACCAGGGTCACCTACCACGACCCCTGCCACCTGCGCACCCGCGGCATCACCAAAGAGCCGCGGCAGATCCTCAAGGCCCTGCCGCAGGTCGAGTTCGTCGAAATGGAAGCGGCCGGAACCTGCTGCGGACTGGGCGGGACCTACTCGGTCTATCACTACGAGAACAGCAAGAAGATCGGCGCCAAAAAAGCCGGCCACATCGCCGCCAGCGGCGCGCGAACTGGTCGCCACCGACTGCCCGGGGTGCATCATGCAGTTGCAGGACAGCATCAACCAGGCCGGCGGCAGGCAACGGGCGGTGCATATTCTCGAGCTGCTGGCCGCGGCGCTGCCCGATAAATGACTTGACAGGTGCGCTATCCGGGCACAGAATTCGATCTTCAGCAAGAAGCCTCGGGGTCGCCCCGGAAAGGAGCCGCGCCATGTGGACCAGCACTTACCGACTGCGCCCGGTCACCCGCTGCAAGGAAGGCTGCCGACGCCGGCCCCCGGGGTTTCCCGGGGGCTGATCCCTGCGGCTTGACGGCTCTGATTGCGCAAGCACCCGACGCCATGCTATACTGATTTCGATGGTTCCACCCAATAGACCAGGAGGATTTCCCATGCTGAGAGTCATTGCCTGCATCGCCGCCACCCTGATGATCACCGCCGGTCTCGCGCTGGCCGTTCCGGCCGGCAAGGTCCTCGAGTTCAAGAACAGTTCGATGGGCGTCGTCAAGTTCGACGGCGAAGTCCACAAAAAGGCCGCGGCCAGCTGCAAGGAGTGCCACACCGACGGCATGTTCCCGCAGATGAAGCAAGGCACGGTGAAAATCACCATGGAGCAGATCTATGCCGGCAAGTTGTGCGGCGCCTGCCATAACGGCAAAAAAGCGTTCGACGCCAAGGGCAACTGCCAGCGCTGCCATCTTCCCGCAGCGAAATAACCTCTCCGCAAAAACCTAAGTCATCACCAGGCCCGTCGGCATCCCGGCGGGCCTGATCTTTCCGGACGACGGCATGGGCTTGCCGGTGCTCCCATTGCCGCGGGTCCTTGTCGAAAGCGGCTGATTCATGGTAATGATTTGTTATAACAGTTATTTACATCTTTTACGGAGTCCGCGATGAGTCGTGCGCTCGGCCTGCTTTCCGGCGGCCTCGACAGCAGCCTGGCGGTACTGTGCCTGCAACGTCAGGGGATCGACGTCACCGGGGTGGCGTTTGTCACCCCGTTCTTCGGCGCCGCCAAGGCCCGCCGGGCCGCCGAACAGATCGGCATCCCGCTGCTGGTCCGCGACATCGGCGCGACGCACCTGGAGATGCTGAAAAATCCCCGCTACGGCTACGGCAAGAACCTGAACCCCTGCATCGACTGCCATGCCATGATGTTTCGTCTGGCCGGCGCCATCATGATCGACGAGGGCTTCGACTTCCTCTTCTCCGGAGAGGTCCTTGGCCAGCGACCGATGAGCCAGAACCTTTCGGCGCTGCGGGCGGTGGCCAAGTACTCCGGACACCCGGAGCGGATCCTGCGGCCGTTGAGTGCCCGCCTGCTGCCGGTAACAACGATGGAGGAACAGGGGCTGGTCGACCGGGAGCGCTTGCTGGATATCCAGGGACGGACCCGGCGCCGCCAGGAACTTCTCGCCGGGGAGTGGGGACTGATCGACTATCCGTCCTCGGGGGGCGGCTGCCTGCTCACCGAAAAGCACTTTTCCGACCGGCTGCGTGACCTCTTCACCTTCCAGCCGGGCTGCACCGTCGACGATGTCGAACTGCTCAAGCTCGGCCGGCAGTTCCGCCTCTCGCCGCGCGCCCGGCTGGCAGTCGGGCGCAACCAGGACGACAACGCCGCCCTGACGGCGGCCGCCAGGGAAGGCGACTGGCTGCTGCGCACGCCGGGACTGGCCGGTCCGGTGGGGGTGGTCTCCGGGACCCCCGATGGCACCGACCTGCAGCTGGCCGGAGCAATCGTGGCCTCCTACAGCAAGGGGAAAGAGCAGCCGAGTGTCGAAATCCTGGCGGGTCACCGCCACGGCGAACAACGCTTCCAGGTTGCGCCGCTGGCGCGGGAGCTTTCGCAGACGCTGTTGCTGTGATCCCCGCGGCCGCAGGAACCACCGTGCCGGCTATGGGTCGGTGAGGTCGGGGGGCGGGATGATGCCGTCCGGAACGATGGTAAAAGCGGTGTCCGTCACATCGACACTCAGCTTGGCCTGCTTGAAAAACGCCTTGACCTTCAACCTCGCCGCCGGCACCACCGCCGGCACTTGCGGCACCGTCCAGAGATAGCCGGCAACATTCCTGACCTTGGCGATCAGTTGCCAGCTGGCGCCATCATCGCCGGAGAAGAACAGTTCGTAGCGATTGGCTCGCGAGGCCGGGGTCCAGGCGACGGCCACCTGCTCGCCGGAGGTCAGCGTTTCCCCCCCTTGCGGAGCGGTCAGAGTGACGGCCACCGGACGCACCGTGAAGGTCTCGGAGCGTTTGACCGAGAGCCGCTCACCGGTGCCGGCCGGGCCGGCGTAGGCAACCAGCTGGACCAGGCTCTCCGGCTTGACCGTTAACAGGTGCGGGACCTGCCACTCCAGGGCGGTGGCCGGCGCCTCGACCATATCGATCAGCGACCAGCTGTGCCCGTTGTTCCGCGAATACTTGAGCTTGAAGCTGCGGGCGCCCGGCTCGCTGCTCCAGGCAATGGTCGTCAGCTCCCCGCCGGTGAGCATAGCCCCTCCGGCCGGGGCAAGATTCCGGTCTGGCCGGAACCCCGCAGCCACAGATTCATCGAGGGGACACCGGCAGCCCCGGATCCGACCAGGATCGTGGCCTCGCGCACCCCTGCCGCCAGCGGCGCGAAGCCGACGGCGAAATCGCAGAACCCGCCGCTCGCCAGGGTCGCCCCGCTGCAGTTGTCGTCGAGCACCGTGAAGTCGGTGGCGGCGCTGCCGCCGGTGACCAGGGCGTCGAGAGTGAGATCGTAGGCAGTGAGGTTGGTCACGGTAAAGACCTGGGCAGCCCCTGAACCGCCGATCACCTCCGCGCCGAAATCGTGGCTGGACGGGGTGACCTGGTAACCGCTGAGATGCTGCAACGCGGCCTGGACATCGAGCAGGCCGTCACCATAGGCATTGTCCGCCCCGGGCTGGCCGAGATCCACGGCGGTCAGGCGCAGGGCCTGCTCCATTTCGTCGACGGTGGCATCGGGCAAGGCGCTGCGCAGCAGGGCCATGGCCCCGGCCACGTGGGGAGCGGCGAACGAGGTTCCCGTCGCGATGGCCACCCCCCCCTTGAAGGCGACCGCGATCTTGACCCCCGGCGCACCGAGTTCCGGAAAGCTGGTGCCGTCACAGCTCGAGGGGCCGCGGGAGCTGGCCGGGTCGACCAGGAAGGGGCTGGTCTTCTTCAGCATGCCGACGGCAAAGCCGCTCGGATTGTTGGCCGGAGACGTGTCGGTGCTGCCGGACACCAACCCGGAATTGCCCGCGGCAATGGCCACCGCAATCCCTGCCGCCTTGAGCATCTGGAGGTCCGGCTCGAAGGCCAGGTTGCAGGTGCCTGGCTCCTGCGAACTCCAGGACAAGTTGACCACATCCGGGGCATCGTCGGTGTCCGGATCACCGTCCGGGTCGAGCAGCCAGTCAAAGGACTGGTGGATCACTGAAAAGCTGGCCGGCCCCGTATCCGGGAAAATCCTGGCGGCAATCCAGCGGGCGCCGGGGGCGACGCTGAGGGCCCTGCCGGCATAGTCGGTCGCGGCGACCAGGCTCATGGTGGCCGTGCCGTGGCCGTCCGGGTCGGTGGGGAGGGAGTAGACGCCGTAGGGGTCGAACCAGCTGTTGCCGCCGCCGCGCCAGGTAGCGGCCAGCGCCGGATGCAGCCAGTCCACCCCGGTGTCGAGGTTGGCCACGACCACCCCCTGGCCGGTGTAGCCGGCGGCCCAGACTTGCGGGGCGTTGATGGCCTCCAGATTGGCTTCGGGCTCGGCGGCGGTGGTGACGAACGGTTCCTCCGCCAGAGGGATCACCCGGTCGACGTCGATGGTCCGGACCCGCGGGTGCCGGCTGAGCATCGTGATCGTTTCATGATCGGCCTCCATGGCCAGGCCGTTGATCAGCCAGAGCTGCCGCACGCGCCTGGCGCCGGGGCGCTGCAACAGCCCGGTGAGTGCCGACTGGTCCAGCGCGGTGCGCTCCCGCAGGCCCCGGACCAGCTCCCGGCGGAACTGGCGCAGCGCCGGCCGCCCCTGGCGGATGGCCGCGCGGCCCTGCCTGGTAATCTCGGCGAGATCGGGGCGGCTCTGCAGGCGGACGATGACCGGCAGCGACGCCCCCGGGGCAAGCGCAGTCAACTCCCGCTCGAGTTCCGGGGAAAGCTCTGCCGCCAGGCTGCCCAGCGACAGGCTGAGCAGCAGGCAGATCGTCAGGCCTAGCGTCTTCATAGGGATCCCAAAACTATTCGACCACCAGCTTCTCGAAACGGTATGGCCCGATGACGACATCGACCAGGTCGCCCGCCTTGACCAGCCCGCCCGGGTTGGCAAAGAGCATGAAATAGCTGCGATCCGGGTAGTGCGACCGGGGCCGCTGGCGCAGCGACCCGATTTTCGCCGGGGCCGGGATACCCAGGTAGGCGCCGGACCGGTGATGGACCAGGTAAGGGTTGAGTGCCTTGTCGACCAGGGGGCGCGACCGTTCGCTGTCCCATACATAATAGCGGAAATCGAGCATGTAGCCAGCGGCCGCCAGGCGCAGGGCCTCGACGCGCACGCCGAGCTGCCGTTCCGCCTCGCTGAGCGCCGCAGATTCGCCCGGCACGGCCGGTGTTACCTCCGCCGGCGGAGCGTCCGGCACCACCGGCGTGCAGCCTCCCGCCGCCAGCACCAGGACGGCGAGCAACACCCAAAGTCTTTTCATAGAGTTTCCTGGGTCAAAAGGAAAAGGCAGGGTCGACCCTGCCTTTCCATTTAAGCATCTCCGGTCAACCAGGACAAGCTGGTGGCGGATCAGGGCGGTGGTAACGGGTTGTAAATCAACCCCCCGACCTTCGCGGTATCGATATTCTTGCCGTTGGCATCCTTGAGGAGCACGCGAATCTGGGCATCGGTTTTCGGGTTGGTAACGGCCGGGATCGGACTCCAGGTGTAGGTGCCGGGATTGCCGGGGAGCGTGTCGATATTTTCCCAGGGCTTCCCTGCTGTCTTGCGGTACTGCACGACCACGTTCGCGACCGCTTTAGTCGTATAGCTGTTCCAGTTGATCACCGTCGAGCCGCCCGAAGTCAGGGTGTCTCCCGACAGCGGCGCGGTCAGTTCGACCACCTTGATGGTGAACGGGTTATTCAGCACATCCGTACCGATCAGGGCGCCGTTCTGTTTGTAGGCCGAGACCTTGACCAACGCCTCAGTGGTTTTTTTGGCCAGGTCCGGAATCAGCCAGTTGTAGGCATTGTCCGGAATCTGCCGGGTGATCCGTTGCCAGCTCTTGCCGTTGTTGACTGAATACTGATACTCGAAGCTGGCGGCATTGGCCGGCGCGCCGACATTGAGCGGCACCACCGTGCCGGCCATCACCGTTCCGAGCTTGTTGGAGGAGAGCAGCTTGACCGTGCCGGCAGTGAAGGTCTTGAAGCTGGCGGTCACCGTGCGCGCCTGGTCCATGGTCACCACGCACTCGTCATAGCCGGCACAGTCGCCGCTCCAGCCGGCAAACCCGGAGCCGGGTGCGGCGATCGCCTTGAGGTGGAGGCGGGTGCCGTCAAGGTAGCTGGCGGTGCAACCGGTGTCCGCCGGGGCGCACTCGAGCCCTCCCGGCAGGCTGTCGACCAGCACGGTTCCCTGGCCGGGCGCGGCCGCATCCTTGTTGACGGTCAACGTCTGGCTCGGCGTGCCGATGACCAGATGGGTCAACTGGCCGCCGGAGTTGATGCCGCCGCCCTTCCAGGCCAGATTCATGCGGCGATCGTAGATCCCCACGTAGCCGCCCGCCGGGGCGACAAAGGTGGCGTCGACGCTCTTGCCGGCCGGCAGGTCGACGGAATACTCGCTGCGGGCATAGGGGTAGCCGAAGCTGTCCTCGGCCTGCAGCAGCATCGAGTCGACCCCGGCCAGGGTCGGGGCCACGCTGTCCAGGCCGGCGTTGAGAAAGCGCAGCAGCACGGTGTTGCCGGCCGCGATGGGGGTGATGGCAGCGGCATTGATCGGGCCGTTGGCCGGGCTGTAGGGCTTGCCGTTGATCAGGTAGTAATCCGGCTCATAGTCGATGGTGCTGGTGAGCGCCTTGCCCGGACCGTAAGCCCCGTCGGCCACGGCGTCATGGAGAGACGCATCGATTTCGCTGAAGAGCAGCACCTGATCGACAGCGTAGCTGACGTCCCGTCCGTCCTGGCCGATGTTGTCGTAGGCCTGGCCGGCGGCCACGTCGTTGATCAGGGCGCCGTAGAGACCCATCTGCACCTGCACGGCCGGATGGGTGGCCGACTGGTAGAGGAAGGTGCCGCGGTTAAGGTTCGGCCAACTGTAGGTCTCCGAAGTGCCGGGAGCGACTTCCTTGACGAAGGAGCGCACCCGCGAGGTCACGTCGCCGCCGGGGCGGGTCGCACTCCCCGAGCCGGTGACGCTGCCAAGGGTGTTGATCCAGACCGGCTGCACGTCGGCGGCCGCCGGGGCCTGGCCGGGGAGTTGGATCGACACCGGCTCAAGCAGGGTATTGAACAGGTGGATGTTAAGAACATCGTCGCTGATGCGCAACTCCGGGCCGGGGACGCTGAGCGGGCCGGTACAGGCAACGGCCGGCCCGGCAACCAGAGCGGCGAAGCTGGCGGCATCCTCCTGGGCGAAGCCCCACACCGGCACGATCGTGCCATCGGGCATGGTGAGCGTGGTTTCCCCGGCGCAGAGGTAGAGATCCGCCGCCCTTGCCGCGCCGACGCCCACAATCGTGGTGCCGGCCAGGAGGAGGGTCAGCAGGCTGACTGCGGTAATGTTGACCAATTTCCTCATAGTCTGCTCCTTCTCACGGGACCGGGACCGGGGCCGGTTCCCCGTTGTAATGCGGGATGAACACGCTCGGGTGCTCGATGATCATCATGGTCGCCTGGCCGCCCGGGAAAATATCGTTGTTGGTCAGCTCCTTCTCGTTGTGGGAGTGCCACATGAAGAAGTACCCGCCGAAAGCGTTGAAGCCGCCCTCCCCCGGGGGCAGCGCGCCCATGGCCCCGAGATAGGGGCTGCCGCTGTAGAACTGGCCGAAGGTCAGGTCGAGCTGGTCCGGCAGCCGCACCGGGAAGGGCTTGCCATGATCGGGGCAATACTCGCGGGTGTAGAGGTCGAAGCCGCCGGCATCCTGGTTGGCAAGCTGGCAGACTTCCACGGCGCCAACCGGCCACCCAAAAGTCGCCGCGCCGAGGTCGCCGGCCATGTCCTCGTAGGTGACCACGCCCTGGTGCCCGTAGATGTCCCACTCCATGCCGGCGCCGCTCCAGGTGTAGAGGGCGTCGACGGTCTTGCCGGGGACCACGGCCTGGGTGAAGTCGGACCAGCCGATCTCCTGGTCGGCGGCATTGAGCAGGCGCCGGCCGTCCTTGGCGATGACGTTGAAGTTGTTGCCATGAGTGTGGAAGGGATGCAGGTCGCGGCCGCCGCCGACGACCCGGAGCAGGACCCGGGCACCGGGGTGGGTCCTGGCGACGGCATCGTAGGGCTGGGTCGGCAGCCAGGCGGCATTGGCCGGCGCCAGGGTATCCGGCAGGGTCCGGCCGTTCATCACCCAGTAGACCGGGAAGAAGTCGGTGGTGTCGACCTGCTCGACCTTGTCGAATTCGAACTGCTTGTGCGGATCCGGATCGAGCTCGGTATGCAGGAACAGGTATTCGTAATCGTACGCCGAGCCGAGGTCGCCGTAGGCGGTGAAGGTGGCGGGATCGTTTTCGACGAAACCGGCCGGGCGCACGATCAGGGCGCCGAGCAGCCCCATCTCGACCTGGTAGTCGGGGTGGGAACCGCTGTAGTACATGAAGGTCCCCGGATTGCTGGCGAGGAACTCATAGGTGACCGTGCCGCCGGGGGGGGCCTCGGCGGTCAGGCGGCCGGGGATCCCGGGGTCGGCGGCACTGACCGTCACCTGGTGACCCGGGAAGACGATCGACACCGGCATGGGCAGTCGGTTGGTCAGGGTCACCGACACCGTTGCCCCCTGCGGGACGATCATGGTCGGGCCCGGGTACTGCATGGTGCCGCCGTCGAGGGCGAAGCCCCACATCGGCAGGCTGGCGCCGTCGCCCAGGGTGATATGCGAATGCTTGGCGGTCAGGTTGAAGCTGCTGCCGGTGACCCCTGACAGGAATGCCGAACCGGTGCCGGCGCTCAGGACCACTGCCACCCAGGCGAGGAGCAGCACCTTCAGCGGGGATGTTCTCAACTGGTATTTCATGCGTAGACCTCCCATGGTCCTCAAGGATTGACGACGATTTCCGTCATCATCCCGCCGTAGTCCTCGGTGTCGTTGCTCAGGTGGTTCAGGTTGGTCGAGTAGAGGAAATAGGTGCCGGGAGCGACGTCGCCGGTATCGAGCAGCACGTCGATGGCCTCGCCGCCGCCAATGGTGATCGAGGTGGTCGCGTAGCGGATGTCGCTGCCGGTGGGCACGCCGCCGCCGCGGTAGACGCGCGAACCCTTGCCGATCACGGTCATCGGCAGACCGGTGGTCGCCAGGGTATGGAACGAGGTGGTCGACAGGCTGGAGATGCGCAGCAGGACCGTATCGCCCTGGGTGGCCGTGATCAGCGCGGGCATGGTCTGGGCATCGAAGCCGAGTTCGTTGGTCAGGCTGGCCGTGTTCACCGTGTCGGGATAACCGCGCCCGTTCAGCATCGGGAAGGTATCCTTCATCTTGGCGAAGGGGAGCGGCTGGACCTCGATGTGCTGCATATGGAAGATCGGGTCGAAAGCCAGAATCTGGATCGGGTAGTCGACAGTGAAGGCGGTACTCGGGTCGTTGTAGGCGAAGTTCGCCCCCAGGGCCGGGGTGACGTAGAGGTTGCCGAGCATCCCCATCTGCATGTGCTCGGTGGCCTCGACGTGACAGTGGTACATGAAGGTCCCCGGCTCGACGACGTGATAGAAGTAGGTGATGCTTGCCCCCATGTTGACCGAAAGCGAGGCCATCGGTTCGCCGTCGAAGATCGTCGCGGCATTGGGGAAGCCGTGCCAGTGCACGGTGTGCGGGTCGAACAGGTCGGGACGCATCGCCATGCCGACGTTGCTGAGCGTCAGGTAGACGTAGTCGCCTTCCCGGAAGGTCAGGGTCGGCGCCGGGAACTCGGCCGCCAGCATGCCGCCCGGGATGGCGGCATCCCAGGGGTTCATGACATTCTCGTCGGCGGTGCCGGTCACCTTGTGGAAGCCGAAGATGTACTGCGAGGTCCGCTCGCCGTCGGCGGTATCGGCCATGTAGGTAAAGCCGTCGCCGGAGGAGAGGTGGACGCAGACCTGCGGCAGTCCGGCGCCAGCCGGCGCCTTGATTTCCGCACCGAATGTCCCGTCGACGTCATCCGACCGCAACATGCCGTCGCCGTTGTAATCACCGTCCGTAGCCGGATCGTAGCCGGGACACTGGAAGTACACCTTGGCGGATACCGGTGCCGCCAGGGCCAGCACCAGCAGAGCCGGCAGGATGACCTGCAAAGGTCTTCGCATCATGCCCATCGTTTCGTCTCCTTTCGCCTTCTGCCCGGCATGACCCGTGCAGCGTCGTCGCATCGTCGTGTGGTCAGATCCCCGGGAGGATTCGGAACTTGGCGTCCGAGACATCCTCGCCGACCTTGTCCCCGTCGGGGCCCGCAAAGCCCAGCACCTTGATCAGCCCCTTTTGGAGGGTGCCGGCGGCCGGGATGGCCCAGTCGTAGCAGGGGCCGGTTTCGGTGGTGCTCAGGTTGCTCCAGGTAACGCCGTTGTCGAGGGAGAGCTTGACCTTGAAACTGGTCGCCATCGCCGGCGCCTCCCAGCAGACCGGGAAGGTCGTCCCCGCGAGCAGCTCGTCCTTGCCGAAGGCGGTCGTTCCGTTCGGGCTGAGTACCGTGACCGCCGCGGCATCCGGCTGATAGTATTCGTCGGCGCCGATATCTTCGGCGGTGAGCCCGTTCGGCCGCACCTCGTCATCGCTGTCGGTCAGCAGGGCGTCGATGAGGAACGGCGCAACCGGTTGACCGGCGTCCACCGCCGTGGAGCTCGGCAGCAGGTGGTAGTCCCCGGCGGTGGCGTCGAGCGGCGTGTAGCGGACGGTGATGGCGTTGCCACCCTCGTCGAGGACCGTGGCTGTGACCAGTTCGTTCAGGTAGGCTTTGCGGAACTGGTAGGGGATCTCGCTGTCATTGGCGAGCATGACGTTGCCGTCGGCGCTGTAATCCCAGGCCGGACCGGTGGTGACACCGGGGGCCAGGGTCCGCGTCGTCTGGCTGAGCAGGTTGTTGGCCGGGGCCAGCCCGTCGCCGCCGCCGAGCAGCTGGAGATCCCAGTAGGCGGGGTAGTCGACGGTCGGGTCGGCCTGCACGGTGGTGAACTGATCGGCGGGCTGCAGGCCGCCGGCGCCGTTGTTGAGGCTGGCGTCGTTGAAGAACGCGCGGTTGTGCCAGAGGAAGTTGTTGACCAGGTTGAAGTCGCCGAAGTCCGGGGTCACCGTGGCCGCCAGCGCAGTCAGCGGGCTGGCAATGACCAGGCCGGCCGGTTGCGGGGTGGAGTTGAGGGCGCCGGCCGCGAAGGCCAGGGCCGCCGTGGCGGTGGTGTCGTTGTTGACGATGGTGTTGTTGATGATGTCGGCATGCACGGTTTCGGACAGGTATACCCCGCCGCCGGCCAGGCCGGCCACGTTGTTGACGATGATGTTGTTGAGCAGCTGCAGGCGATAGGGGGCCGACTGCCGCCGGCGGAGTTGAAGGCAAAGGTCATGATGCCGCCGCCGTAGCCCGAGCCGGTCAGGTTCCCCTGGATCAGGTTGTTGCTGATGGTCACGTCGCCGGCCCCTTCGCCGCCGACGATCTCCCCGCCGAGGTAGATGCCGGCGCCGTCCCCGGCCCCTTCGAGCAGGCCGCCGAACTGGACCTCGTTGAAGAGGATCTGGTTGCGGTCGATCACCCCGCCGTCGCTCAGGCCGACGTGATTGATGCCGGCACCGGTGAAGCGGCTGAAGTTGGCGGAGATGAAGTTGTGCTCGACCAGGTAGCTGTCGGCACCGGTGTAGAGATTGATGCCGCCGCCACCCTGCACCCCGCCGTTCTTGGTGATGTAGTTGTGGTGGATATGGACCGCGTCGTTGTTGTAGGTCAGGCCGGTGTCCGGGGTGCCGACGGTGATGCCGCCGCCGAAGGTGCCCTGGTTGCCGGTCAGCACGTTGTTGCTGATTTCGACCTCGACGGCGTCGGTGTCGAGGTAGATGCCGCCGCCGGAAATGGCGCCGATGATCGCGGAGGCCGTCGATGCGGGCATGCGGCTCGCCGGCGACGAACGGCGACGCGATGGCGTTGCCGAGCACCATGATCCCCGGATTCTCGTTGGCCAGGAACGGATCGGTGCCGAGCAGTTCCAGATCCTGGCGTGCCAGTCGTCCAAGCGGTCGAACGGCACCGGCACCGCATTGATGATGGTCGCGTAGCTCCCCGAGCCCTGCAGGGTCACTTCCTTGTAGAGAATCACGTTCTCGTTGTAGATGCCGGGGCGCACCATGATCAGGTCGCCGACGACGGTGTTAAGGTCGTCGATGGCCGCCTGGATGGTGGTGAAGTTCCCGGTGCCGTCCTGGGCGACGACGATGGGCGGGTCAACCGTACAGTCGCGCAGGTGCAGGGTGAGCGACCACTCGGTGGACAAGCCGTTGTCGCCGCGGGTCAACATCAGCGGCCCGGCCGTGACGCCGGCGGTCACCAGCTGCTCGATCACCTCCGGCAGGACCTCTACCTTGACCTTGTCGGAGGCCCAGCTGAGAATCTCGAGAGGATAGGTCGTGCCGGTCGCCGGATCGACGATCTGCACGGTTCCCTCGTCGTTGCCGAAACCGGTTTGCTGGCCGACTTCGCGCACGTTGTAGTCGAGCTTGCGGAGGATCAGCTCGATCGGTTCGACCGTCTCGGTGCAGAGCACCGGCGCGGCGAACTCGCCCGGCCCGAGTTTACGCTCGACCGAGGCGATGATCGGGGTTCCCACCGGAGGAGCGGACTGCAGGGTCGCTCCCGGGGGGACCGTGGCAAAGGCGCCCACCGGCACGATCGGCGTGTCGGCATAGGTCACCTGCCCCGGCGTGTAATGGAGCGTCCACGGGGAGACGGCGAAATCCGAGTCGTAATGCGGGTCGATGATCATCTGCCCGGGGTTGGCCGGGTCGGGGATCGGGCCGGGATCGTTCAGGACCATGGTCAGCATGTTCGGGGCGAACCCCGACGGACTCGGGATATTGTTGCTGAAGGTCGACGGCAGCATGGAGTTGTACGTGCCATACTCGTCGGCATAGACCCGGGCGATCTCGATGCCGGCGAAATCCTGGAAGGCAGACCGGCAGCCACTTGGGCGCCGACTTCTCGCCGAAGATCGGGCTGGTCTTGTCGAATTCGGCAGACAGGTCGTTGTTGACAAAGCCGACGACCCGTGCCGCCTTGGGCACCCTGGTGAAGAAGTAGAACTCCGCCGCGGCGTTCTGTCCCTCCACCAGGTCCACCTGCTTGAGGTCACACAGGGGGCGCACTTCGCCGGCAAACGGCGCCTCGACCAGGTCTTCCGTGGCAATGCCGGGCAACGGGGTGCCATTGTCGTCGGTCTGGAAGCTCATGTAGGCCTGGACCGTGTGCGGCTTGCCGACGCAGGGCGGTGGCAGCAGGAGCGGGCTGGGGGTGAAGTCTCGCCGAAATCGACGTTCTTGTCCTCTTCCCTGGCCAGCACATAACCCGGCGGGGTGGGTGCCTCGACAATGTAGGTTTTTTCCGGAAGCGGCGATCTTCTCCTTGCCGTTCGGACCCTTCGGGAAGTAGGAGGTGAAGGCGTAGCCGCCGTCGAAGACTGCCGGGGCGCACCTGGTTCCAGGTGCCGAAGTTGTCGAAGCATTCGCGGGCCTCGACGCCGTCGATGACCGGCAGGCTCTGCACGCAGTTCTTCGGCAGGGAAGCATCCCAGCTGTCGGTGTAGACGACGTTGACGGCGTCGTTCCAGTCGAAGCTGCCGTTCTTGTTGCGATCGAGATCCTCGCGGCCCGGGGAAGTTCCCCTGCGGGGCGTTGTCGACATCGGCGCGGCGCACCGTGCCGTCGCCGTCGTTGTCGTCGATCGTGCCGTCACCGTCGTCGTCCAGGTAGAGCACCACCTGGGCGTTGGGAATCCCGGGCTCGTGGTTCTCCTGGGCCTCGGCCGCCGGGTCGTTGTTGGGGCGGGTGATGTCGTAGATCACCAGGCCGGAGATGCCGCCGTTCTCACCCGGAGCGTAGTTGTTCTTCCCCCAGTCGATCAGGTTGGTCTGGTTGAGGAACAGCAGTTGGCCTCGAGCAGCACTTCGGCCCGTTTCCGTACGGGACAGGTTGTTGCCGGTGTTCGGGTTGATCTTGGGGGTTCCCTGGTAGGTGTTGGTGGCCGCATCGTAGGAGATCGTCCCCTTCTTGAACTGCGGCTGGGGGTTGAGGACCCCGATCGCGTCGGCCGGCCAGCCGGTGGTATTGATGCCGGCGGCGATTGCGAACGGGTCGGTCGGATCGACCGGGCCGCCGTTGTCGACCACCGCGGTCATGCCGGTGGCCTTCATGGTGCGCGAAGCCGACCTCGGTCACCAGCCACTTGAAGAACGGGAAGACTTCGGACAACTCGTACTCGCCGAAGACGTCCGAAACGGTCGCCTGGTAGATGCTGCCGTTGCGGAAGCGCAGCAGCACGTCGTGGCTGGGCAGGCCGACCTCGCCGGGGTCGCGGAAGCCGTTCTCGTTGACATCGAGGAAGATGTTCCCCTTCAGGGTGCCGAACCAGCGGAACGACAGCACGTTGCCGAGATCGACATCGTCGCCGCTGACGCTGGTGTTAGTCGTGACCGTGACGGTTTTGAAGCCGAACAGGGCGTCGAGGTTTTCGTCCCAGGTGACCAGTTCGTAGGTTCCGGGCGGGACGTTGCTGATGGTGAACGAGCTGTCACCTTCGCAGGGGGCGGCATACAGCCCCTGGCCGGTGGCCGGGTCGTTCAGCCCCACCCAGCAGCCGTCCACGCCGGGGCCGGCAAAGAAGCCCTGCAGGTTGGGCGGCCGGGAGAAGTGGTTGAAACGGTTGACGCCGCTGATCGTCCCGGTCGCGGCGGCGTCCGGCGCGGCATTCCACGGCAGCAGGCTGTTGTTCACGAAGCCGAAGAACACATGGTAGAAGCCGGGACCGAAGCCCTCGGTAAACGGTGTTGGCTCGTTGGCCTTGACCCAGGCGTCGACGGTGCGCGTCCCCTCGATGGTGGCGGTCTGCACCCAGTCGCCGGCCTGGTCGGGCGGCACCACGGCGAGAATCCCGTACTTGCCGGGAGCCAGGTACTTGATGGTCAATTCGCCGTTGGCGTCGGTCAGCAGCGAGCCGTTGCCGGCCACATCGACCACCGGATCGCCCCCTTCCAGACAAAATGCGGTACCGCTGCCGGGGTTCTGGCCAGCGGCATCGCAGGTCTCTACATAGGTCGTGCCGAGCGGGTTGCCGAAGGCATCCTGCAGCACCTCGCCGGCGGCATCGTTGACCTTGATGGAAAAACCGGCCAAACCGGGCTCGAAAGCATTGAGGTCGGGGGCATTGTTGATCGGGCCGTGGTCCTGGAAGACCAGGACGGAGATCTGCGTGGTTGGCAGCGGCAGTTTGTGGACGACGATCTTCGCCTTGTTCTGCCCCTTGGCGATCAGGGCCGCCCCCATGGTGTAGCCATCGTAGGGGAGTGCCGAGACGACATAGCGCTTGGTGTCGGCGACATTGATTTTGGCCGTCGGCTGGTCGCCGGAATCCCCCTCGGCAATCACCGGCGCGTAGCTCTTGTGGATCGAAACCCCGCTTGACCGGGCGCTCGACTCCCCCGGCGGCTTCTGGTTGGTGTTGTCCTGCTCCACCAGCCAGCGGAAGCCGATCGGGATCGGCACCCCGTCGCTGTCGACCACCTCCAGGGTAAAGGCCTGAGCTTGACCGCCGTAAAGAACCAGTCCCAGCACCAGCAACCGGGAGAACCAGCGAGTGATCACCCCGCGACTCACTGTTCCGTTCATTATCTTGCCTCCTCTTCAGGGGTTGCCCGAAAGCTGCGCTCTTGGAAAAAAAGCGCCTCTGCCGAAGGGTTTCGGTAGTGTTTTAAATCACTTGTGTTGGCTTGGGGAACAGCACTCCGACTCAAATACGCAACAACCAACGAATTTAGCAAAAACAAAGCCAACCTTTTTTATCAACTATATGTGCTTTATAACAGCAGTTGAACCGTCATGTCTACAGCGGGAAAGGAGAATTTTCAAGGCAGGAAATTCCTACTAGGTGCCGACAGGAAAGGCATCGCTTAGCTTACCCTACATTACTCTATCTGAAACTTCCTGATTGCCAAGAGACCAGGGAGACAATAAAGCTTTGTGTCAGGCCCTTGCTGACTCCCGGAAACGCCTCCGCACAAACGGTGCTTCAGGCCTTCCAGCTGTCGGGATCGATCAGGCCGATGCGTACGGCATATTTGACCAGGCCGAGAAAGTCTGGGCAGTTGAGCTTGCGCATGGTGTTGGCCCGGTGCTTTTCGACCGTCTTGGGACTGACGCAGAGCATGTCGGCAATCCGGTTGGCGCTGTGCCCCTCGACCAGCAACCGGAACACCTGCTGCTCGCGCTCCGACAGAAGATCGTACGGCTCTTCCCTGACCCTGTTGGGATAGCCGCGCAGGAAGACGTCGATGAGGCCGCGGTTCAGACGGGAACAGAGGTAATGCTCCCCCCTGGCGGCGGAATGCACCGCGCTGACGATCTCGTCGCACTCGGCCCCTTTGCGCACATAGGCCATGACTCCGGCCTGCAGCGCCTGCAGCACGTAGGTCTCGTGGTCATGGACCGAAAAGACCACGATGCGCACCGCGGGGAGCATCATCCGCAGCGCCCTGGCCACCTCGATGCCACCCATCTCCGGCATCGACAGGTCGAGCACCACGACCTCGGGAGCCAGCTGCCGGGCTAGACTCAGGGCCTCCTTGCCGCTCCCGGCTTCACCGACGACCTCCAGGTCCGGTTCGCCGCGCAGCAGTTCGACGATGCCGGTGCGCACCACCGGGTGATCGTCGACCACCATCACTTTGATTCTGTCCATCGGCTCACTCCTTGACCGGCAGCGGCGCTTCCACCCGGAGGCGCGTCCCCTTGCCGGGGGCGGACTGGATTCGGAACGAACCGCCGACAGCGGAGACCCGTTCGCGAATACCCACCATTCCGAAATGGCCGGCGCTGCGGGCCGCTTCGACCGTCGAGGTTTTTGCCAGGCCGATGCCGTTGTCTTCAATCACCAGGATGATCGTCGGGTGACTGAGCGTCAACCAGATTTCGACCTGACTTGCCTGCGCGTGCTTGATCACATTGCTCAACGCCTCCTGGCAGACCCGGAACAGAACGGTTTCCAACTCGGCGGGCAATCTGACGCTCAATCCACGGCAATGCAACTCAGCCTCCAGCTCAGGGCAGAGTTTTTTCAGGTCGGCCAGATGCGCTTCCAGGGCCGGCAGCAGACCGAGGTCGTCCAGCAGCGGCGGACGCAGGGCAACGATCACGTTGCGCAGGTCGTCGCCCAGCATGCTGATGGTCCCGAGAAACGGGCGAAACTGGCTGGCCAGACCGGCATCCTTGCCTTCCAGCTGCTGACGGCAGCGGTCAAGCTGCAGATGCAGGGCCACCAGCTGCTGGCTGATGACATCGTGCAGGTCGCGCGCCAGGCGGCATCGCTCCTCCTCGCTGGCAACAATGACTTTTCGGGAGAGGCGGCGCACTTCCGCCTCCGCAAGTTCGCGTTCGGCCATCTCCCTGACGAGCGGCCGGTACCATAAGAAATAGAAGACCGGCATGACCGTAAAGACCAGAATCAGGCTGTGGAATCCCCATTCCAGCGTTTCCGGAAGCCCGACCTGCGTTTCGAGCAGCTCGGTAGTCACCACCGGCAGAACGATACCGACTACCACCGAGAAAAACAGCCGGCCGGCCAGCCCGTACAGAGAGCGCTGGCGGCGGACGTGCTGCAAACCGCCCCCTTTCAAGAGGGAGAGCCGCCGCCATGCCGCTACCACCGGCTCGACGAGATTGGTCCGGGTCATAGCCACTTTCATGCGAACGCCTGTCTTTCGGGCCGCAGCGAGCAGGGTCACTTCGGTGCGGGTTCGTCGGTTTTCTGCCGGCATGCTGTTAAGAATATAACATGCCATCGTCACTCGACCAGCGCGCCGGAGCGGCCCGCCCAAGCCGCAGCCGGGGTCGCGGGGCCAGGAGCACGAAAAAGGCGCGCCTCCCGTTGCCGGGAGGCGCGCCGTTTGTTAGCTGGCGATTATGACCGCCTTACATCATGTCCATGCCGCCGCCCATGCCGCCGGGCATGGCCGGCATCGCCGGGGCATCCTTCTTCGGCGCCTCGGCGATGCAGCGCCTCGGTGGTCAGCATCAGGCCGGCGACCGAAGCCGCGTTCTGCAGGGCGCTGCGCACCACCTTGGTCGGGTCGATGATGCCGGCCTTGATCAGGTCGCAGTACTCGTCGTTGGCGGCGTCGAAGCCGTAGGCACCTTTCTGCGCTTCACCTGCGTTGACCACGATCGAGCCTTCCTGGCCGGCGTTGGCGGCGATCTGGCGCAGCGGCTCTTCCAGGGCGCGCTTGACGATGTTGACGCCGAACTCCTGCTCGCCGTCCAGCTTCAGGGCGTGCGACCGCCTCGATGGCGCGGATCAGGGCGACACCGCCGCCAGGGACGATGCCTTCTTCGACGGCAGCGCGGGTGGCGTGCAGGGCGTCTTCGACGCGGGCCTTCTTCTCTTTCATCTCGGTTTCGGTGGCCGCGCCGACCTTGACCACGGCCACGCCGCCGACCAGCTTGGCCAGGCGCTCCTGGAGCTTCTCGTTGTCGTAGTCGCTGGTGGTCTCTTCGACCTGGGCGCGGATCTGCTTGACGCGGCCGGCGATGTCGGCTTCCTCGCCGGCGCCGTCGATGATGGTGGTGTTGTCCTTGTCGATGACGATGCGCTTGGCCTTGCCGAGCATGTCGAGGGTGGCGTTCTCCAGCTTGAAGCCGACTGTCTTCGGAGATCACCCGGCCGCCGGTGAGGATGGCGATGTCTTCGAGCATGGCCTTGCGGCGGTCGCCGAAGCCCGGAGCCTTGACGGCGCAGACGTTGAGGGTGCCGCGCAGCTTGTTGACCACCAGGGTGGCCAGCGCTTCGCCTTCGATGTCTTCGGCGATGATCAGCAGCGGACGGCCCTGCTTGGCCACCGGCTCGAGGACCGGCAGCAGGTCGCGCATGTTGCTGATCTTCTTGTCGTGGATCAGGATCATGGCGTTTTCCATGATCGCTTCCATGCGCTCCGGATCGGTGACGAAGTAGGGGGAGAGATAGCCGCGGTCGAACTGCATCCCTTCGACGGTCTCGAGGGTGGTTTCCATCGCCTTGGCTTCCTCGACGGTGATGACCCCTTCCTTGCCGACTTTCTCCATGGCCTCGGCGATGATGTTGCCGATGGTCTCGTCGTTGTTGGCCGAGATGGTGCCGACCTGGGCGATTTCCTTGTGGTCCTTGATCGGCTTGGAGAGCTTTTTCAGCGACTGCGACGGCGGCTTCCACGGCCTTGTCGATGCCGCGCTTGATCTCCATCGGGTTGTGGCCGGCGGTCACCAGCTTGACCCCTTCGCGGTAGATCGCCTGGGCCAGCACGGTGGCGGTGGTGGTGCCGTCGCCGGCGACGTCGGAGGTCTTGGAAGCGACTTCCTTGACCAGCTGGGCGCCCATGTTTTCGAAGCGGGTCTTCCAGTTCGATCTCCTTGGCGACGGTGACGCCGTCCTTGGTGATCAGCGGTGCGCCGATAGGACTTGTCGATGACGACGTTGCGACCCTTGGGACCGAGGGTTACCTTGACGGCATCGGCCAGCACGTTGACGCCCTTGAGAATCAGGGTGCGCGCGTCCTGCCCGAATTTGAGTTCCTTGGCTGCCATATTCTTTTCCTCCTTATGCGAATGGTTTCGGTGGATTTATTTCTTCTCTTCTTGGCGTCGCCCTCGATGACGCCCAGGACATCGTCCTCGCGCATCATCAGGAACTCCTTGCCGTCGAGCTTGATCTCGGTGCCGGAATACTTGCCGAACAGAATCTTGTCGCCAACCTTGACGTCGAGCGGGAGAATCTTGCCGTCTTCGGTCTTCTTCCCTTTGCCGACAGCGATCACTTTCCCTTGCTGGGGCTTTTCCTTGGCGGTGTCGGGGATGATGATCCCTCCGGCGGTCTTGGTCTCTTCCTCGAGACGCTCGACGATGATCCGGTCGTGCAGAGGTCTGATGTTCATGCTGTTACTCCTTTCCTGTGGTCTTGCCGTGATGGGCGGATTGAAGGCATACGCCTGAATGAGCTGCGGTCGTTCCGGTTGGGTGCACCGATCACGTTGGCACTCAACGACGTCGAGTGCCAACCGCGTGCCTAAATATAATCAGGCGGCCCGTGATGTCAAGGGGAAAGAGGGATTTTTTCAGGAATGCTCAAGGCGGGAGGGCTTTAAAATCCCTTCGACCAGCAATTCGGCGATCTGTTCGGCGAGTTTCTGGCGTTCCACGGCCAAATCGAGCGGTCGCGTGGTCCGTTACGCAGGCAGCGGCAAGCCCCGTCAATATGGCGGAACCGGTCAGGCGACCAGAGCCCCGCCGCAGGAAGAGCCGCAGCCGGCCGTGCAGGCAAAGCAGTGATCGCCGGTGACGATCGACCGGCCGCGCCAGCTGCGCCGGGTCGAGCTGGTCGATGGAGCGAGGCAGCCCCGGCGCCAGGCCCAGCCCAGGGCAAGGTTGAAGTCACAGTCGGCCAGGGTGCCGTCCCAGGCGACACAGACCTGATGACGGCACATGAGGCCGTCGAGAGTCCGCGGGTTGAAGCTGTCGCGGAGCAGTTGCCCGGTAGCCGGCCGCCGTGCCACGCAGCTGCAGGTCTTCCAGAAAGCGCCCGATCGGCATGTTGGTAATGGTCAGCAGGCGGTTGAATTCGACCCCATGGCGCATCTGCAGTTCGCGCCGATAGGCCGCCTCCAGATTGACCTGGTCCGGGGGGAGAAACGGCCCGCCGGGGTTGTACACCAGGTTCAACGGCAGTTCGACGCTGCGCCCGTAGCCGAGCCGGTTGAGCCGCCGCAGGGCGGCAATGCTGCGGGCATGGACGCCGCTGCCGCGCTGGGCCGTGACATTCTCGTCGAGATAGCAGGGGAGCGAGGCGACCAGGCGGACCTGTCGGCCGGCCAGAAATTCGGGGGTATCGCCGTGGCCGGGCTCGTCGAACACCGTCAGGTTGGTGCGCACCTGCACAGCCGTGCCGGCCGCGCGCAGGGCAACGATGAACCGGCGGAAGTCGGGATGCAGTTCGGGTGCCCCGCCGGTCAGGTCGACCAGACAGCCCGGCAGGGCGGCCGCCAGCTTGACCACGGCGGCCATGACCGGCCAGGGCATCTGCTCGCTGCGGTCAGGAGAGGCCTCGACATGACAGTGCCGGCAACGGAGGTTGCATCGCAAACCAAGGTTGGCCTGAATGACGGAGACTGCCGCGGCGCGCAGACGATCGCTTCCGGCTTGCCGGACCGACTGATCGAAACCGTTCATCATCACCCTCGCCTGTCATGACGCGCAACGGCGTGAAGTCGCCGCCCCCCGGGACGCAACGCTGCCCGGGCCGCGTGCGTCCGGACAGGGGCTCTCTGGAGGGGAGCGCTAAAGATGACCAACTATAGGATATTTATCGGTCGACGACAACCGGATTGCACGCCGGCCGGGCGTCGGGTCGGGGGAGCGACAAGCCGGCGGCCGCGTTACGTCCCCGGAGCAAATCGAGCCAGCAGCTTTTCACCGAGCGCTGAGTGGACCACCTCACTGAGCGCCGCGACCACGCGCTGATCACAGGCCGGACCGGCTTCACGCAGGATCTGCAGGGCGTCCTCCACCGACCGGGCGCCACGGTAGGCGCGCGGCTGCACCATGGCGCAGAAGCTGTTCACCACCCCCAGGACCCGCGCCGGCAGAAGGATCGCCTCGCCTTGCAGCCCGTTGGGGTAGCCGCTGCCGTCGGGGCATTCGTTCATCTGCGTCACCGCCTCATAAACCGGCAGCCCGAAGTCGATATCGTGCAGCACCCTGGCGGCATGGATCGCGTGCTGCTCCACGGCCTTCTTCTCCCCGGCCGTGTAGCTCCCGGTTTTGAACAGCAGGTTGCGATCGACGAACAGTTTGCCGATATGGGCCAGGTTGGCGGCGGTCGCCATGGTGGCAATCTCCCGGTTGCTGGCGTTGAGCACCTTGGCAACCTCCGCAGCCAGAACCCCCATCAGCCGGGAATGGCCGGCAAGATAGGGAGCCGTCAGTTCGACGGCACGCACCAGGGCTTCGACCGTCTTGCCGGCGGCCTGCTCCTGGCGGCGCTGGGCGTCCACCATCTCGGTGACGTCGCGAATCACCGAAACGATCCCGCTGATCGTGCCGTCGGAGTCCCGCAGCGGCGATTTGGAAAACTGCAGGTGGTGCTGGCGGGATTGCAGGTACACCGTCTCGTTGCAGGTGACCAGGTCGCTGCCGGCCAGCACCTGCTGGTCGGAATGGTCGAGGCGACGGGCGGTATCGTAGCCGAACACCGCCTCGTCGTCGAGCCCGGCCAGCTCTTCGGCGGAGCGCCCGACGGCCCGGGCGAAGGCCGGGTTGACATAAAGGTAGTGCCCGCCCAGATCCTTGAGGCCGATGGAGTCGGCAATCGTCCCGTTGATCCGGTCGAGCAGCTGGCGCTGGTTCTCGATGCGCTGCGCCATCCCTTCGAAATGCCTGGCCAGCTTGCGGTCCTGATTGCCGACCAGCTTGGCCCAGACCGCGCCGAAGGTGACACTGAACACCAGGATCAGCAGGGCTGCAATGCCGATCAGCACCCGGCGTTCACTCCGCAACCCTTCACGGGCCACACTGTAATCGGCTTCGGCGACAATCCACCAGTTCATGCCGGGGACCGGCATGGCGACCGAATAGACCGTTTCGGCCGAGGCGAGCGCAGGCCGTTCGGCGAAGCGCATGCGCTGTCCGCCGTCGAGATCGAGCGGCCTGCCGACAGGGCGCAACTCGCCCGGCAGCCAGGGCACGATTTCCTCGTAGCTGCCTCCGGCAACCTGTTGGACGAGGCGGATGCTCTCCCCCTTCCCGATCAGCCGGTTGCCGCTGCTCAATTCGTTCATCCGGTCGGAAACCGCCCTCGACAGGATCAGGACCGCTACCGGACGAGCCTCCTTGCTGCTCGCTCCGGTGGGGAAGATCGGCAGGAACGATTCCAGTACCAGCCCATGGGCCGAGTGACGCAACGGCCCGAACCGGTCGTCACGGTTCTCCAGCACCATTTTGACGATCTCCGCCTGGTCCGGCCGGAGCGGCGTGGTGGCGGCGTCCGTGGCGATATACACCGTGCCGCTGCGGTTCACGATGCGGCCGCCGATATAACCGGAGATGCGGCAGAACTCGAGCAACAGGCTCTGCATCATCGGCAGTTGCGTGGACAGCGAGGTCAAATCATCGTCGAGAGGCGGCGCCGATAACGGGCCGGCGACCAGCCGCGCGACGTCGTCGCCGATCAGATCGATTTCGGCGGCGTAGAGGCGAAACAGGTCCGAGCGGAGAATCCGGTTGGCCTGCTGGCGACTCTCCCGGGTCAACGCTTCGACCAGTTGAACCTGTGAAGACGCCAGCAGTTCGAGGCGGTTCTGCAGGCCAGCCACGTACTGGCGCTCACGTTCCTGCACCCCCCAGGCCACCCAGAGCAGGGCACCGACCGCCACGGAAGCGATGATCGCCAACCCCACCCAAAAGGCCCTGCGGCGTTGCTCCGGCCTGAAGACGTGACAGTCTTCCGGAAGCTTGTCGGTATTGCGGCGATATTCCAACTTCATGACGGCCTCAGTAATTCACTTCCACCCGATAGCTCAGCACCGCCTCCCCCTTGGCCGGCACCGGCACCTCCCAGACCGCGGCGTTGGCCGAGCCCTTGCGGTGCTTGTGGCTCTCGCCGAGCACCTTCCAGTCGCCGGGAACCGGTTCGACCACGGTGACGGTGACCGCCTCGTCCTTGGCGTTGTTCAGGGTGATCTCGAAAGCGCTCTCGAAGCGGTAGTTGTAGCGGCTGTCGCCGCCGAGCTTGCGAAAGTCGGTCTGCTTGCGGTTGGCGGTGACATCGAAGGCCTCGCCGAGCTTGAGGCGCACCGTCTCGTTCTCCGGGGTGTGGTCGATGCGGTCTTCGCCGATGAACTGCGGCTGCCCGGAGCGATCCTGCTTGTAGACCCGCACCACCCCCTTCGGCAGAGCGGCATGCCGAGACTGTGCCGCCTTGCGGTTGTCGAACTCGACGAACACGGCGACCTTGAGCTTTTGGCCGAGATCGCCGTAGCGCCCCTGGTAGTAGTGGCCGCCACCGTCCAGGCGATACTCCTTGCGCAGCGGCACCCCGCCGGCATCGAGCAGGGCAACCTGCTTGGTCTGGTTCTCCTTGAGGGTGGTCGGGCGCGGCAGGGTGTAGAGATGATATTCGAACAGCCCCTCCTCGGCCATGGCCGGCGCCGCGGCCTTGACCATGACATCTTCCCTGACCATGGCGCCGCTGCAGGCGCAGCTCGTCGCGCACCCGGTTGACGTCGCCGGCCACCAGTTGCAGGCGGGCGTTGCGATAGGTGGTGCCGCTCTGGTTGGTCAGCGTCACCCAGCCGGAAAGATCGAGGCTCTTCTCGTCGCCGCTCAATCCCGCGACGTAGTCGGCCTGCCAGCCGAGCCCCCCGGTCAGGTAGCTGAGTTCCAGCTGCTGCCTGGCCGCGCTGTCGCTGGCCAGCTCGACCACCAGGGTCGGGCGGTCGCGCAGGTTCGGCGGGAACGTCGGGGAAGACCAGCCGCCCGGGGAGGCCGGTTTCGATGCGGTCGCCGACCTTGAGCACGACCCCCTCGCTGGCCGCCAGAACCGTGGCGGTTTCCGCCTGGTCGGCCCCGGTCTGCGGATGGCTGCGGACCACCTGGACTTCGCGGCCGACATATTTTTCCAGCAGCTTTGCCGGGGGTGAGCAGGTCAAAGTCAAAATTCTGCTCGTAGACGGCAAGGTCCTCGGGATGACTGAGACTGCGCAGCAGGGCGGTCTCCGGGCGCATGCGCGCACTCACTTCGCGCAGGGCCAGCGCCGCTTCGCCGCGCGGCAGCGTCACCTGCCGCCGGTCGCGGACCAGAGCCAGATCCTCGTTGTAAATGGTGACCGCCACCTCGTCCTGGTCGGCCAGGGTACTGGCGACCTCGGCGGCACCCACCGCACCCGACGACAGCAGCATGAACCACAGCAGCAACAGGCACCGTTTGCTCATCGGCATTCTCCTTGCGGCTCAGTGCGCCACCCAGTCGCCGTCGGCAACCGGTTGCGGATTGCCGGCGGCGTCCAGTTCGACGATATAGCAGCCCTTGGCGGCATAGCGCTGACCGGGCCCGAAACTCAGGCGTGGATAGTTGGCAATCGTGTAGTTCGCGTCGTTCATCATGTCGGTGACATCGAGCAGGTAGTCCCGATAAAATTCGGTCTTCATCATCATCAGGGCATTGCTCAGGTGACCGACGACATAATAGGCGTCGGCCTGCACGGCGAGGTCGCTTTCCGGAACCTGGCGGTACCGCAGCCAGTTGCGGACCACCTGGGTGATCTTCGTCGCACCCTCGGGCAGCCGGTAGGGATAGGCAATCCGGGTATACGCCACGCACCCGCTCCGGCACCGCCGACAACTCCTTGCCGAGCAGGCCGGCGGCGAGGAACAGCTGCGCCTGCGTCGCCTCGGGCCAGTTCGCCAGCAACGGCAGGCACTCGCCGTCGAGCCACAGCAGCACGACCGCCCCCTGGGCCTCGGCCAGCAGCTGCGGCCAGCTTTCCGCCAGCGGTTGCCCCGGCGGCAACGGCCGGTCCAGCGGAGGCGTCCCGCCATATTTTTGCCAGTTCTCGGAAAACCCCCGCATCAGGGCCCGGCCGGCCGGATCATCGCGGTACACCTGCAGGATGCGCGGTGGCGAAGGCTGGCGTAACGTGTTCTTGAGGTAGCGGGCGACGGCCTCCCCCTCCTGGTAGTACCCCTTGGAAAAATACAGGGTGTACCAGTCGTCCTTGGACAGGACCGGCAGCCTGGTCATGGGGAAGAGGCAGGGGAGGCGCTGCCGCTCGCAGAATTCATGCACCGGTGCCCAGTCGCCGGAAACCATGCCGCTCAGCACGGCAAACACCGGCTGCTGCCGGTAGTAGTCCGCCAGTTGCGCATCCCAGCTCTCCCGGGGGCCCTTGAGCTCCCAGACATGCAGTTCGAGGAGGCGGAACGGCGCATACATCAGGCGGTCGAAAAACGGGGCATCTTTGGCCCGCTGTGCCTGCTGCCGGGACTGGCCGTTGCGGGAGGCGATATAGGTCTGAAGAGTGCGAAGCAGGGCTTGCCGCTGCGCTTCCGGCAGGTCGGCGGAGACCACGGTGGCCAGGTGCATGGTGGTCTCATCGACACCCGGGGACGGCGCGGCCGACAGGTTTTTCAGATAGAACACCAGGATGGCCATCTCGCGATCACTCAGCGCGTAGCGCGGCATCACCAGCCCGAGCTCCCGGCCGGCCGGATCGATGCCGTTGCGCAGCACCTCGGCCAGTCGCTCGTCGGTGTAGGCCGGCCGCCGCAAACCGCCGTCCATGAACTTCGGCATCTGGCTCCATCCGGGCTGAACTTCATCGGCAGCCTTGGTGAACGGTTTGTACAGTTCGGTGGCATTGGTCGGCAAGGTAATGACCTCGCCCTCGTTGGATCCCAGGCCGCTGCGCAAATGACAGCTCTCGCAGCTGAACATGCTCCCGTCCACCTGGATATCGCCCTGCACCAGGGCCTGCATCGGTTCCCCGGAAGGGAGCAGGCCGTGCCGGTACATCTGCTCGCCGAGACGCAGCGCTTCCGTCCGCGACAAGCCGGGCAGCACCTCCTCCGGACCCGCCGCCCCGCCTGTCGTGGCGGCGGTGGCGGCCGGGACGAAGACCAGCATCAACAGCACCAGACACTTTTGCCATTTCGTCATGATCTTCACCGTTGCTTGAGTTTTTGATATTCGGCCATCAGGTCGGAGGTCCCGACCAAACCGTAAATCCGCACCCAGGTCTGCTCTCCGGCCCCGCGCATGAAGGTCAGTGGCTGGTGAGACATCTTGTTGGGCACGTAGGCGCCGAAGGCATTCATCACCTTGTCGATGTCGCTGCGCGAGCCGGTCACGAAATCCCAGCCCGGCTGCCGGCTGTAGCGGCGCAGGTATTCGGTGAGGATCTCCGGGGTATCATGTTCCGGGTCGATAGTGACCGAGACCAGCTGCACGTCCCGGGTCGCCGGACCGAGCCGGCGCTGCAGGCTGGCGTAGCCCGCGGAAAGGATCGGGCAGATGGTGGTGCAGGTCCCGTAGATGAAGTCGAGCATCACTGGCTTGCCGGGGTCGAGCAGCTCCCTGAGCGACACTTTTTCGCCATCCTGGTTGACCACGGTCACGTCCGGTACAACATAGTTCTCCTCGCTGCGCTGGTAACGCAGGGGCTCCCCGGCGCCGGCCTGCGGCGGCAGCAGCGGCGCCAGCAGGAATGCCAGCATGGTCAGGATCAGTATCGGCTTGTGCATGCCATCACCTCGTCAATTCCATTGATTGCCCCGGCAGCAGCAGCGGCGAGCCGGTCGCAACGGACCGCGTTATCCCGGGGAGAGCGGATGCAGAGCACCGCACCGGGGCATTTCTTAATAATATATCAAGTGATCGGTGGCTGTGTCGGCAAAAGCAAGATTGCCACCGACACCAGGAAGGTGACCGCAGCATGGGCGACGCTTGATCCCGGCAAACCCTCCCGGGCGGCAGCGGTCCATGCCGCCCGGGGGGAAAATCTCTGCCGTCGGCGCGAGCGGGCGACTTGACCCTCGCCTCAACCGGCCGAGCAAACCACTTTGCGCCGCAGTTGTGTAAACAGCCGAGCGGGAGGGATCAGGGCTTTTTCATCATCATGGCCTTGCGCTTCTCGCGAATCATCAGGGTATCCCGGTACATGTCCTCATAGGCGGCCTTGATCGCGTTCTCGAAGGTCTCGATGGTCCCGCCCGCCTCCGCCACGAATTTTTCCGCCTGGGCCTTGTCGGCGAATGCCCACTTGCCGCGGGCGCTCATCACCCCCGGGCGGTTGCCGCCCACCACCCAGACGGCCGCCTGGGCATCGAGCAGTTCATGGCTGGCATAGTCCGCGACCTGAATCGACACCGGGGCGCGGTTCAGGTTGTTGGCCAGGTCGACGGCCGTGCAATGCAGGCTGCAGGTCGGTACGCGGCTGCCATCGTCGTACTCGATCAGCATCCGGCTGTGGGCGAACTTGGCCCGATCCATGCCACAGTATTTGCAGGACGGGTGGTCGGTGACATCGGGCGATGCTGCCGCAAAGACCGGAGCAGCCAGCAACACCATGAGCGACAGCAGCAGTAATCGTTTCATGAAACACCTCCAGATTGATATTTTCCGGTAAAGTTTCCCCGGTAAGCAGGAATTGTCAAGCCGTCGAACGCACCGGACTCAAGCGGGTTCGAGGCCGGCAAAGCGCACCAGCAGCTTCTTCGGGCCGACCCGGTGGAAATAGATGATCACCTTCTGCTGCTCGCCCTGCCCTTCGATGCGCCGCACCACCCCGGTCCCGAACATGGCATGGCGCACGTTCATGCCGAGGCGCAGCCCCTCCTCGGCCTCCGGGACCAGGCGGACCTCGTCGTCGAGAAACGGGCTCTCGTCGCCGAGGTCGGGCTCGACCCGGTCGAACAGCGAGGCCAGATTGTGGCTGGCCGGCCGGTGGACCGGGGCCACGGCGGCGCCTGCCAGCAACGCGGGGGGGATTTCACCGAGGAAGCGGCTGGGCGGGTTGAACTGGTAGTCGCCGTAGACCCGGCGGCGGCGGGCGTGGGTCAGGTAGAGCTTCTCCATGGCCCGGGTCATGCCGACGTAGCACAGCCGCCGTTCCTCCTCCAGTTCCTCGTCGCCGTTGGCGGAGCGTGACAGGGGGAAGAGCCCCTCCTCCATGCCGGTCATGAACACCACCGGGAACTCCAGCCCCTTGGCGGCGTGCAGGGTCATCAGCGAGACCCGGTCGAGACTCTGGTCGTAGCTGTCGAGATCGGTGACCAGGGCGACCTGCTCGAGGTAGCCGGCCAGGGTCGGCTCACTGCGCGGCATGTTCCTCCATGCCGGCCAGCAGCTCCTCGAGGTTGCGCAGGCGGTCGCGGGCCTCCTCGGTGCGCTCCTCGCGCAGCATCGGCCCGTAGCCGGTCGCCTCGATGAGCTCGGCGGTCAGTTCGGCATAGGCGATCTCGTCGTCGAGCCGCTGGCGGAAATCGTCCATCAGCGCCGCGAAGGCCGCCACCCGGTTGGCCGCCGCCCCGGTGAGCAGGCCGCGTTCGACCGCCAGGCGGCAGGCCGGCAGGAGTCCTCCCGCCTCGGCTTCGAGGGTGGCGATCTTCTCGACGGTGGCCGCGCCGATGCCGCGCGCCGGCACGTTGATGATCCGCCGGGCCGCCATCGAGTCGGCCGGGTTCACCAGCAGCCGCAGGTAGGCGAGGATGTCCTTGACCTCCATGCGCGAGAAGAACTTCAGCCCGCCGATCATCACGTAGGGGAGCCGGTCGCGCACCAGCGCTTCCTCGAAGGCCCGCGACTGGGCATTGGTCCGGTAGAAGACGGCGATGTCGCGCAGCTTGCGCCCGCTGCGGTGCAGCCGGCCGATCTCGCCGGCGACGAAGCGCGCCTCTTCAAGATCATCGGCGAGGGTCTCGCAGCTGACCGGTTCCCCTGGCGGATTCTCGGTCCACAGCGTCTTTGCCCTTGCGGCCGAGGTTGCTGGCCACCACCCCGCCGGCGGCGGCGAGGATGGTTCTGGGTCGAGCGGTAGTTCTGCTCCAGGCGGATGGTCGTCGCAGCCGGGGAAGTCGCGCTCGAAGTCGAGGATGTTGCCGACCTCGGCGCCGCGCCAGCGGTAGATCGACTGGTCGTCGTCGCCGACCACGCAGAGGTTGCGGTGGCCGCCGGCCAGCAGGCGGATCAGCCGGTACTGGACCTGGTTGGTGTCCTGGAACTCGTCGACCAGGATGTAGCGGAAGCGCCCCTGCCAGCGCTGGCGGACCCCGGGATCGGTCTCCAGCAGGCGCACGGTCCACAGCAGCAGGTCGCCGAAATCGAGGGCGTTGGCCTGCTTCAGCGCTCCTGGTAGCGGGCGTAGACCCTGGCGACCAGTTCGCCGGCGTAGTCGCCGGCGGGGAGATCCTCGGGCCACAGTCCGCGGTTCTTGGCGCCGTCGATGGCCGCGGCCGCGGCGCGCGGCTTCAGGGTCTGCTCGGCGATGTTCAGCTCCTGCAGCACCGTCTTGAGCAGGCGTTCCTGATCACTGTCGTCGTAGATGGTGAACTGGGCGGTGAAGCCGACCACTGCCAGCTCGCGGCGCAGAATGCGCACGCAGGCACTGTGGAAGGTGCTGACCCACAGCCCTTCGACGCCGCCGAGCAGCTTTTCGCAGGCGCTCGCGCATCTCGCCGGCGGCCTTGTTGGTGAAGGTGACCGCCAGGATCTCCCAGCGGCGCCACGCCATGCTCGCGGATCAGCCAGGCGATGCGGTGGGTCAGGGTGCGGGTCTTGCCGGAGCCGGCCCCGGCCAGGATCAGCAGCGGCCCCTCGCCGTGCATCACCGCCTGGCGCTGGGGGGGGTTGAGGGCGGCGAGCAGGTCAGCCACGGGCCGGAGTCTTCAGGGAACGGCTCATCAGGGCCCGGTTGTAGGCGGAGACGATGTCGCGCCGGGAGATGATGCCGATCAGCTTGCGGTGGGTTTCGCGATCGACCACCGGCAACTGCTCGATGTTGCGGTAGCCGATCTTGCGCATCGCCTGGTCGAGGTCTTCGTCCTCGTGGGCGGTGATCACGTTGTGGGTGGCAATCTCCTTGACCACCACCAGGTCGAGCAGGTCCTCCTCGAAGACCACCCCCATGAAGTCCTGCACCGAGAGGATGCCGGTCAGTTCGCCGGCCGTGGTTGACCAGCGGGAAGTTGGTGTCCTTGGTGGCTGGCGATGAACTGGGTGAACTCGCGCAGGGTCATGTTCTCGGCGACCGCCGCCGGTTGACGGTTCATCACCTCGCCGACCAGCAGCGACTTCATGATGTTGCGCTCCTTGCCGGCCTCGAGGTCGATGCCGGCGCGGGCCAGGTCCATGGTCTCCAGGCTGTAGCGGTGGAAGCGCCGGCAGATGGTCACCCCGATCACGCAGGTCAGCATGATCGGCACGATGACCTGGTAGGAGGAGGTGATCTCGAAGAGCAGGAAGATCCCGGTCATCGGCGCATGGGTGGCGGCGGCCAGGAAGCCGCCCATGCCGACCATGGCGAAGGCCCCGGAGGAGATGCCGAGGGCGGGGAAGAGCAGCTGCAGCACCTTGCCGAAGGCGCCGCCGCCCATGGCGCCCGAGAAACAGCGAGGGAGCGAACACCCCCCCCGGCAAGCCCGGAGCCGAGGGTCACCGAGGTCGCCACCGCCTTGACCAGCACCAGGCCGGCCAGCAGGTACCAGACGCCATGACCGTGCAGCACCTGCTCGATAAAGTCGTAGCCGTTGCCGAAGATCTGCGGCATCAGCCACCCCGAACACGCCGACCAGGAAGCCGCCGAACACCGGCTTGGCCAGGCGGGGGAGCTTCAGGCCGGCGAACCAGTCCTTGATCCGGTAGTGCCAGGTCATGAACGCCGCCGCCAGCAGGCCGACCAGGATGCCGAGCAGCACGTAGAAGAACAGCTCCCAGTAGCTGCCGAGCCGCGTAGGGGGGCGGCGCGAATTCCGGGTGGTCGCCGAGCAGGGCGCGCGAGACCACGGTGCTCATGCCGCTGGCGATGACGATCGAGGTGAAGCTGGACAGCTCGAAGGAGGAGAGCAGCACGATCTCGTGGGCGAAGAAGACCCCGGCGATCGGCGCGTTGAAGGTCGCCGCCACCCCGCTGGCCGCGCCGCAGGCCACCAGGGTCTTGAGGTAGTCGCCGCCCATCTTGAAGCGTCTGACCGACCTTGCTGCCGATGGCGCCGCCGATCTGGGCGATCGGCCCTTCCTGGCCGGCCGAGCCGCCGGTGCCGATGGTGATGGCGCTGGCCAGGCCGCGGGTGAAGATGGTGCGCGACGGTACCTTGCCGCCGCGCAGGTTGACCTCTTCGAGGAAGCGCGAGAAACCGAAGCGCAGGTCCTTGGCGTAGTAGGCCCCCAGGGGGATCATCAGGATGCCGCCGCACAAGGGGAAGAGGATCAGGTAGAGGCGGTTCCAGTTCCAGCTGCTGGTGTCGATGGCGAATTGCGCCATCCCCTGGGTGATCACACCGTGATGGATCAGTTCGATCAGCTGGCGCAGGACATAGTTGCCCAAGCCCGCGAGCACGCCGATGATCACGGCGAGGATCGCCAGGAAGGTGTTTTCGGAAATGCTGAAGCGACTCAGGACCGCGGTCAACAGCTGCCGCAGCCAGTCGTGGGTCTTTCTGATCAAAAAAAGCTCCGGGAATAAACCAGTTTATAGTTCAGCGGATAGTAGCACCGCGGGGGGGTGATGTAAACCGCAAGGGCCGCAGCTGACCGCTAAAACGGCGGGGCCGGCAAAGGCCCCGCCGTCAGACTTCAGGCTTTTTCCGGTTCTTCGCTCCAGGCCTGCTGCAGGGAGAGGTAGCGCAGGAATTCGGCGGCATGCAGGAACCGGTCGACGGTCGACCGGCACGTTCAGTTCCTCCTCGCCCCGCTGCACCGTCAGGGCACAGCCGCTCTTGCCCCCCCGCTCCCAGCGTTCGACGGTCAGGCGCGTCTGCACTTCGCCGTCGCGCCCCTCGAACCGGTGGCTGAGGCTCTCCTTGCCGCCGTCGCGCACCACCTTGTGCATCTTGCCGCAGCAGCTCGAAGGCCTCGGCCGGCTCGACCACGAAACGGAGCGAGCTGCTGCCGCTCTCCAGCTTGAAGAAGCGCAGGGCGATGCGCCCTTCCGCCGGGCGCCCCTCGGCGCGCTTTTCATAGGGGGTGATGGCCACCCCGGCCTGCTTGGCGTAAATGGTGACCTGCGGAATTCTGCTCATGACTCCCTCCTGGGGTGAAATAGCCGCATAAGCGGCGCAATGACATGACAATGACTGCAGCTCTTCGCAATTCGGCCCAACCGCGGCGGGATCACTCCACCGTCACGCTCTTCGCCAGGTTCCTCGGCTGATCGACATCGGTCCCCTTGAGCACCGCGATGTGGTAGGCCAGCAGTTGCATCGGCAGTGAGGTCAGCACCGGCATCAGGTCATCGACGGTGGTCGGCACGGTCAGCACGGCCTGGACCTTGCCGGCCAGCTCCGTGACCGCCCGGTCGGTGACCGCCACCACCCGCCCGCCGCGAGCCTGGACTTCCTCGAGGTTGGCAGCGACCTTTTCGAAGGTGTCGTTGTGCGGGGCGAGAATCACCACCGGCAGGTTTTCGTCGATCAGGGCGATCGGGCCGTGCTTCATCTCGCCGGCCGGATAACCCTCGGCGTGGATATAGGAGATCTCCTTGAGCTTGAGCGCCCCCTCCAGAGCGATCGGGTACTGGTTGCCGCGGCCGAGATAGAGAAAATCGCGGGCGTGCATCAGCTCCTGGGCGATCGCTTCGATTTCGCCGTCGAGCTCCAGGCAGGCCTCCACCTGGCGCGGCAGGCTGGCCAGCGCCTCGACCAGGGCGCGCCGGGCCGCTTCGACTGCGAGCGTGCCGCGCACCTTGCCGAGATGCAGGGTCAGCAGGACCAGCGCCACCAGCTGGGTGGTAAAGGCCTTGGTCGAGGCCACCCCGATCTCCGGGCCGGCATGGGTGTAGATGACGCCGTCGCTCTCGCGGGCGATCGACGATTCCACCACGTTGCAGATGGCCACGACCTTGCCCCCCTTGGCATGCGCCTCGCGCAGGGCGGCCAGGGTATCGGCGGTCTCACCGCTCTGGCTGATCACCAGGGTCAGGGTGCGTGCATCGACCAGCGGGTCGCGGTAGCGGAATTCGCTGGCGATATCGACCTCGACCGGGATCCGGACAGTGCTTTTCGAGCAGAAACTTGCCGACCAGCCCGGCATGCCAGGAGGTGCCGCAGGCGACGATATAGATCCGCTCCACCGCCTGCAGCCAGGCATCGTCGAGCTGCAGCCCTTCGAGGCAGACATCCGAGTGGTCCTCGCGCAGGCGGCCGGCCAGGGTGTCGGCGATGGCCCGCGGCTGCTCGTGGATCTCCTTGAGCATGAAGTGCTGGTAGCCGCCCTTCTCGGCCATCACCGGGCTCCAGGTGATGGTCTTCGGCGTTTTGGCCACCGCCTCGCCGGCCAGCGTGGTGACGGCCATGCGGCGTCGCCGTGAAGACCACCATTTCGCCGTCCTCGAGGAAGATCATCTCGCGGGTGTGGGAGAGCATGGCCGGGATGTCGGAGGCGACGAAATACTCACCGTCCCCCTGGCCGACCACCAGCGGCGAGCCCTGCTTGGCGGCAATCAGCTTGTCCGGTTCGTCGGCGCAGAGGACCGCCACGGCATAGGCACCGCGCACCTCGCGCAGGGCCTGCCGCACCGCTGACTCGAAATCGGCACCCTGCTTGGCCTGCTGCTCGACCAGGTGGGCGATGATCTCGGTGTCGGTCTCCGACTTGAAGTGGTGCCCCTGGCCGATGCAGGCGCTCTTTCAGCTCCAGGTAGTTCTCGATGATGCCGTTGTGCACCACCACGAAGCGGCCGGCCTTGTGCGGATGGGCATTGATCTCCGAGGGCCGGCCGTGGGTGGCCCAGCGGGTGTGGCCGATGCCCGGAGTGCCGCCGAGCGGGCGCTCGCGCAGCAACTCCTCAAGACGCGACAGCTTCCCCTGGGCGCGGCGGATTTCGATGTCGCCGCCGCGCAGGCAGGCGATCCCGGCCGAATCGTAGCCGCGATACTCGAGGCGGCGCAGGCCGTCGAGGACGATGGGGGTCGCGTCACGCGGTCCGATGTAGCCGACAATTCCGCACATATCCAAACCCCTCTGTTAACCGGAATAAGTAACGGGTAAAAAGGACCTGTTCTTGCCTTCACGTTTCACGTTTCACGTTCTCACTTTTCACGGCTTTGCTGCGCTTGCGCGACACCCACCCTTCGATGATCTTCTGCTCGGCGCGGCGATGGCCAGGGCATCCGGCGGGGACGTCCCTGGTGATGGTCGAGCCGGCCCCGATCAGGCTGCCCCGGCCGATCCGCACCGGGGCGACGAACTGGACGTCGCAGCCGACGAAGACATCGTCCTCGATGACGGTGACGTGCTTGTTGCACGCCGTCGTAGTTGCAGGTGATGGTGCCGCAGCCGATATTGACCCCGCGCGCCGATCTCGGCATCGCCGAGGTAGGTGAGGTGGCTGGCCTTGCTGCCCTTCGCCGATGGCGGCCTTCTTGGTTTCGACGAAGTTGCCGATCTTGTTCTCGCCGGCCAGCACCGTACCCGGGCGCAGGTGGGCCATCGGACCGATGTCGGTATCGGCGCCGATGGTCGATTCGGCCAGCACCGAGCCGGCCTTGACATGGACCCGGTCGGCCAGGATGCAGTCGGTGATGATCACCCCCGGCTCGATTTCGCAATCCTGGCCGATCACGGTCCTGCCGCGCAGGTGCACGCCGGGGTGAATGACGCTGTCCGGACCGATTGTCACTTCCGGATCGATGTAGGTGGCCGCCGGGTCGAGCAGCGTCACCCCGGCGCCGCATGTGGGCCTCGTTGATGCGGGCACGCATCGCCGCTGCCGGCCTCGGCCAGCTGAACCCGATCGTTGATCCCCATCGGCTTCCTCCGCGCGGCGACCGGCGAGCGCCGCGACCCGCTCTCCGGCGGCCCTGGCGGCAGCGATCACGTCGGTGAGATAGTATTCTCCCTGGGCATTGTCATTGGTCAATCCGGCCAGCAGGGTCGAAGACGCGCGGCGCGGCAAAGACGTAGATGCCGGTGTTGATTTCGCTGACGGCGCGCTCCGCCGCCGAGGCGTCTTTTTCCTCGACGATCCGTTCCACCCCATCGTCGCCGCGGATGATCCGCCCATAACCACGGGGATTGGCAAGGACTCGGCAGTCAGCACGGTGACCGTGGCCTGCTCGGCCGCGGTGGTGCGCCACCAGGGACTCGCAGCGTCTGCAGCCCGCAACAACGGCACGTCGCCGCACAGCAGCAGCAGGTCACCGGCAAAACCCGCCAGGTGCCGGGGCGGCGCACTGCAGGGCATGGCCGGTGCCGAGCTGTTCGGCCTGCAGGGCGAAGGTGACGCCCGGCGCCGCACAGGCCGCCTTGCACCTGGTCGGCACCATGACCGATCACGACGACCACGGGGGTGGCGCCGACGCGCGTGCGCCGTCGCGAGCACATGGTGCAGCATCGGCGCCCCGGCCACCGGGTGGAGCACCTTGGGCAGCTTCGATTTCATGCGGGTTCCCTGACCGGCGGCCAGGATCACGGCGGCAAGTGCTGCGGAGCATTGCTTCCCCCCATTGGAAATGCGCCATTATTTCGGAAAGGTCGCGGAAGGTCAAGGCATTCCGCCCTGTTCCCGGTGCTTTCCCTTTGCCTTCGCGTGACGCCTCCAGTATAGTGTCGGACTATCTCGAAAGCGAGCAGGCCCGATGTCCAGCCGATAGCCAGAAAATCAAGAAACTCAACGAACTCGAGCAGAACCTGCGCAAGCAGGCCCTGCCGACCGCTGACCGGGCGCAGCCAACCTCGAGACCGAAATGCAGCGGATCGAGACGGAACTGCAGGAACTCCTCGAGATCGCCTACGAGCAGTACTTCATGGGGATCGAACAAGTTCGAGCCGGCCAAGGAGCGGCAGATTCTCGCCCTGCGTCTGCGGCGCATGGTCAACGCTACATCCCGCAGACCGACCTGCGTTTCCGCCTGCAGAACTGTCAACAGCCGCTTCCAGAGCTACTGGCGCCTACTGGGACCGGATCCTGCGCCTGATCGAGGAAGGCCGCTACCAGCGGCAGATCAGCCACATGAAGTGGGCGAACAGCTCCAGCCGCGAAGCCCCGGCGGCGGGCCGTCAGCGCCAGCGCCGGCCGAGACGCCGCTCGACCGGATTTACCGGGAACTGGTCGAGGCCCACGAGAGCTGCCAGATCCCGGCACCCCCGGCGCGAACAGGTCGCGGATTTTCTCGCGCGCCAGACCGACGTCGATCCGCGAACGGTTCGGCGACCGGCCGGTCGACATCGTGGTCGTCGTGGAACGACGGCAAGCCGAAAATCAAGGTTCGCGCCAAGGGGTAGATTGACGGTCATGGCGGCAGAGCGCAGCAAGACCGCCCTCGTTCTCACCGGCGGGGGGATCATGGGCGCCGCCTATGAAATCGGCGCCCTGACCGCCCTCGATCGCCTGTTTGCCCGCGGCTTTTCCACCCGCCGTTTCGACATCTACCTTGGCATCAGCGCCGGCTCGGTGATCGCCGCCCTGATGGCCAACCGCATTCCCGCCGACGGCCTGTTTTCGGCCATCAGCAGCAACCAGCGCAGCGTCTTCAACTGGCAGCGCCACGACATCTACCAGCCCGACTGGCGGGCCCTGTTCCGGGCGCTGGCGGATCTGCCGCGCAAGTTGCTGCAGGTGCGCCGCAACTATCGGCAGAACCGCTGGGTCTTCAACCCGCGAGACCTCCCCCACCTGCTGCTTCGAGCAGTTCCCGGCCGGGGTCTTCTCCCTCGAACCGATGCAGCGCTATCTCTGCCGGGCCTTCCAGCAGCGAGGGGGTCTGCGACGACTTCACCCGGCCTGAAGAGTGAACTGTACATCCCGGCCTACGATCTCGACCGCGGCGAGCCGCGTGGTCTTCGGCACCCCCGGTCTCCGCGACCTGCACATCTGCCAGGCCATCACCGCGTCCTGTGCCATTCCGCTCTTCTTCCGCCCTTATGAAATCGACGGACACAGTTACATCGATGGCTCGGTCGGTCTGGTCACGCATCTCGACATCGTCATCGCCCGCGGCGCCCGCCTGATCGTGCTGGTCAATCCGCGGGTGCCCTTCGACAACGATCCGGAGCAGAGCCTGCCTGCCGGCCTTATCCAGCTGGCCGCTGCTCGAAGGTCGCCGATCTCGGCATGCCTGTTTGCCTGGGAGCAGAGCCCAGCGCATCGAAGCACGCGAGAAGCTGCGGCTGGCCCTCGACCACTATCGTCAGAAGCATCCCGAGGTCGATATCGTGCTGATCGAACCGGGAGCGACGAGGCTCTGCTTGTTTTTTCAGGGACCGATGTCGAGCCTGGCGCGCACCCAGGTCATGCATCACGGCTACCATCTGACCTTGCCGAGCTGCGCGAACGGTATCGACGCATCTACGCCGAATCTTTGCCCGCCACGGCGTCGCCACCACCCCGGCACGTCTCGACCGACGCGCCGCCGGGAGCCCCGCCCCGGCGGGAATGACGCATGACCGCACGCGGGCACCTCGCGGCCGCACGCCACTTCCTGCAAAAACAGCGACGGGGTGCCGGACCAACCGGAACCCCTGTCTTGTTGTGCGACAGTGAATCGCCGCCGCTCAGGCAACCTTGTCAGGCGGTGCACGTAGCGCGGTCGTTCGACGATGAACGACTTGATTTCGTTGACGTCCGGAACCCGTCCGGCAATGCGCACGACATCGTCGACCAGCAGGGCCGGTGCCACGTAGACCCGGTGATCAATCATCTTGCGGCGATCGCGGTAGAGATGAACCTCGGCGTTGACGCCCAAATCGGCCAAAGCCTCGCGCACATTCTGAAGTACCCGGTCGCCGCGCGATTCACTGTCAGGTTTGCACAGGATATCGATCCGCATGGCGCATTCCTTTCGGATAATAACCGACCTTTAAGGTCAATTATAAGGGGCTTGCCGGAAAACGCAAGAAAAAATCACCGGCCGCTATGAATTTCAGCGCGGCGGCGGGCTGTCGCCGTAGATCAGCCGCATGGCATGCTTGACCCGGGCGACCAGACGGACCGGGTTGATCGGCTTGGCAATGACATCATGGTAGCCCCTGTCGAGGAGCCTGGCCTCCTCCTCGGCGGACTGATCTTGGACGACAGGGCAATGACGGGAATATGCCTGGTCTGCAGGTTGCCTTTCAGAGCGCCGGAACATCTCGTCACCGTCCATGCTCGGCATGACCGTGTCGGCAGATGATCAGGTGCGGCTTCTGCTGCACGGTGATCCTGCACGCCGTCGACACCGTTTGCCGCCTCGAGCAGGTTACGTACCCCTCACGCTTGAGGGCGGCCACCACCGCGGAACGCACCAGTTCCTGATCGTCGACCACCAGAATCGTCCACCAGACATCGGCTTCCTGAACCTGGTTGAGACTCTTTTGGTAGTAGTGCCGATTGACGGCGGCCTGAATCTCGGATGGATGGTGACGCAGGGGATGATGCGCAGCCCGAGCCTGAAGGAGAGTGCGTCGAGCACTCTCGATGTCGAGGGGATTGACCATCGCCAGATAGAGGGAGCTTCCTTCCAGCTTCAGCGGGAAGATCAGCTTGTCAGCGCCGCTTCAGCGTCGACCAGAGCGAGCAGTTCGGCAGGGAAACTGGCGCGGGCGATGTTCGCCACGGTTTTGCATGCCGAACTGGCGGGCAAGGGCGGCAGCGATATCCTTCTCGGTGACCACCCCCAGCTCCTCGAGAACCTGGCCGAGCCGCCGACCGCTGCCGCGCTGCCGTTCAAGGGCCCGGCTCAACAGGTCTCTTCGCTGAGCACTTTCGCTTCGACCAGAATTTCACCGAACCGTTTGCGTTGTCTGCATAGTTGCCTCACCGCCAGCCCGGAATGTCCCTCCGCTGCAGCAAACCCGCCAGCATACCAACTTTCGCGAAAAAGCCAAACATTTCAAGCAATTAACCATCAGGGTCAGCTCTCGGGCTCGAAAGTGACCTTGAGGCCGCCCTGCCAGGCATCGACCTTGACCACCTGGCCGGGAGCGACGCTGCTCGGCGATCAGCGCCCGGGCAATGCGGGTCTCCAGGTGGTGCTGCAGGTAGCGCTTGAGCGGCCGGGCGCCATAGACCGGATCGTAGGCGGCCTGGGCGACGAAGGTACGGGCCGCCTCGGTCAACTCCAGACCGAGTTCGCGGTCCAGCAGCCGCTTGCGCAGCTCGCCACCTGCAGGTCGACGACGCTGTTCGATCTCCTTCAGGGTCAGCGGCTTGAACAGCACGATATCGTCGACCCGGTTGAGAAACTCGGGGCGGAAGGCGCCGCGCAGCTCGTTGCAGCACCTGCTCGCGCGCCCCCTCCCGGAGGGCGCCATCGGCGGTGACCCCCTCGAGCAGATGCGGTGAGCCGATGTTCGAGGTCATGATGATGACCGTGTTCTTGAAATCGACCGTGCGGCCGTGGCTGTCGGTGATCCGGCCGTCGTCGAGGATCTGCAGCAGGACGTTGAACACGTCGGGGTGGGCCTTTTCGATCTCGTCGAACAGCACCACGCTGTAGGGCTTGCGGCGCACCGCCTCGGTCAGCTGGCCGCCTTCCTCGTAGCCGACGTAGCCGGGCGGCGCGCCGATCAGCCGGCTGACGGCATGCTTTTCCATGTATTCGGACATGTCGATGCGCACCAGGTTCTGCTTCGAGTCGAACAGCGCCTCGGCCAGGGTCCGCGCCAGCTCGGTCTTGCCGACTCCGGTCGGGCCGAGGAAGATGAAGGAACCGATCGGCCGCTGCGGATCCTTGATGCCGGCCCGGGCCCGGAGCACCGCGTCGGCCACCAGCTGCACCGCCTCGTCCTGGCCGATCACCCGCTGGTGCAGCAGTTCGTCGAGCTGGAGCAGCTTTTCCCGCTCGCCCTCCACCAGGCGGGTCACCGGGATGCCGGTCCAGCGGGCGACGATGTCGGCAATCTCCTCTTCGGTCGACCTCCTCGCGCAGCAGGCGCGGCCCGCCGGCAGCGGCTCTTTGTCTTCCTGCTCCCTGCAGTTCGCGCTCCAGTTCGGGCAGGCGGCCGTACTTCAGTTCGGCGGCCTGGTTCAGGTCGTAGTCGCGTTCGGCCACTTCGATCTCCTGGCGCATCTGCTCGATCTCCTCGCGCAGTCCCTGGAGCTTCTTGATCGCCTTCTTTTCGACTCGTCCACTGGGCCCGCAGGGTGTCGGCCTCGGTCTTGAGGTCGGCCAGCTCCTTGCGCAGCGCTTCCAGCCGGTCCTGGCTGGCCGGTCCTTCTCTTTCTTCAGCGCCGCTTCCTCGATCTCCAGCTGCATCACCCGCCGGGTCACCTCGTCGAGTTCGGCCGGCAGCGAGTCGATCTCGGTGCGGATCATGGCACAGGCCTCGTCGACCAGGTCGATGGCCTTGTCCGGCAGGAAGCGGTCGGAGATGTAGCGGTTGCGAGAGGGTCGCCGCCGCCACCAGGGCGTTGTCCTGGATGCGCACGCCGTGATGCACTTCGAAGCGCTCCTTGAGTCCGCGCAGGATGGAGATGGTGTCCTCGACGTCGGGCTGCTCGACCAGCACCGGCTGGAAGCGGCGCTCCAGGGCGGCATCCTTTTCGATGTGCTTGCGGTACTCGTCGAGGGTGGTGGCGCCGATGCAGTGCAGTTCGCCGCGGGCCAGCATCGGCTTGAGCATGTTGCCGGCATCCATGGAACCTTCGGCCTTGCCGGCGCCGACGATGGTGTGCAGCTCGTCGATGAACAGCAGGATCCGCCCCTCGCTCTCCTTGATCTCGTTGAGCACCGCCTTGAGCCGCTCCTCGAATTCGCCGCGGTACTTGGCGCCGGCCACCAGCGCTCCCATGTCCAGGGCGAAAATCGTCTTGTCCTTGAGCCCCTCGGGGACGTCGCCGCGGACGATGCGCTGGGCCAGCCCCTCGACGATGGCGGTCTTGCCGACCCCCGGCTCGCCGATCAGCACCGGGTTGTTCTTGGTCTTGCGGGAGAGGATGCGGATCACCCGGCGGATCTCGTCGTCGCGGCCGATCACCGGGTCGAGCTTGCCTTTCTGGGCCTCTTGCACCAGGTCGCGGCCGTACTTTTCCAGGGCCTCGTAGGTCGCCTCGGGATCGGCGCTGGTCACCCGCTGGTGGCCGCGCACCTCGGTCAGCACCTGCAGCAGGCGGTCGCGGCTGATGTTGAACTGGTTGCAGGATGCGGCCGGACGGCGTTTCCTTGCCTTCTTCGACCAAGGCCAGCAGCAGGTGCTCGACGCTGATGTAGTCATCCTTGAGGCGTTTCGCCTCTCCTTCGGCCTTGACCAGAAGCTGGCTGAAGCCGCTGGGTGACGTAGACCTTCCCCGGCTCGACGCCGGGACCGGACACCGCGGGACGCTTCTGCAACTCCTCGCGCACGGCCCTGGCAAGGGACTCCGGCTCAATATCGAGACGCATGCACCAGGCGCGGCACCAGGCCGTCGTCCTGTTCGAGCAGGGCGAGGAGCAGATGTTCGCCATCGACTTCGACGTGGCCGTGGCGTATCGCCAGGTTTTGCGCCCCTGCAGGGCTTCCTGCGATTTCATGGTGAAACGGTTGATGTCCATGACGGATCCTCTTGCTTCTCAGTATGTGGAGATTATACCAGACGATTTCCCCTGAAGCAGCAGGCCGGGGCTCCCACCCCGGCCTGCTGTCGCTCAATGCCGCGTCTCGATCGCGATCTTGCGCGGCTTGGCCGCCTCGGCCTTGGGCAGGTACAGGCGCAGCACCCCATGGCTCACCTCCGCCTTGGCCTTGGCGGCATCGAAGCTGTCGGAGAGCTGGAACTGTCGCCAGTAGCCGTCCATGGTGTACTCGCGCCAGAGCAGTTCGCCGCCGCCGAAGCTGGCTTGCCCTTCGATGGTCAGAATCCCCTGGTCGACACTGATCTCCAGGTGCTGCTCCTCCAGCCCCGGCACGTCGGCCAGCAGCGTCAGGCCTTCCTCGGTTTCGATGATGTCCACCGGCGGCGCCACATAGCGTGCTCCGGATCGGGTTGCTTCGCGGCTTGCCGGATGGTTCGTGTTGACGGTCATGGTCTTGTCGGTCATGGCTGGTTGCCTCCTTATCGGTTTTCTGTGGACCGCCGTCTCAGCGGACGGCGATACTGATCTTTTTAGGCTTGGCCGCTTCCACCTTCGGCAGGGTCACACGCAGCAGGCCGTTCTTGTACTCCGCCCTGACCTGGTCGGGGTCGATGTCAACCGGCAATTCGATGCTGCGCATGAACTTGCCGGTCCCGCGCTCACGACGATGCCAGGTGCAGCCGTGCTCCTTGCTCTCGGCCATCGGGCGCTCACCGCCAAGGGTCAAGGTATTGCCGAGCACGTTCATGTCGATCTGCTCCGGGTCGACCCCCGGCAGCAGGGCTTCGACGTAGAGGTGATCGGCGTCCTCGCGCAGGTTGATGCGCGGCCAGTCGCGCAGGCCGAACCCTGCCCCGAAGTCGGGGCCGAACAGGCGTCCGAGGCCGAAACCGCGGAAGGCCTCGTCGATGTCACGCTGCATCTGGTTCATCTCTCTCAACAGATCCCAGTTCCTCATGGCTGGTTACCTCCTCGACAAAATTCCGGGTCATCCCGGTTGCTGCGTATCTGCCAGGAAAGTGTTTCAAACAGCGTGCCAGCCGCCAGAGGCCACAAGTACACAATAAAATCAGCTAGTTATGGATTCGTCCGGAAGGGTTGCAACAACTTGCGACGTCGCAGGTTGTTGCAACCCTATCACTTGCGACGTCGCATGCCCGGGGAGATCTAGGCGGCACCCTTGCGGGTCCTGCCGCCCGGCTCAGACCGGGCGCCGGGAGAAATGCGGTGGGAAAATGAGCGGGGGAGGAGCGAGCAGCGTCAACGTTATGCGGGTGGAGTTGCCTCGTACCGGGCCGCCAGGTCGCGCAATTCACGGACCAGCCCTTCGAGAACGATAATTTCACGGCCGATCAGCTTGGTTTTTTCGGCATTGCCGCCGAGGCGCTCCTCCGAACGCTTGAAGTGCTCGAGGATATGATTGACCGCCTCCATCTGGAAGCAGGTCGCCGCAAAGATCGTCTGAACCTGCTCTTCGCGGGCCAGCAGACTGCGATCCAACTCGCGGTTGGCATGCACCTGCTCCTCGAAACCGCGAGAAACCTGGTCGGCCGAAACCTTCATCTCGCTGACCCCGGCCTGGATGCGCCCGGAGGCCTCTTCCTGGCGCCGCATGGACTCGGTGATGGCGCGAACCGAACGCAGACTGCGGCCGGCCTCGTCGATCAACGCCCGCACCCGCTGGCCGTGCTTGCCGGTACTTTCGGCCAACACCACGGATTCACAGGCGGCCTGCGAGGAACTCGCCAGGATCTTGCGCAGGGCATCCCCGGTGTTGCGCGACAATTCGGTGCCATGCCCGATAAACCGGCCGGTGGATTCGACCGTCATCCCAACCTGGCGGGTATCCTCGCGGATACTCTTGACGATCGCCTCGATCTCACCGGCACTGGCCGTGGTCCGGTCGGCCAGGTCACGAATCTCTTCGGCAACCACGGAGAACCCCCGGCCTTCAGCACCAGCCTTGGCCGCGATAATCGCGGCATTGAAGGCCAGCAATTCCGTATCGGAAACCAGATCCTTGATCACCTCGAGGATTTTCGCGACTTCCGCCGTCTGCACGGAGAGCCGCTGCATAGCAGCGACCGCTTTTTGGCTCTCCTGGTCGATCCGGCCCATCTCCTGGATAAAGGCTTCCACCACCAGCAATCCATGTTCGGCATCCCTCTTGACCTCGTCAGCCTGGGTGGAACTGGCAGTCACCGCCTGACGCAGGGCATCGAGAGCTTCGTTGACGCCGTCAAGGTCATGGGCCGTGGTCTCCATGGCCTGCGCGACCGCACCGGACTGCGCGGTGGCCTGGCGTATCGACTCGACCACTTCGTCGACATCGCGGGTCGTCTCGAGAAATTTCCGGGTGGAATGCTCCAGGGCACCGGCCATGGCTTCCAGCGAGGCGGAAACTTCCCGTGAAATGGCGGCCTCGTCCTGGGCGCTGGACTTGAGGGTCTCCACTTCCTGGATCACGGTCTGCTGTTTATGCCGCAGATTGTCGACCTCGCCGCGAGCAGTCTGTGCCGCCAGCAAGCCGTCATCGGCGCGGGCCGCCAGGTAGCGGCCGGCATCGGCCAACTCCCGATAGTGCGGGATAAACTCATCGGCCGTCGCCCGCAGTGACTGCAGCAAGGCCCGCACTTCGGCAACCGTTCGAGAGCTCGCCGCGGAGAGGGCTTCGATGGTTTCGCCCCCTGAGCTTGCCGCAGCAGTTCCGGTCAGCCCGTGCAATTGCGCGAGTTGCTGCCTGAGTTGCTGCTTGAGGGCGGTGCGGACGAACAGGTAGCAGAGGTTGCCGAGGGCGAAGCCCGCGACCAGACAGGAGGCAAAGAACGGCAGGCTTAACGCTTTGGGACCGAGCAACAGCCAGGCCACAGCTGGAAAGATCGCTCCGACGGCCAACCCGGCAGCAAGACTGAGATAGAGGAGTTTGCGCAGATAGTTGCTGCTGGCCGAAGGTTCCAGGTTGTCCATCGCATCCTCTGCGCTGCTCAAAGGGCATGCGCGACGTGGGTTTATGGGGCGTTATTATCACAGAGCTGCCCGCAGGCGGCAAGCAGAAAGCCTTTCGGCTGGAGACCCGTCGATTACACCTTCCCCTCGCGCACCCGGCTGAACCGCCCGTCGCGCCGTCCGCGGTGCCACGGCACCCATTTGGCCGAACCGCGGTTCCGGGTTTCCCTTTGACACGGTTTTTAGTATGATGGGTTACACGTTCTGACAACGCCATAAAATCCCGGGGGGGGTGTGTGCTGCTGGAAAATACTGTGAATTTGCGGGTGACCCATGAAAAAGAAAAAGGTATTGCTGGTTGACGATGTCGAGCTGTTTCGTGCCCTGGAAAAGACTTTTTTCCGTCGCGAGGAGTTCGCCCTGATCGAAGCCAAGACCGGACGGCAGGCTCTGGACCTGGCCCTGACGGAAAAGCCGGACCTGATCCTGATGGATCTGTACATGCCGGAGATGGATGGGGACGAGGCCTGCCGCAGGCTCAAGGAGAATCCGGAAACTGCCGCCATTCCAGTCATCATGGTGACCCAGGCCGGACGAGCCGCCGATTTCGAGCGCTGCCAGGCCTCCGGGTGCGACGACGTCGTGCTCAAGCCGATCAACCGCACCCAGTTCCTGGAAGTGACCCGCCGCCACCTCGACCTGGTGGAGCGCACCGCGCAGCGTTACCCCACCAAACTGGAAATCTGTTACGGGTCAACGCCCGGACAGCAGCTGACCGATTTTTCCGCCAACATCAGCACCGGCGGCCTGTTCCTGGAAACCTCGCAGCCGTTGAGCGTCGACACGCCGCTCTCCCTGTACATCAGCTTGCCGGACCGGGAGGCCCCGTTGCGCTGTTCCGCCCGGGTGGCCTGGGTCAACCAGCCGCACCAGCCCCTGAAACCGTCGCTTCCCCCCGGGGTCGGCCTGCAGTTTGTCGATCTCTCCCTGGACGACCTGCACAAACTGCGCGATTTTTTGCTGCAGGAAATCGCGAGTGCCTCGCCATAGCGACGGTCCTTGCCGTTGACCTGAGCGCCCCGGTCTCTTCCCGCGGCAGGGCAGCGGGGCTTACTGCCTGGCCAGCAACCGCCGTCCCACCCAGTGGCGGGCAAACTGCAGGGCAGTGCGTCCGCAGCGTTTGCTCTTGTCGTGTGACCACTTGATTGCCTCGCTGGCCAATTCGTCGTCCCAGGCAGGCGCCAGCCCGTGTTCGGCGCAATGCCGGGCAATGTGGCGGCGCACCACTTCCAGGTAGCGGTCCTGCTTGAACACGTAGAACGGGATCCACAGGCCGAAGCGGTCGGACAGGGAAATCTTCTCTTCAACGGCTTCGCCGTGGTGGATCTCGCCGTCGACCATCCGCGCGCCGAGATTGTCGGCATGGTACTCGGGGAGCAGGTGCCGACGGTTGGAGGTGACGTAGATCAGCACGTTTGGCGGGGCGGCGTAGACCGAGCCGTCGAGGACGCTCTTGAGGACCTTGTAGCCGGGATCGCCGGGCTCGAAGGAGAGGTCGTCACAGAGCAGGATAAACCGGTACGGCTGGTCGGCGATGCGAATAAAAATATCGGACAGGGAGGGCAGGTCCTGCTTGTCAACCTGGACAACCCGCAGCCCCGCGCCGGCATAGCTGTTGAGCAGGGCACGCACCAGCGAAGACTTGCCGGTGCCGCGCGAGCCCCACAGCAGCACGTTGTTGGCCGGAAATCCGGCCAGAAACTGGCGGGTATTGTCCTCCAGCACCTGGCGCTGGCGCTCGATGCCGACCAGGTCGTCGAGCCGGGTCGGCTCGACCTGGGGTACCGCCTCAAGATAGCCGGCGAACGAATGCCGGCGCCAGTTGGCCGCCCACACCCGGGACCAGTCGACCGGCGCGGCCGCCGGCGGAAGCAGTTGCTCCACCGAGGCCAGCACCCGCTCGAACTGGGCCACCAGTTCCGGTTTCAAGTTCATGGTTCAGGCTCCCTTCCCGGGCCGGGACTTCATCCCGTTACCGCCCGGCTGCTTTCGTCTAACATCGCCGGAGTCCCGGCAAGGAGTCAACATGTCCGACCACCTGGTTCGCCTGATCACCCGTGACGGCGCGCTGCGCGCCTGCGCCGCCGAAACCACCCGGCTGGCCGAGGAGTGCCGGCGGCGCCAGCAGACCGACCCGACCGCCACGGTCGCCCTCGGCCGGGTCGCCACCGCCGCCGCCCTGATGGGGGGCCTGCTCAAGGGTGATCAGCGCCTGGCGCTGATCATCGAGGGGAACGGTCCGTTGCAGCGACTGCAGGCCGAAACCGATGCCTTCGGCCGGGTGCGCGCCACGGTCAAGGTCCCGGTCGCCAACCTGCCGCCGCACGAGGGGCGCTTCGACGTGGCCGGCGCCGTCGGCCATGCCGGCTTCCTGCACGTGGTCAAGGATCTCGGCCTGAAGGACCCTTATCGCGGCATGGTCCAACTGGCCACCAGCGAGATCGGTGACGATCTGGCCTATTATTTTGCCACGTCCGAACAGATCCCCTCGACCGTCGCCCTCGGGGTGGAACTGGGCCGGGAGGCCGAGGTGGCTGCGGCCGGCGGCTTCCTGCTGCAACTGCTGCCCGGCGGCGACCCGGCGCTGGTCGACCGTCTCGAACGACGCCTGGCCGAACTGCCGCCGACCACCACCCTGCTGCGCCAGGGGCTGACCCCGGGTGCCATCCTCGAGCGCCTGTTCGGAGACCTGCCGACCACCGACCTGGGCCGGACGCCGCTGGTGTTCGCCTGCACCTGCGGCCGCGCACAGGTCGCCGGCGTGCTGAAACTGCTCGACGGCGCGGAACTCGACGAACTGCTCGAGGATCCCGGCACCGTCACGGTCACCTGCGAATTCTGCAAGGAAGCCTATCACTTCGAGCGGGCGGAACTGCAGGCTCTCCGCGACGGGCTCGATCCCTCCCCCTGATCAACCGCCGGCCGCGTCTTCCCCCTGGCCGCGGGAGTTCCCCTCAACCGGCCTTGCGAAAGGCCTCGTGGCTTTGCAAGCGTTCCAACAGCACGGCGGCAACCCAGCCGGTCAGCACGCCGGTGATGACGGCGACCAGCAGCAGCACCGGGAACAGCTGCCACAGGCCGGCATGGCGGATCAGCACCAGCCAGGCCATGAGCAGCTGCCCGCCGGCATGCCCGGCGGCGCCCAGCGCCGAAATGCCGACCGGGCCGAGCCGGCGCGGCGCCAGCCGGTGCGCCAGGGTCATGACCGCCGTGGCCAGTACGGCCCCCCCCAGGGCCAGCCAGAAACCGGGGGAGAAGAGCCGGCCGAGGAGCAGCGAGCCGACCGCCACCCGCCCCAGGCTGACCGTCCAGGCGGCCCGCCCGCCGTAGAGAAACAGCGCCACCAGGGTGAGAATGTTGGCCAGGCCGAGCCGGAACCACGGCGCCGGCGCCGGCCACAGCGTTTCCAGGGCCTGCAGCGCCACCGCCAGGGCGGTAAACAGCCCCAGAAACACCCGGCGTCGGGTCGGTTCCAGTTGGTCACGATCAGCGGCTGAGCAGGTCATAAGGTGGTTTCGCGTCACTCTCCCCCTCGACCTGGACCAGAATCCGGTTGGGGAGACAGGCCAGCAGGTCGCCGGGGCGCCGGGCCGGCCCCATCCCCATGCAGACCTTGAGGGCGCAGGGGGAGGCGGTGATGCGCGCGCCGGCGGCGTCGATGACCAGCCGGGTATCCCCCAGGGGACCGGCAAGGTCGATCTCGCGGGGTTCGTCCAGCGGGGCGACAAACAGCACCCGTTGACCGTCGCTGGCCACCACCCGTCGCCCGGGGGGCGCGGCCGCCACCCGGGCGACCCCCGCCAGGGCCACCAGCAGCAGCCCGACCACCACCAGGCGATCGCCCGTGCCCATGCGCCGGAGCAGAAACCTCATGGCGCGCCCGCCGCCTGGCCGGCCAGCGCCGCGGTCGCATACCGGCGACCATCGGCGGCGACGATCAGGGCATCGACCCCGGGATAGTCGTGCAGCAACGCCAGCCCCGGCTCCGGGCCGAGCACAAACAGCGCGGTGGCGAGGGCATCGGCCAGCATGGCGGTCGGCGCCAGCACCGTCACGCTCTGGCAGCGGTCGGCGGGGTAGCCGCTGTGCGGATCGAACAGGTGATGATAGCGACGGCCGTCGCGTTCGAAAAACCGTTCGTAGTCGCCGGAGGTAACCACCGCCCGGTCGACCGCTTCCACGGTGGTCAATACCGCCCCGGCGCGGCGCGGATGCTGCACCCCGATCCGCCAGGGACGCCCCAGCTTGCTGCCGAGCAGGCCGATGTCGCCGCCGGCGTTGACCGCGGCGCTGGTCACGCCATGCGCCCGCAGCACCGCCAAGGCACGGTCGACCGCATACCCCTTGGCGATCCCGCCAAGGTCGATGTGCAACCGCGGGGTGCGCTTGCGCACCACGGTGCCGGTCACCCCCAGCGCCCCCGGCCCGGTCCCCTCCAGAGCGGCTGCGATCTCGCCGGGAGCGGGAACCCGCGGGTTTTCAGCCTCGATCCCCCACAGCTCCTTGAGCCGGCCGAGGGTCAGGTCGAAGGCTCCGCCGCTGCGGGCGGCCATCTCCAGCCCCAGGGTGATGACCGCAGCGGTTTCCGGGGAGACATTGGCGGCTTGCGGTGCCGCCGAGAGCCTGGCGACATCGCTTTCCGGACGATGGGGGGTCATCAGCGCCTCGATGCGGGCCATCTCGGCGAACGCCGCCGCGACCGCGTCGTCCAGCCGGTCCCGGGCGGGTCCCAGGGCCTCGATGGTCACCGTGGTGCCCATCAGCAGCCGGGTCTCCTGCAGCGCTCCCGGCTCAGTGCGCAGCCGCCACCAGCCGGCCGCCAGCAGCAGGACCAGCAACAGCACAACGATCGGGCGGTTGAACGGCAACGTCAATCCTCGACGATTTCGCCGATCAGGTCGTATTCGGTGGAATCGGTAATGCGCAGGCTGACGATATCACCGATATTCGCCTGGCCGGCGGTGATGTACACCAGCCCGTCGACATCCGGGGCCTGGCGCACGCTGCGCCCTTTCAGCAACAGTTCGGATTCCTCGCTGAAACCCTCGACCAGCACCGCCTCGACCCGGCCCACCAGGGCGCGGTTCTTGCGGAAGGAGACCCGGGACTGGGCCTTCATCAGCCGGCGATAGCGCGCCAGTTGCACCCGCTCCGGCACCTGTTCGGTCAGCTCCGCCGCCGGGGTGCCTTCCTCGCGCGAATAGCGGAACACGCCGAGCCGTTCGAAGTGCCCCTCCTCGACGAAGGCCAGCAGCCGGCGGAACTGATCGTCGGTCTCCCCGGGAAAGCCGACGATCAGCGAGGTTCGCAACGTCACATCCGGCAGAAATCGGCGAATCCGCTCGATCATCATACGGATGCCGTGCACCGTCGATCCGGCGGTTCATGGCGGAGAGCATGTGGTCGTCGATGTGCTGGATCGGCACGTCGAGGTAGTTGCAGATCTTCGGTTCGCGAGCGATCAGTTCGATCAGCCGGTCGCTGATCCCGTCCGGATAGGCGTAGAGCAGGCGCAGCCAGCGCAGACCGTCGATCTTGACCAACGGTTCGAGCAGGTCGACCAGGTTGGCGCCATCCTCGCGATCGGCGCCGAAGGCGGTGATATCCTGGGCGATCAGGTTGATCTCCTTGACCCCGCCGGCGACCAGCGTCTCGACTTCAGCCACCACCGAGGGGATGCTGCGCGAGCGCAGGGTGCCGCGAATGCTCGGGATCACGCAGTAGGAGCAGTGGTTGGCGCAGCCCTCGGCAATCTTCACGTAAGCGGTGTAGTACGGCGAGGAGAGGACGCGCGGGGTGGTATGGTCGTAGAGGAAGTCGGGGAGGCCGATGGCCCGGCGCGGCCCCTCCCCCCGCAGGTGCTGGTCGAGCAGTTCGACGATGCGCGGCGCGTCGGCGGTGCCGACGAACAGGTCGACCTCGGGGAGTTCCGCCGCCAGTTCGTCCCGGTAGCGCTGGGAAAGGCAGCCGCTCACCACCAGCAGCTTGCAGCGGCCGCTGCTCTTCCGGTCGGCCACCTCGAGGATGGTGTCGACCGACTCTTCCTTGGCCTCGCGGATGAAGGCAGCAGGTGTTGACGATGATGACCTCGGCAAGGGCCTCGTCGGTGACGATCTGGTAGCGGTCGGCCGGCAGGTGGCCGAGCATCACCTCGGCATCGACCAGGTTCTTCGGACAGCCGAGGCTGACCAGGCTGACGGTGTGCTTGCTCACGACGCTCCTTTGGGCCCGCAAAGGGGCCGGTGAAGTCTGCTTCGGTCGTTACTGCCCCGTCGGCCGCACCACCTCGACCCCTGCCGGCGGCGTGAAGTTGAACTGCCCCAGCGGGATCCCCTGGTTGACACGCACCTTGTCGAAGGCAATCAGCGTGCTGTTGCCGTTCGGATCGTAAACCGCGGTGGAGACGATCGGAAAGACCACCCCGTTGCGGGCCGGGACCTCCACCGCCGTACGGTTGACGGTGACCACCATGCGGTCGAGCAGGGCTGACGGCTGACGCGGCTGCAGTTCGAGCCGGTAGTTGCCGGCCGCGTCGCGCTCCGGCACGGCGAAGCCGACCTGGAAATCGCGGGAGAGGTTGCCCAGGCCGGTCAGCAGCGCCATCGGGTCGTTCTCGCGAGCGGCCGCCGGACCGACATCGGAAACGATCACCTGATGGTTTTCCGGTAGGTAGACCCACAAGCTCCTGCCGTCGGAGATCAGCTCCTGCCGGTTCGGCTCGGCATACTCCCAGCGGAACCGCACCGTGGGTCCCGCGGCAGCACTGCGGTAGTCGAAGCGCACGCTGACCTGACCTGCGGCGCTTTGCTCCCGGTCGAGGGAGGCGATGCGCGCGGTCTGGGCAAAGTCGGCGCGATAGTCGTCGATCCGTCCTCCCGGTGGAGTTGCCGCCTGAAAAGGCCGCTCGAGAGCCCGCACCACGTCGGCGAGCGGGGCAGCTCCCGCCGAGACCGCCGGGAGCAGGAGCAGCCAGCCCGCGAGGAACCACCGTTTGCAGCCTGCCGATATCATATCGTGTCTCCCGCCAGCGCCTGACGGCGCGGCCCTGAGTGATTACAGCTCCCGGGTGCGATCGTCCCGCGCACAGTAAACCAACAACCGACCAGTGGCAAGGTCGAACGTCACGGTCCGTCCCCGGTTGCCGCCGACCTCTTCGGCCACCAGCGGGATGCCGAGTTCTTTCAGCGTCTCCCGGGCGCTGCGGGCGTTGCGTTCGCCGATGCTTTGCATCACCGTCAGGTAGCCGCCTTCGAACATGTTCGCCCCACCGGCACATTTGGCCTGCAGACGGGTCGGCTCGACGCCGGCGCCAGACAGCTCGACGATCATCCGGCGGATCGCCGCGTCGACGTATTTTGCCAGGTTGTCATCGGTCGTGCCGTCCGGCTGTTGCGGCAGCAGGCAGTGGACCAGGCCGCCGATACGCAATTCCGGGTCGTACAGGGCCACGGCCAGACAGGAGCCGAGCCCGTAGGCCTTGAGATGCTGCGGTGCCCGGGCAACTTTCAGCTCGGCAATGCCCACCTTGTGGATCATGACACCCCCATCAGCATCCGCAGGAAGATGTCGAGGGTCTGCGGATCGGGCATCAGGAAGAAGTGGCCCCTGATGTGGTTCTCATCACCAGTGCCCGGCGCCGAGAAATCGGTTTCGACCATCAGCGCCAGATGACCCTCCTGGCTCAGGTCGATCAGCACATAGTCGACCACGGCGCCGGCCATGTCGTAGGCGAGCAGGGGCACCGACGGGATCAGGGTCTTGTGCAGCAGGCTGCCGATGGCGCTCAGGTAGGTCGACGCCAGGATGTTGCCGACTTCCTTGAGGGCCGAAACCTCCAGTTCGTCCATTTCCAGCCGGCGTTCATCGCGGTTGAGCAGGCAGCCGAGCAGGCGGCGGGCGCTCTCCTGCGGGAAGAGCAGCATGATGTTGCCCCGGGCATCGCCGAGAATCTGCAGGGTAATGCCGACCAGCAAGGTTTCGGCCCCGCCGAGGTGGTCGGGAACAGCGTTGATCTCGGTTACCGAAACCCGCGGCACCCGCAGGGTGATGCGCTGGCCGATCATCTGCGACAGGGCGGTGGCGGCATGCCCCATGCCGATGTTGCTGACTTCCTTGAGGGCATCGAGCTGAACCTCGGTCAGGTCATGAAAAGTCATTACCATTCTCCTGGCTGCGGGCCGACAGAGGGACGGCGCAGCCTTCGAGCAGGAGGTGCGGATCGACAATGAACACGACGCTGCCATCCCCCGCGATGGTGGCGCCGCTGATGCCGGGAAGACAGTTGAGGGGAAAGCCGAGAGTCTTGACAAAGGCGTCCCGCTGGCCGAGAAAGGCATCGACCAGTACCCCCACCGGACGCCCGGGCGTTTCGATCAGCACCAGGCGATAGGGGTCGCCACCGGTGCCGCCCGGGCCACCGAGCAGTTCACTGAAATCGACCAGGGTGACTTCCTCGTCGTCGAGCCAGCAGGCGCGGTACCCGTCAACTCCTTCCAGGACCGCCGCGGTCGGCACTTCCAGGGTCCGCTGCACGCGGGTGAGAGGAATTGCCAACGGCAGACCGCCACAGCTGACCAACAGGATCTTGATGATCGCCATCGACAGCGGCAGGCGCAGCTGGAAGCGCGTGCCCCGCCCGGGCGCTGACTGAATGTCGAGCGATCCGCCCAGCTTTTCCACGACGGACTTGACCACGTCCATGCCGACCCCGCGCCCGGAGGTTTCCGTCACCTCGCGGGCCGTGGAAAAGCCCGGCAGGCAGATCAGCATCAACGCGTCACGGTCTGACAGGTGCTCCGCCTGGGCAGCAGAAAGCACTCCGCGGGCGATGGCCTGACGGCGCAATTCGCCGGGATCGATCCCCCGGCCATTGTCACTGACCTCGATCAGCACCAGGTCCTTCTCCCGGCGTGCCGCCACCACCACCTCCCCCGCCCCCGCCTCGGCAACCCCGTGATCGACGGCATTGCGCACCAGATGCACCAGCGGGTCGGACACTTCCTCGAGGAGCACCCGGTCGAGCATGACCCCGCCGCCCACCAGCCGGAAGGCGACCTCCTTGCCGCTCTTGCGGCCGAGATCACGCACCAGCCGCGGAAACCGGCCGGTAATACTCTCCAGCGGCATCAGCCGCGTCTGCAGGGAACGATGGTGCAGGTCATCGATCAACTGCGCCATCCTTGCGAGCGCCCCGGCGAGTTCGTTCCAGTCACGCCCGGTGGCCGCACGCTGCAGCATGAAGCGGTGGGTCAGCAGTTCACCGGTCAGATTGACCACCTGGTCGAGGAGGTCGGTCCGCACCCGCACGCTGCGGCCGGCTTCGCCGCCGCGGCGGCCGCCGTCGGCGCGGCGATCCTCGGCAAAGCTGACCCTGCGAACATCGGTGATCGCCTGCAGGGCGCTGCCGAGTTCACTCTTGGCGACGGCGGTGCGGACCCAGGCCTGGATCTTGCGGCACGGCTCTCCCTGCCGAAGAGTGTCCTTGGTCGGCGTCAGGCTGAGAATTTCCGTGGTTCGTTCCAGTTCGCGCACGACCAGCAGGCAGCGGGCCGCGGAGGCGACGGCATCGGCCTCCAGATCGACCGTCACCTGAAACACCGTGCCCCCGACGTTGCCGGCGGCCGGGGCCGGAGCGCTCGGCGTGACGACCGGCGCCGGCTGACCCGCCGCGGCCTGATCCTCGCCAGCGACCGGGCCGGCCGGACCGGCCGCTGGCGCTGCGATGGCGACGGTGGCGGCCGTCGCGGCCACAAAGCCCTCGATATCACGCTCCGGCCGCTCGGCGAGCAGGTCCTCAAGGAGCCCTTCGAGGAGATCGAGTCCCGCCAGCAGGCGGTCGACCAGGGCCGCCGACACTTCGCCGCCGCGACGCACGGCATCGAGAAGATCTTCGAGATGGTGGGCCAGAGCCGCGGTCCGCTCGTAACCCATCGAGGCCGCCATCCCTTTCACCGAATGCGCTTCGCGAAACAGGGCATCGATGGTCGGGCGCTCGGCGGGGGCCTGTTCAAGGGCGACCAGCAATCGTCCCATCTGGCCAAGGTGTTCCCGGGTCTCGCTGAAAAAGAGGTCCCGGTACTTGGACATATCCATGGCAGGCTCGCCGCGTCAGGGTTCAGCGGGGGAGAGTGACCCGGCGGATGACGTCGAGAACCCGCTCTTCCTTGAAGGGCTTGACGATGAAGTCCCGGGCCCCGGCCTCGATCGCCTCGAGCACCAGTGAATCCTGGCCCAGCGCACTGACCATCACCACCCGGGCGGCCGGGTCCTCGCTCATGATGTCCTGAAGCGCCTCGATGCCGCTGCGCTTGGGCATGACGATATCCATGGTGACCAGGTCGGGACGATGGTCGCGGTAGAGTGCGGCGGCGGCTTCGCCGTTGTCGGCCTCGGCGACCACCGTGAATCCGGCCCGCTGGCAGATGTCCTTGAGCATGTTGCGCATGAACAGGGCATCGTCGACGATCATTACTCGCAGGGACATGGGTTTCTCCTATCCGCCATAAAGGGTTTCCAGGCGCTCGACAACCGCATCGACGTCGAGCAGGTGGACCGGTTGGGAATCGATTGCGACGACCCCGGCCACGGCGGGTGCGGCCGCCTCGCCGGGCGATGCCAGATCGGCGGCATCGAACGAGACGATGCGCCCGACCGCACTGACCGCCAGGGCCAGAACGTGCAGATCGGTGTTCAGCACGACCAGGCGCAGGTCAAGGGCGGCCGCCGGAATCCCCAGCAGTTTCGGCAGATCGATCACCGGCAGCACCCGCCCGTGCAGATTGACCGCTCCCAGCAGGGGGTCGCGGCCGGCCGGTACCGGGTAGTGCGGCGGGTCGTCGGCCACTTCCTGGATCGTTTCGAGTTCCAGGCCGTAGGGGAGGTGCCCGACCCGGAACAGCAACATCAGCGGCATCGCCTCACTCCGCCTGCTCCGCCACCAGCCGGAAGCGTTTGACCATGGTCAGCAACTCCTCGGACATGGTCGACAACTCCTGGGCGGATTGCGCCATCTCGGTCATCGCCGCGGATTGCTGCTCGGTCGCCGCGGACACCTCTTCGGTGGCAGCGGCATTGTCCGATACCACCTTGTCGATTTCATCGATCGCCTGGGTGATCCGCTCGGCATCACTGGTCTGCTGCCCGGCAAGTTCGGCAATGCTGCGGGCCTTGATCCGGGTGTTGTCGGCGTTGCGGTTGATGTCGACAAACGCCTGGCTGGTGCGTTCCGCAGCCGAACGCCCGTGCTGCATCCCCTCGGTGATCTGGTGCAGCGAACCGTGCAGTCGCTGCCCTTCCTCATGAATCTCCGCGATCAGGGCGGTGATTTCCGCGGACGAGTCGGTGGTGGAATCGGCCAGCTTGCGGACCTCTTCGGCCACCACCGCAAAGCCGCGGCCGTATTCCCCGGCCCGCGCCGCCTCGATCGCCGCGTTCAGCGCCAGCATGTTGGTCTTGTGGGCAATGCCGTTGATCACCTCGACAATCTTGCCGACCTTCTGGACCCGGGCAATAAAGGAAGCAATCTGCCGGCTGCTCTCCTCGACCTCGGCCAAAGCCTGCAGAATCGTGTCCATGCTGGCCCCGGCCAGCTGGTTGCCGCGGACCGCCGTTGCTACCGTCTCTTCGGCGGCATCGGCGACTTTCCTGGCGGCCGCCGCGACCAGGCTGATCGACACCGCCATCTCCTTGAACAACCGGTTCGACTCCTCGACCATTTCCGCCTGGATTTCGGCCCCCTGGCTGATCTGGTCGACGGTTCTGGCCACCTCCTGCGCCGAGGCCGTCGCCTCCTCGGAGGTGGCTGACAGCGCCTGGGCCGACCCGGCAACCCGCATGGCGATGACCCGGATATCGCCAACCAGCTGGCGGAGATTTTCCTGCACCTGCTTCAGGGCTTCCGACAGATCGGTGGTTTCGTCGGGGAACAGCCCCTGCGACACCTCGATTTCGCCGGCCAGGTCGCCCTGGCCGAGGCGTTCGCCGGCGGCCTTGAGCCGGCGGATGTTGCTGGCAAAGGCCCTCGAGAAGACGCTGCCGATCACCAGGCCGACCACCAGCGCCGAGGCGATGGCGAAGAACTGCTGCCATTCGGCAACAATGCCCAAAGAGGGGATGGTCAGGTTGACCACCACCACCGAGGCGATCACGATCAGGAAACCGACTTTGAACTTGTTACTGATGTCGACGCGCATCCGTTCACACTCCTTGCAGATCGGGAGCGAATTCCGTGCCGGCGCCTGCCCTGCGCCGGTAAATCCGCTCCTTTGGCAACACCGTCCGGAACAGCCGCCGCTCCCTGCCGACCAGGGTCTCGGCACGCCCCAGCACCAGAATGCCTTCGTCCGGCAGCGTCTCGGCAAAACGCCACAGGATGCGGGCCTGTTCCTCCCGGGTGAAGTAGATCAGGACATTGCGGCACAGGATCAGGTCCGCCGCGGGAAAAGGCTCGGGGGTCATCACGTTTTGCTGTTCGAAGCGCACCATGGCGCGAATCCGCTCGCCCAGCCGGTAATCTCGGCCTGCCGGGACGAAATGCCGGGCCAGCATGGCCGGCGGCACTTCCGCCAGCCGCGCCGGCTCGTAGCGGGCGGCTCGCGCACTGGCCAGAATTGGTTCGCTGATATCGGTGCCGAGAATTGACACGGTCAGACCGACCGGCGCCAGGTCATCGACCAGCAGCGCCAGCGAATAGGCTTCCTCGCCGCAGGCACAACCGACACTCCACAGCCGCAGTTCGCGGCGGCCGGCCGCGCTGGCCTGTCGGCAGAGCTCGGGGAGCACGTGCTCCGCCAGAGCCTGGAACGTGTCGGGATTGCGAAAGAATTGCGAGACATGGATCGACAGGCTGGCCAACAGGAGGTCCAGTTCCTCGCCGTCGCCGGCCAGACTCTGGAGGTAGGCTTCGATATCGCGCGCCCCGCTGGTGCGCATCCGCTTGATGATCCGGCGACGAATGCAGCGATCCTTGTAGGCGCCGAGATCGAACTGCCGCCTGGATCGCAGCTGGTCGATGATCGCTGCAAAGGCCGCCTCCGGCAACTCCTCGCCGGCTTCAGCCGCAAAGCGCTCCACCCCCGGACTAGGCAATGGCAACTCCCCCTGCAGCACCGCAGAAATGCTCATAGCCACGGCGCGGCAACGGCCGGGCCACGCCATCGTCGCCAGACAGCCGCAGTCCTGCCCCGCGACCGGTAATCGTGCCGATCACCGTCAGCGGCACCCCGAGACGGGCGCCCAGCGCCAGCGCGGCATCAACGTGTGCCGCCGGGACCGAGCAGAGCAGTTCGTAGTCCTCGCCACCGGCCAGGGCCAACTCCAGCAGTGCCGGCTCCTTCTCAAGGCACGCCCGGAAGGGGGGCGACAGGGGCAGCGCGGCCCTGCGCACTTCGGCGCCGACCCCGGAGGCATCGAGAATGTGCGTCAGGTCGGCGGCCAGGCCGTCGGACAGGTCGATCATCGCCGTCGGCAACCCGGCTTCGGCCAGTTGCCGACCGAGCGCCACGCGTGGCGTCGGCCGCAGGTGCCGGGTCGCCAACGCTGCAGCGGGAGTCTCGCCACGTTGCCAGAGGGCCAGGGCCAGGGCACTGTCGCCGAGGGTTCCGGAGACCATGACGATATCGCCCGCCCGCGCGCCGTCGCGGCCGACCGCCATGCCGGCCGGCGCACTCCCCTCGATCGTCACGGAGATGATCCACGGCCCGGGGCTACGGCAGGTATCGCCGCCGACCAGGGTGACCGCGTGTTCCCCGGCTTCGGCCAGCACCCCGGCCACGAAGGCATCGAGTTGCGCCACCTCGACGTCGGCCGGGCAGGCCAGCCCGACATAGAGGAAGCGCGGCACCCCCCCCATGGCAGCAATATCGCTCAGGTTGACGGCCACGGCCTTGCGGCCAAGATCGCCGGCGGAAGTCCAGGCGAAGGAAAAATGCACGTGCTCCAGCAGCAGGTCGGTGGACGTCAGCAGTCGGTGTCCCGCCGGGAGTTCCAGTTCGGCGGCGTCATCGCCGATACCGCGGTGCACCCCGGGCGCCTTGGTGACCCGTCCACGGATCGAATCGATCAGGCCGAATTCGCCCAGCTCACTGAGAATCATGCGTGCAACTGTCCGGGGAGAATTTTATAACGGTTCATCTTCATTCACTATTTCCACAATGTCAAGCAACCACTCCAAAGTCGCCGGCGCCCCGGTAGGACCGCTGCGTCCAGCAGAAAGGCGAACCGTCAAAGGTCCGCTCGGTCAACGACCATTGTGCCCCGGCGCCGTGCAGCAGGACCGTCGAGCTGCGGGTGCCATAGGCGGGAGCCACGATGAAGGTGGCGGAAAGGGTCCGCTCCCAGACCAACGGAACCCCGGTAACCGGCAACTCGTGGTCGGGATAGGTGGTCCGGTCGGCCAGCAACCGGAAGCCCTGCTCGGGTGCCGGCGGCCCCTTGGCGAGCAGGGTGGCGAGAGCGGCCTTGCCGTGCACCACTTTCGGCCAGGGCGTATCGAGCCGGCCGTTGCTCAGCCCGTAGAGACCCGGGGGCAGGGCGAGCGGTGCCCTGTCCCGATTGCTGTAATACCAGAGCTCCCCGACGGTGCCGAGCAACAGGTTGTATCCGGCACCCGGCCTGGCCTGGCTGGCCAGCTTGCGGGCATACTCCCGGGGAGCCTCCGTGCCGCACAGATAATCCCGTACCAGCCAGCCGCGCGAGATCCCCCCCGGCGGAGTCCGCTCGCCTTCCCGGATGTTGGTGACGGCCGCCCAGCGACCCTGGCGGCCGAGGCCGAACCAGGTGCCGCCAGCCACCAGGTCGCGGCCGGCGAGCAGCCCGGGAACCTCGTCCCAGGGGGCCAGCGGCGCCGTCGGCCGGGCCAGGAACTCGTCACGGTTGGCCAGCAGCACCAGCGGCAGCTCCGGGCGCAATTGGTGAGCAAACAGGATCAGACACACGGGGTGGCTCCTTGGTAAAACATCATATCTTTTTCCCTTGGCCGGACGCCACGTTTTATGTAAAGTAAAATTTTTAAATCTGGGGAAAATTGCTCCGCACGCGATAAACTTCGGTGCCGGTTCCGCTTACCTTCAACAGATCACCCAGCCAACTCAACGGGGAGGGCAAGGAGATGAGTCTAGACGTTCCCAAGAACCAGAAACTTTTCAAGTGGGTCGAGGAGGTCGCGGCACTGTGCGAGCCGGCCCGGATTCACTGGTGCGACGGTTCCCAGGAGGAGTACGACAACCTCTGCGAACAGTTGGTGCAGAGCGGCACCTTCCGCAAGCTCAACCCCAAGAAGCGTCCCAACAGTTACCTGGCCTGGTCCGACCCGATCGACGTGGCCCGCGTGGAAGACCGGACCTTCATCTGCAGCATTTCCAAGCACGACTCCGGGCCGACCAACAACTGGATGCCGCCGAAGGAGATGAAGGAGAAGCTGCACAAGCTGTTCAAAGGCTGCATGAAGGGGCGCACCATGTACATCATCCCCTTCAGCATGGGGCCCCTGGGCTCGCCGATCGCCAAGATCGGCGTGGAGATCTCCGATTCCCCCTACGTGGTCATCAACATGCGGATCATGACCCGCATGGGCAAGGGGGTGCTCGACGTGCTCGGCAACGGCGAGTTCGTGCCGTGCCTGCACTCGATCGGCGCCCCGCTGCAACCCGGCGAAAAGGATGTCCCCTGGCCGTGCAACAAGGAGAAGTACATCGTTCACTTCCCCGAGGAGCGCTCGATCTGGTCCTTCGGCTCGGGCTACGGCGGCAATGCCCTGCTCGGCAAGAAGTGCCTGGCGCTGCGCATCGCCTCGAAGATCGGCTACGACGAGGGGTGGCTGGCCGAGCATATGCTGATCCTCGGCGTCGAGTCCCCGGACGGCCAGAAGTCCTACGTCGGCGCGGCCTTCCCCAGCGCCTGCGGCAAGACCAACTTCGCCATGCTGATCCCGCCGCAGAGTTTCCAGGACAAGGGCTGGAAGGTGACCACCATCGGCGACGATATCGCCTGGATCAAGCCTGCCGCCGACGGGACCCTGCACGCCATCAACCCGGAGTACGGCTACTTCGGGGTGGCCCCGGGAACCTCGATTGACACCAATCCCAACGCCATGGCCTCCTGCGCCGCCAACACCATTTTCACCAACGTGGCCCTCACCGAGGACGGTGATGTCTGGTGGGAAGGGATGACCAAGGAGCCGCCGGCGAAATTGACCGACTGGCAGGGGAACGCATGGACCCCGGGCTGCGGCCGGCCGGCGGCCCATCCCAACGCGCGCTTCACCTCGCCGGCCAGCCAGTGCCCGTCGATCGACGCCGACTGGGAGAACCCGAAAGGGGTGCCGCTGAACGCCATGATCTTCGGCGGCCGCCGCAAGGACACCATCCCGCTGGTCTACCAGGCGTTCAACTGGAATTTCGGCGTGTATCTCGCCGCCACCCTCGGCTCGGAGACCACCGCCGCCGCCGTCGGCGCCACCGGCAACGTGCGCCGCGACCCCTTCGCCATGCTGCCGTTCTGCGGCTACCACATGGCCGACTACTTCGGCCACTGGCTGCAGGTCGGCCGCTCGGTGGCCAAACCGCCGCGCATCTTCAGCGTCAACTGGTTCCTCAAGGACGAGAACGGCAAGTTCGCCTGGCCGGGCTACGGCGAGAACATGCGCGTCCTCAAGTGGATCATCGAACGCATCCAGGGACGCACCGGCGCCGTGGAGAGCCCGCTCGGGTGGATGCCGCGCTATGAGGACATGGACTGGGACGGTCTCGACATCAGTCGTGAAAAGTTCAAGGCGCTGACCTCCGTCGACCGCGATGTCTGGCAGGCCGAGGTCCTCTCCCACGAGGAACTGTTCCTGAAGATGTTCGACAAGCTGCCCAAGGAGTTCCTGCGCATGCGCGAGCTGATCATCTCCAGCCTGTGGCGCTCCCCCGAGCACTGGGAGCAGATTGCCGACGTGCATCCGGAGGGGTGGAACGAGTAGCCGGCCGCTGCCGGGATGAAATCATGCGAAGGGCCGGATTGCTCCGGCCCTTCGCATTCAAACTCGGTCATGTTGAAGCCTGCCAGGACGAGGTGAGCACCTCGGTGTCCGTCAAAGCGTGTTGTAGTCGTCTGATTCCACCTTGTCTCCGGCGGAACTCAGGAACGAGTCCTTCTGGGAATCCTTGATGACCTCGACCTTGTCGTGGGAAACCGAGCAAATCGTCCCGCAGACGTCGCATTCATAAAGTTCTTCGTGGAACTGGAAGGCGCCCAGGGCGGTTTCGTGACTGACCATATGTTTGCAGGTGGGGCAGACAAAGTCGGTGCGGACCCTCTGCTGCTCCAGAACGCGCCCCTTGATGATTTTCAGCTTTTCCCCCGAGAAGGTCCAGATGCCGCCACACTCACCGCACTCGCGAGCACCCCGGGAAAAACCATCGGCATGCATGTGCAGCTCCACTTTCCGGCTCTTGCATAATGGGCATTTCATCTGCTGGTCTCCTCCCGATTTTACCTTGAATTATAACGCACATTTTTTCTGCTGCGCAGCCCTGCCGGCAAAATCCGGCCGGTGGGCAGGCAGGGTCAGGGCGGATCGATGACCTGCACCAGTTCTTCACGGGCGCCGGTCTCAAGATCGATGGTCAGGACCTGCCCCACGCCGGGCTTGAAGTACTTGTATTCCACGACACCCGGCTCGATGGGCGTGAAGTCCTTGGTGACCAGGCAATCGCCGGCACACGACTCAAGCGGCCCACTGTTCGTACCGGTCAGGTTCAAGACCTTGGCCAGGTCCTCCGCGTTGCCGAGATCAAATTCCTGTCGATACAGAGCGCCTATCTCCGGAGCCGCAGACATGATGATCCCGGGCTTGGCACCGTCCACGCCGGCCGTCCACGACCCCTCCAGGCTCACCAGTTCGCCACCCTCGAACTGTTGTGAAATTTCGCCGAAATACCACACGTTCCCGTCAACGTCCTGGGCGTACCAGTCCTTGGTGTCCTCGAGCACTTCGCCGCCAGCTTCGGCGACATCATGGACGACGGCACAGAGAACCCCGAGAATCTCCCTGGTTTCACCGGTGACGGTCACCGTGACCGTTTCCGCCTCCCCCTGATAGACCCAGGTCCGGCCGGGAAGCAGCGGGAAATAGGGATTGGGGGCGACCGATGTTCCGATCAGGGCCGGATCGACGAACCGGGCCGGGTTGATCTCCGGGTCATAGCGCCCCGCGCCCAGGGCGCTACACACCCAGCGCCGCGCCTGCAACTGGTCCATGCAGGTTGCCTTCTCCTCCAAGAACGTCTTCTTCGCCTCTCTCAGACAACGTTTACGGGTCGCCGGGTCGGAGATATTGATGCAGACCCCTTCGGAAATCGCATCGCTGGCCTTCACGTCATGTTGGCAGGCAAGAAAGGCTTTCTGTGCCGTCTGCGAACAATAATCAGCGGCAAGCGCGGTGCCGCTGGCCAGGCCCAGCAGGACCGCTAACCTTGCCAGACCGCCAATGATTTTTGCCAGTCGCCAAAACCGGGACGAGCTTTCTCCGTCCACGAAATGCATGGTTGCTGTCATCAGCCTGTTCTCCTTTCGCCGGGGATGGTCGATCCGGGCTCCTGCCGGTCAGGAACCCGGGCTTTCCGCCCGGGTTTCCTGTAAAAAACAACGCCGAGCTGTCGAAAGAACCTTTCGGTAGCCCGGCCATCTTCACGGAAGACCCGAAGCTTTCTGCCCCTTCTTCACAGAAGGTTTAGCTTGATCGTCTCGCCATGTATCGAAGTTTGGATTGAATCTCATTCATATCATCGACCATGAGATTGTCAAATGGCACGCCCCTGGGGAGTCCTAAGCGGGCTCTTTCCTGCCGGGAGGCCGGGAGCCCTTGCCCTGTGGCGAAGGCACGGGGCACTCCTCGCACTGCCGGACTTCCTCCGGCCGGGCCGCTCCCGTCGGCAGGCCGGTTTCGCCTGTGGCTTGGCATTGGCAGTCAGGAGCGCTGCCGGCCGCGGGACGGCAGCCGCCGCGCAGCCCCTTGCGCTTCAAGAGCAGCCCCATGGCCAGGCCGAGGAACGCAAACAGGAAAAGAATCATCGCCGCGACATAGAGTCTCATCGGGCCCCATCCTCCACCAGCCGCCGGAACGCCGGGCTGGCGTAAACCGTCATCGCCGCCTCCTCTTGAATCAGAAAATAGGCGGCTATCTGATTATTCTCGCAGAACCGGCGGCCCTGGTCTTCCCCCAGCACCATCAGCGCCGTGGCCAGCGCGTCCGCCCGTGCGCAGGTCCGGTCGAGCACGGTCACCGACGCCAGCCGGTGACGAACCGGCCTGCCGCTGGCCGGGTCGATGGCATGGGCGTAGCGGTGCCCGTTTGCCTCGTAAAAGTTCCGATAATTGCCCGAGGTGGCCAGGGCGGTTGCGCCGAGGGGAAAGATCGCCGCAACTTCCCGCGTTTCCTCGAGCGGCTTTTCGATGGCAACCCGCCAGGGGGAGCCAGCGCTGCGCTGCCCGGAAACCTTGATCTCACCACCGATCTCCACCAGGAAATTGCTGATCCCCTGGCTGACCAGCAGTTCGGCGAGCGCATCGACCGCATAGCCCTTGGCAACCGCGGCAAGATCGATGCGCAATTCCGGAACCCGCTTGCTGACGGCGGCAGGGTGGCGGCGCAGGCGGATCTTCTCGTAGCCGACCAGGGCCAGGGCCTCGCGAATCTCGGCCTGGTCGGGGATGCCTTGGCCTCGCGCGGTTGCGCCGAACCCCCAGAGTTCGACCAGCGGACCGACGCTGACATCGAAAGCGCCGCCGGTCAAGCGACTGACCTCCTGCGCGAGGGCGATGACCTGCGCGGTTTCCTCCGAGAGGGGGAACCAGTCGATGCTGGCGCGGTTGTTGAAGCGTGATAGCTCGGAGTCCGGATCGTAGGTGGACATCAGGCGGTTGAGCCGGTCGAGGCGGGCCTGCAGGCGTTGCTGCAGCTCGGCGGGCCCGGACCCGGCCGGGCCGGGGACCATGGCCACCGACCAGGTGGTGCCCATGGTCCGGCCGGAGAGATGGATGATGGCGGCGGACTGGTCCTGCTGGCAGCCGCCGGTCAGGGTCAACAGGAGCAAACCGGCCGACAGGGTGCAAAGTCGCCGGCGCATCTTAAAGATCGGCCAACCCCTGGGAGTGCCGGATCATCCGTTTCATGGCCTTTTCCTCCTGGGTTTTCAGCGTCTGGAACAGATGCAGCGTCTCCGGCTCCCGGCAATGCTCGAGCAGGTGGCCAAAGTAGCTGATCAGGATCCGCTTGTAGGCGACCGCGGCCTTGATCAGTTCATCGAGGTCGCTCCGTGCCGCGTCGCCAAGCAGGTCGGTCCGGGGCTCCGGGAAGTTGACCTCGACCCCCTTGAACCAGTGATCAAGGACGTGGGGCGAGGCCTCCCGGCAAAATTCGCCGAGGGCCAGGGCCCGGTGCAGTTCATGGTCCACCAGGTAGTCGAGCATCAGCCGGATGCGCGGCGACACGTCGCCATCCGCCAGCGTCTGGTAGTAACGGCTGACCGTGCGGTGATAATGCGGGACCAGTTGCTGCAGGATGGTTCGCGTCTGTTCGTAGCGCATGGCTTGCTTCCTGCCGACCGGCTAGATCCCGAAGTCGTCGAACCGGATGTTGTCCCGTTCCACGCCCAGGTTATAGAGCATTTCGATGGCCGCCTTGTTCATCATCGGCGGGCCGCACAGGTAATACTCGCAGTCTTCCGGTGCCGGATGGTCGGCCAGATAGTGGTCGTAGAGATCCTGGTGAACGAACCCGGTGGGACCGGTCCAGTGGTCCTCGGGCTGCGGATCGGACAGCACCAGGTGCCACTCGAAGTTGTCATGGGCCTTCGCCAGGGCATCGAATTCTTCCACGTAAAAAGCCTCGCGCCGGCTGCGCGCCCCGTACCAGAACGAAATCTTGCGTCGCGAATGGAGCCGCTTGAGCTGGTCGAAAATGTGCGAACGCATCGGCGCCATGCCGGCACCGCCACCGATGAACACCATTTCGGCCTCGGTCTGCTTGGCAAAGAATTCGCCGTAGGGACCGGAGATGGTGACCTTGTCACCCGGCTTCAGGTTGAAGATGTAGGAGGACATCTGCCCGGGAGGCGCATCGGGCACCGCGGGGGGCGGCGGGCAGACGCGGACGTTGAGCATGATGATCCCTTTTTCTTCGGGATAATTGGCCATCGAATAGGCGCGCATGACCGGTTCGGTGACTTCGGACCGGTACTGCCAGAGATTGTACTTGTCCCAGTCCCCCCGGAAGCGCTCGGCGATCTCCATGGTCCGGTACTCGACCACATGCGGCGGCGCCTCGATCTGGATATAGCCGCCGGCGCGGAAATCGAGGGTTTCCCCGGGGGGCAACGCCAGGACCAGCTCCTTGATGAAGGTGGCGCGGCTCTCGTTGGAGAGGACCTGGCACTCCCACTTGCTGATGGAGAAGATTTCCGCCGGCAGGTCAAGATCCATGTCCTGCTTGACGTTGACCTGGCAGGAGAGCCGGTAGCCCGCTTTCGCGTCCCGCTTGTTGACGTGGGCGGTTTCCGTTGGCAGGATGCCGCCGCCGCCCGCGGTGATTCTCGACCCGGCACTGGCCGCAGGTTCCGCCGCCGCCGCAGGCCGACGGAATGAAAATATCGTGGGCGCCGAGCACGCCGAGCAGCTTCCCGCCCGGCTCCACCGTCAGCGTCTTCGCCTTATCGTCATTAATGTTGAGCGTGATCTCGCCGGCCGGGATCAACCAGGACCTCGACACCAGAATCATGACGACCAGGATCATGACGATCCCGGTAAAGATCAGTACCCCCAGGCCTATTTCGGTCATCGTCGCGACCGCTACAGCTGAATGCCGGAAAAAGCCATGAACGCCATGGCCATCAGGCCGGCGATCATGAAGGTGATTCCGAGCCCGCGCAGGCCGGCGGGAACATCGGCGTATTTCATCTTTTCACGGATCCCTGCCAGGGCGACCAGCGCCAACGCCCAGCCGGCACCGCTGCCGAACCCGAAGACCACGCTTTCCGCAAAGGTGTAGTCACGCTCGACCATGAACAGGGAGCCGCCGAGAATGGCGCAATTCACCGTAATCAGGGGGAGAAAGATCCCCAGGGCGTTGTACAGCGCCGGCACGTAGCGATCGAGCACCATTTCGAGAATCTGCACCATCGCCGCGATGACGCCGATATAGCAGATCAGCCCGACAAAGGTCAGGTCGGTATCCTCCAGGCCGAGCCAGGCGAGCGCTCCCTCCTTGAGCAGGTGCTGGTAGATCAGGTTGTTGGCCGGAACCGTGATGGTCTGGACCACGATGACGGCGATGCCGAGGCCGATGGCGGTGTCCACCTTCTTGGAGACGGCGAGGAAGGTGCACATGCCCAGGAAAAAGGCCAGCGCCATGTTCTCGATGAAAATCGCGCGGACCAGCAGGCTGAGATAATGTTCCATCCCCTAGCTCTCCTCCTCGACCTGCTCGGTTTTCCAGGTACGCAGCGCCCAGATCAGCAGCCCGATGATAAAAAAGGCGCTGGGCGGCAGCAGCATCAGGCCGTTGGGCAGATACCAGCCGCCCTCGCCGGTGGTCGCCAGAACGGCGACCCCGAGCAGCTTGCCGGCACCGAGCAGCTCCCGGCAGAAACCTACCAGCAGCAGCACCAGACCGTACCCCAGGCCGTTGCCGATGCCGTCGAGAAAACTCAAGCCCGGCGGATTCTTCATGGCGAAGGCTTCCGCGCGGCCGAGCACGATGCAGTTGGTGATGATCAGGCCGACGAAGACCGACAGCTGCCTGCTGATCCCGAACGCATAGGCCTTGAGAAACTGGTCGACGATGATGACCAGCGTGGCGATAATCGTAATCTGGACGATGATGCGAATGCTGCCGGGGATCTGCTGACGGATCAGGCTGACCGAAAAGTTGGCGCCGGCAGTCACGAAGATGACGGCCAGGGACATGACGAGCACGGTTTCCAGCTTGGAGGTGACCGCCAGGGCCGAGCAGATGCCGAGAATCTGCAGTCCGATCGGATTCCGGTTGAACAGGGGATCCAGCAATGCCTCCCTGGGACTGCTCATGGTTTGACCCCTTCCTGCTTCAGCGTCTCGAGAAACGGCTGATAGCCATCCGCCCCCATCCAGTACCTGAGCAGGTTGCCGACGCCGCGCGCGGTCAGGGTCGCCCCGGCCAGGCCGTCCGCCTGGTAGACGGCGTCCGGCGAATTCCGGTCGACCGCGCCTTTCAGCACTTCGATGCGGACCTGGCCCGTTTCATCGTAGATTTTCTTGCCGGGCCACTGCTGCTTCCAGGTCGGATTGTCGATCTCGCCGCCGAGCCCGGGGGTTTCGCCGTGCTCGTAAAAAGCGAAGCCGTTGACCGTGGTCAAGTCGGCGTCCAGGGAGACGAAACCGTACATCGTCGACCACAGCCCCTTGCCATGGACCGGCAGGATCACCTGCTGCAACCGGCCCTCATCCATCACCAGGTAGACATCCATGTAGCGGGAGCGGGCCTTGATCGCCGCCAGATCCTGCGCCGCGGGAATCTGGTGGCGGGTGTCGGCGTCACGGGCGGCCGCCCGGCTGTCGAAGGTGGCCGTCGCGAAGCGGGTGGTGAACGCGCCCGTCTGCAGATCGACGATGCGTGGCTGGATTTTCCTGAACTGTTCCTCGATGGGCTGTCCTGCCTCGTAGAGCCCCGCCGCCTGCAGGATATTCTTCCGCTTCTCCTCGAGCCGGTTCCGTTCCTGACGGCTGTTCAGCCCCACGGCCGCCGTGGAGACCAGGATGGCGCAGACCAGGCAGAGCAGCAAGGCCACGCCCAGGACTCTGGCCGAACTATCCCTGGACATGGCGCAGCCTCCGCCGGACATGGACCTTGAGCACCAGTTGATCGATCAGGGGGGCAAAGACGTTGCCGAACAGGATGGCAAGCATCATCCCTTCCGGGAACGCCGGGTTGACCACCCGGATCAGGATGCACATGGTGCCGATCAGCCCTCCGTACAGCCATTGCCCCTCCGGGGTCATGGCTCCGGAAACCGGGTCGGTCGCCATGAACACCAGTCCGAAGGCAAACCCGCCCAGCACCAGGTGCCAATGTGGCCCGAGATCGAACATCGGGTTGGTGCTGCTGCCGATGAGCAGAAACAGGGTGGCCAGGGACATGGCGCCGAGCAGTCCCGAAAGGATGATCCGCCAGGAGCCGATGCCGGTGCCGACCAGGACGACCGCCCCGAACAGGCAGGCGAGGGTGGAGGTCTCGCCCATGGACCCGGGAATCGTCCCGAGAAAGGCATCGAACCAGCCGGTCACGGCCGTCACCGCCTGCACCCCCCCTTCCGCCGCGCGGCTCAGCGGGGTGGCGCTGCTGATGCCATCGACGGCCGTCCAGACCCGATCCCCGGAGATCTGTGCCGGGTAGGCAAAGAACAGGAACGCCCGCCCGGTCAGCGCCGGGTTCAGAAAGTTCTTGCCGGTCCCGCCGAAGATCTCCTTGCCGATCACGACGCCGAAGCTGATCCCCAGCGCCACCTGCCAGAGCGGCAGCGTCGGCGGGCAGATCAGCGGGAAGAGCGAACCGGTCACCAGGAACCCCTCGGTCAGCTCATGACGGCGCACCACGCAGAACAGCGACTTCCCACAGGCCACCGACGAGATTGGTGACCAGGTAGATGGGGATGAACCATGCCGCGCCGAGCAGCAGGTTGTCGAGCAGCCGGTCCGGGTTGCCGGTGTAGCCGAGCAGGTCGAGCAGGGTGCCGCGCCAGCCTTCGACGCTGCCTCCGGTGAGCTGCAGGGCGCTGTTGGCCTGGTAGCCGGTGTTCCACATGGCCATAAAAAAACAGGGGAGCAGCGCGATCACCACCGTGATCATCACCCGTTTCAGGTCGATCGCATCCCTGACATGGGGGCTCCCCTCGGTCACCTGCCCCGGGGTGTAGAGAAAGCTGTCGGCCGCCTCGTACAGGGGGTAGAGCCGCGCGCAGCTGCCGCCCCTCATGAAGCGGGGACGAAGTTTGTCGAGAAGGTTGCGCAGCGCTTTCATCAGCCCTCTTCCTCGATCTTCTGCAGGGTTTGCCGCAGATGCCGGCCGTAATCGATTTTCCCCGAGCAGACGAAGCTGCACAGGGCCAGATCCTCTTCGTCCAGTTCCAGGCAGCCGAGATCCTGGGCCCGGTCGGTGTCCAGGGTGAGCAGCGAGCGCAGCAGCCAGGTGGCCTTGACGTGCAGGGGCATCACCTTTTCGAACGCGCCGATCGGCACCATGGCACGCTGGCTGCCGTGCGTACTGGTGGTCATCGGCAACGCCCGCCGCGGCAGCCAAGAGGCGGCAAACACCCGCTTGACCGAGAACCGGTCGAATCCCGGCAGGCACCAGCCCAGAAAACTGCGCTGCCGGTCCTCCGCGATGACGGAAACCTGGTTGTGGTAGCGGCCGAGAAAATCGAGCGCCGGCGTGGCGCCGCGTCCGCTCAGCACGGAACCGGAGATGACCCGGTTGTCGCCGGGATGGAGCTGCTCCGCGACCAGTTCCGACAGGCAGGCGCCCAGGCGGGTGCGGACCAGCCGCGGATTCTTGACCGCCGGCCCGCCGAGCGCGACGATCCGCTCGGTCAGGAGCCGGCCGGTCAGGAACAGGTGACCGATGGCAATCACATCCTGGTAGCCGATGTGCCAGACGGTACGCTGCTGGTCAACCCGTTCGAGGAAATGAATATGGGTGCCGGCCAGGCCGGCCGGATGGCACCCCGAGAAGTCGCGGACGGTGACCCCCGCCGGAGCCGGCATCCGGGACTCCGGAGTCTTGCACAGGTAGAGCTTCCCCGTCGTCAGGTGGCGAAGGCAGGTCAAGCCGGCCTCGAACTCCGCGGGCCGTTCCGAAATGGCAACCTGCGGGTCCGCCGCCAGCGGATTGGTGTCGATAGCCGTAACGAACAGGGCGGCCGGACGGGTGCCCGGCCGCGGGGTTTTGCTGTATGGCCGGGTGCGAAAGGCAGGCCACAGGCCGGAGTCCAGCAAGCGCTCTTCGACCTCCCCGGCGGTCAGTCGCTCGAGGCGGCCGGCCGCGGTTACGGGAAAGTCTTTCTCTTCTCTGCCGGAAATCGCAATCACCAGGGACAGGAAGACCCGCCGCTCCCCCCGGTTGATGGCGACCACCTTGCCGGTCGCGGGCGCCGTAAAGAGAATCCTGGGGTGCTGTTTGTCCGCAAAGAGCGGTTGGCCGAGGACGACCCGCTCGCCCTCGGCGACCAGCAGGGTCGGTTTCATCCCCTGATAATCATCGCCCAGCAAGGCAACGCGGGTAACCCGCGGACCACTGTCGAGCTGCCGGTCGGGTGCGCCGGCAATGGGCAGATCGAGCCCTTTTTTGATCCGGATCATGGCCAGGCCTTCAGGTTCGCCCTCGATCAGAGTTCGCCCTTGATATACTTCGTGAGTTGGGTGATGACGAAATTCTTCTCGTCGAGCGTGGCCTTGACCAGGTCGCCGATCGACACCAGGCCGACCAGTTGCTCATCCTCGATAACCGGCAGGTGACGACGGTGGCTTTCGGTGACAATGGCCATGGCTTCCTCGATGGAGGTCCCGGGGGTGACGCAGTAGATATCGTCCGACATGACCTGCTGGACGGTCGCCGTGCGGGAAGACCGGCCGCACAGATCAACCTTGAGAATGAAATCGCGCTCGCCGAAGATGCCGGTCACCCGTCCATCACTCACCACCACCAGGGCCCCGACCCCCTTGTCCGCCATCATCGTCAGGGCATCGTAAACCGTGGCCTCCGGAGCAATGCACCAGACCTTGCGCCCTTTCCGCTTCAAGATTTGCGCGACGTTCTCCAACATGCCTGCCCCCCTGACGGTCCGCATTAAGTTGCAGAAAGTCTATCAAATAAACGCACGAACAAAAGGTGTGTCACCCCGGAAATCTTCATACCGCAGGCAGGGTCAGGTTTGACCCGCAGGGAGAGGATCGCCGCGCGCCAGCGTGCGGACTGTGCTGTTGACCGGAAACTTGCTGCGCTTTGTGCTGCAAAGAAATACGGGGTTCCACGTTCACGCCGTCAAGGATTGCCGGTAGAGTCGAAACCATCAACAGGCTGTTTGGCAGACAGCCCAGAGAACCAAACCCTTCTTCACGTACAGCCTCCTAACCTTCGCCCCGCGGACGCCCTCCTGCCGCGGGGTATTTTTTGTGCCGTGCTCAACCCCGGCCGCGCCTCCGTGCCAACGTCGCCCGTCGCCCCGGGAAAAGCACAACGTCGTCACCTGCCGTGGCCGAAGGTCAAGCGCCCGGCCAGACAAGGTCCGCGGCATCTCCTCCGCTGCAACCGCAAAGCGCCCCGGCACTTGCCGGGGCGCTTTGCGGTGAATTTAGCTGTGCGTTAACTTCTTGCCGTGAAATTCTCCCAGCGATCACCCGGCTGCGGCGATCCTGGGGTTATCGACTTTCAGCCGGTCAAATCTCCCCTGGGTGGTCCGGTGGCTCGGAGACGGGCATAACGTCTTCCTCCTTTGCGCTCGAGGGGCCTCTTTTTGCTTTTGAGGTATAGATACTCTACCACGCAAATTCCGGATTTCAACCCGCGCGAATTTTCAGATAGGCCACCAGCTGCCAGAGCTGCTCGTCGCTCAACCCGCGCCAGGACGGCATAACCGAGCCGCGGGAACGATACGGTTCGACGGTCTTCCCGGTCTCGATCCGCCAGAAGAGGTAGGCGGGATCGCCGCCGCGATACCTGCTCTCGGTAAAATCGGGAGCCGGCGGCTGGAAGAAGTCGGCGCGCGGCGAGCGCCCCTCGTCCGGCTTGCCGTGGCAACTGGCGCATTTCTCCCGGAACAGCACTGCGCCGGCGGCGATGGCGGCGGGATCGGCGAGCACGCCCGCCGGCACCGGGCGGGCAGGGTAGCTCACCGGCTGTTCGCCGCACGCGGCGAAGGTGACGAGGATCGACAGCCAGAGGGGCACTCCCCATCGAGAGAGAGTCCCCGGGTGCCTACTCTTCACAGACAACCCCCCACCGCCGCAACTCCCCGACCACTCCTGCAACCACCGCGGCCACCGCCGCGGCGACGGTAGCCGTCAGCTCAGTGCCCATCTCGATGGACTGCGGCTGCACCCCCCAGACCACCAGTTCCCCGGGCAGATGCCCCATCAGCTCGGAAACCGCCAGCAGGTCCTGAACTCCCATCTGGTGAACCGAGAGCTTGCCGGCAAAGGCGCGCGGCACCTCTTCCCCCTCCAGGCGAAAGACCGTGCCGGGGGCGGCCTGCATCTCCAGGGCATCGACGATCAGCAGCCGGTCGACTCCTTCCAGGTGTGGGAGCAGGTCGAGGCCGAGCGTGCCGCCGTCGAGCAACCGGACCTCTCCCGGGAAACGATAACGGGAGGAGAGCTCGTCGATCACTCTCACCCCGAAACCATCGTCGCTCATGATGGTGTTGCCCAGGCCGAGAACCAGGTCGGCCATCTACAGATCCTTCGGTTCGATGTACTTGTAGCCGCCGAACATCCCGCTGATGGTGCCGTTGCGCTCTTTCACGTCCATCAGCCAGGCACTGTAGACGTGGTTGATGACGAATCCGGCCAGCAGCCACATCACCCCGTGATGCAGCAGGCGCAGCCACTGGCTGCTGATCAGCGTCAGGAGCCAGCCGGTGAGTCCGCTCCAGAAACCGCCTGGGGCGAACTGCCCGTAGAGGGTGAAACCGGAAACGATCTGGAAGAGAAAGAGCAGGAAGATGCCGAGGTAGGCGGTGGCCGCCACCGGGTTGTGACCGGCCTCGTAGGAGATCTGTTTGCCGGTGAAGGTGTAGTAGCGGAACATCTTGATGAAGTTGCGCCGCCCCTCCGCCGAGAGCCAGGGGAAGAAGACCCGCCATGAAGCGTGGTGGTTGCCGATGAACATCCACAGGATGCGCGCCGCCACCGACACCGTAAACAGATAGGCGAAGCTGAAGTGCAAAAAGCGCATCCAGCCCATGATGTATTGCGACGTGTCCTGCGCGGTCATGAACGGGCTGCCGATGTAGAAACCGGTGATCGACAGCATCACGACGGCGAGGACGTTGAGCCAGTGACAGATGCGCACCGGCCATTGGTAGACGTAGCGGATTTCTAACACGACAACCTCCGTAACCCGTGAAAAGTAAAACGTAAAAAGTTGAAATCTATGCGCTGATCACTTTTTACCCTTCACTTTTTACCGCTGCTAAAGCGCCCGGACCTTGACGATCTCCGTGCCGGTGCCGTCGAGCACGTGCACCGCGCAGGCCAGGCAGGGGTCGAAGGAGTGGATCGTGCGCAGGATCTCCAGCGGTTGTTGCGGATCGGCGATCGGCGTGCCGACCAGGGCCGACTTCGTAGGGCCCCGGCTGCCCCTTCGGGTCGCGCGGCCCGGCGTTCCAGGTCGAAGGGACCACCGCCTGGTAGTTGGCGATCTTCTGGTTCTCGATGCGGATCCAGTGGCCCAGCGCGCCGCGCGGCGCTTCGTGATAACCGAACCCCTGCGCCTCGCGCGGCCAGGTCGCCGGATCCCACTTCTCCTTGTTGAAGGTATCAAGGATGCCCCGCCCCAGGTTGTCGGCCAGCTGGTCGAGCCACAGTTCGTTCTTCCGGGCCAGGATCAGGCAGTCGACGCCGCGGGCGGCAGTGCGCCCCAGGGTCGAGAAGAGGGCCGAGGCCGGAGCCCCGAGCTTGCCGAGCACGAAATCGACCGTCGCCTTGACTTCGGGGACCCCGGAGGCATAGGCCACCAGGACGCGGGCCAGCGGGCCGACTTCCATCGGCTGGTCCAGGTAGCGCGGCGACTTGACCCACGAGTATTTGCCGTCGGTATCGAGGAACTCGTAGGGAGGCTTCGGTCCCGGTGTACTTGTGGCTGGTCTCCCCCTCGTAGGGATGCAGGCCGGCGTTGTCCCCCTTGCTGTAGGTATACCAGGAGTGGGTGACGTACTCGGTGATCTGCTTCTCGTCCATCGGCTGGACATTGGCCAGGTCCCTGCCCATGATCACGCCGCGCGGGAAGAACAGGCTGCCGGTCCCCGGGCTGTTGTCCATGGGGAAATCGCCGTAAGAGAGATAGTTGCCCACCCCGCCGCCGATGCCGGCCCAGTCGAGGTAGGCCGGCGCCACCGCCAGCAGGTCGGGGATGATAGACCTGCTCGACGAACTGCCGCGCCTTGCGCAGCAGCTTGCGGATCAGGGCGAGCTTGTCGGCATTCAACGCGTTCTGGCTGTCCGGATCGACCGGGATCGCCATGCCGCCGACCAGGAAGGTCTGCGGATGCGGATTCTTCGAGCCGAGGATGGCGTGGATGCGGATCACGTCCTTCTGCCACTCCAGCGCCTCGAGATAATGGGCCACGCCGATCAGGTTGACCTCGGGCGGCAGTTTGTAGGCGGGATGCCCCCAGTAGGCGTTCTGGAACGGGCCGAGCCGGCCGGTGCCGACGAAGGCAGCGATGCGGTCGCTGCACCTGCTGGAAGTAGTCGGGGCTGGAGTTGGGCCAGTCGGAGATCGACTGGGCGATCTGGGCGGTCTTGACCGGATCGGCCTTGAGGGCGCTGACGATGTCGACCCAGTCGAGGGCGTGCAGGTGATAGAAGTGGATGACGTGGTCCTGGACGTTCTGGATCCCCATGATCAGGTTGCGGATCAGGCGGGCGTTGTCCGGAATCTGGATCTTCAGGGCGTCCTCGACGGCGCGGATGCTGGCCATGGAGTGCACCGTGGTGCAGACGCCGCAGAAACGCTGGGTGAAGTGGTGGGCGTCCCGCGGGTCACGCCCTTGCAGGATCGTCTCGATGCCGCGGAAGGCCGTGGAGGAGCTCCAGGCATTGGTAATCCTCCCGCCCTCGAGCTGGGCCTCGATGCGCAGGTGCCCCTCGATGCGGGTGATCGGGTCGACAGCTATTCTCTGGGCCATGAGCTACTCCTCCTTGACGACCTTGTCCTCTTCCATCGCATCACCCTTGCGGAAGCAGCTGGCGACGCCGTGCAGACCGAAGGCCACGGCCGTGGCGGCAGCCAGGCCGATACCGATCTTGTCGGCGGTATCCTCGATGCCGAAGCCCGGCACCTTGGGCAGGCGCCGGTAGAACGGGCTCATGGTATCCCAGAAGCCCGGCTCCGAGCAGCCGATGCAGCCGTGGCCGGCCATGACCGGCCAGCTGGTCCCCTCGTTGTAGCGGACCGTCGGACAGTTATGGAACGTCTCCGGACCTTTGCAGCCGAGCTGGTAGAGGCAGTGCCCCTGGCGGTGGCCGGGGTCGCCGAAGATCTGGGCGTACTGGCCGGCGTCGAAGTGGCCGCGCCGCTCGCAGTTGTCGTGGATCCGCTTGCCATAGGCGAACTTCGGCCGGCCAAGGCGATCGACTGCGGGCAGCTTGCCGAAGGTCAGCAGATGGACGATGGTCGCACGTCAGGTTCTCGGCATTGACCGGACACCCCGGGAGGTTGACGATCGCCGCGCCGGGGACCGCCTCCATGACCGAGATGGCGCCGGTCGGATTGGGGGCCGCGGCCGGGATGCCGCCGAAGGAGGAACAGGTGCCGACACAGATGGTGGCGGCAGCGTTTTTCACCAGCTCGCGGCATTCTGCCAGCGCACTTTGGCCACCGACCGTGCAGTAGGCGCCGTCGGCACCGGTCGGCACCGAGCCTTCCACCACCAGCAGGTATTTCCCCCGGTACGCCTCCATCGCCTGCCGCTTGGCCGCTTCGGCCTGGTGGCCGGCCGCGGCCATCAGGACATCGGCGTATTCGATCGAGAGCAGATCCAGAACCAGCTCCGCGGCGGTCGGCTGATTGGCGCGCAGGAAGGCTTCCGAATCGCCGGAGCAGCTCTGGTACTCGACCCAGATCACCGACAGGCGGGTATCTGCAACCGCCGCGGCGACCCTGCCGACCATGGCCGCCGGCAGCGCCAGCGCCGCCGTAGTGATGGTGCAGAATTTGATAAAGTCGCGACGACTGATTCCGCGCGCCTCGACACGGGCCAGCAGCTCTTCCGGGATTGACACCTGATCCATAGCCGGCTCCGGGCTCATGGAGTTCTCCTTTCCCTTGCAGGACCTTGCCGCCGGGCAAAACTCTGCACCCGACAGACGGCGGCGGTCACATCCTCATCGGCATTGGCCTGGGGCGGGCTGGCCCCATATAAAAATATATAACATCGTTATGGACTGCAAGCGTTCATCTCTGGAGAGTTAGAATATTATCACGTTTTTCGGCGTATCCACCCCAACCACTGCAGAGCTTGCTATAATTGAAGGGTGGAAGGGTGCGATCCCCGCATCCGCAAGAGGAGGTGCCTTATGCAACGGGATGTGCAGAAGTTCGGCATCAGCGACAAGCGCGGCAGAACCCTGACCAGCAGCAACCCCTACCTTTCCGAAGCCGGGATGAAGGAGCCGGCCATTTGTCAGACCTGCCAGTCGGTCTACCGCCAGAAACGCTGGCAGCTCGACCCGCCGGCTGCCAGCCAGCTGGCCGACGACCCGGCCACCCAGTGGGTGACCTGTCCCGCCTGCCAGAAGGTCGCCGAACGTTATCCCGAGGGAATTCTCACCCTCCGCGGCAGTTACCTGTGGAATCATGAACAGGAGATCCGCAACATTCTCGACAATGCCGTGGCCCGCTTTTCGTCTCGTAATCCGCTGGAACGGATCATTCGCGTGCAACGGAGCGACGATGCCCTGATCATTGAGACCACCGCCAACAAGCTCGCGGAGCAACTCGGGCGGTCCCTGCAGAAAGCCCACAGCGGCGCATTGCAGATCGACTGGCAGGGGACGCCGGTGGTCTGCCGGGTCCAGTGGGAACGCTGGCATTGAGCCGGGCTCCGGCCTTTCGACTCCTTGCCCATACCGCCGACATCGGCCTCGAAGCGACCGCACCTTCCCGCAGCGAGCTGTTCCGCGCCGCGGCGCTTGGATTAAAGGTCCTGCTTTTCGGCGATTCCCCGGCCACGGCAGCGGAACGTCATGCCGTGCGGCTTGGTGCGGGAGACCGCGCAGAGTTGCTGGTGGCCTGGTTGAACGAGGTGCTTTTTCTTTGTGAAAGCAAGCGGCTGGTCCCGGCGGCCTTCGACATCGTCGAACTGACCGAGCGGTCCCTGGCCGCGGTCATCAGCGGCGAACCGTTCGACCCCGGGCGCCATGCGGTCGAACGCACCGCCAAGGCGGTCACCTACCATCAGTTGCTGGTGGAAAAACGAAAAGGCGGCTGGTATGCCCGGGTATATATTGACCTGTGAAGCGCTGCTTTGCTTGGCTGACCAGGCTGATCGAAAATGCCCGGAGGCAAGGCGCCCGAAGTCCGGGGAGCGAGACGTACCTAGGTAATTATGACCATCAAGATCCAGCAGCTTGATCCCTGGCGCTGGCGCATCCCGCGCGAGGGTGCCATGCGCACCGACGGCCTGGTCTTTGCCAGCGCGGCGATGATGGCGATGCTGCGCCGCGAGCAGGCTCTCGAGCAGGTCCGCAACGTCGCCACCCTCCCCGGCATCGTCGGCCCATCGATGGCCATGCCCGATATCCACTGGGGCTACGGCTTCCCGATCGGCGGGGTCGCCGCTTTCGATGCCGAGGAGGGGGTGGTTTCCCCCGGCGGGGTCGGCTACGACATCAACTGCGGGGTGCGCCTGCTGCGCAGCGACCTCCCCGCCGCCGAGGTGCGCCCGGTTCTCGACCGCCTGGCCGACACCCTGTTCCGCAACGTGCCGTCCGGGGTCGGCTCGCATCGCCGCGACCTGAAACTCAGCGTGGCCGAAACCCGCAAGGTTCTGCAGCAAGGAGCCGCCTGGGCGGTGCGGCAGGGCTTCGGCGAGGCGGCGGACCTCGACCATATCGAAGCCGGGGGGACGCTCCCGGGAGCCGATCCGGCAGTCGTTTCCGAGCGGGCCCTGGAGCGTGGCCGCGACCAGCTCGGCACCCTGGGCTCTGGCAACCACTTCCTGGAACTCCAGCAGGTCGAGGCGGTCTACGATGAAGCAGCGGCGCAGGCCCTCGGCCTCTCCCTCGGCCAACTGACGGTCAGCATCCATACCGGCAGCCGCGGACTCGGCTATCAGGTCTGCGACGACTCGCTGCGGACCATGCTCAAGGCCAGCCAGAAGTACGGCATCGTCCTGGCCGACCGGCAGCTGTGCTGCGCGCCGCTCCGCTCCCCCGAGGCACGCGACTACCTGGCGGCCATGGCCGGGGCGGCCAACTTCGCCTTCGCCAACCGGCAGCTGATCACCGCCTGGGTGCGCGAGAGCTTCGAACAGGTGCTCGGCATGGGGCCGCGCGACCTGGGGCTGCAGGTGATCTACGACGTCTGCCACAACATCGCCAAGTGGGAGGATCACGAGGTCGACGGCAAGCTGCGCCGGCTGTGCGTGCATCGCAAGGGGGCAACCCGGGCCTTTCCGCCGGGGCACCCGGAGACCCCGGCGGCCTACCGGGCGATCGGCCAGCCGGTGCTGATTCCCGGCGACATGGGGCGCTACTCCTACGTGCTGGTCGGCACCGACCAGGCCCTGCGCGAAACCTTCGGCTCGACCTGCCACGGCGCCGGGCGACTGCTGTCTCGCCACGCCGCCATGAAGGCGGCCCGCGGCCACGACGTGGTGGGAGAACTGGCCCGCAAGGGGATTCTGATCCGCGCCGCCGGCCGCGCCACCGTTGCCGAGGAGATCCCCGAGGCTTACAAGGACGTGGCCGAAGTGGTCGAGGTTGTCGCGCAGGCGGGGATCGGCAAAATCGTCGCCCGGCTGCGGCCGCTGGCGGTGATCAAAGGTTAGAATTCAGGAGTCAGACTACAGAATTCAGAAGAAATTCACCTCCTAGCGGAGTCAGCCAGAAAATCTTCCCTTAGCCGGAGGCTTCTGACTTCTGACTTCTTGTATTCTGAATTCGCAGTTAAAAGGAGCTTGCCAATGAAAGTCTTTGTCACCGGTGGCACCGGATTCGTGGGGAGCGCGGTGCTCCGCCAACTGACAGCGGCAGGGCATGCGGTGCGGGTCTTGGTGCGGCCCGGCTCGGAGACCAAGCTGGCGACGCCTCAGGCGCTTGAGATTTACCCCGGTGACGCCACCGATCCGGAGTCTCTGACCGCGGCGTTGCAGGGCTGCGATGCCGTCATCCACCTGGTTGGCATCATCCGTGAGTTTCCCGCCCGGGGGATCACCTTCGAACGCCTGCACGTCGAGGCGACCCGCCACGTGCTGGCGGCGGCCGTCGCCCAGGGGGTGACGCGTTACCTGCACATGAGTTCCAACGGCACCGGGCCGACCGCGACCACCGGCTATCACCGCACCAAATGGCAGGCCGAGGAAGCGGTGCGCGGCTCGAAACTCGACTGGACCATCTTCCGGCCGTCGCTGATCTTCGGCCAGGGCGGGGAGTTCGTCACCCTGCTCGCCGACCTGATTCGCAAGATGCCGGTGGTGCCGGTCATCGGCGACGGCCAGTACCGGATGCAGCCGGTCGCGGTCGAGCAGGTGGCGGAAAGTTTCGTGCGCGCCCTGACCCTGCCGGCAACGATCGGCCAGACCTACCATCTCGGCGGGGGGCAAAGCTACAGCTACGACGAGATCCTCGATCTGACCGGGCAGGCGATCGGCCGCGACCACGTCGCCAAAATGCACCAGCCGTTGTTCATGGTCAAACCGATGATCAAGCTCATGGAGCACGCCGACCGCTTCCCGATCACCGCGGACCAGGTGGAGATGCTGCTGGCCGGAAACGTCTGCGACACCACGGCATGGACCGCGACCTTCGGCATCCGGCCGACGAGCTATGCCGAGGCAATCGGTGCCTGTTTTCCCTGATACCCCGGGAATTGCCCGGCCCGGGTGTCGAGGAAGCCCGCCGGCGAGGCCGATTGACAGATGACCGCGCGCCGTTATTGTGGTATGGATGGTTTCATTTACCATCGAGGCAGGATATGGCTACCGACCAGCCTTCGCTCTGCACCCTGGAGCAGCGCAATCGCGAACTCGAGGTTCTCATAGAGATCGGCAAGGCGTTGACTTCGACCCTCGATCTCGGGGTCGTGCTCAACCTGATCATGGAACAGTTGCGGCGCCTGCTGCAGTCGCAGGCATGGGCCCTGCTGCTCTGCGATGCCGCGAGCGGCGACCTGCTCTGCGCCATCGACGAATCGCCTGCAGTCCAACCGCGCAAGGGCCTCCGCCTGGTCAGGGGCCGGGAAGTTGCCGGGTGGGTGGCCGAACACGGCACCCCGCTGCTGATCCCCGACCTGCGGCTCGATCCGCGGTTTGACGAAACCGTCGGCAGATCCTCGGGGTTCGTCCCCCGTTCGGTGCTCTGTGTTCCCATCAAGAGCCGCGACGAGGTGCTCGGCGTCATCGAGCTGGCCAACGGGCCGCAGGCAAGCAGTTTCACCAAGGGCGACCTGCAGATCCTCGCGACGATCGCCGACTATGCCGCCATCGCCCTCGGCAACGCCCGCAACTTCCAGCGCATCAACGAGCTGGTCATCACCGATGACCTGACCGGCCTCTACAACTGCCGGCACCTGTACGCGCTGCTCGACGAGGAGGTCGAACGGATTAGCCGGTTCGGCGGCAAGCTCTCATTGATCTTCATCGACCTGGATTTTTTCAAACGGGTCAACGACACCCGCGGCCACCTGATCGGCAGCCGGACCTTGGCCGAGGTCGGGGCACTGATTCGCGGCAATATTCGCAAAATCTGCAAGGCGGCCCGTTACGGCGGCGACGAATTCGTCATCATCCTGCCCAATACCGGCAAAGGCGGCGCCATGACCCTGGCAACCAGGCTGCGCGAGCTGTTTCGCGAGCATTCGTTCCGCGATGACGATGGCACGCCGTTCAACCTGACCGCCAGCTTCGGCCTCGCCACCTATCCCGACGACGCCCGCAGCAGGGACGAGTTGTTGCGGATGGCCGACCAGGCCATGTACCGGGTCAAGGAGGGCACCCGCGACGCCGTCCAGTCCGCCTGACCTTTCCACTTTTCGGGTAAACCTGCCGCCGGGTCGTTCGTCTGATCTGCACATGAACCATACGGCCCGATTTCTCTCGACTCGATGACCCCCCGGATATGACTTGCCTACTGACACGCCTTAGCTTATCCCTGCCGGTCTTGCTGCTGACGTGCGGCTTGATGAGCTTGCCGGCCGGCGGGCACGCCGGAGAGTCCCCGGCCGAACCGCCGCCACCGGTCCGGACCGCAACCGCGCCCGCGACTCAGCCCCTCACGATCGGTCAGGCCGTCAGCCTGGCGCTGGCAGAAAATCCCGGCTTGCGGCTGGCCGCCAACCAGGTCGACAGCGGCGCCATCGATGTCGCCCAGCGCCGGGCGGATTTTACCCCCGACCTCGGCATGACCCTGAGCGGCAGCGAACGCTTCGACAAAGCCCTTGAGAACGATGGTTCCCGCGACGGCCGCAACTTCGAAACCGCCAGCGGCGCGCTGACCTCCACGGTCAACCTGTTCAACGGCTTCGGCGATCTCGCGGCACTGCGCAGTGCCGAGTGGACCCTCGCCGGCCTGCAGGACAGCTTCACCCGCGAGGAGCAGACCCTGGTCTTCTCGACCGTATCGGCTTTTCTGCAGGCGCTCAGCGACCGGGAGCTGATTGGCGTGCGCGCCGAAAATCTCGAGGGGAACCGTCGGCAGATGGAGCAGGTCGAGGCCCTCTACCGGGCCGGCAACCGGCCGGTCAGCGATTTTTATCAACAGCAGGCGGAAACCGCCAACGCCGAACTCGACCTGCTGATCGCCGAGCGCAACTACGCCGTTGCCAAGCTGCAGCTGTTGCAAACCATCGGTCTTTCGCCACTGACCGCCATCGACCCGCAGGCCCCCGGACTCGGTTCCCTGGAGACCACCCTGGTCGCCACGGTTCACGATCCGCAGGATATCAGCGGGGTTTCGGCACGAGCCGACCTTAGCGCCAGGGAAAAACAGGTCGAAGCGGTGCGCGAACAGGTCATCGAAGCCCAGGCCGGCTACTGGCCATCCCTCAACTTCTCCGCCAGCCTCGGTACCGACTATACCAGTCTGGAGCAGGACGCCAGCTTCTCCGACCAGTTTTTCGACGAGCAGGTCGGCGGCGTCCTCGGCCTGACCCTGTCGATCCCGATCTTCGACCGCCAGCAGACGCGCAATCAGGTCGCCCAGACCCGCCTTCGCCAGCAGGATGCCCGCTGGTCGCTGCTGCAGCGGCAGCTGCAGGCCGAAGCCGAACTCGGCCAGGCCCTGCGCGATTTCGGCACCGCCCAGAAGCTGATCGGCGTCACCGAAAGCCGGTTGACCGCCGCCCGCCAGGCGCTGGCGGCGGTCGAGGAGCGTTACCGGGTCGGAGCCTCGACCCTGGTTGAACTTACCCAGGCTCGCGCCCAGTTCGTCGAGGCGGGTTTTGAGCGGGTCCGGGCTCGTTATGGCCTGATCACCCAAGGGGTGGCGATTGCCTATTACCGGGGCGACTGGGAGCAGATGCGGACCCTGCTGGCCCTTTGGGAGACCTCGCAATGACCGTCAAGCACCGGATCCTCGCCGTTCTCAAGTACGCCCTGATGGCTTGCGGACTCCTCTACCTGGTCCAGTTCGGCCTCCCTCTCCTCTCTTCCTGGTGGCCCACCGCGGACAACCAGCCCAACTACCTGCTGGCCAAGGTGACCCAGGGGGAGTTGGAGCTCATCGTCTCCAGTACCGGCACCCTGGCGGCACTGGAAACCGTGGAAGTCGGCACCCAGGTATCGGGAACCATCGCCACCATCCACGCCGACTACAATGACTCCGTGCGCAAGGGGCAGGTGTTGGCCGTGCTCGATCAGGCCCTGTACGTTGCGCAGGTCAGGGAAGCCGAGGCCAACGTGACCAAGGCGCACGCCACCCTGGTCCAGGCCGAAGACGAGTACCGGCGCAACCAGCCGCTGTTCGACAAGGGCTTTCTCTCCGCACAGGAGTTTCTGCCGATCAGCACGGGGGTGGATACGGCCAAGGCCGCCCTGGCTGCCGCCGAGGCCAGCCTGACCCGCGCCCGGACCAATCTTGCCTATACCGTGATCCGTTCGCCGATCGACGGCACGGTCATCAAGCGCAGTGTCGAGGCCGGCCAGACCGTGGCCGCCAGCCTGAACACCCCGACCCTGTTCCTGATCGCCCGCGACCTGGCCCACATGCGCATCGAAGCCGATGTCGACGAAAGCGACATCGGCCGGATTCGCAATGGCCAGCAGGTCCGTTTCACGGTGCAGAGCTATCCGGGAGAGATTTTTACCGGGACGGTCAGCCAGCTCCGCCTGCAGCCCCGGACCATCTCCAACGTGGTCAACTACACGGTGCTGATCGACGCTCACAACGACCGGGGCCTGTTGCTGCCGGGGATGACCGCCACCGTCGATTTCGTGGTCGACCGGGTCGAGAACGCGCTGCTCGTACCGAATGCCGCCCTGCGCTTCCAGCCCCCGGACGAGACGACCGCGGCCGGGATGCCGCCGGGCGCGGATGCCGCCGCCAAGCCGGCCGACCAGAGCGGGCGAATTTTCACGCTCGGCCAGGATGGCCGGCTCCAGGCCATGAGCGTGGTCAAGGGGGAGACCGACGGGGTCAAGACCGTGATCAGCGGCGCCGGCCTGCACGACGGACTGGAGATTGTCAGCGGCCTCAAGCCCACGGAAAAACCGACCCAGACCAACTTCTTTTCGTTCCTGCGGCCGCCGCGCAGCAGCAGTAGCCGCCGCTGACCCGGCACGGCCGCCGGAACGGGTTCGATCTCTGCATGGACACGATCGTTCTTCACGACGTCAACCGGGTTTTCACCATGGGTGACAGCACGGTCCACGCCTTGCGCGGGGTATCGCTGCAGATCGCCCGCGGCGAATTCGCGGCGATCATGGGGAGTTCCGGCTCGGGGAAGTCGACCCTGATGAACCTCCTCGGCTGCCTCGACCAGCCCTCGAGTGGCGACTATCTGCTCGAGGGGATCAAGGTCAGCAGTCTGGACCGCCGCCAACTGGCCGATATCCGCAACCAGAAGATCGGCTTCGTCTTCCAGGGGTTCAATCTGCTGCCGCGCACCAGCGCCCTGGAAAACGTCGAACTGCCGCTGCTCTACGACCGTAGCGGGCGCCTGCCCGACCCACGTCGCCAGGCACTCCAGGCCCTCGAGCAAGTCGGCCTCGGCGACCGGGTGCACCACGAACCGGCGCGGCTTTCCGGCGGCCAGCAGCAACGGGTGGCGATTGCCCGGGCGCTGGTCAACGACCCGGCCATCCTGCTGGCCGACGAACCGACCGGCAACCTCGACACCCGCACCAGTGTCGAGGTTCTGGCGGTCTTTCAAAAACTCAACGCCGCGGGGATCACCATCTTGCTGGTCACCCACGAACCGGACGTGGCCTGCTATGCCCGGCGCATCATCGAACTGCGCGACGGCCGGGTGCTCCGCGACGAGGTGAACGCGACCCCGCGCGTGGCGGCGACGGATCTCGCCAACTGGCCGGCCAACGGCTCGGTCAGCGGGAGCGCCCGCCCATGAAGTGGCGCAACCTGATCATCGTGGCCCTGCGCAGCATCGCCCGCAACAAGCTGCGCAGCCTGCTGACCATGCTCGGCATCATCATCGGCGTCGGTTCGGTCATCGCCCTGCTCGCGCTCGGCCGCGGCTCGCAGGCCGATATCCAGGCGCAGATTGCCGGGCTGGGCACCAACCTGCTGATCATCCACCCCACCAGCAGCCAGACCGCCGGCGTGCGCGCCGGCAGCGGCACCCTCAACACCCTGTCCATGGCCGATGTGGCCCTGCTCCACGACAACGCCACCCTGCTGGCGGAGGTCTCCCCGGTGATCCGCGTGCAGGAGCAGGTGATTGCCGGCAACAACAACTGGAACACCCAGGTCAACGGCGTCAGCGTCGGCTACCAGATGATCCGCAACCACCTCATGGAGAGCGGCAGCTTCTTTACCGAACGTGACATCAAGACCAGGCGTAAAGTGGCCGTGCTCGGCAAGACCGTGGCCAACGAGCTGTTTCCCGGGCAGGATCCGGTCGGCGTGCAGATCCGCATCCGCAACGTACCGTTCATCGTCATCGGCGTCATGCAGTCAAAAGGGCAAAGCTCCATGGGCTCCGACCAGGACGACCTGATCCTGGCGCCGTGGAGCACGGTGCTCTACCGGCTGAGCGACGGCAAGACCGTCCGCACCATCATGGCCAGCGCGGTCAGCGAGGACCAGATGGAACCCGCCAAGGACGAGGTGACCGCCCTGCTGCGTGAGACGCGCCGGGTCGCGCCGGGGGACGACGCCGGCTTCGAGATCCACGATCAGACCGAAATCAACGAAATGGCCACCCGCATCACCGGCACCCTGACCTTGCTGCTCAGCGCCATCGCCGGCGTCTCGCTGCTGGTCGGCGGCATCGGCATCATGAATATCATGCTGGTGTCGGTGACCGAGCGCACCCGCGAGATCGGCATCCGCATGGCGGTCGGCGCCCGTCCCGGTGACATCCTTCTGCAGTTCCTTATCGAAGCGATGATCCTCAGTCTGATCGGCGGCCTGCTCGGCATCATGACCGGCGTCGGCAGCGCCGTCCTGCTCGGCAGGATCATGGGCACCGCCGTGATGGTGAGCCCGCTGGTCATCCTCGGTTCGGCGGCCTTTACCGGCGCGGTGGGGGTCTTCTTCGGTTTCTATCCGGCGCGCAAAGCCGCGCGCCTCAATCCCATCGACGCCCTGCGTTACGAATAGCGTCGCCTGGCGACGCCGAGCGACCACTCAGAACTTCAGCCGGGCGTAGGGGGATTGCGCCGAGGCGGCCAGCGCGTCGTTCAGCGTCGTCACCCCTTGGGTTTCGAGCAAGGGGATCAACTTGAGCAGAATTTCGGCGGTGGCGAGGGCGTCGCCCAGGGCGGTGTGCCGGCCGGTGATCGCGATATTCAGCCGCTCGGCAATGGCATCAAGGGAGTGCCCCTCCTGGTTGGGGTGGACGATGGTGGAGAGGAGCAGGGTATCGAGGACCGGCTGGTCGAAGCGCAGGCCGGTGGCGGCTTCCTTCATCTGCAGCATCTTCATGTCGAAGGCCGCGTTGTGGGCCACCAGCACGGCGTCGCGGGCAAAGGCGTGGAATTGCGGCAGGACTTCGGTGATCGGGGGCTGGGCCGCCAACAGTTCCGGCTGGATACCGTGAATCGCCACCGAACTGAGGGGAACCGGCCGGAGCGGATTGACCAGCTGGTCGACGATCTCTTCCTTGCACAGACGTCCGTTGACGATCCGCACCGCCCCGAGCTGAATGATTTCGTCGCCACCGGCAGGGTCGAGCCCGGTGGTCTCGGTATCGAACACGACAAACGTCAGCTGACGCAGCGGCAGGTGACCGAGAGCCTGTTGTCCGGGCTGGTGGAACAGGTCGAAAGCATAGTAGACCGGTCGGGGCGGCACGGTCGCACGCCGCCTTTCGCCTTCCGCGATGAGCGCCGTCGGCAAGTCCAGGGCTACCGACCGGCAGGCGGCACCGGGATCGGCAGGCACCGTCAAGGCGCCTCCGTGGGCGGCGGCAATAGTGCGCGGCGTATCGACGTGGCCGTCCGCGTCCATGAACAGCGGCACCTCTTCCCAGTCCCGGAGGGCGGAGGCCGGCACCGGCGGCTCCGGCCAGGCGATGGTCAGCCGGGTCAGCTCCCCGGTTGCGACCGTCAGCTGCAGCCCGACCCGGGTCACGGCATGTTCGGCAACCAGCAACCCGGCGAGGTTGGTAATGGTCTGGACGATGGCGTAGCTGTCGATTGCCAGCCAGCAGCTCGCAGTCACGTCCACGTCGACATCGAGCCGGAACCGTTGCTGCAACTCTTTCCGCAGGATCAGCAGCAGGGTGTCGCCGAGAACGTTCTCCCGGTTGCCGAACGCCAGGCGATGCCGTGAATAGAGCTCCCGGGCCAGGGCCAGATGCTTTTCCAACCCGACCGTGACCCGCTCGACCCCCTCGCGATGCATGTTGCAGGCGGCCGTGCCGATCCCCGGCAGGGCGCACACCAGCGCCATCTGTTTGTGGATATCCCCGAGGGACTGCTGAATCGCATCGATCACCCGCTGCAATTGATAGTCACGTTCGCTGTCCGCCGCGACCTCGCCGGTAATATCCTCAAGCGTCAGCACGAACCCCCCCAGGGCAAGCGCCTCTTCCTCGGCGGAGCTGACCGGCGCCATGTTGACGCGGATGAAGCGCTCGCCGCACAGTTTGGTCATCAAGCCGAGAACCGGCCGGGCTTCGCCGTGCCGCAGCCCATGGCTCATCATTTCCAGGGCATGGCTGATCGGCTCGCGGTCGAGCAGGCCGAAGACCGAACGGCCCAGGCCGATCGAGCTGCCGGTGGCCTGCAGGCGGTTTTCCGCGGTCGGGGCGGCTTCCGCAAGGCACAACTGGGCCTTGCGGTTATACAGGAGAATCTGCCCTTGGAGATTGCAGACCAGCACCCCGTGGGGCAGCTCCGCAAGCAGCGCGGCAAAGCGGTTACGTTCCAGGCGCAGCGCCAGGTTGGCCGCCTCGATCCTGCTCTCGACTTCGCCTTGCAGGGACTGGAAAGCGGCGGCCAATTCGTTGATGATCTCGGCCAGGCGGTTCACTTCGCGCGCTCCCGGGGCATTGATGCGGTAGTCAGGATTGGCCACGGTAATCAGGCGGGTCTGCTCGGCCATGCGCAGGATCGGGATGATGTAGGCCCGGAACAACCAGCTGACCAGGGAGCCGACGATGGCGACCAGGGCCATGGCCCCGAGGAAGGGAAACACCACCAGCTTGGGGAAGATGTTGGCAACGGCGGCCCGGTCGGCCGGCTCGAGGTGCAGGTAGGAAACGGCAAAGCTGGCGAAGATCACCGCAAAAATCACCCCGACGATCCCCACCAGGAAGATCCAGTACTTGATGGCCGGGGAAAGCTGTTCGTCGATTTTTCTGAGCACGGCTGCTCTCCCTCCGGTGATGACGTCATTCTACCGGAAGAACCGGGTCCTGCCCACTCCCAACCGCACGCAGGTGCCGTCACCAGGTGAATGGCCGGCCAGGCGGTTGCTGCCTGGCCGGCTGGAAAGGGCGGACCTTGTGGTTACGGCAAAAGATTACTTGCCCGGCTGGCGGGCAACGATCAGCTCTTGAATCTTTTCGTAGGTGGCGGGCGGGATGATGTTCTTGCTCTGCAACTGGTCTTTGCGGGCATACGGCCGGCCGGCGACGATCCTGGCAGCGTAGGCGTCGCCGATGCCGGGAAGGTTCTTCAGCTGGGCCTCGGTGGCGGCATTGATGTCGAGCGGGGCCGTCTGCGCGGCCCCGGCAGCAGGCGGTGTCGACGGCCCGGCGGCCAGAACCGGCGAAAGCAGGGTCAGGACCAGCAGGATGGTGGTCAACAGGGAACGGCAGAATGGCATCGGAACCTCCTGGGCAGGGATCGGGCCGGCAGACGGCCCGTCAGTAGATGACGATATAACCGTGCCGGGTGGCGATCTTGGAAATTTCCAGAACGTCCTTGATCTGGTAGGAGCTGCCGTCAAGGACGAAGGTATAGCCACCCTCCGGATTTTCCCGAGCCAGCTCGATCAGGGATTCGAAGCTGGCGGTCTTGATCGTCTCCATCCGTGACGGCCTCCTCGACAACCCGGTGATCGCCAGCCCGCGGCCGGCCGGTTCAGAATAGCGCTTTGCGCCGATTTTTTCAAAAAAAATACCCCACAGCAGGAGGTCGGCCGTGGGGCTAAGGTTAGGAGGCTGTGCGTGAAGAAGGTTTTGTTGGTGTTTGATGATTTCGACTCTACCGCTTCCGCCCCCAGGAATAAACGTGGAAGCCCGTAATTTTTTGCAACACGAAGTGCGGAGACCAACTGGGCAAATGCACAGTCCCGGCCGACGAAACCCCCACGGGGCGGCAGCGGCAGGGCGAGAACACCCTTGACATATAAATTTTTGAATATACAATTATAAACATGAAAGATCTCCAGGAGCATTTCACGGTCGTCATGGGCGGAACTCTTCCGGACGGTCAGCACCAAACCGCGCGACGTGTTTGTCACCGCCCTGGCGGAGCGTGACCTTGCCATCGTGGCCATGATCGAGGGGGCCTGCTGATGGCGCACCGGGGAGGCAACGACAGCTGGCGGCAGCTGTCTCGACTCAACCGGAATCTGGTCGTCGCCATTCCGGCGATGATGGTCGCGGGCTTCGCCTTCGGGCTCGCTACCCAGGCAGCTTTTCTCAAAACGCTGATCATTCCGTTCACCTTCCTCATGGTCTACCCGATGATGGTGACCCTGAAACTGAGAAAGCTTCTGGAAGGGGGAGACTTCAGGGCGCAGCTCTGCACCCAGCTGATCAACTTCGCGGTCGTGCCGTTCGTGGCCTTCGGCCTGGGCCGCCTGTTTTTTCCCGGCCAGCCGTACCTGGCGCTGGGCTTGCTGCTGGCAGCCCTGGTACCCACCAGCGGCATGACCATCTCCTGGACCGGTTTTGCCCGGGGGAATCTCGAGGCGGCCGTGAAAATGACGGTCCTCGGCCTGATTCTCGGTTCCCTGGCCACCCCCTTCTATGTGCAAGCCCTGATGGGAGCTCACGTGGCCGTCGACCGGTCCGGCATCCTGATACAGATCGCCCTGATCGTCTTTCTCCCCATGGCCGCCGGCTACCTGACCCAACGACGTCTGGTGGCAAAGTTTGGCCAGCAGGCTTTTCAGAAGGAGTGGGCGCCACGCTTTCCGGGACTGTCGACGCTGGGGGTCCTGGGGATCGTCTTCATCGCCATCGCCCTCAAGGCGGAAGCCATCGCGTCCCGTCCTCACGCGCTGCTGGAAATCCTGGTACCGCTCGGCATCCTCTACGGAGCCAACTTCACCCTGAGCACCCTTGTCGGTCGGCTGCTGCTGCCACGCGGTGACGCCATCGCCCTGGTCTATGGCACCGTCATGCGCAACCTCTCCATTGCCCTCGCCGTCGCCATGAATGCCTTCGGCGAGGCCGGCGCAGACGCCGCCCTGGTGATTGCCCTGGCCTATATCATCCAGGTGCAGTCGGCTGCCTGGTATGTGAAGTTTACCGATCGACTCTTCGGCGCACCGGTAGAGACACCCTGCCCGGTGGCCGGGCAGTGAGCGGTGCGCCCCCCAGCGGAATCCTCCGGAATGGAGGGGCTGAGCAGTTCATGAGCCGGGTCGCGTACCTCCGGGCGACCGCCGTTCGGCAAGGCAAGTCCGCAGCGTTCCCTGCCCGCGCTTAACGTCTTCCGGTCGGCCCGGCCGTCACCCCGCCGCCCCCGCACGCCTGGCGCAGCTTCGCCTTGGGAAAATATCCCTTGCGCTTTCATGCCGGCCTGTGGTAGTAATGAACAAGTTAAACGTTTGTGCAACAGTTTGCCAGACACGATTATTTAGGTTAATCAGTCAGGGAAAACCACACAGACCTCTTGGGCGGTGTGGTTTTTTTGTTTTGGTACGGCAGACGGAAGGTGCACATCCAGCAGTGTGTTCAGAAAGAACACCAGGGAGAGACAGACATGGCAGAAGGAACAGTGAAGTGGTTCAACGATGCAAAAGGGTTCGGTTTTATCCAGCAGGACAACGGTACGGATGTTTTCGTCCATTTCTCTCAGATCCAGGGGGATGGCTTCAAGTCCCTCGCCGAGGGCGACCGCGTCAGCTTTGATGTTTCTGCCGGCCCCAAGGGTCCGCAGTCATCGAATGTGCGAAAAATCTGATCGACTCGTTGCATTGGGATAACTGCATAGCCCTGCGGCTTTCCGTGGGGCTATTTTTGTCGGCGCCGCCAGTTGCTCAACGCTGCAAGCACGTCAGGCAATTACCAGCAAAAGGAAAAACGCCATGACCAATGTTCCATTTGCCGTCGGCGGTCCAGTCGAAGCTCGCTGCACCACGTGCCGGAGGATTACCAATCATACGGTCGTCAGCATGATCGGCAAGAAACCGGCCAAGATCCTCTGCAACACCTGCAAAGGGGAACATTCCTACCGTTCGCCGGACGTTGGCAAAAAGTCAATGCAACGCGCTGCCGGGGCGCTGACCGCCGAGTGGCAAGAATGGGCGGACCAGCTGCCGGGTACGAAAAGCGACAATGCCCGCGACTACTCCATGGATGGCGACTACAAGGTCGGCGCCGTGATCCGCCACCCGAGTTTCGGCCTCGGCCTGGTGCAGCGGGTGGTCGGCAACCGCAAGATCGAAGTTCTCTTCACGGATGGGAAAAAAACCATGCGCTGCAGGTGATTCGACCGGCTTTACCCAAAGACGGCTCGCCGGAGCGACCGGCATGCGGATCGACCCGCAGCGCAGGAAAGGAATTGTCGATGGACACCTGCGGCATGTGTAAAGAGCAGGCGAACAAATCTCGCCGGGGGGCGCCGCATCAATACCTGGTCAAACTCGAGGAGCCCCGCATTTTCAAAGGGGGCAATTCCCGAGGCTACGAAGAGCAGGACTATCAGTGCCAGGTCTGTCGGTCGCGATTTACCCGAAGCACGAACCGCAACGACCTGGTGTGGACGTTATGGCAGGGGTGATCCCCCGGCAGCCGCTTTGCAGGCCCGGCACCTCCTCGCCAGATGAGACCCTACCCCCGGTCGCCCGGCAGCACATACCAGAGAACCGCCAGATAGTGGCAAAAACTTCCCGCCATGACGAAGACATGCCAGATCGCATGGTTGTAGGGAATCCGGTCAATGGCATAAAAGACGATGCCAACGGTATAGCATAGCCCTCCCGCCACGAGCCAGGCGACACCGTGCAACTGGACCGTGTTCAGCAACCCTTCCAAATCGACGACGATCAGCCAACCCAGCCCGATGTAGAAAACCGGGGCCAGAAAAGCCAGTCGATGGATCATGAAGGATTTGAAAATGGCCCCGGCGACGGCCAGCACCCAGACCGTCCAGAACAGCGCCCAGCCGTGGCCGTCCCGCAGAGCGACCAGGGTGAAGGGCGTGTAGCTGCCGGCAATGACCAGAAAGATGCCGGCGTGATCGAGCACCCGGAAGACGTAGCGAACCCTGGGGCGGCGAAACGAATGGTACAGGGTTGATATCACATAGAACAGGCTCAGCGCCCCGCAGAAAATCGCGACACTGACAACCCGGTAAGGATCCCCCGTGCGGCCGGCGGCGACGATCATGACCACCAGGCCGACCAGGCTCACCAGTGCCGCCACCCCGTGTGTCAACCGATTGGCCAACTCCTCCTTTTCACTGTAAGTCACCAGGTGGTCGTGTTTCGCCATCGCCGCCCCCTGCCCTTGACCGCGCGCCCCTTATCCTGAGTTGAGCGAAGCCATGTCGATGGAGAAGCGGTACTTCACATCCGACTTGACCAGGCGCTCGTAGGCTTCGTTGACCTTCTGGATCGGGATGATCTCGACGTCGGCGGTAATGTTGTGCTGACCACAGAAGTCGAGCATCTCCTGGGTCTCCCTGATGCCGCCGATCAGGGAACCGGAGAGCTTTTTCCGGCCGAAGATCAGGGCAAAGGCGGAAAGCTGGAGCGGCGTTTCCGGCGCGCCGACCAGGGTGAGGTGCCCGTCGAGGGCGAGCATGTTCAGGTAGGCGTTGATGTCGTGGTCGGCGGCAATGGTGTCGAGGATAAAGTCGAAACTGCCGGCGTGGGCCTTCATCTCTGCCCGGTCAGTGGAGATGATGACCGCGTGGGCGCCAAGGCGCAGCGCATCCGCCTTCTTGCCCGGGGACGTGGTGAAAACCACCACGTGCGCACCGAAGGCCCGGGCGAACTTGACCCCCATGTGACCGAGGCCGCCGAGGCCGACGACACCGACCTTTTTGCCTTTGATCTCCCCCCAGCGGCGGATCGGCGAGTAGGTGGTGATGCCGGCGCAGAGCAGCGGTGCAACCCCGGCGAGATCGAGGTTGGCGGGGACGCGCAGCACGAAGGTTTCGTCGACCACGATGCGTTCCGAGTAGCCGCCGTAGGTGACCGGTGCGGTGCCGTGCCGGTCCGGCGAGTTGTAGGTAAAGGTCGCATTCGCGCAGAATTGCTCGACGTGAGCGTCGCAATGCGGGCAACTGTGGTCTGAGTCGACCAGGCAGCCGACGCCGACCAGGTCGCCAGGTTTGCATTGGGTGACGGCCGCACCAACGTTAGCCACCCGGCCGACGATTTCGTGCCCCGGCACGCAGGGGTAGGTGGTCGGCATGACGCTGCTCCACTCGTTGCGCACCGTGTGCAGGTCGGAGTGGCAGATGCCGCAGAAGAGGATGTCGATCTGGACGTCGCGCGGGGTGGCGGCGCGGCGCGGGATGGTGGTGGCGGCCAGCGGCGCGGTGGCGGTGGCGGCGGAATAGGCTTTGGTTTTATCCATGACTTGTCCTCCCCTGCTTTCGTCCGGAAAAGATAACCGGCTCGTCTCCGGGATCGGCTCGGCCGGATCGATACCGTAAGGTTAAAACCGAACCATGACGCCGGAGCGGTGCCGCCGGGCGGCGCCGCTGCCCCCTCAGCGCAGCACTCCGGCCGACGGTTCAGCCCCGATGGCGCTCTTCTTCGCGGCGGACCTGGCCGATGCAGGTCATTACCACGGGTTGCCTTCGCACGCTCCGGGCAGCCTGCCAGACTATTGTATCGTATTTCTGCGCGAGCGATGGTCGACAGAGCAATTCTGTTCAACCGGCAACGGGCGGGCGTCGAGAGGGGAAAGAAAGCCGCGACTCCGGCACAAGAGTGAAAAAAATAAATGGCCGACTTCCTTGCGGAAATCGGCCATGCTGTATTTGGCTCCGCCTGGTGGGCTCGAACCACCGACACGTGGATTAACAGTCCACTGCTCTACCGACTGAGCTAAGGCGGAATAAACTGCTTGCCACTAACCTGCTGATTCCTCGAGTTTTCAGCCTTGTTATCGACCATCAAACCGGGGTGTTTCCCCCAGGAAATCCGGAGAGTGACGGACTCGGTTTATACCGTGACCGACGGCCCCTGTCAAGAGCATTTCAACCCTTAAACCTTGAAAAGTGGCGAGATTTCCCTCACCTCAAGGCTCAAGGGCCGCTTCCTGCCATGACATAATCCGCAGACCTCCGGACCAACGGCACCGGAAACTGCTGTTGGTCAAAAGTTCTCGGGTGATCCGGGAACGACTGGTGAGATGACGAATACGGCGAGCAGCGCAGCCCCTCCCTGCGTATCAGATATCGTGACAAATAGCACTGCCATCCTCATGCTTCTGTGGGTAGATATTCCCTGATTAGTTCTTCTACAAGTTCTGCCTGGAGGATATCTCTTCGCCGTTTTTGCGCATCACGATCAGGCTGTACTGCCAGCCATCGCTTAAATTTTGCGAATACCGCAGGCGATATGGTATTCATCCTTGCCATGTGCCCGCTAGTAGAGACCACCATACTCGAAAATCTCGCACTATCTAGCAGCAGGCCTGCCTTTCTCGCTTGAACAACAAAAAAATCACCGTCATCATCTGTGAGTGTCAAAGGATGTGGATCGTCGCCTTTAGCTTCACGGCGGATGATGTCTACCTCAAAGCCCTTGCTGTTGACGGCGGTATGGCGCTGATCCTGCCTAAGTTCGAAAGTAGAATCGACTTTTTTGAGCAAACCGATAAAGGAAGTATCCAGGATCTCCATCTTGGTCAAAAAACTGAGCTTCTTACGAACATCCCACAGCAAATCTATATCTCGAGTAGCTAGTGCCTCCTGTTCACCGATAAATACGCCGGATGACGATTCATAAGCATAAAGCGCGTGCGTGCCGACAACGGTGAAAAACTCTGCAAGACCTGAACCTGAAAGTTTTTGCAGTATATCGATCAGTATTCGCGGGGCATGGCCGACACCCAAAGCACGATTCATTTTTTGATGTCTGATGAGTTCCGTGCTGAGATCGGCGACTCGCTTCTCAACCTGCTTTTTGCGCTCGACAAAGCTTTGGTAAATTTGCTCTGTCTCTGCGGACCTCGGACCAAGGCTTTTTTGTGCGCCAGCAACTGAAGTCCGAAACAGGTAATCATGACCGCTCTTTGATTGCCAATGCATTCCTCCGCGCACTTCAGCAGCGCTTTTCTTCGCACTCTCCCATGCGGTAAACACGGCCCTTGCATCGACGTACTGGCGCTGGGCGTCTTCGCTGAGCTCTAACCAGAGGTGTTTTTCCACTATGTTTTTCATAAAACTGGTTTTATAGTGGAAACGCCGTAAAGTCAAGATGTTGTTTGTTTGCGTGTCTGACTGTTCACGTTAAACGCGACGCCTTGAAGCGTGATTGCCTGCTTAGCGTTACATGCATGCTCAGCCCTCCAGGGGAGCTTCAGAACTTCTACCAAGCAATGCGGCCACCCGGCTCGAGAGGTGGCCGCTGTTTCAGTGTCGAATTCGTGGGGGTCCGTTAGACGACGCTTGATGCTTCAGATATCGTGAATTGTAGAAATTACGAGCAGTCCGGCTCGAAATGCGGAGCATCACGGGAGGTCCCGAATCCTGTCAATTCTGTCACTGGTAGCGGGATGGGTGGCGAAAAATCCCCCGCCGCTTCCTCCCGTCGTTTGTTGCAACCAAGTCATGGTTTTGACCATCATTTCCTTGCCGTTGGGGTGGAGCCTACGCAAGAGCACAACACCATGTCTGTCCGCCTCGTACTCTTCATTCCGTCCGTACGCCCGAATCGCGAAATTCCCAACGAACGGTGTCAGTTGCCCGCTGCCGGGGAAAAACTGATCCAGCAAAACCGCAGCGATATCCATTCCTGCCGCCAGCGTTTGAATTTTGTAAACATGACCAAGATCATCATGGGCAATTTCGTGCGCGAGTATCGATTCCAGGTGCACATCATTGGCCTTGCTCAGCAATCCCGTCGTCACGACAAACTGTCCGCTCCCAGCGCTTCCGGCATTGATCTGCGGGTCATCAATCACATCGATTTGTACCTGCCCCGACGGTATTGGTCGGTTCATTACCAGCAGAAGGGGAATCATGAGCCGCTTTAACCTGTCCGTTTGCGCAGAATCGACTTTTCTTCCGGTCGTCGTGGTTTCTGGCGGATAGGTTCTCGAGGATGGGCCCGAAGGGTATCCGCCTGAGACCATACAGCCACCGACGGAAACCATGCAAAGGACCGCCAAGGCGACCTTGATCGAAGTGATTAATTGGCTCATATCTTAGCTTCCCCTGCGCGCGGACTTAATTTTGTCGATCCTGTAGAAACCAAGGGTAAAGCTCTGTCGTGAAAATTGTATCACGAGAAACGACCGTTCGGGAGCCAGCCTCCCATGAGGGTTTCAAAACTCCTGCCGGGCGGCAATCCGAGAAAACCCGCCCAGATGTCAAGGCCGGAATTGGTGAACGTTGGTCGAGCGTTAAAATAAGTTGCGGGCCACCCGTTGATGGTGGCCCGCGAATTGAGCGATGCCTGTCGATCTCATGACCCAGGAACCTCAGGATTTGTCCAGGAAGACATGCACCTTTGTCGGTTTGGTCACAGTATTGAAAACTGGCGAGTATTTCTGTGCCATCGCCAGCAGCTCTTCCTTCTGTTGGTCCGTGATGTCCGCCTCGATTTTGAAGCTGACGCGAATCTCCTGGTAGGCAACGGGAATGGTTTCGGACAGCCCGAGAAACCCCTGGACATCCAGGTCTCCCTCCAGGCGCGACTGGACTGACTTGAGCTCGATGCCGCGGGCTGCGGCATGCGCCACCATCGAAGTGGTCAGGCAACCGGAGAGACCGACCAGCAGGTATTCCACCGGGTTGGCCCCCTTATTGTCACCGAGCAGCACCGGGGGTTCGTCGATGGCAAACTCCGTCGGCGCCCGCGTGTCATCTTCCTGCAGCGCCCCGTAAAAATCCTTCACGGTTGCACGGTTGTAGGTTCCAGCCTGCCAGCTATTGGTCGCCCGGAACTTGAATTTGGACACCTCCGGGTTTGCCTTGATGATGTCGATGGTGCTAAACAGCTGGCTCACATTGACGCCGTTGACGATTTTTTCTGTTTCCATGACGATATTCCTTTCGCAAAGACCGTCAGGCGGTCTTTTCCAGGCGGACTGACCCCCTCTGATCAACCAGCCGTTCGATCAATGACACCGCGTGCCGTGCGGGCCAAAGATCATGATAAATCTCCGTCATGGCAATGGCTCCCCCCAGAATCACGAGGCAGTCGTTTGCCAGCTCATTGGCATTGACAGGGCCATAGGCCTGGGGATCTGAATCGACCAGGTCCTTCGCCAACTCCGAAACAAGTCGACGCAGACGCTCATAGTGGTGCACGCCTTCGGTGCGCAACACATTGGCCGGATCCGGAATTTCGGCGACCATGTTGAGAAATACGCAGCCGCGAAGTCGATTGGCTTCGAGCCATGGCAACAACGCCCCCATCACCGCGAGGAACCGCTCTCGCGGTGAATCCTGCCCACGGACAAAAGCCGCGATAGCTTCGAATTCGGAGGCGTTCCGGTCGCGCAAAAACGCCAGACAGAGATCGTCCTTGGTTGGGAAGTGGTGATAAAAGGTCGCCTTGGCGACTCCTGACTTCTCAATCACTTCGTTGATGCCCGTAGCGCGAACCCCCTGGTGAAAAAACAGCTCGGAGGCGGTGTTGAGGATGCGTTCACGGGGAGGTCTTTCGGTGCGATTGCTTTTCATGTGTTCAGCATACCATAGACAGACAAGTCTGTCTATGGTATGGCAATGGCACGGTCAAGCTCCAAACCCCTCGGCGGGTCGCTCGGCAACCCGGTCAGGCGCGGCGGCCGCGCCCGGCTTGGGGGCAGGCTGTTATTGATTTTTCCGATAGCAATCATCGATTCCATTAAGATTATCAATTTGCCTTGACCGCTCGGCAAACGATACTCTTGCCCAGTATAAACAGATGGTTAGCAGGCGAACTCTCGTCAGGCAGGCAATCACAGGACCATTCCTCTGGTCGGCATGGCCTGAACTCAACCACCCTGGAGGCTGAACATGAAGAAAGCACAATGGCTGGCGATCGCCGCAGGCCTGTCCCTGGTCCTGGCCGGCTGCACGACCACCCCCGGCACCTCGCGCAAGGGGCAGGAGGTGCCCATCGAAACCGCCGCGGTGAAGCTGGTGGCCGACGTGGTCACCGGCGGCTACCAGACCGTCACCACCGATGAATTGAAGAAATGGCTGGACGAGGGCAAGCCCGTGACCATCATCAGCGCCCTCCCCGCCAGCGATGACCGGGCGTTCGGCACCCTCCCCGGGGCGCTCAACGGGGCCATGCCGAAGACCGAAAAGGAGCTGACCCAGGCGGACAAGGACCACCTGGTGAAAGTGGCCGGCGCCGACAAGGAGAAGCCGGTCGTCGTCTACTGCGGTTTCGTGGCCTGCCGCAGAAGCAGTATCGGTGCAAAGGTTCTGGTTGAAAACGGCTTCAGGAATGTCTACAAGTATCCTGGCGGCATCGCCGCCTGGGAGGAGAAGGGCTATCCGATCGTCAGGCCGGCCCGGTAAAACCGATCCGTTGGCGGGCCGGCCGGACCGGCTGGCCCGTCTTCCCGGAGAGCCCCGATGAACTTGCCCTGCGCCGTCGTGATGCTGGTCATTGTGCCCCTGCTGTGGTCCGGGTGCGCGGTCCGGCAGCCGGATCGCGACCGCCTGGCCGGCCGGCTCGACGTCTTCGGCGTCGCGCTGTATTCGGACATCGACTACCGGGAAATCCGCGGGGTCGTCGCCACGGAGGAGCCCTGCCTCAAGGGCTATGAGCGCAGTTTCGAGCCCCTCGACCTGACCATCGGCTACGGCTTCGACCAGCGCATCCGCCGGATCGCCACCTTCAATGCCACAACCAGCCTGTTCGGCATCCGCCCGGGGATGACCGGCGCGGCCGGCCGGGAAATGGCTCTGCAGGCCGGATTCCGCGAAGACGTGCCGCCCGACACCTTCCGGGCCGACGACATCGTCCTCAAGTTGCTGGTGGGCAGCGACGAACGGATCTTCGGGCTGACCCTGGAAACGGTCGATTGAACCATGCAACAACCGCCGAAATCCTGGAAAATTCCTGGTCGGCGCGCGTCTTGCGCCAACCCGGGGAGGATCCTCTTGAACAGCAAGGATCGACGATGAAGCTCATCGACTGCAGGAACCTGGCCTGCCCGGCCCCGGTGGTGACCACCAAGCGGGCCCTGGACGAAACGCCCGGGGAGACGCTCCAGGTGCTGGTGGATCACGGCGCGCCCCGCGAGAACGTGAGCCGCTTTGCTGCCAGCCGCGGCTGCACGGTGACGGCGAACCCGGTGGACGGGGGGATAGCCCTGACGCTGACCCCCGCGCCGCGGCCAACGGCAACGCCACAGCCCCAGGCAACCACCGGGGCTACGGTGATGCTGCTGACCTCTGACGCCCTCGGCAGCGCGGAGCCCGCCCTGGGCCGGGTCTTGATGAAGAATTTCATCATGACCCTGGTGGACCAGGCCGAGTTGCCCGACCGGATGCTGTTTCTCAACTCCGCCGTGCACCTGACCACGGCAGGATCCGAGGTCCTCGAGGCCCTGGACACCCTGGGAAATCGCGGGGTCGAGGTGCTCTCCTGCGGCATCTGCCTCGACTATTTCCACAAGAAGGACCAGCTGCGCGCCGGGATGGTCACCAACATGTTCACCACGGCGGAAAGCCTGCTGCAGGCCCGCTCCGTCATCCGCCTGTAGGGCCGCGGCGTCACCGCCTGCAGCGGTGAACCGCCACCGCAGGACCTGCCAGCACCTAGCGCCAGCGGCCGTCCGCCACGGGACGGCCGCTGCCGTTGCATCCGGCGGCGATCGCTGCAGCCTCTGAAAAACCCTTTATACTGTCGGTGACCGGGGGGAGTCTCGCCCATGATCATCCTGGCACACGACGGGTCGCTCTACGGCGACTGGGTGGCATGTTACGCGCTGCGGTTGGCCGCCGCCGAGCCGTGATCGCAAGCTGCTGCTGCTGCATGTCCGCGACGGCCGCATCGAGCCCGCCGTCGCCGATGCGCGCCTGGACCACTTCGAGCGAGGCGTGCGCCGAACGCAGCTCTTACCTGCCACCGGGAAGTGTTGCCGCTCGCGCAACTCGGTCCACCGCACCCTGCACCAGGCCACCCCCCACGACCCGGAGGCGCTGTTGCTTTGCGGCACCCGGGTCAAGCCGCGCCGCCAGGCGTTCCTGACCGGGTCGGTGGCCGAACAGCTGCTGCGCAGCCACCGCTGCCCGGTGCTGGCCCTGCGCGTGGTCCAGCCCGGCCTGCTCGGCCTCCCCCACGACCTGCTGCTGCCGCTGGCCGGCCACCAGGATGGTTTTGCCCGGGTCTGGCCGATCTTGCGCCGGCTCGCCCCGCAACTGCAGCAGGCTCTTCTTCCTGCGCGCCATGCCGATCCACCCGCTCGCCCAACCGCTATCTGTCGCCGTCCCGCCAGGAGCTTGCTGCGCCTGGAGGGAGACCGCTACCTCGACCGGGTTCTGTGCGGAACTCGCCGAGGAGATCGACCGCCGGACCTTTGCCATCGACCGGCGGGTACATGGTCACCGCGACTGGCCGCACCAGGTGCTGGTCGAGGCCAGCCGGCTGAAGGCGCAGATGCTGCTGCTCGGCGCCAGCGAGCGCAGCCTCGCCCATCGGGTCTTCCACGGCCAGGCGCTGGAGCGGATCCTGCGCGAAACCCCCTGCGACGTCGGCATCTACCGCGGACCATGAACGACCCCGGCCAGATCCAGAACCTGGCGGCCGCAAGAGGTCTTCGCCGCCCTGGCCAGCCGCCCGCAGGGGCTGACCGGAGCCGAAGCCGCCGAGCGCCTGCGCGAGATCGGCCGCAACAGCGTCGAGCTGCGCGACCGCTGGCGCCATCTGCGCAGCCTGCTCCGCCAGTTCAGCAACTTCTTCGCCATGCTGCTGATCATCTCTGCCGGCATCTGCTTCGTCGCCGAGCAGCTGCAGCCCGGCGAGAACATGCTGGTGCTCGGCTGGGCGCTGGCCGGCGTCGCCCTGCTCAACGCCCTGTTCAGCTTCGTCCAGGAGTACCGCGCCGAACGGGCCATGGAGGCGCTGCGCCACTACCTGCCGCCGCAGGTCCAGGTGCGGCGTGACGACATCCGTCACCACCATCCTGGCGGATGAACTGGTGCCGGGCGACGTGCTGCTCCTGAGCGAGGGGGACCGCGTACCGGCCGATGCCCGGCTGGTCGCGGCCGAGGGGCTGCTGGTCAACAATGCCCCGCTCACCGGCGAGGCGCAGCCGCTGACCGCTGACAGCGAACCCGATCGACAGCCCACCTGATCGAGAGCCCCAATATCGCCTTTGCCGGCTGCCTGGTGCTGCGCGGCAGCGGCACGGCCGTGGTCTTCGCCACCGGGCTGCGCACCGAGTTCGGCAAGCTGGCCCATCTCTCCCAGGCGATCCGCCGCACCCCGTCGCCGCTCGAACGCCAGACCGCTGCACATGGTGCGGATCCTGACCGTCATTGCCGTCACCCTCGGCGTCGGCTTCTTCCTCTTCGGCATGGCCAGCGGTCGTTCCCTGTGGGTCAACCTGGTGTTCATGATGGGGATCATCGTCGCCAACGTCCCCGAGGGCCTGCTGCCGACCTTCACCCTGGCACTGGCCATGGGCAGTCTGCGCATGGCCCGCAAGAACGTGCTGGTGAAGAGCCTCAACGCCGTGGAGGCCCTCGGCGCCGCCGCAGGTCATCTGCACCGACAAGACCGGCACCCTGACCCGCAACCAGCTGGCGGTCACCCGCCTGGAGCCGCTTGCCGCCGCAAGCGGCCGGCACCCCGCCGGACAGGCGCCGCCACCTGCTGGCCGTGGCGCTGTGCGCCTCGGAACTGCTTCAGGCCGACCAGGGCTTGCACGGCGATCCGCTCGACGTCGCCATCGCCAGCCGCTATGCCGAGGAGGGCGGCGACGTCGGCCAGATCACCGCCCGGCACGATCCGTCATTTCCCCTTCGATGCCGACAAGCGGCGGGCCGGCGGGATCGGCAGCGGTCGACGGCCGCCGGCTGTTCGCCGTCAAGGGCGCCTGGGAAGCCTTGCGGCCGATGCTGACCGCCGACAGCGACACCCTCGCCGCGGCGGAGACCGACCCTGCAGGCGCTGGCGCGGGCCGGCCTGCGCGTGGTCGCGGTGGCCATGCGACCGCCTCGCCGGGCCGCGCGCCGAGAGCAACGACCCAGCAAGCCCTCGAGCAGGATCTGATCCTGGCCGGCTTTCTCGGCATCGCCGATCCGGTCCGCCCCGAGGTACCCGGCGGCCCTGGCCAAGTGTCATGCCGCCGGGATTGCCGTCCTGATGATCACCGGCGACCACCCGGACACCGCCCGGGCCGTGGCCGTCGAGTGCGGCATTATCGACCGGCAGCAAGGGGCGGAGGCGACCCTGACCGGCGACCGCCTGGAGGTGATGACCGAAAGCGAGGTCGCCGGGGCGATCGAGGGCGGGGTGCGGATCTTCGCCCGCACCACGCCGGCGCAGAAGATGAAGATCGTCACCGCCCTCAAAAGCCTCGACCGGGTGGTGGCGATGACCGGCGACGGGGTCAATGATGCCCCGGCCCTGAAGGCCGCCGATGTCGGCATCGCCATGGGCGCGAGCGGTACCGACGTGGCCCGGGCCACCGCCCAGATCATCCTGCTCGACGACAACTTCGCCTCGATCGTCGCCGGGGTCGAGGAGGGGCGGGCGGTCTTCGCCAACATCCGCAAGTTCACCACCTACGTGCTGGCCAGCAACGTCCCGGAGATCCTCCCCTACCTGCTCTTCATCGTCCTGCCGGTGCCGCTGGCGCTGACCGTGATCCAGATCCTCTCCATCGACCTCGGCACCGACCTGCTGCCCGCCATCGCCCTCGGCCAGGAGCCCCCGGAGCCGGAGGTGATGCAGCAGCCGCCGCGCGGCCAGCGGCACCGGCCTGCTCACCCCCGACCTGCTCAAGGCTCGCCTACCTGTTCCTCGGCCTGATCGAGGCCGCCTGGTCGTCTGCTGCTCTTCTTCCTGGTGCTGACGATGGGCGGCTGGCAGCTACGGGATGGAGCTGGCCGACAACGATCCGCTCTACCGTTCGGCCACCGGCATCGCCCTGGCCAGCGTGCTGCTGATGCAGGTCGGCAACGTCCTGGGCCGGCGCCATCGGCACGCGCAGCGGTCTCGATCGCGGCCTGCTGCAGCAACCGCCTGCTGCTGTTCGGCATCGCCGTCGAGATCGTCTTCGCCTGGGCATTGCTCTACTGGCCGCCGCTGCAACGGACTGCTCGGCACCGGCCCGGTGGCGCCGGAGATCTTTCTGCTCGCCTGGCTGGGGATCCCGCTGCTGTTCGGGCTCGACTTGGCGCGCAAGCGCCTGTCTGCGAAGCTGGCCTGGTAACGACAACGCCCGCCGGGCTGGATGCCGGCGGGCGCAGAAAACCTTGCTCCGGGCGCTGCTCAGCCCCCGGACCCTTTCTTCAGCTCCATCAGGATCAGCTTGGCAACCGCCTTGAGGGTTTCGAACACCCCTTCGCCGGTCTGGGCGCAGGCCTCGAACTCGGGAACGTTGTCAGGATTGAGCAGTTCCCGCAGTTCCTCAACCGAGGTGACGTTGGGCAGGTCGCGCTTGTTGTACTGGATGACGAAGGGCAGCTGCTCGAGCTGGTAACCCTGCTCCTCGAGGTTGACCTTGAGGTTCTCCATGCTCTCGATGTTGGCATCGAGCCGCTCCTCCTGGGAGTCGGCCACGAACACCACGCCGTCGACCCCTTTCAGGATCAGCTTGCGCGAGGCATCGTAAAACACCTGTCCCGGCACGGTATAGAGATGGAAGCGGGTCTTGAAGCCGCGGATCTCGCCGAGGGCCAGGGGCAGGAAATCGAAGAACAGGGTGCGCTCGGTCTCGGTGGCCAGGGAGATCATCTTCCCCTTGGCCTCCGGCGCGGTCTTCTGGTAGACGTGCTGCAGGTTGGTGGTCTTGCCGCACAGGCCCGGACCGTAATAGACGATCTTGCAGTTGATTTCGCGTGAGGCGTAATTGATGAAGGACATGCACCCGTGCCTTTAGCTGAACAGGTTGTCGATATCGTCGTCGGTAATTTCGGCGAAGGGACTGTCGGGGCCGCCGCCCTTTTCGGCATTGGCAGCGGTCTTCCGGGCCAGATCCTCGAAAATCACCGCCAGCTCGTCGCTGGCCTTCTTGACCCGCAGCCGGACCAGGCCCAGGGAGCTGCGCTGGTCGAAGATCACCACCAGGATCACGCGTTGGGCGACGATCGAGATATGGATATTGTCCTTTTCCCCCTCGTGAAAGAGGATGGAGAATTCCTTCTCGCCGATCAGCTTGGCCAGGCCGCCGGTGGCGGCAATGTTCCCCGCGGTGAGCGAGGCGAGGCTGGTGGTGTCGAGGTGCTCGGTCTCGCCGCAGCCGGCGATCAGTTGCCCGTTCTTGTCGACCAGGAAGATCACCTTGGCATTGGCTTCGCGCAGCAGCTTGTCGATGACGACGCTGATGCGCTTGAACTCCTCGTCGTACATGACGAAGGTCGAATGTTGGGGGCCGAGCATAGGGTCTCCTTCCGGGCGAATCAGGACCAATCGTTCTTATAGCATCGATTTCCGGAAGGGTTCAAGGGTCTTCCGGCGCGGGCAACCTCGCTTGCGCACAGAGGTTTCCAGCCAAAAGCGAAGGCTCCCGGCATTGCGCCGGGAGCCTTCGCGTCCTGTCGTGGTCCGCTTACTTGCCGCAATCGGCGGACAGGGCCGCCAGCTTCTGGTACAGGTCGTAACGGGTGGCGGCATCCTTGGCCGAGGCTTGGCCATCAGCTGCATCGGCCTGCTTCGGGGTTGGTCTTCTTGAGCACCCGGAAGCGGTTTTCGCTGTTGGCGTACTCCTCGAAAGCGATGCGTCGGGGCCTTGCTGTCCAGCTGCAGCGGGTTCTTGCCCTTCGGCGGCCAGGCGCCGGGTTGTAGCGGTACAGCGGCCAGTAGCCGGAGGCGACCGCCTTCTTGCAGTCGTCCACCCCCGTGGTCATGTCGATGCCGTGGGCGATGCAGTGCGAGTAGGCGATGATCAGCGACGGGCCGTCATAGGCTTCGGCCTCGATCAACGCCTTGACCACCTGGGCCGGGTTGGACAGCGACGACCCGGGCCACATAGACGTTGCCATAGGTCATGGCGATCATCCCCAGGTCCTTCTTCGGCATCGGCTTGCCGCCGGCGGCGAACTGCGCCACCGCCGCCGATCGGGGTCGCTTTGGACGCCTGGCCGCCGGTGTTGGAGTAGACCTCGGTGTCGAGCACCAGCAGGTTGACGTTCTTGCCGGAGGCGATGACGTGGTCGAGACCGCCGTAGCCGATGTCATAGGCCCAGCCGTCGCCGCCGATGCACCAGACCGACTTCTTGACCAGGTAGTCGGCATCGGCCAGCAGCTGCACGGCTGCCGTTTCATGGGTGCACCTTGCAAGGATCTTCTTGAGCTGCGCGACCCGCCCACGCTGCTCCTCGATGCCGCGCCTGGTCGATCCTGGTCGGCATCGAGGATCTCCTGCTTGAGCGTGGCCGTTGCCCTTGACAGGCCTTGCAGCCGCAGCTCATGTTGCTGATCAGCAGTTCGCGGGCGTACTCGGTGAACTTGTCGACGGCCAGACGCATGCCGAAACCGAATTCGGCATTGTCTTCGAACAGCGAGTTGGACCAGGCCGGTCCGCGGCCGTCCTCACGCTTGGTCCACGGGGTGGTCGGCAGGTTGCCGCCGTAGATCGACGAACAGCCGGTGGCGTTGGCGATCATCATCCGGTCGCCGAACAGCTGCGAGCAGAGCTTGACGAAGGGGGTCTCGCCGCAGCCGGCGCAGGCGCCGGAGAATTCGAACATCGGCGGCAGCAGCTGGCTGCCCCTGCAGGGTGTCCAGCGGTTGAACAGTGGTCGGGTCAGTATCGGGCAGCGGCGAGGAAGAAGTCGAAGTTGGCCGCTTCCTGCTCGCGCAGCGGCGGCTGGAACTGCATGTTGATCGCCTTGTGGCTCGCGTCGGCCTTGCTCTTGGCCGGGCAGTTGTGGACACAGGCGCCGCAGCCGGTGCAGTCTTCGGGGGCAACCTGGAGGGTGAACTTCTTCCCCTCCAACTCCAGGCCGCTTGCAGTCGGTCGACTTGAAGGTCGCCGGGGCGCCCTTGAGCAGCTTGCCGTCATAGACCTTCATGCGGATGGCGGCATGCGGGCAGACGAAGGAGCAGATGCCGCACTGGATGCAGAGCTCTTCGTCCCAGACCGGGATGTCGACGGCGATGTTGCGCTTCTCGTACTGGCGGTGCCGGTCGGGAAGGTGCCGTCGGCCGGCATCGCCGAGACCGGCAGGTTGTCGCCGAGGCCGGCGATGATCGCGGCCGGTGACGTTCCTGACGAATTTCGGGGCGTTGCCGGCACACGGCCGGCGGCATCTTGAGCTTGCTGGTCGGCCTTGGCCGGCACCTTGACTTCGTGAATGTTCTCGAGGGCGGCATCGACCGCCTGCGTTGTTCATCGTCAGACGACTTTCTCGCCGGCCTTGCCGTAGCTCTTCTTGATGGCATCCTTGATCTCGGTCGATCGCCAGCTCCAGCGGGATGATGTTGGAGATCTTGAAGAAGGCGGTCTGCATGATGACGTTGATGCGGGCACCGAGGCCGATCTCTTCGCCCAGCTTGACGCCGTCGATGACGTAGAACTTGAGCTTCTTGTCGATGATCTGCTGCTGCACTTCCTTGGGCAGCTGTGTCCCAGACCTCGTCCTTGCCCGAAGGGGGAGTTGAGCAGGAAGGTCGCGCCCGTGCTTGGCCTTGCTGAGCATGTCGTACTTCTCGAGGAAGGAGAAGTTGTGGCAGGCGACGAAGTCGGCGCTGGTCGATCAGGTACGGGGCGCGGATCGGCTTCTTGCCGAAGCGCAGGTGCGAGGTGGTCATGGTGCCGGCCTTCTTGGAGTCGTAGACGAAGTAGGCCTGGGCATAGTTGTCGGTGGTTTCGCCGATGATCTTGATGGAGTTCTTGTTGGCGCCGACGGTGCCGTCGGAGCCGAGGCCGTAGAACATGGCCTCGTAGACGCCGTCCATCGGCGTTCGTGAAGTTGGCGTCGAACTCCAGGCTGCAGTTGGTGACGTCTTCCTTGATGCCGACCACGAAGTGGTTCTTCGGCTTGGCTTTCTTCAGGTTGTCGAACACCGCCTTGGCCATGGCCGGGGTGAACTCCTTGGAGCCGAGGCCGTAGCGGCCGCCGACGATCGCCGGGTAGCCCTTGAAGCTGAACTTGCCGTCGGCCATGGCTTCGCCGATGGCGGTGCGCACATCGAGGTAGAGCGGCTCGCCCAGGGAGCCCGGCTCCTTGGTGCGGTCGAGGACGGCGATCTTCTTGACGGTCTTGGGCAGCGCCTTGATGAAGGCCTCGAGCGGGAAGGGACGATAGAGGCGGACCTTGACGCACGCCGACCTTCTCGCCCTTGGCGACCAGGTGCTCGACCAGTCTCGTGGACCGTGTCGGCGCCGGAGCCCATCATGACGACGACCCGCTCGGCATCTTTGGCGCCGACATAGTCGACCAGCTTGTACTTGCGGCCGGTCAGCTTGGCGAATTTGTCCATCTCGTCCTGGACGATGCTCGGGCAGGCTTGCGTAGTAGCTGGTTGACCGTTTCGCGCCCCTGGAAGTAGACATCCGGGTTCTGGGCGGTGCCGCGCATGCACCGGACGGTCCGGGGAGAGGCCGCGAGCGCGGTGGGCGCGGACCAGCTCGTCGCTCGATCATGTGCGCGCATCTCGTCGAAGGTCAGCTCTTCGACCTTCTGGACTTCGTGGGAGGTGCGGAAGCCGTCGAAGTAGTGCAGGAACGGGATGCGCGACTGCGCAGGGTCGCGGCCTGGGCGATCAGGGCGAAGTCCATGACCTCCTGGACGTTGTTGGAGCAGAGGAAGGCCCAGCCGGTGGAGCGGCAGGACATGACGTCGGAGTGGTCGCCGAAGATCGACAGGGCCTGGGCGGCGATGGCGCGGGCCGAGACATGGAAGACCGTGGAGGTCAGTTCGCCGGCGATCTTGAACATGTTGGGGATCATCAGCAGCAGACCCTGGCAGGCGGTGAAGGTGGTGGTCAGGGCACCGGCCTGCAGCGCGCCGTGCACGGCACCGGCGGCGCCGCCTTCGGACTGCATCTCGACCACCTGCGGGATCGTCCCCCAGATGTTCTTCTCCCCGACGGCGCTCTTGGCGTCGGAGATTTCACCCATCACCGATGATGGGGTGATCGGGTAGATGGCGATGACCTCGTTGGTGGCGTGCGCCACATGGGCGGCGGCGGTGTTGCCATCGATACAGACCATTTCTTTCGACATTCTTTCCTCCTCTTGCCGGTTTTGCATGGCGTGTGATTGTGTGTTCCGGTACAGGGCAAAGCGCCGGGATCAGATTTCCCGGCGTCCCTCGACGGCACGATGCACCGTGGCCTCATCGACGTATTCGAGTTCGCTCCCCATGGGAATGCCGTAGGCGAGCCGGGTGATGCGAATTCCCAGCGGCTGGATCAGCCGGGCCAGGTAGAGGGCCGTGGCATCGCCCTCGACGGTGAAGTTGGTCGCCATCAGGACTTCACGGATATCGCCGCCGTTGAGCCGCTCCAGCAGCGGGGCGATCCTGAGGTCGTCGGGACCGATCCCGTCGAGGGGCGACAGCGCGCCGTGCAGTACGTGGTAGAGGCCGCGGAACGAGCGGCTGCGCTCCACGGCCAGCACCGCCTGCGGTTCCTCGACCACGCAGAGCAAACTGTGATCCCTGACCGGGTCGGCACAGATCGAACAGGGGTCCTGCTCGGTGATGTGGAAACAGATGGAACAGAACCGCGTGTTGCGCTTCAACTCGACGATGGCTGCGGCCAGGGCCGCCGCCTCGGCCTCGGGCCGGCGGAGCAGAAAGAAGGCCAACCGGGTTGCCGTCTTGTTGCCGATCCCCGGAAATTTGGCCAATTCCCCGACCAGCCGGGCAAAGGACGGGATGGAGTCTAGCATGGCGTTTTTCGTAAATTCAACAAATTATCACCCTTAAAACAATATTTTAAGATGGTCAAACTTTTTTGATTTCACTGAAAAACCAACCATTCCACGCCTTTAGTCACGCTAAATTTTTTTCTTTTGACTAAATTTTTTGGCAGATGGGCGTTGTTCAGCAGCCGCCGGTTTTGTGCAGACCGCTGCCCGGCTGCTCAAAAATGCCCAGGTGCCAGGCGCCCGCCGGTCGAGAAGCGAGGCGTACCCAAAGGTACGCCGCAGCACCGAGACCCAGGGCAACGCCGCAGATGGGCGTTTTTCAGCGGGCGCTAGAACAGGCCGGGGAGGTTCATGCCGCCGGTGATCTTCGCCATCTCCTCCTGGGCCACCTGCTGGCTCGCCTTGAGCGCTTCACCGATGGCGGCCACCACCAGATCCTGCAGCATCTCCACGTCGTCGGGATCGACCGCCTTGGGGTCGATGGTGAGGGCAATCAGCTGCTGCTTGCCGCTGACCACCGCCGTGACCATCCCGCCGCCGGCCGAGGCCTCGAAGCGCCGCTCCTCCAGCTCCTGCTGCATCTGGGCCATGCGCTTCTGCATCTGCTGCGCCTGCTTCATGATATTGCCCATGCCGCCACGTCCGAGCATCGTCTGCCTCCTCTGTAAGCTGGTTTCTTGAAAACCGGTTTATCAACAACAACTCTCCTCGGCCGCTCAAAAATGCCCAGGTGCAAGGCGCCCGCCGGTCGAGACGCGAGGCGTACCCAACGGTACGCCGCAGCGCCGAGATCAAGGGCAACGCCGCAGATGGGCGTTTTTCAGCGGCCGCTCACACGAAGCCCTTGTCGATCGGGATCACCTGTCTTGACCTCGCCGCCGAAGATCTCCTTGACCGCCTTGAGGGCCGGATGGCTCAGGGCATCCTCGCGCAGGCGGCGTTGACGATCGCTCTCCTGGGCCTTGCGTTCATCCACCAGCGACAAGGGCGCGCCCGTCTCGACCGGATCCAGGGCGATGACGCGCAGCGTCACCGGGTGGTCGAAGTAGAGCCGGGCCACGGCTTCCACCGCCTGGCGGTTGTCGCCATCCTGGAAGTGGGCCAGGTGAAACGAGCCTTCCGGATAGCCGACCTCGAGGACCGGCGGCTCGAGCCGCAACGGGCGGGCATGTTCGAGAATCGAACCGATCACCGGTCGACTTTTCTTGACCTGCACCACCAGCCCTTCCCAACCCCGGTCGCGGGGCAGGGGCGCGGCCGGGGGCTCAGGCTTTTTTGGCGCACGCTCGACCGGCGGCGGCGCGGGGGGCGGCAGCGAGGCCCCGACCCGCCCGGCAACCGCGGCCGGGCCCGGCAGGGGACCGCCGGCCGCCAGGCGCCGCTCCAGGCTCTCCAGGCGTTCGATCAGCCGGCCCAGGTCCTCCAGCGGCGGCAGGTTGGCCAGGCGCACCAGGGACATTTCCAGGCTGAGCAGCGGATAGGGGCTGCCGGCCAGCTCCACCTGCAGCTTGAGCAGCAGGGTCACGATGCGCTGCAACTCTTCGAGGCTGGCCCCGGCCGCCAGCCCCTGCAGCTCCTGGAGCTCGTCGCCGACCAGGTCGAGCATCTCCGCCGGCTCGGCGACCACCTTGCAGACCACCAGGGCCCGGAACGCCTCGACCAGCTCCTGGGCGACCTGGCGCAGGGCCACGCCGAGCTGGTCGAAGCGCTGGGCGGTATCCAGGGCGCGGCGCGGATCCCGCTGCACGATGGCCTCCACGGCATCGAGCAGCAGGCGGCGGTCGACCATGCCGAGCAACAGCTGGACGTCCTCGTCATTGACCGCTTCGCCGCAAAAGGCGATGACCTGGTCGAGGGTGGAGAGCGCATCGCGCATGCTCCCTTCGCCGTGACGGGCAATCAGGGCCAGGCTGCGCTCGGAGACGGTCAGGCCTTCGGCGGCCGCGATCTCGCGCAGCTTGCCGGCCACCTTGAGCAGCGGGATCTTGCGGAAATCGAAGCGCTGGCAGCGCGAGAGGATGGTGACCGGAATTTTGTGCGGCTCGGTGGTGGCGAAGATGAACTTGGCGTGGGCCGGCGGCTCCTCCAGGGTCTTCAGCAACGCATTGAAGGCATTGGTGGAGAGCATATGCACTTCGTCGATGATGAAGATCTTGTAGCGCGAACGACTGGGGAGGTAACGGATATTGTCGCGCAACTCACGCACGTCGTCGACGCCGGTGTTCGAGGCGCCGTCGATCTCGATGACGTCGAGCCCCTGCCCGGCGGTAATTTCCACGCAGGAGGTACAGTTGTCGCAGGGGGTGTCGGAGAGCCCGGCCTCGCAGTTGAGGGCCTTGGCGAGGATCCGCGCCGCCGAGGTCTTGCCGACGCCACGGGCGCCGGTAAAGAGAAAGGCGTGGTGGATCCGTCCCGAACGGATGGCGTTGGCCAGAGTCCGGCTGACGTGTTCCTGGCCGATCAGGTCGGCGAAATTCTGGGGGCGCCACTTGCGGGCGAGGACGAGATAGGCCATGACTCCGGGGCGAGTGTCCAGTGCGGCTGATTTGTGCAGGGAACCAACCGCATCGGACACGAGGACGGTGAAGCGCAGCCGGATCTTGCCGGCACAAGTGACAGCCAGGCACCCCCACGGCACACGGCCAGTGCCGCTGCCGCTGCTCCCTTCCGGGCCTGACGGGGTTCACGGCCGGCCGTTGCGCGGGACCCGGCTGTCACTTCTGGCGGCAAGCGACGCCGTGACCAGGTTTGCTAGCTGGCGGAGAGGGAGGGATTCGAACCCTCGGTACCTTGCGGTACACACGATTTCCAGTCGTGCACCTTCGGCCTCTCGGTCACCTCTCCGCGGAAGGGGAAAAATACACCATGCCGTGCGGAGTGTAAAGGGGATTCGGCCGGATCCTGCGCACGGACAATTTCCCCTTGAGAATTTCGCGAAAGCTGCGAAGATGAGTGATCAAGCCGTTCTGCCGGCCGTTGCAACTCCAGGGAGGAGCCCATGGACCAGCGCTTCATCATGACCGCCTTCGGCAAGGATCGCCCCGGGATCGTCGCCGACGTCACCCGGATTCTCTTCGAGAACGGCTGCAATCTCGAAGACAACTCGATGACCCTGTTGGCCGACGAATTCACCCTGATCCTGCTCTTTACCGCCAGGGGCAGCGAGGTCGAGGAGCGCCTGTCCCGGGAATGCCGGCGGCTGGAGCGGGACAAGGGGATTTCGGCCTTCCTGCGCCCGCTGGACCCGCGCCAGGGTGCCGCGGCGGTGGCCGCCAGCGCCGCGACGCTGCACGTCGAAGGGATGGACCAGGCCGGGATCGTCTACAAGGTCAGCCAGTTCCTGGCCGACCAGGGGATCAACATCGTCGACCTGAAATCGACGGTGAAAGCCTCCCCGGAGAGTGGCGCGGCCATCTACCTGATGGATATCGCCGTGCAGCTCCCCGCCGGCACCGTGCGGCACCGCCTGGAAGCCGGCTTGACCGGCGTGGCCGAGGAGCTGCACGTGGAGATCACCCTGGGCGGCTGATCACGCTCAGCGCTTCTTCCCCTGCTCCAGCCTGGCCTTGAGCAGATCGCCCAGGGTCCCCATGGAAGCGGCCGGCGCCGTGTAGCTGACCGGCCCGTCGTCACGCTGCCCCGCCTCTGCCGGGAGCAGGGCGATGCGGCGCTGACCCCGGTCGATGCCGGCGATGGTGACCAGCAGCTGCTGGCCGACCTGGAGGACTTCCCCGGGGTGCTTGAGCCGCCGCTCGCCACCGAGGCGGCCGATCGGCAGCAGGCCGTCGATGCCGTCGTCGAGGGTGACGAAGGCCCCGAAGGGGGCCAGGCGGCTGACGGTGCCGGTGAGGGTCGTCCCCTCGCGGTAGAGGCTGCCGACCTTCTGCTGCCAGGGGTCGGCCAGGGTGTCCCGCAGGCTGAAGGAGAAGCGGTCTTTCTCCCAGTCGCAGCTCTTGACCGCCACCTCCAGCTCCTGGCCGACCTGCAGCACCTCGTCCACCGAACCGATCCGCCCCCAGGCGATCTCGGCAATCGGCAGCAGCCCCTCCACCCCGCCGATGTCGACAAATGCCCCGAATTCGCGGATCGCGGTGACCCGGCCGCGGACCAGCATCCCTGCGCGCAGGGTCTCGCGCAGCGCTTCCCGCTGCCGGCGCTGCTCCTCCTCGAGCAGCTCCCGGCGCGACACCACGATATTGCGCCCCTGCTCGCTGAACTGGGTGATCCGCACCGGCACCGTCTGGCCGACCAGGGCTTCCCCGGCATCCAGTCGCCCCCGGCCCAGCTGGGAGAAGGGGCAGAAGGCCCGGACCCCCCCGGGGAGCCTGACCTCGTAGCCGCCCTTGACCTCTTTTTCGATGCGCCCCTCGACGGGGATGCCGCTGCGCCAGGCCTCCTCGAGATGGGCGGTGCCGGCCCCGCTGCGGCCGCCGATGCGGGTGGTGAAGCGCAATTCGTCGGCGCTGCGGCCGAGAAAGTACACGGTCACCCGCTCACCGGCCGTCACCGTCGGCTGCCCCTCGGCGTCGAGCAGCTCCTTGACGTCGAGCACCCCCTCGCCCTTCTGGCCGACATCGAGAAACACCCATTCGCTGCCGACCTGCAGCACGGTCGCTTCGAGCTTCTCCCCGGCCTTGAGGGGCGCGGCATCGAGCAGGCTGCGCTCGAGCATGGCGGCAAAATTTTCCTCTTCGGGGGGCTGTTCCGGGTGACGATCGTCCATCGCTTGCCTCATGGTCCGCGCTGATTGGTAAAAAGAATATTATAGCGTGACCGGGCACCGAGAACCAGCAGGGAATTATCGATGGGCCGCCGAAATTTTTGATGAAAAATTTCCAAAATGCGCTATAGTGAAAGTGCAGCGCTGCACGGAAGGTAACCCCTTAGCCAAGGAGGTCTGCCTATCGACGATCCGCTGGAACAATTGAATAGTTGTCAGACGATCCGGATGAACAAGAGACCGGAATGACCCGTGACAGGGTGAGCTGATCGAATTGACAAGGCCCGCGCCACCGTGCGCGGGCCTTACACGTTTCCGGCGTCAGCCGGAGACCGCCCGGGGTTGCCAGCCGGGCTCCCCGCCGGCCCTGGTGCCACCCTTGTGCCTCGCTTCCGCGAAAATCTCCACGGTGTTGCGGCCGCTCTCCTTGGCCTGGTACATGGCCAGGTCGGCATGATGCGACAAGGTCCGTTCCTCCTCGCCATGCTCCGGGTAGAGGGCGATGCCGAGACTGCAGGAAACCCCCAGCTCCTGGCCGTCCAGGGCAAACGGCCGCTGGATGGCCTGGCGGATCTTCTCGGCCACCCGCACGGCGTCGGCCGCGGTGTCGACCCTGGGCAACAGCACCACGAATTCGTCGCCGCCGATGCGCCCGACGGTGTCGGAGGCCCGCATGCAGTCACTGATCCGCCGGGCGGCTTCCTGCAGCAACCGGTCGCCGACGGCGTGGCCAAAGCGGTCGTTGATCGGCTTGAAGTCATCCAGGTCCAGGTAGAGCAGGGCCAGCCGCTGCCGGTCCCGTCGCGCCAGGGCCAGGGCCTGCCGCAGGCGGTCGTCGAACAGCGGGCGGTTGGGGAGACCGGTGAGCGCATCGTGGTGCGCCATGTGCGACAGCCGCTCCTCGGCGCGCTTGCGCTCGGTGATGTCGAGCTTCACCGCGACGTACTGCACGGTCCTGCCGGCCGCGTCCTGCACCGGGGCGATGTGCGCCTCTTCGAAGAAGATCTCCCCGTTCTTGCGCCGGTTGATGAACTCGCCGGCCCAGGCCTCCCCCTGCAGCAGCTGCAGCCACATCTCCTCGAACACCGCCCGGTCGGTCAGCCCGGATTGCAGGATCCGCGGATTTTTCCCCAGGGCCTCGCTTGCGGCGTAGCCGGTCTCCACGGTGAACTGCGGGTTCACGTACTGGATGGCGGCATCCGGGCCGGTGATGACCACCGACACCGGGCTCTGCTCGATGGCCACCGACAGGGTCTGCAGGGAGGAATTCGATCTGCCGGGCCCTGGCGACGCTGTCGGCCAGCCGGCGGTTGATCCGATAGGCATAGCCGGCGATGCCGCCGAACAACAGGCAGGCAAGCAGGAGAACAGGCGGGGACAGGTTCATAGTCCTCCCGGCAACCTCGAACCGGGGACAGCGACACAAAGATAGCCCGGACAACCTGGGCGAGTTCCGCGACGTTTGCGAAAATTAGCACTGTAGGGCGCGCACCGCAAACCAATTCTCGGCCCGCGCGCACCGGTCGCCCGTCATCCGGGCTCCGGTTATCGGGCCTGGCGCGCCATCAGCCGGTCGAACATCGAGGAGAGCGACCCCCCGGCCTCGACCTCCTCGACGGCCAGGATGCTGCGGGTCTCCTGGCGCAGCAGCTCGACCGGGATCTCGTCGAGAAAACGGCTGCGCTCGCGGGTTTCCATCTTGCCGTACTTCTTCCGTTCGCGGGCGTGCAGCAAGGTCAGCCGCTCGCGGGCGCGGGTGATCCCCACGTAAAACAGGCGGCGCTCCTCGTCGATATCGACGCTCTCGCTCACCGACTTTTTGTGCGGCAGCAGCCCCTCCTCGCAACCAGGCAGGAACAGCTGCGGGAATTCCAGCCCCTTGCTGGCATGCAGGCTCATCAGCACCACGGCATCCTTGGCCAGCTGCTTCTCCTTGTGGTCGTGCCCCGGCTCGTCGCGGTCCAGCAGCGCCACCGTTTCCAGGAAGCCGGTCAGGGTCGGCTGCGCTTCCCGGCCGGCATAGCGGGCGACGGCGTTGACGACCTCCTCGACGTTTTCGACCCGCCGGTCGCTCTGCTCGCGGGATTCCGGCGCGCGGCGCAGCTCGTCGGCGAGGCCGATCGCCTCGAACAGGCGGCGGGTGGTGGCCGCCAGGTCGCTGCCGGTGCGGTAGCGCTCCTTGAACGCGTCGACGAGGGCGACGAAGCTGGCCACCGCCTCGGCGGCCTTGGCGGTGACCCCTTCGCTGTCGCGGCATTGGCGCAGCACCTGCCACAGCGGCCGGTGGGTCGCCACGGACGCGCGGATCAGCTGGTCGGCGGTGGTCCGGCCGATGCCGCGGCGCGGGTAGTTGAGGATCCGCAGCAGGTTGACCTCGTCGTGGGGGTTGACCAGGAAGCGCAGGTAGGCGACGGCGTCGCGGACCTCCTTGCGATCGTAGAACTGCTGGCCGCCGATCAGCACGTAGGGGAGCCGGGCCAGGCGCAGCTCCTGCTCGTAGACCAGGGTCTGGGCGTTGGTGCGCAGCAGGATGGCGTGGTCGCGGCAGGCCAGCTGCCGGTCCCGCAGGTTGTAGTGGATGCGCTCGACCACCGCGCGGGCTTCGTCCTCGGCATCGAGGCAGGTCACCAGCGACAGCGGGTCGCCGGCCGCCCCTTGGGTCCACAGCGCCTTCTCCTTGCGCTTGCCGTTATGGCGGATGACGGCGTTGGCGGCGGCGAGGATGTTGCCGGTGGACCGGTAGTTCTGCTCCAGCTTGATGAGGCGCGCCCCGGGGAAGTGCCGCTCGAAGTCGAGGATGTTGCCCGGTTCGGCGCCGCGCCAGCCGTAGATCGACTGGTCGTCGTCGCCGACCACGCAGAGATTCCGCCACCTCCCGGCCAGCCGCCGCACCAGCTCGAACTGCGCGGCGTTGGTATCCTGGTACTCGTCGACCATGATGTAGCGGAACCGTTCCCGGTAGTTTTCCAGCACCTGCGGGTGCTCGTCGAACAGGCGCACGACCAGCATGAGCAGGTCGTCGAAGTCGACGGCGTTGAAGCCCTTCAGGCTCTTCTGGTACTCGGGGTAGACCCGGTGGGCCATGGCGCCGAGCACGTCACCGGTCATGAACGGCCCGAACCGCTCCGGCGGCACCAGGCGGTTCTTGGCGTCGGAAATCTTCCAGAGGATGCTGTCGACGTTCAGGCCGTGGTCGGGGGCGATGGCGGCCATCAGGTCGCGCACCAGGTGCTGCTGGTCGGCGACGCCGTAGATGCTGAAGTTGCGCTTGTAGCCGAGGCGCTCGATGTCGCCGCGCAGGATGCGCGCGCACAGGGCGTGAAAGGTCGACACGGCGATGCCGGCGGCCCGCTCCCGCCCGACCAGGGCCGCGACCCGCGCCTGCATCTCCTTCGCCGCCTTGTTGGTGAAGGTCACCGCCAGCAGCCGGGCCGGGTCGACCCCCTTGGCATCGACCAGGTGGGCGATGCGGTGGGTGACCACCTTGGTCTTGCCGGAACCGGCGCCGGCCAGCAGCAGCAGCGGCCCCTCGGTGTGCAGCACCGCCTCGCGCTGCTGGGGGTTGAGACCGGCCAGGCTCATCGGCGGGCCGGGATGAACGGCGTGGTACCGCGCAACCGGCGGCACGCAGGATTGGCTTCGAACATCGGTGCGCTCCAGGAAGACGACACGGGCAGAAGGCTTGCGGACCAGGCAGAGGTGCCGCCGGGGGATACTAGGGGGAAACCGGCCAAAGTGCAAGGGGCGGCGGCCCCGGCACCCCGCCCGGCTCTTCCTCCCTTCAAAATCACTTCGGCCGGTCCCGTCCGGCCGGACGGGTGACTTTTCTTGCACGGCCAAGAAAAGTCACCAAAAGAAGGCCGTGGATCCCCTACCGTCTGGCCCGCCTGTGGCGGGTTCCCTCCGCCGGACAGATGAATGCGGAACTGGCACGGGGGGGCCGGGACGGATTGGCAAGGACTTCGCCCCGCAGTTTGGAAAGTCCCGTGCCAAGCGTGCCGGGGACAAAACCCGTTCCGACAAGGCCAAACAGCTGAATGTTCTCTTTCGACGACCTGGCTGTCGCTGGCAGGAAGGCGCGGGGCCCAAGTGGATGGGCCCCGCAAAAGCCGGGGAAGGCTGCGCGGAGGTCAGCACGGCGGCGGCGATGGTTGAAGGCAGCGCCCATGCCCTCCGCGAGGAGAAACGCCCTTTGATCCAAAATTTGCGCGAACAAATTTTGGTCGCCGTGCGGGGGCGAGACCCCGCGACTTTGATTCTGGCGAACCGGAGCTGAGTTCAATGTCAAAGCAACGTCGCGGGGCCATGCTGCGGGTCGAGCAGGCCAGGTATTCTTGAGCCGGCCAGAGGGCGTGGTCTGTCGGGCCGGTGATGGTACGGACAGCGATGGGGGCTACGAGGCCGGTTAATTAAGTGAGGTGTCCCCGGAATTTCCGGAATTCATCTTGATCTTGAAAAAACACCCTTCAGGCGCTAAGTTGGAATTATGCTATGTCATGCATCAGGGAGGGGACACCGTGCCGACGATCAGTGTTTTTTATGGAATTGTTATTTACCTGTACTTTTTCGACAACCAGAAACACCAGATGCCGCATTTCCACGCTAAATTTCAGAATCAGCAGGCAGCTATTTCCATTCACGATGGTACGGTGCTTGACGGTGAGATCACGGCGGCAAAGATGAAACTGGTTCAGGCTTGGCTGGAAATTCACCGTGAGGAGTTGCTGGCCGACTGGGAACTTGCCGTCAACGGCCAGACGCCGTTTCCCATCGAGCCGTTACGTTAGGAGTCCCCATGGAAACCGTCGTACGAGTCATACCACGCGAGGATTACCAACTGGAAATCGAGTTCGATACGGGAGAGCTGCGGCTCTTCGACGCTCGCCCCTATCTGGACAAGGGGGTCTTTACCCAACTGAAGGACCGGGCACTGTTCGCAAGGGCGTTCGTGGCCTGCGACACGGTCTGTTGGCCCAACGATCTCGACATCGCTCCGGAAACGCTATACGTGAAATCTGTACCGATCTCGGGACGGGTGCATGAAGCAGAGGAGAAATATGGGGAGTGTCCCTAGGGGGTGTCTATAGAACTAACGACTTAATCTACTGATATATTAGCACTATTTATTTTTAATTTTCCTTGAATACCCCCGAATATACCCCCATACATTCCTGCCATTACCCTTCAATCAACTTGCCTACGGCGGCGAAATAGGCGTCGCTGTTGGCAGCCAGGATACTGTTATGGTCGCCGTGCGGCAGGACCAGCAACTGCTTCGGTGCGTTGGCCCACGCATAGAGCCGCTCGGCATGGCTGACCGGCACCAGGTCGTCGCCCCGGGCATGCATGATCAACGTCCGGCCCCGGAACGTGGCGAGCTTGCGGCGCTGGTCGAGCGCCTCGCCAACGGCAGCCTCCAGGCCGGCCCGATTGACTCCCAGTTCGGCTGGTGTGACGCGAAGGAGAATCCGTTCCAACGGGTCGGCGATGCCGCTCTCGACGATCAGCCCGGCCGCCCCGGGATAGAGCGCTGCCCCGTGCACGGCGTAGAGGGAACCGAGGGAGCGGCCGAAGAAGATCAGCCGGGACGGATCGACCCTCGCCGCCGCCACCAGCAGCGCCACATCCTCCAGCATCGCAGCCAGCGCCGGGGTGCCGGTGGACATTCCGTAGCCGCGGTAGTCAGCCAGCAGCAGGTTCGCCCCCAGGGCGGCGATCCTCTCCTCGAACGCCCCCACGTAGTCGGCCACCGTCTCGCCATTGCCGTGAAAGTGGATGACAGTCGGGGCGTCGGCAGCGATGCGCCGGTAGCGGCAGCCGAGGCGGAAGCCCTCCCCCGCGACGAAGAACGGGTCGGCGAAGCCGGCGGCCAAGGGGAAGAAGTAGCGCGCCGACAGGAGCGGATGGTCGAGGGGGTATGGGGTGGATTGGTGCATGAGGTCAGTTCATTGTCCGCCGGGGTCAATGGTGCGGTGAATCAAGTGTGATGTCCCCGGAATTCCGAAGGGACACTTCTGGACATGGCCCTCTGGGCTCCGCCAAATCAGCGGGCGTCGACCGTGACCGGGATCAGGACTTCGTTGCGGCGCAGGAACCAGAGCGTGAACGGCGCATTATAGCGGGCCCAGACCGGTTCGCCGCTCGCGGCAAGGCCGTTCGCCGTGAGCCATTGCTCCAGTTTTTCCTTGTGAAGCAGATACCTCTCCTCGCTCCAGAAGCCGGAATAGCGAACCGCGGCTACCCGGCGGGCCGGGATCTGCCGCAGCGTGATTCTGGGATCGGCCGGAGTCGGCAGCGTTTCCAGGGTGTAGGCGGCCGGCATCATGAAGCTGACGGCCCACTGCCCCTGAACGCGCTGTTGACCGACCGGAGCGGTCATGGCGATTTCCTCCCCCGACTGCTCCTGGGAGACGGGGGCGGTCATCGCAATCTTGCTGCGCGCCGTGTTGGCGCCGGAGATGTAGTCGAACAACGGACGAAAGGCCTTGCTGCCGGCCCCCTCCAGCTCTCCGTCAACACGGATTTCGGCCAGAATCTGGGGGGCGTAGTCGCGCAGCTCGAACATCCCGTCGGCTTTTATCACCGTATAGGGAGCTTCTTCGATCGCCATGGCAGGGTTCGCGATGGTGCTCATCAGCAAGAGCAGCGAAGCAATCGTTCCGATCCGTTTCATGAGTGACGTCCACACAACCAGTATGCCAGCAGCATGAATTATAGCGCATTACCGCTGTGTTTTATATTCCGGGGTGCGCTACATCGAATTGACCCCGGTGCGGGCAGGAATCGCCAAGGCGCCGCAAGTGGGCTCTGCGGACTTTGTTGACTATCTTGGGAAAACGCTTGGCCGGAAATTGCGAAAAGCAAACCGGGGCCTAAGGCTCGAATTAAGTGAGGTGTCCCCGGAATTGGTCCTAGTTTTCCAACTGGCACATCAATCCCCCTGCAGATCGGGTGTGCCGCTGCCGATCAGATCGAGGGTGTTTTCAATCGTAAAATAGACCATGAACTTCGGTCCCTTGGCCGCATCCTCCTGCGGACTCAAACAACGCCTGGTCATCTTCGCGATCAGCTCGGCATCGGCGTCCTCCCTGACCTTTTTCAGAAAGAGCCGCACCCCCTGGTAACCGCGCCCTTCCTCGATGAAGAGATAGGCTGCATAAGGGTTCTCCTGCAGATTATGGTGGGTGAGCCGGTCCCGCATGATAAAGGCGAGGGTGCCATCCTCCATGACATGGGGCCGCGCGTAGAGCGCCGCATCGACTTTGCCCTGGCCGTCGGCCGTGGAGAGCACGCCGATCCCCTTGGCTTCGAGTAAAATAGTCCTTCAAATGCATGTCCGATCTCCTCTCGAGTGTTCGAGCTGTTTTGCAAGTTTAACCCAATCGTCGTGGTGCACAACTCCGGATTAGCTGGGAATACTTCGGAATTCAAAGCACTTTAGTCAATGTGTAGACCTGACACCTCTATTTCCCCCTTTTCAATCTGACTAGCACTATCTGCCAAGATACCCGGCATCGCCACACACCCAGCCCAGGTGCAGCACGACACCATCACGCAAGCCAACGGTGACGAGGCGATCGACTGTCCCTCGACACCGAGAAGTTTGGCGAAGGCGGCATAGTCGGCGAACCACTCGTGGGTCTGGCTGAAGGAGTGCACCAGCATGATGGCGTGCGGCGCGCCGAAGCGTTTGGCCTCGATGATGGCCGACGCGGCCCGGTGCAGCAACTGGTAGCGTATCGCTCCCGGCACCGGCTCGTTCAGCCCCACAGTGCGCACAGGAACGTCAAGCGCTTCGCCTTGCCTTGCGAGCTCCGGCTGACCACTCCTCCAGGGTGGGCCCGAACGGCTCCGCCACCTTCCCTTCCACGGCGATCGAGACCAGCCCGGCACCGCAACGCGCCAGCACCCACAGGTCGTTCTGCGACGGCCGCGAGCCGCCCGGCAGCGGCACCTGGTGCTCGGGGATGCCGAGCAGCATCTCGATGTCGGCAAACGGTGCGGCTGCAGCGACGACCTTCCGAACTTCGGCGGGGAAGCCGTCCGCCTCCTGCCAGGAGTAGGCGAGAGTGCGGGCGGAATAGCCGGTGCGCCACTGCTTGACAGGGTCGGCGAGGAACTGGGCCCATTGGTCGGGGGAGGAGGCGGGGAGGTAGATGTTGTTCATTTTTGATACGCAGCAGGGGCAACGTCCCGGCAGCGTTGCTCCAATTGATGTGCAATGCGCAGCACCAAAGCTTCCGGAAGCCCTTCCCCACTCTTTAGCTTTGAAAAGAACTGTGGACTCTTGCCGCTATATACGACTACTTCCCCGCGTTTTGTCATTTCCACAAACCAGCCAGGAAGAGCAAGTACCGGCTTTACTGAAACTGGCTGACCAACAGCACTGGATAGCCACTTTGCCAACCATTTTGCTTGCCATTTTGCCTGTTCGAGCGGCTCACTTTCATTCCAATCGGGGAACCTCAATACATCACCGTCGGAAAATACCTTGGCATCGACCTTACCCCTCCCTTTGATCGGTTTCGGTCTGCCTTTTGTCTCTACGGCAAAAACACCTGCTGGCCCAACAGCAATGTGATCGATATTGAAATTCTCCGCAGGGAAATCATGAAACACACGAAAACCTTCGAACATGAGTAGCATTCAGCTCTTGACCTACTGCTAGCTCTGCATCAAGACCAAGGTACAAATCTTGCCGATGACGAAGAATACTATGTAGCCACTTGGACAGCAATGCGATGATCAAGCCATATACTACAATAACCAACCAGAACCGCAATTCAGCCGAGCTGCCATTGCCGGACTTAACCACATACACAAGAATAATTGGTGATAGGATTGCGAGGCAGAACAATACCCAAAAGAAGTCATCAAGCTTTTCTGAAGCTTTATCTAATTCATTCCTTATACTCTCGCCTGGACCACGCAACAGATTTGCGGTCAAGGGATTGCGCCGGAGTTTCTTCCGTTTGTTGATAAAGTAGGCAGAAATGAGCAACGGGATCAGAAGAAATGCAGCAATGATTGATAGAAGCACAATTGTTGGCTGCCATATTTATAATCTCCACTCCCGACGATGCTCACTTAGATAATCCTGGGCCGGCCAGAGATCGCGGTCTTGCGGGCCGATGATGCCACGACCGGACAGGGTCAAGGAGCAATCCCAGGGAAGTTCGGATCGATACCGATAGAGCGGGAGGTGATGACGGTGTAGCTGTCGGAGACCCCCAACATCCCCTCATCGAACCCCCAGTGACAAAGGCGGCAGAGAGCCATGCCGTTGCGGATGTCGTCGTTCTTGCTCTTGCTCCACGGCACGATGTGGGCGGCTTCCACCACCGTGTGGCCGTCGGGCGTGACGATGCGGATGCCGCAGAGGGCGCAGCGATGATCGTAGGTCGTGACGACAATCCGCCGGAAGCCCTGGTCACGAGCCGCCGGCTTGTACTGGTCCGTCTCGACGATCTCCCTGACCAGCGGCAGATGCGCCTTCTCCTCCAGCAGCCTGCTGTAGTCGAACGCCTCCCGGTTGATCAGTGACTGTTCCAGCAGCGCGACCTGTGCCTCCGGGGAGAAGCAGGAGAGAGCAACGCTTCCCGCAGGGCTTCCCGCCCTTCCCCGCTTTGCATGATGCGGAACAGTTCCTCATCGAGTTTCGCGCCGAGGGCGTAGTTGCGCAGGTAGCTGACCGTGGTGGTTCTGTTGATTTGTGCCGAGTCGGTTATGTTCTTCCCTGGTTGGGCTACCAGTTCCCAGAACGGCTCGATTGCAGGCGGGAGAATGGAAAGGCGATGCTGCTGGTCTGGCCGATGGGAACGATGCGCCGCCAATAGAGGTTGAATAGATCGTTCAGTTCGACCAGATCGCCGGTGACGTCGATGAACGGCCCGACAATGACGCCGCGATGGACAAGGTCGAGCACCGCCAACAACAGGATCGGCTTGTGCGGTGCCTTGCTTCTTGGTGCGTCCGTCCAGACCATGGCCAGGGGCACGCTTGAGGCGGGCAAACTACTGAATGTAGGTTTCAGCATGCGTCATTTGTCCCAGTACGCCGCCTTGTCCGGAAAGATCCAGCGCACCCCGCCGCGCGGGTCGGGCTGGTCACCGGCGTAGCGGGGGATCAGGTGGATGTGCAGGTGCATGACCGTCTGGCCGGCGGCGGCGCCGTCGTTGATGCCGATGTTGAAGCCGTCGGGGTTGCGTTCTTTCTGCAGGATGTTGGCGCATTTCGGCCAGCAGGTCGAGCATGGCCCCCTGCTCTTCTGCGGTCAGTTCGAAGAAGGAGGCGATGTGGCGTTTGGGGATGATGAGGGTGTGGCCGGGGGAGATGGGGAAGCCGTCGGAGATGGCCAGGGAGCGGGGGTTTCCGGCCAGTATGTTCAAATTGTCCAGGTCACAGAAGGGGCAGGGCTTCATATCATGCTCGGATTTTGTGACCGCTGGTATTTGAAAATTCATTTGTGAGACACGATTTAGCTTGGCTATTCGAAAACCGTTCCCGAAGGAACGGCTGACGACATGATACACTTGCACTGGACCGGCGATCCATGCTTATTTTGGTATATTCGCCTCTATGATCAATGAAATAAAATCAGATTGCAACATGCTGATATTTTATGGTTATTCGAGAACCGTCCCCAAATACTACGATTATAAGAAAAGGCTGTGATTTTAAGGCATTGCTGATATGATGCCCATCGGTATCAAATGACTGAAAAAGGTGCATTAAATGCCTGAAAGGCCACTGCCGTTTCTCGAAGATGATAACCTCATCGCTTTGCCCTCCCCCAAGATGACCCCGTCAGACCGCATGGGAGTTCATCGGTGGCACAGAGAATATGCTGCATTTTCAGAAAAGTTTGCACAGGCAAGCATAGAAGCCCTTATGGAGAGGGGAGACGAAACAATATTTGACCCTTTTCTCGGGTCGGGGACGTCGCTGGTCGCGGCAACTAAATTTAATTTGAAGTTTTTCGGAAGCGAACTTAGCCCATTTTCAGCACTGCTGAGCAGGACTAAGGCCGCGTATAAGGCTGATAATAATCTTGTTTTTAGCATTTTAGGAAATGTTTGCCATAGTGAAATCGATCAGACGGAAACTATAGCGTCGTTTTCTAAATGCGACATCGAATATGCTGCAAATGTGGTTGCTAATATTGAAGAAATGTGCGGCAAAAGCGGAAAGTCTCTCTTGCAGGGATTAATAATGGGAGATGGTGTTAATTGGGACAGTTACCGTGTTGCACTCTTGTCCGTAATTTTATCTGCACGAAATGTTTCAAAATTATCACAGGGTTCGAATCCGGTATGGTTTAAGCATCAAGATACTGATGTAGTAAGTGATGGCAAACCGTCTTTATCTGAGTTGTCTGTTGTTATGGCAAAAGAAATGATGAAAGATTTAGCCGCAGCCTCTATTGATAGTAATGACGTCAACGTTATATGTGCAGATGCCCGTAGCTTGCCATTCGAATCTGAGATTTTTGATATATTAATAACATCACCTCCATACCTAAATCGTCTCGATTATGTTGTAAATCAGCTTCCTGAAATATTATTGCTGTCGTTAGTTGAGAAGCAGGATTTAGAATTGCTTAAAAGGAATATGATCGGGACTACAAAGATTGTTGAGAAGGGCGAACCGTCAGCGGAGTGGGGGCGTGCATGCAACGATATCTTGAAGGAGATTTGGAACCACAAGAGCAAAGCAAGCAATACATATTATTATTGGAATTACTATAAATACTTCAAAGATATGTATGCAGTTTTTGGCGAATTAAGGCGTCTTGCACGCGGGAAAGCTAAAGGTTTGTTAGTCGTCCAGAATTCACATTATAAAGAATTACAGATACCTGTGGCAGATATTTTTATGGAAATGGGGGCCAGCCTAAATATTTCTATGCAGGAAGTGAAGAATATAATTGTTAAGTCCCACATGGGACTGTTGAGTCCAGAGCAGCGGCTATATGCTTCCAAAAAGACGCTGAACGAATCAGTACTTTTCCTCGGCTTTGCTTAATAGAATGTGTTTTTTTTGGCTGGAACCGGCTCCTTTATTTTGATTGACATGGGGTCTTCATCTGAAGACATGACAGAAAGTCATGTAAGGGCATCTCCCTTCAAACAATACATGTACATCGTCTGGAAGCCCGTCCAGGCAATTGTCAATGCTCATGCAGTTTGGGTCGTTTAGCCTACAAACATTCCTTGCGATTTGCCACTCTACATAATTGACATCTGGTATGTTTTGAGAAGCAAAGTGAGCCGTATCGACGAGAGCTAACGAGGTGACCTCTCTTACCCTCTTTACAATCCACCCTTGAAGAGGGACCCCTTGGACTAACGCTTTATGTAATTCCGTTCTTTTAGCAAAAATTCGCCCAGTACGCTCATAGAGCCTCATGATATGATATTCTATTGCGGGCTCTATATTGGCAATATCACTAAATTCGATTATGTTTTCCCTAACTAAATCATGTACTAGAACATGACTTTTTTTCTTAATGGATCTGCCTTGTAAGGGGGGAGATTGTCAAGGAGGGCGTAGAAGCCATTTGGGCCAACAAGAGTGCCGTCGCATTTTTCTAAAAGCCCATTTATGTTGCCATCGAAGTGTTCCGTTATGCTATCACCCAATATTCTTATCAATTTCGAACGCTCTGCTGCCCTAACCCTTTCAGGCTTTTCATACGAGGAAAGCCATTCGGAAACAGTAGCAGAACTGACCTGACTTAAATAATCTGGTGTTAACTTGTCTTTGTCATTATTGAATATTTCTGCGAGTGCATTTTGCAGATAATCCCAGTTGATGTCGTGACAGATGGATATGAAAACAATTTTAAATAACAGTTTTTCTCTGATGTTCCAGTTAGACCATATGTGTTCTTCAACAGGAGATCGGTAGGCAGACAATACTCTGCCTGCTTCGATGCACTTGAACTTATCGATGCCTATTGGGTCTTTGGAGTATAATTTATTCATCTGAATAATGGTTGAGAACTTTTTCTTTCATTTTCAGATACTGTCTGATAGCCCAATTCTTCTCTACTTGGATTATTCTACGAGTAACGATGTAGCCTTTTTCTTCAAGAGATGAGATTTTATTGGGATTATTGGTGGCAAGGGAAATTTCGCTTGGCAACCCCATAGCTTCCATTGCATTTAGCGCCATATTATAATCCCTGACATCTGGATCAAAGCCTAAGGATTCGAAGGCCTTGGCCGTGTCAACACCTTCAAGGCGTTGGATTTCCATTGCTTTGATTTTCCCCGGCAAGCCAAGCCCACGGCCCTCCTGAAACATGTAAATTACAACCCCACCTTCTTCAGATATGATTTTAAGAGACTCCTGTAACTGTTGATCACAATCGCAATCGGTTGCTCTAAAAGATTCTCCGAATAAACAACCCGAATGAAATCCTCACAAAAACAGGTGGTGCCCATGGTTTTTTATAAATACATAGGCAGTATCGGCTGTCGCCTTCGTGGATTACTCTGACATTCAAGGCGCCATATTTGGTTTGAAGGACCGTTTCTATATGTTCAGACACAAGATCTCCCCCTAAAACATTATTGGGTTATTTTCAATAAAGTAAAAGCGCTCAGGTGTCGTATCAATGGCATGTAGGCTATCGACAAATCTTCGTGTTGCCTGCCTATTGTATCTGGCCTCATAAACGGAGATGAACTCTACAGCTGTATCTCTATCTTTTGTAGGAGACTTCAAGCAGTCAACAACGTGTGATAGTAATTTGAAGTGTAGGGTTTCAATTGGAAACTTATCATAAGAAAGTATGCTTAGATCGCATAAATTTGATGAAGCGCTGTCAACATCTCCTGCCCCTAAGAAAGATGCTACCAGCCCAAGCCTACAATAAATTTCTAAATCCTTATTCTCTAAGGACAAAGCAATATCGAGGCCTTTATGATAAGCGGGTATGGATGAGCCGTACTCTTTGTTTAGACGAAATGCTTCACCTAACGCAAAATACCCATTGCCTTCGTCTACCTTGGAATACTCAGTAATTGCGATCTCAATTGATTTCTGAGCCTCATCAATCGATCCCCTATCTGCCAGCGAGGACATAGCCCTAGAGGTTGACCTATGGATATGCGCACTTGTTAAGGGACTCACTCTGGTCATGAGGTCTTTCTGAAGCTGAATGGCAACCTCATAGGCGGCCTCATATTGTTCGGTATCTCTATGTATATGTGCCCTGTAAATTCTGCACTTCGCGTTGCTTTCCGCATCTCCCGTTTCTTCCGTAAGACTCTCCGCTCTGCTTATGCACACGCACGCACTTCTATAATCATTGAGTCTAAAATGTAATTTCCCTAGCACTATATTGTATTTTGTTTTGTCTTGAACTGGAAGGGTCTCATATCTGACTGCGGATAGTTTTTCTATGCCCTCATCGTATAGGCCGAGTTGGTCGCACGCTTGGGCAGAAACAATTCTGAATCCGTAAGAATGAGTGTCAGACAAAAGTCGATCTCGGGTTAAAATCTCATTTGCGATTCTTCTGGCCGATCTATATGCCCCATCATCATATTGCCTTTTTGCAACATCAACTAGATAATCGTAGTCAACAAAATCTGTTGAGATCATTAGTAGGTCTTTCTTCGTATCAACTAGAGAATAAGTATTATGTCGAGGCTCGATTGATCCGTAGTATTGTTCCATTATGCTGAGAATATTTCTGATTTCGTTTGGTGGGAGTGGCAGCATCGAGTCACTACGTAAATACTCTGCAAACTGTCTATTGTTAAGCCGAATAATCCTTCCGCTCCTATCGATCAGACGGAATAGCGCTAACTCGTGGATAACTCTTGCAGCAGATTGCTCATTGATCTGCAAGAAGTTTGCTAGCATGCTCACGTCAATTTGCATGCTGTATGAGAGGCTGCCGAGTATCCTCAATGCATATTGTGACTCTGGCTCCAACCTATTAAAAAGCTCTCGATAGAAGCCATAATTATTCATGTCTGGCGCTTCCAAAGAGTCTAAGGTGAAAACGCCATTGTTGATCCAAGCTCGTAGCGGCCCCGGCCTTCCGCCTGATACCAATAGGGCTCTACTGAGAATATTGTCGTGAAGGGTTACTCCCTTTTCGTTTTCTACCCATTCGCGCAGGCCCTCGATTGTAAGGCCTTCTATCGTAATTGGTTCAACGCCCAGAGATTGCAGCGTTGGCATCGCCTTCTCAATGAATGAGATGCCACTAAGTTTTTCGTCGTTTACGATTAAGAGCAGGCCGACATTACTGGGTATGCGCTTCGAAACCGCCCGTATAAAATCCCAGGATTTATCACTGGCATCTTCTATTTGATCGAGTATTAATACGCTCTTGCGTGGCAGCAATGGAGCTAGTTCTCGCAGTGCGCCTATGTATTCGGTGTAAAAAGAATCCTAATTCCTATCAGCTAGGCTCCTAATGCTGTCAATCAAGCCACTTACAGAATCTTCAAATACACTCCCGAGTGCACTTAGTGTCTTGTCAAGACCAGCTTTAGTTGCAAGGTCTTGCAGCGCTCCAGAGATGATTTTAGCAAGTTTGTTTTCTGGTGAACGCGCAAGTGCTGCGATAATGTCATCGCAGCTTACATGACGATCTCCTACGCAATGGACCATGCCTCTGAGGTGACGTATAAACGGCTCTACATATGATTGAACATCACCCTCAAATGCATAGTATGTGGTGTCATAGCCATTTCTGAACACCTGGTCGTGAGCCTCTGTGGCTATGGTTGATTTCCCCGTGCCGGTTCTGCCGCAAATAAAAACCACCGGCTCTTGCAAGCCAGACAGCTTGTCAACTATTAAGCCAACATACCTTTCGTGCCCATATAGTCTTCTCATTTGCGCCGCGGCACCCATCGATTCAGTCTAATTGTTAAAACCTATCGCAACTAAGCGATTTTGCCCAGTTGCTCTGTTCGGAGCGGAGCTTTCCATGTTCGATGCAAGTTGCCTTATTCTGCGGGGAATTATCCTAATTCAATCTACTTTGTATGTCGCCAGAATATTGTGCTTTGCCTTAAAGGGATGGACGTTCCTTGGGACCTGTACTCAATTTCCAATCTTACATTGAATATTTGCATAACATTTATGGAAAATCAGAGACATTCTTACCATTCCCAATGACAAAAAAACCGCCCCTACCGGCATCCTTGCTGGCGAACGCGAGCGACCGCCAGGGACGGTTCTCTTTTTCTAAAATCATTTCAGAAAAACCAGGGACACACCCCCTATATCCACACCAGCTCAGGAATTCCAGGAACCGTTTATTTAACCCCCACCCCCGCCACCACAATCGGCATATCGAACATAAACCCGAGATACGGCAACTCCCTCGCCGCCTTCTCAAAACTCATCATCCCCCCATAAGACGCCGCCTGTTCGCGCACGACATTCTCCTCGGCACGCTTGCGACCCAGTTCGCACAGCAGCCCAGCAAAAGCCGCAGTCGGGCAGAGCAGCAGACCAAGCCGGGCGGAGCGGTACTGCTTGGCCAGCATGAACTTGATGTAGTCCTGATAGTACGAGCGGGCATTGCCGAATTCGACCTCGACCCACACTCCGTTCTTCTCGAAGTCGCAGCGCAGCCCTAGGTCATCGACCACCCTGGACTCCGGCGTCCACCCCTGCCCTTTTAAACTCTCCTTGATCAGCCTGTTGTAGGTCGATTGGTTGGAACTGGCATCGTAGGCGACTTTGGCCAACGTCGTGCCGACCTGCGCGACCTCGGCGATCCGGTCGACCTCTGCCTGCTTCACCCGATGCAGGATCAAGTCGCTGATCTGGAGCTTGGGCGAGGCGGTCTTCAAGATCGGCTTAAAGCGAAAGACCAGCGGAGCAATTTCTTCGATTTCAAGCAGATTGCCGGCAGCGCCGCCATCGAAGATTTGCACCAACGCCTGCCGTAGCCGCTCTTGCGCCTTCTTTTCGTAACGAAACTGCAGATGTCCCGGCTGGTTGTTCAGGCGACGAATCTCCGCCAACACCGGCTCATCCCCGTCAAGAAGTATCGTCACCGGCACCTTCTCCCCCTTGGCAATCGCCAGCATTCGTGCTGTCTGCGCCTCAAGCGGAATGGTCACGCCGTATTTGCAGGTGGAGATCCCGACAGGGTGGAGAAATTTCAGATGATCGAATAGGTCAAGTGTCATAGACTGCTGGAACACTTCTTCCCGATGCCTGCGCATGAATTCAGCTTCCGGCCTGAACTTATCCGGCATCTGCATCGGCTTCCCTTCGTATGCCAAGAAGTTCCGCTCCAAGGCCTCGCTTGGCAGGTACTGCTTCAAGTGAGAACCAATCATCAACCGGAAATCCGCGTCAAAGGTAATCAGCCCACGATCGAAAGCCGCATCCTGAGTCTGCGCCAGGCAGAGCCCGTTGCGCGGATTGAGGCGATGCTCCGGATGGCCCTTCCACGGCAGGATGTGGCTAGCCACCAGCAGTTCAGGCACCGGGTTGCCGGTGACGCAGCAGCGCGAGTTGTAGGAAGCCAGAACGCTCTGGCGGAAGAAATTCTGGCCGATGCGCACCTTTGCGGTCTGCAATGCTTCCGTCGGCCCGGTCGGCTCTGTAGATGGCAATTTGAACGGAATTGGCTGACGACGTTGCTTCCTATCCTTGGCAACCGTCACTTCGGCATCCACCGGAGCACCCAGCAATTGCTGTAACTGCTCCTCACTCGCAACTCCAAGTTCTTCCCAATCGGCATTGAACGCAGCCCAGATCTCCCGATCGCCCTTACTGGTGCTGCTCAGTCCCTTGACACCACGGGCCTTGTGATAGGGATCGAGCGCGGCCAGATTGCAGAGTTTCATCGACAGACTGCTCGGCGTGCGCCCCAACTTCTGCGCTACTTCGACGATCAACGGATTACCGCGGTGCAAGTTGACCAAATGGCAGCTTGCAATAGAGATTCATTGCAATTAGTAGTTCGTCGTATGTCCACGGCTTGCCTGTTGCCATCGACTCAACACCCTCGAACAAAAAAACCGCCCTCCCCGGTCTCCCACTCCCCCCGGCTCAGACGGTCATGCATGACATTGGCTGACGCCCTCTTCGCTGCTGCATCATCCGCCTCCCGAAAACAACAAAAGGCACCGCGCCGGTGCGCGATACCCCTCTCTTTTGCCGCGAATTAAGACCTAAGTGGTCAATTAAATTAAACTATAAGGATGATATTAGAGGTCGGGATGGGGGGACGTCAAGGAGAACCGGAAGGGTTGGATGGAAACGGCGCGCCTGCCGACTCAGCGGCATCCTTTCCGAACCCGAGAATGGTTACGCAAATCAATCAAACATTTAGAACCGCGGGGTTTCGCCCCCGCACGGCGCCGTACTTTTGTCCGGCGACAAAAGTACGCAAAAGCGCCTTTCGCCTGGCGGCGGGCACAGTCGATAGCTTCGTCCATCGGCGCTGCCATGCCGTCACCGTTCCAGCCCACCCCACCTTTTGCGGGGCCCATCCACTTGGGGCCCCGCGGCCGCCTGCCGGCTTCGTCATTACTCCGACAGATCACCATTCAGCATTTGGAACTTGTTTGCTCTTGCCGGTCAATTGCCAACTCCCCGTGCCGTCGCCGCCGGAGCCGGATGGATGAAGGCCGATCAGCCGGACAAACTGTCTGAGGGGGCAACGCCCCCGAGTTTTTGTCCGGCCGGCATTCGTTCTGTGCCGGCGGCAGGTTTGGCAAAGCCTTCGTCAAGCTTTCCCAGGGCCAGGCGGCCGGGGGTCCGTCATCCGGTTTCGGGGAGAACTGAGCGCAGCGAGTTTTCGTCCCCGCCGGAGAAACGGGCCGGCTCGGGGCTGTCGTGCCGGCAGGGACCACGCCGTTTGATAAAATTTCGGCGGGCAAAGTTTGGTCGCCGTCCGGGGGCGAGACCCCGGGATTTTGACTTGGCCGGACAAGAAAACGCATCGGCCCGGTCGGGCAGGACCCGCCGAGGTCGATCCTGGCCAATCACAACCGGCGGGTCTCGTCCCGCCAGCCGACGTACTTTTGTCCGGCGACAAAAGTACGCAAAAGCGCCTTTCGCCTGGCGGCGGGCATGGCACCCTCGGCGCTTCGCTCATCGGCGCTGCGCACACCGGTACCGCCGTCCCCACCGTGGGCGGGGCCCATCCACTTGGGGCCCCGCGGCGGGCTGCCGGCTTCGTCATTACTCCGACAGATCACCATTCAGCAGTTGGAACACGTCTGCATTGACGCGCAGTTGCCAACTCCCCGTGCCGTCGCCGCCGGAGCCGGATGGATGAATGCCGATCAGCCGGACAAACTGTCTGAGGCGGCAGCCCGAGTTTTTGTCCGGCCGGCATTCATCTGTCCGGCGCAGGGAACCCTGCGCAGCAGGGCCAGACGGCAGGGGATCCACGTCCTTGGGGGGCCGGCCCCTTGGACGAGCAAGGGGCCGGGCGGGGTGCAGGGGCAGCAGGCCCCGCGACTTTGCTTTGGCTGGAATACTGAAGTCGGAGCGGTCGGGACTCGCCGAGAATCACAGACCGGCGGGGTCTCGCCCCCGCTCGGCGACGTACTCTTTGCCGGCGACAAAAGTACGCAAAAACGCCTTGCACCTGCGGTGGGCATGGCACTCTCCACCGGTCGGCGGCTTCGCTCATCGCTGCTGCCCGGCCGGACACCGGTACCGCCGTCCCCACCGTGGGCGGGGCCCATCCACTTGGGGCCCCGCGGCGGGCTGCCGGCGTCGTCATTACTCCGACAGATCACCATTCAGCAGTTGGAACACGCCATAGCGCGTTCAGCTCCCCGTGCCGTCGCGCCGGAGACGGAGCCGGAAACTAGCCTACCTTGAGCGCAATCACCGTCATGTCATCGACCCGCCCCGCCTTGCCGGCCTCTTCCAGGAGGGCCGGCGCCAGTTCGGAAAAGTGCCGGGTGGCCGCGCGGACCAGGACCTTCTTCAGGGTGTACAGGCTCAGCGGGGTCCAGGCCCCGTCGGACATCAGCAGGAAGAGATCGCCGCGGCTGGCCGGCAGGTGAATGGGAAACGGCTGGGCCCGGCCGCTGCCGAGCCGGAACTTTGCGGCCCCTTCCGAAGGGATGCTGACCGCGCCGTCCCGGGTCACCTTGTAGAGCCGGGAATCGCCGGCGCAGGCCCCGACGACCCTTCCTTCCAGCACCGTGACGGCAAGGAACGTGCTCTGGTCGCCGCCCAGCAGGGACGAATCGAGCAGCTTGACCCACCGGCTCCAGGTCGGGAAGGCGGCAAGCTCTTCCGGCCGGGCGGTCTTGTACAACTTCTCGAAGGTCTGCAGCGCCCGCCTGGCCGCGCGGCGGGCATCGCCGGCCCCGTCGCACAGCGCGGCGCACAGGGGCGGCTCGCGCAGGATCAGCCAGGCATCCTCGTTGACCGTCCGCCCGTCCTGCGGCAGGCTCGCCGCGTAACATTCGATCTTCATGCCGACGGTCCGCCCCCCTTGCCCGCTAACTTCGCTGCTCCGCAGAACGCCGGCTTTTCAGGAACGGCCGGCAGGTTCCCTCCTTGATGCTCGCGACCAGCGTGTCCAATCCGGTCACGTCCTCCGGGAAGACGGTCGGATAGGTGCCGACCTGGCGGTCATGGGCATCGGTCCCGCCGATGGCCACGAAGCCCAGCTCGCGCCAGGCGCGCAAGGCCTGCCGGTTCCGGGAGAACGCGTGGTGCCGGTTCAGCACCTCGACCGCATCGATATGGGCATCGAACAGCTCGAGCATGGTGGGCCGCTTCTGTCCGCGCCAGGGGTGGGCCAGCACCAGCGCGGCCTCGGGGCAGCGCCGGCGCAACTCGCCCAGGCGAATCCAGGGGCCGATCGCTTCCGGCGCCCCGTACACCAGGACGTCGCCCGCATCGGCGGTGGTCACCTCCTGCCCGGAGGCGAGCAGGAACGCCGCCGGGACGGCGGCCGCCGCGCGCAGGGCCCGGAGCTCGGCGTGCGGCCACAGGTAATGGTGGTCGGTCAGCAGCAGGCCATCCAGTCCCTGGTCGACCGCCGCCCTCACCAGGTCGACCGCGGCGATTTTGCTGCAGGGCGAGTGCTCCCGGCTATGTGTGTGCATCTCGATGAGCAAGCGCCGCCCCCCTGGTCAGGATCGTCCGAATTGAAAAGCTAGGGATACTTCCCGGTTTTTATACGGAATTTTCCGCCTCCCGCACCTCGGTCCCTTCGCTCAGGATGGCGATATATTGCCGGTAGCCGAACCGGCGGTTGCGCCGCCCCCGGTTGAGTTGCCGCAAGATTGCCAGCTCTTCGCAGGTGGCAATCAGGGTGTTTGCCTTGGAGTAGCTGACATTTACCAGCCGGGCGACATCACGGACCGTGACCACCGGCTGCCGCATGAGTGCGCGCAGCAGGGTAAGCCCGTGCGCCCCTTCCCCGGCCGCCACCAGGCGGTCCGCATCAGCACGTTCAAGGGCCTGGATACGCCGGGTCGTGTCTACCACCAGCTTCGATACCTCACATATCCCTTCCAGGAAAAACCGTGTCCATGCTTCGAAGTGGCCATCGATACGGACCTGGGTCAACCGGTCATAGTATTCCTGCTGGTGCGCTTTCAAATGGGCGCTCAAATAAAGCATCGGCTCGTCGAGAATTCCCTTCCACACCAGGTAGAGAGCGATCAATAGGCGACCGATACGGCCGTTGCCATCGTTGAAGGGGTGAATGGTCTCGAACTGGTAGTGCAGCAAGCCGCAGCGAACCAGGGGCGGCAGGTCGTCTTCGGCAAACAGATACTTCTCGAAAGCATCGAGGGCATCGCTCATGGCCTCGCGCGGCGGCGGCACGAAGCGTGCGTTGGCGGGGCTGGTTCCGCCTACCCAGTTCTGGCTGGTACGAAATTCACCGGGAGTCAAGTGCACGGCACCGCCGCGTACCTGTTGCATCAGCACGCCGTGAAGTTCCCGGAGCAGCCGGAGCGACATCGGAAAGTCATCGTCCCGCAACCGCTTCAGGCCGTGGCGCATCGCCTTGATGTAGTTGATAACCTCGCCGACATCCGCCGTCGGCACATGATCCTCGTCCGCCCCCAGGACATCGACCAGTGACGATTGTGTCCCCTCAATCTGTGAACTGAGCAGGGCTTCCTTCTGGACGAACATACCGACCAGGAGATCGGGATCGGGTACCTGCCAGAGACCCTTCATTCGTTTACGTTGCACTGCTCATTTCAGGTACTCTGTCACTCTTACAGAGCGGGGTATGACACAGACACGATCACGACACACCATAACGCTGCACTTTCACTGCTATCTGTATCTGTGCCATCGCATCCACATCATGTACCCTTTGGGATCATTACATTTACATCATGTGTATGCATGGCACATCTACCGCAGCTCATTTTACTTGATTTTGGGGCAGCCATGTGGGGCCATCTGATACACACAGCCATAGTTTGTACCTCACATTTCTCCTGTATGCACCATCTGGCCCGCTGCCCCTAGACTTCTTTCTTCTTTATATTACCACCTCTGGTGGTATGTTTTTATGGCATATTCAAGGCTCAAGGCTGTATACCCTGAAAAACCCACATTATTCACCAGAACTTCGTCATGAAGGTTGGAAATACAAGAAAATATGGAGATTTGGAAAATAAGGCATAGCAGAGCTACGGTGCATTTGAAAACTCCATATTTTGAAGTAGTTTCAAGCTGTAATAGATTTTCTGGTGATTAATGTGGGTTATAGTGTTCGTACCTCACAAACTTCTTAACCGAGCCTAAAGGCATCGGAAAAAATTCACTCCACACCTTATTTGCTAATTTCTATCTATTATCTGATGCAAAAATACTCACTAATTGAAAAAGTCTTTTATATTTGTACTCGAAAGGATTTTATACACTTACATAGCCACTTAAAAAACGTTTAGCATCGAAAAGCATTAACAAACTTTCGTCCATTAGATATAATATAATTGATAAATTACAAATTATGGAAAGTTTACTCGAAATAAAGTGGCGTTTCATAAGAATTTTTTCCAAAGTAAAAGTATAATGAGCATAAAGAATAAAATGCTAATTACAAAATATTTGTTACAAAACCTTAATTATTATCAAATAAAATTTTAAAAATGATTACATTACTCTACAAATTCACAAACGCCAAGTGTAGATTTTATGTTTTATTGACATTAGTACTTATTTTTTTTGCATCCCAGTCCATTGGACAAAATGAAGAATTGCGGCTTTATAATCACCAAAACTGGAAATCAATACTTGAAAAGCCACCTATTAATCAACAAAGATGGGATGAATTTGAAATTTTTGCTAAAATGTATGGACGGTATGCTGTTCCTGAAGAAAAGATGCTGCCGTTGGTATTTAATATCATAAATATATCTGATAGAACCAAAATAACAGAAAGTGATGTTTTAAGCCAAATTGTTGAAATAAA